>NZ_JBDPLS010000002.1:0-701700 GCF_039871515.1 Nonomuraea sp. B1E8 | reverse complement strand
CCGTCCAGGGCGTCGACCTTCGTCTCCACCGACCCCACCCTGCCGTCCAGAGCGTCGACCTTGCCGTCCAGGGCGTCGACCTTCGTCTCCACCGACCCCACCCTGCCGTCCAGAGCGTCGACCTTGCCGTCCAGGGCGTCGACCTTCGTCTCCACCGACCCCACCCTGCCGTCCAGAGCGTCGACCTTGCTGTCCAGGGTGTCGACCTTGGCGTCGAGGGTGGTGACCTTGGCATCGACGACCTTGACGCGGGAGCCCACGCCGTTGACGCGCTCGGTGAGCTGCTGTCCCAATTCCATGCGATCCGCCCGGATGTTGACGAACTCAGTGGCCAACTCATTAGCGAGTTTGACAGCCGCGTCCTTGTAGCTCAACTCGATCTCCCCTACCTTTGGAGGTAGGGACCGGGGATGTAATAGATCTCCGGTCCCGTTCGTTTGCCACGAGAATACATTGCCGGGCGTCGGCCATGAAATGTAACCGAAGAAAGTTTCCCCTGGTCAGCGGGCTATTGGCGGCATAAATTCGGACCTATCCGAATAAATTAGCCAGACGTATTCTCCCGGTCATCATTTCGCCCGTCATACGGTCTTGTTGCCGGCCGCGGATCGGGAGTTCCCGGCAGGTCCATGGTCGCGATCGCCCCGCCGCCACCCGCGTTCTCCAGGCGTACCGACCCTCCCGCCTCCGCGACCGCCTGCGCCACGATCGCCAGGCCCAGCCCCGACCCGGGCAGCCCGCGCGCCGACGGCGAGCGCCAGAAGCGCTCGAACACGTACGGCAGGTCCTCCTCGGGCAACCCAGGGCCGTGGTCGCGCACGGTCAGCCGGCCGCCGCGCAACCTCACCTCGACCTGGCCTCCTGGACTGAACTTGGCGGCGTTGTCAATGAGGTTGAGCACGGCACGTTCCAAGGAGGCGGCGGCGCCGACGACGTACCACGGGCTCAGGTCGGTGACGACCTCGGCGCCGCGCAGCCGGGCGCGTTCCACGGCGGCGGTGACGACCTCGTGGAAGGCCAGCTCGACGTGCGGCTCGTGGTCGGCGTCGCCTCTGGCCAGCTGGAGCAGGTCGCCGACGAGCGTGGACAGCTCGGCGAACTGCGCCTTCACGTTGACCAGCAGGCGCTCCTTGGCGCCGGGGTCGAGGCTGCGGCCGGTCTGCTCGCTGCGCAGCAGCAGGTCGATGTTGGTGCGCAGGGTGGTGAGGGGGGTGCGCAGCTCGTGGCCGGCGTCGGCGACGAGCTGCTGCTGGCGCTCGCGGGAGCCGGCCAGCGCCGCGGTCATGGCGTTGAAGGACGAGCTCAGGCGGGCGATCTCGTCGTTGCCCTTGACGGGGATGCGAGTGCCGAGGTCCTCGGTCTGGGCGATGTGCTCGACCGCCTTGGTGAGGTCTCCGACCGGGCGCAGCCCGGCGCGCGAGATGGCCAGGCCCGCCCACGCGGCGCCGAACACGCCCAGGGCCGCGACGGCCGCCAGTGCGAACGCGGTGTTCCGCAGCGTACGCCTGGTGTGGTAGAGCGGTGCCGCCTCCAGGACGGCGGTGCCAGGGGAGAAGTTCGAGATCACCACGCGGACCGGCTTGCCGTCACGGGTCACACCGTCACGGCAGATCGGCTCGCGGCGGTGGTCCGCCAGGGCCAGATCCTCCTCCGTCCACACGATGGGCGCGCCGAGCGAGCACGTGCTGCCGTCGGCGCGCAGCAACATCGCCATGCCGGCGTACTCGTCGGAGGAGCCCTGGGGGGAGCAGTGGCTGAGGAGAAAGTCCCTGTCGCCCGACTCCTCCGGGTCCTGGATGGTCTGGTCGAGCTGCCTGATCAGCTGGTTCTGGACGATGAACCACGACATTCCCGCGCACACCGTGATGGCCAGCGCCACGGCCACCGTGACGAGGAGGGTGAGGCGGGACCTCAGGCTCCCTCGTCTCACGGCGCCGCTCTCAGGACGTAGCCCACGCCGCGCACCGTGTGGATCACGCGCGGCTCTCCCCCGGCCTCGGTCTTGCGCCGCAGGTACATCACATAGACGTCGAGCGAGTTGGAGGTCGGCTCGAAGTCGAATCCCCACACCTCGCTCAGGATCTGGTCCCTGGTCAGCACCTGGCGCGGGTGCGCGAGGAACAGCTCCATCAGCAGGTATTCGGTCCTGGTCAGGTCGAGCCTGCGCTCGCCGCGGGTGACCTCCCTGGTGGCCGGGTCCATGCGCAGGTCGTCGTACGTGAGCGCGTCGCCGGTCTCGGCCGGGCCGGCGCTGAGCGCGCCGCGCCGCAGCAGCGCGCGCACCCTGGCCAGCAGCTCGTCCAGCTCGAACGGCTTGACGAGGTAGTCGTCGGCGCCCGCGTCGAGCCCGGAGACCCGGTCGCCGACCGCGTCGCGGGCCGTCAGCATGAGGACGGGGATGTGGTTGCCGGACGCCCGCAGCCGGCGACACGCGGTCAGCCCGTCGAGGCGCGGCATCATGACGTCGAGCAGCACCCCGTCGAACGAGTCGCTCGCCAGGGCCTCCAGCGCCGCGTGCCCGTCGCCGGCCGTGACGACCTTGTAGCCCTCGAACTCGAGGCTCGACTGCAGCGCCTCGCGCAACGCGGGCTCGTCGTCCACCACCAGCAACCGTGCGGGCTCACTCATGCTGCAAACGCTAGAGGTTCATCATGAAAAGGTGATGAACGCCCTCGGTTCTTTTCCGTGGATCACCACGCGACGGGCAACGCCTTGAGCCCGAGGATGGGGCTCTCGTGCTTGAGGGGCACGTCCTCGTCCGCCACCGCGACCCGCAGCCCGGGCAGCCGCTCGAACAACGTGCGCAGCGCGATCTCCAGCTCTGCCCTGGCCAGGTTCTGGCCGAGGCACTGGTGCACCCCGTAGCCGAAGGCCACGTGGTGTCTGGCGGAGCGGCCGATGTCGAACTCGTCCGGCCGTTCGAACGCCCGCTCGTCCCGGTTGGCGGAGGCTCCGAGCACGAAGATGCCCTCGCCCTTCCTGACGAGCTGCCCGCCGATGTCCTGGTCCTCGGTGGCCACGCGGTCGAACGCCACCCAGTCCACGACCGAGAGGTAACGCAGCAGTTCGTCGACGGCCGTGGGCCACAGGTCCGGGTCCGCGCGCAGCGCGGCGAGCTGGGCCGGGTGGCGCAGGAGCGTGAGCGCGGCGAGCGGGATCATGTTGGCGGTGGTCTCGTGGCCGGCGACGAGCAGCAGGAACATCACGCCCACGATCTCGTCGTGGCTGAGCCGCCCGGTGCCGGCCAGCCGGCCGAGCAGGTTGTCCTCCGGTTCCGCCTCCGCCCTGGTGACCAGCGCGTCGAGGAACCCCCTGATCTCCATCACCGCGACGTGACGCGCCTCCTGGCCGACGGCAGCCGAGATCATCCTGCGGGTCCGTGACTGGAAGAACTCGCGGTCGGCGTACGGGACCCCGAGCAGCCGGCAGATGACCAGCGAGGGCAGCGCCAGCCCGAACGCCTCCACCAGCTCGGCCTCCGGCCCTCCGGCGATCATGTCGTCGATGAGCTCGTCGGCGATGTGCTGGATTCCGGGCCGGAGCTCTCTCATCCGCCTGACGGTGAACTCGGGTATGAGCAGCCGGCGGAACCTGCCGTGCTCGGGCGGGTCCAGGTCGATGAAGTGGCCGATGGCGAGCTTCTCCATGAACGCGTCCCGCTCGGGGGTCGTGGGCTCCGTGCTCAGCGCGCCGCTCGGGTGGCCGGGGGTGGCGGGGTTGGTGCTGATGCCCGCACCCGAGAGCACCTGCCGGGCCTCGGCGTGCCGCGTGACCAGCCACGCCTCACCGCGGGGCAGCGTGGCGCGGACGAGCGGGGCCTGCTCGCGCATCCGTTCGTACGCGGGTGGGGGTGCGAACGGGCAGGTGCGCGGGACGGGGAAGTTCTCGGCCATAGTCTGCTCCCAACGAGTCCGGCCTCATTCATTACTTACGCGAAAGTAAGCAATGGAGCGGCCGGCGGTCAAGTGATGGGAGCGGAATGGCTGGACGGCGGACGGACACGAGAGAGCGGATCCAGCAGGTGGCGCTGGAGCTGTTCGCCGAGCGGGGATATGACAAGACCACGCTCCAGGAGGTCGCCGAGCGGCTGCAGATCACCAGGCCCGCGCTCTACTACCACTTCCGTACCAAGGAGGCGATCCTCGCCGGCGTCGTCGACCGGCTGGTCGACTCGATCGACGAGCTGGTGACCTGGGCCAGACAGCAGCCCATGACCGCCGAGTCGAAGAAGGAGATCCTGCGGCGGATCGCGGAGTTGCTGGCGGATCAGTGGCGGCCGTTGTTCCACTTCGCGCAGGTGAACCAGGGGGTGATGCGCGAGGTGCCGGCCGGCGAGCGCATGCGCCAGGGCCTGATCAGCATGTTGTCCCTGCTGGCGCCCCCGGAGGCGAGCCCGGTGCGGCGGTTCGAGGCCCGGCTCGCGGTGGTCGCGGTGATCCTGGGCAACGTGCCCGTCCTCGTCGACACGGACCTGTCGGAGACGGAGCGGGTGGCGGTGGCGCTGGAGGTGGCCGCCAAGCTGGTCTCCGAGGACGGGTAGCGGCGGTCAGCGGCCGAGCAGGGCCATGGCGGCGTTGTGGCCGCCGATCCCGCTCACGCCGCCGCCCCTGCGGGCGCTCGCGCCGCACACGAGAACGCGCTCGTGCTCGGTCTCCACGCCCCAGCCGCCCTCTTCGGCGTACGGCCAGCTCAGGTCGGTGTGGAAGATGTGGCCGCCCGGAAGCCCCGCGTCCTTCTCGAGGTCGACGGGCGTCTTGGCCTCGACGCACGGGGTGCCGTCGGGGGCTTTGAGCAGGCAGTCCTCCAGGGGTTCTGCCAGGACGGCGTTGACGGAGGCGAAGGTGGCCTCCAGCGCCTGCTTCCGGGCTTGATCCGGATTTTTCCGGAAAAGTCGGGCGGGCATGTGCAGCCCGAACAGCGTCATCGTCTCGGCCCCGCCCCTGAGCTCGGGGCCGAGGATGGACGGATCGGTCAGGGAGTGGCAGTAGACCTCGGCGGGCGGCAGCTCCGGGATCTCCCCTCGGGCCGCCTGGGCGTACGCCCTGGCGAGCTGGTCGCGTCCCTCGTTGATGTGGAACGTCCCGCTGAAGGCGGCGCGCGGATCCACCTGCGCGTCCTTCAGCCGGGGCAACCGCGACAGCACCATGTTGACCTTCAGCTGCGCTCCCTCGGGCACCTCCGCCGGCCGGCCCATCAGCCGGTCGAGCACCGCGGGCGGCAGGTTGGCCAGCACGTGCCCGCCGTTCACCGTGTGCTCGCCGTCCTCCGTCACGAACGCGACCTCGCCGGACGGCGAGATCCCGATGACCTCCGCGCCGGTCCTGATCTCGGCGCCGGCCCGCCTGGCCGCAGCCTCCAGCGCCCCTGAGACCGCGCCCATGCCGCCGACGGGGACGTTCCAGTCGCCCGTGCCGTCGCCGATCACGTGGTAGAGGAAGCACCGGTTGGCCGACAGGTCGGTGGCGGTGTCGGCGAACGTCCCGATGAGCGCGTCGGTGAGCACGACGCCGCGCACGGTGTCGTCGGCGAAACGTTCGTCCACGGTCTCGCCGATCGGCCTGGCGAACAGGTCCCGCCACGCCTGCGCGCCGACCAGCCGCTCGATCTCGGCCGGCGTGCGCAGGGGTTCGAGCAGGGTGGGGGCGAGGGCGCGGGCGACCCGCGCGGTCATGCCGTAGAAGTCCCGCCAGGCCTCGTGGTCGGCCTCGCCTCCGGTGACGGCGCGGAACGAGGCCGCCGTACGTGCCGCGTCCTCGTTGTCGACGAGCAGGCCCGTGCCGCCGCTGGGCGTGTAGGAGGCGTGGCGGCGGCGCCGCAGCTCCAGGTCGAGCCCCAGGTCGCGGACGATCTCGCGGGGCAGGAGGCTGACGAGGTAGGAGTAGCGCGACAGGCGCACGTCCACGCCGGGGAAGGCCCGGGTGGAGATCGCCAGGCCGCCCACGTGGCCGTACCGCTCCAGGACGAGCACCCGCCGTCCCGCCTGGGCCAGGTACGCCGCGGCGACCAGCCCGTTGTGCCCGCCGCCGGCTACGATCACGTCATAAGCGCCCATCAACGCACCATAAGGCGCAAACCACACCATCCGTCAACGCCCTGAACGGTCACGGACGGCTGGCGATGGCGAGCAGGATCGCGGCAGGGCCGGTGAGGGGACGGCCGCGGCGCCATACCGCCCGCAGGCTCCTGACCAGGTTCACCCCCGCCAGCGGCACCTCCACCAGCCGCCCGGTCGCCACGTCGGACTCCACCGCGTACCCGCTGAGCACCGCGGGCGCCGCTCCCGCCTGGGCGGCTCCCCTGACCGCCGCGTTCGACCCCAGCTCCAGCCGCGGGCTGGCCTGGTGCAGGCCCTTGAACGCCACGTCCAGCGTCTCCCGCGTCCCCGACCCCGGCTCCCGCACCACCAGCGGCGTCGCGGCCAGCTCCGCGCCCCGCAGCGCCGTGCGGCGCCGCGCCCACGGATGGCCGGGCGCCACCACGACCACCAGCCTGTCGGTGCCCACGACCCGGCTGTCCAGCCCCTCGGGCACGCTCGGCCCCTCGACGAACCCCAGCTCCACCTCCTCGGCCAGCACCCGCGCCGCGACGTCGGCGGAGTTGACCACGTCGAGCCCGACCGGCACGTCCGGCTCCCGGTTCTGCAGCTCACCGAGCCACCTGGGCACGAGATACTCGGCCACGGTCATGCTGGACGCCACCCGCAGATGCGCCGCCTCCCCGTGCCGTACGGCCTGCACGGCGCGCATCAGCTCCTCGGCGGCGGCCAGCACCTGGGCGGCCCAGCCCGCCACCATCCTGCCCTCGGCGGTGAGCGTGGACCCGCGCGGTGTGCGCTCGACCAGGGGCAGGCCCAGGCGGCGTTCGAGATGGGCGACGCGCTTGCTCGCCGATGGCTGGGCGATGCCCGCGGCCTTGGCCGCCTGCCCGAGGCTGCCCAGCACGCCGACATCGACCAGCAGCTTCAAGGAGTCGAGATCGGGCAGTGTACTCATAGCTCCAGGCTATGGGCTCCCAGTCAGCTCGCGCCTACCGGCCGTGTCACCCGCTCAGGACACTGAGATCATGTCCCTCACCGACGGCTCGCACGCTGCCGCCCGCCACCCATCGGGGCCGCAGCCGCGGGCTCACGACACCGCCACAGCGGGGTCGCGGGCTCGCCGCTCCACCACACCGGGATCCCGAACTCTCCGTCTCGCCTGGGCGCGGACGCGCCGTACCGGCCCGCCCTTCCTCGCCGCGACCTGGCCGGGTGTCGCCGTGGCCGCACTCGCGGTGGTGTTCGCGCTGGCCGCCAACCGGTTCTTGCCGGCGCTCAGTCCCGCGGTGATCGCGGTGGCCTCCGGCGCGGCGCTGGCCAACGTGGCCGGGGTCGGCGAACGGTTGAGGCCGGGGCTGGCGTTCGTCTCCAGGCGGGTGTTGCGGGTCGCGGTCGCCCTGCTCGGCCTGCAGATCGCGCTGCCTCAGGTGCTCGCGCTCGGCTGGCAGACGCTCGCCGTCATGGTGGTGGCGACCGGGGTGACGTTCGCGGTGACGCCGTGGATCGGGCGCAGGCTCGGCCTCACGCCCGGCGCGTCGCTCCTCGTCGCGACCGGCGTGTCCATCTGCGGCGCCGCCGCGATCGCCGCCATGCACGAGAGCACGGACGCCTCCGACGACGACGACGCCGCCGGCGCGCTCGGCGTCGTCGTCCTGTACGGCACCGCCGCCATCGCCGCGATCCCCCTCCTGGCCTCTCTCCTGGGCCTGTCGCCCGCACAGCTCGCGGTGTGGACGGGGGCGGCCGTGCACGAGGTCGCCCAGGTGGCCGCGATCGGCGCCGCCTCGGGGGTCCTGGCCACCGCCGTGACGGTCAAGCTGGGCCGCGTGCTTCTCCTCGCCCCTATGGTGGCCCTGTTCTCCGGCCGCACCGGGGACGCCGCGTCCCGGCCGCCGGTCGTGCCGCTGTTCGTGGTGGCGTTCCTGGTGATGGTCGCCCTGCGCAGCACCGGGCAGGTGCCGGCGGCGGTGACGGACCTGATCCCCCAGATCACCGGCGTGCTGATGGCGGCCGCCCTGTTCGGCCTGGGCACCGGCATCGACCTGCGAAAACTGGTCAAAGGCGGACGGGTCATGCTGCTCGGAGGCATCGCCACGGCGGTCGTCGCCGCCGTCTCACTGGCCGGAGTGGCGCTTCTCGTGTGATCCTCGGATGGACGGCCGCAGCGCCACGCTCGGCCTGGAACAAATACCGTAAACTACCCCGTTCAGGGTATGCCGGTCATGATCACTCAGGGAGTATGAAACTCACCATGCGCAGCGCCACCGACTCCGTTCTTCAGCCGTCCAGCGAGGTCGTCGAGGCCCTGGCCGGCGGCGCGCCTGTCGTGGCGCTGGAGTCCACGATCATCTCCCATGGGCTGCCGCAACCGCGCAACCTCGAGGTGGCGCGCGAGCTGGAGGGGATCGTCCGCGCCGCCGGCGCCGTGCCGGCCACGATCGCCGTGCTCGACGGGGTGCCGCGCATCGGGCTCAACGAGGTGGAGCTGGAGCGCGTCGCGACGGAGTCCGGCCTGCGCAAGCTGGGACAGCGGGATCTGCCCGTGGCGGCGGCGCTGAAGGCGAGCGGCGCGACCACCGTGTCGGCCACGTCGTTCCTCGCCGCCCGCGCCGGGATCCGGATCTTCGCCACCGGAGGCCTGGGCGGCGTGCACCGGGGCTGGACCGAGGACCAGGACGAGTCCGCCGACCTCGACACGCTCGCCCGTACGCGCATCACCATCGTCTGCGCCGGCGTGAAGTCGATTCTCGACGTGCCCGCGACGCTCCAGCGCCTGGAGACCAGGGCCGTGACGGTGGCGGGCTACCGTACGGACACCTTCCCCGGCTTCTACCTGCACTCCTCCGGCCAGCCGATCGACTGGCGCATCGAGTCGCCCGCCGAGGCCGCGGCCATCATGCGCGGCCAGGACGCTCTCGGCGGCCAGGAGAGCGCGCTGATCGTGGCCAACCCGGTGCCCGAGGACCGCCAGCTCGATCCCGAACTGCACGACCGCGTGCTCGCCGAGGCGCTGGCCGCCGCCGAGCGCGAGGGGGTCAAGGGGCAGGCCATCACCCCGTTCCTGCTCGGCTATCTCGTGGACGGCACCGGCGGCGCCTCCCTGGAGGCCAACCTGGCCGCCGTGCGCGGCAACGCCGCACTCGCCGCCCAGATCGCCCTCGCATGGGCGAGACCGTGATGGACGACGCCCTCCTGGTCATCGGCGACGTCGTCACCGATGTCGTGGCGTTGCATGGTTCACCGGTCATGACGGGCACCGACACGGCCGCCGACATCGTGCTCCGTCCCGGAGGTTCCGGCGCGAACACCGCCGCCTGGGCCGCCTGCCTGGGCGCCGATGTGCGGCTGCTGGCCAAGCTGGGGTACGACAGCAGCGAGTGGCACACGACCGAGCTCGTCAAGACAGGCGTACGCCCCCACTTCTCCGTGGACTCCGAACACCCGACCGCGGTCGTGATCGCGATGGTGGACAAGAGCGGTGAGCGCTCGATGCTCACCAACCGCGGCGCCGGGGGCCTGATCTCGGACGCCGACTGGGACCCCGCCCTGCTCGACGGCGTCGGCCGGCTCCATCTGTCGGGATACATCCTCTTCGCCGAGGGCGGGCTGCGGCTGGCCAGGCGCGCCATGGCGGAGGCGGCGGCCAGAGGCGTCGCGATCAGCATCGACCCGGCCTCCACAGGGCCGCTGCGCGACTTCGGCGTCGAACGGTTCATCCAGGAAACCGCCGCTGCCAGCCTGATCATCCCGAATCTTGACGAGGCCCTGATTCTCAGTGGTGCCCCAACGGCGGAGCGTGCCGCCGTACTCTTGAGTGAGGCGTACGGCACAGCGGTCGTGAAGCTGGGAGCGGAGGGGGCGCTGGCCGCCGTGGACGGTGCAGTGGTCGCGACGGCGGCGGGCGTTCCCGCCGAGGTCGTCGACTCGACCGGGGCAGGTGACGCGTTCGCCGCGGGCTTCCTCGCGGCGGCTTTACACGGTGCCGGGGAAGGGGCCGCTCTGGAGGCCGGTTGCCGCGCGGGGGCCGAATGTGTGGCCCACGTGGGCGGCCGACCACGGTACGGTTTGGATCTGAACCGTCTTTACCCTATTCACACTGATTGATAGCTTGCCGCGTAGGCTGCACCAATAGCCACATCATTACGGGCAGCACCATGCGGCTCACTGGGGAGGATAAGGTCCGCCGATGGATGTCGAGTCATCGATCTGCCTGAGCGACCTAGTCCCTGCGCTGCGCTGGAGCCGTCCGCAGCAGGTGGCCGAGGCGCTCGGCGACCCGCGCCTGCCCGCCGGGTGGTGGTCATCCCTGGCGCTGTCGAAGGCGCTCGGCACGGCGGGCCTCGACTGGATCTGCGAGCGGCTGGCCCGGCTGGCGACCTCCCGCTGGGATCACCTGCCGCTGTGCGATCTGCTGCCCGCGCTGACGGTCCACCACATCGACCCGGCGCTGCCGGGCTGGCCCGAGGCCACCCGGACGGCGATCACCGGCCTCGGCGGCTGGCAGCGGCTGCGCCGGTTGTCCCCCAGCGACCTGAGCACCCCGTCGGCCACGCCCGAAGTGGTGGTCGGTTCGGTCTTCCGCGAAATCCTCGGCCGCATCCCGGCCCAGCGCGAGCCGGTGCTCGCGGCGCAGGCGAACCATCCCGAGGTGACCCGTCCGCTCCATGTCGGCGCGGCCGCCGGTCTCTCGTCCAGGAGCACCGGCTCCTTCCCCGCCCAGCCGGAGGACGTACCCCAGCCCCAGGCCGCCGCCCAGCCCGGCGGCACACCACAACCCGCAGGCGCCCAGCCCGGAGCACCACAACCCGCAGGCCCTCAGCCCGGAGCGCCACAACCCGCAGGCCCTCAGCCCGGAGCACCGCAGGCTGCGGCTGCGCGGTCCGGCGCACCTCAGCAGCCGGGGGCCGGCCAGTCCGGCCCGCCTCAGCCCGCGGGCTCCCAGCCTGCCGGCGCGCAGCCCGGCCCGCAGGAGAGCGCCGCTCCCCCGGCACCCCCTCAGACCGGGATGTTCGTCGCCCAGAGCCTCTCCAAACCTGACGCCGGCGCGCAGCCGCCGTCCACAGGGCCGTTCGCCGGCCCGGCCGAGGGGCACTCCCAGCCGCAGACGGGCACCTTCGCCGCCCAGCCGCCGGATCGCGGGCCCGGCCCGCAGAGCGGTTCCTTCCCGGCCCAACAGGAAGGCCGCCAGACCGGCCCGCTTCCCGGGCAGCCGGAAGGCCGCCAGCCGGGGTCGTCGCCTTCGCCGGCGGAGGGCCGCCAGACAGGGTCGTTCGCCGCGCAGCCGGAGAGCGGCCGGCAGAGCCAGACGGGCTCCTTTCCCGCCCAGCCGTCCGACCGCCCGGCCGGCCCGCAGAGCGGCTCCTTCCCCGCGCAACCGGAAGGCCGCCAGACAGGGTCGCTCCCGGCCCAGCCTCCGGGCGGCGGCCCGCGCCAGGGCCCGGCGGGCGAGGGCCTTCCCCAGCGCCCGGCCCCCGGCGGCCAGTCCGAACGCCTTCCGCAGCGTCCCGGAGGCGCGGCGCCCGGGCGCCAGGACACCGGCTCGCTCCCCGGCACGCCCGGCTCCGGTCCCCAAACAGGCTCGATGCCCGCCGTCCGCGGCTCCGGCCCGCACACCGGCTCGATGCCCCCGGTCCCCAGCTCCGGCCCGCACACCGGCTCGATGCCCGCCGTCCCCGGCTCCGCTCCCCACACCGGCTCGATGCCCGCCGTCCCCGGCCCTGACGGCGCCAAAGGCGCGCCCGCCTACGCGGCGCCTGTTCCCGGCGCGCCGCCGTCCGACACCGACCATGCGATGGTGCGGGTCGTGGACAGCCTGTTCCGCAGCCTGGACAAGATGGAGCTGGCGGTGGCCGTGCACCGGCTGTTCGCCGAGGACCCGGTCAGCCTGCGTACGCTCGCCCACAAGCTCCTGGTCGACAGGGACGCCCTCTCGCAGGCCCAGCGCACCGCGGAAGAACGCGTCCTGCACTGGCTGCGCTCCTCCGAGTCCGCGCCCGTCACCGGCCACATGTTCCGGCTGACCGAGTGGCTCGGCGCGGCGGCCACCGAGGACCAGCTCATCGGCGCCGACCCGGCCCACCCGGTGACCGTCCCGTCGCTGCGCACCCCGCTCTGGCGCGTGCTCGTGACGCTCATGCCCGACCGCCGTTTCCAGGATGGCTGGCTGGTGGTGGGCGACATCCAGGGTCTCCAGAGCCGTACGCGGCAGCTCCTGGCCTCCAGCCCGCCCGACGCCGACGTCGTGGAGCTGATGGCCGAGCTGGGCATCCGCGCCCACTCGGCCAAGGCCTGGCTCGACGCCCTCCCCTCTGAGGCGGTCCCCGACCCGGCCGCGGCGCAGGCGCCCGCCCAGCCCCTCCCCCGCCGCACGCCCGGCGCCAACGGCCACCACCGGGGCGGCCAGCCCATCCCGACGGTGAACGCCGGCTCCATCGACCCTTCCGCCGCCCTGGCCACGTTGTCGGCCCTGTCGGGAAGCCGCTCAGGGAAGTTGCCCGGCGGCCTGGCGGGCGCCCCGTCCACGCCGCCCCCGCCCCTGCCGGGCCCGTCCTCCGACCCGCGCCGCTGGCAGCGCATCGAGGTCACTCCGGAACACCTCAGGGGCGGCCCGGTGCCGGTGCCTGAGGGGTACGCGGCCCAGCTCGGCATGCGCCCCGGCACGCTGCTGTCGGTGACGGGCCCCGGCGACAACGCCATCGTGCTGGTGTGGCAGGGCCACCAGCCGGTCTTCGACTCCCTGCAGCCGGTGCTCATGCGCTTGAACGCCCGGCCCGGTGACCAGGTGTACGTCACCGTGGACGGCTACCGCCTCGAGGCCCAGCTGACCGGCTGACCACACCCCTGCCTGCCACCGGCGAACGCCCGTCGCAACCGGTGGCACGGCCCTCGCCGACCGGTCAGGCTCCTTCGCCGAACCCGTGGCACGTGGCCCCACTCACGTCGGAATGTCGAAGAGGCGGAGGCGGTGGGCCGTGGCCGCGGCCTCGCCCCGGGTGGCGACGCCGAGCTTGGCCAGGATGTTGGAAACGTGCACGCTCACCGTCTTGACCGAGATGAACAGTTCCTGCGCGATCTCCCTGTTGCTGCGGCCGTTGGTCACCTCCTGGAGCACCTCCAGCTCGCGAGCCGTCAGCCCCAACGGGTTTCCTTCGCCCGCCGCGTCCGGCCCCGCGAGCCTGGATCTGCGGCCGAAGACGTCGATCTGCTCCGTCAGCGGCCCGGCGCCGAGCCGCTCGGCGAGCTCCCTCGATCGTGCCAGCCTCGCCGCGGCCTCCTGCCGGTCGCCGCACGCGAGCGCGGCCTGGGCCGCGCTCATCAGACACCAGGCCTCGGCGTACGGCTGCCGCAGCCCGGCCCACGCCCGCACCGCCGCGTCCCACGCCTTGAGCCTCCAGGCGGCCGGGCCGGCGGCGACCTCCACCGGCATCGCGGCAGCCGACACCGCCTCCTCGTCCGGCACCGTCCCCTTGCCCAGCGGCGCCATGGACGTCGGCGCGTCCCCGTCCGCGCCGGTCGTGAGCCGCTGCTCCCCGGCGGGCACCGTCGCGGCGGACGGGAAGTGAGGGCCGGTCAGCGCGGTGAACGTGAGCCGGTGCGCCTGCTGAAGTGCCCCGGCGACCTCGAGCTCCTGCGCCAGCGCACGAAGCCGCGGCAGTAAGGGCGCCCCGGGCCGCACCGGCGCGCCGGAACCCCCGGCGGGAACGGGCGCCGCGACGGAGGCGGAGAGCCGGGCGAAGGCCACCAGCACCGGCCACGAATATCGCGGGCTGGCCAGCAGGTCGCGCTCCTCCAGCGCTCGCCCCGCCGTCTCCACCGCCTCCTCGATCCGCCCGCGCGCCTCGAGCAGCCCTATCTCCCTGCGCAGATGAGGAAGCAGCACCTGGTCGCGGTGGACCCCGCGTGACAGCACCCTCCGCACCGAGCCCAGCAGCGTCTCGGCCCGGTCGTGGTCGCCCCGCGCCAGCGCGATGTCGGCGGCGAATCCCTGCAGGCTGGCGCGGTAGGGGGCGGGCGGCGAGAGGTCGAGCGCGTGTTCGATCACTTGCAGCGCTTCGTCCCACCGCCCGAGCGACACCAGCGGCTCGGCCAGATTGATCGACAGGAACGTGCCGGACGTGCGGGCCAGGCCGTAGTGGCCGGCTTCGGCCACGCCCTCGCGGGCGACCTGCGCGGCCCGCTCGTGCCGGCCCGCGCCCTCCAGCGCGTCGGACTCGGAGATCGCGCAGCGCATCAGCGCGTTGTACGCCCCTCCGCCCGAGGCGATGCGGCGGGCCTCCCCGAAGGCCCCGAGCTGGTCCTCGATCTCGGAGTAGCCCCAGCGGGCCCAGGCGTAGTCGATCAGCGCGTGGGCCTCGACGTTGGCGTCGCCGACCTCGTGGGCGATCTGCCGGGCGAGCTGGGCGGTGGCCAGACGCTCCGGGATGTCCTGGGGCCGGTGGAGCATGCGCGAAAGACTCTCCAGGACCTGGGCGCGCACCTTGCTGGGCTCGTGCGAAGGGACCAGCGCGGCCGCCTGGCGGAGATCGTCGATGTAGCCGGGGCGGCCCAGGTCGTAGCGGGTCAGCCCGCGCTGGCGCAGCGCGTGGGCCGAGTCGATCGGGTCGGTGTCGTGGTCGAGCTCGGCCAGGGCGGCGCCGGCCAGGGCGATGCTGCGCTCGTATTCGCCGGCCAGGTGGGCGACCGTGGCCGTCTGCCGCAGCACGCGGACCCGGACGGCGCCGATGCGCTCGGCCGCGTCGGGCACCTGGTCCCACAGCTCGAGCACCCTGGACAACATCCTGAGCTGCTCGTCGTAGGCGGCGGACTTGCGGGCCGCGGCGGCCGCGTGCCAGGCGCTGACCAGTGCCCACGTGGAGTCGTGGGCGGAGTGCCAGTGGTGGGCCAGCTCGATCGCGCCGCGCGGGGCGGGCAGGATCGACAGGTCACGCTCCAGCGCCTCGGCGTAGCGGGTGTGCAGGCGGGTGTGCTCGCCGGGGAGGAGGTCGTCGTGGAGCGCCTCGCGGATGAGCGCGTGCCGGAAGGAGTAGCCCTCGCCGTCGACGACCAGGACGTTGCCCGCCACCGCCGGCCGCAGCGCGCCGGAGAGCGCGCTCTCGTCAAGCCCGGCGACGGCGCTCAGCAGGTCGTGCTCGATGCGCTGCCCGCCGGCGCTGGCCACCCGCAGCAGCTCCTGCGTCTCGGCGGGCAGCCGCTCGACGCCGGCCAGCAGGAGGTCGCGCAGCGACTCGGGCAGCGCGTGGCCGCCGCTCTCGTCGCTCAGCAGCGCCTCGACGAACAGCGGGTTTCCCTCGCTGCGCGCGTAGATCACATCCATGTCGGCGGCGGACGGCGCGCGGTCGAGGATGCCGGCCGCCTGCTCGACGGCCTCCTTGCGGGTGAGCCTGCGCAGCTCGATCCGGCTCACCCACTCGACCCTGCTCAGCTCGGCGACGAGAGGGCGCAGCGGGTGGGTGCGGTGCAGCTCGTCGGCGCGGTAGGAGACGACGATGAGCAGCCGGGCCGCGGTGCGCTGGTAGCGGACGAGGAACGACAGCAGGTCACGGGTGGAGCGGTCGGCCCAGTGCGCGTCCTCCACGACCAGCAGCACGGGACGCTCGTCCGCCAGCCGTTCGAGCAGGCCGAGCACCTGCTCGAACAGGCGCGCCCTGGCCTCTGGCCCGTCCCTGTCCGGCTCGCCGAACTCCGGCAGCAGCCGCGCCAGCCCGCGCGTGGTGCCGCCGGGGACGAGCGCCGCGACCCCGTCACGGCCCAGCTCGCGCACGAGCCCGCGCAGCACGGCCGTGAACGGCGCGAACGGCAGACCCTCCGTGCCCAGCTCCAGGCACCCGCCGACGAGCACCAGGGCGTCGCCGGCCCGGCCGGTGAACTCGTTGATCAGCCGCGTCTTGCCGACGCCGGCCTCGCCGCCGACGAGCACCGTGGCCGACGCCCCGGCCCGCGCCCTGACCAGCGCGTCGCCGAGAGCGGCGAGCTCACGGGCACGCCCGACGAACAAGGGGCTCACGGCGTGGATGCTCACGTCCCCAAGGATGCCATCCGGCGCCGACAGAACGCGCCCGAGGGTGACGTCGTACCGGGCTCAGCGCAGAATCTTGCGGACGCGGCTCAGGACCTCGCGGAAGCCCGGGCTCAGCGCAGGACCTTGCGGAAGAAGGTGGCCGATGCTTCGTAGCCGAGCGCGTGGTAGAACTCCGGCGCCCGCCGGGTCGCCATCGCCACGTAGCCCGCCTCGCGCGAGCGGGCCCACTTCTCGAACTCCTCCAGCAGCGCCCGCCCGATGCCCTGCCGGCGCGAACCGGACCCGACCATGGCCTCCTCGACCCAGGCCACGGGCCCGTTGGCGAACAGCGTGAGGTGCACGAACCCCAGCAGATAGCCCTGGACCCGCCCGTTCACGACGGCCGCGAGCAGCAGGGCGTCCTTGTTCGCCAGCAGCTCGGGCAGCGCGGAGTCGAAGGCCTCGCGCTCGGGCCTGAAGGTCAGGCCGAACTCACGCGCCAGCGCGAACACCGCGTCCGCGTCGGCCTTCTCCGCCCTTCTGATCAGAAGATCGTCAGCCGTCATGACTGACGACACTAGATCGTCGCACGTTCCTGACGCAAACCTCAGAGATCGCTCAGTCCCAGCTGGCGGGCGATGAGCATGCGCTGCACCTCGCTGGTGCCCTCCCCGATCTCCAGGATCTTGGCGTCGCGGTAGAACCGCCCGACGGGGAACTCGTTCATGAACCCGTACCCGCCGAAGATCTGCGTCGCGTCGCGCGCGTTGTCCATGGCCGCGTTGGACGAGACCAGCTTGGCGATCGCGGCCTCCTTCTTGAACGGCTCACCGGCCAGCATCTTCTCGGCGGCGTGGTGGTAGGCCAGGCGGGCGGTGTGCGCGCGGACCTCCATGTCGGCGATCTTGAACTGGATGGCCTGGTAGTGGCCGATCGGGTGGCCGAACGCCTTCCTGTCCCTGACGTACTTCAGGCACTCGTCGACGCACCCCTGCGCCAGCCCGACGCTGAGCGCTGCGATCGCGATGCGGCCCTCGTCGAGCGTCTGCAGGAACTGGGCGTAGCCACGGCCGCGCTCGCCGAGCAGGTTGGCTGCGGGGACACGGCAGTCGGTGAACGACAGCTCGCGCGTGTCGGAGGCGTTCCAGCCGACCTTGGAGTACTTCTTCGACACCGTGAACCCGGGCGTGCCGCTCGGCACCAGGATCGTGGAGATCTCCCGCTCGCCGGTGAGCGCGGCCACGCCGACGACACCGGTGATGTCGGTGCCGGCGTTGGTGATGAACGCCTTCGTCCCGTTGATCACCCACGCGCCTCCGTCGAGCACGGCCGTGGTGCGCATGCCGCCGGGCACGTCGGTGCCGCCGCCGGGCTCGGTCAGGCCGAACGCTCCCAGCATCTCGCCGGCGGCCAGCCTGGGCAGCCAGGTCTCGCGCTGTTCCTCGGTGCCGAACCTGAAGATCGGCATGGCTCCCAGCGACACCGCGGCCTCCAGGGTGATGGCCACGCTGGAGTCGACGCGGGCCAGCTCCTCCAGCGCCACGCAGAGCGCGAAGTAGTCGCCGCCCATGCCGGCGTACTCCTCCGGGAACGGCAGTCCGAACAGCCCCATGGCGCCCATCTGCCGCACGATGTCGTACGGGAACTCCTCGCGCTCGTAGTAGTCGCCGATCACCGGCGCGACCACGTCGCGCGCGAACGCCTCGACGGTTTTGCGGAGCTCTTCGTACTCGTCCTTGAGCATGGTCACCCTTTCGAAAGCGCCTGTACGACGCGGGATGGGCTGGGCCGGCCGAGCAGCTCCGCCAGCCAGACGCTGGTGGACACGAGCTTGCCCAGGTCGAGCCCTGTCTCGATGCCGAGTCCCTGCAACATCCACACGAGGTCTTCGGTGGCGAGGTTGCCGGTGGCGGACCCGGCGTAGGGGCAGCCGCCGATGCCTCCGGTCGAGGCGTCGACGGTGGTCACGCCGGCTTCGAGCGCGGCGAGGGTGTTGCTGAGCGCCTGCCCGTACGTGTCGTGGAAGTGCACGGCGAGCCGCTCGGGCGTGCGGAAGGCGTTGATCAGGGCGGTGACGTGGCCGGGCGTGCCGACGCCGATGGTGTCGCCGAGCGACAGCTCGTGGCAGCCGAGCCCGAGCAGCCGCTCCCCGACCGCGACCACCTGCTTGACCGGCGTCGGCCCTTCCCAGGGGTCGCCGAAGCACATCGACACGTAGGCGCGCACCTTCAACCCGTTGTCGAGTGCCCGGGCCACGACCGGCTCGAACATGTCGAACTGGCTCTCCAGGCTGCGGTTGAGGTTTTTCGCGGCGAACGTCTCGGTGGCGCTGGCGAAGACGGCGATCTCGCCGACCTGGAGTTCGAGCGCCCGGTCGAGGCCGCGCAGGTTGGGGACCAGCACGGGATAGCGCACTCCCGGCTTCCTGTGCAGCCTGGAGAGCAGTTCCCCGGCGTCGGCCAGCTGCGGCACCCAGTCCGGGTGCACGAAACTGGTCGCCTCGATCACCTTGTGCCCCGCGTCGGCGAGACGGTGGATGAACTCGGCCTTGACCTCGACGGGCACGACGGCGGACTCGTTCTGCAGCCCGTCGCGGGGACCGACCTCGTAGATCGTGACCTGGTGCGGAAGACCTTCCATCGGGTACGGCATCACGCCTCCCTGTCCATGGCCTCACTCTGTTCGGCGTGCTCGCTCGCCCCTGATGCCGTCGCCTTCCCCCGCTCTGGTCGCTGCGCTCCCGCCACTCCTCCAGACGACGGCGCTCCCTCACGGTCCATGGCCTCACTCCGTTCGGCGTGCTCGCTCGCCCCTGATGCCGTCGCCTTCCCCCGCTCTGGTCGCTGCGCTCCCGCCACTCCTCCAGACGACGGCGCTCCCTCACGGTCCATGGCCTCACTCCGTTCGGCGCGTTCGCTCGCCCCTGATGCCGCCGCTCCATCACTGACCTCGGGTTCGCGGCGGACCACGGCGAGGACGGCGTCCATGTCGACCGGCTGGCCCGCCTGCACGGCCAGCTCGGACACGGTGCCGTCGTGCGGGGCGGTGACCGTGTGCTCCATCTTCATGGCCTCCACGATGAGCAGCGGCTGGCCCTCGCTGACCCGCTCGCCGGGCTGGGCCTTGACCACCAGCACGGTGCCGGGCATGGGGCTGCGCACCGCGCCGTCGCCGGCCGCCGTGGCGCCCGGACGGTCTCCCGGGTCGCCGATGAGGTGCCGGGTGAGCGCCCATGAGGCGCCGTCCCTGCCGAGCCAGAGCGTGTCGGCGTCGCGCGCGCAGAGATAACGCTCGGTACGGCCGCCGACGGTGACGTGCAGCCGCGCGCCGCCGGAAAGCCCGGGGAGGGCGCCGGCCGGCGTCTCGTCGATCCGGATGCGCGCCGGCACCGCGTCACCGTCGATCCGGACTTCGGCCGATTCGCGAGGCAGCCCGCGGACCTGGACCGCGTGCACACCGTCCCGCGACTCCAGCCGCCAGGTCGTCCACGCCGGTTCGCCGGCCCGCCACCCGTCCGTGATGTCCCACGGGTCGTCGCCCTGGGGCATGGCGTGGAAGACGAGCCCGGCCGCGGCGAGCACCTCGTCGGGCACCCGCGTGGCGGGGACGAGGTCGGGGAGCACGCGCTCGACCAGGCCGGTGTCCAGTTCGCCGGCCGTGACGGCCGGGTGGGCGGCGAGCGCGCGCAGGAACGGGATGTTGGTGACCACGCCGAGCACGGCCGTCCTGGCGAGCGCCCGGTCGAGCACGGCCAGCGCCGTCGCCCGGTCGGGGGCCCAGGCGATGACCTTGGACAACATCGGGTCGAACGCGGTGCCCACGGCCGCTCCTTCGACCAGCCCCGAGTCGACCCGCACGACCGCCCCGCCGCGTGGCGACGCCGTCGCGGTCTCGCCGGGAGCCGGGTCGCCGGGTTCGCGGAGCGCCAGGACGCGGCCGCCGCTGGGCAGGAAGCCGCGGGCCGGGTCCTCGGCGTAGACGCGCGCCTCGACGGCGTGGCCGGTGAGCCGTACGTCGTCCTGTCCGAACGGCAGGAGCTCGCCCGCCGCCACCCGCAGCTGCAGCTCGACCAGGTCCAGCCCGGTGACCAGCTCGGTCACCGGGTGCTCGACCTGGAGACGGGTGTTCATCTCCATGAAGTGGTAGGCCCCGGTGGTGCCGTCCACGATGAACTCGACCGTGCCCGCCCCGACGTAGCCGACCGCGCGCGCGGCTTCCGCCGCGGCCGCTCCCATGCGGGCGCGCGTCTCCGGGCCGACGAAGGGCGAGGGCGCCTCTTCGATGATCTTCTGGTGCCTGCGCTGGAGGCTGCACTCGCGCTCGCCCAGGTGCACAACGTTTCCGTGCGTGTCGGCCATGATCTGGATCTCGATGTGCCGCGGGTTCTCGACGTAGCGCTCGATCAGCAGCGTGCCGTCGCCGAAGGCCGCCAGTGCCGTACGCCGGGCCGACGCGATCGCCTCAGGCAGCTCGGCCGCCGACCGTACGAGGACCATGCCCTTGCCGCCGCCGCCCGCGGACGGCTTGATCAGGGCGGGGAAGTCGTTCCAGTCCTCCAGGGAGGAGGGCTCGGCCCGGCCGGGCACCACGGGCACGCCCGCGGCCGCCACCGTGGCCTTGGCCCGGATCTTGTCGCCCATCGCGTCGACGGCGTCGGCGGGCGGGCCGACGAACACGAGCCCGGCCTCGGCGCAGCGCCGCGCGAACGCGGCGTTCTCCGCGAGAAACCCATAACCGGGATGTACGGCTTGCGCCCCCGAATCGCGAGCCGCTGCGACGATGGCCTCAATATCCAGATATGTCGGCACCTCAAGGGCGATGTCTGCTTCGAGGGTGTGCTTGGCCCCCGCGTCGGACGGCGCGTACACGGCGACCGACGTGATGCCGAGCCCGCGCAGCGTGCGGGCGATCCGCACGGCGATCTCGCCCCTGTTGGCGATCAGCACGCTCGTGAAGCCCCCTTGCGGGCGGTTAGCCCTCCGCATGCCCTCCGGCGGCTCGGTGTTTCGCACGCCTTCTCCGCGCGGGGAACTCGCCTGCCGCCCGGTGCTTCGCACGGTTTCCTTCACCTCGCTCACATCCTGAAGACGCCGTAACCGGCGGGCTCGAGCGGCGCGTTGGCCGCCGCGGACAGCGCCAGGCCCAGGACCGTGCGCGTGTCGACCGGGTCGATCACGCCGTCGTCCCAGAGCCTGGCCGTGGAGTAGTACGGGTTGCCCTGGTGCTCGTACTGGGCCCTGATCGCGTCGGGGTCGGCGTCGCCCACGGTGGTGAGCACGTTCGCGGCCTGCTCGCCGCCCATGACCGAGATGCGGGCGTTCGGCCACATCCACAGGAACCTGGGTGAGTACGCCCGTCCGGCCATGGCGTAGTTGCCCGCCCCGAACGACCCGCCGATCACCACGGTGAACTTGGGCACCCGCGCGCACGAGACGGCCGTGACCATCTTGGCCCCGTGCTTGGCGATGCCGCCCGCTTCGTACGCCTTGCCGACCATGAAGCCGCTGATGTTCTGGAGGAAGACCAGGGGGATGCGCCGCTGGTCGCACAGCTCGATGAAGTGGGCGCCCTTCATGGCGGACTCGCCGAACAGGATGCCGTTGTTGGCCACGATGCCCACCGGATGCCCGTGGAGGTGGGCGAACCCCGTGACGAGTGTCGAGCCGTACTCGGCCTTGAACTCCAGGAAACGCGACCCGTCGACGATCCTGGCGATCACCTCGCGCACGTCGTAGGGCTGGCGGGTGTCGGCGGGAACGATGCCGTACAGGTCGCGCGGGTCGTACCGGGGTGGCTCCGGTTTGATCGTCGTCCACGGCCGCTCGGCGCGCGGCGCCAGCGTGGAGACGATGTCGCGGACGATGGCCAGCGCGTGCGCGTCGTCCTCGGCGAGGTGGTCGGTGACGCCGCTGACGCGGGCGTGCAGGTCGCCGCCGCCGAGCTCCTCGGCCGTGACCTCCTCACCGGTGGCCGCCTTCACCAGGGGCGGGCCGCCCAGGAAGATCGTGCCCTGGCCGCGGACGATGACCGCCTCGTCGCTCATCGCGGGCACGTAGGCGCCGCCGGCCGTGCACGAGCCGAGCACGGCGGCGATCTGCGGGATGCCACGGGCGGACATCGTGGCCTGGTTGTAGAAGATGCGCCCGAAATGCTCGCGGTCGGGGAACACCTCGTCCTGCCTGGGCAGGAACGCCCCGCCGGAGTCGACGAGGTAGACGCAGGGCAGGCGGTTGTGCAGCGCCACCTCCTGCGCGCGCAGGTGCTTCTTGACGGTGACCGGGTAGTAGGTGCCGCCCTTGACGGTGGCGTCGTTGGCGACGATCACGCACTCGCGCCCGGAGACCCTGCCGACGCCGGTGATGATGCCCGCCGCGGGGGCCTGGTCGTCGTAGAGACCGCCCGCGGCCAGGGGCGACAGCTCCAGGAAACGGGAGCCGGGGTCGAGCAGGCCGTCGACGCGGTCGCGCGGCAGCAGCTTGCCTCGCTCGACGTGGCGCCGCCGCGACCGCTCGGGGCCGCCGAGCGCCGCCGCCGCGAGCCGTTCGAGCAACTCGGCGGCGAGCCGCTCGTTGTGCTCGGCATGTCGTTTGTACGCCTCCGCGCCGGGCTCGGCCGCCGACTTCAGCACCGGCCACTCGTTCATGAGTCCCCTCCCATGGCTCGGATGTTAGTCATCATTAACGTAATCGTCTAGCATGTGAGACGTGAGCACCGTCTCTCCACCTACCCGCAATCGCGGCAACCGGCGCGCGGAGATCCTGGAGGCGGCGGCCCGGCTGTTCGCCGCCCGCGGCTTCCACGGGGTCTCGATCGAGGACATCGGGGGCGCGGTCGGCATCTCGGGGCCCGCGCTCTACCGGCACTTCAGCGGCAAGGACGCGCTGCTGTCGGAGATGCTGCTCGACGTCAGCTCGCGGCTGCGCGAGTCGGCCGTCGCGGTCGCCACCTCCTCCCCCGGCCCTGCGGAGACGCTGGACGCGCTGCTCAACGTGCAGATCACGTTCGCGATCGAACAGCCGGCCCTGATCACCGTGCACGACAGGGAGCTGGGCAACGTGCCCGAGCCGGCGCGCCGGCAGATCAGGCGGCTGCAGCGCCTGTACGTCGAGGAGTGGGTGACCGTGCTGGCCGAGCTGCACCCCGCCTGCCCGGCCGCGCGCCTGCGCGCCGCGACGCATGCCGTCTTCGGGCTGCTCAACTCGACGCCGCACAGCGCCGGCGAGCTGCCCGCGCAGGACATGCGGCCGCTGCTGCACGCGATGGCGAGGTCCGCGATCGAGGCCTCCGTTAACGCTCGCTAACTTGCTCCGGCCTTCCGGACATACCCTTGCTCATGCCAACTATCTAGATATATCGTCACGATATCTCGATAGGTTGGAGGCAGTATGCGCGAGAACGACTTCTGGGATGCGCCGCCGCCCGTGCCCCCACCAGGGACACCCGGGCCCGGCGCCTTCCCACCCGGTCCACCGCCACCGCCACCGCCACCGCCCGGCGCGGGGCCGGGGTGGGAGACGCCCCCGCCGAGGGTCCGCAGGGGTGACGTCAGGGCGGCCCTGCTCGCCCTCCTCCATGAAGGGCCGCAGAACGGCTACCAGCTGATCCAGGACATCGAGGAGCGCAGCCGCGGCGTGTGGCGGCCCAGCCCCGGATCGGTCTACCCGGCGCTCCAGCAGCTCGAGGACGAGGGGCTGGTGGTGGCGGACGAAGCGGGCGGGAGCCGTACGTACCGGGTGACCGGGCAGGGGCGCGCGCAGGCGGCCCGGCACGCCGGCGAGGCGCCGTGGGAGGAGGTCGCCCGCACCGTGCCGACCGGCCACCACGAGCTTCGCCTGCTCTGGGCCCAGCTCAGCGAGGCCTTCTCCCACCTGGCCAGGACGGGCAGCGACCGGCAGGTGGCGGAGGCCAAGAAGCTGATCAAGCAAACCCGCAGGTCCGTCTTCCAGATCCTCGCGGAGGGCTGAATGAACGAGAACGCGGCGGTGGCCGTGCAGGGGTTGCGCAAGTCGTACGGCAAGGTCGACGCCGTCAAAGGCGTGGACTTCGAGGTGCGCCCCGGCGAGGTGTTCGGCTTCCTCGGCCCCAACGGCGCCGGCAAGACCACCACCATCAACATGCTCTGCACCCTGGTGAACCCGACCGGCGGCAGCGCCGCAGTCGCGGGGCACGACGTGGTGAGGGAGCGTGACGAGGTGCGCAGGAACATCGGCCTGGTCTTCCAGGACCCCACGCTCGACGGCTACCTGAGCGCCGAGCAGAACCTGCGCTTCCACGCCGAACTGTACGGCGTGCCGAAGAGCCTGGTCGGCGACCGGATCCGGCAGGTGATGGAGATGGTCGCGCTGTGGGACCGCAAGGACGCCAAGGTGATGACGTTCTCCGGCGGCATGAAGCGGCGGCTGGAGATCGCCAGGGGCCTGCTGCACTCGCCACGGGTCCTGTTCCTGGACGAACCGACCGTCGGCCTCGACCCGCAGACCCGCGCGGCCATCTGGGGCTACATCAACCAGTTACGGCTCATGGAGGACATCACCATCTTCATGACCACGCACTACATGGACGAGGCCGAATACTGCGACAGGATCGCGATCATCGACCACGGCGAGATCGTCGTCATCGACTCGCCCGAGGCGCTCAAGGCCAGCGTCGGCGAGGACCGCGTGCAGATCCACACCGCCGACGACACCGCGGCGATCGAGGCGCTGCGGGAGCGGTTCGGACTGGAGGCGGCCGTGCGCGAGGGCGCGGTGACGTTCGCCGTGCCGTCGGGCGAGGAGTTCGTGCCCCGGCTGTTCGCCGAGCTCGGCATGCCGATCCGGTCGGTCAGCGTCTCCCGGCCGTCGCTCGACGACGTGTTCATGTCCTACACCGGCTCCACGATCCGCGACGCCGAGGCCGGCGGCGACACCATGGCGTGGATGCGTGCGATGGCGAGGCGGTAGTCATGGCGGCAGAGACCATCAGTGTCCGGGTGCCGGCCCGCAGCGCCGGCCACGATCTCCGGGCCATCAAGGTCGTGCTCCATCGGGAGATGCTGCGGTTCGCCAACGACCGCACCCGCATGTTGTCGATGCTCATGCAGCCCGTGTTGTGGTTGTTCATCATGGGCACGGGCCTGGGCTCGCTGGTGCAGGGTTCGATCCCCGGGATCGACTACCGCACGTTCATGTATCCCGGCATGATCTCCATGACCGTGATCATGACGGGCATGTTCTCCGCCGGGTCCATCGTGTGGGACCGCGAGTTCGGATTCCTCAGGGAGATGCTCGTCGCGCCCGTGTCGCGCGGCGCGATCGTGGTCGGCAAGTGCCTCGGCGGCGCCATCGTGGCCACCGGGCAGGGCGTCGTCATCCTCGCCATGGCGGGGCTGGTGGGCGTGCCCTACTCCCCCACGCTGTTGCTCACGCTGCTGGCGGAGATGTTCCTGGCGGCGTTCACGATCACGGCCTTCGGGGTGATGCTGGCCGCCCGGATGAAGAACATGCAGTCGTTCTTCGGGCTGATGCAGATGGCGATCATGCCGATGATGTTCCTGTCAGGGGCGATGTTCCCGCTGGCCAACCTGCCTTCGTGGCTGCACGTGCTGACCGTGGTCAACCCGATGACGTACGCGGTGGATCCGATGCGGCAGGCGGTCTTCTCCCATCTGGACGTGCCGGCCCAGGTGAACGCGGTGCTGAACCCGGGGGTGACGTGGTTCGGCCAGCAGGTGCCGGTGCTGCTGGAGCTGGGCGTCGTGGCCGCGCTCGGAGCGGCGCTGCTCGGCGTGGGCGTCGCCCAGTTCAGGCGGGCCGAGTAGGACTGATTTTCGTATCCGGCTGCGGTCGTCCACTCACGGAGGGTAGCTTTCCCGATGCGCGCGCGCTTTCCAGCCCCTCCCCCCGAAAGGAGCCCATGCAATGCTGGATCTTTCCGAGCAGGTTCGTGACCTGGAAACCCGGGTCACGGCGCTCGAGCACGGTACATTCAGCGGCATGCCCGGCACCAGCGTCGCCGAACGCTTCAGCTCGCTGCACGACCGTGTGGACGTCGTAGGACAGAACGTCCTCGACAGGCTCGAGAAGTTCCGCGAGGAGGCGAACACCCGCTTCACGAATGTGGACGACCGCCTCAACGACCTCGACGACCAGATTCAGAACGTCAGGACGGAAATGGCGGACAACTTCGCCATCGTGAACTCCAAGGCCGCGCGGATGGAGCTGCAGATCGACAAGATCTACCAGCGGCTCGACTCACACGAGGCCCGGTTCGACCGTCTCGAGGCGTTCATGGGCAAGCAGGCCCGTGAGATCGACGACCGGTTCAAGTCCGTGGACGAGCAGTTCAAGGCCATGGATGACCGGTTCACGGCCATGGACGAACGCTTCACGGCCATAGATGACCGCTTCACGGCCGTGGACAACCGGTTCAAGTCCGTGGACGAGCGGTTCGAGGCCGTGGACAGGCGATTCGACGCGGTCGACAGCGACATCGCGGACATCAAGTCCCTTCTTGTCCGCATCGACGCCAAGCTGCCCGGCCAGCAGCCCAACTAGGCCGATGGAGCGGCCCCGGGCGGTGTGCCCCGGGGCCGCTCCCCATCTCAGGCGGTCACCGTCGCACGCGGACGTAGTCCGAGCCGCTGGTGTCGCCGTGGGCGTCGTCGTCACCGCGGAAGACGAACCTCCAGTGACCCGACCGCCAGGCCGTGGCCTTGGTGTAGAGGCGGCCGCTGTCACCGGACCAGGTCGTCTTCACGTACTGCCACGAGCGCGAGCCCAGCGGCTTGAAGTACAGCGACACCCGGCCCTGGTACCCCTCCCAGGAGCCCTCGTCGTCGATCTGCAGCAGACCCCTGATCCTCAGGTGAGAGCCGCGCTTGACCGGCTCGGGGTAGGCGTTGACGTTGATCAGCCGTGTGTCCGCCTTCTCGGGCGGCGGCTTGACGGTCACCCAGTCCGGGCGGCTGACCGTGCCCTTGACGCCGCGGGCGCCGTCGTACTCGGCGCGCCACCAGCCCGAGCTCCGCGCGGTGGCGGAGGCGTAGAAGCGGCCGTGGCGGCTGGTCCTGTCGCTCGTGACGTACGTCCACCGGTCAGAGCCTGCGGCCCTGAAGAAGATCTCCACTCGCTGGCCCGGCACCCGAGCGCGGTCCTCGATCCGCAGGGAGCCGGAGAAGCCGAGCCTGTCGCCCTGCTCCACCGGCTCCGGACGGGCGTCGAAGCGGGTGATCCGGCTGCCGAGCCTGGAACGCCGGACGTCGACCCGGTCGGAGTCGCTGACGGACGCCTCGGCCGCGGACGTGGCCGCGAACTGGGCCCGCCACCAGCCGGTGGAGTCGGCGCGGACGCGGGCGCTGAACCAGCCGCCGCGGCCGGTCGTCACCTTGGCGACCTCGCGATAGGCGTCCGTGCCGCGCTCACGGAAGGTGATCGCGACGGACTGGCCGGAGTAGGCCTTGCCGCCGGCGAGGAGCCGTCCGGAGACCCGGATCCTGTCGCCCTTGTCGACCCGGCCGGGGCGGGCGCCGAAGTTGGCGATCTTGGTGTCGAGCGGTTTCTTGACGACCTCGAACGTCCCGCTGCGGGACGCGTCGCCGTCGCCGGTGGCGGAGGCTCTCCAGCCCCACTTGCCGACGTTGCCGGCGTCGAAGGATTTCGTGCCGGTCCACTTCGTCCAGTTCCCACGCTTGGCCGGCGTCAGGGTGACGGGCGTGTCGACGCTGACGTCGCCGGGCGCCTTGACCGTGAACGCGGCCTTCTCCGCGCCCTTGGTGTAGAAGCTGAACGTGGCCTTGACCGTGCCCTTGGAGACGTCGATCGGAGGGCCGGGGTCGATGCTCACCCTCGCGATGGCGGGGGTCTGAGCCGCCGTCGCGGCGGTGGACGCCGAGACGACCGTCCCCGCGGCCAGCACGGTGGCGAGGGCGGCTACACGGATGCGTTGCAACATGCGGGTTCCTTTCTGGACACCCATTGGTCCAACGCGGCATTGAGGGTGCCACGTCACCCCAGTAGACGTGCTCCCGTACGGGAAGGTTGGAATTCTGACAAACAGTCATAAACAGGAGTCAAAGGGACCGGCCCACAACATGTCACCGGTGTCCAGCAGACGGCGGCGCCGAACAAAGACATAATCGAGCTGTGGCGCGCGACACAGTTGAGACTCATTTCACCCAGGCCGTTGCGATGCTTGAGGCGGGCCCCGCCCGAGATCCCGGGCAACCGGTCCGCGACGGCGTCACCCTGACCGGCGAGCAGTGCCGCACCCTGTTCCACCGCCAGCTCGACAGCCGGCTGCTCGACGTCGCCGCCCGCTGGCTGCGCGCGCAGGACGAGGGCTACTACACGATCGGCTCCGCCGGTCACGAGGGCAACGCCGCCGTCGCCGCCGCCCTGCGGCCCGGCGACCCCGCGCTGCTCCACTACCGCTCCGGCGCCTTCTACCTCACCAGGTCGGAGCAGGCCGGGCGGCTGCCCGAGCAGGGCATCCGCGACGTGCTGATGGGCCTGACCGCCGCGGCCGACGAACCGATCGCGGGCGGCAGGCACAAGGTGTTCGGCCATCCCGACCTGGCCGTCATCCCGCAGACCTCGACGATCGCCAGCCACCTGCCCAGAGCCGTCGGCGTGGCGTTCGCGATCGAGCGGGCGCGGGCCCTCGGCGTCAGGTCCGCATGGCCGGAAGACGCGGTCGCCGTCTGCAGCTTCGGCGACGCCTCGATCAACCACGCCAGCGCCCTGTCCGGCTTCAACACCGCCTCCTACGCGACCTACCAGGGGCAGGCGCTGCCCCTGCTGTTCGTGTGCGAGGACAACGGCATCGGCATCAGCGTCCGCACCCCCAAGGGATGGGTGGAGACGGCCGCGCGGCGCCCGGGCATCGCCTACTTCGCCGCCGACGGTTGCGACCTGGCACAGGCCTACGACGTGGCCGTCCGCGCCGCCGAGCACGTACGCGAGCACCGCTCCCCCGCCTTCCTGCACCTGTCGACCGTGCGGCTCATGGGGCACGCCGGCTCCGACGTCGAGTCGGCCTACCGTGCGCAGCGCGAGATCAAGGCCGACCTCGCGCGCGACCCGCTGCTGCGGACGGCGGCGCTGCTCGTCGAGGCCGGGCTGGAGAGCCCTGAAGGGCTGCTCACCACGTACGAGTCCGCGCGCGAGCACGTGCTGCGGATGGCGAGGGAGACGACGCGCAGCCCGCGCCTCGGCTCGGCCCGCGAGGTCATGGAGCCGATCGCGCCGCGCGACCCCGAGCTCATCGCCAGGATCAGCCCGGTGGCGGCCACCGGCGAGGCCAGGGAGAAGGCGTTCGCCGGGTCGCTGCCGGAGAACGAGCAGCCGCTGACGCTCTGCCAGTCCATCAACCGCACGCTCGCCGACGCGCTGACCGTCTATCCGGAGATGACGGTGCTCGGCGAGGACGTCGCCAAGAAGGGTGGCGTCTACGGGGTGACCAGGGGGTTGCAGAAGCGGTTCGGGGCTGGGCGGGTGTTCGACACGCTGCTCGACGAGCAGGCCATCCTGGGTCTGGCGCTCGGCTCCGGCGTGTCGGGGCTGCTGCCGGTGCCCGAGATCCAATACCTCGCCTACCTGCACAACGCGCTCGACCAGATTCGCGGGGAGGCGGCCACGCTGTCGTTCTTCTCGCGCGGCAGCTACACCAACCCGATGGTGGTGCGGGTGGCCGGTTACGCCTATCAGAAGGGGTTCGGCGGCCACTTCCACAACGACAACGCGGTGGCCGCGCTGCGCGACATCCCAGGGCTGGTCATCGCCTCGCCGTCGCGCCCCGACGACGCCTCGGCCATGCTGCGCACCTGCCTGGCGGCGGCCCGCACGTCCGGGTCTGTCTGCGTCTACCTCGAGCCGATCGCCCTCTACCACACGCGTGACCTGTTCGAGGAGGGCGACGGAGGCTGGCTGGCACCTTACGCGCCGCCCGGTCGCTGGGCCGAGACGCACGTCCCCATCGGGCGTGCCCGCTCCTACGGCGACGGGCGCGACCTGACGATCGTGACGTTCGGCAACGGGGTGCGGATGAGCCTGCGCGCCGCGGTGCGGCTCACCCAGGAGGGCTACGGCTGCCGCGTGCTCGACCTGCGCTGGCTGGCGCCGCTGCCGATGGACGACCTGCTGCGGGCCGCGGAGCTGACCGGCACCGTGCTGATCGCCGACGAGACCCGCCGCTCGGGAGGCGTGTCGGAGGGCGTCGTGGCCGAGCTGCTCGACGCCGGGTTCACCGGGTCGATCGCCCGGGTCACCTCATCCGACAGCTTCATTCCGCTGGGCGGGGCGGCCGACCACGTGCTGCTGTCGGAGGAGGAGATCGAGCAGGCGGCGCGCAAGCTCCTCGGTTGAGCGCGCCACCGCGCCCCTGATGCACATGGGCTTCGACCAGGCCACGGTCGACGACTCCGAGATGCGCAGGGGCACGCCGACGACGAAGCAGCAGCCGGTGTCCGGGGCGAGGCCCGCGACCCGGATCGAGGTGGCTCCCTGGGCGAGCGCGGTGATGCGATGCTCGCCCTCCTTCACCGGGGAACGCCGCAGGACGACGGGATAGCGGCGGGCGCCGGCGGGCAACGCCCACCGCAGCTTCACCAGCGCTCCCTGGGGCGAGGGTAGGACACCGTGGACACAGCCGGCGAACCTAGAGAGGATTCATGAGGTAAGCGGCGAACGCCACGGACGCGAGCGACACCAGCAGGAAGAAGAACACGTAGAACCCGCCCGGCAGGATCGTCAGCCTGGCGAGCTGGTCGGCGTCGGAGTCGCGGGCCTGGCGCCGGTGCCGCTTGCGCTGCAGCTCGATGATCGGGCGGATCCCGCCGAACAGCAGGAACCACACCGCCACCAGGGCCACGACCTGCTGCACTTCGGCCGGCGCGTACATGATCAGGGCGAACACCGCGCCGCCGGTGGCCAGCAGAATCAGGGCGCCGTACAGGTTGCGGATGAGCAGCAGCATGCAGACCAGGAACAGCAGCACGACCCAGGTCAGCAGCGTGATGCGGCCCTGCTCGGTCAGCCACGCCGCGGCCAGGCCCAGCAGCGAGGGCGCGAGATAGCCGGCCAGCGCGGTCAGCACCATGCCGGGACCGGTGGGCCTGCCCCTGGTCAGGGTGACGCCCGAGGTGTCGGAGTGCAGGCGGATGCCTTCGAGCTTGCGGCGGGTGGCCAGCGCCATCAGCGCGTGGCCGCCCTCGTGGGCGATCGTGATCAGGCCTCTGGACACCTGCCAGGGCAGGCGGAAACCGACGAGCACGAGCGCGGCGAGAGCCGAGACCGCCACGACCCAGGGGTCGGGGTCAGGCTGAACCTCGATCAGGTGGGCCCAGAACTTGTCCATCGAGGGAAAACCCTATCCAGGTAAAGTCATTTCCGTGGCCACAGAACGACATTCTGACGCGGAGGTGCCGGACTGGTGGCGCGGCCTCGGTTTGCCCGGCCTGATCGACCTGCACGTTCACTTCCTCCCCGAACGCATGCAGCGGCGGGTCTGGCACCACTTCCGCCACGGTGGCCCGCTGGTGGGCGACGGCTGGAAGATCGAGTACGAGTGGCCGGCGCAGGAGCGGCTGGCGCGGCTGAGGGAGATGGGTGTACGCACGTTCCCCGCCCTGGCCTACGCCCACAAACCGGACATGGCCGCCGATCTCAACGCCTGGACCCTTGACTTCGCCCGCCGTACACCGGAATGTCTGCCGTCGGCGACCTTCTACCCCGAACCTGGAGTCGTGGACTACGTGCGCCGGGCGCTCACGGACGGCGCCCGGATCTTCAAGGTGCACCTGCAGGTCGGCGGGTTCGACCCGCGGAGCGAGGAACTGGACGCGGTGTGGGGGCTGCTGGCGGAGGCCGGGGTGCCGGTGGTGACGCACGCCAGCTCGGTGCCCGTCCCGGGAGGTCACGTCGGCGCCGAGCCGATCGGTCAGGTGCTGCGCCGCCATCCCGGGCTCCGGCTGGTGATCGCGCACCTGGGGATGCCGGAGTACGACCCGTTCTTCGAGCTGGCCGGACGTTACGAACGGGTCGCGCTGGACACCACGATGGCGTTCACCGACTTCGCCGAGCGCGGCATGCCGTTCCCCGCCCGGCTGCGGCCCGCGCTGCTTGATCTCGGCCTCGCGGGGAAGGTGGTGCTCGGCAGTGACTTCCCGACCATCCCGTACCCCTACGCGCACCAGCTCGACGCGCTCGCCAGGCTCGGCCTCGGCGACGCCTGGCTCAGGACCGTGTGCTGGGACAACGGCGCGGACATGATCTGATGGGGAAGTGAACGATCGGCACGTGGCGCTCATCAGTGCCTTCTACGACGCTCTGGGCTGCTGTTCGGCTGGACACCCATGTGGCGCACGTCCATCAGAGACCGGGCGGTGCGGCAGCTCGACGAGTTCAGGCCCGCGTAGCCGTTGGGAAGGCCGTTGGGAGGGGCATGGCCAGGGTCAGAGGGTTCAGGCGCGGCACGGACGCGCGCGAGGAGGCGCCCGAGCTCTCCATGGACCCGCGCGCTTCGGAGGAGCCGCCCTACCGGCCGACCGTCATCGACAACGCGATCTACCGCGACGGCGAGCGCGTCGACAACCCGGGCTCGCTCGCCGACGCCTTCGAACGCCTCAAGCAGGAGCCGGGCAGCATGGCCTGGATCGGCCTCTACCGGCCGAAGGAATGGGAGCTGGTCAAGCTCGGCGAGGAGTTCGAGCTGCACGAGCTGGCGCTGGAGGACGCCATCGTCGGCTCCCAGCGGCCCAAGGCCGACCGTTACGGCGACACGCTGTTCGTGGTGCTGCGGGCCGCACGCTACCTCGACGACGTGGAGGAGGTCGCGTTCGGGGAGCTGCACCTCTTCGTCGGCCCCAACTTCGTGATCACCGTACGCCACGCGGAGGCGCCCGACCTGCACGGTGTGCGCCGGCGCATGGAGTCGGACCCCGACCTGCTGCGGCAGGGCCCGCAGGCCGTGCTCTACGCCATCCTCGACACCATCGTCGACGGCTACGCGCCGGTGGTGGCCGGGCTGCAGAAGGACATCGAGGAGATCGAGGTCCAGGTCTTCGGCGGCGACCCCTCGGTCTCCCGCCGCGTCTACGAGCTGTCAGGCGAGGTGATCGAGTTCCAGCGGGCCACGGCGCCGCTGGTCGGGATGATTCACGGGTTCATCGCGGGAGCGGCGAAGTACGGCGTGACCAGCGAGCTCGAAAGCTATCTGCGTGACGTGGCCGACCACGCGATCACGGTGGCGGAGCGCATCTCGTCCTTCCGGCAGACGTTGCAGAACATCCTCATCGTCAACTCGACGCTCGTCACGCAGGCGCAGAACGAGGAGATGGCGAGGATGACGGAGGCGAGCATCAGGCAGGGCGAGGAGGTCAAGAAGATCTCCGCCTGGGCCGCCATCCTCTTCGCGCCCACCCTGGTCGGCACCATTTACGGGATGAACTTCGACGTCATGCCCGAAACCCACTGGGCGTTCGGCTACCCGTTCGCCATGCTGCTCATGGCGGCGGTCTGCCTGGTGCTCTACACCGTCTTCAAACGCCGCGACTGGCTCTGACCCTGCTGTGGGCCGGATCAGTGAGGCGACGGCTCACCACGTCGCCGCGACCACCAGGCCGACCACGATCACGCCGACGATGGTGACGCGCCACGCGACCAGCGCCCGCCTGCGCCCTGCGCCGTTCACGGAAGGCTCTCAGGAGTCCTGGCCGAGGCGTTCTTCCAGGTGTTCGAGGCGCTGGACGAACGGCTGGAGCTCCTGACGGATCGCGGCCGCCAGCCTCGCCTGTACGGCGGACTCGCCCGCGGCCTGACCGGCCTGGGCCGCCGGGGCGCCCTGCTGGGCTTCTCCGCGCAGGTGCACGTACCCCGCCAGGGCCGCCACCACCGCACGCCGGGTGAGCCGGGGCTCGGCGCCCAGCCCGCGCAGGACCTGGCCCGCCACCCCGTCAGGCTCGGCGACGAGGCCCAGCAGGAGGTGCTCACAGCCGACGTAGTTGTGGCCGAGCGAGGTGGCCTCGGTGACGGTGAGCTCCAGGGCGTTGGCGGCCTCCGTGCTGAGCGCCATGGTTGCGTCGCCGTCCGGGGTCCCCTCGGGGCGCTGGGCCGGCCGGTGCCGGGACAGGTCGCGCCCGACCTGCTCCGGGTCGATGTCCATGGCGCGCAGCACGTGCAGCGCCAGGTTGGAGCCCTCGTTGAGCATGCCGGCGAGCAGGTGCTCGGTGCCGACGCTCGCGGCGCCGTCGGCCTTGGCCGCCTCCTGGGCCAGCTTGACCACCACGACGCGGGTCCTCGGTGTGAGGTGGGCGAGCGCCCCGCTCGGCTGGTCGACGTCCTGAGGGATCAGGGCCATCTCCCTGATGGCGGTCACCCGGCGCACCGCCTGCTCCAGGGCGCGCTGGCAGATGGCCGACACCGGGACACCGGCCGCTTTGACGGCCTCGGCGAGGTCATCGGGAAGGTACACGTTGATCTTAGGCATGCCCCCACTATAACCCCAAGGGGGTGCCATACCTAGTTTCCCCGATCTCCGCCACGCTAAGTGTTCATTGTGTGACAATGAGTTTCATGCCGTCCCCCCGACATGACACCCTCGTCAAGCTGTTCCACGACCGCCCCTCACTGGTGGTCGACATCCTGCGCGACCTCATGGGTGTGAACCTCCCCCACACCACTCTTGTCCAGATCGAGAAGACCACCTTCAACACCCGTCCCTCCGACGACATCGAAGCCGACGTAGTCCTCACCCTCGGACCCACACCAAGCCCCGCCCACGCTGTCATCGTGGAAATCCAGCAGGACAAGAACAAAGAACGCCGCCAACTGGCCCGCTACGCCGCATCACTGTGGCTGGTGCTCAAATGCGACGTCACCGTGCTCGTCATGTCCGCCGACCAAGGCGTCGCCGACCACTACGCCCAGCCCATCGACCCCGGACTGACCGGATACCGCTTCCAGGCACGGGCTCTCGGCCCTGACGGCATCCCCGCCATCACCGACCCCCAGCACGCCGCCGACCAGCTGGACCTGGCCGCCATGTCCGTCATGGTCCACGGCCGCGACCCCAAAGTCGTCGAAGCCTTCGCCACAGCGCTCGCCGGCACCTGCAACGAACACGCTCCGAAGTACTATGAATACGCCTACAGCATGGCCGCGCCCGAGATCCGGCGCCTCATGGAGGAAATCATGACATCCACCGACTGGCCCGTCTTCAGCCCCTTCGCCCGTGAACACTACGGCCGCGGGCGCGAAGAAGGCAGATCCGAAGGAAAGGCAGAGGGAGCGGCCAGGTCGGTGCTGCTCGTCCTGGCCGCTCGCGGCTTCGACATCCCGCAGGACACCCGGGACACGATCACCTCCTGCACCGACCCCGGCCGGCTGGAAACGTGGCTCACCCGTGCCGCCACCGCACAAACCCTCCACGAGATCTTCGACTGAACGGGCGGGAAACGCGCAGCGGGCTCACCCCCGTGGCGGTGAGCGCGAGCGGCCCAGGCGAGCGCGGCGCCCAGCGCGAGCAGCCCTCCAGTGGTGAGCACGACGGGCTCCGGGTGGCCGAGGGCGAACCCCGCCACGCACAGCAGCACGGACCCGGCGAGCGTGCCCCAGCCCGGCGGGGTGAGCACGGCCGGCTCCTACGCCGCCTGCGGCACCGGCATCCCGGCGAGGATCTCGCCGAGCGCCGCCACGGTGGTGACCTCGCGCAGCTCCGCCTCGGGCGTGAGGATCAGGCGGTGCGCGAGCACCGGCACGGCCAGCGCTTTGACGTCCTCGGGGACGACGTAGTGGCGTCCGGCGGCCGCGGCCTTGACCCGGGCCGCGCGCAGCAGCGCGAGACTGCCACGGGGGCTCGCGCCGAGCCGCAGGTGCGGGCTGGTCCGGGTGGCGGCGCACACCGCCACGATGTAGTCGTAGACGGGGTCGGCCACGTGGATGCGCGAGGCGAAGTCGATCATCCCGGACACGTCCGACGCCCGCGCCACCACGGGCAGCCGCTCGACCTGCGGCCCTGTCGGCATGCCCTTGAGCACCTCGACCTCGGAGACGTGGTCGGGGTAGCCGACGGAGATCTTCATCAGGAACCGGTCGAGCTGGGCCTCGGGCAGCGGGTACGTGCCGTCCATGTCGACGGGGTTCTGCGTGGCCACCACCAGGAACGGACGGGGCACCGGATGCGGCTCGGCGTCCACCGTGACCCTGCGCTCCTCCATGACCTCCAGCAGCGCGGCCTGGGTCTTCGGCGAGGCCCGGTTGATCTCGTCGGCGAGCACGATGTTCGCGAAGACGGGCCCGTGGTGGAACTCGAACTTCTGGTGCGCCTGGTTGAAGATCGACACGCCGGTGATGTCGCTGGGCAGCAGGTCGGGGGTGAACTGGATGCGCCGCCACTCGGCGTCCACGCTGGCGGCGACGCACCGGGCGAGCGTGGTCTTGCCGGTGCCCGGCACGTCCTCGACGAGCAGGTGCCCCTCGGAGAACAGGCAGATCAGGGCCAGCTCGATGGCCTCGTGCTTGCCGCGGATGATGCGCTCGATGTTGGCGGCGAGCAGCTGGAAACGCTGGGCGAACTGGCCGGCCAGCTGGGCCGGTTGCTGCGGCGGCTGCTGGTACGGCTGCACCGTCTGCTCGACCTGGTCCTGGTGGTTGTACTGGGTCAACTGAGTCCCCTTCTCAGTCGGTGCACTCGTAGAGCGGCGCGGGGTTGGCGCTGGACACGCCCACGCCGAACCACGCCGCCGCCGCGACCAGGCACGTGGCCACCACGGAGGCGATCACCGCCCCGATCACCTCGGAGCATGCGCGTCCGCACCGCTAACTCAACCCGTATGCACAGTTACAGAGCGTTTTGCCCCCGCCTTGCCGGGCATCACCTTAGCGCTCAGCCGTCGCTTGTGCGTATGTACTCGCTGGTACGGGCATGGGTTCGCCAGGAGAAGGCGGAGAGTGTCGGTGCGAAGCCGTACCTTAGTCCCCGTGCCAGAACAGCCTCTGACCCTCGACGCCGTCCTCACCGACGAGGCGGTCCTGTCGACCTACCGCCGCATGTTCGCCGCGCTGGCCCGCGACAGCGGGGCGGTGGTCGACGATCCGGCCCTGGTCGACATCGCCGAGACGTTGTTCGCCGCGTTCGCCGAGGCGGGCGAGGAGTGGCTGACGCACGAGCAGATGCGCTTCGCCTGCCGGGCCTACCCCACCGACCAGTTCGACAACCGGCTGCGGGTGCTCAAGGGGCTCGGAGCGATCCGCGAGGTGTTCCCCAAGCCCAACCAGCTGCGTTATCGGGCGTCGTTCACCAGCGTGGTCGGGTTGATGTTCATCCGGCGGATGATGGACGACGGCGGCCAGTCGGAGATGCACCGGCTGCTCGCGCTCGAAGACCTCAACGTCGCCGACCCGCGCACCACGATGGAGGAGGCCAGGCAGAGCGCGGTCAACCTGACGCGGGCGTTCCGGCTGTGGGCGCTGGAGCTGATCACGCTCACCATGGGCACCATCGAGGAGCTGCGCGAGCAGGCGCCCAAGCTGTGGGGCACCGAGGAGATCGCGCGGCGCGCGCAGGGGCTGCACGGCACGATCCTGACCCGCTGGCCGGAGCTCGACCGGGTCTGCACCGACCTGCGCGCGGCGATCTACGCCTACAGCGACGCCTCGCGCCGGGCCGCCGGGCGGCTGGCCGACTCCGCGGGCACCACGCGCAACCTGACGCTGCTGCCGACCGAGACGTGGCGCACGTTCGCGCAGACCGCCTCCAGGGAGCAGCTGGCGGCGGTGCTCGACGGGTTCGTCTTCGACGCGCCAGCGCCCTGGCACGATCCCGCCGCCATCGCCCGCGCCGTCGACGAGGCGCCGCGGCCCGCGCCCGCCCAGCCCACTCCCCCGCGTTCCAACCTGCCCGACCCGGGGCCCGGCGACGCGCTCGACACCTCGCCCGACGCGGCCACGGAGCGGCTGACGCGGGTCGCCGAGTCGCTGCTGGGTGAGGCCTCCCGGGTGGCGCTGGCCGACGTGCTCGGCTCCGACTGGCCGTCGGCGCGCCGCGTGCTCGCCGACCTGACGACGCTCGACCTGCGGCCCGAGCTGCCCTACCGGCTGACGTGGGCCGACGGGCTCACGATCGCCCCGGACCGCGAGCCGGCCTGGTTGTCCCACGGCTACCTGGAGCGCGCCCGATGACCGGCGACGCGGCGATGGGGCACGTGCGGGCGCGGTCCACCGGGCCGCTGTGGCTGCGGGCGGGGGTCGTCCCGCCGCCGGGGATGGCGCGCCTGACGCGCCCCGACTCCACCGGGCAGGCGCTGCCGGTGTGGCCCGACGGGGTGACGCCGTCCCTGCTGGACGAACACCAGGTCGCTCCCCTGCCCGTGGAGCGCTCCGGCGAGACCCGGCGGGTGCTCGCCGCCGTGCTCAAGTGTTGCTGGACCGACCTGGCCGCAGATCCGTGGCCGGGCGGTCCGGCGCCGGTGGAGCTGGTGCTCGACACCTACCGCGCGCTGATCGGCCGCACCGACGACCTGATGCGCAACTGGGCGGTCGGCGCGCTGCGGCGCCTGCACGACTCGGCCTGGACCGTCATGGACGACGGCGTCGTCCGCCTGGGCCCGCGCTGTGCTCTCTGGCCGGTCGAGTCGCATGCCCAGCTGCAGGAGCTGGTCCGGCGGCTGCCCGAGCCCGAGCGTCCCGAGCTGACCGTGGTGGGTGACGCCGACATCGTGGCCGCCGCCTTGGAGGGCGCGCCGGCGCCGGTGGCGGGGCCGGGAGGCCGGGTCGAGGCAGGCGCGGCGGAGTTCGACGACCTGCTGAGCGGCTACGACGAGCGGCGGCGGGCGGAGCTGGTGGCGGCGTTCATGGTGGTGGAGCACGCGGCCGAGCCGGTGCAGGAGGCTCGCTTCGCCGCCCTGCGCGACCCGGCGCTGCGGCACACGCTGGGCGAGATGCTGGCCCGGCGCGGCCGTACGCTCATCCAGCACCGCGAACGCTGGATCTCCGGCTACGACGACGCCTGCGCCGCCGCCCTCACCACGTCCATCCCGGGCATCGGGATCGGCGACGTCACCGGCGTGGACGCGCACGCGGACGGTCCTTCCGGCGGGGGTGGCGCGGCCACCTCGGTGGAGGCGGCGACCGATGCCGGGGCGTCTGCCCATGCCGAGACGGCACACCGCGGCGAGGGCTCGTACGGCGAGGGGACGCCGGAACGGGCGAAGGCAGGGGCGGGCTGGGGCGGCGGTCCGGCGGGGGCGCGGCTCGGGGTGAGCGAGCGGGCGGTGCTGACGCTCGTCCTGGTGCACTCCGTGGCGATCCCGAGAGCCGAAGGGCTGCTGCCCGAGGACAGCTGGCTGTCACCGCACCCCACGCCGGTCGACGAACTGCGCCGCCACACCCAGCTGCCGATCGGCGAGCTGGAGGCGGCGTTGCGGGCGCTGCGGCACGCGGGGCTGCTGGGCCAGGTGAAGGCCGGTGAGGAGGCGGGCGGCTACGTGCCGGGGCCGCAGTTCCACCGGCTCACCCCGGCGGCCCGGCGCCGCCTGCAGGAGGAGCTGATCCTGGCCGCCGGGCCGAGCACCCCGCTGGCGGCGGCCGTACGCGCGCGCAGGTCAGCGCGGTGAAGATGACGGATGGAAGGGTAACGGGGGTACGAGTGTCGCAGGTGGAGAACGTCGTCGGAGACCGCGTACTGATCGCCGTGCAGGCGGTCAACATCTCGCGGCTCTCGACCCATCCGGTGCCCACCGTGCCCGGCACGCTCATCGTCGTGGCCGGCGCCGGGCCCAAGGACTCCAACGGCGCGGGCAAGTCATCGTTCATCGCCTCGATCACGGCGCTGCTCGGTGATGAGCAGTGGCGATTCGCGTCAGGTGCGAAGGCGGTGTCCGAGCTGCTGTTCAACGCCGAGCTGGCCAGCGGCGCCGGGTCCCGCCAGTGGGCGAGCGCCGACCACGGCTACATCGTGGGCGTGTTCGGGCCGCCCGGCATGGACGGCTTCGCACCGGCGGGCCACGGCGCCGCGCCCGCGGCCCACGCGTCGGAGACCGGGACGTCCGGCCCTCTGGACGTCCCCGCATCCGACGGCACGCCCTCCGGCGGCGCGGCGCCCGGCCGTGCCGCACCCGGGGACGCGGGGTCCGCAGGTGAGGCGTCCGGAGGCACGGTATCCGGAGGTGCGGCGGCCCAAGGTGCGGTCTCCGGTGAGGGTGCGTTCGCTCTGGGGGATCCCGGAGGGAGCGCGGAGCTGTTCGAGGTGCCCGACACCTCGGGCGGGGCGCTCACCGTGTGGCTCAAGGTCAACCAGGAGGCGCCGCACCTGGAGATCAGGTGGCGGGAGGGCGTGCATCTGGCGGCGTCCCCGTCGGAGGCCGAGCGGGTGGCTCGCGCCGACGAGATCTGGGCGTCGCTGCCGAAGTCGGCCGGGCGGCGCGACGTCGTGGCCCGCGACCTGACCAAGGTGCTCTACGGCGACCGGGTCAGGTGCGTGTCGTTCCTGTCCACGTCCGTACGCAGCAAGGTCGCCACCAACCTGCTCTCCCAGCCGCTCAACGAGATCTCCCCCGAGCGCGTCTTCGAGGCCATCGCCGCGCTCACCGGCCTGGACGCCGAGCTGGAGCAGGAGCGGGAGGCCCGGCGCGACGAGCACGCCAGGCGGGTGCGCGCGGCGCAGGCCGCCGATCGGCTGGCCGAGTTCGAGTCGGAGTCGAAGGCGTTGCTGACCACGTTCGACCGGCGCGACCAGGCCAGGGTGCGGCTGGCGGACGCGTTGCGGTGCTGGCGGGGCAGGCTGGCGCGCAAGCTGGCCGACGCCGCGGGCAAGGACGACGTCCTGGCCGCCGGCCTCCAGCGGCACGTCGCGGCGGAGGAGGCCGCGGCCGAGTCGATCGCCATGGTCAAGGCGGAGATCACGACCCTGCGGGAGGACACCCTCGACCGGCAGGTCTCCCAGGCGCGCAAGGAGCTGGCGGCGATGCAGGCGCGGGCCGCGAAGCTCGACGCCGACCGCGCGGTGGCGGAGAACTCCGCCGACGAGTTGCGTGGGCTGATCCCGGCGCTGGAGGAGAGCCGCAGGTTCGCGGACGGGCGTGACGTGCCCACGGCCGAGCGGGAGCTGCGGGAGGTGCGGCTGCGGCTGAACGAGGCGCTCAAGGCGCTCGGGGTGGCCGACCAGGAGGTGTCGTCCGCTCAGGCGGCGCTCGACGATGCCGAGGGCGGCCCGGCGGCGGCCCAGCTCAACGCGCTGACGGCGGCGGGAATCGGCGCGACGGGCCTCCTCGACGCCCTCGACGTGGCCGAACAGGCCCGCGACTCCGCGAGCCCCGCCCAGGAGCCCGCCCGGCAGAAGGCGCCGGGCGACGCCGGAGATCTGGGCGCCGCGCTCAAGGCGCGTTATGGGAAGGCCGGCGAGCGGCAGGACGGGCGCCCGGGGGTGGTCCCGCTGGGTGAGCTGCGGGGGTGGCCGAACGAGCATGCGGTGATCGTGGACGCGGCGCAGCTCGACGCCGCCGTCGCGGCGCTGGCGGAGCTGCCGGGTTCGGTGCTGGTCAGCGCCGCAGGGGTGAGCGTCGTCGGCGCGTTCGACGGGATGGCGACCGGGCGGGAGGCCCGCATCAAGGCCGCCGAGCAGCGGCTCAACCGGGCGAAGGACGTACAGGAGACGGCCGCGCAGGCCGTGCGCGACGGGGAGGAGTCCGTCGCCGAGGCGCAACACCGTTTGGAGGGGGCCAGGGCGGGGGTGCGCCTGGACGAGCTGGAGGCGAAGCTGGGCGAGCGCCGGACCAGGCTCGGCGAGCTCAATGCCGCCATCGAGGAGCTCGCGCCGAAGGTCGCCGAGGCCGAACGGCAGGCGGGGGCGCTGGACTTCCGCGCCCGCACCCGGGACATGGAGATCGAACGCCTGGAGGGGCGGCGGCAGCGGCACGAGGCCGAGCGGGCACAGGCCCGTGACCAGGCGGCGAAGGTCACCGCCGAACGCGAGTCGCTCAAGCTCGACGCGCTGGCCGCCGACTGGGGCGGCACGGTCGAGACGGCCCGCGAATGGCTGGCGGCGCTGCCGGAGGAGGAGCGGCCCCGTACGACCGAGGAGTGGTGGCGGATCGCCGAACGCCACCTCGACCAGGCGTTGCGCGACACCTTCCCCGAGGACGACGCGGAGGTCCCTGAAGAGCTGCGGTTCCTGCTGGAGGAGCGGGGCGGAAGCACGGCGCGGGAGCAGGCGACGTTCGCGGCGGTGTGCGGGTCGCTGGCCTCCTACCTTCGAGGTCAGGAGGAGTACGAACGCCACCAGCGCCGGCAGATCGAGGCCCAGCTGGTCTCCAGGCAACGCGACCTGGCGGCGGCGGCCAGGGGCGCCGAGGAGGCGGCGCAGTCCACGGCCGTGCACCGGGCCGCGCTGACGGCCGCGATCAAGGCGCGGCTGACGCGGGTGGCCGAGGAGTTCGAGAAGCTCGACACCTCCTACGGAGGCTACGGGGCGACGCTCGAGTTCCCGGTGCCGCCCGCGCCCGCCGATCCCGAGCAGCGCTGGCAGTGGCGGGTGACGCCGAAGTGGCGGCGCGGCGAGGGACAGGGGTACGTGCCCTACAACCGGCGGGCCAACACCGCGCTCATGGACGAGAAGGCGGTCAAGCTGGTGTGCGCGGCGGCCATCGCCTCGTCCGGGGGCGGGCATCTGTGCCTGGTGCTCGACGAGTTGGGGCGCAACCTGGGCAAGGAGCACCGCAGGGAGGCGGTGGCGCTGTTCAGGAGGATCGGGGAGACGTACGGCATCACGGTGATCGGGGCGCTGCAGGACGACATGGAGCCGTACGCGATCGACGCCTGCGGCCAGTACATCAAGTTGCGGCGCTCGTCCGACGCGATGCCGTACAACGAGCCGCCGGTGATCGTCGGGCACGACCAGCACGGCGAGCGCGTACGGGCGCTCGCCGCCTACGTGGACCGCGGCGCCGTGGTCGAGTGAACGCCGGCCAGGGTGCGGCCCCGTCCGTCGCAGGGATGTGTGCTCCGCCCTCGCCGGTTGCCCGTCAGATCCGGTACATGTCCTGAATTTCGAAAGGTCCGCGGATATCCAGGTTATTGAGATATGCGCGTTCCGCCATGTCGCTACGCCGGCCGTCCAAGGCTCTCACGTTGTCGCGGATGCTCTGCAGGTCGGACGTGTCCAGCCCGTTCGCCCTGGCGATGTGGAGCCCGTGGTCCGCCTGGCGGGCGGCATCGTCCAGAGGTCCGGCCACGTGCCTGCCGAGGTGCGACCCGATCTGCTGCAGCCGCTCGGCCTGCTGTCTGAGGTGCCGCCTGGTCATGTCGTCCAGGTACGGATGGTCCGCCAGCGCCTGCCTGGCGAGGTTCGTTCTGGTGGCCGCGTCGATCTCGCCGCGCCTGTGCGCCTCTCTCAGCCTGGTGTTGACGGTGCGCTTGGCGTTGTGGACGTACGTTTCGACCTCTTGCAGACTCACCTCGGCGCGGTTCATGCTCTCCACGGCCTGTCTGGTGGAGTGCCCGGCACGTGTGGCCTGGGCCTGTGCCTGCGTGACTGCGCGCTGGTTGGCCGGCGCCTGCACCGCCCCGCGCTGGTTGACAGGCGGGTGCACTGCCCCACGCTGGTAGGCCGGCGGTACGGGGGGACGCGGAGGAATAGCCGGCGGTACGGGGGGACGCGGAGGAATAGCCGGCGGTACGGGGGGACGCGGAGGAATAGCCGGCGGTTTGGCGGGCGCGCCCCGGAGCCGCTCGGCGAGCTTGGTGAAGATCCGTCCGATGAGCCGTGTGGCGGTGAGCAGCCACTGCTGCACGCGCTGGGCGACCGGCCGCAGCAGCGGCCTGATCAGCGCCCGTCCCTGCGGCGTGAGAGCGGCCAGGCCCGCCAGCCCGGCCAGCCCGCCGATTATCCTGCCGGCCCATTTGACCGCGTTCCACGCGACCTGCGCGGCGCCCGCTCCGAGCGAGGCGAGCTGCGCCTGGACGGTGCTGCGCCGCAACACGCCTGCCCGCCCTGTCACGTGTTCGTCCAGCGCGTCCGTGGCGGCGCCGGTGTTCGCGCCGCCGAGCCGGTACGCGCGCGCGCCGTCGTCGGCGACCGGCGCCTGCGAGCGGCCCAGGGACTCCAGAACGCCGGTCTGGCGTTCCAGCTCGGCGGTGTCCGGCGGGCGCGGAACACCCAGCAGGCCGAAGCCAGGCTCTTCAAGCCCGGTGGCCATGGTCGGCTCTCACCTCGCTCATCGCCGCCGCCTCCGCCTCCGCGTTCGTCGCCGCCATCAGCGCCTGGCCCTGTGCCGTCCCGCCGAGCCCGGCGATCACCTCCGCGGAGCCGCCGAACAGCGCGACCAGGTAGTCCTGGTAAGGGCCGGCGAAGTCGGGGTAGGGCAACGGGCCCGTGCTGCCCGCCACCTGCCCCCGGAAGCCCTCGTGGACCTGCTGCTGCTCGTCCGTCAGCGTACGGAATCGCCGGGCGGACGCTTCGCGGCCGGCGACGTCCCAGGTGATCTCGTCATCTGTCATCACGGCGCATCCTTCCTGGGGGCGGATCATCCAGTCGGCGCAACATCTCTTCGAGACTGGACGTCAACCGGGCGAAGTCGCTGGCCGCCTGCGCTTCCATGTCGTTGACCCGGCGGATGAACTCCTCCGTGCCGGGGCCCTCCTCCGCGGGCGTGGCGGGCTCGCCGACCCGCGCCAGCCGATCCTGCTGCGCCGCGCGCACGGCGGCGACGATGTGGCCCGCGAGTTCGTGCGACCCGAGCCGCATCGCCCGCGGGTCCAGCTTCATCCTGGCCAGCAGGCCGTCCTCGCCGACGACCGCCCTGACCTGACCACCGGCGGCCTCCCCGGCTCCGGTGAGGGGGTCGTCCTCGGGCAACGCTCGCACGTATCACTCCAGTCTCAATGCTCGCTTCCAGCACATCTGGGTCATAGGCATTAAACCCGTCCCAGCGTCCGCATGACCACCCGGCCGACTTCAGTTGATCGGCGGGCCGGTGTAGGAGGCGCGCAGGCGGAGGAGGGTGCCGCGCTCGTACTCCTCCATGGCGTGCGCGAGCCAGCCCGCCGCCCTGGCCACCGCGAAGATCGCCTCTCCCGCGCCGCTCACCATGCCGCTGACGGCGGCCAGGATGGCGAGGGAGAAGTCGATGTTGCGCTCCGGCAGCCGCCTGCGGCGCATCTCGGCCAGCACGGCCTCTCCCGCCGCGATCCGCTCGTGCCCCGGCGCGGCCTCCTTGACCAGGTCCAGCAGGGCGCCACCGCGGCCGTCGCCGTTGGTGTAGATGCTGTGGCCGAAGCCGGGGACACGTTCGCCGCGGCGCAGGCGATCGGTGATCGCGCGCGCGGCCTGGCGTGGCTCGGCGACCTCGGCGAGCAGGCGCTCCGCGCCGTACGAAGCACCGCCGTGCAACGGGCCGCCCAGCACGCCGAGGCCGGTCAGGACCACGGCGTACGGGTCCGCCCGCGCGGAGGCGGCGACCCTGGCGGCCAGCGTGGAGGCGGCCAGCTCGTGGTCGGCGAGCAGCACCAGCGCCGCTTGGAGGGCGTGGAGCAGGCCGGGAGCGGGCGGGGCCGGGCACAGGCGGGACCACAGGCGCTGGGCGATCGACTCGCCCTGGGGCTCGCTGAGCGGCGGCATGGCGTCGACCAGCCCGGCGATCAGGCGGCGGCCCGTGTCGCTCACGGAGGCGGGATCGAGCTGGTGGCGGAGGGGGTCGGAGGCGCCCAGCACGGTGGCGATCACCTGGAGGCGATCGAGCGGCAGCAGGTCCTCCGGCAGCCCTCGCTGGGCGGCGACGGCGGCCCGCAGTGCCTCCGGCTCGCACCGCCACACCGCGCCGCAGGAGGGCGCCGCAGGCTCCTCACCGTGACCGCCGCTCCCCGCAGGGGAGCCGGCGAGTGAGGGCCGGTGGTGCGGGAGGGCGGGGTCGGCGGTCCAGAGCCACGTGGCGACCGTCTCGAAGCCGCTGGTCGCGGCGAGCCCCAGCACGTCGCGCCCCCGGTAGTAGGGCCGGTCGGCGCCGAGGGCGGTGACGGCCGACTCGATCACGAGCTCCGGCGGCCGGTTGCGGGGGCGGCCGCGGCGGGCGAGGCGTTCGACCTCCTCGGCGGAGAAGAGGCTGCGCCGCCCGTCGTCGCCGTGCCGCCGGCGCAGCACTCCCCTGCTCACGTACGCGTACAGCGTGGCGGGTTTGACGCCGAGCCGTTCGGCGGCCGTGGCCGCGTCGATCCACTCCATCACGGGGGAAGCCCTTCTGGCATATTGACGAAAATCAATATTGATACACGTTGAGCAACCGTGTCAACGTAAGGGCATGCCCTACGTTCACTTCCTCGATGTCACCAACAGGGACGGCGTGCAGACCGCGCGCACCGGCCTGTCGAAGTTCGGCAAGACCATGGTCAACTTCTATCTGGCCAGGCTCGGCGTGGCTCAGTCCGAGATCGGTTTCCCTTTCCTCTTCCACGAGGTCCCGTACGTCAAGGCGCAGGTGGCGCTGGCCGAGGCCGGGGCGTTCGGTGAGCTGCGGCTGTCCGGCTGGTGCCGGGGCGTGCCGCAGGACGTGGAGAAGGCTGCGCCGCTCGGCCTGAAGCACTACAACCTGTCCATCTCGACGTCCGACTTTATGATCCAGAACAAGTTCCGCGGCCGCCTGGACAGGGAGGCGATCATAAGGGAGATGACGGCCGCGGTCCGCGTGGCCAAGGCCGCGGGCGCGCTGACCGTGGGAGTGAACGCCGAGGACGGCTCGCGTACGGACGACGCCTTCCTGCTGGAGTTCGCCATGGCCGCCAAGGAGGCGGGCGCCGACCGGGTGCGCTACTGCGACACGATGGGCGGTGACACGCCCGGCCGGATCCGCGAGCGCTTCGCCAAGCTGGCCGCGGCTACCGCGATGCCGGTCGAGACCCACTGCCACAACGACCTCGGCATGGCCGTGGCCAACTCGGTCTCGGGCGCTCTGGGCGATCTCGACGCGGGGCAGGACGCGTGGATCAACACGTGCGTGAACGGCGTCGGCGAGCGCTCGGGGAACGCCGACCTGCTCTCCACCATCCTGGCCTTCGAGCACGGCTTCGGGCTCGGCGCCGAGATCGGCGACGCACTCGACCTGTCGTGGGCCCGCAGGTTCGGGTTGTGGGCGAGCTACGCGCTGGGGCAACCGCTGCCGTACAACCAGGTGGGGGTGGGGCGCAACGCTTTCGCGCACGAGTCGGGCATCCACGCCGACGGCGCGCTGAAGGACCACGGCAACTACGAGTTGTACGACGAGGCGACGCTGGGGCCGTTCCCCGAGGACTGGCACGCGCGGAGCGGGCGGGTGGTGCTGACCGGCGAGTACGGCGGCAAGGCCGGGTTCGGGCACGTCATGGACGGGCTGGGGATCGAGACGCCCGACGAGGAGCTGGCCTTCCGGCTGGTGCAGCTCTGCAACGCGATGACGGGCAGGCCGCTCACGGACGACGAGCTGCGCCTCATCGGGGCGTACCCGCGGGAGCTGGCCCTGCTCTTCCCGGGCTACGAGGGCGGTTGAGGCGTTCCGGCCGCGCTGACTTCACGGGCCGGCTTGAAGGAGTCAGCTCGTGAAGTCAGCCCGTGAAGTCAGCGCGGCCGTGGGCGCCACGGCTCTGTTCGACCGCCGTGTTGATGAGCATCACATTACCGGGCCAGCTGCCGCGATTTGTTGGTTTTATAGGGATTCGTCGCCCGTCTCGGGCAGAGCGAGCAGGCAGAGCAGGCTCAGCAGCGCCATCGCCGACACGTACCCGCCGACCGCCATCGTTCCCATGCCGCCGGCCTGCATGCCGGTGGCGACCAGCGGCGGCACCGCGCCGCCGAGCACACCGCCGAGGCTGTAGGCGACGGACGCGCCGCTGTAGCGGTATTCGGTCCTGAACAGTTCGGGCAGGTACGCCCCCATCGGCCCGAAGATCAACCCCATCAGCGCCAGCGCCCCGGCCAGCGCCAGCCCGGCGAGGAAGACGGACCTGGTCTCCATCAGCGGGAACATCACCAGCCCCCACACGACGGCCACGCCGGTGCCCGCGATCAGGGTGCGGCGCCGGCCCAGCCGGTCGGAGACCATCGCCGAGACCACGGTGCCCGCCGCCATGAACACGACGCCGATCATGGTGAGCGCGAGCATCGTGGTCTTCGGGATCTCCAGCTCGCTGGTCCCGTACGCCAGGCAGTAGGTGGTGGCGGTGTAGAAGAGCGTGTACGCGATGGTCATGGCGCCGGCGCCGAGCAGCACCCGCCGCCACTGGTGCCGCATGAGCCCGGCGAACGGCACCTTGGCGATGCGCCGCTGGTCCATGGCCTTCTGGAAGACGGGCGTCTCGGAGATCTTCAGCCGTACGTAGAGACCGACGATCACGAGCAGCAGGCTCGCCACGAACGGCAGCCGCCACCCCCAGCTCCCGAACGCGTCGTCGCTGAGCGTCTCGCCGAGCACGAGGAACAGCCCGTTGGCCACGATGAACCCGACCGACGGGCCGAGCTGCGGGAACATCGCGTAGAGCCCGCGCTTGCCGGGCGGCGCGTGCTCGGTGGCCAGCAGCGCCGCGCCGCCCCACTCGCCGCCGAGGCCGATGCCCTGCGTGAACCGCAACAACACCAGCAGCACGGGCGCCATGACGCCGATCGCCGCGTAGCCGGGCAGCAGCCCGATCGCCACCGTTGACAGGCCCATCACCAGCAGCGACACGACGAGCATGGACTTGCGGCCGATCCGGTCGCCCCAGTGCCCGAACACCGCCGAGCCGAGCGGGCGGGAGATGAAGGCGACGGCGAACGTCGAGAACGACGCCAGGGTGCCCGCCACCGGGTCGAGGTCGGGGAAGAAGGCGGAGTTCAGCACGAGGGCCGCGGCGGTGCCGTAGATGTAGAAGTCGTAGAACTCGATCGCGGTGCCGATGAGGCTGGCCGCCGCGACCCTGGACCTGCTGGGGGCCGCCGTCTGGGGGGTTGTCGTCATAGGGGTCTCACCATGCGGACTAGCGTCTTGTGAAGCGGTACGCGAACGCTATCACCTGGCGCTATGTCACATCAGATAGGTTCGTAGCCGGACCTCCCCGGGAAAGGAGCAGGCTTGGCCATCGACCTGGTCATCTTCGACTGCGACGGCGTGCTCGTGGACAGCGAGCCCATCTCCACGCGCGTGGGCACCGCAGCGCTGCGGCGTCTGGGCTGGACGATCGACGAGGCGGAGTACGCCGAGCGTTTCGTGGGCTGCACCAACGAATACTGGGCCGAGCAGGTCGGCGAGACGCCGCCGGGCTGGCGCGAGCAGCTCATCGCCGAGCACAAGGCCGCGATGATGGCGGAGCTGCGGGCCATCGAGGGCATCGAGGCGGCCATCGACCAGCTCACGGTGCCGGCCTGCGTGGCCTCCAACGGCCGGCACACCACGATCCGCCGCAGCCTGGAGCTCACGGGGCTGGCCAAGTGGTTCGACGGGCGGGTGTTCAGCGCCGAGGACGTGGCCAGGGGCAAGCCGGCGCCGGATTTGTTCCTGCACGCGGCGGACACGATGGGGGTGCCGCCGGAGCGGTGCGTGGTGGTGGAGGACAGCCCGTTCGGGGTGACGGCGGCGATGAGCGCGGGCATGCGCTGCCTGGCCTACGCCGGCGGCTTCACCCCCGCCGGCCGCCTCGCGGGCCTGGGCGCCACGCTCTTCCACGAGCCGGCCGCCCTGCCGCGACTGATCATGTCGCTCGGCTGAGCCAAGGTCACAGGCGCGCCGCCGCCGTCAGGCGCGCAGCTTGACCACGTACCGGTAGCGGTCACCGCGGGCGGCCGACCGGGTGTATTCGACGGGCCTGCCCGCCCGGTCATAGGTCCACCGCCTGATGACGATGATCGGGCTGCCGACCGGGACGTCGAGAACGCGGGCCTCGCGCTCGTCGGCGGCCTCGGCGTGGATGCTCTCCGTGGCCTCGGCGACCTTGATGTCGAGGTCTTCCGCGAGTGAGGCGTACAGGGACTGGCGGCGGGTCAGGGCCTCCGGGTCGATCCGCGAGCCGATGCGGTCGGGAAGCCACGAGTCGAGCAGGGCGAAGGGCGAGCCCGAGCCCGTCCGCACCCTGCGGACCAGCCAGGCGACCTCGGAGGGGAGGAAGCCGAGGATCTCCAGGGGAGGGCTGGGGTCGGGGCGCACCTCGACCTCGGTGATGCCCGGCTGCAGGCCCAGGTCGCGCAGGAGCACGGTGAAGCTGCGCAGGTTGCCGAGGGAGTGGCTGATGCCGAGGTCGGCGTTGACGTAGCTGCCGGATCCGCGGCGCCGGGTGATGAGGTTGGCCGCGGCGAGGTGGTTCAGCGCCACCCGCACGGTGTTGCGGCTCACGCCGTACTCGTCGGTGAGCGCCTCCTCGGACGGCAGGCGCTGCCCCGGTTTGTAGCGGCCTTCGAGAATGTGCGTGCGCAGCGAATCAGCCACGATCTCGTGCGCATGGCGCTTGGTCATGCGGGCCCATCTCCCCTCGCTCGCGAACCTGGCGCAGACCGAAGTACCAGTCAACGAGCTCCATGCACAACATATACCAACAACATTCAGATTTGTACCTACAACTCTTGACACTGATTGGTACTAATTCTTACGGTGGCCGCACAGGCGGATACGGGGTGCGCCTACAGACCTGTCCGTTCGTCTCCTCGGGATGCGATATGCGAAACATCAGTGCCGGGCTCGTGGCCATCTTCACGGCCGTCGCCCTGGCGGCCTGTTCGACCGTGGGAGGGCCGGCCGGCCAGAGCGCCGCGCCGAGCACCGGTGGTGGCGAGGGGCCGAAGGTGGCCTTCGTCTCCCAGGTGGAGGGCGTACCCTACTTCTCCGCCTTCAAGGAGGGCGCGGAGAAGACGGCGGAGTCGCTCGGCATGTCGTACACGCAGGCCGGGCCCTCCACCGCGGACGCGACCGAGCAGCTGCGCATCTTCGACAGCCTCGTCCAGCAGGGCTACGACGCGATCGCGGTGTCCCCGCTCGACCCCCGGTCGATGAACCCCGCCATCGCGGCCGCGCGGAAGAAGGGCATCGTCGTGGTCACCTCCGACGCCGACGCGCCCGACAGCGAACGCCAGGTGTTCGTGCAGCAGGCCTCCGACGCCGCGCTCGGCGCGACCGTGATGGACGAGATCGCCAAGGCCGTGGGCGGCACGGGCAAGTACGGCATCGTGTCGGGGGCGGCCGACACGCAGACGTTCAACAGCTGGGTGGCCGAGGCGCGCAAGCGGCAGGAGTCCACCTACTCCGCCATGGAGCTGGTGGGCGGCGTGCGCTACACCACCGACACCGCGCAGGCGCTCAAAGAGGCGCAGGACCTCATGACCGCCTACCCTGATCTCAAGGCGATCATCGCGGTGCCGTCGACCGCGGTCCCCGGAGTGGCGCAGGCCGTCCAGAACGCCGGCAAGACGGGAAAGGTGGCGGTCTCCGGCTTCGGGTCGCCGCGGACGGCGCGCCCGTACGTCGAGTCCGGTGTGATGACCTCCACCGTGCTCTGGGACGTGCCGAACCTGGGCGTGCTGACCGTCTGGGCGATGAAGCAGCTCATGGACGGCAAGGAGTTCGCGCCGAAGAACACCGTGCCGGGCCTGAAGGACCCCGTCGAGTATTCCGCGGCGGCCACGACGCTCGTCATGGGCCCGCCGATGGTCTTCACCAAGGCGAACATCGCCCAGTATGACTACTAGGAGCGACGTGCGGTCCATCCTCTCGGTGTCCGGCCTGTCCAAGAGCTTCGGAGCCACCACCGCCCTCACCGACGTCGGCTTCACGCTGGGGGCGGGCGAGCGGCTCGCGGTGCTCGGCGAGAACGGCGCCGGCAAGTCCACCCTCATCAAGATCATCGCCGGCGTGTATCCGCCCGACGGCGGCGAGATGGTCCTGGACGGCGCACCGCACCGGCCGGCCTCCCCGGGGGCCGCGCTGGCCGGCGGCGTCAGCGTCGTCTACCAGGAGCCGTCGTTCTTCCCCCGGCTGTCGGTGCTGGAGAACCTCTACGTCGGCCGCGAGCCCCGCGACCGCGCGGGCCAGGTCGACTGGCGCCGGATGCGCGAGAGGGGCGAGGAGCTGTTCCGGCGGCTCGACGTCCCCGTGGAGCTGCTGACCCGGCGCATGGACGCGCTCAGCCTGGCCGAGCAGCAGCTGGCGCTGATCGCCCGGGCGGTCGACGTCGAGGCCAAGGTGCTGATCCTCGACGAGCCCACCTCGATCCTGACCGACGCCGAGGTCCGCAGGTTGTTCCTCATCGTGCAGCGGCTCTCCGAGGCCGGCGTGGGCGTGCTGTACATCACCCACCGCTTCGAGGAGCTCGAGCACGTCGCGGACCGGTTCATCGTCCTGAAGGACGGCAGGCTCGCCGGTGACCTGCCCGCCTCGGAGGCCGACCACGACAGGATCCTGGAGATGATGTCCGGCAGACCGGTCAACGCCGCCATCAGCCGCTCGCCCGCCCGGCCCGGGCCGGTCATGCTGGAGACCTCAGGGCTCACCGTGCCGGTCATGCTGGAGACCTCAGGGCTCACCGTGCCGGGAGCCGTGTCGGACGTCGACCTGACCGTGCGCGGCGGCGAGGTGGTCGGCCTGTACGGACTCGTCGGAGCCGGGCGTACCGAGCTGGCGCTGACCGTCTTCGGCGTGCTGCGCCCCAGCGCGGGAACCATGCGGGTGGACGGCGAGCCGCACACGCCGCGCGGCCCGCGCGACGCCATGGCCCGCGGCATCGCCTACCTGCCGGAGGACCGCAAGACGCTCGGCATCTTCCCCGGCATGGACACCCTCAGCAACATCACGGCCGTCAAGCTGCCGGACCTGCTGGGCCGGCTCGGCGTCATCCGCCGCGCCGAGGAGCGCGAGCTCGCGACCTCGTGGATCGACCGGCTGCGCATCAAGGCCCCGTCACCGGCCTTCCCCGTCACCGGCCTGTCCGGCGGCCACCAGCAGAAGACGTTGTTCGCCCGGCAACTCGCCACCGAACCCAAGATCCTCATCCTGGACGAGCCGACCCGGGGCATCGACGTGGCCACCAAGACCGACATCCAGCAGCGCCTGGTGGAGGTCGCCCGCGACGGCACCGCGGTGCTCGTCGTCTCCAGCGACCTGCCCGAGCTCCTCGCCGTCTCCGACCGCGTCTACGTCATGCGCGAGGGCCGCATGACCGCCGAGCTGAGCGGCGACGACCTGACCGAGGACGCGGTGCTGCGCGCCACGATGGGGGTGAACCGGTGACCACGACCACCGTCACCTCCGCGTTCGCGCCCTCCGCGCGGATGCTGGTCCTGCTGCGCAACGCGCTGCTGCCGATCCTCCTGGTCGCGGAGGTGATCTTCTTCACCGTGGCCGCCCCCGGCTTCCTGTCCGCGGCCAACCTCGCCAACGTGGTGATCAACTCGGCCGACCTGGCGCTGCTGGCCGCCGGGGTGACGCTGGTCGTCCTGCTGGCCGGGATCGACGTGTCGGTCGGGCCGATGCTCGGCGTGGTCGCGTGGGTCGGCGCCACCCTCGTCGTCGCCGGCATGCCGCCACTGCTCGTCGTCGTGATCTCCGTGCTGCTCGGCGGCGCGCTCGGCGCGATCAACGGCGGCCTGGTCGTCGGCGGGCGGATCTCCCCCATCATCACCACGCTGGGCACCGCCGCCATCTTCAAGACCGTGCTGTTCGTCCTCTGGAACAGCACCGACGTCTTCGCCGGCCCCGTCGTGCCCGCGCTCGGCCCGGCCCGCGCCGGCGGAGTCCCCCTGGTGGGCCTGGTCGTCCTGGCCGTGTTCGGCGTGCTGGCGTACGTGCTGCGGCGCCGGGTGTTCGGCCGGCGGCTGTTCGCCATCGGCAACGACGCGGAGGGCGCGCGGCTGCTCGGCGTACCCGTCGGCCGGACGGCGTTCGCGGCGTACGTGCTCGTGGGCGTCCTCGTCGGCGTCGCGGCGCTCATCTACGTGGGCAGGGTGGGCGTCGTCCAGGCCACGGCCGGCAACGAGCTCACCCTGCCCGCGATCGCCGCCGTGGTCGTCGGCGGCACCAGCATCCTCGGCGGTGAGGGCGGCGTGCTGCGCACCCTCGGCGGCCTGGCCTTCATCGCGCTCCTGCAGAACGGCGTCGTCCTGATGGGCGTGCCGCCGTTGTGGAACGGCGTGCTGGTCGGGGCGGCCGTCGCCCTCGCGGTGGCCTTCGACGTGCTGACCCGGCGCACCCTCGACAAGCGGATCGGAGCCAAGAAATGACAACGGGAGCCCTGCCCCGGCGGTCGATGCGGGACCGCGTGAGCGATCGCAGGGTGTTCCTCGCCGTGCTCGTCGTCGCCCTCGGCGCGCTGATGAGCCTGCTGTCGCCGTACTTCCTCGAGGTGGCCAACCTCCTGGCGATGACGCAGTACGGCGCGGTCATCGGCCTGCTGGCCCTCGGCGTGTCGCTGGTCATCCTCGGCGGCCGGGGCGGCATCGACCTGTCCGTCGGGTCCGCGCTGAGCCTGTCGGGCATCGTCATGGGCCTGCTCGCCCAGAACCTCGGGCTCAGCCCGTGGCTGGCCGCCCTCGTGACCGTCGCCTTCGGCGCGCTGCTCGGCTCCGTCAACGGCTTCATGGTCGCCCGGCTGGGCCTGCCCCCGCTGATCGTCACGCTGAGCACGCTCTTCCTGTACGGCGCGCTCGCCCAGGTGCTGACCCACGGAGGCCAGCTCGGCGGGTTCAACCGGCAGGGCTTCGCCGCCCTCGGGCAGACCGCGATCCTCGGCGTGCCCGCCCAGGTGCTGCTGGTGCTGGCGCCCGCGTTCGCCGTGGCCATCTGGGCGCAGAACCGCACCGCCTTCGGCCGGCGGCTGCACCAGATCGGCACCAGCGACCGGGCCGCGGCCCTGGCCGGGGTCGACGTGACCAAGCTCAGGTTCCGGCTGTACTGCCTGTCCGGCGCGCTGGCCGCGCTCGGCGCCGTGGTGACCAACGCGTGGCTGCTCACGGCCCGGCCCAGCGCCGGCCTCGGGATGGAGCTGCAGGCGATCACCATCGCGGTGCTCGGCGGCATCCACATCTTCGGCGGCCGCGGGCACCTCAGCGGTGTCCTGCTGGCGCTCGTCGTCGTCGTGGTGCTGTCCTGGGGGCTGCAGCTGGCCCAGGTCGGCAACTCCGTGCAGACCGGCATCCTCGGCCTGGTCCTGGTCGGCGCCGCCCTGCTGAACAACCTCCTCAGCCGGAGGGCTCCCGGATGACCGCCACGAACCCGCGGCCGCTGGACGTGCTGGCGGTCGGAGACGCCAGCGTCGACTACTTCGTCCGGGTGCCCCACATCGCCACCGCCGACGGCAAGGCGATCGGGCGGCTGCTGAGCATCCAGGGCGGGGGCATGAGCGCCAACCTGGCCGCCGCCGCGCGGTTCGCCGGAGCCCGCAGCGGCCTGGTCACCGCCGTGGGCTCCGACGAGCCCGGCCGCCAGGCGCTGGACCGGCTGGCCGCCCACGGCGTGGACGTCTCCGCGAGCGTCACCGTCGCCGGCGGGCACACCTGGTTCTGCGTGGTCCAGCTCGACGACACCGGCGAGAAGTCCCTCGTCGGAGCGGTGACCGAGGTCAAGATCCCGGCCGCGGGACAGATCTCCGACGACCTGCTCCGTACGGCCAGGGTCGTCGCCCCGCTGGCCGACGACCTGGACTGGGCGCTCGACCTCGCCACCCGGGCCCGCGCGAGCGGCGCGGCCGTGGCCGTGGACCTCGAACCCGACGCCGTCACCGGGCGCCGGGGCAAGACCCTCGCCCTCGCCCACGCCAGCGACCTCGTCTTCTGCAACCAGGGCGCGGTCGAGGTGCTGGCCGGCGGCGACCCAGGGCGCTGCGCCGAGCTGCTCATCTCCGCCGGCGCGTCCGTCGTCGTCGTGACCGGCGGGCGCGACGGCGCGGCCTGCCACAGCCGGGAGGAAAGCTGGCACGCGCGCGGGCCGGAGCTCGAGGTCGTCGACACCACCGGCGCCGGAGACGCCCTGGCCGGGGCGTTCACCGGGTCCTGGATCCTCGGGCGCTCCCTCGCCGGCAGCCTGCGCGCCGGCGTCGCCACCGCCTCCCTCTGCGTGGGCCGCCTCGGCTCACGTGCCTACCTCGACGCCGGCACCGGCCTCAAAACATCCCTGCGGAACGTCACCCTCGACGCCGCACCCCGTCCACAAGGAATCCGATGACCACACTTCTCGACCGCATCCACGGCAGCCTGGCCGCCGCCTGCATCGCCGACGCCCTCGGCGCGCCCACCGAGGAACGCTCCATCCCGGAGATCCGGGAACTGTTCGGCCGCAGGGTCGAGAGCTTCCACGCGCCGCTGCCCGACGCGCCGTACGCGGCCGGGCGCGGGCCGGCCCAGATCACCGACGACTCCAGCCAGATGTTGCTGCTCGCCGAGGCGTTCATCGAGCACGACGGGGAGGTCACCCCCGAGGTCATGGCGCGCCTGCTCATCGGCTGGTCCGGCAACCCCTCCTACTATCCCCACTTCGCCGGCCCCACCACGCGCAAGGCCATCGAACGTCTCAAGGCCGGGGACGACCCCTGGCAGGTGGGCAAGGCGGGACGCATCATGAGCGAGGGCGCCAGCAACGGCGGCGCCATGCGGGTCGCCCCCGCCGGTCTGGTGCACCCCGGCGACGTCGAGGGCGCCGTCCGCGCGGCACACCTGACCTGCGTACCGAGTCACCACACGAACATCGGCGTCGCCGGAGCCGCGGCCATCGCCGCCGCGACCGCCGCCGCCTGCGTCGACGGCGCCGACCTGTTCCAGGTCGTACGGGCGGCGCGGCGCGGCGCCGAACTCGGCGAGGCCCTCGGCGGCGAGCAGGGCCGGCACGTCCCCGGCCCCTCCGTCGCCCAGCGCATCGACCTCGCCGTCACGCTCGCCGTGCAGTCCCGCGACCTGGACGACGCCATCGAGCGGATCGCCTCCGTCATCGGCACCGGCCTGCCCGCGGCCGAGGCCTGCCCGGCGGCCATCGGCCTGCTGGTGGCGGCCGGCGGCGACCCGTTCCAGACCGCGGTCGCCGCGGCCACCGCGGGCGGCGACTCCGACACGGTCGGCTGCATGGCCGCCGCCGTCGCCGGCGCGCTCAACGGCATCGCCGCGGTGCCCGCCGCGGCGGTCGCCCGGGTCGAGGAGGCCAACGGGCTCGATCTGTCCCGCGTGGCCGCCCGGCTGGCCGCCGTCGCCCGCCCGGTCCCCGTGGGCAGCGGGACATGAACCCCGCCCGGCGGGACGTGAGCCCCGCCCGGGCAGGGGACGATCTCAGCCGGCGCCCACCGAGGCCAGGGTGGATCCGGTGCGGGTCTTGGTGACCTTGAGCCGGGCGGGGATCCGGGACCTGAGCTCGGCGACGTGGCTGACGATGCCCACCGCCCGCCCGCCGTCGCGCAGCCCGTCGAGGATGTCGAGGACGCTGTCGAGGGTGTCCTCGTCGAGGGTGCCGAAGCCCTCGTCCACGAAGAGCATGCCGAGCTCCGCGCCACCGGCCTCCGCCGTGACGACGTCGGCCAGGCCCAGCGCCAGGGCGAGCGAGGTGATGAAGCTCTCGCCCCCGGACAGCGTCGCCGGGTCGCGGTCGACGCCGGTCCAGCCGTCGGCCACCCGCAGCCCCAGCCCGCCGCCGGAGCGGGCCCGGGACCCGGCCGTCTTCCGCAGGTCGTGGCGTAGCAGGTAGCGCCCGCCCGACATGTGGTCGAGGCGTTCGTTCGCGGCGTCCACGACCTGCCGCAGCCGCTCGCCCAGCACGAACGACGACAGGCTCATGCTCCACCGGTTGTCGCTGGACGTGCCGCCGGCCAGCGCCGCCAGCCGCTCCGCCAGCCGGTGCCGGTCGGCGGCCGGGCGCCAGCGTTCGAGCCGGCCGGCCAGCTCGCCGTGCAGTTCCTCCAGCCGCGCCGCCCTCGCCACGGCCCGGTCGCGAACGCTCGACAGCCGCGTGTGCGCCTCCTCCAGGGCGTCGCGCTCCGCCTCGATCGCGGCCAGGTCGGGCGCGGGTTCGGCCGCGGCGGCGACCAGCTCGGGGTCGGCCAGGATGCTCATGACGGCGGCGTGCTCGTCGTCGAGGCGGCGCAGCAGCTCCGCCTTGCGCTCCCGCTCGGCCGGGCTCCTGACCGCCTCCGCCGCCTCGGCGACGTCCGCGAACCCGGCCTCGGCCGCCGCCTCTTCCGCCGCCTGCCGGGCCCTGGTCAGCTCGTCATGGGCCGCTGCCGCCACCTGCGTGGCCTCGCGGGCCTCCCGCAGCAGCTCGGCCTCGTCGCCGAGCCTGGCCAGGCGGGCGGTCAGGGTCGGGTCGCCGTCCCGCGCCGCGTCCAGCCGCGCCCCGAGCCTTGCGGCGTCGCCGCTCAGCTCCTCATGTTTCGTACGGCAGGCCGCCAGCCTCGCGCCGACCCTGCGGCGTTCCTCCTCCTGGTCCTGCCGTTCACGGTGGAGCCGCGCCGCCTCCCTGGCCAGCTCGTCCTCCCGTCCGGCCGACTCCCGCAACCTCCGCAGCTCTTTCTCGGCCTCGGCCAGCACGACCGCGCCGTCGACCTCCTGCGCGCCGTGGGAACCCCCACCACCCGCCACCGACGCGGCCACTGCGTCGTCGCGGCGTTCCCCGGTCCTGCCGTCACCGTGGTCCGCCCCCTCCCTCGCAGCGGGGTCGTTGTGCGCGGCGCCTGAACTCGGAAGGGCACCGGCTGGTCCTGGCGGTCCGGCGAGGCCGGTCGTGGCGAGGCGGGCCTGGAGGCGGGCGCGTTCGGACCGGAGGTGGGTGAGGTGAGCGCGGTGCCCGGCGAGGATCTCCGCGATCTCCATGGCCCGGTCTCTGACCTGCTCGCGTTCGGTCTCGACACGGTCGAGCTCGTCCGCCAGGGCAGGCTCACGGGCCGCCACCGCCTCCAGACGGGCGACCTCCTCCTCCGCTCGCAGCACCTGCTCCTCGGCCTCCGCCACACCCAGGCCTCCCGTGGCCTCGACCGCGTCGGCGTGCCGGGACTCCAGCGAGGCGAGCGCGCGTTCCGCCGCCTCGCGTTCGGCGAGGGCGGCCTCGTGCTCGGTCTCGGCCGCGTGCTCGTCGTCGGCCGAAGGGGCGCTCGGGGCGGGAGCGGCAGGAGCGGGATGGTGGTCGGAGCCGCACACCGCGCACGGCTGCCCGTCGGCCAGGTCGCGGGCCAGCTCCGCCGCCATGCCGTCGATGCGGGCCTGACGCAGGTCGAGCCACCGTTCGCGCAGCGTCTGGGCCTGGTCAACCAGCACCTGATGGGAGGCGACGGCCGCGTCCAGCTCCGCGGCGAGGCTCTCGCGGCGGTGCGCGGCCTCCAGCACGAGCCTGGCTGCGTCGAGGCTCGCGGCCGCCGCGGGGATGGCCGCCGCCTGCGCGCGTACGTCGGCCAGGGCCGCGTCCGCGTCGGCGATCCGGCCAGGGAGCTCGGCCTGGGCGGCGAACACCTCGGCCTCGCGCTCCGACAGCTCGGCCAGCTCGGCCGCCAGCCCGGCCAGCTCGTCGTCGATCTCGATCAGGTGGGCGGCGGCGTCGCGTACGGCCTGCGCCGCCGGGATCCTGGCGGCGTCCGTACGCGCCTCGGCGAGCACGCGCTCGGCCCGCTCGACGAGGCCGGGCAGAACGGCCAGCCGCTCCGCGACGGACTCGTCGGCCTCGACCAGGGCGGCCAGCTCCCCTTCCACGCGCAGAAGGTCGCGCCTGACCACCGACAGCCTGGCCTCTTCTGTGAGCAGCTCCGACAGCCGCGCGATCTCGGCCTGCCGCTCGCGTTCGAGCACCGCCAGCTCGGCGGCGGCATCGTCTCCCTGGCGTGCCGGATCGGGCGTGTGGTCGGTGGGCCGCCCGGAGGAGGGACTGCCGGGGGTCGGCCGGTCCGTGCCGGGGGCGGGTGGGGTGGTGGTCAGGAGGGGGCGTGCTCGGGCGAGGGCGTCGGCGGCCAGGGCGCGGGCCTTGGTGGCGGCCTCTGCGCGTTGCCCGGCGGCGGTGACGAGCGGGATGACGCGGTCGGCCCTGGCGGCGTCGTCGAGCATGGCCTGCAGGTCGGCTCTCTCGTCGGCGCGCTCGTCTAGGGTGCGGCGGAGGGTGAGCGCCTCGGCGTGGCGGCGCCGGCGGTCGGCCAGGGAGGCGGCCTGTTCGTGACGGAGGCGGGCCGAGCGCAGCGCCTGGCCGGCTGCGGCCTGCTCCTCGGTGGCGCCTCGCACGACCGCCCGCGCGGCGTCGAGCAGAGCCCCGGCCCAGCGCAACGGGTCGGCCTCCGGCGTGAGCAGCTCTGCGTCCCCGGCTTGGTCGGCGGCACTCCCGCTTCCCTGCCGATGTCGTCCTGCCTCCGGGGACTCCTCGCCACTGGTCCCCTCGCCGGTCCCGTGGAACCCCTCGCCGCCGGTCCCCTCGCCGGTCCCGTGGAACTCCTCGCCACCGGTCCCCTCGCCGGTCCCGTGGAACCCCTCGCCGCCGGTCTCCTGAGCAGTCACGCCTCCCCCGGGCGCTGCGACGGCACCCCGCTCGTACGAGGGCGAAGCGGAGGGTCCGGACGCGGGGGCGGCGAGGAGGGCGTCGCCGGCGGCCTCCTCGACGCGTTTGATCGCGAAGTCGACCTGCTGTCTCAGCTCCTGGGCCTCGCGCCAGGCCCGTTTGCGGTGCTCGGCCAGCCACGCCTCCGCCTGGGTGAAGATCTTGACGGTGAACAGCCGTTCGAGCAGTTTGGCGCGTTCGTCGCCGCCGGCCCGCAGGAACTTGGCGAACTCCCCCTGCGGCAACATCGCCACCTGGCAGAACTGGTCGGCGTTCATGCCGAGCAGTTCGCCCACCAGGTGCCCCGCCTCGTCGAGCCGGGTGGTCAGCCCCTGCCAGGACGACCCCCGCCGCTCGGAGACGACGACCTTGGCCTTCTCTTCTGTGAACCCGGTGCCGCGCAGCTTGGGCCGCTGCCAGGTGGGTGAGCGCTGGATGCGGAGTAAGCGGCCGCGGATCGTCACCTCGAGCGTGACCGCGGGCCCTGTCGTGGGCGGGGCGTGGTCGCAGCGCAGGCTGCGGGCGCTGTTGCGCTGGCCGGGGACCTGGCCGTAGAGGGCGAAGCAGAGCGCGTCGAGGATCGTGGTCTTGCCCGCCCCCGTGGGCCCGTGGACGAGGAAGAGGCCGGCCTCCGCAAGGGCGTCGAAGTCGACGGTCTCGGTGCCGGGAAAGGACCCGAAGGCCGTGAACGTGAGCCGGTGCGGCCGCATCTATGCCATCGTCTCCTTCACCCTCGATGCCTCGATCGCCTGTCTTAGCAGGGATTCCTCGTCAGGTGCCGCAGGCTCGCCGCGCACCTCGCGGACGAAGTCGAGGGCGACCTCGGCCTCGGGCCGCCCGCTCAGGCGCGCGGGCCGGGCGGCGGGGGTGGCGCCGTCGGGCTCGAAGGCCAGGGCGAGGGTGTGGGGGAATCGGGCGCGCAGCCGCTCCATGGCGGATTTGGGCCGGACGGCGTCGGTCAGGGTGACGTGGAGCCAGTGGTCTTCGAGAGGGGCGTGCAGCGGGGAGGTGAGGAGGTCGTCGAGGCGGCCCTTCAGGGTGCCGACGGGACGGGGCACGGGGGCGGCCACGAACTCCGCCTCCTCGCCCAGGGTGACCAGCCAGGAGCCCTTGACGTGGCCGGCCTCCGAGAAGGAGTAGGCCAGCGGCGAGCCCGAATAGCGCACGGTCTCGGACATGCGCTGTCGCCCGTGCAGGTGGCCGAGCGCGACGTAGTCGACCCCGTCGAAGACCGGCAGGGGCACGTGGGCCACCCCGCCCACGCTGATGTCGCGCTCGCTGTCGCTGGCCTGCCCGCCGGTGACGAAGCAGTGCGACAGGACCACGGAGGCGCGGTGGCGGGCGGCGTCGGCCCTGACGCGGGTCATCGCGTGGGTGAGCGCGGCGGTGTGGCTGCGGTCGGGCAGCTCCCAGCCGGCCCGGACCAGCTCGGGCTCCAGGTAGGGGATGCCGTAGAAGGCGACGTCGCCGACCAGCACCGGCTCCCACGCCTGGTCGGGCCGCGTGCGCATGTGCACCCCCGCCGTCTCGAACAGCGCCGAGCCGAACCTGAGCCGCAGCGCCGAGTCGTGGTTGCCGCTGATCAGGACCACCCGCGCCCCCGTGGCGCGCAGCCGGGCCAGCGCGTCGTCGAGCAGCGCGACCGCGTCGACGGGCGGCAGCGCCCGGTCGTAGACGTCTCCGGCGATCGCCACGACGTCGACCCGCTCGGCCCGCACCGTCTCCACCAGGTGATCGGCGAACGCCGCCTGCGCCGCGAGCAGGCTCTCGCGGTGGAGCGAGCGCCCGAGATGCCAGTCGGACGTGTGCAGGATGCGCATGTCGCAGGAAGCTAACAGGTCTCACCGACAAATGCGGGATCACCTGTCTCACGAGCCGGGAGTACGCTGGACGATCGGCGGGCAAACCAACGCACATGGGGAGGCCGATGCGCACGGGCCGTGGCACCTTGAGCGTGGCCGCCGGTCTGGTGCTGGTGGCTCTCGCGACGGTCGGATACGTCCTGCCACCCGCGTTCGACCCGCCGCCGCTCGAAGCCGATCCAGCTTTCCAGTCGATCCCGGCCCAGCCGGCCGCCGAGCTGAAACCGGTGGTGGCGACCGCCTCCGTCCGCAGGGAGCAGATCTCGGTCGCGGGCGAAGGGCAGCGCCTGGAGGGGACGCTCCGGGTGCCGCTGACGCCTGGGCGGCATCCGGCGATGGTGTTCGTGTCCGGCTCGGGGAACGGGTCGCGGACGGAGTTCACGCCGCAGGCGGAGTTCCTGGCCATGGCGGGCGTGGTGACGATCGCGTTCGACAAGCGCACGATCGGCTACAACTTCCGCGACCGCGACTTCGGGCTGCTCGCCGACGACGCGCTGCGCATGGTGGAATATCTGCGCACCCTTCCCGAGGTGGACCCTTCGCGCGTCGGGCTGTGGGGGGTGAGCGAGGGCGGCTGGGTGGTGCCCGTCGCGGCGGCGAAGAGCAGCGCGGTGAAGTTCCTGGTGATGGTGTCCTCGCCGAACGTCTCCCCGCTGCGCCAGGTCGCGTGGGCGCTGAACGAGCAGCTGCTCAGGCTGCACGCCCCGATCGGCGTACGCGACCTGCTGACCAGGGCGATGGGCGGGGTGGGCTTCGACTTCCTGCGCTACGACGCGATGCCGGCCTTAAGCCAGGTCAGGCAGCCGGTTCTGGCGTTCTACGGCACCACCGACCCCTCGATCCCCTTCGTCGAGTCCACCCAGGCGCTGATCACGGCGATGAAGAAGGCGGGCAACGACGACTACACGATCCGCTTCATGGCGAGTGGCGACCACGCCATGCGGGTCCACGGCGGTGACTTCACCCAGGGTTATCTGGAGACCCTCGCCAACTGGATCATCGGCCTGCCGGGCACCGCCGAGCCGTCGGTGCACATGGCGGGCGCCACCCCGGTCCAGCGGTTCGAGGCCAGCGACGTGCCCGCCGCCCCCTGGTACGCGGGCGGCACGATGCTGGGGTTGACGATCTGCCTGGCCGCCGTCGGCTACGTGGCGGGGCCGGTCGCCGCCATGGTCGTGCGCCTGCGCGGCCGGGCGGGCGTCACCGCCGAGGCCAACGCCCGCCTCTGGCCGCCGCTGCGGCGCAGGCTGAGCAGGATCGCGTGGACGAGCCTCGGCCTGCTGGTGTCGGTGGCGGCGTTCATCACGCTGCTGGTGCTGTTCTCGGTGAACCAGGCGGGCGCCTGGCCCGCCGTGCTGGCCGGCTGGCTGGTCGTGCGGGTGCTGGCGGTGTGGATGCTGGTGCAGGAGGTCACGGCGGTGGCGGCGCTCGTGTCGGCGCTGCGCGAGGGCATGCGGCCGAGCCGCTGGCAGCACGTGGCGATCGCGGGCGTGCTGGGCGGCACCGGCCTGCTGATGGTGGCGGCGGCCTACTACGGGCTCTTCTCGTTCCCGTGGTAGATGAAGGCGTTCATCCAGCGGTCGAGCTCGCCGAACACCTGCTTGCGCACCGGCTCGGCCGACAGCACCAGGTCGTGCAGGCCGTCCGCGATGCGCACGCACGTGACGTGCGGACCGACCGAGGTGGACCAGCGGGCCATGTGCCGGGGGTCGAGCACGATGTCGGCCGCGCGCGCCTCGGGAACGAAGTCGCGTACGCGCAGGCCCGTCGCCGAGGTCAGCACGAGCACCGGCACGTCCACCGACAGGCCGGCGTGCAGCCGCCGCTGGGCCCTGCGGATGGCGGCCAGCCACATGGCGTGCACCGAGAAGCCGCCGAGGGGCTTGAGCTCCAGGTCGTAGTCCCATTCGCCCTGCAGGCTGCGGTGCAGCGTCTGCCCGTAGACGGTGCCGGCGCCCAGGGGGAGGACCCAGCGGGTGTAGGACAGCGGCGTCTTGAGCAGGTCGGCGGCCAGGCGCAGCGGCGTGGGCACGTTGAGGTCGAAGAACGGGCTGTTGAGCACGAGCCCCTGCACCAGGCCGCGGCCTCGCACCCGGTCGGCCCACAGGGGCGCGATCAGGCCTCCGGTGGAGTGGGCGTTGATCGTCAGCTCGTCGTGGTCCTGCCTGATGATGCGGACGGCCTCGTCGATCTCGGGGAAGTAGTCGGTGACGCTCCTGATCAGGCCCCTGGTCTGGTGGGGCAGCAGTGAGCGGCCGTATTTGCGCAGGTCGAGGGCGTAGAAGTCGATGCCGCGGCTGACGTAGTGCTCGGCCAGGTGGTCCTGGAAGAAGTAGTCGGTGAACCCGTGCAGGTAGAGCACGGCCCTGCGGGTGGGGGTGGTGGCCCTTCTGGCGACCAGCGTCGCGACGACCGCGCCCTCGAAGTCGTCGGGCAGGGGCAGCACGGTGATCTCGTACACGCTAGACACCATAGGGATCGTCGGGCCACGACGGCACGCCGGGCGGGAGATCCTGGCTGACCGTCATCGGGAATTCGGCGGGCCGTTTCTCCAGGAAGGCGGTCACCCCTTCGACCGCGTCGGGCGCGCCGCCGAGCTCGGTCATGAGCCGCGAGTCCGCCGCGTGCGCCTCCCACGGCGAGGCCGCCGACAGGCCCGACCACATCAGCCTGCGGACGGCGGCCACGGAGACGGCGGAGGTGTTCGCGGCGATCTCCCGGGCCAGCGCGTACGCCGCGGGCAGCAGGTCGCCCGCCGGGTACACCCGCGAGACCAGCCGCCCTTCCAGCGCCTCGGACGCGGGGAAGATCCGGCCGGTGGCCGCCCACTCCATGGCCTGGGCGATGCCGACGATCCTGGGCAGGAACCAGCTGGACGCGGCCTCGGTGACGATGCCGCGCCGCGCGAACACGAACCCGAACCTGGCCGTCTCGGAGGCGAGACGGACGTCCATGGGCAGCGTCATCGTGACCCCGACGCCCACGGCGGGGCCGTTGATCGCGCCGATGACGGGCTTGAGCGACCTGGCGATCCTGAGCGCGACCGTGCCGCCGCCGTCGCGGGGCGCGCCGTTCACGCGTTCCCGCTGCTCTCCGGGCTCGTCGCGGCGCCCGAACGTGTCGCCGCCGCCGCTCAGGTCGGCTCCCGCGCAGAACGCGCGGCCCTCCCCGGTGACCACCACGGCGCGTACGTCGTCGTCCGCGTCGGCCCGGTCGAACGCCTCGATCAGTTCCCCGCGCATGGTGAGGGTGAAGGCGTTGAGGCGTTCCGGCCGGCGCAGCGTCACGGTGGCGACACGATCGTCCACCTGGTATCCGATCTCGGTGAAGACCATGAGTAGAATCATATTCGGTTGCTGATGTTCATCCTCCGATAAGGACACATTTCGCATTCACTGCGTAGGCTGCCGCCTCGATCAGACCTGAGACGGGCCACGTCAGCGGCCCGCCTCGGGCAGCGAACTCCGCGTCTTCGGCGAGCCCACACCGGCGGGTCCACCACAAGATGCGGCGATCGCGCCTATGGTGGACATCGCGGGGAAACGGGGAAGGCGTGCGGCAGGCGAAGGAACCGATGAACGCCGGAGCGGTCCTGGGCTGGCTGGTGCTGGGCGCGTTGGCGCCCGGCGCCGCCCATTTGCGCGCCGGATGGCGCAAGACCGGCCTCGTGCTGCTCTCCTGCCACGCCGCCCTGCTGCTGGGCCTGCTCGCCCTGGGCCTGCTGACCGACAACCTGCTCGGCTCGCTGACCGAGGACTCCTGGCTGACGGCGATCATCGTCGGCGCGTCCGTGCTGGGCGTGGGGTGGTTCGCCCTCATCGTGCACTCGTTCGTCGTGCTGCGGCCAGGGCGGCTGCCGCAGACGGGGCAGATCGTCACCGGCACGCTCGCGGGACTGCTCGCCGTCATCGTCGTGGTGCCGTTCGGAGTGGTCGCGCAGTTCGTCTGGACCTCGCAGCAGACGCTCGACGGCATCTTCCAGCAGCCCCCCGCCGACGACGGGGCCCCGGAAGCGGCCGAGCCGGAGCCGGAGAACCCGTGGGCGGGCCGGCGCCGGGTCAACATCCTGCTCCTCGGCGGCGACGCCGACGACCACCGCGTCGGCGTGCGCACCGACAGCATGAACCTGGCCAGCGTCGACGTGGAGACCGGCAACACCGTGCTGTTCAGCCTGCCGCGCAACCTGGAGGACGTACGCTTCCGTCCCGGCACGCCGATGGCCGAGCGTTTCCCCGGCGGCTTCCGCCTGCCCGCCGACCCGGGCGGCGGCCGGAGCGACCTGCTCAACAGCGTCTGGGAGTACGCCGACTCGCACCCGGAGATCTTCGGCGGCAAGGAGCACCAGGGCGCCCAGGTGCTGATGGACACGATCGGCTACACCCTCGGCGTCAAGGTCGACTGGTACGCCCTGGTCAACATGTGGGGGTTCGCCCGGCTCATCGACGCCATCGGCGGGGTCACGATCACCGTCGAGAAGGACGTCGTGTTCGGCAGGTACAACGAGGGCCTGGTCAAGGCCGGCACGCGCAAGCTCAAGGGCGCCGACGCGATGTGGTACGCCCGCTCGCGGACGTACAGCGACGACTACACGCGGATGCGCCGGCAGCGCTGCGTGCTCGGCGCCATCCTCGACCAGGCCGACCCGGCGACGGTGCTGACCAGGTTCAACAAGATCGCGCTGGCCACCAAAGAGCTGATCAGGACCGACATCCCCCGGCCGATGCTCAAACACCTGGTGCCGCTCGCGCTGAAGGTCAAGAACGCGAAGGTGTCGAGCGTGCAGTTCGTGCCGCCGCTCATCAACACCGGCTACCCCGACTGGGACAAGATCCGCGACGTCGCCGACAAGGCCATCCGCGACTCGAAGACCACGAAGCCCGCCGTCGCCGCCTCGGCCACCCCGTCGCCGGGGCAGCCCGCGAAGGCGGGGAAGGCGGAGAAGCCGTCGAAGGAGACCGCCGAGCCGCCGGCGAAGAAGACCGGCGACGACTCGGGCGACCCGGCCAAGGGCCTCACGGAGGGGTGCGGCTCCTCCCTGGCGAACGGCTGACCCGGCGCTCCCCCGGCGGGTGCGGTCAGGACAACCTGGTGACGATCCGGCCCACCGGCTCGCCGCCGCCCAGCACGTCCACCCGCGCGAACGCGGCCGCCCCGCCGACGTCGCAGCCCATCAGGCGCAGCACCTCCAGCGCGACGGCGGTCGTGGCGCGCGGGCTGCCGTCGATGACCTTCACCGCCACCGAGTGCCCCGACTCCAGCGCCACGACCAGCACGCCCTCCGCGCCGCCCTTGGCCAGGGCGCCGGGCAGCGCCCGCATCAGGCCGGTGTTCTGGTGGCCGGTGCCGCCGACGTACTCGGGGTGCTCGCGCATCGCGTCGGCGACCTGGCGCGGCCCGCTGCCCGGCACGGCGGTCACCAGCCCCCGCACCGCGCGCGCGAGGCCGGTCAGCGTGAGCCCGTACAGCGGCGCCCCGCACCCGTCGATCGCGACGTGCGCGGCCTTCTCCCCCGCCAGTTCCTCGGTGACGGTGCGCACGTGGACCTGCAGGGGATGCTCGGGAGCCAGGTAGCCGGGCACGTCCCAGCCGGCCGCCACGCAGGCGGCGAGCATGGCGGCGTGCTTGCCCGAGCAGTTCATGCGCTCGCGGGAGACGTCCTGGCCCTGCCTGATCAGCTCGTGCATGGTGGGCCGGTCCTCGGGCCACGACGGCGGGCAGGCCAGCGCGCCGGCGGCGAGGCCGTAGTCGTCGAGCAGCTCGCGGACGAGGCGTACGTGGAAGTCCTCGCCCGTGTGGCTGCCCGCCGCGATGGCGAGCCTCGGCCCCGCCAGGGCGGCGCCCGCCGTCAGGCAGGCCAGCGCCTGGAACGGCTTGGCCGACGAGCGCGGCAGCACCGGCGCGCCGACCGGGCCGAACGCCACCTCCGTACGCCCGGAGGGGCCGAGGCCGACGGCGCTGCCGTAGTGCACGCTCTCCACGAACCCCGACCGGATCACTTCGGCGAGCAGGGCGAGTTCAGGCACGTGCGGGTCTCCTTCTGAGCGGGGCGGGCCGGCGGGCCTCCAGCGTGCGGGCCAGCTTGGACAGCGAGGCGTTGACCACCAGGTAGATGAGCGCGACCACGAGGTACGTCTGGATGACCAGGTGGTTGTAGGCGGCCAGGACCTTGCCGCTGTAGAGCAGTTCGCCGTAGCTGACGATGAAGCCCAGCGAGGTGTCCTTGAGCAGGCCGACGGACTGGCTGACGATGGACGGCAGTACGCGCCGGGCGGCCTGGGGCAGCACGACCAGCCGCATCGTCTGGAAGCGGGTGAGCCCGACGGCCAGGCCCGCCTCGGTCTGGCCGCGCTCGATCGCGTTGATGCCGGCGCGGAAGATCTCGGCGAAGGCGGCCGCGTTCGAGACGGTCAGCGGCACGACCAGCTTCCAGAACAGCGGCAGGTCCATCCCGTAGCGCGGCAGGGCGAACAGCACGACGTACACCAGCAGCAGGGCCGGGATCGTCCTGACCACCTCGACGTATCCGGCGGCCGGGAGGCGCACCCACCGGCGCGGCGAGAGCCGGCCCAGCGCCAGCAGCAGGCCGAGCGCCATGGACAGCGCCGCGGAGACGACGGCCGCGAGGAAGGTGGACCACAGGCCGTCCAGGAGGTAACGCCACATGGGCCAGGTCGCGTACGGCTGCCAGCGGGCGGCGTCGAGTTGCCCGTTCGCGGCGAACTGCCGCACGGCGAGGGCGACGAGCGCGACGGCGGCGAGCGTGCCGAGCACGGTCGCGATCCGGATGCGCCTCCTGGCCTTCGGCCCCGGCTCGTCGAAGAGCGCGGTGCTCGTCATCGGAGTGCCCGCCTCGGGAGTGGGTGGAGGGTCGTCATCGGAGGATCACCAGCCTGCGTTCGAGCCGCCCGGTGACGAACCCGGCCGCGGCGGCGATCAGGGCGTAGGCCACGCCGGCGCCCACGAAGATCGGGATCGGCTGCGCCTCGACGAGGTTGACCCGGTTGGCCGCCGCCGTCAGGTCGACGACGCCGACGGCCGCGGCGAGCGCGGTGTTCATGGTCGTCATGATGAAGATGTTGCCGAGCGGCTGGACGACCGTGCGCAGCGCCTGCGGCAGGATGACGTGCCGCAGCGACTGGCCGAACGTCAGGCCGATCGCCCTGGCGGCCTCGCCCTGGCCCTTCGACACCGAGTTCACCCCCGAGCGCAGGGCCTCGGCGACGTAGGCGCCCTCGTACACCGCGATGACCACGATGGCCGTCTCCAGCAGGCCGGCCTGGATGCCGATCTCCGGCAGGCCGAAGAACGCGAGGACGAGCAGCACGAGCAGCGGCAGGTTCTGGAACGCCTCGACGTAGGCCGTGCCGAGGGCGCGCAGCACCCCGGCCGGGCTGACGCGCAGGGCGCAGACCAGCACGCCCAGCACCGCCGCGCCCGCGAAGGACCCGGCGGTGAGCTGGAACGTCACGACCAGTCCCTGCCACAGCTCGGGCAGGTGATCCAGCAGGACGGACATCAGGACCCCGGCACGGAGCCGATCCGCGGCGGCTGCGGAGCCTCGCCGGTCACCACGGTGCCGATGGACTTCTTCCAGATCTGCTGCCAGACCCCGGTGTCCTGCGTCTTCTTCAGCCAGTCGTTGAGGAACTTCTTGAACGCGTCGTCACCGTGCTTGAGCCCGATGCCGTAGGGGTCCTCGGTGAACGGCTTCGTGACGATCTCGATCGCCGGGTCGGCCTTGGCGTCGGCGATGAGGATCGTCTCGTCCTGCACGTACGCGACGCCGCGGTCCTGCTTGAGCGCCTGGACGCACTCGGGGTCGCTGCCGAACGTGATGATCTCCGCCTGCGGCGCCAGCTTCTTGATCGCGGGGATCGCCGGGGTGTTCGCGCCCGCCAGGACCTTCTTGCCGTTCAGGTCCTCCGGCTTGGCGATGCCCGTCGCGCCCTTCTTCACCGCGATCGTCAGACCGGAGGTGTAGTACGGGCCCGCGAACGAGACCTGCTTCGCGCGTTCCTCGGTGATCGTGTACGTCTGGAACACGACGTCCACGGTGCCGTTGGCGAGCAGCGCCTCACGGGTCTCCGACGCCGAGTTGACGATCTTCACCTTGGGCTCGCCGAGGATGTACGTGGCCAGTGCCCTGCCCATCTCCGCGTCGAACCCCTCGACCTCGCCGGTGACGGGGTTCTGCTGGGAGAGCAGGGGCGCGTCCAGCGAGCCGCCCACGAGGAGCTCGCCGCGCTTCTTGATCTTCTCCATGGTCGAGCCGGGCAGGATCTCGGCCGCCGTCGCGACCGGCGCCTTGGCCAGCACGTCGGGGCCGCTGCTCGGGGACTCGCCCGGCACGGCTGGGCTGCTCGACTCACCGCAGGCCGCCAGGGTTAACACCGCGAGGACGGCGGCGGCGACAAACCTCTTCATGAACAGCTCACTTCCTTCGATATCGAAGATAAGCCGGACCGTAGTGGGAGATTTCGTACCAAGTCAATACGTTGTCGTCTGAAGTCAACGCATGGTAGGTATTTTCACATGAACCAGCGGCTGCCCGTGCAGGGGGCACAGGGTGACCTGCTGCGACTCGTCGCCACCGGCAAAGCCGAGTCACGCGCGGACCTGGCGCGTTTATCCGGCCTGGCCGCGTCGAGCGTGTCGCTGCGCGTCGAAGAGCTCCTCGACGCCGGCCTGCTGGCCGAGGAGGGCTCCGGCACGTCGCGCGGCGGGCGGCGGCCCCGGCTGCTGCGCCTGTCGGACACGGCGGGCGTGCTCGCGGTCGCCGATCTGGGCGCCCACCACGTACGCCTCGGCCTGCTCGACCTCAGCGGCGCCCCGATCGTGATCGAGGAACGGCCCTGCGAGATCGCCGACGGCCCCAGGGCCACGCTCGACCGCATCGCCGACGCGTTCGACACGCTGCTGGCCGAACACGTGCCCGCGGCGGTGCCGCTGCGCGGGATCGGCACCGGCATCCCCGGCCCCGTGGACCCGCTCACCCTGCGGGTCGTGACGCCCTCGCGCATGCCCGGCTGGAACGACTTCCCCGTGGCCGAGCACCTGGCCACCCGCTACGACCTGCCGATCCTGGTCGAGAACGACGCCAACCTGATGGCCGCGGGCGAGACACGATGCTGGCCGGACCGCCGTAACCTCATGGTCGTCAAGGCCGGCACGGGCATCGGCTGCGGCGTCGTCGTGAACGGCCGCCTGCACAGGGGCCGGGGCGCGGCCGGCGACATCAGCCACGTCCGCGTCCGCTCGGACTCGTCCGTCATCTGCGCCTGCGGCCATCCCGACTGCCTGGAGGCCTACGCCAGCGGCGCCGCCCTGATGGCCGCCCTGTCAGAGGCCGGGATCCCGGTGACCCGCACCGGCGACATCGTGGGCCTGGTCAACGACGCGATCCCCGAGGCGACCAGCCTGGTGCGCAACGCCGGCCGGCGGATCGGCGAGGTCCTCACCGTGCTGGTGAACTTCTTCAACCCGGACGTGGTGGCGGTGGGCGGCAGCCTGTCGGCGGCCGAGCCGCTGATCACGTCGATCCGGGCGGCCGTCTGGGAACGCTGCCTCCCCCTGGCCACCAGGGACCTGGAGGTGGTGCCGGCGCGGGCCGGCCGCGACGCCGCGCTCCTCGGCGCCGGCGCCCTGCTCCTGGAGGCCGCGCTGACCTGACGTGTCACCTGGGCTTCAGCCCGCGACGGCGTAGGTCACGGCGCGGTCCTGGCCGAGCCGCGCCCCCTGGCGGAAGGCCGTCGCGAACGCCCTCCCGCCCAGCGCGCGGCGCGCCTGCTCCCTGCACTGCTCGTGCCATGCCGCGTGATACCACAGCCGTTCGGGCGCGGCCCCCATCGCCTGCCACAGAGCGTGGGCCGCGCCCATCAGTTCGGCGGCCCGCCGGTGCTCCTCGCGGGCACCCGCGATCCACGCCAGCACCTCCAGGCACTGGGTGAGGCACCAGCGGTCGTTGACCTCCCCGGTGAACAGGGCCGCCGACGTCACCAGCGCCTCTGCCCGGCGGCAGTCGCCCAGGTTCCAGCGGGCGACGCCGAGCGCCAGCTGGGCGTACGCGCGGGAGACGCGGGCGTGGTGCTTCTCGCAGAGCGCGAGCAGTTCCTCGCCGAACTCGGCGGCGCGTCCCGGGTGGCCGACGGAGCCGTACGCGGAGGCGTAGTAGAGGTTGAGCATGACGCCGTCGAGGTTCTCCTCCGCGCGGTGCAGGGCCAGCGACTCCTGCAGCAGCGAGAGCCCGCGCTCGGGGTCTCCGCTGGAGAACGCCGCGACGCCGGCGGTCCTGATGGCGTACGGCAGGACGGCCTCGTTGCCGGGGCGGCGGGCCAGGTCGAGGCACTCCCCCAGCCTGGGCAGCGCCATCACGAGGTCGCCCTGGCGCAGGGCGAGCATGCTGTCCACCCAGAGCGCCGTCGCGCGGGTCCTGCCGGGCTCCCGCACCAGGTACAGGCCGCGTTCGAGCCAGTATCTCCCCTCGATGAGCGATCCGGCCAGCAGCCAGTAGCACCACAACGCCGAGGCGGTGTCCAGCCCCACGCGCGTCAGCTCCGGCGTGCTCAGGCACGCTTCGAGGGCGACCCGCACGTTGGGCAGCTCGACCTGCAGCCGCCGGTAGCGTTCGAGCTGGTCGGGCACCATCCGGTCGATCTGGCTGCCCTCCACCAGCCGCCGGTAATGATCGACGTAGCGCTCGCGCAGCCGGTTCTTCTCGGAGGGCGCCAGCCGCTCGCAGCCGTACGCGCGCAGGCTCTCCAGCATGCGGTACCTGAGCCCGCGCTCCCTGCGCTCGCAGCACAGCACCGACTTGTCCACCAGCCCGGCCAGCAGGTCGAGCACGTCGGCGGCGTCGATCCCGTCGCCGGAGCACACCGACTCGGCGGTGTCCAGGTCGGCCCCGGCGGGGAACATCGACAGCCGGGCCCACAGCCGCTGCTCGGCCGCCGAGCACAGCCCGAAGCTCCATTCCGTGGTCGCGCGCACCGAGTGGTGGCGCGGCAGCGTGGCGCAGGTGTCGTCCTCCAGCACGTCGATCGGCTTGTCCAGGTCGCGTATCAGCTGGTCGAGCGACATCGTGCGGAGCCTGGCCACGGCCAGCTCGATCGCCAGCGGCACCCCCTCCAGGCGCTGGGCCAGCCGGGCCACGCGACACGCGTTGTCCGCGGCGAGGGAGAAGCCGGGCAGGACGTCCGCCATGCGGTCCTCGAGCAGGCGGACGGAGTCGTGGCGGGCGATCTCCCCGAGGGGCCGCCCCGGGTCGGGCACGCCCAGCGGCCGCACGGTCAGCACCTGCTCGCCGTAGACGCCCAGCGTCTGCCTGCTGGTCACGAGGATGCGCAGCCGGGGAGCGACCCGCAGCAGCCGGGTGACGAAGCGGGCGCAGATCGTGCACAGGTGCTCGCAGCTGTCCAGGACGAGCAACATCCGCTTGCCGGACATGTGGTCCACCAGCACGTTCATCGGGTCGGGGCCCGCGTCGCGCAACCCGAGCGCCGAGGCGACGGCCGGCTCCAGCAGCTCGCCGGTCTCCAGCGTGCCCAGCTCGACCACCCCGACACCGTCGCGGAACGCCCCCTTGACGTGCTCGACGATCTGGAGGGCCAGACGGGTCTTGCCCACGCCGCCCGCCCCCGTCAACGTGAGCAGCCGTCCGTGGATCAGCGCCTTCCTGGCCATGGCCAGCTCGCGTCTCCGGCCGACGAAGGAGGCTCCGCCGGTCAGCAGACCGCCGTTGGACTTCATGAGGAACTCCCCGGGTCTCGGTGGTCCTGCTCGCCGACCCAGACGGCGATCTGGGCCCGTGAGGTGAACCCGAGCTTGTTCAGGATGTGCTCGACATGCCCTTCGGCGGTCCGCTGGGCGATCACCAGCGAGGCGGCGATCGCCTTGTTGCTCATCCCCTGGGCGACGAGCCGGGCGATCTCCGTCTCTCTGCGGGTGAGCGGCGACGAATCGGCCGCCTGCCTGCCCGGCCGCGGGTCCTCACCCATGGCGTACGCGACCCCGGCGGTGGAGCCGAGCTCGGTGCCCTTGCGGAAGGCGGTGTCGAAGCGCCGTCCGCCGAGGCGTTCCCGCGTGGACGCCTCGCAGGCGTCGTGGTAGTCGGACAGGTTGCCGAACAGCGGTCCGCCGAACGAGCGCCAGTTCTCCCGCGCGGCCCCGAGCAGGACGGCGGCGCGCTCGGGTTCGTCCTCGGCCGCCATCCACGCCAGGGCCTCGATGCACAGGGCGATGCCCAGGCGGTCGTCGAAGGGCTGTTTGAGCCGGATGGCCAGGCGCTCCATCCCGACCGCCTCCGCGGTGTCCCCCTGCCGCCACTTCTCGATCCCGAACACCCACAGCGTGTACGACCTGAACCAGTGCTCCTGGCGGGCCTCGCACATCTCCAGGCACTCCTTGAAGTGCGTGACGGCCTGTTCGGAATGGCCGAGGAGCGAGTGCGCGGTGGCGAGGTAGATCAGCGCGTTCACCACACCCGTCTGGTCGTCCTCGTCGCGGCTGCGCTCCACCGCCTCGCCGAGCATCCTCAGGGCGCCGTCGAGGTCACGCTGGAGCAGGGCCGAGAAGCCGGCGACATAGGCGGACCTGGCCAGGATCGACTCCTCGCCGAGCCGCACGACCAGGCTGTGGCATTCGTCCAGCATGGCCGCCGCCACCGCGAAGTCGCTCTGCAGGACGGCCAGCCTGGCGTCGACGACGAGGGCACGGGCGCGGGCCGCGCTCGGCTCGTGGTCCACGGCGAGCAGGCGGTCCAGCCAGCTGCGCCCTTCGCGGAACGAGCCCGACGCGATCCAGTAGAAGCGCAGGGCCGTGGCGATGTCCAGGCCGGGTTCCGCCTCGCCCGGCGTCGTCAGGCAGAAGTCCAGGGCCGCGCGGATGTTGCCGTGCTCGGCGCGCAGGCGGGCGAACCAGGTCAGCTGGTCGGGGCCGTACCAGGCCTGCAGCGCGCGGTCCACCAGGTCCCTGCACCAGTCGCGATGCCGGAGCTTCAGTTCCTGCTCGCCGCCCGATTCCCGCAGCCGGTCGCGGCCGTACTGGCGGATGGTCTCCAGCAGCCGGTACCGCACCGACGAGCCGTGGTCCTCGCGGGCCAGCACCGACTTGCCGACGAGGCCGCTCACCAGTTCGACCATATCGTCCGGCTCGATGCCGTCGCCGGAGCACACCTGCTCGGCCGCCTCCAGGTCGACGCCTCCCGAGAAGACGGAGAGCCGGGCCCAGAGCAGCTGTTCCTGCTCGGTGCAGAGCCCGTAGCTCCAGTCGATCAGCGCCCGCAGCGTGCGCTGGCGGGGCATGGCGGTCCGCGCGCCCTTGGTGAGCAGCCGGAAGCGGTCGTCCAGCCGGGCCAGCAACTGGTCGACGGAGATGGCCCTGAGCGACACGGCGGCCAGCTCGATCGCGAGCGGGATGCCGTCCAGCCGCCGGCAGATCCGCGCCACACTGTCGCCGTTGGCGTCGGTGAGCTCGAAGCCGGGGAGCACGGCGTGGGCGCGGTCGACGAACAGCCGCACCGCGTCCGACTGCCGCAGCGACGCGGTGGACGGGCGATCGTTGTCCAGGCCGGGGACCACCAGCGGCGGCACCGGCATCGTCAGCTCGCCCATGACGCCGAGCGCCTGCCTGCTCGTCGCAAGAATGCTCAGGCGGGGCGCCGCGCGGATCAGCGTGGCCGCCAGGACCGCGCAGTCGTCCAGCAGGTGCTCGCAGTTGTCGAGGACCACGAGCAGGTGTTTGTCCCGCAGGTGGCCGGTGAGCACGTCGATCGGGGAGCGTACGGACCGGTCCTGGATTCCCAGGGCCTCGCTGACCGTCTGGGCGAGCAGCTCGGGGCTCTCCAGCGCGGCCAGCTCGACCAGACACACACCGTCGGGGAAGGCGCGCCGCACGTCGCACGCCACACGCAGGGCCAGCCGGGACTTGCCGACTCCTCCCACGCCGACGAGCGTCACCAGTCTGGACTCGGACAGGAGCCGTTTCACCTCGGCCGCCTCATGCCGGCGGCCCACGAAACTGTTCAGCTCCGCAGGCAACCGGCAGCCGTTCGCGATGTTCGACTCAGCCATGGCCTTGATCACCCCAGCGGCCCAGCAAGCCGCTGAGCCGTCAGTGTCGGACCTCCCCTAACCCAGGTTAAGCCCTGGCCGTTACATGCGAGCGCGCCGGGCGGGCGGGAAACCCCTGCTCAGGGTCGCCGGATGGCGGGCTCGCCGGGGTTGCGTCGCGGTCACGCGTGGAAGGAGTCCTTCGCCAGCTTGCGCAGGCGGGTCTCGTCGATGTCGTGGCCGAGACCTGACTGGGTGTACGGCACGGCGATCACGCCGGCGTTCGCGCCCACGATCGGGGTGACGATCTGGTTCTGCCGCGGCGGCTGCGTCACGTCGCACGGCAGCGTGCACCCGGGCAGGCTCGCCACCGCCACCGTCGCCGCCCGGGCCAGCCCCGCGCCCTGACCGCCCGCGCACTGGATGTCCCAGCCCGCCGCGGCGGCCCGGTCGTGCGCCCGCCTGGCCTCCGACAACGACGGGAACGCGGCGGGCCGCAGCAGCAGGACCCGCGCCGCGCGCAGCGTCAGGTAGTCGTCGAGACCCGCGATCGAGCCGACCTCGACGGCGACCGAGGCGGCCACCTGGTCCTGCAGCGAGGCGTGCGACTGGACGTCGCCGGCGTCGAAGGGCCGCTCGATGACCTCCAGGCCGTAGGAGTCGAGCGCGACGAGCTGGCCGAGGTCGGAGTAGGCGTTGCCGCAGTCGACGGCCAGGGTCAGCGCGGGGTACGCCTGCCGCACCGCGCGTACGGGCTCGACGTCCCATCCGGGCCTGATGTCCAGCGTGACGTGCCCGTAGCCGGCGCAGACCTGCTGGTTGACCCGGGACACGAGGCTCTCGACGGACAGGTCGGGCGCGATGCGCACGGTCGCCATGAGCGAGGTGCGGGTGCCGCCGATCGCCTCGGCGAGCGGCACCCCCCGCATCTTGGTCCACAGGTCCCAGCAGGCCATGTCGACCGCGGAGTCGCCGCTCGGCACGGTGTCGGGATGCTCCCAGTCCACGCCGATCAGCAGGGCCGCCAGCGACTCCTCCAGCCTCGACCAGGTCTTCGGCTGGGGGGAGGTCACCTCGCCCCAGCCGCTCATGCCGCCGTGGTCGGTGAGCTTCACGAGCAGGCTCTCCGACCTCTTGCCGAACGGCAGTGCCAGCCGGAAGACCTCAAGCTCCCGCACTCGCGGCATGTATCCCCCTCACCGGCGAGAGCCTGCCCCTCCGGCCGCCGCCCCAGGGTCGTACCCGGTCAGCGGAGGGCGGAAGGGGAGATTTCTCGTCGTTCTATGACGCGCTTCCCTCCATAGTGCCTGGTACCGCGGGCTTGGCAAAACGCGGGGCCAGCAGGAAAGCCAGCACCGCCAGCACGATGGTGAAGGTCAGACCGGCGAGGTAGTTCTCGGCGGCGGCCGTGAACAGGGCGCCGCTGACCGCGACGGCCACGACGGTGAACACCGACTCGCCGACGCCGACGGCCGCGCTGTTCTGGCCCTCCTCCCCCTCCTTGGACATCTCCAGCACCAGGACGGACACCGTGGGGTGCAGCGCGCCGATGCCGAGGCCCGCGGTGGCCATGGCCACGTACGCGACCGCGATCGGCACCGAGTCGATCAGCACGAGCGTCACCAGGGAGATGCCCAGGGCGATCATGGCGGCGCCGCCGCGGATGGCGGTCATGTCGCTGATCGCGCCGCGGCCCTTGATCCACGAGCCGGCGGACCAGCCGAGCGCGCCGATGGTGAGCACGATGCCGGCCCCGGTCGGGGTCAGGCCGCGCTCGCTGATCAGCATGAGCGGGACGAGCACCTCGGCCGCGGTCAGCGCGCCGAAGGCCAGGCCGCGCAGCACGGGCGCGGTCGGCAGGCCGCGGGCGGCCTTGAGCGAGCCGGGCAGCAGCAGCCGGGGCAGCGCCACGACCAGCAGGACGATCCCGGCGAGCAGCAGGGGCAGGCCGGCGAGCTTGAGCGCGCTGCCGTACTGGATGAGGGCGGCGGAGACGGCGGTCAGCATGGCCCAGACGAGCTTGCGTCCCAGGCCGGGGGCGGGCCCGGCGACGCCGTCCCGCACCTCACGTCCCGCGGTGCCGCGCCAGAGCAGCAACGCCGCCGGAACGACGATCAAGGAGACGCCGAGGAAGATCCACCGCCAGTCGATGGTCTCGACCACGAACCCGGCGATCGCCGGGCCGACCATTGAGGGCACCACCCAGGCGGCGGAGAACAGGGCGAACACCTTGGGATGCATCGCGCTCGGATAGACCCTGGCAACCAGTACATAAAGCGCAACCTGGATCAAACCCGCCCCAAGGCCCTGCACGAACCGGCCCGCGACGAACACCTCCATGGTCGGCGCGAACCCGGCCAGCAGCAGCCCGGCCACGAAACTCGTCACGCCGACGGCGATCGGCGGCAACGGTCCGCGTACGTCGCTCCACCGCCCGCCCAGCACCGTCGCGATCACACTGGCCGCCAGCGTGGCGCTGAAAGCCAGGTTGTACAGGTGCATGCCGCCGAGGTCGCGGGCCACGACCGGCATCGCCGTGGCCACCGCCATCGCCTCGAAGGCCGTCAACATGATCAGCGCGACCAGCCCCACGCTGAGCGCTCGATAGGGCGGGGCCACCACGCTCACCGGGGCGGCGGCCGCGGGCCCGTCAACAGTTGTCGTCATGGTGGCAAGCTATGGCGAACCCACAGGTCAGCACATCGGGCGCCGGCCCTAGGCCCTTGGACCTACGGCACGGTCACGGCATGCGCCCCTCCATCCCGTCGAGCAGGAGATCGAGCCGGTGGCGCCCCAGGGCCGAGGTCCCTAACCCTTGACCGCGGCGTGGCGCTCCGCCCACCGGGCGATGTCGCGCCGCTCGATCGCCGCCGCCATCAGGTCGGGGAACGCGTCAGGCGTGCACGCGAACGCGGGCACGCCCATAGCGGCCAGCGCGGCGGCGTTCTCATGGTCGTAGAACGGCGCGCCCTCGTCCGACAGCGCGAGCAGCACGATCACCTGCACCCCGGCCTGCGTCATGGCCGCCACCCTGCGCAGCAGCTTCTGCCTGACGCCGCCCTCGTACAGGTCGCTGATCAGGACGACGATCGAGCTGGCGGGCCTGGTGATGAGGCCCTGGCAGTAGGCGACGGCCCTGTTGATGTCGGTGCCGCCGCCGAGCTGCGTGCCGAACAGCAGCTCCACCGGGTCGTGCAGCTGGTCGGTGAGATCCACCACCGCCGTGTCGAACACCACCAGCGACGTCTTCAACGACCGCATCGACGCCAGCACCGCCCCGAACACGCTCGAATAGACGACCGAGGCCGCCATCGAACCGCTCTGGTCGACGCACAACACCACCTCGCGCTGGACGGACCGCTGCCTGCGGGCATGGCCCACCAGGCGGGAAGGGACGACGGTGTTCCTCTCCGGCAGGTAATTTCTGAGGTTGACCCTGATCGTACGGTTCCAGTCGATGTCGGCCACCCGCCTGGGGCGGTGAGTCCTGGCCGAGCGGTCGAGGGCGCCCGTCACCGCGGCCCTGGTCTTCTGCGCGAGCCGGCGTTCGAGCTCCGCCACCACCCGGCGCACCAGCGCCCTGGCCGACTCGCGCGCCCGTTCGGGCATGACCTTGTTGAGCGCGAGCAGGGTGCCGGCCAGGTGCACGTCGGGCTCCACCGCCTCGAGCATCTCGGGTTCGAGGAGCAGCCGGGTGAGGTTGAGCTTCTCGATCGCGTCCTTCTGCATGACCTGAACGACCGTCGAGGGGAAATAGGTGCGGATGTCGCCCAGCCAGCGGGCCACCCTCGGGGCCGACGCGCCCAGCCCGCCTCCGCGACCACCCTGCTCGCGGACGGGCTCGTAGACGGCGGCCAGCGCCGCGTCCATCCCCGCGTCGGCGCCCTCCAGAGCACACCCGGTCCCGTCGGCGTCGCCACCGCCCAGCACCAGCCGCCACCGGCGCATCCGCTCGTCCGCCGCGCTCATCGCTCCGCCTTCCCACGCCATCGTCCCCAGGCTGCCCTCATCACCCGCACCCCTTCACCGCCGAACCCGGCCGACGTTCCTCACCGCGGAACCCCCACCGCCGGATCCCACCACCCGAGCCCGCCGAACCCCACCGCAGGACTTCGCCATCCGTTGACCGGCCCGTCCGTGCTCCCGCCGGCCTGCCGGCCCAGGGGCGCTCATCGGCCCGCCGTGCCGAGAATGGAGAGCACGGTCGCGACGGCGGGCGCGGCGCGGCGTTCGTCGACGGCCTGCGCCCGCTCTCCCGCCTCACCACCGGCCGAGCGCAGCCGCTCGCCGACCGCCCGCCGCTCCGGCGCGGCGAACGTGCCGAACGTACGGCGCAGCAGCGGCAGCACGTCGGTGAACTGGTCGGAGGACAGCCCGGTGAGCCAGCCGTCCACGAGGCCGAGCAGCCGCGGATCGTGCACCAGCAGCAGCCCTCCCCCGGCCAGGAACCCCTCGACCCACGCCGCCGCCCGCGCCGGCGGCTGGCCCCGCGACATGGCCCTGGACATACGGTCGCCGGCGTCGTCAAGCCCTCCGCAGTCGAGCAGGATCCGGGTGAGCCGGCCCTCGATCAGCCCGTGCAGATCCTGCCTGTCGCTGATGCCCCGCAGTGTGCCCAGCCACTGCCTCCTCGGCGACACCGGCTCCTCGCCCGCACCCTCGCCGGACCTCGCTCCTCCTGGACGCGGCACGCCTCCCGCATCCGTCCCGTTTCCCTCGCCCTGAGCGCCGGGCTCGGACGTCGGCCCGGCGGGGGCGGGACCGGGCGGCTCGTCGAGGAGGGCGACGGCCGAGTGAACGCCGTCCACGTGCTTGAGCAGCCCCGCCGCCGCCTCGTCGTCAAGCCCCGTGACCGCCACCGGCAACCCGACGCAGATCCGGTCCAGCATCGACCGTACGATCGCCGCCAGCCCCTCCGCCGGGGTGCCGCGCACGTCGCCGTAGCGGTGGGCCCGGACCATCGCGGGCAGCGCCGCCATGAGATGCGTGACCTCGGTGTCCAGGGCCGCCTTGGCCGACAGCGCCGCCAGCACCTCGGGCAGCGCCTCCGGTAGTTCGGCCAGCAGGCACTGCTCGACCAGCGACGTCAGATCCGCCAGCGCCACCGGCTCCGCCGCCGCAAGGCCCGTGGCCCGCTGGGTGGCGGCGGCCTCGACGGTGGTGCCGAGGGCGGCGTGTTCGATGAGCGCCAGGTCGTGCTCCGGCCGCCACCGCAGCGTCCAGGTCTCCCTGAACGTGCCCTTCCCCCGCGCCTGCCCCGGCGTCCCCCAGTCGACGCCGAGCAGGCGCAGGCGGTGCAGCAGGTGGCTGCGGTCGAGGTCGAGCGGCTTGCGCAGGTCGAGGTCGATCTCCCGGTCGGGCGCCTCTGGTTTGAGCCTGAGCCGCCGCCGCTGCTCGCGCAGGTCGCGCTGGATCGGCACCATCGGCGTGCCGTCGCTGACGTGGCCGAGCCGGTCGCCGACGACCATGCGCCGCTGGATCAGCTCCACGGCCAGGTCGTCGCCCTCGCACAGCACGGCCCTGGCCGCCTCGGTGACCTCGCCGAGCCCGGCCAGCGGCCTGCCACGCAGGGCCGCGAGACCGTGCGCGAGGCGTACGGACTCGATGACGTGCGCGGACGACACCGGCAGGCCCTCGTCGCGCAGCACCCCCGCGGCCCCGGCCAGCCACCGCTCCACGGGCCGGTCAGGCGCGTCGAACAGGTGGTGGTACCAGCCGGGCGACGAGATGCCCGCGCCGTAGCCGCTCCACGAGGCCAGCCGCCCGTACGTCCACGGCACCCACGTCAGCTCCGCCTTCACCTTCGGCAGGCCGCGCAGCAGCGCGTTGTCCGCGCCGGCCGGGGGCAGGGGCTCCGCCAGCGCGGGCACGTGCCAGGCGCCGCAGATCACCGCGATCCGCCCGTAGCCCTGCTTGATCGCCGCGCGGAGGGTCTTGCGCATGTACGCCTCGCGCCGGGCCTCCCGCTCGTCCGGCTGGTGGCCCTCGCGCACCGCCGCCATGGCCTCGGCGATCACGGCGAAGGGCGTGTCGCCGCGGTGCTCGACGACGTCCTCCCACCAGCGTTCCGGGTCGTCGTATCCGGCGGCCGCGGCCAGCGTCCCGATGGGGTCGGCCCGCAGCCCGGCCACCTTCTCCCCGCCGTCGCCCGCCAGCGAGTGGGCGGCGGGCAGGTCGCAGAAGCGCACCGGGACGCCGGCGGACGTGCCGTACACGATGGCCTGCCATTCCGGGGAGAACACCGCGAACGGCCAGAACGCCGCACGGGACGGTTGTCCCGGCACGTGGGCGAGCAGCGCGACGGGCGGCTCCATGCCGGGGGCGAGCGAGACGATCGGGTCGGCCTCCGGCGGGCCCTCGATGAGGATCGCGTCGGGCCGCAGCCGCTCCAGCTCGTCGCGCACGGCCCGCGCCGACCCCGGCCCGTGGTGGCGTACGCCCAGCACGACAACCTCCGCCCGCCCGGTGCCCGGCGCGTCGGCGGGCCCGGAGGGTGGGCGGGGGTTCATGACACCTCGCGGCAGGCGCGGTAGAAGTCGCGCCAGTCCGGCCGCTCGCGTACGACGGTCTCCAGGTATTCGCGCCACACCACCCGGTCCGACACCGGCTCCTGGACCACCGCGCCCACGATCCCGGCCGCCACGTCGGACGGGCGCAGCACGCCGTCGCCGAAGTGGGCGGCCAGCGCGATGCCGCTGGTGAGGACGGAGATCGCCTCGGCCGTGGACAGGGTGCCGCTGGGCGACTTGACCTTGGTGCGGCCGTCTTCGGTGACGCCCGCGCGCAGCTCCCTGAACACCGTCACCACCCGGCGGATCTCCGCCAGTCCCGTCGTCGTCTCCGGCAGCTCCAGTGAGGCGCCGAGCTGGGTGACGCGGCGGGCGACGATGTCGACCTCCTCCTCGGCGGTGGCGGGCACGGGCAGCACCACCGTGTTGAAGCGGCGGCGCAGCGCGCTGGACAACTCGTTGACGCCCCGGTCACGGTCGTTGGCGGTGGCGATGACGTTGAAGCCGCGTTCGGCCTGAACCTCTCGGTTGAGCTCGGGGATCGGCAGCGTCTTCTCCGACAGCACGGTGATGAGGGCGTCCTGTACGTCGGACGGCATGCGGGTGAGCTCCTCGACGCGGGCCACGCGGCCCTCGGCCATCGCGCGCATCACCGGCGACGGGGTCAGCGCCTCGATCGACGGGCCCTCGGCCAGCAGCCTCGCGTAGTTCCAGCCGTACCTGATGGCCTCTTCCGCGGTGCCCGCGGTGCCCTGCACGAGCAGCGTCGAGTCGCCGCTGATGGCCGCGGCGAGGTGCTCAGACAGCCACGTCTTGGCGGTGCCGGGCACCCCGAGCAGCAGCAGCGCGCGGTCGGTCGCCAGCGTGGCGACGGCCACCTCGACGATGCGCCGCGCGCCCACGTATTTCGGGGTGACGCGCTCGCCGTCGCCCAGGAGGTAGGTGGTGACGGCCCACGGGGACAACCTCCAGCCGGGCGGCCTCGGCCGGTCGTCGTCCTTGGCGAGCAGGGCCAGCTCCTCGGAGTACTGGTCTTCCGCGTGCGGGCGCAGAACGGTCATGAGCCCTCCCTCGTCGTCGTCTCACTCACGGAAAGCTCCTTGTACATGTCGGCACGGAAACGCAGCAGGGCGGCGACCTGCTGGATGGACTCCACGGGCGAGTAGCTCTCGGCCAGCGGGAACAGGGCCGGGTCGATGTGCTCGCCCGCCAGCTTGACCAGCTCGCCGAGGTTCCACGGTTGCGTGGTGGCCACCTTCACGATCTTGCGGAGCACGGCCGTGGCCAGTTCGTCGCGCCAGTGGGACGAGACACCGCCCAGCACCATGATCAACTGACTGTCCAGGTCGTGCTTTCTCACGAAATCAGCGGCGAGCTCCTGCTGCTCGTTCGGCGGAAGGCATTCGAGAAGGTCCGCGATCGGGTCCCAGCCGAACATCGCCCGGGCCCACTCCGGCTCCTTCTGCAGCACGGCGGCGCGCACCCAGGCCGTCTTCACCTCGGCGTCCCAGTCGGGGATCGTCATCCGGAGCAGCCTGGCGGGCGGGTGGCCCCAGATCGCCAGCGGGGCGCGGGCGATGATCTGCTGCAGCCACCAGGCCCGCTCTCCGATGCCCCTGGGCGGCTTGGCCCGGACGCCGTCACGCTCCATCGCCTTGTCGCAGGACCCGGGGGCTTCGACGGTGATGACGTCGCCGGCGATCGTCACGCACGCTCGCGCCCGCTCGGCCATGCGCTGCGACAGGCGCGACCCGGGGAGCCGGGCGAGCAGGTTGGCGGCGGCCTGGCGCACCTCCCTGCGGCGGTCGTCGAGCACCTGCTCGAGGAACGGCTCGTCGTCCATGCTCAGCCCGTCGGCCAGCACCTCCGCGAACTCGGCCCGGTCGTCCGGCGTCTCGCTCTCCCACGTGCTCTCGAGCAGCCGCCGGGCCCGCGCGGGGTCGTCCGACCTGACGCGGCGCAGATGAGCCCGCCGGTCGGCGGCGGAGCCCAGCTCCCAGGTCTCGCCGGTGGGCTCCTCCAGGAGGTAGGCCCAGGCGGGATTGAGGCCGGCCAGCCAGCGGCCGCGCTGCCCGGCGAGAACGCCCAGGTGCACTCTGATCGAACGGTCACGCCGGCCGCGTTCGAGCAACTCGGGCAGCGCGTACGGGGGCACCCTGCGGCCGGTCGCGGCGGCCGCGGCCAGCCACTCCGCCAGCAGCCGCTCCTGCTCGCCGCCCAGAATCCTCATCAGCCGCTCGGCCGCACGCCTGCCGACGGCCGGCCGCTCCTCGTCAGGCGCCCGCTCCTGCTCCACGACCTCTCCGAGCGGCCGGCCCGCCCGCCGCCGCGCCACCTCCACGGCGGCGCTCGCGAGCAGATCTCCGGTGTACGGTCTGCGGTCGGTGCCCACGAGAGCCGCCGACGCCAGCTCCTCCCAGCCCGTCACAGGATCACCGCCCTTCCGTCACCGTCCCACGTGGTCAGCGGCCGCAGGCCCTGGGGCGTCCACTCGACGGCCACCGTGACCGGGCGTCCGCCCGAAACGGCGATGAGCCGCCAGGGATCACGGGCCTTGAGGTGCAGCGGCAGGCCGCCCAGCCGGGTTCGCCCGGGCACCACGCCGGTGAGGACGAGCGGCCACGACTCCGTCCAGGGATCCCCCGCCAGCGCCCTGGCCACCTCGTCCAGCGCCTCTTCCGGCGACACTCCCGGCGGACCGGAGAAGTCGGGCAGGGCAGGCGGTCCTGGCACCGTCTCGGAGCGGTCTGAGGGCTCGGGCGATGGGACGGTGCCGCGGCGGGCGGCGACGAGGGCCCGAAGCGGGGCGGCACCCGGGTAGTAGGTGAGGTCGGCATCGATCGTGGTGCCCGTGACCAGGGAGGCGTCGAGCGACTGGCCCTGCGGAGCGAACGAGAGGACCAGCGCGGGCCGCCCCGTGCGCCTGCCGCGCAACCAGACCTTGCGCGCCGTCAGCCGATCCTGCACCTCGTCACGTCCGCCGAGAACGTCCCAGTGATCCCGTACGGCGGGTCTCGCCAGCACCTCTTCCCTGGTAACGGGGAACCCGGTGCGGATCAGCACGGTCTGCCCCAGCGCCGGGGGCAGCCCGGCCCGCAGACGGTAGGCGACGGCCAGCAGGTTGAGCAGCGCGTATTCCTCCAGCAGCCGCCCCGGCCAGCCCTCCTCGGAACGGACCCGGCCCAGCCTGGAGACCATGCCCGCCACTCCGGGCGCCTGGGCGTCGACGAGCCGCTTGGCCAGACCCTCCCAGTCGTGCTCCGCGGCTCCCGCCAGCCCCTGCCGCACCTGGTCGGACAGCCACCGCTCCAGCTCCGCCAGCCCTGACGCGACCCGCCCGTGGCGTACGGACTCCCCGCCACGCCCTCGCCCGGACGTCTCCTCCCCAGTGGGTTGTGCACCATGGGATCCTCCGGACACCCCATCCCCGTCACCTGATCGCACGGCACCGTCACCCGGCCGGCGGGCGGCCTCGATCCTGGCCGCCCGCTCGGCGCGTGCCTTCACCCACTCGGTCACCCACTGCGGCGCCGCCTCCTGGGCGGGAACACCGTCGGCGGACCACAGGAGCAGCAAGCCGAGCGTGTGCTTGCACGGGAACTTGCGGCTCGGGCAGCTGCATCGGTAGGCGGGCTCGGTGAGATCGACACAGGCCAGGTAGGGCTTGGCCCCGCTGCCCTTGCACTCGCCGTACAGCATCGTGCCCGCCGTGCCGCGCAACGACCATTTCCCGGGCGTCGCCAGCCCCTGGGCCGCCTTCTGGGAGGAGGCGTCGGGGGCGAGAGCGAGCACCTGGTCACGGCTCCACCGTTCGATCACCTGCCGCAGACTAGCCAGCCCGACCGACATTTCGCCCCGAGTCCCGGAGATCACCGAAAGCGCCGGCCGGCCGGCACAGGACCGCCCGAGACCACCCGGCCGACGTACAGCCCCCGGGGCCCACCCCGAACGGACGGATCGGGCACCGCGATGCGTCCGGCGTACCCATAAACTGGGCCGGGTGGAGCTACGGATCTACCCCGGCGGCCCGTCCGTCCAGGTGGCTGACGAGGCCGCGGCGCTGGCCAGCCGGCTCGACGGGCAGCTCGTCCTCGACGGCAACCGCTTCCTGCGCAGAGACGTGACCGGCGCCCCGGTGGCGTTCGTCGAGCGGCCGCCCGTCGCCGAGGCCCTCGACCTGCTCCCCCACCCCGAAGGCGGCTGGTTCAGGGAGACGTGGCGGTCGGCGGCTGCGTTCCGGCCGGACGGCTACCCGGGGCCGCGGGCCAGCGCCACCGGCATCTACTTCCTGCTCCAGCCGGGCGAGCAGTCTGTCCCGCACGCGGTGAGGTCGGACGAGGTCTGGCTGTGGCATCGTGGCGGGCCGCTGACCCTGACCGTCGGGGACGACACGATCACGCTCGGGCCTGACGTCGAACGCGGCCAGGTGCCGCAGGCCGTCGTGCCCGGCGGGGTGTGGCAGTCGGCCAGGCCGGTGGGCGACGAACCGGTGCTGGTGAGCTGCATCGTCTCGCCAGGCTTCGACTTCGCCGACTTCACCGCCTGATCGCGCCGACCCTGGGCGCGGTCCTCACGAGTGTGGGCTGCCGTGCCGGATCGCGAAGCCCGTCCTGCGAGCAAAACCGGTTGACGGGCGGCGCCGGAGAACGCTGACATGGGCCCGGTCCGGACGAAGAAGGGTGCCCATGGGCAGGATGCATGACGAAGAGCTCGACATCGACGCCGGGCTCGTCCGCCGGTTGGTGGCCGGCCGGTTCCCGCAGTGGGCGGGCCTGCCGGTCGAGCCGTTCCCCTCGGGCGGCACGGTCAACGCGATCTTCCGGCTCGGTGACGACCTGGCCGTACGCCTGCCGCGCGTCGCGTGGGGCGCCGACGACGTGACGAAGGAGCACCACTGGCTGCCGCGGCTCGCCCCGCTGCTGCCCGCCGCCGTCCCCACGGTGCTCGGCCTGGGCGAGCCCGCCGAGGATTTCCCCTGGCCGTGGTACGTCTACCGCTGGCTCGACGGCGCCAACCCCGACCCGGCCCACCTCTCCGACGCCGGGTCGCTGGCCGAGGATCTGGCGCGGTTCGTCGCCGCGTTCCAGCGCATCGATCTGCCGGGCGGGCCGGTCGCCTACCGGGCGGGGCCGCTGTCGACGGTGGACGCCGGGACGCGGGCCGCGATCGGCGAACTGGAAGGGCTGATCGACACCGCCGCCGCGACGGCGGCGTGGGAGGAGGCGCTGCGGGCCCCCGAGTGGGAGGGCCCTCCCGTGTGGGCGCACTCCGACCTGATGCCGGCCAACCTGCTGGTCGAGGACGGCCGGCTCGCCGCCGTGATCGACTTCGCGACCGCGGGCGTGGGCGATCCCGCCTGCGACCTGATCCCGGCCTGGAACCTGCTGCCGCCCTCCGCCCGGCGGACTTTCCGCGACGCGCTCGGCGCCGACGACGCGGCCTGGGCCCGCGGGCGCGGCTGGGCGCTGTCCATGGCCCTGATCCAGCTCCCCTACTACCGTCACAGCAATCCGTCGATCGCCGCCAACGCGCGGCATGTGATCGACGCCGTGCTGACCGGCTGACGACGCGGTTTTCTTGGGTTTTTTCCGGCGAGATGATTGTCTGTCCGGAGGAACTATGAGGAGGGCACCGGTGAGCCGTCAGATCGTTTCCGTGGTGGGTGGCAAGGAAGCCGCCGTCGCCGGCACGTACACATCGCTGAACCCCGCCCGCACGGGCGAGGTCGTGGCCCGGGTCGGGCTGGCCGACGCGGGCACGTTCGCCGCCGCCTGCCGTACCGCCAAGGAGGCCCAGCGCGAGTGGGCCAGGGTGCCCGCTCCCGTACGCGGCCGGGTGATCGCCTCCATCGGGCGGCTGGTGGAGGCCAACGCCGAGCGGCTGGCCCGGCTGGTGACGGAGGAGATCGGCAAGCCGTACGCCGAGGCGCTGGGCGAGGTCCGGGAGATCGTCGACACCTGCGACTTCTTCCTCGGCGAAGGGCGCAGGCTGTACGGCCAGACGGTCCCGTCGGAGATGCCGGACAAGAACCTGTTCACGTTCCGCAACCCGATCGGCGTGGCGGCGGTCGTCACCGCGGGCAACTTCCCGGTCGCCGTGCCCTCGTGGTATCTGGTGCCGGCCCTGCTCTGCGGCAACGCCGTCGTCTGGAAGCCCGCCGAGTACGCCGCCGCGTCCGCGGAGGCCATGTTCCGGCTGTTCACGGCCTCCGGGCTGCCCGACGGGGTTTTGAACATCGTGTTCGCCGGCGGCGCCGACACCTTCGACGGCCTGGAGCTGGCCCTCGGCGAGGGCACCGTGCAGAAGGTCGGCTTCACCGGCTCCAGCGAGGTGGGCAGGAAGGTCGGCGAGCTGGCGGGGCGTCACCTGCAGTCGGCCTGCCTGGAACTGGGCGGCAAGAACCCGATGGTGATCATGCCGGACGCGGACCTGGACCTGGCCGTGGAGGGGGCGCTGTTCTCCGGGTTCGGCACGGCGGGGCAGCGCTGCACCAGCCTCGGCACGGTCATCGTGCACGAGAGCGTGCACGACGAGTTCGTCGAGCGGTTCGCGCGGGCGCTGCGCGCGGCCGACATCGGCGACCCGGCGGGCGACGTGCTGGCGGGCCCGCTGCTCGACCAGAAGTTCGCCGACCGGTACGAGGAGTTCCTGACCTGGCTCCAGCCGCACCACAAGGTCGTGTCAGGAAATGTCGGGCGGATCACGGAGGACAACCCGCGCGGCGACTTCGACGGCGGCGAGGGCCTCTACTACCACCCGGTCATCGTCGACGGCGTCCAGCCGGGCGACCGGCTGTTCCTGGAGGAGACGTTCGGCCCGATCGTGGGCGTGACCTCGTTCGCCACCCTCGACGAGGCCATCGAGCTGGCCAACCTGCCCGGCTACGGCCTGTCGAGCTCCATCTACACCACGAACGCCAGGCACGCCTTCCGCTTCCGCGAGGGCATCTCGGCCGGCATGGTCAGCGTCAACAACTCGACGTCCGGCGCCGAGGCGCACCTGCCGTTCGGCGGCAACGGCAAGTCCGGCAACGGCAGCCGCCAGTCGGGCATGTGGGTGCTCGACCAGTTCACCCGCTGGCAGTCCATGAACTGGGATCATTCGGGCCGGCTGCAGAAGGCGCAGATGGACGTCGCGGAGATCGAGCCGGACCTGGACTTCCGCCTCCCGTGAAAGCCGGCGGGGGCTCCTCGGCGAGGAGCCCCCGGAAGACGCGGTGCCGTCGTCAGACCTGGCCGGCCTTCTCCAGCGCGGCGCAGCAGGTGCCCACCAGCAGGCGGGCGACCACGTACGGGTCGACGTTGGCGTTGGGGCGGCGGTCCTCGATGTAGCCCTTCTTGTCCACCTCGACCTGCCACGGGATGCGGACGGAGGCGCCGCGGTCGGAGACGCCGTAGGTGTACTTGTTCCACGGGGCGGTCTCGTGGTGGCCGGTCAGGCGCAACTCGATGTCGGCGCCGTACTGGGAGACGTGCTCCATCGGCTTGTCACCCTCGCCGAGCGACTCGCAGGCGGTGATGATGGCGTCGTAGCCCTCGCGCATGGCGCGGGTGGAGAAGTTGGTGTGCGCGCCGGCGCCGTTCCAGTCGCCGCGGGCGGGCTTGGCGTCGAGCGTGGCCTCCACCCCGAACTCCTCGGCCGTCCGGTAGAGCAGGTAACGGGCGACCCACAGGTGGTCGGCGACCTCGAGAGGACCGGCCGGGCCGACCTGGAACTCCCACTGGCCCGGCATGACCTCGGCGTTGATGCCGGAGATCTTCAGGCCGGCGGCGAGGCAGCGGTCGAGGTGGAGCTCGACGATCTCGCGGCCGAACACGGCCTCGGCGCCGACACCGCAGTAGTAGTGCCCCTGCGGCGCGGGGAAGCCGCCCTCGGGGAAGCCGAGCGGACGGCTGCCCTTGAAGAACGTGTACTCCTGCTCGATGCCGAACCAGGAGTCCTGCTCGGCGTACTGCTCGGCGACCGGGCGGAGCAGGGCGCGGGTGTTGCTCGGGTGGGGCTCGCCGTCGGTCTCCTCGACCTCGCACAACACGAGGACGTTGTCGCCGCCGCGCATCGGGTCGGGGCAGGTGAACACCGGGCGGAGCACGCGGTCGGACGCGTGGCCCACGGCCTGGTTCGTGCTGGAGCCGTCGAAGCCCCAGACCGGAGGCTCGACCCCGTCGGCCACGATCTTCGTCTTCGAGCGCAGCAGAGCCGTGGGCTCGGTGCCGTCGATCCAGATGTACTCAGCCTTGTAGCTCACGGCGGTCCTTTCGGGTTCTTTCAGCCACGCCGAGTCTTACGGACGACCGTTTCCCGATTTTTGCCCGTATGTGAACGCCGTGTTAATCAGCACCACTCATGCCGCGGGTCAGCTCTCCCGTACGGTGCCGTCGGCCTCGACGGTGAGCACGACATTCGGGCCGCCCTCCCCGCAGCCGGGCCCGTTGGGGAAGCGCCCCTTCGGGGTGACCGTGACAGTGTGCTCGGCCACCGGCTCGGAGCCCGCTCCCTTGAGCGTCAGCCGTACCTCCACCGGCCGTTTCGGCAACCCCTCGACGGTGCCGAAACCGCTCTTGTCCGCGGTCGGGACCGCGGTCACCGAACAGGTGTCACCGTCGCAGGTCTCCTCCCCGGCCCGCCGGACCGTACGCAGCTCGGCCCTGGCCTGCCGGCAGGCGCCGTCCCAGCACACCTCCATCTCAGCGGTGTCCGCCTGGGCGGCGACCGGCGCCCTGACCATCACCGACACGCCGACGGGGGTGCCGATCAGCGTGCACGGCGTCCCCTCCGAGCATGCGGCCGGCGCGACGGCGAACAGGGCGGCGATGAGGGCGATTCGATGCACACTTCTCAGACGTCGCCCGGCCCCCGCGGGTTCGACGCCCGCCCAGGACACCCCCGCGGGCGCCGAGGCTTACCCCCGCCGTGATCGGGTAGCTCATGCCGAGTCGCGAGCCCTACCCCGAGTCGCCCATCGCGACGGCCTGCAGAGAGGGAGCCCCGAGTGGACGTGCCCACCGTGGTGTGGTGGCTGACGATCGCAGGGATCGCCGGCCTGCTGCTCTTCGACTTCGTCTTCCACGTACGCGAAGCGCACATCCCCACCCTGCGCGAGGCGTCCTTCTGGTCGGCTCTGTACGTCGGCGTCGCCCTGGTGTTCGGCGTGGCCGTGTGGATCTTCGGCGGTCCGGACCCGGGAGCGGAGTATTTCGCCGGATACATCACGGAGAAGGCGCTGTCGGTCGACAACCTGTTCGTCTTCCTCGTCATCCTGGGCAGCTTCAAGGTGCCGCGGGCGGGCCAGCAGAAGGTGCTGCTGTTCGGCATCGTGTTCTCGCTGATCGCGAGGAGCGGGTTCATCTGGCTCGGGGCGACGCTGATCGACCGGTTCGCCTGGGTGTTCTACGTGTTCGGCCTCATCCTGCTGCTGACGGCGGGCAACCTGCTCAAGCCCGAGGGCGGGGACAGCCACACCCCGGACAACTTCATGGTCCGCACCGCCCGCCGGCTGCTGCCGGCGTCCGACACGTACGACGGCGACAAGCTGTTCACCGTCGAGAACGGCCGGCGGGTGATGACGCCCATGGTGCTCGTCATGGTCGCCCTCGGCGGCACCGACATCCTGTTCGCCCTCGACTCCATCCCGGCGATCTTCGGCCTGACCCAGGACGTCTACCTCGTCTTCACCGCCACCGCGTTCTCCCTGATGGGGCTCCGGCAGCTCTACTTCCTGCTCGACGGCCTGCTCGACCGGCTGATCTATCTGTCGTACGGGCTGGCCGTCATCCTCGGCTTCATCGGCGTGAAGCTGATCCTGCACGCCCTGCACGAGAACAACGTGCCGTTCATCAACGACGGCGAGCCGGTGCCGGTGATCGAGATCACCACCGGGCTGTCCCTGCTGGTGATCCTCGGCGTGCTGCTGGTCACCGTGGTGGCCTCGCTGGTCAGCGGCCGGGGGCGGGCACAGAACGCGGTCTCCGCCGCGCGCCGGCACGCGCAGGAGTACCTGGAGGTGGAGCACGACCCGGACGTGCGCGAGCAGGTCTACCGGCGGCTGCTGGCCGAGGAGGAGCAGCTCAGGCGCCTGCCGGAGAAGCACAGGCGGTGGATCCGGGAGGAGGAGAGTCTCATGACGCTCCTGCGCCGCGCCCACGAGGAGCACGACCGGGCCTGACCGCCCGCGCGCATGGTACGAGTGCGGGTGTCGACCTCTCGGAGGCGACACTCCGTGCGGCATGGGCGTGCAACGTTCGTGCAACCCCCATTGGCTCAACTCAAGAGGTAGCGAAAGATGTGAGGATCCCTTGCGAACACCTGGAGTGCACGATGACAGATCCTGCCATGGAGACCGTCGACTCCTTCGGCATGACGGCCGAGCGCCAGTTCGCCGAGGTGTGGTCGAGGACGGCCCTGTCGGACAGGGATCGTCGCCTGCTCCTTCTCGGGCTCCTCGTCGGGCAGGGCTTCGACGAGTTGACGGACGTCCAGCTCGACGCGGCCCTGCGCACCGGCGACCTCACCGAGCCCGAGCTGCGCGAGGTGGTCATCTTCGTCACCCACTACGCGGGGTGGATCCGGGGCGCCAGGCTGAACGGCCGGGTCGAGGAGCTGATCGAGCGGGTCAGGCGGGCTCGATCCGGTAGAGCGGGCCCTGCAGGCTGAGCGCGTAGAGCTCGCCGTCGTGCCCCTCGCCGAACGACGACAGCTGCTCGACCTCGCCGACCTCCGCCGCCTCATCGGGCGCGTCGGCGGGTGCGGCCCTGATCCAGCCGGCGCAGAAGTCGCCGTACACGAAGCGCCCCCGCAGCCAGGGGATCTTCGTACCGCGGTAGACGGGCCCGGCGATCACCGAGCAGTTGCCGTCCTCGCCCAGCGGATAGACGATCACCGGTTCGGTCAGGTCGCCGCCCTTGCCGCCGTGGAAGCGCTCCTTGCCCTCGCGCAGGCTCCAGCCGTAGTTCTCGCCGCCCTTCGAGCCCGCCGGCTGGTGGTCGACCTCCTCCCACTCGTTCTGGCCGACGTCGCCGATCCACAGGTCGCCGGACTCGCGGTCGAAGGCGAACCGCCAGGGGTTGCGCAGCCCGTACGCCCAGATCTCGCCCTTGGCGCCCTTCCTGCCGGCGAACGGGTTGTCCTCGGGGATCGTGTACGGGTCTCCGCGCGGGTCGACGCGCAGGATCTTGCCGAGCAGCGTGCCGAGGTCCTGGCCGTTGCCCTGCGGGTCGCCGGCGCCGCCGCCGTCGCCGAGCGCGATGTAGAGGTGACCGTCGGGCCCGAAGGCCAGCTGGCCGCCGTTGTGGTTGGCGAACGGCTGCTCCTGGGTGAGCACGTCACGCCTGGCCGTCGCCGTGGACCCGTCGTAGGCCCATTCGGTGACGTGGGTGTCGCCCTGGGCGTCGGTCCAGTCGAGGTAGACCCACCGCCCGCTGGGATGGAACGCCACGCCGAGCAGCCCCTGCTCGTTGCCGCCGCTCACCTCGCGGGACAGGTCGATCACCGTGTCGCCGGCGGAGGTGCGCAGCCTGCCGGTCTGCTCGGCGACGTAGAGGCGGTCGTCACCCTCGCGCACGGCGAACGCGACGGGCTTGTCGAACTCGCCGATCTTCGCGAACCGCAGCCGGCCCCGCTCGGCCGGCGCGGCGGTGGTGGGCGCGGACGCCGAAGGGGCGGCGGTCGCGGTGGCCGCGGGGCCGGTCGATCCGGCGGAGGGCCCGGGCGAGGGCGCCTGGCCCGAGCAGGCGGTGACGGCCAGGAGGAGGAGCACGGCCAGGACGGGGCGCACGGCGTCATCCTGCCATGAAGGTTAAGGTTCAGCCATGCCTACCGCACTGATCACGGGCGCGACCGCCGGCATCGGCGCCGCCTTCGCCCGGCGCCTGGCCGCCGACGCGTTCTCACTCGTCCTGGTCGCGCGCGACGAGCAGCGGCTCGTCCGCAACGCCGAGCAGCTCAGGCTCCGCTACGGCGTCAACGTCGAGGTGCTGGCCGCCGACCTGGCGAGCGACGAGGGGATCGCCAGGGTCGAGTCCAGGCTCCGCGAGGGGGTCGACCTGCTGGTCAACAACGCCGGCTTCGGCAACGCCGGCAGCTTCCCCGACGCGCCCGTCGAGGACGAGATGCGCATGCTGCGGGTGCACTGCGAGGCGGTCCTGCGGCTGACGCTGGCCGCGCTGCCCGCGATGAAGAAGCGCGGCAGGGGCGCGATCGTCAACGTGGCGTCCGCGGCGGCGTTCTTCACCCGCGGCACCTACGGAGCGTCCAAGGCGTGGGTGGTCAGCTTCAGCGAGGCGGCGGCGCACCAGGTGGGCCACCCGCGCATCCGGATCATGGCGCTGTGCCCCGGTTTCGTGCGGACGGAGTTCCACCAGCGCGCCGGGATGGATCCCTCGGGCATCCCCGGGCCGCTGTGGCTCAAGGCCGACGACGTGGTCCGCGGCGCGATGCGCGACCTGGCGCTGGGCAAGAGCGTGTCGGTGCCGAGCCTGCGCTACAAGGTCATCGTCGGGGTCGGCCGGTTCGTGCCGCGGAGCCTGCAGGCCATGGTGTCGGCCAGGATCGGCCGCTGACCTTCCGCCCGGCAAGGGGCGGGAAGGGGGCGGGAGAGGAAAAGGACGGGCCCCCGCCGCGGGAGGGGGTCGCGGTGGGGGCCCGAGCGGCCGTGAGCGTGCTCACGACCGGGAATCAGGAGCCGGCGGGAGACTCAGCGGTTGGCCTCGTGGCCGATGGCCAGTCCGGAGGTCTGGTCGAAGAAGTGCAGGTTGTGCGTGTCGACGACCAGGTCGAGGTTCTGGCCGGAGCGCGCGTGGCTGCGGGCGTTGACGCGGGCCGTCCACAGGGACTTGTCGCCCACGAGCGGCAGCGACGCCTCCTCGTCGTCTCCGGAGTCGGCGGCCGCCACGGTGTCCTTGTGCTCGACCGGCGGGGCGTCGATCAGGAACAGCACGTTGATCTCGGAGCCCAGCTCCTCGGTGACCTCCACCTTGACCGGCAGGGTGGCCCAGCCGTTGGCGTGGTTGCCGGCCGACGTGGCGTCCTCGAAGTCGGACGGGCGGATGCCGAGGATGATCTTCTTGCCGATGTACTGGTCGAGGCCCGGCTTGTCGGTGAAGGTCGACTCGGGGATCGACAGCTTGATGTCGGCGAAGGTGACCGCGGCGCCGTCGTCGCCGCGGACGAGCTCGGCGGTGACGAAGTTCATCGCGGGCGAGCCCATGAACCCGGCCACGAACAGGTTGACCGGCTTGTCGAACAGGTTCTGCGGGGTGTCGACCTGCTGGAGGATGCCGTCCCGCAGCACGCAGACCCGGTCGCCGAGGGTCATGGCCTCGACCTGGTCGTGGGTGACGTACACCGTGGTGACGCCGAGGCGCTCGTGCAGCGTGTTGAGCGAGGCGCGCATCGAGACGCGGAGCTTGGCGTCGAGGTTGGACAGCGGCTCGTCCATGAGGAAGGCCTGCGGCTCACGCACGATGGCGCGGCCCATCGCGACACGCTGGCGCTGACCACCTGACAGCGCGGCGGGCTTGCGCTTGAGGTAGGTCTCGAGGCCGAGCATCTTGGCCGCCTCGCCGACGCGCTTCTGGATCTCCGCCTTCGGCATCTTGCGGAGCTTGAGGCCGAAGGCGAGGTTCTCCTCGACCGTCATGTGCGGATAGAGCGCGTAGTTCTGGAAGACCATCGCGATGTCGCGGTCCTTGGGCGGCAGGTGGTTGACGACCTTCTCGCCGATCGAGATCTCGCCGCCGCTGATGTCCTCCAGGCCCGCGATCATCCGGAGCGCGGTCGACTTACCGCAACCGGACGGACCGACCAGCACCATGAACTCGCCATCCTTGATCTCAAGGTTGAGCCCGTTCACGGCCTTTACGCCACCGGCGTAGATTTTGTCAACGTTCGTCAGAACGATGGATGCCATGACATTCCTTCGCGCTCCAGGGCTGTGGCCCGGATGTTGGTTCCGTGTGCCCACTCGCGTGGATACGTTTTCAAGCATCTCACCCGAAACGGACATCGGTGTCAAGGGTTGCAGCGTGACCAGCCGTTGCCGAAACGGTGCACTTCCCGATTTCCGGAAATCATGATGGAATCGTTTCCATGGAGAAGCGGGCGACGATCAAAGATGTGGCCGAGGCGGCCGGCGTGGGCGTCGCCACCGTCTCCCGGGTGCTGTCGGGCGGCTCGGCCAGCGCCGGCGCCAGGGAGCGCGTCCTGGCCGCCGCCGCCCAGCTCGACTACCGCCCCAGCGCCCTCGGCCGCAACCTGCGCCAGCGCCGCACGGGCGGCATGGGCCTGCTCGTCCCCGACCTGACCGACACCTTCTACGGGCAACTGGCGGAAGGCGTGCTGGCCTGCGCCCGCTCGGCGGGCGAGCCCGTCGTCCTGGGCTCGACGGGCGGCGACCCCGAGCAGGAGGCCGACCTGATCGGCATGCTTCTCGAACAGAGCGTAGACCGCCTGATAGCCGTCCCGTCAGGAGACGCGGAAACCTGGACCCCGGCGATGCGCGCGGGCATGACCGTGATCTTCGCCGACCGGCTTCCCTCCCAGGCGTCCGCCGGCGACACCGGGCCGTCCGCCGTGGGCGACCTCATGGCCCTCGACGGCCTGCCGCCCGCTCCTCCGGCCCGGCCGCTGGACGTCCCCGCCGTGGTGGCCGACGACCGGGCGGGCATCCGGACGGCGGTCCGCTATCTTCGCGGCCTCGGCCACAAGCGCATCGCCTTCCTCGGCGGCCCCGGCCACGAGGGCCGCGCGCACGCCTTCAGGGAGGCCGTGGGCGCTCCGGTGGACGAGGAGCTGATCGTGTTCGGCACCGGCAGCCGCGACTCCGCGTACGCCGCCGCCTCCGGCCTCTACCAGAGCCGCCCCGATCTGTCGGCCGTGGTGGCCGGCGGCAACGTGCTCGGGGAGGCGGCCGTGCTGGCGGCCAGGGAACTCGACCTGAGAGTGCCGAAAGACGTCTCGCTCGTCATGTACGACGACGTGCCCTGGGCCGAGTTGTGCTCGCCGCCGCTGACGGTGATCGCCCAGCCGGGGCGCGACATGGGCTACCGCGCGGCGGAGCTCGTCCTGCGCGCGGGCACCAGGAGGGCCAGGAGCGTGGTCCTGCCCACGGAGCTCATCATCAGGGGCAGTTGCGGCCCCCGCCGCTGACCGGGGGCTCCTGCCCCGGCGAGACGCCGGCGGGGGTCACTGCCCGGACAGGCCCGTGTAGCGGCGGGGCAGGATCATGACCGGGTTGTCGTCGAGGACCACCTCCGGCGGGCCGAACCGCGCGGCCACCTCCTGGATCTCCGGCTCGTCGAGCAGCAGCAGCCGCCCCTGCTCGATGAAGAGCTCGCCGTCCACCGTGACGGTGGGCCGGTCCATCTGGCAGTCGCAGTGCGCGAAACCGGGGCCCGTCGTGACGGGCTCGCCGCCGGTCAGCCCGTCGATGCCGCAGTAGAAGGCCCCGGCGTGCTTCTCCCGCTCGAACTGGGTCCCGCCGGCGATCCGCACCTTCGGGTTCAGCCCGATCAGGCCGTGGCGCATGTAGAAGCCCTCGGGGGCGTAGCGCCGCAGGCTCTCCGCCTCCGCCCCGCCCTCGATCTTGCGGACCAGGTTGCCTTCGAGGGTGAGGAGCACGGGCTCACCGGGCACGCCGGTGACCGTGCTGTCCTCGATCATGATCACGCCTTCGGTGTCGGTGGGCCAGAAGTTCGCGCCGCCGTACGGGAAGGGCCGCCAGTCGCCGGGCCGCAGCGCGCCCGGGTCGGGGTCGAAGGTCAGGCCGGAGAACGTCACGTCGGTTCCCCGCCCGGACGTCACCCGGATGCGCCCGGCCCCCGACAACTGCCGCAGCGCCCGGCGCAGCAGCGCGTAGAACACCTCGGCGGGCAGCCGGCCGCCGGTGAGCAGCGCGCCGGCGGTGGCGGTCATGTGCAGCGACAGGAAGCGGGACGAGCGCGCCTTGATCTGGTCGAAGAACAGCGGCGCGGTGTGCACCTCGCCCCACCAGGTGCCGCTGATCACGACGTCGGCCTCGTGGAACGCGGCCGTCTCGATCTGCAGCGGCGCCTCCCTGTCCCAGCCGCCGGCGCTGAACGGCGGCACGGACAGGATGCGGACGTCGGCCCCGCGGAAGGCCGCGCCGGCGGCGATGGCCTGCACGACGACGGGGTCGACGGTGTGCTCCATGAGCAGCAGCACCCGTTCGCCGGCGGCCAGCCGGACGTATTCGCACAGGTTTCGGACGCCCGGCATCAGCTCGACGATCGCGTACGGGCCCGCGGCGGGTTCGGAGACGTAGCTGGAGGACGATCCTGCGTACGGATTGATCGTCATCGCGAACCCCCTGCGGGACATCAGGTCAGTGTGCGGAGCCGGTGAAGGAACCAGCCACGACTCCCTGATTACTTACCGCAGCAATACGCTCACTACACGTGCAAACGGACTTTCCATCTCGAAGGGCACGTGCACTGAGCTTGGACGGGGTCGATGCCGGTCCCGCCGGGCCGCCACCGGCGGCTACACCACCTTCTCGACGGCCGCGACGAGGGCGGGGTCCTCCGGGGCCGTGCGCGGGCGGAAGCGGCCGACGACCTCGCCCTCCCGGTTCACCAGGAACTTCTCGAAGTTCCACTGGACGTCACCGGCCTCGCCGTCGGCGTCGGGCGTCCGGGTGAGCTCGGCGTAGAGCGGGTGGCGGCCGGGACCGTTGACATCGGCCTTGGCCAGCAGCGGGAAGTCGACGCCGTAGGTCGCCGCGCAGAAGTGCCGGATCTCCTCCGCCGTGCCCGGCTCCTGGCCGGCGAACTGGTTGCAGGGCATGCCGATCACCGTGAAGCCGCGCGGGCCGTACTCCTGCTGGAGCTTGACCAGGCCGGCGTACTGCGGGGTGAGGCCGCACCGGGAGGCCACGTTGACGATCAGGGCGGCTTTGCCGGCCGCAAGGTCACCGAGCGTAGTGGGAGCGTCGTCGAGGGTGCGGAGCGGAATGTCGCTGAGACTCATGGCCCTGACCCTACAGAACGCCGCGGGCCGGGACTTTCCGCGCTGCCTGACCCCGTCTCGCTCCCATCGAGCAGCGGTCCGGCGCGCCGTGTCCCCGCCCGGGGAGAACGCCCCATCCCACCCTTGTCGCTGAGCCAAACCTCAGGGTTGGCCGCGTTTTCCGGCAAGCCCGCCCCATGTGCGCGACGGGGCGGGCAATCCCGGCCCAGCGAGCGGGCCTTTTATCCGCAACGGTGCAACAAACACCTGTCCACGCCGTGTCGCGATGCGCGACCCGCGATTACGGAGCGTAATAGGAATCGTGCTAGAGGACACGTCGCGGCGCCTTCCGGGCCGCCCAGCACGATCGGGCGGACACCGGAATCCCGGAAGGCCACGCGGACTCTCCGCGTCCGAGCCACGGACGCGGACCGGCACGAGGCGCAGGAAGAAGCGTCCGTCCGCACGCGGCCCGACAGCAAGGATCGACTTGGACAGCAAACGCGCGCTCAGCAGCACTCTCATCTCCGTCACCGCGCTCACCGCGTTCGGTGGCACGCCGGCCCGGGCGGAGACAGCGCCTCCGGCCAAGACCCGGGCCTGGACCACGCCGGCGCAACCCAGAACCGGGATCTGGACCATGCCGGCGCAGCCCAGGACCCGGCTCTGGACCACGCAGGCGCAGCCGAAGACCCGGGTGTGGACCACGACAGCGCAACCGAAGATCACGGCCGGGAAACCGGCCAGCAGGAACAAGCGGATCGCCCTGGGGCAGGTCGTCCAGCGATCGTGGAACCTCAAGGAGTTCCGCTGCCTGGACAACCTGTGGACCAGGGAGAGCAACTGGAACCACCGGGCCCGCAATCGTTCGTCCGGAGCGTACGGCATCCCGCAGGCGCTGCCCGCGGGCAAGATGCGGGGCGCGGGCCACGACTGGCGGTCCAACCCCGAGACGCAGATCCGGTGGGGCCTGGCATACATCAAGGGGAGGTACGGCCGGCCTTGCGGCGCCTGGGGTCATTTCAGATCGCACAATTGGTACTAGAAGCGGGACGGGCACCCGGACGTCACCGGGTGCCCTGCCTGCGCCCTGGATGCACCTCCGTGACCCGCAGGAGGGGCGCCCCGGGCTCGGTGGGCCCGGTGCATTCCAGGGACGGCCGGCCATGGGCCGTGCCAGGGGGTGTTCAGGACCCGGCGTAGCAACGGCGGTGCAGCTCGCGGACCTCGTCGGCGAGCTCGGGCACCGGCCCCTCCACCGTCACCTCCGGCGCGACCTCGTTGACGGGGAGCGTGCGCACGGGCGGCGGGGGCACCTTCAGCTCGCTCAGCCAGCCGGCCAGCTGCTGCGACGACGCGACGTACACGATCCGGCCCAGCCCCACCCAGGCGTGGGCGGCGGCGCACATCGGGCAGTGCTCGCCGGAGGTGTAGACGGTCGCGGCGGCGCGTTCCTGCGGCGTCATGTTCGCCGCCGACCAGCGCGCCAGCTCGAACTCCGGATGGCGGGTGCGGTCACCCGAGGCCACCCGGTTGTGGTCCTCCGCCAGGACGGTGCCGTCGCCGGAGACGAGGACCGAGCCGAACGGCTCGTCGCCCTCCTCCAGCGCCTGCCTGGCCAGTTCGACGCAGCGGCGCAGGTGGGGTAGTTCCGTACTGTCGATCATGAATCCTCGCAAGGTCGAGCAGCCTCGAGGAACATTCCCCAACAGACCACAACAAAAGTGATGGTCGGCCGAAGCATGCATGGTCATTCACGTTTTCCCACGTCAGAAACGTGAAACCCACCTCCAGGCCACAGAAAATCTGTTGATCCCACGTATTAGCCTAGATGGGATGCCTCCCGATACGCACAAACCTCGCCGTCCCCTGCTGTCCTCCAACTCCCTGTGGCGGATGAAGTCCTACCTCCGCCCGTACGCCGCCAGACTGGTCTTCATCTGGCTGGCCGCGATCGTCGGCATCGGCGCCGGCCTCGCGCTCCCGCTCATCAGCGAGCAGGTCATCGACGGCCCCGTGGCCCACGGTGACTCCGCGGGGCTGCTCCCCCTCGGCCTGCTCGCGGTCGGCGTCGGCGTGGTCGAAGCCCTGCTGATCTTCTTCAGGCGATGGGCCCAGGTCAAACCGGTGCTCGGCCTGGAGACCCGCATCCGCGACGACCTCTACGAGCACCTGCAGCGCCTGCCCATGGGTTTCCATGGCGACTGGCAGTCGGGCCAGCTGTTATCCCGGGCGACCACCGACCTGTCGACGATCCGCCGGTTCCTCGGCTTCGGCATGCTCTTCCTGGTCATGAACATCCTGCAGCTGATCACGGTGACCGTGCTGCTGCTCAACAAGTACTGGCCGCTCGGGCTGCTGGTGCTGGCCTCGGCCGTGCCGATCATCTGGACGTCGCTGCGCTTCGAGAAGCGCTACATCAAGATCTCCCGCCAGGTGCAGGACGAGCAGGGCGACCTCGCCACGCTCGTCGAGGAGTCCGCGCTCGGCATCCGCACGATCAAGGCGTTCGGCCGCCGCCACCACGTCTACGACCGCTACGACGACGCCGCGCTCAAGGTGTACGGCAGCTCGATGGACAAGGTGCGGCTGTCGGCCCGGTTCTTCTCCTTCCTGGAGATCATCCCCAACATCACCCTGGCCCTGGTGCTGCTGCTCGGAGCACTGGCCGTCGGCTCGGGCGCGCTGACGCTGGGCGCGCTGGTGGCGTTCACCACGCTGATGTTGCAGCTCGTGTGGCCCATCGCGAGCCTCGGCTACATCCTCGCCATGGCCCAGGAGGCCATGACCTCCGCCGACCGCCTCATGGAGGTCATGGACACCGTCCCGGCCATCGAGGGCGGCACCCAGACCATCGAGCGGCCGCGCGGCCATCTCCGCTTCGAAGGGGTCGGGTTCCGCTTCGCCGACGCCGACGAGCCGGTGCTGCGCGACGTGTGGCTCGAGGTCAAGCCCGGCGAGACGGTCGCCGTCGTGGGCGCGACAGGCGCGGGCAAGACCACGCTGACCGCGCTGGTGCCCCGCCTGCTCGACCCCACCTCGGGCCGCGTCACGATCGACGGGCAGGACGTACGCGACCTCAAGCTGACAACGCTGCGCCAGGTGGTGGCCACCGCGTTCGAGGAGCCGACGCTGTTCTCGATGAGCGTGCGCGAGAACCTCATGCTCGGCCGGCGCGACGCCACCGAGGAAGAGCTCGCGGCGGCCATCGAGACCGCGCAGGCCATGTTCGTCTACGACCTGCCGTGGGGGCTCGACACCCGCATCGGCGAGCAGGGCCTGTCATTGTCCGGCGGCCAGCGGCAGCGGCTCGCCCTGGCCAGGGCGGTGCTGAGCAGGCCGCGGATCCTGGTCCTCGACGACACCCTGTCCGCGCTCGACGTCGAGACCGAGGCCCTCGTGGAGGAAGCGCTGCGGCACGTGCTGCGCGAGGCGACCGGCATCGTCGTCGCCCACCGCGCCTCCACCGTGCTGCTGGCCGACAAGGTGGCGCTGCTGCGCAACGGCACGATCACGCACGTCGGGCAGCACCAGGAGCTGCTGGCCGAGGTGCCCGAATACCGCGAGCTGCTCGCCCAGGACGCCGACTTCGACGGCGCGTCGGAAGGGGCTCTGCGATGACCGCGACCACGACACCGCCCCCGCCGAACGCGTCCGGCGCGGCGTCCTGGCGCGGCGTCGCCTCCGAGGACCAGGACGAGCTGCCGGAGAAGGTCTCCGTCCTGCTGCGGGCGCGCTCCCGGCGGCTGCTGGGCAACCTGCTGCGCCCGTACCGGAAGAAGATCACGCTGCTGGTCGGGATCATCGTGGTCTCGAACGCGGCGGGCCTGTCGATCCCCTTCCTGGTCTCGATCGGGATCGACTCCGGCATCCCGCCGATCCGGCAGGGATCCGGCCCCTCCGTGCTGCTGACCGTGGTCGGGGTGATCCTGGCCGCGGCCGTCACGCAGGCGGTCACGCGGCAGGCGTTCCTGCGGCTGTCGGGCCGGATCGGCCAGAGCATCCTTCTGGAGCTGCGCAGGAGGGTGTTCGACCACTTCCAGCGCCTGTCGCTGAGCTTCCACGAGCAGTACACCTCCGGGCGGGTCATCTCGCGGCTGACCTCCGACATCGAGGCCATCGCCGAGCTGCTCCAGTCGGGGTTCGACGCACTGGTCAAGGCCGTGCTGACCATGGTGGGCACGGCGGTGCTGCTGCTGGTGCTCGACGTGCACCTCGGCCTGGTGGCGCTGGTCCCGCTGCCGATCCTGCTGCTGTTCACCAAGTGGTTCCGCCGGCAGTCGGCGATCGTCTACCGCCGCACGCGCGAGACGGTGGCGCTGGTGATCGTGCACTTCGTGGAGTCGATGACCGGCATCCGCGCCGTGCAGGCCTTCCGCAGGGAGCCCCGCAACCAGGAGATCTTCCAGCAGCTCAACGACGACTACCGCGGCGCCAACGCCCGCAGCATGCAGCTCGGCGCGACGTTCATGACCGGCATCAAGCTCATCGGCAACATGACGATCGGCGGGGTGCTGCTCTACGGCGGCTGGCTGGCGCTCCACGGTGAGGTCAAGGTCGGCGTGCTGGCGGCGTTCCTGCTCTACCTGCGCCAGTTCTACGAGCCGATGCAGGAGGTCAGCCAGTTCTACAACACGCTGCAGTCGGCGGGCGCGGCGCTGGAGAAGTTGTCCGGCGTGCTGGAGGAGGAGCCGTCCGTGCCCGAGCCGCGCGAGCCCGCGGCGCTGCCGCCGGGCGGGGCGCGCGGCAAGGTGCGCTTCGAGGGCGTGAGGTTCGCCTACGTCGAGGAGATGCCGATCCTGCCCCGCCTCGACCTGACGATCCCGGCCGGGCAGAGCGTGGCCCTGGTCGGCGCGACGGGCGCGGGCAAGACGACGCTGGCCAAGCTGATCTCCCGCTTCTACGACCCCACCGAGGGCCGCGTGCTGCTCGACGGCGTCGACCTGCGCACGCTGGACGAGCCCACGCTGCGCCAGGCCGTGGTCATGGTCACGCAGGAGAACTTCCTGTTCAGCGGCACGGTCGCCGACAACATCAGGTTCGGCAGCCCTGACGCGACCGACCGGCAGGTGCGCGAGGCCGCCAAGGCGATCGGCGCGCACGAGTTCATCGCCGGCCTGCCCGACGGCTACGACACCGAGGTGGGCAAGCGGGGCGGCCGCATGTCGGCCGGCCAGCGGCAGCTCGTCGCGTTCGCCAGGGCGTTCCTCGCCGATCCCGCGGTGCTCATCCTCGACGAGGCCACCTCCAGCCTCGACGTGCCGAGCGAACGGCTCGTCCAGCGTGCGCTGCGCACGATCCTCGCGGACAGGACCGCGCTGATCATCGCGCACCGGTTGTCGACGGTGGAGATCGCCGACCGGGTGCTGGTGATGGAGCGGGGGGAGGTCGTCGAGGACGGCCCGCCGGCCAGGCTCATCGCCGCCTCCGGGCGGTTCGCGGGCCTGCACCAGGCCTGGCTCGACAGCCTGAGCTAGCCGTGCGGGTGGGCCGCCGCCGCGAAACCGGCGTACAGCTCGTACGCGAGGAACGCGACCAGCGGCACGCCCAGCGCGATCAGCAGCCGGCCGGGTAGGCGGGTCCGATCAGCGGGCGCCTCACCCGGCCGGACCGCGGGCACGACCACCTCACCGAGAGTCAGGTCAGGCCCCGGCGGCGCCGCTGCACCGGGCTGAGCAGCGGCGTCGCGTCGGGAACGCCGGGCTCAGCCGGTGGGACGAGCTCCGGATGACGCGACAGATAGCCGTCCGGGAACCTGGTGGACTGCTGGCACCCGCAGTGCGGGCAGATCACGCCCGGCCCTGGAGGCAGCGCGGGCAGGCCGTCGCGCAGCCACACCTCGGTCTCGTTGCCGTGGCGGTCGTCGATGCGCCTGACCAGATACTGCTCTTCCCAGACATGCCAGCAGCGGCGGCATTCGAAGGGCACGGTCCTGAGTTCTTCGGTCAACGAGGTCACCCCCTCGTTTCCGAGTCTCCGCCCGCCTGGGGGAACATCGCAACCCTGGCCCGCGTGCCGGCTACCTGACCGTGAACACGAAGGCGATGGCACCCGCGACCAGGCACAACGTGCCGAGCCATGCGACGACGGCGTCCAGCCGGGAGTCCAGGGGCCGGCCGCCGTGCAGGGCGGCCTGCACCCGGCGGAACCGGGCCCTGGTCCTGATCAGCAGCACGGCGCCGCAGAGCGCGGCCAGGGCGAACACCGTGACGGCGAGGAGGGGCAGGTCGTGCCTGGCGGACAGGCCGGCCGCGCCCAGCCCGCCGGTCGCCAGGGCCACCGCCGTACGCACCCAGGCCAGCCGGGTGCGTTCGCTCTGCAGCCCTTGGTCCCAGATCTCCTCGTCGGGCGCCTTCGCCTCCTCCCCCACCCGCGGCCTCAGATCGACAGGACGATGAGGACGAGGGCGATCACGGCGACGGCCGCGACGCCGTAGCCGAAGACGGCCGCGAGCGCGGGCGGGGGCAGCGGCGCCTGCCGGCGCAGGGCGCGCTGGATGTTGCGCCAGCGTGGGTAGGCCAGGCCCGCGGCCAGCGCGGAGAGGGTGACGAGCATGATGGCCAGGGCTGTGCGGATCCAGGGCACGAACATGTCGGCCGGCACCGCCGCCATGGCCACGCCGCCCGCGCTGAGCGCCAGCGCCGTGCTCAGCCAGGTGAGGAAGGTGCGTTCGTTGGCCAAGGTGAAACGCGGGTCGGGTTCCATGACAAAAACGGTAATTCGTCTACTTTTCCCCTAGAGAAGTCGGGATTGCCCTTTCTGTCGAGGGTCAGCCGGTGCAGGCCTTGGCGACCTTCTCCAGGTAGGCGGCCGAGTCGGTGCCGACCTTCTGCGCCGCGTCGACGGCGTCGTTGACGCTGGTGACGGAGATGCCGCTCAGGGTCGCGGCCAGGTCGTCGGTGGCCTCCTTGAGCGTGGTGTTGGTGGCCTTGTCGGCCACATCGTTGAGCTTGGTCGCGGCGTCGTCGAGCGCCTTGTCCATGGCTTGCGGGTCGTCGGTCAGCTTGGCGATCTGCGCGCCCAGATCAGTGACGATCTTCGGCGCCTCCAGGCACGCCTGGGCCTTGTCGATGGTGTCGTTGACCTCGCCGCACCCGGCGGCGACAAGGCACACGGCGAAAGCGGCAAGGGGCAGGAACCGGCTCTTGAGGTGGCGCATGTTTCGACCCTACCCAACGAACGGCCACGCGACGTGACCGCTGCTTTTCGGACAGTAGACGCGACCGAAACCCCGGTCGCCCGCACGCGGTTCGTCCGGGCGAGGCTCTCGAGCCGGCCGGCGGCCCGCACGCAGACGGCGGTTCACCTGGCGGGGAGGCCCTGGAGCCAGCCGATGAGGAGGCGGTTGACCTCGCCTGGGCGCTCCTGCTGGAGCCAGTGGCCGCAGCCGTCGAGGATGTCGGAGGCGGTCAGGCCCGGCATCGTCTCGGGGAGCGCCTTGATCGCGCCGGCCATCCAGGTGGTGGTGGGGTCGAGCTCGCCTCCGGCGAACAGCGCGGGCTGGGTGATCGCGGCGCCGTCCCACGCGGCGAGGTCCTCCCAGTCGCGGTCGACGTTGCGGTAGCGGTTGAGGGCGCCGGTCAGCCCGGTCCGCTCGAACTCGCCGGCGTAGACGTCGAGGTCGGCCTCGGTGAGCCAGGACGGCAGCTCGCCCTTGGGGAAACGGTCGGAGAGCCGGCCGCCTTCGGGAACGGAGGAGACGCCCGTCGCGGGCATCGTGCCGGCCGAGAGCGCGGCGTAGATTCCCGCCAGCCAGCCGCGGACGTCGGGTTCGATCTCCGCCTCCGCCCGCCCGGGCCGCTGGAAGTAGCTGACGTAGAACTCCTCATCCCCGCCGAGGCGGGCGAAGGCGTCGGTGGGCCGGACGGGCCCGCGCGGAGAATAGGGCACGCTGAACAGGGCCACCGCGGTGAACACGTCCGGCCTGAGCAGGGCGCTGTTGGCGGCGATCGGCGACCCCCAGTCGTGGCCCGCGACCACCGCGGACCGCTCGCCGAGCGCGCGCACGACGGCGACGTTGTCGGCGACGTGGTCGAGCATCCGGTACGCGTGCGCCTGCGCGGGCTTGGACGAGCGGCCGTAGCCGCGTACGTCGATGGCCGCCGCGCGGAAGCCCGCCGCGGCGAGGGCGGGAAGCTGGTGCCGCCAGGAATACCACGACTCGGGGAAGCCGTGGACCAGCAGGACCAGGGGGCCTGTGCCCTGTTCCGCCACGTGGATGCGGCCGCCGGGCGTCTCCACCAGCCGGTGCCGCACCTCGGCGGGCGAGAAAGACGGGTGATCGGTCATGCGTCCTCCCAACGGGTTTGCTCTTCGCATCATGCGGGCCCGGGGGCGGCGCGCACACATCGGCTTGCCGTTCCGGCAAACGGATTCCTGATGCCAAGGATTTCCTTGACATAGCTTTCCCCCGAGCCCGAAGATTCCAAGCATGTCTTTGGAATTCTCGCGCCGGCGGCTCGACGACCCGGCGGCCATGCGGGCCTTCGCTCATCCCGTCCGGCTGGCACTGCACGAGCTGCTGCTGCGGGCGGGCCCCACGACCGCCGCCGACGCCGGGCGCGAGACCGGCGTCAGCCAGGCGCTGGCCTCCTACCACCTGCGGCAGCTCGCCAAATACGGCTTCGTGGAGCAGGCCGAGGCCCGCGACGAGCGCGAGCGGCCGTGGAAGGTGACCGAGCGCGTCCAGGAGTGGGACGACGGCGTGCCCGGGCTCGAGCACTCGGCCGCCAGGAGCCTGCTGGAGCAGGTCATCGCCGAGCGGGCGCTGGCGCGGCTGGCGGATTGGGGGGAGCGGCGGCAGGAGGAGCCGGAGCCGTGGCGCTCGGTCGGCGGGATCGGCAACTTCTACCTCCATGCCACTCCCGACGAGGTAGCCGAGATCGGCGCGGCCATCACGGAGTTGCTGGAGCCGCTGATGGCGCGCGTGGGCGACCCGGCGGCGCAGCCCGACGGCGCCCGGCCCGTGCTCCTGACGCAGGTCGTCGTCCCGCTGCCGCCGGCCGGCTGCGATGGCTGAGGCGCCCGCCGGGACACCGCCCGGGGAGCCGTCCGGGGAGCCGTCCGGGGAGCCGTCCGGGGAGCCGCCCGGGACACCGGGCACCGCGGTGTCCGGCGCGGTCTCCCGGATGCCGGCCGGGGCGGCGTCCCGGGCGCCGGGACCGCTGCGCGGCAACCGCGACTACCGGCGGCTGCTCCTCGCCGGCGTGGTCTCGCAGACCGGCGACTGGGCGATCAGCACCGGCCTGGCCTTCCACGTCTACCAGCTCACCGGCTCGACGCTGTCCACCGCCATCATGCTGGTGGTCTCGCGGCTGCCCGACGTGTTGCTCGGATCGGTGGCCGGGATGCTGGCCGACCGCTGGGACCGCCGGCGGCTGCTGGTGGTCACCGAGCTGCTGCTCGCCCTCGGGCTGCTGCCGCTGCTGGCGGTGCGCGACCCGGCCCAGATGTGGATCGTGTACGCGGTCGCGCTCTGGACGGGCGTTCTCAGCACGGTGCTCGTGCCCGCGCAGAAGGCGCTGCTCCCGCAGGTCGTGGCGGAGTCCCAGCTCGTGCGCGCCAACGCCCTGCACGGGCAGAGCGGGCAGCTGGCCCGCCTGCTGGGAGCGATGCTGGGCGGCGTCGCCGTCAGCGCGGGCGGGCTGCCCGCCGTCGTGCTCGTCGACGTCACCAGCTTCGTCGTCTCGGCGGCCCTGCAGGCGGCGGTGCGGGCGCCGGGACGGCCCGCGAGGTCGATGTCGGCGGGCGGACAGTGGATCTCGGGGCTCCGCCTGGCCATGGGGAACGCGGGCGTGCGCGTGCTGGTGGCGTACATGGTGATCACAGGGCTGGCGAGGGGATCTTCGCCACGCTGGCCGCGCCCTTCGTCGCGGACGTCCTCGGCGGCGGCGGCGACGCGTACGGGCTGTTCCTGTCGGTGCAGGCGGTCGGCGGGCTGCTCGGCGGGCTCGTCGTCGCGGCCCGCCCGGGAAGGGCGACCCCGCGGGGGTTACTGGGCTGGGGGACGATCGTGTTCGGGGCGGTCGATCTGGCGCTGTTCGCCTACCCCCTTGCCCTGCCCGGATGCGGGCCCGGATGCGGGCCCGCATCCGGGCCCGCACTCTGGCCCGCGCTCGTGCTGATCGTGCTGGCCGGCGTGCCGGCGGCGGCCGCGATGGCGGGCTTCACCACCCTGGCCCAGACCGTCACCACCGACGATCGCCGCGGCGGCGTCATCGGCCTGCTGGGCAGCGCCCAGGCGGCCACCTCGCTGGCCGGCATGGCGGCGGCGGGGGTGCTCGGCGGCGCGCTCGGCATCGTGCCGACCCTGTGCCTGCACGCGCTCGGGCTGGCCATCGCCGGCGGAATGGTGCTGCTCACCTGGCGTCATGCGTGATCGGATATCGCTCCCTTCGCGATATCGCTATTAGACATCCGCTGATCGCATCTGCTTTGCTCCTGCCCTCTGACGGACGACGGCGAAGGATTCGACATGCGACACCTCCGGGCGGCGACGGCGACCGCTCTGACGATCACCCTCCTGGGGTGCGGTCTCGTCACCGGCACGGCCTCGGCCACGACGGTCACGTCCGGGCAGGCCCGGGCCGCGAAGGAGTTGCGGGCCCTGGAACGCTCGTTCAAGGGCCGCATCGGCGCGTACGCGATCGACACCGCCACCGGCAGGACGATCGCGTACCGATCGGGCGAGCGGTTCCCGCTGCTGTCCACGTTCAAGGCGATGGCGTGCGCGGCGGTGCTGCACAAGGCCCGCACCTCCCGGCCGGGGCTGATGAACAAGCGCGTCCGGTGGACGGCCCGCGAGCTGGTGGACTACTCCCCCGTCACGGAGAAGCACGTCAAGGACGGCATGACCGTGGCCGCGCTCTGCGACGCCGCCATCACCATGAGCGACAACACCGCGGGCAACATGGTCCTGAAGCAGATCGGCGGACCGGCCGGGCTGACCAGGTACTTCCGGTCGCTGAACGACCGCGTCTCACGCCTCGACCGCTGGGAGACCGAGCTCAACGACTGGACGCCCAAGAGCCGGCGCGACACCACCACCCCGTCGGCCATCGCCCGCGACCTGCGCGCCGTCACGTACGGCAAGGCGCTCGACGCCAAGGACCGCGCCCGGCTCAACGCCTGGCTGATCGCGAACAAGACCGGAGACGCCCGCATCCGCGCCGGCCTGCCCAAGACCTGGACGATCGGCGACAAGACCGGCACCAACTCCGACGGGTTCGGCGGCGGTAACGACATCGCCGTCATCTGGCCGGACAAGAAGGCCGCTCCCATCATCATGGCCATCTACACCAACCGCACGCCTGGCCTGGCCGCCGACGACAAGACCATCGCGAAGACCGCCACCATCCTGGCCCGCGGGCTCGGCAGACTCTGATGGCACGCCGGGGGACGCAGATCGTCCGCCTCGCCGCCGTGGGGGTGGCGGCGGGCGTGCTGGTCGCGGGGATCGCGCTGCCCGCCGTGGGCGGCGCGGGGTTCGGGTTCGTGGCGGCGGCCGAAGGGGTGAACCTCGAGCCCGCCGAGCTCGTCGAGCCGCCGCCGGCGGAGGTCACGATCGTGCAGGACGCCAGGGGGAAGGAGATCGCCCGCTTCTACGAGGAATACCGCGAGGTCGTCGGCTTCGACGAGATCGCCGACGTGATGAAGACGGCCATCGTCTCGATCGAGGACTACCGCTTCTACGAGCACGGCGCGATCGACGTCGAGGGCACGCTCCGGGCGCTGGCCGCGAACCTGCGGGCGGGCCGGGTCAGCCAGGGCGGGTCGAGCATCACCCAGCAGTACGTCAAGCAGGTGCTGCTCAACTCGGCCGACAGTGACGAGGAGCGTGACGCGGCGGTGGAGGCCAGCTACGCGCGCAAGCTCAGCGAACTGCGTTACGCCATGGGGGTCGAGGAGAAGTACACCAAGGACCAGATCCTCGAAAAATATCTGAACATCGCGTATTTCGGCGCGGGCGCCTATGGCGTGGAGGCGGCGGCGAAACGTTTCTTCGGCGTCAAGGCCTCCGACCTGACCCTGCCCCAGGCGGCGACGCTGGCCGGGGCCGTGCAGGATCCCAACGCCACCGACCCCAACCTGGGCAGGGCGCAGCGCGAGAGGCTGCGCGCGCGGCGCGACGTCGTGCTGGGCCGGATGGCCGAACTCGGCACGATCACCCCGGCCGAGGCGGCGAAGGCCAAGGCCACCGGGCTGGGATACAGGGGCACGAAGCTCCCCGGCGGCTGCGAATCCAGCAAATATCCGTACTTTTGCCTTTATGTCAGGCATGAGATCCTCAGCGACCCCGGCTTCGGCCCGACCGCCGAGGCACGCCTGGCCAGGCTCAACCGCGGCGGCCTGACCATCAGGACCACGATCGATCCGGCCATGCAGGCCGCCGCCGACCGGGCGATCACGACGTGGGTCAGGCCCTCGGACCGCGCCGTGGCCGCTGAGGCCCTGGTCCAGCCGGGCACCGGCGCGATCAGGGCGATGGCCGCGAGCAGGCGCTACGGCCGCAGCGCCGCCAGGAACGAGATCTCGTACAACGTGGTCGCGGACGCCGCGCACGGGGGCGGGGCGGGATTTCAGGCGGGCTCCACGTTCAAAACGTTCACCCTGCTCGCCGCGTTGCAGCAGGGCATGAAGGTGGACGACGGCCTCAAGGCGGGCGCCGGATACCGCGCGCCGGGGTACGCCTCGTTCAAGAACTGCGCGGGCGAGAACGTCGGCGACCCCACGCACACGGTCACCAACGACGAGGGCTCGCCGGGCTGGAAGACGCTGCGCACCGGCACGTGGGACTCCGTCAACACGTTCTTCATGGAGCTGGAGCAGCGGGTCGGGCTGTGCGAGACGGTCACGATGGCCGAGTCGCTGGGGATCCGCCGCGCGGACGGGAAGAAGCTGCAGGAGTACGAGACGTTCACGCTCGGCATCAACGAGATGGACCCGGTGACCGTGGCGAACGCGTACGCGGCGATCGGGGCGCGCGGCCGCCACTGCGCGCCGATGGCGATCACCCGCATCACCGACCGGGACGGCTCGACCACCCGCTACCGGCCGAAATGCCGCCAGGTCCTCGACCCCGCCGTCGCGGACGCGGCCTCGTCCGTGTTGTCGGGCGTTTTCACCAAGGGCACGATGAGCGGCGTCGGCGGCATCGGCCGTGATGCGGCGGGCAAGACCGGCACCACCGACGACTACGCGGCGGCGTGGTTCGCCGGGTTCACCCCCGACCTGGCGGGCGCGGTGAGCGTCGGCGACCCGCGCGGCTCCCAGCGGCACAAGCTCGTCGGGGTGACGCTCGGCGGCCGCTACCACGGCGCGGTGCAGGGCGCGAGCGTGCCCGGGCCCATCTGGCGGGACACGATGGCGGCGGCGCTGAAGCGCGTGACGCCGACGTCGTTCACCCCGATGGACACGGCCCGGTTCGGCGGCTGCGACGAGCTCTGCCGCCCCGGGCGGCGTGATGCGGAAAACCCGGAAAGCCCGGGAACGCAACTCCCTTAATGCGCCCGCTGGCCGGAGACCGCACTACCTCTGCGGCACCGAGCCGGGATCCACGCCCAAGAAGGTCGAGAAGACCGGGGAGTTCCCCACGCTCGGTGACACCGCCGTGTTCATCGAGTGGCGCGGAGGAGCCCGCCTGCGGCGGGGCGCCGGCGCCCCGCCAAGGGCCGAGCCGCACGGCGGTCATAGAATGGGTCTATGGCCACGTGCGAACACCTTTCCCAGGCCGACGACCCGGCGGCGAGGACGCCGGAGGGCTGCGAGGAATGCCTGGCCGACGGAGGCCGGTGGGTGCACCTGCGGCGCTGCCTGGAGTGCGGTCACATCGGCTGCTGCGACTCCTCGCCGGCCAAACACGCCACCGCCCACTTCCACGCCACCAGCCATCCTGTGATGCAGTCCTACGAACCCGGCGAGCAGTGGCGCTGGTGCTTCGTGGACAGCCGGATGGGTTAGCGCTCCAGCATCGCCTCTTTGGGCGGCGAACGGGATCAGCAACATCAGCGCGTTCTCGACCAGCGAGTCGCGCGTACGCTCGAACACCCACGACAGGTCGTACGCCAGCGCCAGCCCGACCGACAGCAGCCCCACGGGCCGCCTGACCTCACGCAGCCGCAGGTAGGAGCTGTCGAGCACGGCGGAGTAGAGCAGCGGCGGCAGGAACACCAACAGCGCCAGCTCCGGGTCCAGGCCCATGGTGGGATTCACCGGCGCTCCCCTCCCCCTCGGCCCGATCACCCCGCCGTGAACGTACCCGCGGGAGGAGCGTGGCCCGCTCACGTCGCGCGGGAACGGTCACCGCGCCGACGGATCCCGTGTGAGCGGACCCCGCGCCAGGGGGCGAGGTGCGGCGCACGGCGTGCGGGGGGCGATGACGCGTCAGGCGGACGGGGCGCGCGGCGGAGGCGTTGCGGCGACGGACCGGCGGGCGCGCGTCACCACTCCCTGCGGTCGCTTCTTTCGTGGTAGTCCGGCTGCTCGGGACGCAGGCGCTCGCCCGTGGAGAACATCGGGTCCCCGACGTACGGGCGGGTCATCTCGGGATCACCCTGTTCATGGCGGCCGAGGGTCAGCAGCGGGTCCACGGGGTTCTGGTGGGGCGGCGCCTGACGTTGCTGCGGGGCCGGGCGAGGCCGGCCGGCCCCCGGGATGCCGTGCATGGGGGTGCCCAGACCGGCCGTGCTCGGCTGGGTCTGTTGCGGCTGCGGTTGTTGCGGCTGGGGCTGCCGGTAGGAGGTGTCGGAGCGGCGTCCGTAAGGGTCGGACGGGTACGGGTCCGACGGGTAGTCGGGCCGGTGCTGCTGGGCAGGCTGGTAGGGGTCGGCGGCCTGCGAAGGGAAGCCCAGCGGGTCGGTGCTGGCCGGCGCCTGACGACGCTGGTCGCCGGGCATCTGGTAGACCGGTTCGTTCTCGACGTACTGAGGGCCGGTGAAGGGCTCGGCCTGGCCCTGCTGGATGTAGTGCGGGCCGCTCATCGGGTCGGCGGCGTACTGAGGGCCGCTGAAAGGGTCACCGGTGTAGGCCTGTTGCGGGGCGGTCTGATCGACGTATTGAGGGCCGGTGAAGGGGGCCCGCTCGCCGTAGGCGGGGGTGTGCTGCTCTCTGAGGGCCGCGGTCTCGCCGTAGGCGGGCGCGTGGTGCTCCCTCGGCGCCGCGGTCTCACCGTACGAGGCCACCAGTTTGTCCCGGGGGGCCGGCGGCGCGCCCCTGGCCACGAGGACGTCGTTGGGCGACAGGGCCGCCGTGGGCCGGTCGTCGGGCTGCGGCTGCTGCGGCGGTTGCTGAGCGTGCTGGGGCGGCCGGTGGTATTGGCCGGTGCCGGGGATGACCTCGGTGCCCGGCTCCTGCGCGGGCACCGCCGGCTGCTCGCCCGTGGCCTCGGCGTAGCCGTCGTCGAGGGTGTCGAGCAGCCGCCCGACGTCCTCCATGGGCATGCGGAAGCTCGCCGTGCACATCTCGCCCCGCCAGAGGCTGAGGACCAGTGTGCCCTCGTGCCACGTGACGCGGAGACACCGTTCCTGACCTCGCGCATCGAAGAAGACTTCGCCGAACGACGGCAAGGGGACAACTTCCGACATGGAGGACATATTGCTTTAACCAGCCTTTATTCGTCCACTCAACCCCGGAAAACCCTACGGGACCGGTCTTCCCACCTACACCGGGATTCCCTCTGGTCACGCTCGGTGGAGACTTTCTGACACCAGCTGGAGTCCCGATCGACCAGTGTGCCATGCGTGCCGTCGCGCCGATTCAGGAATGCCGGGATGCGTCTGGCCGATCACGCCGCGTTCGGCGCGGCGGCCCTGGAATGCGGGTAGCGTTTAGTGCCGTGCCGGACTCCCATCTCCCGTCAGTGGACGAACTGCTCAGCATCGCGGTCAACGCTCTCGGAGGGAGCGAACGGCAGGGCCAGATCACCATGGTCCAGGCCGTGCGGCAGGCCCTCGACGACAACACGCACCTGGCGGTCCAGGCGGGCACGGGCACCGGCAAGTCAGTGGCCTACCTCGTGCCCTCGATCCGCCACGCGATGGACAGCGAGAAACCGGTCGTGATCTCCACGGCCACGATCGCGTTGCAGCGCCAGCTCGTCGACCGCGACCTGCCGAGGCTCTCCGAGGCGCTGGGCAAGGAGCTGCCGCACGAGCCGACGTTCGCCATTCTCAAGGGCCGGCGTAACTATCTGTGCCGCTACAAGGCGACGGCGGGCTGGCCCGAGGAGGACGAGCAGGACCAGCTCTTCGACCCGCGCGAGGTGAGCGCCACCGGCCGCATGGTGCAGCGCATCCAGGAGTGGGCCGAGGAGACCGAGACCGGCGACCGCGACGAGCTGGTGCCCGGCGTGAGCGAGCAGGCGTGGCGGCAGTTCTCGGTGAGCGCGCAGGAGTGCCTGGGAGCCACCCGCTGCCCGAGCGGCGCCGAATGTTTCGCCGAGCTCGCCAGGGCGCGGGCGGGCGAGGTCGACGTGGTCGTGACCAACCACGCGCTGCTCGCCATCGACGCCATGGGCGACCTGCCGGTGCTGCCCGAGCACGAGGTCGTCGTCGTCGACGAGGCCCACGAGCTCGTCGACCGGGTGACGTCGGTGGTCACCGGCGAGCTGTCCGACACCTCGGTGATGCTGGCGGTCCGCCGGGTCGGCCGGCTGATCGAGCAGCCGATCGCCGACCAGCTGATGGAGGCGGGCGAAGACCTCAAGGCGCTGCTGACCGCCGCGCCGCCCGGGCGCATCGACGAGCTGCCCGAGGTGCTCGGGCTGACGCTGGCGCTGGTGCGCGACACGGCCTGGCGATGCATCACCGCGCTCGGCCCGCGCAACGCCGACAAGGACGACCCTGACAAGGCGGGGCAGCGCAAGGCCGCGTTCACGGCACTCGACGAGGTGCACGACACCGCGGTGCGCATGCTGGAGGCCTACGGGCACGCAGCGGAGGCCGACCGGGCGGAGGTGGTCTGGCTCGACGCCGGCACCGACCGCCGGCCGCCGATGTTGCGGGTCGCGCCGCTGAGCGTCAGCGGCATGCTGCGCGACAAGCTGTTCGGGGAGCGCACGGTGGTGCTCACGTCGGCCACGCTCGCGCTCGGCGGCACGTTCGACCCGCTGGCCGCGCAGTGGGGGCTGGGCGAGGGCAGAAGCTGGCAGGGCATCGACGTCGGCTCGCCGTTCGACCACCCGCGCGCGGGCATCCTCTACGTCGCCAAACACCTGCCCCAGCCAGGGCGCGACGGGCTGCCGCAAGCCTACCTCGACGAGATCGCCGAGCTGATCGAGGCGGCCGGGGGCCGCACGCTGGGGTTGTTCTCGTCGATGCGGGCGGCCAAGGCGGCCACCGAGGCGCTGCGCGATCGGCTGGACGTGCCGCTGCTGTGCCAGGGCGACGACTCGACGATGCTGCTCGTCAAGCAGTTCGCCGACGACGAGCCGACGTGCCTGTTCGGGACGCTGTCGCTGTGGCAGGGCGTCGACGTGCCCGGGCCGTCGCTACGCCTCGTGATCATCGACCGGGTGCCGTTCCCGCGCCCCGACGACCCGCTGACCTCGGCCCGGCAGCGCCACGTGGCGGCCAAGGGCGGCAACGGGTTCATGGCGGTGGCGGCCAACCACGCCGCCCTGCTGCTGGCCCAGGGCGCCGGCCGCCTGCTGCGCGCCCAGGACGACAAGGGCGTGATCGCGGTCCTCGACCCGCGCCTGGCCACGGCCCGCTACAGCGGCTTCCTCCTGGGTTCCCTTCCGCCGTTCTGGCGCACGAACGACCCGGCCATCCCCCGGGCGGCACTCAAACGCCTCGCGGAAACAGCCTCTGAGGCACGCGACGGTTAACACACGACCGGTTCGCGTAGCGGCCAACACCAGACCGGCCGGGTGGGCGGTCGACCTGCCCGCTCGCTGGGCGGTGGGGTCGGCTGCGCATGCGTGCGGGCCCGGCCATCGACGAAACCGCGTGCCAGGAGCCTTGCGAATGCGCGCCTCCGGTGGTGTGATCGCTGCCGGCCGCGCGCATCCCCGGTCACGGGTTCGACCACGGCGAGGGCCAGGAGCGCGCTCCGTAACGGCTGTCCGCCGGTGAAGGGTCAGAAAGCGTTTCCTGGAGGGCCATCAGCCACCTGCGGCGGGTGGCTGAGCACCGCGAAGCCGTAACGACTCGAAACCCGCCACGGGTCAGAGAGCGTTTCCTGGAGGGCCATCGGCCACCTGCGGCGGGTGGCCGAACCCAGCGAAGCCGTAACACTAAAAAGGAGAAAGATCCGGACGCTTGGGAGACACCCCGTCGCCGGAGGAGACGCCGCGGAGGCGGCGGGAGACCCAGGGGACGAGGTGTTCGCGCATCCACTGGGCGTCTTCGCGCCGGCGCGCCCGGGGGTCCACGGCCCGCTCCGGCCAGCCCTTGCGCCAGTCGTCGAACGGCACCCCCAGCACGTCGAGCACGCGCGCGGCGACCAGCCGGTGACCGTCTTCGTTCATGTGCAGGCGGTCGGTGCTCCATGCCCGCCAGTCACGCAGCCCCTGCATCGACCACTGGTCGACGAGCCGGCACCCGTAGAGGTCGGCGATGGAGCGCAGGTGCAGGTAGAAGATGGCGAAGCGGCCGCGCAGGCGCCGCATCACCGGCGTGTCGCGCGGGTCGACCCCGGTGAACAGCAGCACGTCGGCGCCCCCGGCCCGCAGGTCGCGTACGGCTCGCGCGACCTGCTTGGCCATCTCGTCGGCGTCGCTGCCGGGCCTGAGCAGGTCGTTGCCGCCGGCGCAGAAGCTGACCAGGTCGGGCGCCATCTCGACGGCCAGCGGCACCTGCTCGGCGACGATCTGGCTGATCAGCTTGCCGCGCACGGCCAGGTTGGCGTAGCGGAAGCCGGGGTTGTCGGTGGCGAGCCGTTCGGCCACCCGGTCGGCCCAGCCGCGGTAGTGGCCGTCCGGCCCGGGGTCGTTCAGCCCTTCGGTGAAGCTGTCGCCGAGAGCGACGAAGGACTTGTAATGCCTCATGAGGTCGTCTTCATCTCCGCGATAGCGTGCAGCGCAAGGATGTACGACTGTAGCCCGAAGCCCGCGATCGTGCCCGTCGCCACCCCGGCCACGACGGAGGTATGGCGAAACTCTTCCCTGGCCGCGGGATTGGAGATGTGCACCTCGACGAGCGGGGCGGTGCGCTGGGCGATGGCGTCGCGCAGAGCGTAGGAGTAGTGGGTGAAGGCGGCAGGGTTGAGCACGACGGGGATGCGGCCGTCGCAGGCCTCGTGGATCCAGCCGATCAGCTCGGCCTCGTCGTCGGTCTGGCGCACCTCGACGTGCTCGCCGAGCTTGCGGCCGGTGTCGCGGCAGAGGGTGGCGAGGTCCTCGAACGTCTCGGCGCCGTAGACGTCGGGCTCGCGGACGCCGAGCCGGCCCAGGTTGGGGCCGTTGAGCACGAGGATCATGCGGAGATCTCCTTGTAGGCGGCTTCGAGCAGCTCTTCTGCGGGATCTTCGAGGCGACCGGGTCGCGCCAGGTCGTCGAGCACGACGAAGCGCTGCTTGGCTCCGCGGTTCTTCTTGTCCAGGCGCATGTGGTCGCGCAGCCGGGGCCAGGCGCCGGCGCGGTAGGAGACGGGCAGGCCGACGCTCGTGAGGATCGACCGGGTGCGCTCGACCAGGTCGGCGCGTCCGGAGAGGCGTGACAGCTCGGCGGCGTAGACCATGCCGATGGCGACGGCCTCGCCGTGGCGGATGGTGTAGTGCTCTTCGCGTTCGATGGCGTGGGCGAGCGTGTGGCCGTAGTTGAGGACTTCGCGCAGGCCGGATTCGCGCAGGTCGGCGCCCACGACGTCGGCCTTGACCTGGATCTTGCGCTCGATCAGCTCGCGGGTGTGCGGGCCGCCGGGTGTGGTGGCGGCCTCGGGGTCGGCCTCGACGAGCGTGAGGATGTCCGGGTCGGCGATGAAGCCGCCCTTGATGATCTCGGCGAGGCCGGCGACGTAGTCGGCCCTGGGCATGCTGCCGAGCGTCGACAGCTCGCACAACACCCCGGCCGGCGGAAGGAACGTGCCGACGAGGTTCTTGCCCTCGGGCGTGTCGATGCCGTTCTTGCCGCCGACGGCCGCGTCGACCATGGCCAGCAGCGTCGTGGGCACGAGCACGACCTGCACGCCGCGCAGCCACGTGCCCGCCACGAACCCGGCCAGGTCGGTGGTCGCTCCCCCGCCCACGCCGATCACGGCGTCGGAGCGGGTCACGCCGTGCCGGCCGAGCGCGGACCACAGGCGCGCGGCCACGTCGACGGACTTGGCCTGCTCGCCGTCGGGCACGGGCAGGTCGGCGATCTCGTAGCCGCGCTCCGACAGGGTCGCGGTGACCGGCCCGGCGAGATCGGGCAGGCTCTCGGGGCGGATGACCGCGACCGTGCGCACACCCGGTTTGAGCAGCGTCGCCAGCTCGGCCTGCACGCCGGTGCCGACCACGACGTCGTAGGGGCTGTCGCCGCGTACGTGGATGCGCGTCGCGCTCATGCGGGCAGCCCTTTCACGATCTCGTCGGCCAGCTCGGCCGGCTCGCGTTTGTCGGTGACCACGGTCGTCACGGCCAGCCGCTCGTAGACCGGCCGCCGCTCCTCCATGAGCTTCTTCAGCCGGCTGCGCGGGTTGAGCACGAGCAGCGGCCTGGCGGAGCCGAGCCCGACCCGCTGCACCGCGTCGGAGAGCCCCACCTGCAGGTAGACCACGTGGTGGCCGTCGAGCAGGGCCTGGGTCTCCTCGTTGAGCACGGCGCCGCCGCCGAGGGACAGGATGCCGTCGTGCTCGGCCAGCGCCCTGCGCACGGCCTGGTGCTCGAGCTCGCGGAAGCGGTCCTCGCCGTCCTCGACGAAGATGTCGGAGACGGGCTTGCCCGCCACGGCCTCGACGTCGGCGTCGGTGTCGCGGAACCCGACACCGAGCCGCTCGGCCAGCAGCCGCCCGATCGTGGTCTTGCCTGACCCGGGAGGGCCGATCAGCACGACGATGCTCGCCGATGGCTTTGCGCTCATTTGATCACCATGGAAGAGAGGTAGCCGGACAGGTTGCGCGCGACCTCCTCGACGGAGTCGCCGCCGAACTTCTCGAGCGCCGTGTCGGCCAGCACCAGCGCGACCATCGCCTCGGCGACGATGCCCGCGGCCGGCACGGCGCACACGTCGGAGCGCTCGTGGTGGGCCTTGGCCGCCTCACCGGTCTTGACGTCGATGGTGGCCAGGGCTCTCGGCACCGTGGAGATCGGCTTCATCGCGGCGCTGACGCGCAGGACCTCGCCGTTGGTCATGCCGCCCTCGACGCCCCCCGCGCGGTTGGTGATGCGCCTGACGCCGTCGTCGGCGGTGTATTCGATCTCGTCGTGGGCGCGGGAGCCGGGCCGCATGGCGGTCTCGAAGCCGTCGCCGACCGCGACGCCCTTGATGGCCTGGATGCCCATGAGCGCCGCGGCCAGCCGGGAGTCGAGCCTGCGGTCCCAGTGGGTGTAGCTGCCGAGGCCCGGCGGCAGGCCGTAGGCCAGCACCTCGACGACGCCGCCGAGCGTGTCGCCGTCTTTGTGCGCCTTGTCGATCACGGCGATCATCGCGGCGCTGCCCTCGGGGTCGGCGCACCTGACCGGGTCGTCGTCGATGCGGGCCTGGTCTGCGGGGCCGGGCAGCGTCTCGGCCGGAGTCCTGGCGCCGCCGATGGAGGTGACGTGGCTGACGATGTCGACGCCGAGCGCCTGCTTGAGGAAACGCCTGGCGACCTCGCCGAGCGCGACGCGGGCCGCGGTCTCGCGGGCGCTGGCCCGGTCGAGCACCTGCCGGGCGTCGTCGAACCCGTATTTCTGCATGCCGGCCAGGTCGGCGTGCCCGGGGCGGGGGCGGGACCTCGGAGCGTTGCGGGCCAGGCCCTCCAGCTCGGCCGGGTCGACCGGGTCGGCCGCCATGACCTTCTCCCACTTGGGCCACTCGGTGTTGCCGATGCGGATGGCGACGGGGCTGCCCATCGTGCGCCCGTGGCGCACGCCGCCCACGATCGTCACCTGGTCCTGCTCGAACTTCATCCGGGCGCCGCGGCCATAGCCGAGCCTGCGGCGGCGCAGGGCCTCGTCGATGGCGGCCGTGGTCACCTCGACACCGGCAGGCAGGCCTTCGAGGACGGCGACGAGTTCGGGCCCGTGGGATTCTCCGGCGGTCAACCAGCGCAACATGACTCCAAGTCTTCCATGTGCGGCCCAGTGGCCGGACCGGCGTTCATCAACCGAGACAGAGCACGCTGAACGCCCCTAGCAGCATGAACGGCCCGAAAGGGAACTCGGTGTGCCGGGTCCCGCGCTTCGTCACCAGGAGGGCGACGGCGTAGAGCGCGCCCAGCAACTGTCCGGCGAAGGCGGCGACGACCAGCGCCTGCCAGCCCAGCGCCGCGCTCGTCATGCCGATGAGACCGGCCAGCTTCACGTCCCCTAGCCCCATCGCGTACGGCCTGGCGAACCAGAGCAGCCCGTACACGACCGCCAGCGCCGCCCCGCCGGCCAGCGCCGCGGGCAGCTCCCCCGTCGGCACGAGCGCCAGCGCCATGATGGGGTACGCCGGGAGCGTGATCGCGTCGGGCAGCAGGCTCGTACGCCAGTCGACCACGGCCAGAGCCACCCCGATCACGGCGAAGCACGCGTACGGCAACCCCACCCGCCACGCGACGAGCGCGGTGACGGCGGCGCACACCACCTCGATGGCCGGCGGCCACGGGGGAACGGGGGTGACACCGTCGTCATAGACGTCGGCCAGCGCCCGGATGGCGCGTCCGCACAGGAGTCCGAGCAGCGCCATGAGTGCGACCACGCACAGACCCTAAACCGCCCGGCCCGCCCCCGCAGGCCGATCGCCCCGAGCCCCGGCACGGGAGCCGGTTCGTCGTTGCGCCATCCCAAGCCCTGGCGCTGAGCCGGGCCGTCGCTGCGCCCCCAAACCCGGCGTGCGAACCGGTTCGTCGGGGCCCGGTCGTCTGGGCCGCGGCAATCGGAGCCGGATCGGTGGGCCGGATCGGTGGGCCGGATCGGTGGGCCGGATCGGTGAGCCGGATCGGTGGGCCGGATCGGTGGGCCGGATCGTCGCGTCCCAGGTCTTGGCAGGCCCGCCCGGCTGTGGGCGTTCGAGAGCGGAATCCGTCGGTGGGGATGGGGGTTCGGCTATTGCGGTCGGCGAGCCGATCACGGACACTGCCCGCGTGGACAGGGATCGGTTCGTCAGGTTCGCAGTGGTCATCGCGACTTTCGTGCTCGCCCCTGTCCTGCTCGAAATGCTGGCCTGGTACATCGAGGGCGAGGAGTACAACGTCTCCCGCGCCATCACCGTGGTCTCCGTGGTGACAGGGCTGGCCCTGATCGCCCTGATCGCCGGCCGGCTGCGCGGACGGCTGCCGACCATGCTGGTCACGGCCATGACCGTGACGGCGGCCGGGGGGGTCGTGCTGGGGTTCGCGGCCGGGTTCGGGCCGGTTCTGTGGAACGGGCACTTGTCCGGCGAGTTGCTCGGCCTGTCGATGATCGGGATCGCCGCGTTCACCTTGCTGACCGGGACGTACCTGCTGGTCCTCTTCCGGCGCGGCCTGTACGTGCCGCATCTGGAGACGACGGCGGGCCCGTCGCCGACCACGACCAAGCGCAAGGTGATCGGCGAGTCGGAGATCCTGATCCGCACGCAGCCGGACCTCAGCGCGGCGATGGAGAAGGCGCTCGGGAGCTGCGTCTCCGTGATCGACCAGGAGGATCTGCACTTCGTGGCGTTCTTCAGCCCTGGCGGCTGCGCCTTCTACACCGACGTGCTCGATGACGCCGACCTGCAGCACTTCTTCCACGAGTCGACACCCGAGGAACGCAGGATCACCTATCTCAAGCTCGGCCGCCAGATCGACTGGATCGGGCAGCGGCTCGACGCGCACCTCAGGCTGCTGGAGAGCGGCACGGTGATCAGGACCGTGCTGGACGTCGAGCGCGGCGCGCTGTTCCACTACTGGGTCGACCACGGCCGCTACGTCGTGGGCGTCACACTCGACCAGCGCAAGGTCGGCGAGGCCGACGACAAGATGGCCAAGCTCGTCGACATGATCCGCGGCCATTTCACGCTGCCGCCCATCAACCAGCGCAGCCGGCCGGAGCCGGGCGGGAACCTGCGCCCGATCAGGACGGATCAGGCGTGGCCGGAGTCGGGCTCCTGACCACCGGCGCCGGGTGGTTATCGGGCAGGCCTGCGTCCCCAGGGGAAGCGGCGGCGCCTGCGGGTGGGCTCCACGCGGGCGACGGTGACGCCGCGCAGCTCGCCCACGGTGCCGGACTCGACCGCCGCGAGCGCCGCCAGCACGTCTCCCTCGATCACGAACTGCACCGGACCCGCCACGTCCACCACGACCGCGGCCGCCTGCTCCTGCACGGCGGCCCGGCAGACCTGGAGCGCGGTGGCCTGGATGGGCCGGGCGTCCTGACGCCACCTGGCCAGCGCGCCGGCGCTTGTGAACGCGAGCACCGCGTGCCTGCCGTCCTGCCCGACGAGCTTGGGCAGGGCCATCTCGCTCTCCTTCTCCTGCCGGAGCCCGTGCGCGCCGACCTCGGTCTCGGTCAGCAGGGCGACCACGGGCACGAGCAGCCTGGCGCCGCTCAGCGCGGCCAGCACCTCGGCGTCGCCGGCCGTACCGGCCTCGAAGGCGGCCAGAGCGGCGGCGACGGCGGGAGCGGCGCGGCCGTCGTCGTCAGGGTTCAGAGGCTGCGGGATGCTCGGCACAACCCCCGACACTACCCGCGCCCGGATCCGGCCCCGAGCTTGGCCCGCAGCGCGCGCATCCGGCCGGTCACGGTCCACCCCCGGCCGCGCCCGGGTGACATCATGGTTTCCGATGCGGATCGCGCGCCTCCCCCTCGACGAGCAACTCGCCGCCATGCCCCGCGTGCTGCGCACCAACGTGCTAACGGTGTCCTGCGTCAGGTCACGCGACCGGTCGCGGGTTCGACCACGGCGAGGGTCAAGAGTGCGCTCCGTAACGGCGGGCCGCCGGTGAAGGGTCAGCGGGCGTTTCCTGGAGGGCCGTCAGCAACCTGCGGCGAGTGGCTGAACCTGGGCGAAGCCGTAAATACTCATAAAAGCTCATCCATGGTCGGAGATGGCGGCGACCGGGCCGCCGCCGGATGGGCCCTGGTGGACGGCGGCCACCGAGACGAACACGGCGGGGTCGCCCGTGACCGAGGCCGCCACCCCGCCCACCGTCGCCTTGATCTGCCGGTGCCAGTGCACGTCGGAGTCGTCCAGCATGATGTTGCGGCGTCCCCGCACCCGTCCTGACGGGTCGGCCTCGCACTTCATGAACACGTTCACCAGCCGCCCGCCGAGGTCGGACGGATGCGGGCGCTCCGGCAGCGGCAGCCCGGAGTCCCTGATGGCCTCCCAGATGCCGTCGGCGTCGAGGGCGTCTTTCATGACGCTGTGGCCGATGCGGTAGCGGCCGCCGATCCCGCGTACGTTCCCGACGAGGACGATCTGCGCCCGGTCCAGTTCCACGCCCGACGAGCACGAGGCCACCGACGAGTAGAGCGACAGGTCCTTGTGGATCTGGTCGGCGCGCGGCATGTCGATCTCGCCGAGCGCGACGGCGATGCCGAGGGCGGTGGTGGAGTTGGACAGGTCCATGGAGGGGCCGGTCTCCTCGATGGCGGTGTCCTGGCCGCGGCTCCTGGCGTCGGTGATGGTGGCGAGGGTGAGCAGCGGCGTCTTGGTCTGTACGTAGTGCACGTCGCGCGGGTCGTCGATGCCGGCGGTCTTCATGGCCTCGCGCACGCCCGCGGCGACCTTCTCGACCATGGCGGGCCTGCCGATGTCCTCGGGGAGGATCACCTCGCTCATGGCCACGCCCACCGAAAGCCGCGGCTCCTCGGACGGGGGCGCGTCGGCCGTGGTGGCGAAGATGGTGGCGTGCGGGCTGAGCACCCCGTCGGTGCCGCCCGACCAGACCAGCGGCACGCTGTCCGGCGCCGGATGCCCGTGCTCGGCGAGCACCTCGCGGAAGGCGCGGTCGGCGAGGATGCGCGTGTAGTCGTTGACGCCGCCGTTGCCCTCGGTCTTGCCGACGACGGCCAGCACCCGGCCGGCCTCGATCACCCCGTCGGCGATGAGCCGTGACAACCCCGAGGCGTCGGTGACGCTCTCGATGGGCACCTTGCGCACTTCTATCGGGTCCGGCATACGAAGCCCCTTCTTCCCGTACGTTTCCCCCGTCCTGGCGACGCTAGCCGAGCCGGTCAGCGGGGTTCATGGTCAATGTCTGCCCAGGAACGCCGCGGACGATGTCAACGTGCGCTGAGCGGCGGCGGTAGGGTCGCGCCTGTGATTCGCGACGCGCACGTCAACGGGATCAAGCTCGTTTACCGGGAGGAAGGCGATCCTTCCGCCCCCGCGCTCCTGCTGCTCCACGGGCGCACCGCCGACCACAACGACTGGAACGGCATCACCCAGCACTTCGCCGCCCGCTATCACGTTCTGGCGCTCGACCTGCGCGGGCACGGGGCGAGCGGCCGTCCGGGCGAATATCCGCTGCCCGCCATGGCCGAGGACGTCGTCGGGCTGCTCGACCACCTGGGCGTCGAACGCGCCACGGTGGTGGGGCACTCGCTCGGCGGCGTGGTGGCCTACCTTCTGGCCATGAGCCGTCCCGAGCGGGTCGAGCGGCTCGTGCTGGAGGATCCGCCGCAGCCCTACCCGCTGGAGAACCGCGCCCCGCTGGTGGAGGACGGGTCGACGCGGTTCGACTGGCGGATGATGCACGACACCGAGCGGCAACTCGTCGACCCCGATCCGGCCTGGCGGGAGGGGCTGGCACGGATCACGGCGCCGACGCTGGTGGTGTCGGGCGGGGCGTCGAGCCCGCTGCGCGCGCAGGACGTGGCGGCGCTGGTCCCCGGGGCCGAGCTGGTCACGATCGAGGCCGGGCACCTCGTCCACGTCAACGCGCGCCGCGCGTTCCTGCGGGTGGTGGACGGCTTCCTGGACGGGTCGCCGCCGGATTCCTGAACGGATCAGCGGCGGGTTCGTGATCGCAGAACCGGCTCCCGACTAAACACACCTGGCCGGGGCAAACGTGACATTGTGTCGAAGATCCGCCAAGGTGGAGAGGTGCGAACGAGGCTCAGCGATCATGTGAAGGAACGGCTGGGCACGTTCGGCCTGATGGCGCCGTCCATCGCGCAGTGCGCGGTCGGCGCCGCGCTCGCCTGGCTCACCGCCATCGAGCTGCTCGGCCACCCGCGACCGATCTTCGCACCGATCTCCGTGCTCATCTGCATCGGCGTGGGGCTCGGGCAGCGCCTGCGCCGGGTGATCGAACTGGTCGTCGGGGTCAGCCTCGGCGTCGGCGTGGGCGACCTGCTGGTGTCCTGGATCGGCTCGGGCGCCTGGCAGCTCGCGCTCGTGGTGGGGCTGGCGATGACCGTGGCGGTGCTGCTCAACAGCGGAGCGCTCTTCGTCGCGCAGGCCGGCTCGTCGGCCGTACTGGTGGCCACCCTGGTGCCCGGCGAGGACGTGGGCGGCCTGGACCGGATGGCCGACGCGCTCACCGGCGGCATCATCGGGATCGCGGCGGTCGCGCTGCTGCCCGCCAGCCCGTTCATGATCGCCGCCAAACACCTGTCCGGGGTGCTGGACGCGCTGTCGACGGTGCTGGAACAGGCCGCCGCGGCGATCGAGAAGCGGGACGTGGAGCTGGCCGCCGAAGCGCTGGAGGAGGCACGCAACACGCAGGGAGCGGTCGAGGAGTTCGAGGCGGCGCTGGAGACCAGCAAGGAGATCGCCATGATCTCGCCCGTGCACTGGCACCGGCGGGCCCGGCTGGCGCGCTATGAGACCGCTGCCATGCCGGTGGACCTGGCCCTGCGCAACGCACGCGTGCTGATCAGGCGCACGCTGGCCTCGCTCGGAGAGGTCAGCCCTCCCCCGGCCGCGCTGGCCGAGGCCATGCGGGAGGTGTCGGAGGCGGCCCTGCTGCTGCAGCTGGAGCTGGGGGCGGGCCGCGAGCCGACGCTGGCGCGGCAGGCCTTGCTCGCCGTGGCCGCCAGGGAACGGCCCCCGCAGCTGGGGTTCTCGGCGCACGTCATCATCGCGCAGCTGCGTTCGGTGGTGGTCGACCTGCTGCAGGCGACGGGGATGGAGAACGAGGAGGCGACGGCCGCGCTGACCCCGCTGGACGAGCCGAGCGGCGGCAACACCCACCGCCGGTGACCGTCCGTCACGACGGGACGGTGAACGTACGCAACACGTCGGCGATCTCGTCGGCCTCGGTGAGCTTGCCGGAGGCCACGGCGATGACCAGGTCGTAGGCGTCGTCGTCGTTGGAGGGATCGAGTTCGATGCCGTTCCTGGCCAGGAAGACATAGGTGAGAAGCCAGCCCGTCCGCTTGTTGCCGTCGGCGAAGGGATGGTTGGCGACGATCGAGTGAAGCAGGGCGGCGGCCTTCACCAGCACATCGGGGTAGGCCTCACAGCCGAAGAGCGACGTGCGCGGCCGCAGGAGGGCCGCCTCGAGAAGCCCGAGATCGCGCACTTCGACAGGGCCGCCCACGGCGATCTTGGCGACGCGCAGCGCCTGTTCCAGGGTGATATATCGGGTCATTCGCCGAGCCTCCGCAAGAGGTCGGAGAAGCGCTCGGCTCCCTTGCGCGCGAGGTCCTCGGTGATCTCGTCGTCCGAGGCTCGCTCCAGGTAGTCGTCGATCGCGCGCAGGACGACCTGCTGCATGCTGCGCCCCTCGGCGTCGGCGCGCTTGCGGAGGGCTTCGGTCTGCTGGTCGCTGAGGCGAAGGGTCATGGCCATGCCCCTCATCGTAGGTCGGGGAGTGGTATCACCGCGATACCGCAAGCTTCATACTGCCCTCAGCGACCACATGCTTACACACTCTTTACGGAGGGCGCGTCAGGACGACAGGCGCTTGAGCCGGGTCACCGCCTCGTCGATGACCTCGTCCTTCTTGCAGAAGGCGAACCGTACGAAGTGCCGCCCGCGTTCGGGATGGTCGTAGAAGACCTGGGTCGGGATCGCCACCACCCCGGCCAGGCCGGGCAGCCGGCGGGTCAGCTCCAGGCCGTCCTCGAAGCCCAGCGGCCGGATGTCGGTCTGCACGAAATAGGTGCCGGCGGGCTTGAGCACGGAGAAGCCCGCGGCCGTCAGCCCTTCCATGAGCCGGTCGCGCTTGTCCTGCAGCCCGGCCCGGAGCGCGGCCACCCACTCCAGCTCGTGCCGCAGCGCGTACGCCACCGCCAGCTGCCACGGGGCGCTCGCCGTGAACGTCAGGAACTGCTTGACCGTCTGCACCGCCGTGACCAGGGCGGGCGGCGCGCACACCCAGCCGGTCTTCCAGCCGGTGACCGAGAACGACTTGCCCGCGGACGAGATCATCACCGTGCGCTCCCGCATGCCGGGCAGCGTGGCGAGGGGGATGTGCTCGACCCCGTCGAAGGCGAGATGCTCGTAGACCTCGTCCGTGATGGCGATCAACCCGCGCTCCTGGCACAGCTCCGCGATGACGGTCAGCTCTTCCCTGGTGAACACCGTGCCGGTGGGGTTGTGCGGCGAGTTGACCAGGATGGCCCTGGTGCGCGGCGTGACGGCGGCGCGCAGCTCGCCGGGGTCGAACGTGAAGCGGCCGGCCTCCGGCCGCATGGTCACGGCCACCAGCCGGGCCTGGGCCAGCGCGATCGAGGCGGCATAGGAGTCGTAGTAGGGCTCGAACGCGATCACTTCGTCGCCCGGCTCGCACAGCGCCAGCACGCTCGCCGCGACCGCCTCGGTGGCGCCCACCGTGACGAGGATCTCGCCCGCCGGGTCGTAGGAGAGGTCGTAGTGGGCCGAGCGATGCTCGGAGATCGCCTGCCGCAGGTCGAGCACGCCGGGCCCCGGCGGGTACTGGTTGGCGCCCGAGCCGATCGCCTCGACCGCGCGGTCGAGCATCGCGGCGGGCCCGTCGGTGTCGGGGAAGCCCTGGCCGAGGTTGATCGACCCGGTCTGCACGGCCAGCGCGCTCATCTCCGCGAAAATCGTCGTGCCGAAGGTGCGCATCCTGGAAACAAGTGGTTCGGTCACGTGCCCACACTATTAGTCTCGTGCAGTGATCTCTCGGGTCGTGCTCGCCCTCGCCCTCACGGCGCCCCCCGCCGTGAACCCCGCCGTGAACCCCGCCGTGAACCCCGCCGTGAACCCCGCCGTGAACCCCGCCGTGAACCCCGCCATGAACCCCGCCCCCAACCCGGGCATGGCCGCGCGGCATCCGTGCCCGGTCGCCATGCCGCCGCGCACCACCTGCGGTTTCCTGGAGGTCCCCGAGCGGAGGGATGCCCCCGGGCGGACGGTCAAGGTGGCGTACGCCGTGCGCGTGGCGGGCGCCGGTGGCCGCGAAGCGGATCCGGTGGTCTTCATGGGCGGCGGGCCGGGGCCGGCGTCGATGGACGCGATGTCCGTGCTGAGCGCGATGTTCCCCGATCGCGACGTGGTGACGGTCGAACAGCGCGGCGGCCGGCACTCCGAGCCGTCGCTGGGCTGCCCGGAGACCGCGCAGGCGCTGCTCGGGCAGTTGCGGCGGCCGGCCGCCGACAGGGCCGCCGATAGGGCCGCCGACGTGGCCGCGGCGGCCGTACGATGCCGCGACCGGCTCCAGGAGGAGGGCGTCGACCTGCGGGGCTACCGTACGCGGGAGATCGCGGCCGACGTGGTCGCCCTGCGCGAGGAGCTGGGGTACGACGCGTGGCACCTGTTCGGGGTCGGCTCTTCGACCAGGGTCATGCTCGGCGTGGCCGCGGCCGACCCGGGGGGCGTGCGTTCGGCGGTGCTCGACTCGTTCCTTCCTGCGGGCGCCCGCCGCTACGACGGCGCCGATCGCCACCTCGGCGGCGCGCTCGCCGCGCTGGAAGCCGGGGAGCGGTTCGCGGCCGTGCGGGCCAGGCTGAACGCCTCGCCGGCCCGGGTGCCCACGACGGATCCGGTGCTCGGCAGGGCGTTCACGGCATGGGTGACCGGCGACGACCTGGCCGCGATCATGGCCGGGGCGCTGCTCGACGCGGACCTGGCCGCGGTGGCGCCCGCGCTGGTCGGCGGGCTCGCCGAGGGGCGTGACGAGCTGCTGCGGCCGCTGGTGGACGCCGCGGGCGAGCGGCTGGCGGCGCGCGTGTGGGGCCTGTATCACGCGGTCCAGTGCCAGGACGAGGTCCCGTTCAACACCTTCACTTCACAATCACGACTTTTCACCATAAATGCAGACAAAGCGGTATGCGATGCTTGGCAGGTGTCCAGGTCAGAGCCCGTGAACGCCACCCCCTCGGCCCCCGTGTACGTCCTGGGCGGCCGGTACGACCCCGCCGCCCCCGCCGCGACGGCCAGGTCCGCCGCGCAGGCCCTGCCGGACGCCCGCTTCGAGGAGTTCGCCGGCGCCTCCCACGCCGTCTTCCTCACCAGCGCCTGCGCCCGCGGGAAGATCGCCGCGTTCGTCGCCGACCCGGCCACGGCGTCGACCGCCCCGTGCGCGGCCCCCACCACCGCCGCCCGGCCGGGCGACCTGCACGTCACCGCGGCCCCCTACCTGATCTCCCGATCCCCCTGGCTGGCCGCGCCCTTCGCGGCGTTCGCGCTCGCCTCGCTGGTCCAGCTCGTCTCCGGGGCGCTTCGGGGCCGGGCGCCCGCGGCCTTCGCCGGGCTGGCCGGCGTGGCCTTCACGGGGCTCGTGGCCCAGTCCGCGCACACCCTGGCCGGCGCGAACGGCTCCGCCCTGGCCGTCGGCGTCCCCGGCACCACCGGCCCGTACACGTCGATCGCGGTGGCGTCGGCCGTGCTGACGGCCGCGGCGCTGCTCCGCGACCGCAGGTGGCCCCAGATCGCCGCGACCGCCATCGGCGCCGGATTCCTCATATGGTGGTTCACCTGGTTCCTGTGACGCGCATCCGTGAACTCGACGCTCTCCGTGGCTTCGCGGTGGGCGGGATCATGCTGGTCAACACCTGGCAGCACACCACGAAGCAGCAGACCGGCGTCGACTGGACCATCGAGGCGCTGTTCCAGAGCCGGTTCTACCCCATCTTCTCGATGTTGTTCGGCATCAGCTTCCTGCTGTTCCTGCGCGGCAACAGCCGGTGGGCGCTGCTGAGCAGGCTGTTCTGGCTGTTCTGCTTCGGGCTCGTGCAGCGCACCTTCTACGAGGGCGAGGTGCTGACCGACTACGCCTTCTACGGCGCGGTGGTGCTGTTGCCCGCCTCGTTCCTGGCGCCCGGCCTGCCGGTGCTGGTGCTCGGGCTGGCAGTCGCCGGGTGGGGGGTTGCGGTCGGCGGCGGGCCGCTGCTGATCCCCGGCCTGTTCCTGGTCGGCATGGCGGTGTGGCAGTTGCGTCCGCCCAGGTGGCTGCTGCTGCCGTCGTTCGCGGTCGCCGTGCCGGCCACCGCGCTGCTGACGGCCGCGTGGTCGTCCACGCACGCCTGGAGCATCTACAGCGTGGCCGCGCTGGCGGGCGCGGCGGCGTACTCGCTGGGGCTGCTGCTCGCGCTGCGGCCGTGGTCGGCGGCGGTGCTGGAGCCGCTGGGCCGGATGGCGCTGACCAACTACGTCTCGGGCACCGCGATCGTCATGCTGACGGGCCCGCTGGTCGGCGCCGACAGGACCCGCTGGTCGGTGGTGGCTCTGACGCTGGTGACCGTGGCCGCGCAGGTGCTGCTGAGCAGGTGGTGGCTGGCGAGGTTCAGGTACGGCCCGCTCGAATGGGTCTGGCGGTGCCTCACGTGGTTTCGGCGGGTCCCCAACCGGCTAGAGTCTGGCCGTGACCAGAATCGCCCTCTGCCAGATCCCGGTCTCTCCTGACCCGCCGGCCAACCTCGAGAGAGTGCGGCAGGCGCTCGCCCGAGCCGAGGACGCCGACCTCGCGATCTTCCCCGAGGCCACGCTCACCCGCTACGGCAGGCGCATCACGAGCCTGGCCGAGCCCCTCGACGGGCCGTTCGTGTCCGGCCTGGCCGAGGCCGCCAAGGAGCACGGTCTCGCGGTGATCGCCGGCGTGTTCGAGCCGGGCGGCCAGCGCGTGCACAACACGGCCGTGGCCATCGACGCCCAGGGCACGGTGCGGGCGGCGTACCGGAAGATCCATCTGTTCGACTCGTTCGGGGCGAAGGAGTCCGACCTGGTCGAACCGGGCGCCGAGCCGGTGGTCGTCGAGCTGGCCGGGGTGCGGGTCGGGCTGATCACCTGCTACGACATTCGCTTCCCCGAGCTGGCCAGGGCGCTGGTCGACCAGGGCGCCGAGTTGTTCGCGGTGATCGCGGCCTGGGGCTCGGGGCCGCTCAAGGAGGACCACTGGGTGACCCTGGTGAGAGCGCGGGCGCTGGAGAACACCATGTGGACGGCGGCCGTCGGCCAGGCGCCCAACCCGGCCGAGGCGTCCGACGGCTACGGTGTGGGCCGCAGCATGCTGGTCGACCCGCTGGGCGTGGTGCGCGCCGACCTCGGCACCGCCCCGGGTGTGCAGGTCGTGGAGATCGACCATGAGCAGACCGCGGCCGCCCGCGCCGCCTTGCCGTGCCTTGAACATCGGATGCTCCGGTTTCAACAGATCGTAAAGTAGAAGCGTGAGCGGAACGCAGATGCAGAAGGTTGTCCCGCCGCGTCTGCTCGTGCCATATCTGTCGGGCAAGCGCACGGTCATCTCCGGCTACGTCTACCGGGTGCAGGATTGCGTCAGGTTGGCCACGCCGGAGGCGCTCTACTACGGGCTCGACCTGTCGTTCGATGGATCGGAGCTGTTCGCCGAAGTGCCCGAGATCTACGTCATGCGCTGGTTCGCCCGCGACATCGACACCTACGCGGTGCCGTACGGACCGCACATGGGCGGCGACTGGAGCGACGCCCCGCCGTTCGCCGGCAACGGGTTCACGACGTCGTCGGAGCACGTGGTGCCGCAGTTCCACACCGTTCCGATGCCGATCCCGGCCGGGGCGGAGATCATCCGCGTCACCGCTGAGGGCGAGCGGACCTTCGCCCACTACGACGGGCTGACCTGGCGGCCCTCCGCATGAGCGACGAGATCGTGCCGATCGCCGCCGGGTTCGTGGCCCGTTTCGGCGAGCGCACCCTGCCCGCCGCCCTCGGCCCCGACAGCGACCAGGTGGTGTTGTTCAGCGAGACGGAGCTGGAGGGGTTCGAGCCTTCCTCCGGCTACTGGCGGCGAGTCGTGCCCAGGGCGCAGCTGGAGTGGCTGGTGCTGATCCGCACGGTGGGAGCGTTCGGCGGCGAGCCGTGCATCGTGCTCGACGAGGACGACGACGGCCTGCACATCGCCTACACCGGGCACAGCGGGATGAAGGCGGAGGCACTGGGCTACTGGATGGTCGACCACGGCGCCTACGAGGTCGTGGTGCCCCGCGAGGAGGTCTTCTCGATCCGCGTCGAGCGCGTCCCGGTGCCGTAGGGGTCTAACCGGTGGAGACGCCGAGGCCGCGGTAGCGGGCGTGGCGGGCGGCGAGCCGGTCGGCGGGGGCCGCCCGCAGCAGCAGCGCGATCTCGTGCTCAAGCGCCCGCCCGACCCGTTCGCAGAAGTTGCGCGGCTCGTACGCGGCGTCGGGCACCTCGGGGATGACCCGGTCGACGATGCCGTCGCGCCGCAGGTCGGTGGCGCGGATGTGCTGCGCCTGGGCGATCTCGGGGGCGAAGTCGACCGAGCGGTAGAGGATGGCGGAGGCCCCCTCGGGCGGCAGCGGCGACAGCCAGGCGTGCTGCGCGCAGAGCACCCGGTCGGCGGGCAGCAGCGCCAGCGCCGCCCCGCCCGCGCCCTCGCCGAGCAGCAGGCACACGGTGGGAGCGTCGAGCATGACCAGCTCGGCCAGGCAGCGGGCGATCTCGGCCGCCAGGCCGCCCTCCTCGGCCGACTTCGACAGGTCGGCGCCCGCCGTGTCGACGACGGTCACCAGGGGCAGGTCCAGCTCGGCCGCCAGCCGCATGCCGCGCCTGGCCGCGCGGAGCCCGGCCGGGCCCAGCGGCGAGTTGGCCCGCTGGAAGCGCCGGTCCTGGCCGAGCACCACCGCCGGCGCGGTGCCGAACTTGGCCAGCGCCAGCAGCAGTCCCGGTTCGTTCTCGCCCTCGCCGGTGCCGCTGAGCGGGGTCACGTCGGTGGCGGCCAGCTTGAGCAGCGTGCGCACGCCGGGCCGGTCGTCGCGGCGCGAGCGGGTGATCGCCTCCCACGCCTCGACGGGCCGCAGATCCTCCTCGGGGGGAGCGCCGGCCACGACGGCGGACCTGTCGGCGGCGAGCACGGCGAGCGCCTTGATCGCGACGTCGCGCGCTTCCCCGGCCGACACCACCGCGTCGAGCAGCCCCCTGCGGTGCAGGTTCTCCGACACCTGCACGCCCTCGGGAAAGGGGTAGCCGTGCAGCGACTCGAACACCCTCGGCCCCATGAACCCGATCAGCGCCTCCGGCTCGGCCGCCGCGACGTGCCCCAGCGACGCCCACGACGCGAAGACCCCGCCGGTCGTCGGATGCCGCAGGTAGACCAGGTAGGGCAGGCCGGCGGCGCGGTGCGCCTGGATCGCGGCGGTGATCTTCACCATCTGCACGAACGCGAGCGCGCCCTCCTGCATCCGCGTGCCGCCCGAGGCCGGCGCGGACAGCAGCGGCAGCCCTTCGCGCGTGGCCCGCTCGACCGCGCTGACGAACCGCTCGGCCGCCGCCACCCCGATCGAGCCCGCCATGAACGAGAACTCGCAGGCCGCGATGGCGACCCTGCGCCCGTCGAGCCGCCCTTCGCCGGTGATCACCGCCTCGTCGTAGCCGGACTTGGCGCGCGCCGCGGCCAGCTCGTCGGCGTAGGAGGAGCCGGGCGGCGCCGGGTCGGCTGGCGGCGCGTCCCACGATGTCCACGAGCCCTTGTCGAGGACCGTGTCGATCAGTGTGCGCGCGTCCGGACGGCTCACTATCACTCCCTAGAAGTCGGACATCCTTGCAATGGTGACGCATGAGGGCGCCGTCCGGTGCCGCGGGTGGCGGATCATTGTTCGCGCGCCTCCAGCCAGGCGAGCACGGCGTCGTTGTCCTGGCCGAGCGCGGGCGGCGCGCTGTGCTCGGCCCCGGTGAGCCCGTCGAACCGCAGCGGGGGCCCCGGCAGCTCGATCTTCCCGAGCACCGGGTGCTCCACCTCGACGACCAGGCCCTGCGAGCGGGTCTGCTCCCAGGCGTAGACCTCGTCGATCGACCTGATCGCGCCCGCGGGCACACCGGCCTCGGCCAGCCTGGCCAGCCAGTGGGCGCGGTCGTGGGCGGCCAGGGCCCGCTCCATGTCGGCGATCAGCTCGTCGCGGTGGGCGAACCGCTCCCTGTTGGTGGCGTATCGCGCATCGGCGGGGTCGATGCCGAGCAGGGCGGCGACCTTCTTCCACTGGCCGTCGTTGGCCGCGGCGATCTGCAACATGCCGTCGGCGCAGCGGAAGGCGCCGTAGGGGGCGATGGAGGCGTGGTGGTTTCCGCCAGCGCCGGGCACCTTGCCGCCGACCGTCCAGGCGGTGCCGTGGTAGGCGTGCACGCCGGTGACGGCGGCCAGCAGCGACGTGCGCACGACCCGGCCGTTGCCGGTGCGCTCGCGCTCGTAGAGTGCGGCGGCCACGCCGTAGGCGCCGTGGATGCCGGCCAGCAGGTCGGCGATGGACGCGCCGACGCGGTAGGGCTCGTCGGGTGAGGGGCCGGTCAGCGACATCAGGCCGGCCTCGCCCTGGGCGATCTGGTCGTAGCCGGGGCGGCCGCCCTCCGGGCCGTCGTGGCCGAACCCGGTGATGGACAGGATGACGAGGCGGGGGTTGAGCTCGTGGAGGCGCTCGACGGAGAAGCCGAGGCGGTCGAGCACGCCGGTGCGGAAGTTCTCCACCAGGACGTCGCTCTGGCGGACGAGGCGCTCGATGAGCTCCTTGCCCTCCACAGACTTCAGGTCGACGGTGATGGACTGCTTGTTGCGGTTAGCCGCCAGGAAATAGGTCGAAACGTCGTGATCCGGCCCGGCGAACGGCGGTCCCCAGCCCCGGGACTCGTCACCGCCGTCCGGATGCTCGACCTTGATCACCCTGGCGCCCAGGTCACCCAGCATCTGCGCGGCGTGCGGCCCGGCCAGGGCCCTGGAAAGATCGAGCACGACGATGCCGCCGAGGGGTCCGAGCAAGATCAACCTCCTACATGCGATCCAAGGGCGAAAGAACATTCTCTCAGGCGCGGGGCCCCTCTCCTCTACCCTGGTCCGATGAATCCGCCGGCCGCTGTCATCGGGAAGCTGCCCCCGTCCTGCGGCCCTGTCCGCCTGGTGGCCGTCGACGGGCCCGCGGGGGCGGGCAAGACGACGTTCGCGCGGCGGCTCTCCGCGGACCTGGGGTGCCAGGTGATTCACAGCGACGACTTCCCCGTGCCGTGGGACGACGGGCCCGGCGGCTGGTTCCACGCGCTGGAGTCGCAGGTGATCGATCCGTTGCGACACGGCCGTCCGGGGTGTTTTCGCAGGTACGACTGGGTGCTGGGCGAATACGTCGAACAGGTGATCGTGCCGGTCGCGCCGGCGCTCGTCATCGAGGGGGTCGGCACGGCCAGGGTCTCGGTGGCGGAGCTGCTGGCGTACACCGTCTGGGTGGAGGCGCCCGAGGCGGTGCGCCTGGCGCGCGTCCTGGAGCGGGACGGACCCGAGCTGGAGCCGCGGTGGCGGAGGTGGTTCGCGGCCGAGCACGCGTGGTTCGCCGAGGACCGGACGCGGCAACGCGCCGACCTGATCATCCGGACAGGGTGACGTCAGGGCCCGTAACAGGCGAGCTCGTCGCGGCGGACGAGCCCCCGGGTCGAGGTGGCCGACGTCGTCGCGGCGGACGAGCCCCGGAACGTCAGGGGCCGAGGTGGCCGACGTCGTTGAAGCGGACGAGCTCGAAGCGGCCACCGCCGGTGCGCCAGACCGACACGGAGGCGTTGAGCACCGGCGCGAACTCCAGCACGGCCGCGAGCTCCGCGTCGGGGCCGCCGGCGATGACGTGGCGCAGCCCCAGCACCACGGAGTCATGGGCGACCATCAGCACCCGCCGGCCGTCGGCCCGCCGCGGCAGGCCGGCGAGGAGGTCACGCAGCCGGGCCACGACGTCGGCCAGCGACTCGCCCCCGGGCGGGCGGTAGGCCCAGGCCCCTTGCGCCTCCCGCCGCTCCGGCTCGCCGGGGAACCGCTGCTTGACCGCGGCGGGGTTGTAGCGGGCGAACTCGCCCGCCTCCTGGTCTCTGAGCCGCTCGTCCACGGTGACGGGGAGCGGGTGGATCCCCCAGGTCGCCTGGGCGATCCGCCACGTGTCGAGGGCGCGCAGGTAGGGCGAGCACCACACCAGCTCGGGTGCCTCGCCGGCGGGCAGCGCGGCCAGCAGCCGCCCGAGGGCCGCGGCCTGCGCCCTGCCCTGCTCCGTCAGCGTCACCTCGTCGTCGCCCCGCTCGTAGACCAGCGGCGTGTCGCCGGCCCGCCGGTAGGCGAGGTTGGCCTCGCTCTCTCCGTGCCGGACGGCGATGATCACTGATGGGCCCACGCCCGCCATCTTGCCACGGAGCCACCGGCCAAATTACGGTCGAGACCGTTATTGGCGCTTCGAGAACTTCTCCACCTACCGCGTCTGCTGACCCGTGAGCCGGAACAGGCGCGGGCCCTCGGCGAAGTAGACGTCTCCCGACCCGTGCACCGCGAGCTGGTGCACGGGTCCCTGCTTCAGCTGGGTGTGCCGGCCGGTGCGCGGGTCGAGCGAGAAGACGTACTGGCCGGCGTGGGCGCCGTACAGCGTGCGGTCACGCCGGTTGAAGGAGAGCTGCCCGCTCGCGCTCTCGCTGCCCGACAGCGTGACCCGCTTGACCACCTTGCGGGAGGCCGGGTTGACGGCGAAGACCTCGCCGCCGGCGATCCCCCACAGCGTGCCCCGATCGTCGAACGTCAGCGCGGGGACGGCCGGCTTGCCCGGCGCGGGGACGATCTCCCACAGCAGCCGGTCGTCCTTCACCGACCAGGCGAAGAGCTTGGCCTCCGGCTGGGTCGGCGGCGTGGCCGTCTGGCCGCTGTAGATGGAGGTGCCGCCGTAGAGCACGCCGTCGCGGTAGGCGAGCGAGACGATGCTCTGGTCCTTGATCACGTTGCGCTGGGAGTGCTTGAGCTTGCCGGTCTCCGGGTCCCAGACCGCCAGCACGCCGCCCAGGTGGCCGAGGTCCGGCATGGTGCCCGCGGCGAGGTAGCGGCCCGCCGACGCCAGCGCCCGCGGCCTGATCTGCTTGTCCGCGGACAGGTCGAACAGGCGTGCCGGGTTGTCCGCCGGGCCGGGCTCGGGGCTCGGCGAGTACTCGGGGCTGTTCCACGGCAGCTCCGGATCGTAGGCGTAGACCCTGGCGTCGGGATAGGCGCCGACGTAGAGCTTTCCGTCGTGCGTGGCCATGTCCTCGCTCTGCGAGAACGTGTGGAACTCGGCGCGCTCGCCCGTGTCCGGGTCCAGGGCGGCGAAACCGCCGTTGAGGAAGCCGCCGGCGTACATGCGGCCGTCGGGGCCTTCTGAGAGCGCGGTGACGTCGATGGGTTCGCCCCTGACCTGCGTCTCCACGAACGACGTCGCGCCGGTCTGCGGGTTGTAGCGGAACATCAGCCCGCGCCAGAGCAGGCCCACGACGCTCTTGCCCGGGTAGTCCGGCAGGCCGAGCTCGGCCCAGCCGATGCCGCGGGTGTTGGCGACGCGGCCCGTGAACGGCATGCCCGTGCCCGTCGTCTCCTTCGTCTTCGGGTCGTAGCGGACGAGTTCGGCGTCCTTGATGAGGTAGACCGCGCCGTCGGCGTCGGGCGGCGAGACGTCCAGGCCGTGGGCGGGATCGAGGGTGTCGGTCCAGCGGCCGGCGGCGATGTCCCACACGTGCAGCGGGCCGGGGAAGGCGCTGCCGAAGCGGACGTAGAGGTGGCCGGCGGCGACGTCCACGTCGTAGGCCCACTTGCCCGCCGGGTCGAGGCCGTCGGGAAGGGGGAGCTGCCTGACGGCGCCGGAGGCGGCGTCGATCTCGAAGACCGCGGCGGGTGCTTCGGTGCCGGCGTAGATCTTCCCGTCGGCGTAGGAGACGCTGCGGACGTAGTCGTGGGCAGGCGAGAGCCTGCCGTAGTCGCGTACGCCGGTCTCGGGGTCGTAGGCGAACAGGCGGCCGCCCGGGTAGGTGCCGCCGTAGACGGTGGCGCCCGCACCTGCCGTCACGGACCAGATGAAGTTCTCCGAGGGCAGGGGCCGGCCGAGGTCCTGCACACCGCCCTGGTCCGTCCAGCGGTAGAGCCGCCCGTCGCCGTACGTGCCGGCGTAGACGCTGCCGTCGCCGGTGGCGGTCACGGCCCACGCGCCTTCGGCGCCCGGCAGGTCGTACCTGGCCACCTCGGCCCCGGTGGCCGGGTCGACGGCGTTGAGGTGGGCGGGGCTTCCGGAGGAGGCGCCCCAGAGCACGGTCGCGCCGCCCGGGCCCGGCGCCACGACGCCGCCGAGCAGCAGCACGTCCTCCAGGGGCACGCCCAGGTCCTCCACCCGGCGCTCCGCCGCGCCAGCGGGGGCGGCCGCGGCCAGTGCCACGAGGACGGCCGCCAGCGCGGCAGCCAGCATTTGTCTAATTAAGGTCATGACCGAAACCTAGAGATACGCTGTTATGTCGTCAATACCTGGATTACGGTGAAGGAACTAATTCGCGATCCCGGCGTCGCCCTCATGGCTCAGCACCTTCGCGAGGGCCTCGGCGATGTCGGCCGCGGCGGCCGGCGCCTCCATGAGCATCGACTGGCGCACCCACACCACGGTGTTCGACGCCTCGGCGGCGGCGGGGCACGGCTCGGCGCGGGCGCCCTCGTCGGTCAGCGCGGACATGGTGCCGAGCGGCGGGTAGCCGGCGTCCAGCGGCACGCCTTCTGCGGCCATGGCCCTCAGCAGGAACGCGCGGTCCACGCCGGAACCGAGGCGCACCATGAGGAGGTGGCGCGAGTCGCGGGTGGTGCCCTCCGTCGCGGGCACCACGTCGGCCCCGGGGACGGCGGCCAGCTCGCGCTCGAGAGCGGCGCAGAAGGTGTTCCTGCGGTCGATCTCCTCGTCGAGCCGGTCCAGCCAGGGCAGCAGCAGCGCCGCCTGGAGTTCGGTCAGGCGCAGGTTCCAGCCGACGGACGGGTGACCGTACCACTGCCCGCCCAGCGCGCGCCCGAGATTGCAGACCGACCAGACACGCTCGTGCACGGCCTCGTCGCGGCAGACGATCAGGCCGCCCTCCCCCGCGGTCATCGCCTTGCTCGCCTGGAAGCTGTAGACGCCGGCGTCACCCAGGCCGCCGACCGGACGGTCCTTGTACGTGGCGCCGTGCGCCTGGGCGGCGTCCTCGACGACCGTGAGTCCGTGGCGGGCGGCCAGGTCGTTCAGCGCGTCCATGTCGGCGGGGCTGCCCGCCAGGTGGACGGGCATGATCGCGGCCGTCCTGCCGGTCAGCGCATCGCGCACCGCGCCCGGGGACAGGTGCAGGTCCACGGGGTCGACGTCGGCGATCACGGGGGTGGCTCCGGCCAGCAGCACCGCGGTGGCCGAGGCCACGAACGTGTACGCCGGCACGATCACCTCGTCCCCCCTGCCGACGCCCAGGCCGCGCAGCGCCGCGAACAGGCCCAGCGTGGCGTTCGCCACGGCGACGCCGTGCCGGACGCCGGAGCGGCGGGCGAACGCGGCGGTCAGGTCCGCGACGACGGAGCCGCCCTGCGTGGCGCCCCAGAGGCCGCTCTCCAGCACCTTCGTGACCAGCTCGCGCTGGGCGGGGTCGACGGGCGGCGGCCAGGCCGGCCAGGGGGCCGTCCGGACGGGGGCGCCTCCGTGGATGGCGAGCGTCACGCTGGATGTCCCTTCTCCGGCGAACCGGGCGAACCGGGCGAGCCTGGCAGATCAGGTAGGGGGAGGCCGAGGAGGCGGGCCAGGTTGCCGCCCTGGATGAGAGCGCGGTCGGCGTCGGCGAGCGGGGCCAGCGCGACGCGGCCGTAGCCCGTACGCACGTCGAGGAAGCACGCGTCCGAGCCGAACAGCACCCGCTCCGGCCCCGCGAGCGCGGCCAGCCTGGCGATCCAGCGACCGGTCATCTTCGAGCCGCACGTCTCCAGGAACACGTTGGGCTGATCGGCCACGAGCCGGGCCGCGCGGCCGAACCCGTACGGCCAGAGCCCCGTGTGCCCCATGAGCAGCGGCACGTGCGGATGGCGTGCGGCGACGGTGGCGAACTGGGCCGGGTCGCTCCATGGCGAGTCGGTCTGGCCGTGCGCGAGAACCGGCAGGCCGCAGCGCCAGACCGGCTCGTACAAGGGGTCGTCGAGGCGGCACTGGTGCACGTCGGGGTGGAGTTTGACCCCCCACACGCCCCGCGCGCCCTCGCCGGGGAGCGGCGTGCGGTGGTGCGGGTTGTAGACCTGCCAGACCCCGAACCTGCCGGGGAAGCGCCCGGCGATCTCCAGGGCCGTCGCGTTGCCGCGCACCGCGTCGGGACCGACGGCGAGCAGGTGGCTGATGCCCATCGCGGTCACGCCGATCCGGTCCATCGCGGCCACGAGGTGCTCGGCGGCGGGGTGGGGGATGAGGAAGTCCGGCCAGGTCCCCACGTGGCCGTGGGCGTCGAGGATCACAGCAGCGCCTCCAGGGACCCCGAGGCGATCCGTTCGACGTCCTCGGCGGGCAGGTCGAGGTGGTCGAGCAGGAAGCGCGGCCCGCAGTCGTCGGCGACGGGCGCTCCGGTGCCGAACACCAGCCGCTCCGCGCCGAACCGCGCGGCCAGCCATTCGACGCCGCCCTGGGTGTTGACGGTGCCGATCTCGGCCCACACGTTCGGCGCCTCGTCCATCAGCTCGCCCAGCGCGCGCAGCCTGCGGTAACCGGGGTTGAGCACGAGGAGGCGCTGGCCGGGCAGCAGCTCGGCGAGGTGGCGGAGCTGGGCGGGCGAGGTCTCGTCGAGGTCGATCGCGGCGGGCAGCCCGAGGGCGGGCAGGCAGCGCAGCGTGGCCGGGCCCGTGAGATCGAACCGGTGGCGTTCCGGGCAGAGCCTGACCATCCGTACGCCGGGCGGCGGCGCGTCGGTCTCCCCCGGCACCACGACGGGCACGGGGACGAGCCGGGGATCGTCGAGCGTGAGCAGGGCCTCGTTGCCCGCTTCCGGGTCGGAGTAGAGGCTGAGCGTGTGGGTGACGAGGGCCCGGTCGATGCGCAGCCGGTCCATCTCGCCCCGGGGATCCGACGGCAGGTCGTCGAACGGCACGGGACCGACGAGCCGGTGCGCATCGATCACATATTTCGGCACAGACCGAAACTATCCGGGCGACGGAGTGGCGGTCAAGGGCGGACGGTGCGTGCCCGGCGCGATCGATGACGATCGCGGAAGCGGAGCAGACCCTGATTAAGGTCATGACCGTATCTTCAGCAACGCTTGTCGTCAATGACATAATGACCGGCATGTCGATTGAGGTCGGGCCCGAAAACGCTGGGTCCGCCACGCCCTTCGACGCGTGGCGGCTGGTGGGCGAGCTGGAGGTGACGCTCGACGTGGACGTGCTGTTCGGCGCGTATCCGGACCGCGACGGGCCGCCCGGCACGCCCGGCGCCGTGCTGGAGACGCTGGCCGCGCACCACGTCCGGGCGGCGGCCGTGGCCAGCCTGCGGGCGGCGCTGTTCGACGTGCGCACGGGCAACGACGAACTGCTGGCCACGGCCACGCGCCCGGAGATCGTTCCCGTCGGGGCCGTGGACCTGCGCGACCCGATCGGCGCGGCCCGCGAGCTGGAGCGGCTGGCGTCGGCGGGGGCCAGGGCCGTCCGCTTGTTCCCCGACGAGCAGGGGGTCGAAGCGGGCTTCCCGTCCGTCCGGCACGTCGCCCGCCGGGCGGCGCGGCTCGGCCTGGTGGTGCTCACCGGCGGCGACGTACGCAGGTTCTGGCAGCCCTTCACCGGACTCGGGGCCGACGTGGTCTTCCTCGACACGCACTTCTACCACCTGGGCGACTTCCTGGTGGCCGCCGGGGACGAGCCCGGCTTCCACACCTCCACCCGCCTGCTCAACTCCCCCGACGCGCTGGAGACGGTCGCCGCGGAGATCGGGGCCGACCGCCTGCTGTACGGCTCGCGCACCCCCCACTACGAACCCCTCGTCCCCCTCCTCCGCCTGGCCACCAGCGGCCTGGGGCCGGCGGAGATCGCCGCGGTGGCGGGCGGCAACGCGACGAGGCTGCTCGCCGGGACGCCGAGGAGGCCCGCGCTGTGATCATCGACGTGCACGCCCACTGGGGCCCGTGGTTCTTCACCATGGACGTGGCCGGCTCCACCCTGGCCACCATGGACCGCTACGGCATCGACCGGGCGATCGTCTCCGCCACCGAGGCCGTGATCTACGACGCCCCTGCGGGCAACCGCGCCCTGGCCGCGTACCTGGAGACCCAGGACCGCCTGCTCGGCTACGTCACGGTCAACCCGCGCCGGCTGCGCGAGGCCGAGGCGGATCTGCGCGCGTACCTGCCGGGCGGCAGGTTCGTCGGCGTCAAGATCCACACCGACTACACGGGCTCGCCGGTCGGCTCGGCGCGGCTGCGCGAGGCGCTGACGCTGGTCGCCGGAACGGGCCGCCCGGCGCTCGTGCACACGTGGGGCACCTCGGTGCTCGACCTGGCCGAGGTCTGCCTGGACATCCCCGGCCTGCGGGTGATCGCCGGGCACATGGGGGCGGACGGGTTCCGGCACGCCATCGAGGCGGCGGGCGCCTGCGACCGCCTCTATCTGGAGCCCTGCTGGTCGCACGCCCCTGCGGGCCGCATCGCGGAGGTGGTGGCGGGTGTGGACCCGGCCCAGCTCCTGTTCGGCACGGACGCGACCCTGATCGACCCGTCGTCGGCCTTCGGGGCGGTCGCCGCGGCCGGCCTCACGGGCGAGCTCGCCGAGCGCGTCGCCTGGCGCAACGCCGCCGCCCTCTTCCAACTCCGCCGACGAGTGTGACGACCTCGCCAGGCCGGCCCCTGTGCACAGCAAAGCCGCGCACATGGTCGGCGAGGGACCGTGAGCACCAGCGCACTACCGCCCGTCCAGCGGGTCTGCATCTGAGGGCCGCTCGGACAGGCCCGGTCCTGACTCAAGTCAGGCGGGGGGTTAATGGTTATACCTCCCGATTTGTCACTACGATCTCAGCTCGTGTCCCTTGAGCAGCACCACCCTGAGCCTCCCACGGCAGTCTTCGAGGCACCTCCCACCGCCGTCTTCGTGGACCACAGCGGCCGTCGCCGGCGGCTCATGATGTTCGGCTCGATCGCCGGTAGCGTGGTCGTGTTCGGCATGCTACTCGTCGTGGTCGGCGGGCTCTTCTCCGGCACGACACTCTCCGTGAGCGGCTGGCCCGGGGAGCGGCCCGGCGGCCCGGCCGGCACGGCTTCGCCCCACCATGCGAGCCCCACCGCGACGCCCCGCCGCAGCGCCCAGGCAAGCCGGCCACCGGTGGCCACCCCCACCCGTACCGCATCCTCCGCCCCCAAGCCGGGCAGGACACGCTCGGCCGAGCCGACGCGGGTCCGGAACGGCAAGGAGCCCCCGCGGGCGAGCACCACGGCCCCCGGCAGACGTTTCGCGACCGAGCAGCCGGGCACGGACCCCGGCAGCCCGGCCAGCGCGGAACCGAGTAGCGAGCCGACCGGCGGGGACGGCGCCGAGCCCGTGCCGACCGAGCTGGACCCGCCGGGCCGCGACATCCCGCCGGGACACGACCCCGGCAGGACGAGAGGGCCGAAGGGATGAGCCGTCCGGCCGTGCCCGCCCGGCGGGATCCCCGCCTCGTCGCCGGCCGCCCACCGGTAGCCCCGCCCCATGGGGCTTCCCCGCCGGTGCCCGGGAACCGGAAGGATCCGCGGGGCCACTGGTTCCTGCTGGCCACCGGACTGCTGCTGGTCGCCGGCATGCTCGTCCTCAACGGATACGTGACCAACGTCGCCGGCGAGACCCAGGCCGTCCCTCCCGCCACCGACCGCCCGAGTCCCGACCTGGAGCGGGCTCGCCGCGGCGGCCCTGTGCTCAACCTCACGGACGGCCAGCCGGCGAGCGCCCGCCTGCCCGCGCGCACGATCGCCCTGACGTTCGACGACGGCCCCGATCCGGAGTGGACGCCGAAGGTGCTGGACGTGCTGCGCCGCCATGGCGCCAAGGCCACGTTCTTCGTCGTCGGCTCGAAGGTCGCCCAGCATCCCGAGCTCGTCCGGCGGATCGTCGCCGAGGGCCACGAGATCGGCAACCACACCTACACCCACGCGGACATGGCCGCCGTTCCGGAGTGGCGGCTGCGGCTTGAGCTGTCGCTGACCCAGCGGGCACTGGCCGGCGCAACGGGCCTGCACACCACGCTGGTACGCCCGCCGTACTCCTCGACTCCGCGCACCATCACCGTCCCCCAGTGGGAGGGCCTGCGCGTAGCGGCGGCCCAGGGCTACCTGGTCACGCTCACCGACCTGGACACCAAGGACTGGAGCAACCCCGGCACGGACAAGATCGCCGCAGCGGCGCTGGCGGGCGGCGAGCGGGGTGCGGTCGTGATGATGCACGACTCGGGCGGCAACCGGCGGCAGACCGTCGAGGCCCTGGATCGTGCCCTGCACGACGTCCCGGACCGACACCGGATGGTCACCGTGACCGACGCGCTCGGCATGCCGTCGGCGCACCAGAAGGCGGGAGGCGGGGAGCGGTTCGTGGGCACGGTGTTCTCCTTCGCCCAGCGGGCCTCTGGCTGGTTCACCACGGCGCTGGCGTGGGCGTTGTTCGCCGCCGGGGCACTCACACTGGGCCGGCTGGCGTTCTTCGCGGTGCTCGCGATGGTGCACGCCCACCGCAACAGGGGCGGACGGCGGCGCAAGGGCCGCGCACCCGACTGGCCCGCGCCGCCTCCCGTGACAGTGATCATTCCGGCCTACAACGAGGAGGCCGGGATCCAGGCGACGGTCCGCTCGCTGGTCACCACGTCGTACCGGGGAGTGGTGGAGGTCCTGGTCGTCGACGACGGATCGACCGACCCTACCGCCGGACTGGCCGCGGCGCTCGGCTACGGCAACGTCCGCGTGATCACGAAGCCGAACGGCGGCAAGCCCTCGGCGCTCAACGTCGGCATCGCGCAGGCTTCCCACGAGATCCTGATCATGGTGGACGGCGACACCGTCTTCGAGCCCGCCACGATCGGGCACCTGGTCCGCCAGCTCGCCGACCCGGCCATCGGCGCGGTCAGCGGCAACACCAAGGTGGGCAACCGGCGCGGCATGATCGGGCACTGGCAGCACATCGAGTACGTGATCGGGTTCAACCTCGACCGGCGCGCGTTCGAGTTGCTGGACTGCATGGCGACCGTGCCAGGAGCGATCGGGGCGTTCCGCCGCTCGGCGCTGGTTGCGCTGGGCGGGGTGAGCACGGACACGCTGGCCGAGGACACCGACCTGACGATGGCGCTGTGCCGGGCCGGCTGGCGGGTGGTGTACGAGGAGAAGGCGCTGGCCTGGACCGAGGCCCCGACGACGCTCGGCCAGCTGTGGAAGCAGCGCTACCGCTGGTGCTACGGCACCCTGCAGGCCATGTGGAAGCACCGGCGCGCACTGCTGGAAGGCGCGCCGTTCGGCCGCCGGTGCCTTGGATACCTGACCCTGTTCCAGCTGGTGCTGCCGCTGCTCGCGCCCGTGGTGGACCTCATGGCGGTCTACAGCGTGGCGGTGGGCGACCCGCTGCCGGTAGCCGCGGTGTGGGCCGGGTTCGTCGCCGTGCAGGCGGTGACCGGCTGGTACGCGTTGCGCCTCGACGGCGAGCGGGCCTCAGCGCTGTGGGTGCTGCCGCTGCAGCAGTTCGTCTACCGCCAGCTGATGTACCTCGTGGTGATCCAGTCGGTGGCCACGGCCATCCTCGGCGTACGGCTGCGCTGGCACACCATCAACCGGCAGGGCACGTTCAGCGCGCCGGCCACGTCGGGCGGCGAACTCGCCCGCTGACGTGGCCGCCGGCGCCACCGACGGTCGGGGGCCGAAGTCCTGGGCCTGCAGTTCCAGGCGTTCCCGCTCCGTCAGGCCGGGGCCGTGAGGGTCGTGGGCGTGGGTGCCGGGAATGCGGCCCTCGGCGGCGGCCAGCCAGAGCATGCGCTGGACGTACCCCTCCATGGGGTCGGTGAAGGTGGCGGCCGCCAGCCGGTCGAGGCGTCCCGACGCCTGCTCGAACGCGCGCAGGCCGGGCTCGCGGAAGGCGCGCATCACCTCGGCCGTCACCTGGACGGCGGCGGCCGCGATGCCCACCAGCGCCGCCTCGGCCCCCCACAGCAGCGAGGGCCCGAACATGCGGTCCTCCCCGGTGATCGCCAGCCGGCCGGACTCGCGGGCGAGCACGATCGCCCGCTGGCAGCCGATGGCGTCGGACAGCAGCGCGGTCTTGAGCCCGGCCACGCCGGGGTGCCGCAGGATCTCCCGCAGGACGCCCGGCGGGCACGGCCGCGTGTAGAGGTCGAAGGCGACCATCGGCAGGCGGGCGGCCTGCCACACCTCCTCGTGCAGCGCGGCCCTGTCGCCCTCCGACGGGAACACGAGCACGCCGTCCGCGCCCAGGCCGGCGGCCACCCGCGCCTGCTCGGCCGGGTCGGCGGTCTCGGGACCGCCGCCCACGCCGACCAGCACCGGGACGTCCCCCGCAGCGGCGCAGGCGACGGCGCGCTCGATGACGGCGGCGCGGACGCCGGGGACGAGGAAGGGCCCGCGGCCGGTGTGGGCGAGCACGGCCAGGCCGGTGGCGCCGTCGGCCACCAGGCCGGCGAAATAGCGCGAGACGACGTCGAGGTCGACCTCGCCCGACCCGGTCATGGGGGTCGCGGCGGCGGCGATCAGGGTGCCGCGCAGCCGGTCGCGCAGCGCGGCCGCACGGGGGTCGATAGGGGCCATTCGCACAGCTTAGACCCTCTCTTCGGGAGCGCTAGGCGGTCCATCGCAGCTGTTCGCGGGTGATCTCGTGCTGGAGCGGCTCACCGGCCAGGAACCTGGCGATCTCGCCGACCGTCAGCGTCCCCTGCCGGTGCCTGGCCTCCTCGGTGCCCGCCGCCTGGTGGGGCGTGAGCAGCACGTTCGGCAGGCCGCGCAGCGGGTGGTCCGCAGGGAGGGGCTCCTCGTCGAAGACGTCGAGCGCCGCGTCGATCCTGCCGCCGCGCAGCTCGTCGAGGAGCGCGGCGGAGTCGACCAGCCACGATCGGGCGGTGTTCACCAGCGCCGCCCCGTCGGGCATGAGCGCCAGCTCCCTGCGGCCGATCAGGTGCCGGGTCGCCGGGATGGCGGGGGCGTGCAGGGCCACGACGTCGCTGCGCGTCAGCAGGTCGTCGAGCTCCACCAGCGTGGCGCCCAGCCCGGCCGCCTCACCGGCGGAGACGGTCGGGTCGGCGAGCAGCAGCTCCGCGCCCAGCGCCCGGACCAGGCCCGCGTACGCCCTGCCGGTGCGGGAGGCGCCCACGACGCCGACCACGCTGCCGCGCAGCTCGCGCCGGGGCCGGGCGGCCTGCCTGGTCTCCGCCCAGCCCGACCCGGACCGCAGTTCGTGGTCGAAACGGTGCACCTGGTGCAGCAGGCACAACGTGAACGTGAGCGCCACCTCGCCCACCGCGGGCGCCATCGCCGCTCCGGTCTGGGTCACCCGGATGCCGCGTTCCCAGAGCGCGTCGGAGACCAGGAACCCCACCGCCGCGCCGGTGTGCGCCACGAGCCGCAGCTCCGGCGCGCGGGCCAGCGTCTCCGCGTCCACGCGCGGGGTGTCCCACCCGGTGACCAGCACCCGCGCCCGCTCCAGCGGGCCGATCGGGGCCAGCCGCTCGAGCCGCGTGAAGATCGGCGGCGGGAGGAACATCTCGCGGAGCTCGGGAGCCAGGCTGAGGGCGATCATTTCAGCCCTGTCATCGCGATGCTGTTGACCAGGTAGCGCTGCAGCAGGAAGAACACCAGCAGGCACGGCACCACGGACACCGCCGCCGAGGCCATGAGCAGCGACAGCTGCATCTCCTCGGTCCGCAGCGTGGTCAGGCCGACCGTGAGCGTGCGGGTGGCGTCGCTCTGCCCGACGACCAGCGGCCACAGGAAGTCGTTCCAGTGCCACAGGAACACGAACACGCCCAGCGTGGCGAGGATCGGCTTGGTCAGGGGGAGCACGATCGTCCAGTACACCCGCCACTCGGAGGCGCCGTCCACCTTCGCGGCGTCGAACAGCTCGTCCGGCAGGCCCAGGATGAACTGCCGCATCAGGAAGACGGCCTGCGAGTTGGCCAGCGTCGGCACGATCAGCCCCCAGAACGTGTCCACCCCTTCCAGGCTGTTGACCAGCACGAACGTCGGGATGAGCGTGGCCTGGAACGGCACCATCATGGTCGCGAGGAACGTCCAGAACATCGCCTCGCGGCCGGGGAAGCGCTTCTTGGCGAAGGCGTAGCCCGCCATCGACGAGGTGAGCAGGATGATCACCACGGAGACCAGGGCGTAGATCAGCGAGTTGATCGTCCAGGTGACGAAGCCGGACGACGACAGCACCATCGTGATGTTGTCCAGCGTGAGCGAATCCGGCCACCCCGCGGGCACGGTCGGCCGGCCCGCCGGCGACAGAGCCACGATGAACATCGCCACGAACGGGCTGACGGTCAGCACCGACAGCAGCGCGAGCAGGGCGGCCAGCGGCCACCTGCCCCGCCACCACCGCCTGCGCGCCGCGCTGGGGGCCTCGGCCCGTACGGAGGGACGGGAGGTCGTGGTGATCGTCATGTGTTCCCCCGGTCCAGGAAGCGGCGCTGGACCAGCGACACGACCAGCACGATCGCGAACAGCACCATGCCCCAGGTGGCGGCGTAGCCGAAGTCGAACGACCGGAAACCGTGGTCGTAGATGCCGTAGATGAGGGTGTACGTCGCCCTGGCCGGGCCGCCGCCGGTCATCACGTACACCGTGTCGAACGTCTGGAACGCGCTGATCGTCTCGATCACCATGACGAAGAAGATCGCCGGCTTGAGCAGCGGCAGCGTGATCCTGCGGAAACGCTGCCACGCGCTCGCCCCGTCGATGCTGGCGGCCTCCAGGTAGGAGGAGGGGATCGCCTTGAGGCCCGCGAGCAGGATCAGCATCGAGTAGCCGAAGCCCTTCCACACCGCCACGACCGCCAGGGCGGGCAGGACCACCCCCGACTCCTCCAGGAAGGCGACCGGGCCGAGGTCGGCCTTGGCGAGCAGGCCGTTGATCAGGCCGTTGAACTCGTAGATCCAGCGCCAGATGATGCCCGCGAGCACGAAGCTGGTCACGTACGGCAGGAAGAGCATGCCGCGGAACAGCCCGCGCATGAAGACCACCTGGTTGAGCAGCAACGCCGTGCCGAGCGCCACGATCATGGTGAGCGGCACGTAGACGGCGGAGTACACGAGGGTGACCCGCAGGCTCAGCCAGAAGTTCACGTCGTCGAGCAGCCGGACGTAGTTGTCCGCGCCGATGATGTCCCACTCGCCGCCGATGTTCCAGTTCGTCAGGCTCATGCCCGCCGCGCCCAGCGACGGGAAGATCCTGAAGATCAGGAAGAGCACGAGCACGGGCAGCACGAACAGCAGGCCCGTGACCGGGTCACGCAAGCGTTGACGCACCAGGTGGTTCCTTCCCTCTCAGCCGCCGCTGCCGAGCAGCTGGTTCGCCTCTTCGGCGGCCGCGTCGAGCGCGGTCTTCGCGTCCTCCTTGCCGAGCAGCGCCGCCTGGATGTGCGGGGCGAGCACGCCCATCACCTGCCGGGCCTTCGGGTGGGTGTCACCGGGGAAGGCGTACTGCAGGGACTTGGCGAACTCCTTGGACGCCTCCGACTGGCCGGGCACGGTCACGTCCGTGCGCGCGGGGAAGAAGCCCGACTCCTTGGCCAGCGCGGCGGAGACCTCCGGCGAGGCCAGGTAGGAGGCGAACTTCTTGGCCGCGTCCTTGTTCTCGGAGTGCTTGGCCACCATCAGGCCTCCGGGGATGCCGAACGCGACCCGCTTCGTGCCTTCGAGCGGCAGGCCGATGCCGACGTTCTCCTCGCCGATGGCGGCGCCGAGCTGGTCGACCTGGCCCGCGGTGGCCGCGTGGTACATGGCGGTCTTGCCTGCGGCCAGCAGGCCGCCCTCGATGTCGTTGCCCTTGCTGGCGGTGTTCGGCGGCAGGCCGCCGGCGGCCTTCAGGTCGAGCAGGAGCTGCAGGCTCGCCACGCCCTCAGGGCCGTTGAAGACGACGCTCTTGCCGTCGGCGGCGAAGACGGTGCCGCCGTTGGCCCACAGGATCGGGTAGAAGCTCTGGTTGAGCGTCACCTCGGGCTTGCCCGGGTAGTCGAGGATGGCGACCTTCTTGGCGGCCAGCTTGGGCGCGGCCTCCTTCAGCTCGTCGAGCGTCTCCGGCACCTTGTTCACGCCCGCCTCGGAGAACAGCTTCTTGTTGTAGATGGGCGCGGTGATCGTCTGGTAGATGGGGACGCCGTAGAGCTTCCCGTCGACGGTGAGGGCGGTCAGCGAGTTGGGCAGGTAGGAGGCCTTGGCCGGGGCGACGATGTCGTCGACCGGCTCGATCGTGCCCTGCTGGGCGTACTGCGGGATCTGGTCGGGGCCGAGCACGACCAGGTCGAAGCCCTTCTTCGAGACGAGCGCCGTGGTGACCTTCTCCTGACGGCCCTCCCAGGGCTGCAGATCGATCTTGATGTCCGTCGTGGGGTTGGCGGCCTCGAAGTCCTTCTCGACCTTGCCCCAGAACGCCTGGCTCTTCGCCTGGTCCCCGATGACGGGGTACATCCACAGGGTCACGACGCTCTTGTCCGAGCCACCGCTGGATCCGCACCCGGCGGCCGCCAGGCTCAGGGCGGCCGCGAGGCCGACTGCCGCTGCCTTCTTCATCGGCGGCTTCCTTTCGCTTAATACCGGTCCTGACCGAAACCTAGTGAGCGGGACTTGGCCTGGTCAATGCCTGAGATATGAACGTGACTACCCCTGAGCCCGAAATTTCGTGATTTCCTGGGCGATCAGGTCGACGTGCTCCGGCGTGTAGTTCTCGTTCCAGTCGATGACGAGCAGCGTACGGTCCACCATGCGCTCGGCCTGCGGGCAGGGGTTCGGTGAGTAGCCGTCGAGCGGGAAGCGGGCAGTCCCGTAGATGGCCGCCTGCCACACCGGCGCCCTGTTCAGCGGCTCCGCGAGGTATCCGGCCCGCGCCGGGATCCCGGCCGCCGCCAGGTGCGCCGCAAGCTCGGGCGCGTCGCCGTCCGGGCACACGACCGGGAAGAGCCACCACGCGTGCCCCTGCGGGCGCGGCAGCCGTACCCCTGGCAGGTCCTTGAGGGCCTCGATCAGCCGCACGGCCGTACGGCGGCGCGCGGCGACCACGCCGGGAAGCTTGGCGAGCTGGGCGCGCGCCACCGCGGCCTGGAGCTCGGTCATGCGGTAGTTGAGCCCGAAGGCGGCGTGCGAGCGCCCGGCCGCGCGGTCCCAGCCCTTGTCGGAGAAGAGCCGCATCCGCCTGGCCAGCCCGTCGTCGCCGGTGATCGCCACCCCGCCGTCGCCGCAGGTGATGTGCTTCCACTGCTGCAGGCTGAGGCACGCCACGTGACCCGTCGTCCCCGCGAGCCCGCCGCCGGGCAGCTCGGCCAGCCAGGCCTGCGCGCAGTCCTCGATCAGCATCAGGCCGTGCTCGTCGGCGAGCGCGCGCAACTCGTGGATCCTGGCCGGCGCCCCGAACAGGTGCACCGCCATGATCGCCTTCGTCCGGGGGCCGATGAGCCGGGCCACGGCGCCGGGATCGAGATTTCCGTCGGACGGATCCACGTCGGCGAAGACAGGAACGGCGTTCTGCGCCAGGATGGGGGCCACGGTTCCGAAGTCCGTGATCGGTGTCGTGATGATCTCGTCCCCTGGGTCCGGCGCGGCCGCCACGACCGACAGATGGAGGGCCGCGGTGCCGGAACTGCACGTGATCGCATGGCGGGAGCCGTACGCCTGCGCGATCTCGCGTTCCAGCGCCCGCGCCTCGGTCCCCCAGACGGAGCTGAGCATGCCCGAGCGGATCACCCGCTCGACGGCGGCCACCTCCTCGTCGCCGAGTGTGCGGCCGTCTGCCTCTGCCATGGACGGGAACTTCACCTGGCACCTCACCAGTTATGATTGCGGTCTTGACCGAAATGAGAGAGAGGGAGGCGTGCGTGGGAATCGTCATCGGAGTCGTCGGCCCGCACGATCTGGTCGACGACGTCGCGGCCGTCTGCGAGGAGCAGCCGGGCGTGAGCACCCTGCGCCTCGACTACGACCATGAGTCGCAGGCCCCCGCGATCGTCGAGGCCCACGCCACCTCCGTCGAGGGCTGGCTGTTCACCGGCATCGTCCCCTACATGCTCTCCCGCGACGCCGAGGCCCTCACCCGTCCCGCCGCGTTCGTCGACTACTCCGGCGCGACGCTGCTCAACGCCCTCGTACGCCTCCAGCACCAGGGCGAGGACGTCACCATGTTGTCGATCGACACGTTGTCGGCCGCCGACGTCGACGCCACGTTCACCGAGGCCGGGCTGCCGACCGGCGAGCTGCGCACGCACCCGTACCGGCCGGGGATGACCTCCCAGAAGGCGATCGCCTTCCACCGCAGGAGTCCCGCGCACACGGTGATCACCTGCCTGAGCTCCGTGTACGAAGCGCTGCGCGACGAGCGGCACGTGCTGCGCCTGGTGCCGTCCGTGCACTCCGTACGCGTGGCGCTGCGCCAGGTCGTGCTGACCGCCGAGGGGCAGGTGCAGGAGGACGCCCAGATCGCGCTCGGGCTCATCGAGGTGGCCAACGAGGAAGGGCTGCTGCGCGAGGCCACGGCCCTGGGCGGCACGCTGGCGGCCTTCCGCGGCGGCACGCACCTGCTGGTCACGACCCGTGGCCCCCTGCACGACGCCACGGGCGGCTTCACCGGGCTGCCCATGCTGGCCCGGCTGGCCGGCCAGAACGACGCGGTCCGCGTCGGCTTCGGCCTGGGACGCAGCGCCGCGGAGGCGGAGAGCCTGGCGCGGCGCGCGCTGGCCAAGGCCCGCAGGATCGGCCCGGTCGCCGCGGTGTTGTCGTTGCGGGCGGATGCCGACATCGTCCTGGAGTCGGTGACCACCACGCCCGCGGGCCGGCAGAGCCTGTCGGTCATCGCCCGCCGGGTCGGGCTGTCGGTGCCCACGCTGGAGAAGCTCCTGGAGGCGCGGGCCGCCGCGGGCGACGAACCCCTGACGACGCGCGAGATCGCCGACCGGCTGGCCGTCCAGCAGCGCACGGCCCGGCGCATGCTGCACCGCCTGGAACTGGCCGGGCTCGCCGAGCGCACCGGCAACCTCACCAGCGGATCCAGCGGCCGCCCGCTGACCCTCTACCGCCTGACGCTCTAGCGCCCCGCGCCCGCCGGCCGCCCGACGCTCCAGCGCCCCGCGCCCGCCGGCCGCCCGACGCTCCGGCGCCCCGCCCCCGCTCGCCGCCGGACGCACCGGCGCTTCGCCCCCGCGCATCGGTCAGGCGAGCCAGCGTGCGAGGTTCTCCGCGACGAAGTCGTCGTCGCGCAGTTCCGGATAGGCGGCCAGCACCCGGTCGATCTCGGCGAGCTGGCCGGGCGACAGGTCCTCCGCCGGGTCCAGGCACCAGCGGCCCTCCAGCAGGCCCTGCCGGCGCAGCACCTCGTGGATGCCGGGGATGCAGCCGTGGAAGGCGTTCGCGGAGTCGAAGATGGCGGCGTTCGCGTCGGTCAGGTGCCCGTCGAGGGTGAGCAGCCGGCGCACGGCCGCGTCGTCGCCGGACCGCGCGGCCCTGGCCTGCTCCAGCAGCTCCACGGCCCGCCGTACCCACACCGCCCACTGGCCGAGCAGCCCGCCGACGAACTCGACGTCCACCTCGCGCCCGTCCACGACCACGCGGTGCGGGGTGATCAGGTCGGTCAGGATGTGGTCGTCGTTGCCGGTGTAGAGGGCGACCTCGCCGGCCCGGCCCGCGCGCACCACGCCGTGCAGCACGTCGAGGGTCCGGTAGCGGTCGAACGGCGCCGCCTTGATGCCGGCCACGGCCTCGATCTGCGCCAGCCTCGTCCAGAACTCCCTGGACAGGTGGCGGCCGCCGACCGCGGGCTGCAGGTAGAAGCCGATCACCGGCAGCACCTCGCCCACCGCCCGCGCCCGCTCGATCAGGCCGTCCTCGTCCAGCTCCCGGTACGGGCTGAGCAGCACCATGTGGTAGCCGAGCGACCTGGCCAGCTCGGCCTCCGCCACCGCCTGCGCCGTCGGCCCGGTGGCGCCGGCCACGAGCACGACCTCGTGCGCGTACTCGCCCGCCACCGTGGCGGCCAGTTCGAGCACCGGAGCCAGCAGCCCGGTGCCGTGGATGGCGAACTGCGTGGTGTGCACGCCCACCGCCAGCCCGCCCGCGCCCGCCTCGACGTAGTAGCGGGTGAGCGCCCGCTGGCGGCGCTCGTCCAGCTTCCTGTCCGAGGTCAGCGCGAGCGGATGCGCCGGGATCACCAGGCCGCGCCTGAACAGGTCGCGCACGGACGCGTGCGCCTCTGGAGCCGTGCCGAGCACGTGAGTCCCCCCAAGTGATAGGTGCCGTGATGTGAGCTGTGGATCAGAAACGCCCGTCACGGCGCTCGAACTTGGTGGGCTTGCCGAGCAGCGGCCCGCCGCCCGCGACCCAGCGCGCCGTGTGCTCGATGAGCTCGGCGGGGGTCAGCTCCGGGTAGCCGAACAGCCGGTGGCAGCGGCCCGCGTTCGACAGGAGCGCCGTGGGGGCCTCCTCGCCGGTGAAGACCGGCTCCTTGCCGAGCGCCTCGCCGAGCGCCAGCGCGGCCTGCCGCACCGAGACCAGCTCGGGCCCGGTCACGTTGAGCACGTACGGCGGCGCGTCCGCCAGCAGCAGCGACCGCAGCGTCACCTCGTTGGCGTAGCCCTGCCAGACCACGTTCACCTGGCCGGTCGTGAGGTCGACGGGCTCGCCCGCCAGGACCTTCTGCGCCAGGTCGACCAGCACGCCGTAGCGCAGCTCGACGGCGTAGTTGAGCCGGAGCAGCGCCACGCGGGTGCCGTAGGTCTCGGAGAAGTGCGTCAGCACCCGCTCCCTGCCCAGGCAGCTCATCGCGTAGTCGCCGACGGGCCCGGCCGGCGAGTCCTCGGTGCTGCCGCCGCCGGCCACGGGGACCAGCGGGTAGACGTTGCCGGTGGACAGGGCGGCGATCCTGCTCTCTCTGAACCGGTCGGCGACCCGGCCGGGCAGGTAGGTGTTGGTGAACCAGGCGGCGTGGGCGCGCCCCTGCGTGCCGAACTTGGCGCCGACCAGGAAGACCACGTTGGGCGCGTCCGGCAGGTCGCGCAGCGCCCGCTCGTCGGACACGTCGGCGCTCACCACCGTCGCGCCGTCCGCCCTGAGGGCGTCCGCCAGGCCCGGCTCGCCGAACCGGGACACCGCGATGATCCGCCGGTCGCCGCGGGTGGCGTTGAGGGCCAGCCGCACCAGGCTCGGGCCCAGCTTGCCGCCCGCGCCCAGGATCATGATGTCACCGGGCAGCCTGCCCAGATCGTCGACGAGCCCGGCGCCGGGCCGCGCCAGCCGCTCCTCGAGTTCCGCCGTCGTCCGCACGAACGTCCTCCATCCGCTATTTACGGTCCAGACCGTAACTGCGCGAGAGTCGTGCTGTCAACGCCGGGGCGGCTCCCTACGCGCTCTCCCTCGCCGAGACGAGCACGTCGAGGACGGCCCTGGTCTGCTCCCACGGCACCGGACTGGGCGCGCCGCCCACCATGGCGAGGAACGCGTCGATGGTGCCTTCGTAGCCGAGGCCCCTCATCGGGTCGTCGCCGCCCTCGATGAGCACGGTCTCGGTGGAGTCGCGTCCGTGCAGCGTGACCGCGTACGACTCCGCCTCGGAGACGCCGAGCACCTCGACTGTGCCGAGCACGCCGCCGCCCCACCGCAGGGCCATCACCCCGGTGTCCTCAGAACGCAGCGCACCGTAATGCCGCGTGGACCGGGCGGCCCCGGCCAGCCGCACGTCCGGGCCCAGCAGGGCCACCAGCAGCTCCACCCCGTGGATCCCCATGGTCACCATCGTGCCGCCGCCCTCGCCCGGTGTGTCCTGCCAGGCGTTGTAGCCGGTCGCCCAGAGGCCCACGTCGTGGCGCACGGTGGCGCGCACGGCGAGCAGCTCGTCCGGGGCGGCCCGCAGCCCGGCGAAGGCGGGCGCGAACCGCAACACCGACGTCGACATCACCCGCTCGTGGATCGGCAGCCGGTCGAGTGCGTCGAGCTGGCCCCTGGTCGCGGCGGCCGGCTTGTTGACGAAACACGCCGCGCCCGTCTCCAGCACCCGGGCCAGCGCCGCGGGCACCTGCGGGTTGGGCACGGTCAGCACCACGCCGTCGGGCTCGTGGCCCAGCGCCCCCGCCAGGCTCTCCGCCACCTTCGCGGTCGGATGTTCGTCGGTGAAGCGCCGCAACCGCTCGGGATCGGGCTCCCACACCACCAGCTCGGCATGCCTGGCGAGGGTGCGCGCGTCGGTGTACGGGTGACTGGTGGCGAGCCCGGCAAGCACGATCCGCACGCGGGTCCCTCCCTTTCTCACGATGGTTCGGTTTCTCCGGCGCCGGCGGGCGTCAGCACCGCACCCTTGGCCGGGCTCGCGGCGCCCGTGTCAGATCGGTGAGCACCGGTCAGGGCTCTCCGACCGGGCCTTCGCCGGGCTCGCGGCGCCCGTGTCAGGTCGGTGAGCACCGGTCAGGGCTCTCCGACCGGGCCTTCGCCGGGCGAGCCACCGCCGGCCAGGCCATCGCCGGGGGCGCCGCCGCCGGGCGGGCCGTCATGGGACGGGCCGCCGTCCAGCGGGCCACCGTGCGACGGGCCGCCGTGCGACGGGCCGCCGTCCAGCGGGCCACCGTGCGACGGGCCGCCGTCCAGCGGGCCATCGTGGGGCGAGCCGCTGTCGAGAGGGCTTCTGAGCTCGTCGACGTCCGCGAAGGGCCGCCCGGCGAGTTTCGCGTAGCCCGGCCCGCGGTCGAAGAACCGTCCGGCCGGGGGCCGCAGCCGGGCCCTCAGCTCGGCGGTGCCCTGCTCGTCGATGCGGTCCCCGTCGAGCACCACGCCGTAGTCGCCCAGCGCGCCGGCGATCGACACCTTCCCGTCGCGCACGTCCGCGGCCACCGCCCGGGGGTCGCGATCGTAGGGTGAGCCCCATCCGCCGCCCCCGGTGGTGCGGATCCTGATCAGCTCCCCCGCCTGCACCGGGTGGTCGTCGACCAGGCCCTCCATCTCCTTGCCCGCGATCTCCACGCGGAACGGCCGCCCGGCCAGGCCGCCGTTGACACCCCAGCAGGACAGGATCGAGCGGTCGGCGATGGACATGTACGAGGCGTCTCTGAGCATCCTGACGTGCTTGTCGTAGCCGAGACCGCCCCTGAACATGCCCGGCCCGCCCGAGTCGCAGGCCAGCGCCAGGCGTTCCACCCGGAACGGCCAGCGGGCCTCGGCGAACTCGACCGGGATGTTGCGCGAGTCGGGCACCACGTGGATGGTGTCCTCGCCGTCGGCGTACCAGCGCCCGCCGGAGCCGCCGCCCAGCACCTCCCGCATCAGGTACGGCTCGCCGTCGGCGCCGGTGCCGTGGACTCCGGTGTAGCGGATGGTCTCCTGGTCGGCCGGCATGCGCCCGCCCGTGGCCTTGGCGAGCACGCCCGCCAGCACGCCGAGCAGGCGCAGGATGACGAACGTGCGGGCGTTGGTCGGCGCGGGGAAGACCGGGGTGAGCAGGCTGCCCTTCTCCGGGAAGATCATTTTGATGAGGGGGACGACCCCCTCGTTGACGTCGAGCTCGGCCATGCGCTCCGGCGTGTCGGCCAGGTTGCGCAACACCGGGGCCAGCCACTTCTTCAGGAACACGCCGTCGGCGTAGTCGCCCGCGTGGTTGATCGGCCCCTTGGCCTGCGGCGACGTGCCGGTGAAGTCGATGGTCAGCGGCGCCGGGTCACCTCCGTGCTCGAGGGCGGAGTGATCGACGGTGAGGGTGATGCGCTGGGTGTGCAGGCGCGGCTCGTCCACGCCGTCGTGCTCGGCGTAGTCCTCCCACACGTACGTGCCCTCGGGGATCTTGGCGAGCAGCTCCCTGCGGAACGTCTCGGTGGTCTTGCCGATGATCGCGTCGAAGCTCTCCTCGACGGCCTGCCTGCCGTACCGGTCGAACAGCTCCGCCAGCCGCCGCGCCCCCATGAGGCAGGCCGAGCACTCGGCGTCGAGGTCGCCGGCGAGGGAGTCGGGCATGCGGGAGTTGCGGGTCATGATGCGCAGCGCGGCCTCGTTGGGCACGCCCTCGTCCCACAGCTTGATGGGCGGCACCATCAGGCCCTCTTCGTAGACCGACCGGGCGTGCGAGGGCATGGACCCGGGCACGGACCCGCCGATGTCGTCGTGGTGGCCGAACGCCTGCACGAACGCCACCACCTCCCCCTCGTGGAACACCGGCACGGTGACGCACAGGTCGGGCAGGTGGCCGATGCCGCCTTCCGAGAGGTAGACGTCGTTGTGGAAGTAGACGTCGCCGGGCTTCATCGTCTCGACGGGGAAGTCGCGCACGACCGGCTGGACCAGCGCGCTGTAGGAGCGGCCGGTCAGCTTGCGCATGCGCACGTCGTGGATGCCGGCGCGGAAGTCGTGCGCGTCGCGGATCATCGGCGAGCGGGCCGTGCGCGCGATGGCCGTCTCGACCTCCTTCTCGACGGACGCGAGGGTCCCCTCGACGATCTCCACCAGGATGGGGTCAGCCGTGTTCATCGGTCGTTCACCGTTCCTCGTCCACTGCGGATATCTCCACGTTGCCGAAGTCGTCCACCGTCGCGGTGAAGCCCGGGTGGATGGGGATCGTGGAGCCGTACTCCTCGATCACCGCCGGGCCCGTGACCGTGGCGCCGGGGCCGAGCGCGGAGCGCTGGTGGATGGGGGTGTCACTGGTCTCGTCGAAGTGCACGGGACGCACCGAGGTGGCGCCCTCGCCCGGCTTGTCCAGGCGGGGGATGACCGGACGGCTGATGGGGCCGATGCCGGACACGCGCAGGTTGACCCATTCGACGCCGTGGCGGGGATCGTCGCGGTAGGCGTAGCCGTACAACTTCTCGTGGGCGGCGTGGAAACGGTCGACGACCTCGGCCTGCCAGGCCTCGTCGATCTCGCCCGCGGGAGCGGCCACCCGCACCTCGTACGCCTGCCCGTAGTAGCGCAGGTCGGCGCTGCGCACGTAGACCGGGTCGTCGAAGCCCTCGCGGTCCAGCGCCTCGCCCGCCTGATGTTCCAGGTCGTGGAAGATCTCGACCGCCTTGCCGAGTTCGAGGTCGCGGGTGACGTACGTGCGGACGTAGTCGTTCCTGACGTCGACCGTGAGCAGCCCGAACGCCGACACGTTGCCGGGGTCGCGGGGGACGACCACGGACGGCAGGCCGAGGATGTCGATCAGCCGGCAGGCCAGCAGCGGCCCCGACCCGCCGAACGTCACCAGCGGGAAGTCCCGCACGTCCAGCCCGCGCTTGACGGTGAGCTGCCGGATCGCGTTGCTCTGGTTGAACGCGCTGATCTCCAGGATGCCCGTCGCCGTGCGCTCGGGGGTCAGGCCGAGCTTGCCGGCCAGCGCCTGGATGCCCGCGCGGGCGGCGCCGGCGTCCAGCGGGATCTCCCCGCCCAGCAGGTGCGGCGGGATGCGCCCGAGGAACACGTGCGCGTCGGTGACCGTCACCTCCGTGCCGCCCTTGCCGTAGCAGAGCGGGCCCGGGTCGGCGCCGGCGGACTTCGGCCCGACCTTGAGCGTGCCCTCGGGCGAGATCCACGCGATCGAGCCGCCGCCCGCGCCGACGGTGACGATGTCGATCATCGGGATCTTGCACGGGTAGCGGCCGACGGACCCCTCCGTGGTGATGGACGGCTCGCCGTCGACCACCACGGCCACGTCGGTGGAGGTGCCGCCGCCGTCCAGCGTGATCACCGACCGGTGACCCGCCGTGGACGCGATGAGCGCCGCGCCGAGCGCGCCCGCCGCGGGCCCCGACAACACCGTGGTGATCGGCTGGTTGACGACCTCGCGCGCCGACAGGATGCCGCCGTTCGACTTCATCACGGAGAACGGCTTGCCGAGCCGGTTGGACAGGCCGGCGATGTAGCCGCGCATCGCCGGTTTGACGGCGGCGTCCACGAGGGTGGTCACCGAGCGCTCGTACTCGCGGTATTCGCGCAGCACGTCGCTGGACAGGGAGATCACCGCCTCCGGGTGCTCGCGCCACAGCACCTCGCGCATGCGCCGCTCGTGCTCGGGGTTGGCGTACGCGTGCAGGAAGCACACCCCGATCGCGGTGATGCCCCTGGCCTTGAACCAGCGGGCCACCTCGACGGCCTGCTCCTCGGAGAACGGCCACACCTCCTCGCCCAGGTGGTCGAGCCGCCCGCCGACGGTCTTGACCTGGTGCACGGGCACGATCCTCGGCGGCTTGACCCAGAAGTAGGAGTTGCCGTAGCCGTCCGGCACGCTCTGCCTGGCGATCTCCAGGATGAACTCGAAGCCCTCGGTCGTGATGAATCCGAGGTCGGCGATGCGATCTTCGAGCAGCTGGTTCGTCGCCACCGTGGTGCCGTGCACGATCGAGCCGATGTCGAGGTCACCCAGCTTCTCGATGCCCGCGACGAACCCGTCCGCCGGGTTCGCGGGGGTCGATGGGGTCTTGGTGGTGAGGATCTCACCGGTCTGCTCGTCCACCGCCACGACGTCGGTGAAGGTGCCTCCGGTGTCCACTCCGATACGGACGCTACGCATGGCTCCTCTAGCTTCGGCGACGGCCGAGAACTTCGTCGATGACCCGGGGCGCGTTGTCTGTGCCGACGTACGCGGCCAGCCTCACCACCATCTCCTGGGAGCGGGAGAGCTCTGCCTCCACCCTGGCCTTGCCTGACTGACCTGCCTGCACCCCAAAATACGCTCCGATGATGGTGCCGATCACACCGGCCACGCCCGCGAACAGCACGGCGAACTCCCGGGTGGCGAACACGGCGGCGCCGAAGGCGACCAGGACGGCGACGATCCCGGTGACGACGACGAGGAATCCGTAGCGCCATCGGGTCGCCTCGGCCTGGGCGGCCGTGATGTCGTCCTGGGACATCATCGCGTCGAGCGCCGGAGGGCTGGACGACGCGCTGGACGGCCCGCCGGACGGCGGGGTCGAGGGCGGGTTGGACGGCGGATTGTCGGTGACCACACTTCCTCCTGTAACTCCAGGGGAGAAATGTCCCACGAGGTCATGGAACAAGCCAAGCCGCTAAGCTGGCGGCCCGTGACTGAAGTGTCTGCCTTGTCTGCGGTGCCGTCTGGTGTCAGGGATGCGGTGCTGAAGTTCTACTTCGGCCCCATGGACTGCGGGAAGTCCACGCTCGCCCTCCAGATGAACTACAACCACGGTCGGCAAGGGAGGCGTGGCCTGGTCCTGACCAAGCACGACCGCTCCGGCGGCCCCAAGGTCACCAGCCGGATAGGGCTCGGCCTCGATGCGATCGAGGTGGAGGACGATCTCGATCTCGTCCGGCTGGTGACCACGCACGACAGGATCGACTACCTGATCTGCGACGAGGCCTGCTTCTACACGGTCGAGCAGATCGAGCAGCTCGCCGACCTGGTGGACGAGCACGGCGTCGACGTGTACGCGTTCGGGCTGGCCTCCGACTTCCGTTCGGTGATGTTCCCGGCCGCCCAGCGGCTGTTCGAGCTGGCCGACGAGGTGTGCCGGCTGCAGGTCGAGGTGCTGTGCTGGTGCGGCCGGCCCGGGCAGCTGAACGCCAGGGTCGTGGGCGGGGCGATGGCGCGTACGGGCGAGCAGGTCGTGATCGGCGACACCGACGCCTCACGCGTGCGCTACCAGGTGCTCTGCCGCAGGCACCACCGCTCCGGCCGGCTCGGCGAGGGCTCGGTGGACGCCCTTCATGAGCCCGTTCAGACGGGGCAGTAACCGTCGTCGTCGCAGCCGTCGGCGGGCGCGGCGAGCTGGATGATCGGCGCCTGCCTGCCGCGCCGCCCCCGCCGGGGGCGCGTCAGCCCGCGGCGAGCTCCTCCAGCCGGTACGGCAGGTAGGCCGAGTCGTCCACCAGCGCCGACGCGCCGCGCCACCACCCGAACCACTCGCCGCTGCGCCACATCCAGTCGACCCGCTCGATGGCGGCCACGACGTCCCCCACGGTCTCCCACCGCTCGCCCAGCTGCTCGCGGGTGGCGCCGTGGCGCATGGCCCAGTCGCGCAGGACACCCGAGGCCGCCGCGGGGACCTCGCGCGCGTACGGGTCGGGGTGCTCCCCTGGCAGCCGGTGCGGCCCGAGCCCGGCCGCCACGCCCCAGCTCCACTGCGCCTCGGCGGGGCGCGAGTAACGCAGCGAGTGGAAGTCCAGATTGGATCCGAGGTCGTCGTCGGACCGGCGCGTGACGACCGCGTCGAGCCGCCCGCCCGCGTCGAAGTGGACCACGAGCCGCTGCCCTGGCCTGACCCCCGGCGGCAGGCGGAAACGGTCTTCGGCCTGCCAGGAGTTGAGGTCGACCTCGGCGACGGGCCGGCCCCACAGCTGGTCGGCGGCGTCGTCGGCGATCCAGGCCGCCAGCATCTCCAGCGCGGTCAGATCGGTCCACGGCTCGATCGCGACGGCCGTGCGCACCACCTCGTCGGGAGGGGGCAGCTTGCCGCCCCTGGGCCGCGTCCACCACTCCGCGCCCAGCTCGCGGGTGCCGACCAGCAGCGCGGCGATGGCGGCCAGCTCGGCCGAGCGTCTCGTGAGCGACGCCCCGAGCGCCAGCTCCAGCGTGCGATCGGTCCGCTCGTCCCCGAGCACGGGGCGTACGCCGTCGATGAGGGCAGGGGCCGTCGGGCGCTCCTCGCCGAGCAGGTTGCGTACGACTCGTCTGGCCTCGGTCCTTGCGTCTTCAGCGTGTGCCTGCCGCATACAGCCACGCTACGCCCGGAGATCCTTTTCCGCGAGAGCCCCGGCCACGCCGCCACGCTCCTCACCACCTGTTTCCGCCCGCCAGTCAGGAGTCGCGGCGCCGGGAGCCGCGGCCGAGCAGCCAGCCCACCACGACGCCGCCGACCGCCACGCCCGCGCCCATGCCGAACGACGCCAGCATCACCCATGGCCGCGTCTCCGCGCGCGCCTTGGCGGGCCGCTCGTAGACGGCCCCGGCCGGCCGGACACCGCCCACGGCCGCGGCGGCTCCCGATGCGGTGACGCCCTGCCTACCCGGACCTCCGGAAGCCGGGCCGGCGGGAGCCTGCGCGGCCAGGTCGCCGGGGGCCGGGCCGGAGAGAGCCAGGTCTCCGGAGGCCGGAGCCGCCGTACCTGAGGTGGTGGCGGGGGTTTCGGCCGGTGCGAGCAGGTGCTCCTCGACGGCCGAGAAGAACTCGCCCGCCGTCCGCCTGGCCACCGAGCCGAGCATGCGCTGCCCGACCCCGCCGATCATCCCGCCGATCACGGCGTCGGCGTCGTAATCGACGCGGGTCCCGCCGTCGATCTCGGTCAGCCGTACCACGACGGTGGCGTCCACCGTCCCCGGCGCGCCCTGCCCGCGGGCCCTGAGCGTGAAGCACTCGGGCGCGAGCGGGTCGGTCAGCGCCACCTCCCCCTGGTAGACCCCCTTGATGGAGGCGACACCCGCGTTGACCGTCATCCGGTACGTGTCGTGTCCCGACTCCTCCAGGCGTTCGCATCCCGGAATGGTGCGCACCAGCACCGCCGGATCCTGGAGCGCCGTCCACACCTGATCTCTTCGCACGCCGATCACGGCGCTGCCACCCACCTTCATGGAGCAACTTTAGGCGGCCGCGTCCGGGCGGATAAGGGCAACACCTGCCAGACGGGAGAAGGACTGTGACCAAGGTCGCACCCCATTGCTCTACAGCTTGTAGTACTACTGCAAGTAGATGTACTACAGCTTGTAGAGCTCACGGGAGTCGACGCAGACGATGGACGCACTTGACCTCGCACGGTGGCAGTTCGGGGTGACCACCGTGTACCACTTCCTGTTCGTGCCGCTGACCATCGGTCTGGGCGTGTTCGTGGCGGGCCTGCAGACGGCCTGGCACCGCACGGGCAAGGAGCACTACCTGCGGCTCACGAAGTTCTTCGGCAAGCTCTTCCTCATCAACTTCGCCATGGGCGTGGTCACCGGCATCGTGCAGGAGTTCCAGTTCGGGATGAACTGGAGTGAATACTCCACGTTCGTCGGCGACGTCTTCGGGGCGCCCCTGGCGATGGAGGCGCTGCTGGCCTTCTTCATGGAGTCGACGTTCCTGGGGTTGTGGATCTTCGGCTGGGACCGGCTGCCGAAGAGGGCGCACCTGGCGTGCATCTGGGCGGCCGCCATCGGGTCCAACCTGTCGGCCTACTTCATCCTGGCCGCCAACGCCTGGATGAAGCACCCCGTCGGCTACGAGGTCGTCGGCGGCAAGGCCAGGATGACCGACCTGTGGGCGGTGCTCACCAACCCCACGGCGCTGGCCCAGGTGCCCCACGTGATCGGGGCGGCGTTCGTCGTGGCGGGCGGCTTCGTGCTGGCCGTGAGCGGATACTGGCTGCTGAGGACGCGCGCGGGCATGTGGCGCGGCGCCGCCAGGGGCGCGCTCATCATGACCGCGATCGCGGGGGCCGTCGTCGCGGGCACGGGCGACACGTCCGCCAGGCTGATGTACGAGCAGCAGCCCATGAAGCTGGCCTCGGCCGAAGGGCTCGAGCGCGACACCGCCGGCGCGGCGTTCAGCGTCGCCCCGGGCATCGAGATCCCCGCCGTCCTGAGCTTCCTGGCCACCCACGACGCGGGAGCCACCGTCCAGGGCACCGAGGACCTGCAGCGGCGCTTCGAGCAGGAGTTCGGCCCCGGAGACTACCGGCCGAACCAGGCGGTCGTGTTCTGGTCGTTCCGGGTGATGATCGGGTTCGGGATGGCCACGGTGGGCCTGTCGGTGCTCGGCCTCTGGCTGACCCGCGGGAGGCGTGACATGCCGAGGTGGCTGGCGCGGGCCTTCCTGCTGGCCCTGCCGCTGCCGCTGGCCGCGGTGACCGCCGGGTGGCTGCTCAGCGAGATCGGCCGCCAGCCGTGGACGGTCGCGGGCGAGCTGCTGACGGCCGCCAGCGTGTCGCCCGGCGTGAGCCTGGCCGAGGTGGCCACCTCGCTGACCGTCTTCACGCTGCTGTACGGCGCGCTCGCCGTCGCCGAGGTCGTGCTCCTCGTCCGGCACGTCCGCGGGGGCGCCGAGGAGGAACGGCGGCCCGCGGCCGCGACCGAGCAGCTCGAACCGTCGCTGATGTACTGAGGGAGCGGACAGTGATCGATCTGTGGTTCGTCATCATCGCCTTCCTGTGGACCGGCTACTTCGTGCTGGAGGGCTTCGACTTCGGCGTCGGGATGCTGGCGCCGCTCGTGAGCGGGAACGCCGAGGAGCGGCGCCAGAGCCTGCAGACCATCGGCCCGGTGTGGGACGGCAACGAGGTGTGGCTGATCACCGCGGTCGGCGCCATGTTCGCCGCGTTCCCCGCCTGGTACGCGGGCGTGTTCAGCTCCTTCTACCTGCCGGTCGTGCTCGTCCTGGTCGGGCTGATCGTGCGCGGGGTCGGCCTGGAGTGGCGCGGCAAGGTCGTCTCCCCGCGCTGGTGCGACCTGGGCGTCGTGGCGGGCAGCGCGCTCCCGGCGTTCCTCTGGGGCGCGATCTTCGCCGGCCTGCTGTTCGACCGCCCGCTCGCCGCCCTGCTCGGAGGCGCGTTCACGCTGGCGGTGTGCGTCCTGCACGGCGCCGTCTTCCTGGCGCTGAAGACCACCGGACCGGTACGCCGCCGCGCCCGCGTCGCGGCGATGGCCGCCAGCGCCGTGGCCGTCCCCGTGGCCGTGTTCGCCCTGTCGGGCCTGGGCACGCCGCCCGCGCTGGCCGCCATGGCGGCGCTGGCCGCGGCCACGGCGCTGATCTGGCGCCGCAGGGAGGGCTGGGCGTTCGCGGCCACGGCGGGCGCCATCGTGCTGACCACGCTGGCCGTCTTCGTGGAGCTGCACGCGCGGCCGCTGCCCGGGCTGACGCTGGCCGAGGCCGCCTCCGGCCCCTACACGCTGACGATGTTGAGCTGGATCGGGCTCATCGCGCTGCCGTTCGTGCTGGTCTACCAGGGGTGGACGTACTGGGTGTTCAGGAGGCGGGTCCGGGTGGGCGTGGCGTAGCCGCACCCCCGGCCGTGTGGTCAGACGGCGCTCCGCCGAGGTAGAGGCGGCCGAGCCGCGGGTCGGCCGCCAGCTCGCGCGCGGGGCCGGAGATGTGCACCTGGCCGAGGTCGAGCACGCAGCCGACGTCGGCCATCTCCAGCGCCCTGCGCGCGTTCTGCTCCACCAGCAGCACCGCCACCCCGGCCCCGCGCATGAGGTCGATCTGGTCGAACACGACCTGCGTGTTGCGCGGGTCGAGCCCCATCGACGGCTCGTCGAGCAGCACCACGGCCGGCTCCAGCATGAGGGCTCGGGCGAACTCGACCTGTTTCTGCTGGCCGCCCGACAGCAGACCGGCCACGCTCCCCCACCGCTCGGCCACGACGGGGAACAACTCCTTGACCGCCTCGATCCTGGCGTTCAGCACGGCCTGGTCGCGGACGGTGTAGCCGCCGAGCCGCACGTTCTCCGCCACCGTCATCTCCCGGAACACGCTGTGCCCCTGCAGCACGTGGGCCAGCCCGCGGCCGAGCAGCCGCTGCGGCGACAGGCCCGCCACGTCCTCCCCCGCCAGCAGCACCCGGCCCGACCTGGGCGCGAGCAGGCCGCTGGCGACCTTGAGCACGGTGGACTTGCCCGCGCCGTTGGGGCCGACGAGACAGACGACCTCGCCGGCGCGCACGGTGACGGACAGGCCGCGCAGCACCGGCGCCGCCCTGCCGTACCCGGCCACGACGTTCTCCAGGGCGAGCAGCACCTCAGACACCGAGATACGCCTCCAGCACGCGGGGGTCGTCCCTGATCTCCGGGGGCGGGCCCGCGGCGATCGGCGCGCCGCGGTCGAAGACGATCACGTGGTCGCACATGCCCATCACCATGTCCATGTTGTGCTCGACGACGAGGAAGGTGCGTCCCTCGGCGTTCAGCTCGCGTACGAGGGTGACGATGCGGTCGATCAGCGCCGGGTTGACGCCGCCGGCGGGCTCGTCGAGCAGCACCAGGTCCGGCTCGGCCATGAGCACGGCGGCCAGTTCGAGCAGCTTCTGCTGGCCGTAGGACAGGTCGCGGGCCTCGGCGTGCTCCAGGTGCTCGATGCCCATGCGGTGCAGCCAGCGGCGGGCGCGCTCGGCCTCGTCCCTGTCGTGCAGCCCGGCCAGCAGCTCCCGCAGGCGGGTACGGCGGACCGCGACCAGCATGTTCTCCAGCACGGTCAGGCGCGGGAAGACCCGGCAGAGCTGGAAGGTGCGGCCGATGCCCGCGTGCGCGATCCGGTGCGGCGCGTGGCGGGTGATGTCGCGCTCGCGATAGAGCACCCGCCCCGAGTCGGGCCTGATCATGCCGGTGATCAGGTTGAAGAACGTGGTCTTGCCCGAGCCGTTGGGTCCGATGAGTCCGTTGACCTGACCCTCCAGCAGCTCTACGGTGGCGCCGTGCACCGCGGGCACGCCGCCGAACGACTTCGTGAGGCCCTCCGTGCGCAGCGAGGTCATCGGGCCGCCCCTTCCAGCCGCTGCCCGGCGCTCTCCTCCGGGATGGACGGCCCCGGGCCCGTCCTGGTGAGCCTGGACAGGATGCCCTCCGGCATGAACAGCACAACCAGGATGAGCAGCACGCCCGTCGCGGCCAGGTGGACCTGCGTCTCGCCGAGCGCGATCAGGAAATACTCGCCGGCGGGCGCCACGATGAGCGCGCCGAGCAGCGGGCCGTACACGTGCCGGACCCCGCCGAGCAGGCTCATCAGCACCATGTACGAGCCGATCAGGATGGAGAACATGAAGATCGGATCGAGGCTGCCGAACCACAGCGCGTACAGGCCGCCCGCCAGCGCCACGAACAGGGCCGACAGGGCGAAGGCGGCCACCTTGTACGCCGCCGTCGGCACGCCGAGCGACTCGGCCTTGTCCTCGTCCTCCCTGATCGCCCGCAGGCCCGCGCCGAAGCGGGAGCGGGAGACGTACCACCAGGACAGCAGCGCGAGCCCGAGCAGCACGAGGAACAGGTAGAAGAAGACCAGGTGCGTCTGCCCCCGGTGCAGGCCGGGGAACGGCGAGGGCACCTGCAGGCCGGTGGAGCCGCCGGTCAGCGAGCGCCAGCCCTGCACGACGAGGTTCATCATCGACACGAGCGCGATCGACACGATCACGAACGACGCGCCCCGCACCCGTACGGCCGCGACGCCGACGCCCACGGCGAACACGGTGACCAGCAGCGCCGAGACCGGCAGGGCCACCGCCCACGGCACGTCCAGCCGGGTCACGAGCAGCCCGGTGCCGTACGCGCCGAGCCCGAAGAAGGCCGAGTGGCCGAGCGAGACGTAGCCGGTGAAACCGCCCAGGAGGTTCCAGGAGGTGGCCATGGCGGCGTACATGACGGTCAGCGCGCCCGCGTACACGAGGTAGTAGTTGGGCACCAGCCAGGGATAGGCGATCGCCAGGGCGGCGACCAGCAGCGGGAGCCCTCTAGAAGCGGTGCGCAAGGCGGCCTCCGAAGAACCCCTGCGGGCGGGCGAGCAGGGTCAGGAAGAGGAAGACGTAGAACATCATCGTCGCCCAGGTGGCGTCCACGGTGACGAGCACGATGCCCTCGACGACGCCGAGCAGGACGGCCGCCAGCGCCGCGCCGGCCACGCTGCCGAGCCCGCCGACCACGATGATCGCCATCAGCTTGCCGATCCACACCCAGTGGGAGGCGGGGAAGAACGGCGTGATCAGAGCCAGTACGGTCCCGCCGACGGCCGCCGTGGCCAGGCCGACGCCGAAGCCGTAGCCGGCGACCCGCTCGGTCGGGACGCCGACCAGCCTGGCCGCCTCGCGGTGCTGGATGGTGGCCCGCAGCGCCTGCCCGAACCTGCTCCTGACCAGCACGGCGAAGAGCACGCCGAGGGTGAGCGCGGCGACCCCGAAGGCGATGATCTTGTCGTACGGGAGGTGCACGCCGGCGACGGTCAATGACCTGGTCGCGTACTCCATGCTGACCGACTTGTAGGAGCCCGTGTAGAACGTCCCGAGCAGCCCCTCGATCGTCAGCGCGAGCCCGAACGTCAGCAGCACCGACATCATCGCCACGTTCTCCGGCGCCAGCCGGGCGACGAGCAGCCGCTGCACCGCCACGCCCAGCAGGAAGAAGACCGGCACGGTCACCGGCAGGGCCAGGAACGGGTCCACGCCGAGCGCCGTGTGCACCGTGTACGTCAGGTAGGCGGCCAGGAAGAGGAACGCCGGGTGGGCCACCATGACGACCCGCATCACGCCGAAGTACAGCGACAGGCCCGAGGCGAGCAGCGCGTAGAGCCCGCCCGTCAGCACGCCCAGGGCCAGCCCCTGCAGGAGCAGGCTCACCATGCCTGCTTCGGGTAGACGAGGTCGGCGGTCTTCGCCTGCTCGGGCAGCACGATCTCGATCTTGCCGTCCACGTACTGCTGGATCATGTGCGCCTGCTCGGGCCGGCCCTTGTCGTCGAAGGACAGCGGGCCCACGACGGTCTCGAACGTGCCCTGCCTGATGTGCTCGGTCAGCTTGTCCTGGCACTCCTTGCCCGGGTCGGCGCACTTGGCCGCGGTCACGGCGGCCTCGATGATCTGGCCGACCGTGTAGCCGTTGGCCGCGTCCTCGTTGGCCGCGCCGCCGAACATCTCCTTGTACCGCCTGACCATCTCCTCGTTGCCGGTGAACGTCGAGGCGGCCGACCACCCGACGGGCGAGACGATGTGCTCGGCCGCCCCCTTCACCGCGGCGGGGAACTCGGCCAGCGTCGGCCCCGTCGAGAACGCCGCCAGCTTGGGCTGCACCTTCAGCTCCTGCAGCGCGCGCACCAGGCCCACGGAGTCCTCGAACTGCGTGCCCCCGACGACGAGGTCCGGCTTCGCCGCGGCGATCTTGGCGGCGATGGGCGAGAAGTCGGTGGTCTCCGGCGGGTAGATCTCGTCCACGACCGTCCTGATCCCCGCCTCGGCCAGCCTGTCGCGCAGCCCGTACGCGGTGCCCTGCGCGAACGGGTCGTCCAGGCTCGCGTACGCCGCCGTCTTGGGCCGCTGGTCGGCCGGCAGCTTGATGAGATAGTCGGCCAGGTAGTCGTAGTGGTCGTCGGCGATCGCGGGGGCCGCGTAGAAGAGCCGTTTGAAGCCCTGCTCGAAGACCTCCTTCGCGGCCCCGGCCGGCTCCACGAACACCATGCCGTACGACTCGGCGACCTTCGCCGCGGGAATCACCAGCCGCGAGGAGAACGGCCCGAACACCAGGTCGACCTTGTCCTGCGTGATGAGGGACTCGTAGTCGGAGCTGACCCGGTTGGGGTCGGAGGCGTCGTCACGGAAGATCAGCTCGACCTTCCTGCCCAGCAGGCCACCCTTGGCGTTCACCCGGTCCGCCCAGACCTGGTAGCCCTCCTGGATGCCCTTGCCCGGCTCGGAGAAGTCGCCGGTGAGCGGGAGCGAGATGCCGATCTTGACCGGCCCCTGCCGCTGACCGGGTGACGGGGCGGCGCCGGGTTCATCGGTCTTCGCACAGGCGGTCAGCGCCAGACCGCACATCGAGATGATCACTAGGCCGCTGGAAAGTCGTGCCATCGAGGAGACTCCCGTCAGGAGAGGCGCCGCGAAAGCGCTTTCGTAAGCGCTTTCGGTCACGATCACACGGGATCCGGCCCCAGACAAGGGGGACCGTCCGCATGGCAGAGCGACCTTACGCGCGTCGACGTGGCCAGGGCCGCGGGGGTGTCGCCGGCGACGGCCTCCCGCGCCACGACGGGCGGCTCTGGGGTGAGCGCCGAGCCCGCCGCCCACGTCCGGGCGGTCGCCTCGCGGATCGGCTACCAGAAGCGTCGGCAGTGCTCCGGCTTTCAGACCGGAGGTGAAGCCGGGCGGGCCGAGCCGGCCAGGATCCGCGCGTTGCGCGCACACCGCGTGACCCTGCTCGTCCTGGCCGGCCCCGGGGTACGGAGCTGCCTGTGAGCGGGACTATTCGACGACCCGCATCTCACCGCTCCCCGGATCCGTCATGTGCAGCTCGCCGCCGAGCCGCTCGCCCAGCAGGTCGAGCACCTTGCGGCTGGACGTGACGGTCCACAGGTCGCCCGCGAGGTGCGGGGCGCCCGCGGGGGCGGCGCCCATCCAGGCGTCCCTGCCCGCCCGCGTGGCGAACGTCGTCACGACGAACTCGCCGTCAGGGGTCGTGCAGTGTCCTGAGCGGACACCGGCACCGCCGGCCCGCAGGCGCGGCTCGCACCCGACCCTGGCGGACAGCTGCTCGACGGTGAGGGGGGCGGCCCCGGCCCGCCCGCCGGCCGCGAGGTAGCCGCCGCTCCCATCGCCCACGGAGCAGGCCGCGGCCAGCCCTGCCAGCAGCGCGAGCGCGGCGAGGCGCCGCGGTGCCGTCATGTGCGGAGGTACGCGTTCCACGGGTCAGGTGGCCGGCGTGGGCGTCTGCGAGACGCGGTGGTCGGTCAGGTGCAGGTCTCCGTCGAGCCGCTCCTGGATCGACTCCAGCACCTCGAGCGGGCCCAGGACGGTCCAGCGGGGGCCGACGAGGTGGGGGTTGTACTCGGGCGCCTGATCCATCCACGCGTCCTTGAGCGCCTCGGTCCTGAACGTGTTGACGAAGAACCTGCCGTCGGAGGTCTTGCAGAACCCGGTGCGCAGGTCGTCTCCTTCGACCTGCATCTTCGGCGTGCAGCCGACCTTCGCGGAGAGCTGCTCGACGGTCAGCGGGGCCGCGGGCTGCCCGCTCGCGCCTGCCGCGACGTAGTCGCTCCAGCCCCCTGAGGAGCATCCGGCGACCAGCCCGGCCAGCAGCGCGAAAGCGGCCAAGCGTGGAAAAGTCGTCATGTGCGGAGGTACGCACGACCCGGCACCTCGGTTCAGCGCAGAACGACGCACCCACGCGCGGCGAGCCGGCGCAGCACCTCCGGCTCGCCGTCGAGCTTGTTCCACCGCAGGTCGAGCTTGTCCAGCGGGGGCAGCCGGTCCGGCAGCTCGCGCAGCCGGTTGTTGCGCAGGTCGAGCTGCCTGAGCCCGGACGGCAACGTGTCCGGCAGCTCGCCGAGCAGGTTGTCGCGCAGGTCGAGCACCCGCAGCTCCTCCAGTTCGGCGATGGCCGCGGGCAACCGGGTCAGCCGGTTGCCCTGGAGGTGCAGCTCACGCAGCCGGGTCAGCCCGCCGACCGTCTCGGGCAGCGACTCCAGGCGGTTGTCGTAGAGCCGCAGCTCCACCAGCGCGGCCATCCGTCCCAGCGCCTCCGGCAGGCGGGTGAGCCGGTTGGCGGTCAGGTTGAGGTAGGCGAGACGGTCGAGCCGCCCGATCGCCGCGGGCACCTCGGTGAACAGGTTGTCGCTCAGGTAGAGGTAGTCGGTGAGCGCCAGGTCGCCGAGCTCGGGCGGGATGGAGGTGAGCCGGTTGTGCCCGAGGTCGAGCATGCGCAGCCGGGCCAGCCCGCCGACGGCCGCCGGCACCTCGGTCAACGCGTTCTCGGCCAGGTTGAGCGACTCCAGCCGGGTCAGCTCCCACAACGAGCCCGGCACCTCGGTCAACGCGTTCCGGCCCGCCGCCAGGTGCCGCAGCCGCCTGCCGAGCCGCTCGGGCAGCGTGCGGACGCGGTTGCCGTACAGCGAGAGCGTCTCCAGGCCCGGCGGGCAGGCCGGGACGGCCGTCAGCGCGTTGCCGTCCAGGTGCAGCGCGCGCAGCGCGGCCAGCCCCGACAGGTCGGGCACGGCGCGCAGGCGGTTGCCGTCGAGCCTGAGCTCCTCCAGCGAGCCGAGCCCGGCCACCCACCCGGGCACCTCGGTGATCGCGTTCCAGGCCAGGTCGATCAGGCGGACGCCGTCGGGAACGCCGGGGAAGGAGGTCAGGCCCGCTCCGGGGGCACGCAGATCCGGCACGAGACCGGATCATCCCATGCCGGAGCGGAGCTCGCGGAGCGCGAAGAGCTCGGACGGGGAGATGGGCATACGGTCCACGTCGATGCCCTCGGCGTCCTCCACGGCCGAGGCGATGACCGCGGAGACGGGGATCACGCCGGCCTCGCCCGCGCCCTTGATGCCGAGGGGGTTCAGCGGCGAGGGCGTCTCCAGGTGGGCCGTCTCGACGTGCGGGATCTCGGTGGCGTACGGCATGAGGAAGTCCATGAAGGAGGCGTTCACCAGCTGGCCGTGCGGGTCGTACACCATGCGCTCGTAGAGCGCCCCGCCGATGCCCTGCGCCACCCCGCCGTGGATCTGCCCTTCGACGATCATGGGGTTGATCAGCCGCCCGCAGTCGTGCACGACGGCGTAGCGCACCACCTTGATCTCGGCGGTGTCGGGGTCGGTCTCGACGATGGCGGCGTGCATGCCCGACGCGAACGTGGATCTGATCGGCGAGTAGTAGTCGCGCCCCTCCAGGCCGGGCTCCTCCCCCTCGGCGACCGGCGGCCGGTCAGGGGAGGCCGCACCGGAGAACTGGGTCGCCTTGGCCGCCTCGTCGTCGAAGGCGTACCTCAGCGGGTTGGCCAGCACGGCCACCGTGGACAGCGGGATCGACGCCGACGGTGATCCCGCCACGTGCACCATCCCGTCGTCGATCGCCAGGTCCGCCGGGTCGGCCTCCAGCGCGTCGGCCGCGATGCGCAGTGCCTTCTCGCGTACTTTCCTGCAGGCCAGCGCGATGGCGTTGCCGCTCATGACGGCCGCGCGCGAGGCGAACGTGCCGACCGCGTAGCCGAACCTCCTGGTGTCGCCGGTGACCACGCTGACCCGCTCGATCGGCACGCCCAGCTCGGTGGCGGCGATCTGGGCGAACACCGTCTCGTGCCCCTGGCCCTGCGAGGTGAGCCCGGTGGAGACGTGCACCCGGCCGTCGGAGGTGACCTGCACGTGCCCGCCCTCGTAAGGGCCGACGCCGGTGCCCTCGACGTAGCAGCCGATGCCGATGCCGCGCCCGGGACGCCTCTCGTGCTCGTCCCAGCCGATCAGCTCCTTGATCATGCGGAGCATCTCCGGGTAGTTCCCGCTGTCGTAGATCAGCGGGCGCCCGTCCTGGAAGGTCATGCCCTGGTCGTACGGGAACTCCTCCGGCTGGATGAAGTTGACCGCCCGCACCTTCGTGCGGTCCTTGCCCAGATGGCGGGCGATCTTGTCCATGGTCCGCTCCATGCAGAACACGGCCTGCGGCCTGCCCGCCCCACGGTAGGGGGTGACCTGCACGGTGTTGGTGTAGACGGAGGCGAACTCGACGCGATAGGCCCCGATCCTGTACGGCCCCAGCAGCTGGGTGGACGTCACGATCGGCACGATGATCCCGTAGGGCGTGTAGGCGCCGTGGTCGTGCCGGATCGTCACGTCCAGCCCCAGGACGCGTCCGTCGCCGTCGAAGCCGACCCGCACGTGCTGGATCTGCGCGCGCTCGTGGGCGGAGGAGATGAAGTGCTCCCTGCGGTCCTCGGCCCACTTGACCTCGCGCCCGAGCGTCATGGCGGCCCACGGCACGAGGATCTCCTCGGGCCACGGGTGCACGATCTTCACGCCGAAGCCGCCGCCGACGTCGGGCGCGATCACCTCGACGTGCGGCAGCGGCAGGCCGAGCGTGGCGGCGACGGCCATGCGGACGCTCGTGGAGGTCTGGGTGCTGGAGTAGACGCGCAGGTCTCTGCCGTCCCATCGGGCGTACACCCCGCGCCCTTCCAGGGGCATGCTGGCGCTGCGCTCGATGTCGAGCCGGAAGGAGAGCGTGTGCGGCGCGGCCTCGATCACCTCGCCGGCGCCGCGGCCGTCGGCCGCCGCGACCTCCTGCACGAGATGGGCGCCGACGTTGCCGGGCACGTCCTCGTGTACGAGCGCGGCCCCCTGCACGGCCTCTTCCAGGCCGACGACCGGCTTGAGCGGCTCGTAGTCCACCTCGATGAGCGCGCAGGCGTCCTCGGCGGCATATCTGTCGCTCGCCACGACCATGGCGACCGGCTCGCCGACGTGCCTGACCACGTCGCGGGCCAGCGGGTAGGCGGTGCGGCCGTGGGTGAGGGCAGGATGCGGGATCAGCAGCGGGAGCGCCCTGCCCACCCGCTCGGGCAGGTCCTCCCAGGTGTAGATCGCGACGAGCCCCGGCACGTCGAGTGCGGCCGCCACGTCGATGTCGCGGATGCGGGCGTGGGCGTGCGGCGAGCGCACGAAGGCTGCGGCGAGCGCGTCGCGGCCGAGGTCGTCGAGATAGCGCCCCTGCCCGGTGAGCAGCCTCGGGTCCTCGCGCCGCTGCACGGGCTCCCCGAACAACCTCGTCGTCATGTCTCCTCCGCCAGCAGCTCGGCGGCCCGGTGCACGGCCTTGACGATGTTCTGGTAGCCGGTGCACCGGCACAGGTTGCCCGAGATGCCCTCGACGATCTCGTCGTCCGACGGCGCCGGATTGTCCCTGAGGAACGCGGTGACCGTACACAGGAACCCCGGCGTGCAGAACCCGCACTGCAGCCCGTGACACTCCGCGAACGCCCGCTGCACCGGCGACAGCTCTGTGTTCACGGCCTCCACTCCGTGGGGGCGGCTCGGTCGCTCGGATCCGCCGCCTTCCCTCGTGTTCACGGCCTCCACTTCGTGGGGGCGGCTCGGTCGCTCGGATCCGCCGCCTTCCCTCGTGTTCACGGCCTCCACTTCGTGGAGGCGGCTCGGTCGCTCAAATCCGCCGCCTTCCCTCGTCGCTCCGGTCGCTGCGCTCCTTGCGCTCCTCAGTCCAGGCGACGGCGCTCCCTCGCGGGCCAGGCCCTCGACGGTGGTGATCTCCTGCCCGTCGACGGTGACCGCGAACGTCAGGCACGAGCGTATCGGCCGGCCGTCGAGCAGCACCGTGCAGCAGCCGCAGACGCCGTGCTCGCAGCCCACGTGGGTGCCGGTCAGCCCGAGGTCGTGGCGCAGGCAGTCGGACAGCAGCCGGCGGGCGGGCACCCTCACCCGCCTGGTCGCGCCGTTCACGACGAGCGTGATCTCATGCTCCACGGGCTGCCGCCCCTTCCCTGGCCGCGTTCCGCAGCGCCCGCTCGGCGAGCACGCCCACCAGGTGCCGCCGGTAGGCGGCCGAGGCGTGCACGTCGCTCTCCGGCTCGGTCTCCTCCTGTACGGTCCGCGCCGCCTCCGACCAGCCGCCGGCCCCTCCCCCGCACGCCCCGGTCACGTCCACGACGACGGGCGCGGGTCCTACGCCGACGCAGGCGACCCTGGCGGCGGTGACGCGCGCGTCGCCGTCCACCGTGACCACGGCGCAGACCCCGGCCAGCGCGTAGTCGCCGTGCCTGCGGGCCACCTCCTCGAAGGCGGTGCCGGTGCCCGGGCCCAGCGCGGGGAAGTACGCCGACACGGCCAGCTCGCCCGGCTGGACCGCCGACTCCAGAGGCCCGACGAAGAACTCCCGCGCCGGCACCTCCCGCTCCACGGCCCCGCCGTCCCAGCGGGCCAGCCGGACCGTACCGTCCAGCACCGCCAGCACGGCCGGCAGCTCGGCGGCCGGGTCGGCGTGCACGAGGCTGCCCACCACCGTGCCCCGGTTGCGGATCGCCGGGTGGGCGACCAGCTTCAGCGCCCGCGTGAGCAGCGGGTGCGCGCCCGCGTGCTCGGCATCGGAGTGCCTGACCAGCGCGCCCACCCTGACGCCCGCCGGGGTCGCGTCGATCGCGGACAGGGAGCCGATCCGGTTGATGTCGACGAGGTGCTCGGGCGCGGCCAGCCGCATGTTCATCAGCGGGATCAGGCTCTGCCCGCCGGCCAGCACCTTGCCGCGCACCTGCGCGAGCGTGCGCAGCGCCGCGCCGACGTCACGGGGAGCGTGGTACGCGAACGGCGGCGGCTTCACGCGGGCTCGCTCCCGGCCGGCCCGGGGGCGCGCCCGGCGATGGCTCTGAGCAAGTGGTAGCCGCCCAGAACCACGATGGTGCCGAGCGCGATGCCTTCCAAGGTGAAGTCGCCCCCGATGAAGTGCTGCACAGGTCCGATGGCCAGGATGATGCCCGCCCCGGTCGGAACCATGTTCACGGGATCGGCGAAATCCACCCGGTTCTCGATCCAGATCTTCGCGCCGAGCAGCCCGATCATGCCGTAGAGGATCACGGTGACGCCGCCGAGCACGCCTCCGGGGGTGGCCGCGACCAGCGCGCCGAACTTGGGGCACAGGCCGAACAGGATCGCGATGACCCCGGCGATGTAGTAGGCGGCCGTGGAGTAGACCTTGGTGGCCGCCATGACGCCGATGTTCTCGGCGTACGTCGTGGTGGGCGAGCCGCCGACCGAGCTGGCGAGCGCGGTGGTGAGGCCGTCGGCCGCCACGGCGCGGCCCACGTACGGGTCGACGTCGGTGCCCGTCATCTCGCCGACCGCCTTGACGTGGCCGATGTTCTCGGCGATGAGCGCGATGATCGCGGGCAGCACGAGCAGCACGGCGGAGGTCTTGAAGTCGGGCCCGTGGAACTCCGGCAACCCGATCCATTCCGCCTGCGCCACCGACTCGAAGTTCACCCGGTCGTGCGGGAACGCCGTCGCCACGCAGTACGTGCCCTCGGGCTGGCAGGCGGCCCCGGAGGCGTCCCGCAGGTTCGCGCCGGGCAGCACCGACGTGATCGGCCCGGCCACCCCGTCCAGCACCCAGGACAGCACGAACCCGGCGACGAGCCCGACCAGCACGCCGATCCGCCCGATGAACCCCTTGAACAGCACGATCACCACGAACGTGATCAGCATCGTGACGAGGGCGACCCAGTGGTCCTGCGGCCAGTACGTGTCCGCCACCACGAACGCCAGCCCGAACCCGATCAGCATCACCACCGCGCCCGTGACCACGGGAGGGAAGACCCGGTGGATGATCTGCACGCCGAGGAAGTGGATGGCCAGCCCGGCCAGCGCCAGCACGAGCCCGGCGACCAGGATGGCGCCGGTCACGATCGCGTCCGCTCCCGCTGTGTCGCCCCCCGCCGCCGCTCTGATGGCGAACACCCCGCCGACGAAGGACGCGCTGGTGCCGAGATAGCTCGGCACCTTGCCCTTCACGATCAGCAGGAACAGGATCGTCGAGACCCCTGACATCATCACGGCGATGTTCGGATCCAGCCCCATCACCAGGGGGAACACGAACGTCGCACCGAACATCGCGATCACGTGCTGCGCCCCGAACCCCACCATCCGGGGCCAGCTCAGCCGCTCGTCGGGCCTGACCACCTCTCCCGGGGCCAGATGCTTGCCGTCACCGTGCTTGGTCCATCCCAAAACCATGAGAGCCCCTCTTGTACCGGGCGTTGCGCTGGGCCGGCGACACGCTTTTCCGTTGCGGGCACATTAGGCCCGCAGGATCACTCCTACACGGGCATGATCTGCCAAATCTACGCCGGGAACCAGAGAAAAGCTCTCGCTCTCCGCAGTTGGGCGCCTTCCGTCAGTTCCAGTACGGCGGACGGTGGTAGACGGCTCCGTCAGGTGTGCGCACGGTGTCCGGCAACTGGGACTGGCGGAGGATGGCGTCGCCCAGCGGGAACCAGGCGTCGCTGACCTGTCGCAGGCTCTCCGAGCGCCTCCGGGGTGGGAAGAGTGTGACAATCCTGGTCTTCGTGGCGCGCTCGTCATCCAGCCGCCTGATGGCATGGACCGCCGCGCACAGGTCGGATTCGGCCGACACGAACATGACCACATCGACCTTTCCGGTCGCCACATCCGCGACCATGGCCGCGCCGAGCGCCACGTCAGATTGTTTCTCCGCGTAGGTGCGTCGAGTGTCGCCACACGCACGACAGCGCATCAGTTGTTCCTGGTACCGGCCCATAACCACCTGGATGCCCATGCTCTCCATCGCGGCGAGGTACACCTCCTGTCGCGCGATGGCAGCCGGGTCGTTGCGAATCGTCGCGGTGAAGTATCGAAGAGCCACGAGGCGCTGGTGCGCCCGCAGGATGCGCATGATCATGGACCGGAGGTCGAGCCACAGGAGGCGCCGCCTGCCGAGCTCTCGCAGACCGTAGTACAGGTTGAAGCCGTCGACGTAGACGCCCACGCGCTCGATTCCTGGATTCGGCTGTCGCACACCGCCATCACGCCCTAACATGGAGTCACCCGCCCGGGGCTACGCTCCCGGGTGCTACGGCCCCCGTCAGGGGGCCGTTTCTTTTCATCGGCGCGCCCGATGTTAGTCAACATTGCGTAATATCGCGGTGACTTCACGTGAACCCCCGGGCTATTCGACCCGGATCGAGAACCCCTCGCCGCTGACCACCTGGCCTGACCGGATCTTGGCCCGCTTCCGCAGCTCGACCTCGCCGTCCACGAGCACCATGCCCTCGGCGACGAGTTGTTTGGCCATGCCGCCCGTCTCCGTGATGCCGCAGTATTTCAGCAGGTCGCACAGCGGGATGAAGTCGGAGCGCAGTTCGAAGTCCACAGACCCCAAGCCTAGATGCCGCGCATGCGCAGCACGTGCAGGGCGAGGGTCAGGTTGAGCCGCAGGTGCGGGTCGTCGGTGAAGCCGCCGAGCAGCCGCTCCAGCTTCCCGATCCGGTAGCGCAGCGTGTTGTAGTGGAAGTGCAGCCGCCTGGCCGTCTCCGCCACGTTCAGGTTTGTTTCCAGAAGGGCCTGGAGGGTTCGCCGCAGGTCGGCGTTCTCGGCGTCGTCGTCGGTGGCCAGCGGCCCGAGCGTCTCGCGGACGAACGCGTGCAGCTCGTCGGTGTCGTTCACCAGCGACAGCAGCCGGTAGACGCCGAGCTGGTCGAAGTGGGCCACCGCGCCGGGCCCGTGCAACTGCCGCCCGACCCTGGCGGCCTTCAGCGCCTGCGCATACGCCTCGGGCAGCGTCTCCGCGCCCGGGCTCGGCCGGGACGTGCCGGTCGAGAACGTCGCGGGCGGCGCGTCGGGGAAGGCGCAGGCGGCGTCCTTGGCCATCCTGGCGACGTCGGCGGAGGCGTCGACCACGGCCACCACCTCGTGCGAGAACCCCGCCACCGCCCCCTGGGGGTCGTGACGCCTGATCGCGGCCGTCCAGCAGGCCACCAGCCGGTCCTGGGCGCTGCGCTCGTCGCCGTCGGGGTCGAGCTCGGCCACCAGCACGGTCACGGGCCGCGACAGGTCCCATCCGAACGCCCTGGCCCTGGCCGTGACCCGCTCGACCGTGCCGGCCCGTCCGGTGAGCACGTCGCGCAGGAAGTCGGCCCGGTATTTGCTCTCGACGGCGTTGACCGCCTCCTGGCGGGTGACGACCAGCGCGGCGACGGTGGCGGCGCGTTCCAGGATGCCGATGTCGCCGTCCCTGATGGCCGCGGACGGGCTGTAGGCGACGATCCTGCCGTGGTGGTGCCCTCCTGCCAGCACCGGCACCGAGGCGAACGACCGCTTGCGCGCCCCGTCGGCCTCGGCCGCCGGGGGTCCCTCGTGGGTGATCGACTCGCACAGGACGGTCACGTGTCCCGCGGGCCCCGCGGCGGCCAGCACGCGGCCCGAACCGTCGACCGCGGCCACCGACACGTCGAGCAGGTGCGCCACCTCGGCGGTGACCTCGTTGAGCCCGCCTCCGGCCAGCACCACCTGCACCAGCGCCCGGTGCGCCTCCTCGGCGCGGGCGAGCACGGCGGCCTGGCGGTTGAGGATGTCGGTGAGCACCTGGTTGAGGATGTCGTCGAAGCCGACATCGTCCGGCAGCTGGATGAGCGGGAAGCCGAGCCGGTCGGCCTGCTCGGCCATCTCGGCGGGCAGCTCGTCGACGTAGCGGCCCAGCTTGATCGCCAGGGCGGACAGCCCGCGCTCGTCCAGGTCGGCCACCAGCCTGCCGAGCGACTGCGGCGTGTTGCGCAGCGGGTAGCCGGTGGTGAGCAGCAGCTCGTGCGGCTTGACCCAGGCCAGGATGTCGGGCACCTCCATGACGTTGAGCCGCTGCACGATGCGGCCCAGCCCGCTCTCCCCCGCGATCAGTCTGGCGTCGGCGAGGGTGGACACGCCGAGCACCTCGCCGACGGACACGCCATGGATGATCGTTCCGGTGCTCGCCAGACGCACGGGGGGCTCCATGGATGTGATTGTGACCCCGGAGACCGTCTGTCAGGAAGAGCCAACCTTCCCGCTCACTGTTGGCAAATTTACCCGTACGGAGGGTTCCCGGCCCGTTCTACGGTCAGGACCAGGGTCGGTTGGGAGGTCTGGTGACGGTCAGTACTCACGCGAGACGTACCCGCGTCCACGTCACGGGAGCGGCCAGCACGGCGGTACGTCCCGTCCTGGAGTCGTCCCGCCGCCCGGCGCGCGTGCTCGCCGCGTTTCCCGGCGGGATCTACCTGGAGGTCAGGACCGATCTGGAGCCTTCGGTGATCGCGGTCATCACCGGCGAGGCGATCCGGTTGCCCAACTCCGTGTTGCTGTCCGGCCCGCTCCCGAAGGTCACGGTGGGTGACGACGCTTCGGTGGGCGACCGTTCGATCGAGCTGGGCCCGCTCAGCCTGACCGTCCGGCGCTGGTGGGATCCCTCGCCGCCGCTGGGCTCGGTCGACCGGGCGAGCCTCGCGCGCGCCGCCGCCCGCCTGACGGACCCGCCCGAGCCGGGCCTGGCCGGCAACGCCGCGGTCGACATGCTGGCGGGCGGGTGCGCCAAGGGCTGGCTGCTGGGGGCGGTGACGGCGGCCGAGCAGTTGGTGGGCCTGGGGCCTGGGCTCACGCCGAGCGGCGACGACGTTCTGGCCGGGCTGCTGGTGACGCTGCGGCACGTGGGCGCGGCGGCCGGCGTGGACCGGGCGGTCTGGCTGGCCGGCTGGCTCGGCGCGACGGTCACCTTCGACGCCCGTACGCGGACGACGCCCATCTCGGCCACGCTCCTGCACTGCGCGGCCAGAGGCGCGGCCAGCCCCGAGGTGATCGGGGTGCTGCGCGGCATCGCCGGCACGCAGGCGCTCGACCCGGCGCTGCGCCGGCTGCACCGGCTCGGCCACACCTCGGGGGCCGATCTGGCGCAGGGCATCGCCATCGGGGTGAACGCGGTCCTCGCCCTGGCCGACCAGGAACCGGACCAGTGAGTGAGCCCGTGAGTGAGCCCGTGGTTGACGCTGTGAGCGAGATGGTGCTGGTACGTCGGGGGACTTATCACGACTCGGTGACCCTCATGCGGGTCAGCCGGGCACTGTCCGACTTGCCGGGTGTAAGGGCTGCCATGGTCGCCATGGCCACCGATCTCAACGTCTCCATCCTGCGCGAGCTGGGGTTCACGATCCCGGAGACCGGCCCGGGCGACCTGCTGATCGCCGTACGCGCGAGCGACACCGAGGCCGCCGTCGAGGAGGCCGACCGGCAGCTGACCACCTACCAGCGGGCGGATCCGGCGCCGGAGCACCAACCGCCGCTGACCACCCGCTCGGCCGCGCGGACCCCGGCCGACCTGGTTCTCGTCTCCACGCCCGGGGAGCACGCCTTCGCCGAGGCGCTGGACGCCGTCGAGGCGGGCCTGCCCGTCATGATCTTCAGCGACGGGGTGCCCGTGTGGCAGGAACGCCTGCTGAAGGAGCGGGCGGAAACCAGGGACGTCCTCGTGATGGGCCCCGACTGCGGCACGGCGGTGATCGGCGGCGTCGGCCTGGGCTTCGCGAACGTCCTGCGCCCCGGCCCTGTGAGCGTGGTGGCGGCCTCGGGCACCGGCGCGCAGCAGGTGACGTCCCTGCTCGACTGGGCGGGCACGGGCGTCAGCCACGTGCTCGGCGTGGGCGGCAGGGACCTGTCGGCCGAGGTGGGCGGCCTGTCGGCGCTGCGGGCCCTGCGCATGCTGGACGACGACCCGGCCACCGAGCTGATCGTGCTCATCTCCAAGCCGCCGTCGCCGGAGGTGGCGCGGGCCGTGGAGGAGTCGGTGGGCCGGCTGCGCACGCCGGTCGTACGCGCGATGCTCCAGGAGGGCGCGCCCGACCTCACGGAGGCGACGGAGCAGGTGCTGCGCGCGCTCGGCAGGCCCGTACCCGAGTGGCCGTCCTGGCCGTCGTGGCCGGGCGGCCGCCCGCCCGTCAAGGCGATCAAGGGCGTCTACGCCGGCGGCACGCTCAGCGCGGAGGCCGCGATGGTCGCCGGCTCCGGCGACATCGTCGACTACGGCGACGACGCCTACACCAGGGGACGCGCCCACCCCATGATCGACCCGGCGCTCCGCGTCGAGGCGCTCGCCCGCACCGAGGACACCGACGTGGTGCTCATGGACGTCGTGCTCGGCCACGGCGCCGACCCCGACCCGGCCGCCTCGCTCGCGCACGCCGTCGCCCGCGCCCCGGCCACGGTCGTCATCGCCCTCGTCGGCACGGAGGGCGACCCCCAGGACCTGCACCGCCAGGCCACCGCCTTCCGCGAGGCGGGCGCGGCCGTGTTCACCTCCAACGCCCAGGCCGCCCGGCACGCCAGGAGCCTGCTGTGACCCGGTCCACCTCCAACGCCCAGGCCCCCCAGCACGCCAGGAGCCTGCTGTGACCCTGCTCTCCGCACCGCCCCGCGTCGTCACCGTCGGCGCCGGCCTGCTCGACGACGCGCTCAAGGCGCAGGCCGTGCCGACGGTCCCCGTGGCGTGGCGGCCGCCGCTGCCCGGCACGGCCGAGGCGCTGGCCAGGGTCCTCGCCGACCCGCGCAGGCAGGCCGCCAACGAGCTGGCCGTCAGCCGGCTGACCTCCGCCCGCCCGCACCTGATGGGCGTACGGCGCGCCTCAGAGGTGCTACCGGATGGGACGTTCCTGCACGCGGGCCCGCCCATCACGTGGGAGCGCGCGTCCGGCCCGATGCGCGGCGCCCTCATCGGCGCGATGTTGCTGGAGGGCCTGGCGGGCGACGAGCACGAGGCCGGGCGCACGCTCGCCGAGGGCGGCGTCACGCTGCGCCCGTGCCACGAGCACGCCGCCGTGGGCCCGATGGCGGGCGTGGTGAGCCCGTCCATGTGGGTGTTCGAGGTGCGCGACGAGGAGCACGGCGGCACCGCCTACTGCTCGCTCAACGAGGGCCTGGGTAAGGTGCTCCGCTACGGCGCGTACGGGCCGGAGGTGCTGGAGCGGCTGCGCTGGATGGACCAGGTGCTCGGCCCTGCCCTGGCCGCGGCGCTGGAGCGCACCGGGCCGATCGACCTGCGCTCGCTGATCGCTCAGGCGCTGCAGATGGGCGACGAGCTGCACAACCGCAACCGCGCCGCCACCTCGCTGCTGCTGCGCGAGCTGGCGCCCGCCGTGGTGGAGGCCGCTCCCGGCGCCGCCGCGCGGGTGCTGCGCTTCATCAACGGCAACGACCACTTCTTCCTCAACGCCGGCATGGCCGCGGCCAAGGTCAGCACCGACGCCGCCCGCGACGTGCCCGGTTCGTCGCTGGTGGTCGCGATGGCACGCAACGGCACCGACTTCGGCGTGCAGGTCTCGGGGCTGGGCGGACGCTGGTTCACCGGCCCGGCAGGCGTGCCCGACGGGCTCTATCTCGGCGCGTACGGCCCCGGCGACGCCAACCCCGACATCGGCGACTCCACCATCACCGAGACCTCCGGCCTGGGCGGCTTCGCGATGGCGGCCTCCCCTGCCATCGTGCGTTTCGTCGGCGGCGAGGTCTCCGACGCCGTCAGGGCCACCCGTTCGATGTACGAGATCACGCTGGCCGAGCATCCCGCCTACCAGATCCCGGGCCTCGGTTTCCGCGGCACGCCCACCGGCATCGACCTCGCCCTGGTGGCCAGGACGGGTGTGCTGCCCGTCGTCAACACCGGCATCGCGGGGCGCGTGGCCGGCACGGGCCAGGTCGGCGCGGGCCTGGTCAAGCCGCCCGCCGAGGCGTTCACCGGCGCGTTGCTGGCATTGGCACGCTCAGTAAGCGACCCAATTGAATAGTGAAATAGCCGCACGTCAGCACTATTGTCAAGCAATGTCAGCTTCCCTTGCGGTTATAGCGCCGATATCGTAACGAACCTCAGGCCAGCAAGAAACCCGCCGCGGCCCTGTCGCCGCGCCTGGTCAAAGCCCTTCGCGGCAGCCGTCCGGCGGATTTCTCAGTGGCAATCTGCAAGTAGCGTGAGAACGCACGTGACGGATGAGGCGAGATGGGGGCGGGAACATGGCAGCCGACCGCTTGCTCAGCGGCCCCGGCGCGGAGGGAGGCCCCCCGAGCGGCACTCCGCAGAGCCAGGGCCGCCTGATCGGCCGGCGTTACCGGTTGATGTCGCCGGTCGGCAGGGGCGGCATGGGCATGGTGTGGCAGGCCCACGACGTCCTGCTCGACCGGGACGTCGCGGTCAAGGAGCTGATCCTGCCGTACGGCCTCGACCACGCGGGCAGGCAGGTGGCGCACCGGCGCATGCTGCGCGAGGCCAGGTCGGCCGCGCGGCTGACGCACCCCGGCATCGTGACCGTGCACGACGTCGTCGAGGAGGACGGCCGCCCCTGGATCGTGATGGAGCTGGTCCGCGCGTGGTCCCTGGAGCAGGCCGTACGCCAGAGCGGGCCGCTGCCGGTGATCCAGGCGGCCGAGATCGGCATCAGGGTGCTCGACGCGATCCGGCACGCCCACGCCGCCGGCATCATGCACCGCGACATCAAGCCCGGCAACGTGCTGCTGACCTCTGACCGGGTGGTGCTGACCGACTTCGGCATCGCGGCCATCGAGGGCGACGTGACGATCACGCAGACCGGGCTGCTCATGGGGTCGCCCGCGTACATCCCGCCCGAGCGCCTGTCCGGCCAGCCGATCACGCAGGCGGCCGACCTGTGGTCGTTCGGGGCCACGCTGTACGCCGCCGTCGAGGGGCGGCCGCCGTACGAAGGGCCCGACGCGATCGCGGTGCTCGGCGCGGTCCTCACCCAGGACCCGATCAGGCCGCAGCGGGCCGGGGCGCTGATGCCGGTGATCGAGGGCCTGCTGCGCAAGAACCCGGCGGAGCGGCTGACCTCGGCCCAGGTCATCGAGATGCTGGAGACGGTGCTGGGCGCGCACGGCTCCGCCAGGCCGCGCCCGCCGGAGACGCTGCCCAGCCAGGCCGACCCGACCCCGGCCGGGCTGCTGCCGCCGCTGGAACACCCCTCGGGGCCGATGCCGTCGCGGATCGTGGAGACGCCCTCGGGGCCGGTGCGCGTGCCGTACGACCCGATGAACAGCCCCTCGGGCGGCTACTCGATGCCCTATGACGGGATGACGAGCCCGTCGGGCAGCCACAACACCGACCAGTTACCCCCGGCGCAGGGGTTCGAGGCGTTCGGCAGCCCGTCGGGGCCGCAGCGGCCGGACAACGGCCCGCCCTCGCTCGGCGGCCCGCTCTCGCCTGACGGCGCCCCTTCCCTGGGCAACCCCTCGTCCTCGGGCGGCTTCCCCGTGGCCGGCGGCCCGCCCTCGCCCGACCGTTCTCCCGCAGTGGCCGGTCCCTCGTCCTCGGGCGGCTTCCCCGTGATCGGCGCCCCGCCCTCGCTCGACGGCTCGCCCCCGCCCGGTGGCCCGCCTCCACACGGTGGCCCTTCCTCGCACGGTGGCCCGCCTTCGTATGGTGGCCCGTCCCCGTCAGGCGGACCGGACCCCTTCGGGTCGTACCCGTCCCTGGACGACTCCGCCGACGGCCTGGACGCGCCGTCAGGACCGCGGCCCCGGCCGATCCTGCCGCTGACGTCCGACAGCCGTACGTCCGGCGCCACCCCGTGGCCGCTGGCCTCCCCCGCCGACCTGCGCGAGCAGTCACGCGGCCTGTCGCACGACATCGGCCGCAGCCGCCTGGCCACGCTGCCCGGCGCCTCCCCGCGCACGGGCACGAGCAGGCGCAGGAGCGAGGACGACGACGGCGGCGCGTGGATGCGCGACGGCCGGCCGACGCCGCTCACGTTCATCAGCGCGATCGTGGCGGTGGCCGTCGTCGCGGGCGCCGTGATGATCGTCCTGTCCGGCGGATCACCGCAGGAGCCCGCCGCGGTCACCGCCGCGACCGCGACCCCCACCGCCACGACGAGCGCCGCGACCGCGGGCGGCGAGCCGTCCCCCGTGCCCGAGGGCTACGAGGAGCACACCGCCGCCGGGTTCGCGGCCGGTGTGCCGGAGGACTGGACGCCGGCGAAGGCCGACGGCAAGACCACGTTCAACGGGCCGGAGGACTCCGGCATGCGGATCGTGGTGGAGCGGGTGACGCCGCAGGCCGACGGCGGATTGTCCCGGCTGAGCAGGGAGGAGTCCGAGGGCGGCCGGGAGAGCTACATCCAGGTGCAGTTGCGGGCCGTGTCCTACCGGGGTTGGAAGGCCGCCGACTGGGAGTACACCTACACCACCGCCAACGGCGTGCCCATGCACGCGCTGACCCGATACGTCACGATCGACGACACGACCGGGTTCACGATCACGTTCGACCTGCCCGAGCTGAAGTGGGACGACCAGGCCGGCACGCGCAAGGTGTTCCTCGACACGTTCCGGCGAAGCACCTGACATCGGCGCGACGGTGAGATGCCTCGCGAACCCTCGGATATTGCACTGGCCGTTCCAAAACTGGTAGCGTGCCGGGCATGGCGCGACCGAGGACGTTCGAGGAGGACCGTGCGGTCGAGGCGGCCATGCACGCGTTCTGGGGCGCGGGCTACGAGAACACCTCGACGCAGGCCCTGTGCGCGGCCACCGGCCTCGGGCGCAGCAGCATCTACAACACCTTCGCGAGCAAGCACGACCTGTTCCAGAAGGCGCTGCGCCATTACATGGACGGGCGCAACGCCAGGCTCGCCGAGCTGATGGACTCCGATCTGCCCGTCAGGGAGAAGGTCGGCACCGTGCTGGGGTGGGCGGTCGAGCCCGATCCCGAGGAGCCGGCCGGCTGCCTGGTGGTCAACTCGCAGGTCGAGATGGCCCGGCACGACCCGGCCGTCGCCGAGTTGCTGCGGCTCGACACCGACAGGCGGGTGCGGATGATCCGCTCGGCGATCGAGGTCGGCATCTCCCAGGGTGAGATCGACGCGGGCAAGGACGCGCTCGCCCTGGCGCACTTCGTCGTCGCCACGGTCAGCGGCATGCGCGTGGCCGCCTGCGGCGGCGCCGGCCGCGAGACCCTCGCGTCCGTCGCGCGAACCGCGCTGGACGCGTTCTGAGTTTTTTGTTCCCTAATTTTGTACTGATCAATCTAAAATTGTGGAGGAATCGCCATGCCCCTGGCGGTCTACATACTGGGCCTGTCGATATTCGCGCAGGGCACGTCGGAGCTCATGCTGGCCGGGCTGCTCCCGGAGATGGCCCGCGACCTGCACGTGTCCGTCCCCGAGGCAGGGCTGCTGATCTCGGCGTTCGCCATCGGGATGCTGGTCGGCGCTCCCGTGCTGGCCGTCGCCACGCTGCGCTGGCCACCCCGTACGGCACTGCTGACGTTCATGCTGGTCTTCGCCCTCACACACGTCGCGGGCGCGCTGACGTCCGACTACGCCGTCGTGTTCGCCACCCGCGTGGCCGGCGCCTTCGTGTACGCCGGTTTCTGGGCCGTGGCGGCGAGCACCGCGATCGGCCTCGTGCCCGCGAACTCCCGTGGCAAGGCGATGAGCATCCTGGTGGGCGGGCTGACGGTCGCCACCATCATCGGCTTGTCCTCGGGCACCGTCATCGGCCAGCACCTCGGCTGGCGGGCCGCGTTCTGGGCGGTGGCAGGGCTGTCCGTGCTCGCCGCGGTGGGCGTGTTCGCCACCATCCCCGGCGGCCGGTCCGAGGCCGGGGAGCGGCCCCGCGTACGGGCCGAGCTGCGGGCGATGCTGAACCCGCAACTCTGGATCGCCTACGGCACGATCATGCTGACCACGGCGGCCCTGCTGTCCTCCTTCAGCTACCTCAGCGTCCTGCTGACGGGCACCACGGGCCTGGCGCCCGCCTGGGTTCCCGCCGTCCTGGCCCTGTACGGGGTCGGCGCTCTGATCGGCATCACGATCGGCGGCAGGACCGCCGACGCGCGGCCGTTCCTCGTCCTGTTCACCGGGGTCACCGGCCTCATCGCGACCTCCGCCGCCCTGGCCGCGTCCGCGGCCGTGCCCGTCCTCACCATCGTGCTGGTCTTCCTGCTCGGCGCGTTCGGATTCGGCACCAACCCGGCGCTGAACGCCCGCCCCTTCGCCCTCGCCAAGGCCGCCCCCACGCTGACCGCCGCGATGAACGTCTCCTCCTTCAACGTCGGCATCACCGTGGGCCCCTGGCTGGGCGGGCTGTCCATCGGCGCGGGATTCGGCTACCCGTCCGTCGCCTGGATCGGCGCCGCCATCGGGATTGCCGCGCTCGGCGCGGTCGCGCTGGCCGCGTCCCGGCACCGCAGGAGCGCGTCCCCGCGGACCGCGCCGATCAGTGAGATACGGTCTGCCGTATGAAGCTGGGGAGTATTCGCTTTTATCCCATCAAGTCGACCGCGGGTCATGACGTCGATGAGGCCGAGGTGCAGCCGTGGGGCCTGGCAGGCGACCGGCGCTACCTCATCACCGACACGAACGGCGACATCCTCACCGCGCGCGAGGAACCGGCGCTGCTGGCCTGCCTGGCCGAGCTCGACGGCGACGCTCTCACGCTGACCGGCCCGCACGCCGCCCCGCTGCAGGTCACCCCGGCCACCAGGGCGTCCACCGCGGCTCCTGCCGCGATGTCCACGGTCGACGTGTGGGGCACCCCGGTGGAGCTCACCGACTGCGGCGACGACGCGGCCCGGTGGTTGTCGGAGCTCGCCGGGCAGCCCGTCCGGCTCAAGTGGCTCGACGACCCGACCCGACGCCCGGTCAATCCGGCGTACGGACGGCCGGAGGACCGCGTGAGCCTGGCGGACGCCTTTCCCCTGCTGCTCACCACCAGCGCCTCGCTCGCCCAGCTCAACGACTGGATCGCGGAGACGGCGCTCGAACACGGCGACGAGCCGCCCGCCCCGCTGCCCATGCACAGGTTCCGGCCGAACGTGGTGATCGACGGGGCCGGCAGGCCCTTCGCCGAGGACGAGTGGAAGCGGTTGCGCATCGGGGACGTCGGCTTCCGGGTCACCAAGGGCTGCGACCGCTGCGTGCTGACCACGGTCGACACCGCCACGTACACCAAGGGCAAGGAGCCCCTCAGGACGCTGGCCAGGCATCGCAAGTGGGACGGCAAGGTCTGGTTCGGGATCAATCTGATCCCCGACGGGCCTGGGCGCATCGTTGTGGGCGACGCCGTCACGATCCTCTGATTGATCGCGGAAATAGGGATGTTGTCGTCTTTGTGGCGGTGTTGGGGGGTTATGTCAAACTTCACTGGTGACCAGTGCCCCCATCCAGCCCGCGACGCTGCCCTCTGACCGGATCCCGAGCATTCAGCGTCGCACCCTGGCGGTTCTCTCCGCGACGCAGATCGTGGGCGGCGTGGGCGTGGCGGTCGGGCTGGCGCTCAGCTCGGTGGTCGTGGACGAACTGTCGGGATCCACGGTGATCAGCGGCTTCGCCGGCACGGCCACCGTGGCCGGTGCGGCACTGCTGGCCCTGCCGACGGCGAGGGCATCGGGCAGCGGCGGGCGTCGTGCCGGCCTGTCGCTCGCCTATCTGGCGGCGCTGGCCGGCTGCGCGATCTCCGTGGCCGCCATCAGCCTGGGCTCGTGGCCGCTGCTGCTGGCGGGGCTGGTGCTGGTGGGCGGCGGCAGCGCGGGCAGCCTGGCGGCGCGCTACTCCGCCACCGACCTTTCTCCGAAGGGCCGCTCCGCCCGGCACCTGTCGCTGGTCGTCTGGGCCTCCACCATCGGCTCCGTGGCCGGTCCGAACCTGGCCGAGCCTGCCGACGAGATCGGCATGCGGCTGGGGATGGCGGAGAAGGCGGGGCCGTTCGCGTTCGCCGCGCTGGCGTTCGCCCTGGCCCTGGTCATCATCCTCGTGCTGCTCCGGCCCGACCCGCTCAAGCTGGCGCGCGGCCTGCTGGACGGCACGCAGGACAAGCCCGCACCCGGCCGCAACCGGACCATCAGGACGGCCTGGGAGACGCTGCGTACGACCCCGATGGCCCGCACGGCGCTGATCATGATCGCGATCAGCCACACCGCGATGGTGTCGGTCATGTCGATGACCCCGGTCAAGCTCCACCACGACGGCTCCAACCTGGACGTCATCGGCGTCGTGATCAGCCTGCACATCGCCGGCATGTACGTGTTGTCACCGGTCGTCGGCTGGCTGGCCGACAGGGCGGGCAAGCTGCCGGTGCTGGTGCTCGGCATGGCCCTGCTGCTGGGCGCGGCCACGCTGGCGGGCACGGCAGGGCACCGGGTGTGGCAGGTGACGGCGGCGCTGGTGCTGCTCGGGCTGGGCTGGTCGTGCGGCCTGGTGTCGGGCTCCGCCCTGGTCACGGAGTCCGTCCCGCTATCCCGCCGCCCGGCCGTTCAGGGCCTGTCGGACCTGCTGATGAACGTCTGCGGCGCCACGGGCACGATCGTCGCCGGGGCGATCGTGGGGTTGCTCGGGTACGGCATGCTCGGCCTGGTCGTCGGCGTCATGGTCGCCCTGGCCGGCTTGTGGCTCGTCACCATCTGGCGCCGCACCCCCGCCGTCTCCTCTGCCGGATAGTCCGCCGAGCCCGGTGATCGCGGGCGCTCCCTGCCGACCGTCTGTTCGGGAACAGCCACCCGCTCGGGAAAGCCCCGCGAGAAGGGGACGCGCCTATTTGGCGTCGGCGTAGGAGGTGACCGCCACGGCCTCCATGGGGAAGCGCACCGGCGTCCGCCCGAACAGCAGCCTGCTCGCCTCGGCCGCCGCCGCGGACACCGCCGCCATCACCTCGTCGGCCTGCTCCAGCGGGCAGTGCACCATCACCTCGTCGTGCTGGAAGAACACCAGCCGGGCCGGCTCGGGCAGCAGCCCCCGCAGCACCGCCATCAGCGCCAGCGCCCACTCGGCGGCCGTGCCCTGCACCACGAAGTTGCGCGTGAACCGCCCTCGGTCCCTGGCCGCCCGCCCGCCCTCGGGCCCCGACACCAGCTCCTTCCACCGCGCCGACGGGGGCGGGCAGGTGCGCCCGAGCCAGGAGCGCACGAGCCGCCCCTCCTCGCCCGCCTTCGCCGCGTCCTCGACGAACTGGTACGCCTTGGGGAAGCGCTGCCGCATCACCGTGAGCAGCTTGGACGCGTCGCCGCTGGTGCCGCCGTACATGGCGGACAGCATCGCGATCTTGGCGTTGGCCCGCTCGCCTCCGAACGACTGCGCCAGCGCCGCATAGAGGTCGATCTCCCCCGCCGCCCTGGCCAGCCCCCCGTCACCGGCCATCGCCGCCAGCACCCGCGGCTCCAGCTGGGCCGCGTCGGCGACGATCAGGCTCCACCCCTCGTCGGCCACCACCACCCGCCGCATCACCTTGGGGATCTGCAGCGCCCCGCCGCCGCTGGTGGCCCACCGCCCGGAGACCACCCCGCCCACCACGTATTCCGGGCGGAAGCGACCGTCGCGCACCCACTGGTCGGCCCACGCCCACCCGTGGGCGCTGAACAGCCTCGCCAGCTCCTTGTAGGCCAGCAGCGGCGCCACGGCGGGGTGGTCGACGCGTTTCAGCTCCCACGACCTGGTCGTCTTGAGCGTCACCCCGGCGCCCTTGAACGCCTTGACCAGCTGCTGCACCGAGTCGGGGTTGACCGGGTGGCCGAACGCCGCCGCCACCTCCGAAGCCAGTGCCTGCAGCTTGGCCGGCCGCATGCCGTGCACGGGCCGCGGGCCGAGCAGCTCGGTCAGCAGCTCGTCGTGCACGTCCGCGCGCCAGGGCATGCCGTCGTGCGCCATCTCGGCCGCGATGAGCGCCCCCGCGGACTCCGCGGCGACCAGCAGCCGGAACCTCCCGGGCTCGGGCAGCGCGGCGATGCGCCCGAGCTGGCCTGCCAGCACCTCCGCCACCGCCTCCGCACCGAGCGGCTCGGGCGCGAACAGCGTGCCGGGCGCGCTCGGCTCGTCATCGGGCACCACCAGCCCGTGGAGCCTGGCGTGCGCGGCCCTGGCGGATCGGGCCTCGCCGTGTCGGCCCTCGTGCGCCAGCAACAGCCCCTCGGTGAGCGCGATGTCGTGGCAGCGCGCGACCCGCACACCGGCCGCCACCAGAGGCGTGTAGTCCTCCCTGGCGTCGGCCCAGACCCAGCGCGGACGCTCGGCCGCCTCGAGCTCGGCGACGGCCCGCGCCAGATCGGCGGGACGGCGAGGAGAGCCACCGACGGGGAGCAGCGTCTCTCCCGCGACCACGACATGCACGTGGTCAAGAGTGCCAAACGCCTCCGACAGTGCCGGGAACGGGCCGGGAACGGGCCGGGACCGGGCCGGGACCGGTTCACGCGAGGCTGATGCGCACCTCGTCCTCCAGCGGCGGATCCAGCTCCTGCGCCAGGCACCCGGTGGCGGCGAAGCAGCGCAGGGTCAGCTCGCCCGGCGTGACCGTGACGTGCATCAGCTGCTTGAAGAAGGGCGGGGTGTCCCAGTCGGACAGCTCGGACAGGTAGTGGTGGAACACCTTGTCCACGGGCAGCCTGAACGGCCACGGCCAGGCCCCGAGCAGCCGCGCCGCCCACCGCATCCTGCGGGTGATCGCGACGGTGCCCTCCGGGGTCCTGACCGGCCGGTTCTTGACGTGCTCCGACATGACGCACGCGGCCTCCGCGGGCGTGAGGTAGAGCCACTTCATCCGCAGCCTGGTGGCGTAGAGCTGGCTGTAGAACGACAGCGAGTCGCCGCGCAGCGGGTAGCACCTGAAGTCGTCCTCGTGCACGCCGGCCACGTCGACCCGCTCGATGGTGTGCGTCGCGTGCATGAACGCGCCGCCGCCCCCTGAGACGATGTACTGAATCACCCGGTCCCCCACCTTGACCGGATAGCGCTGGTAGTTGTGCACGTCGCCGCCGATGGCCGCGACGTACCGGTGTGCGGGGTCGCGCACGATGTCGTCGATCGTGCCGCCTTCCTCCAGCGGTGACGGCTTGTAGGCGTTGGCGGTGTAGATGGGCTTGCCCGTCACGAGGATCTTGGGCCGGGGGTCGAGCGAGACCCGCCGCAGCCACGCGGTCTGCCCCTTGTCGATGGTGTTCCTGATGCCGGTGTCGACGCCGACGACGAGCAGGTCGTCGCTCTCGATCGCCCAGTACGGCCCCGGCTGCCTCGCCTGCTGGGACGGCCTTCCCCTGAGCTGCCGCGCTTCGGCCAGCCGCTCCTCGTCGATCGGCTCCGGTCTGCGCCACAGCAGTCCGCGGATCCCGCGGTCGGGCTTCGGCTTGAGCTCGGCGTCGCAGAAGACCCGCATGAACCCGCCGAGTCCGTCGTACCAGTCGTGGTTGCCGGGGATGGCGTAAATAGGGGCGTCATAGTCCTTGTACGGACGGAAGAACTTGTCGCCGTACTCGTTGCCCGATCCCGTCGGATAGACCACATCGCTCGCGATGACCGCGAACGACGTTCCCTGCCCGAGTTTTAACATCCCCGGAACAACGGCGTACTGAGAAGCGTCTCCCTCCCCCGTATCACCGAGCAGCAGGAAACTGAAATTCCTCGCGGCAGGTGCCTTGATACGAAATTCCGGATCAATCCCGCGCGCTTCCTGAGCGGCCACCCACTGCGCCCGCACCTGCCCGGACGGATCGCCGAACAACCCCGCGAGCACCTCGTTACGCGAGCGCCACAACGTCCGCAGATTGAGCCAGCTGAAACCTCGCCTGTGCGGTCTGAGCTGCGCGAACGTCCCCACCTGCGGGCACGCCCACCCGGCGCCCGCCTCCGACGCCCGCGAGGAAAGCTGCTTTGCGCGTTCGGCCGCGACATCCACCATGGCCACATCTTTACGGTGATCTACCGATCACGCATCTTCAACGCTCCGTACAGCCAGGGACGCGGAGGGTGCACCATGGTGTACCCTCACCACCCCAAGCAAGCGGTTGGGACCGCCGAGGGGAGGCTCCCATGACCCGTAACGGCCCTGACGACGCGACTCGCAGAGGCACATCCGAAGTGGACGCCATTGAGGGTTTACTGGCTTATGCCCAGACTCGACCCCGGTGGGGTGGATCGGCGGTCAAGAGCCTGAGCGAAGCCATCGCCAGGAGCCGGGTTCTGTTCGGGGAGTCGCCGGAGGAATACTCGGGCCTGCTGGCCCGGTCCCTGATTACGGGAGCGAGGCTGCTGCTCGCGCGCGGGCGGCCCGCGGAGGCGCTGCCGCTGGCCGAGGAGGCGGTGGCGCTCACCCGTTCGGCGGGCGGCGCCCCGCTGGTGGCTTCGCTGTACCGGCTCGCCGCCGTGCTGGAGGCCCTCCACCGCTACAGCGAGGCCGCCGCGCTCGTGGCGGAGGCGGACCAACTCCTCCCGCCCGGCTGACCACCGCCGGCGTCCGCCCCCGGCACACGCCACGCCGTCCGCCCCCGGCGCACGCCGCCTCCCGGCCGGTCACCCGCCCGGCCGCACACCCCGGAGAACGGGTACAGCCCGGAGAACGGGCGCACCCGTTCTCAGCCCCGGCTGCGCGGCCGGGAGTGGCGCCGCGTCCAGCAAGGGCTTCACGCCGGTTCGACCGGCGGGACGAGCACGCCAGGGTTGAGGATGCCCGCGGGATCCAGCCGGGCCTTGACCGCGTCCAGGACGCTCACACCGACGGGACCCAGCTCGGCCGCGTACGCGTCGCGATGGTCGCGGCCGACCCCGTGGTGGTGCGTGATGGTGCCGCCCGCCTCGACGATGGCCGCGTTCACTTCCGTCTTGGCCCGCTCCCACTGGGCGACCGGGTCGGCGTCCTGCGGGGTCACGACGGTGAAGTACAGCGAGGCGCCGGTCTCGTACGCGTGGGAGATGTGGCACATGACGAGCGGCGAGCCGAGCGCCCCGAGCAGCGCGAGCCGCACCGCGTCGTAGAGGCGCGGCAGGTTCGCCCAGAACCCGGCCGTCTCCAGCGTCTCGACGGTGGCGCCGGCAGCGAGCAGCGAGTCGCGCAGGTACGGCGCCGAGAACCGGCCGTGCTCCCACGCCTCACCGGGACCCGCGCCGAGCGGTTCGCCGCCCAGCCGCGCCAGCACGGCGGAGACGGCCGGCCGCCGACCGGTGTCCGCGGCGCCCTCGTGGCCCGCGATCAGCAGGCAGCCGGAGCCGCCCGAGCCGATGGCGTCCGGCTCGGCCAGGCCGACCATGGTCTCGGTCTCGTCGGACAGCCGCAGCACGGCCGGCATGATCCCCTCCTGCGCCAGCGCCCGCACGGCCGCGGAGCCGGCCGCGAACGACGCGAACCGCCACCCCTCGTAGCGGCGCTCGGCGGGCGCGCGGCGCACCCGCAGGCGCAGCGACGTGATGACGCCGAAAGCGCCTTCTGAGCCGAGGACGAGCTGCCGCAGGTCGGGCCCGGCCGCCGACTTGGGGGCGCGGCCGAGGTCCAGGGTGCCCGCCGGGGTGGCGACGGTGAGGCCCATCACCATGTCGTCGAAGCGCCCGTATCCGGCGGAGGCCTGGCCGCTGGAGCGGGCGGCCGCGAAGCCGCCGAGCGTGGCGTACTCGAACGACTGGGGGAAGTGCCCGAGCGTCAGCCCGCGCGCGGCGAGCAGCCGCTCGGCCTCGGAGGCCCGCGCACCCGGCTCGAACTCGGCCACCATCGACTCCGTGTCCACCGACCGCAGCCGGTCGAGCCTGGCCAGGTCGAGCGCGACGACTCCGGCGAATCCGGCGCGGGCGGCCGCGAGACCGCCCACGACCGAGGTGCCGCCGCCGAAGGGCACGACCGCGATCCGCTCGGCCGAGCACAGCCGCAGCAGCTCGGCCACCTCCTCGTGCGAGCCGGGCAGCACCACGGCGTCGGGCGCGTCGGAGCCGTCGCCCGCGCGCATCCGCAGCAGGTCGGGGGTGGACTTTCCGCGCGTGTGCCGCACGCGGGCCTCGTGCGTGGTCAGGACGTGTTCGGCGCCGGCCACCCCGGCCAGCGCCTCGACCAGCGGCCCCGGCAGGGCGACCGGCGGGACCCGCACCTCCTCCAGCGCGACGGCGGGGACGGCGGGCGCGCGCACGCCGAGCAGGTCGTGCAGCAGCGTGCGGATCTGCTCGGGCAGCTCCCGGGCGCGGGCGGGGTCGCCCCATCCCGACCACGACATGGGTTCTCCAGGCATGGGTACACTGTGACACATGACGTCGATTCGTCACAACGACGGGATGCTGGACGCCGCCCGCGACTGCGTGCTGGCCTACGGAGTGCGCAGGACGACCCTCACGGACGTGGCGCGCAGGGCCGGGGTGTCACGGATGACGATCTACCGCCGCTGGCCCGACGTGCGCACGCTGGTCGCCGACGTGATGACCAGGGAGTGGGTGCGGGTGATCGCTGAGCTGGACATGTCCGATCCGGTCCGCGCGGTCGTCGCGGGCGTGCGGGGGCTGCGCGCGCACCCCTTGTGGCGCAAGATCGTGGAGGCGGATCCCGAGCTGCTCCTCCCCTACCTGCTCGACCGGCGTGGGGCAACCCACGAGGCCGTGCTGGAGGTGCTGGAGCGGGGCTTCGGCGATCCGCGCAAGGCCAGAGCGGTGCTGCTGGTGGCCCAGTCGTTCCTGCTGTCCGCTCCGACCATGCTCGGCCCCGTGACCGTGGACGACCTCGACGACGAACTCACCGCGTTGCTGGAGGGATACCTTGACCGACGAGAGAGCCGCTGACCGCGCCGCCGCCGCGGCCCTCACCCCGCGCGCACGAAGGACGGCGGGCTGATGGGCGCGGCCGACCCAGGGAGTTCGCTGAACGCCCGCAGACGGGCCCGCGAGCTGCGCCGGGCAGCCGAGGAGCGGGTGGACGTGCTGGTGGTGGGGCTCGGCGCGACCGGCGCGGGCGCCGCGCTCGACGCCGCGTCCCGCGGGCTGAGCGTGGCCGCGATCGACGCCCACGACCTCGCGTTCGGCACGTCCAGGTGGAGCTCGAAGCTCGTCCACGGCGGGTTGCGCTACCTCGCCAGGGGGCAGGTCGACGTGGCTTACGAGAGCGCGGCCGAGCGCGGGATCCTGCTCCGCACGACGGCTCCGCACCTGGTCAAGGCGCACCCGTACGTGCTGCCGCTGACGCCCGCGGTCTCGCGGCGGCAGGCGGCCATGGTGGCGGCCGGCTACCGGATGGGCGACGCGCTGCGGGCCGCCGCCCGCACGCCGCGCCGCCTGCTGCCCGGCCCCACGCGGCTCACGGCGGCCCGTACCCGCACCCTGGCGCCCGTGCTCGGCGGCGACGGCCTGCGCGGCGCGCTGCTGTCGTGGGACGGCCGGCTGCTCGACGACGCGCGGCTCGTGGTGGCGATCGCCAGGACCGCCGCCGCGCGCGGGGCCCGCGTGCTGACCCGCTGCCGCGCGCTGCGGCTCTCGGAAGAGGGCGCGGACGTACGCGACGAGCTGACGGGCGAGGAGTTCACCATCCGGGCCGGAGCGGTGATCAACGCGACGGGAGCGTGGGCGGGATCGCTGGACCCGCAGGTGAGGCTGCGTCCGTCACGCGGCACCCACCTCGTCCTCTCCCCCGGCACGCTGCCCGGGCTGATCGCGGGCCTGCACGTGCCCGTCCCGGGAGAGAGCGACCGGTTCGCGCTCGTGCTCCCCCAGCACGACGGCCGCGTCTACGTCGGGCTCACGGACGAGCCGGTGGACGGGCCGGTGCCGGACGTCCCCGAAGCCCCGGAGGAGGACGTCAGAACGCTCCTGGAGGTGCTGAACGGCGTTCTTGAGGCCCCGGTGACCAGAGAGGCGGTCGCGGGCGCGTACGCGGGCCTCAGGCCCCTCCTGGCGGCCGACGGGAGGACGGCCGACCTGTCCCGGAGGCACGCGGTCCTGTCCGGCGGCGGCGTCGTCACGGTCGTGGGGGGCAAGCTGACGACATATCGCCGCATGGCCGAGGACGCGGTGGATCGAGCGGTCTCGGACAGGAGGCTGCCGGGCGGCCGGAGCCGTACGAAGAAGATCCCGCTCGTGGGGGCGGGCCCGCAGCCGTCCGGGGTGCCCATGCGGCTGGCCGAGCGGTACGGCGCCGAGGCGCGGGCCGTGCACGAGCTCGTCAAGGCGCACCCCGAGGAGGTCGGGCTCGGCATCACCAAGGGAGAGCTGCTGTGGTCGGTCCTGCACGAGGGCGCGCTCGACGAGGGCGACCTGCTGGACCGGCGGACCAGGATCGGCCTGGTCAGGCGGGACAGGGAGCGCGCGCTGCCCGCGACACGGGACGTACTGCGCGGAACACCCCACGCCTGATGGCGCCAAGCCGTTAGATTAGGCTTACCTAATCTGATCGGGGAAGGGGTACGGGCGTTGGCGACGGGCTGCGAGCATCCCATCGGGTGCCACACGGGCGGGGTGCCCACACTGGCGAGCGCGACCGTGGGAGCCAGGCTCTGGCTGCTCATCGAATACACCGGCGCCTGGCCCTCGCGCCTGGAAAACTTCGAACTTCCTCAAGAAATCTCCGAACTCGTCCGCCGGGCGCTCGAACGCGGTATCAGGCCCCAGCTGATCCGCCGCCCGGGAAAGCGGACCCGCCCGCGGGAGCAGGGGATCCGTGTGCTACTGGGTCACGCGGCCGGTGATCGTCCATGGCTCGCAGGGGGCGTCGTCGCAGGTCCTGACGATCTTGACCTGGACGCTTTCGTGGCCGGAGTGGTCCCGGAGTCCTGCATACTTGAAGACGAGCCGGTATTTCTGGTCTGCACGCACGCCAAGCGCAATGTGTGCTGCGCCCGCATTGGATTGCCCCTCGCTCGGTCACTGGCCGAATCTTTGCCGGACAGAGTGTGGGAAACGTCACACGTTGGCGGCGATCGCTACGCCGCCAACCTCGTGTGCTTGCCACACGGAATTTTCTACGGCAGCATGTCTCAGGCTGCTGCACTGGCAGCGGCTAACGCGTACCGGTCGGGCGAGATCATTCTCGACCGCTACCGGGGACGCGCAGGCATCCCTGAGCCATTGCAAGCCGTGGAACACTTCGCCCGAGCCCATACGGGAGAGTGTTCCGTCGGCGCGGTGGCCGTGGAATCCTCCAGGTCGGACGGCGACGTCACCGAAGCCATCGTGCGCTGCGGCGACGTCCGGTTCCAGGTTGTGATCGAGCCATCGGCGTTCACCGCGCCGTGTGGTACGGCTTGCGCCGAGACGATCACCACCTACCGGCTGGTTTCGCTGGACAGGCTCACGCCTGTGCGGTACGCGACGCCCGCTCTCGCCTGACCAGGGAACATCACGGCCCTACCTTGCGTTGGAACAGTGACGCCAAAAGCGTCCAATGCGGCTCAAATTCCGAAATACCTCTCACGAAGGTGGTTTTCTCATGTCTCAGGTACGTCGGCAGCTCGCCCGCCCGCGCCCCAGCTGGGGTTGGCAGGATGATGCCGCGTGCCGGGGTGAGGACCTCGTGCTCTTCTTCGGCCCCGACGGGGAGCGGCAGCCCGAGCGTGACGTACGTGAGCGGAAGGCGAAGGCGATCTGCGCCCAGTGCCCCGTCCGCACCGAGTGCCTTGACTACGCGCTGTCCCGGCCCGAGAAGTACGGCACGTGGGGCGGTCTCAACGAGGACGAGCGCGCGAGCGAGCGTCGCCGTCGTATGCGCCGCGCGGCCAGCGCCGGCATCTCCGCCGCCTGACACACACCCGGCCACGTCATCAGCCCCGCGTGATCACGCAGTTGTCCCGATGAACCAGAGCCTGGCCCTCCATGTCCAGGCCCTGGCGAACCCGGTCGGGACAACTGCCTGATCAGGCATCCTCACCTGGCACCATCCACAGCTTCACCCAACGGTCCGGCCGGGCGACATCCCGGCCAGGACCCGCGGCGATCCTCGCCCGCACCGGCATCTTCACCGGTCCCTGCGGCGACCACGTTCTCCGCGCCGGCGGCCCTTTTCGCCGGTCCGGTCTCACGCCGGCGTTGTTCATCACACGGCCGCACCGGCCCGCACGGCGATTCCCGCGGTCCCTCACCCACCGCCCCCACCCCACCGGCCGACGGTCTCTCCCAGTGATCGGGCCGGCCCACCCTGTTACGCCGCCCCCTCCAAGGGGCGCCTCTGCCACGCCCACGGTCGAGTGACCGAAATGCATCGCCGGGCAGACCGTAACCCGGCCTGCCCGGCGACGAACACCCCTCAGACGATCAGGTCGTCGAACTCCCCGTCCTTCGCTCCGAGCACGAACGCGGTGATCTCAGCCTGCGTGTAGACGAGTGCGGGGCCGTCGGGAAAACGTGAGTTGCGCATCGCTATCTCCCCCGTGGGCAGGCCGGCGACCTCGACGCAGTTGCCGTTGGGGTTGCTCTGCTTGCTCTTGCGCCAGACGACGGGAAGGCGGCCGGCGGGCGTTCCGTTGCGGAACTCGTGCATGGAGGCGGCTCCTCGCGATCTTACGGATGCACGTGCATCCGCGCTTGCGAGTTGACAATACGACAGCACGCCGCGGCACATATACCGGACGACCAAAAATCCTGGTATGCCGTGGATCACAGGGATATCAGCAGCTCAGCCGGAAATAAGCCGCTCCAGGAAGCGCCGGCTCGCCTTGGGCTCCTCGGCCTGGATGCTGAGCCGGTCCATGACCTCCATGTAGTGGTCGGAATCGGCGGGCTTGTCCAAATAGAGGGCGCTGGTGAGCTGCTCCATATACACCACGTCGGGCAGCTCGCGCTCGGGGAAGCGCAGGATGCTGAAAGAGCCGCCGGCCGCCGCGTGCCCGCCGCGGTCGAACGGCATGATCTGCACGGTGACGTTGCGCTCGGCCGTGATGTCGAGGAGGAACGCGATCTGCTCCCGCATCGTCTCGGGGCCGCCCAGCGTGCGCCGCACGACGGCCTCGTCGATCACCGCCCAGAGCGTCAGGCCGCTGTCCAGCCGTCTCTGCCGGGCCACGCGCAGCGCCACCCGGCGGTCGAGCTCCGACCGCGCGGCCTTCTCGTGGGCCAGTTCGATGACCGATCTGGCGTAGGCGGGGGTCTGGAGCAGCCCGGGGACGAACTGGTTCTCGTAGGTGCGGATGCTGGAGGCGGCGCCCTCCAGGCCGATGTAGACCTCGAACCATGACGGCAGCAGGTCGCCGTACTTGTGCCACCAGCCGGGGGCGTTGGCCTGCTCGGCCAGGGCGAGCAGCGGCTCACGCTCGGCGGGGTCGGTGACGCCGTAGAGGGTGAGCAGATCGGCCACGTCGCGCTGCTTGAAGCTGACCTGCCCGAGCTCCAGCCGGCTGATCTTGGCGTGAGATGCGCGAATCGAGTACCCCGCGTCCTCGCGCGAGATACCCTTCTCCGTGCGGAGCCTGCGGAGTTGGGTGCCGAGCAGGATCCGCAGCACCGTCGGGCTTCCGGGGGCATGGCTGAGCAGCCTTCCCTCCGCGCTCTGTGCGCTCACGCACCGCTCCTAGATCATCTGCACGTGCAGATGCGATTCGCATCCGTAAACTACGAAAAGTCTTGCATCGGTAAGCGCTCCCCGTAAAGATGGGCATTGGATCACCAGACCGCGCTTCGGGGGCCTGAATGACGACTTTCGACGCTCGGCCGCAAGCCGCCATCGGTTCCCGGCCTCCAGGATGGCTCTCGTCCGTCCTGGTGGACGGTCATGCCGGTGAGTGCGACGCCGTCTTCCCCTTCCACCAGCGCCTCGAGCCTTCGTGTGTGGCGACCGCCCGGCGGTTCGTCGACCAGACGCTCACCGCGTGGGACGTGATGGACGTGTCCTTCGACGCGCAGCTCGTGGTCTCGGAGCTGGTGACCAACGCCATGCGGCACGGCGGCGGGGTGGCCCAGCTGCGCCTGCTGTCTCATGGCGCGGAGCTCGCCTGCGTGGTGGCCGACCACAGCCACACCGTGCCGGTGGCCGCCGCGCCCGACGTGTTCTCGGAGTTCGGGCGAGGGTTGCGGCTGGTGGACGCCCTCTGCTCCACCTGGGGCTGGCTCTCCCCCGGTGGCTCGCGCAAGCTCGTCTGGGCCGTCCTCGCCGGGTGACCCGGCCGCGTGCGAACCCGTCTGGGCCGCCCTCGCCGGTCGGCTGCGCCGCTCATCGGCGTACGTCATTCACCGTGATCCCGCCTCACGGAGCAGCTCGAGCACGTCGCCGTCACTGAGCTGGTCGAAGCGCTCGTACCACTGGCCGACCGCCCTGAAGTCGACCGGCGTCAGGAGTACGACCACCTCGTCGGCCTCCTCCCGCAAAGACGCGACGGTGCCGCGCGCCCCGACCGGCACGGCCAGCGTCACCTTGTCGGGCTTGGCCGTGCCGACCGCCCTGAGCGCGGCCCGCGCGGTGCCGCCGGTCGCCAGGCCGTCGTCCACCACGATCACCTCGCGTCCCTCCAGCGGGGGCAGCGGGCGGTCACCCCGGTAGACGCTCACCCGGCGGGCCAGCTCGCGCCGCTCCCGCTCGGCCACGTCCGCGACGGACTCGGGGGTCAGCCCGAGCCGGTGCAGCAGCGCCAGGTCGAACACGGGCTCACCACCCTCGGCCACCGCGCCGACGCCCAGCTCGGGCTGCCCCGGATAGCCGATCTTCCTGGTCACGAGCACGTCGAGCCTGGCGCCGAGCCGGCGTGCGATGGGCTGGGCCACCGCCACCCCGCCGCGGGGCAGCGCGAGCACCACGGGGTCGTGGGCGTCCCGCAGCCGTTCGGCGAGCAGCGCACCGGCCTCTGCCCGGTCTGCGAAAAGCATCATGACTGCTGCCTACCCGCCGACGCCGTCTCCTCGCCTCCGCACGCCCGCCCCCGGGGCGACGAACGGCCGCCCCGGCAGGGACCGGCGGCGCGCGGGCCGGCCAGGCGAGGCCGCACGGGCCCCGCGAGGCCGGCCGGGTGGCGGCGCGAGCGGAGGGTCAGGGACGGTTGCGGCCCGAGCGGCGCATCTCCTTCGTGATGACCTTCCACTTGTTCTGCTGCTCCTTACGGAGCCGCGCGTCGGTCCTGGCCGCCATCCACACCGCCTCCCGCTGCAGCTTGCGCCAGCTCTCCAGGCGCCGCTCCGGCAGTTCGCCGCTGTCCAGGGCGGCCAGCACCGCGCACCCGGGCTCTCCCGCGTGGCCGCAGTCGCTGAACCTGCACCGCTCCGCGAGCGCCTCGATGTCGGCGAAGACGAGGTCGACGCCCTCGCCGATGTCGTAGAGGCCGATCCTGCGGATGCCCGGCGTGTCGATGACCAGCCCCCCTCCCGGCAGCGGGATCAGCTCTCTGTGCACGGTGGTGTGCCGGCCGCGCCCGTCGGCGGCGCGCACCTGCTGCGTCTCCATGACGGGCTCCCCGGCCAGGGCGTTGACCAGAGTGGACTTGCCGGCACCCGACGGGCCGAGGATGACTGCCGTACGGGAGCCCTCGAGATAGTCGCCGGCCAGCCGCACGCCGTCGCCGCTCAACGAGGAGACGGCGTGCACGTCGACGCCGGGCGCGGCCACCCGAACGTCGGCGAGCAACTGGTCGAGACCGTGCTCGAACAGGTCGGACTTGGTGATGAGCACGACCGGCGTGCCCCCGGACTCCCAGGCCAGGGCGACGAGCCGCTCGATGCGGCCCAGGTCGGCGAAATCGGTGGAGTGCATGGACGGCTCGGCCACGAAGACGACGTCGACGTTGGCCGCGAGCACCTGGCCCTGGCCGTCGCCTGACAGTCCGCCGACCGACGTGCGGCCGACGCCTCCCCGGATGAACGCGGTCGTCCTCGGCAGGACCTCGTCGAGCTCGTAGCGGCCCTCGTCGAGCCAGGACAGCGCGACCCAGTCGCCGACGCACGGCAGCGCCACCGGGTCGGCGGCGGCCGCTCTGCGCACGTGAGCGGCGTATCTGGCGTGATGCTGGCCGTCGGCCGCGATCACCTCGGCGGCGCCGCGATCGACGCGGGCGACGCGGGCGGGAACGGTGCCGGTGGGCAGCTCGGCGGCGCGCTGATCGCTCCAGCCGAGCAGGGAAAGATCGTATGACAACGCAGTGAACCTTTGATGCGAGAAGGAGCCGGGCAGCTCAGACGAGGGCCCGGAGGTGGACGGACGGCATGTCGACCAGAACGACCCGCATAGTCCTCACCTCCCCGATCGGTTGCCTCTGCGACTTTACGCACACAGCCCCGACGTGCGCAATCACATTAAGTATCGCGATCTGTTGAACCGTGCCAGGGCGGCCGGCCGTACCACCTGCCGACGGACGCGAGAAAGGGGAATGATGCGGATCAGCACGTATCCCCCGCCCTCGGCCGAGGGTGCCCTCCCGATGGGCAGGCCGCGCTTACGACACTGGCTCCGGCGGGTGCGACCGGATGACGCGCGCGATGGCGCGGTGCCGGACGACGAGGTGGTCGTGTCCGCGCTCTACCGGGAATATCACCGGCCGCTGCTGGCCTTCGTGATCAGGCTCACGGCCGGCGATCGGCAGTGGGCGGAAGACGTGGTGCAGGAGACCATGATCCGTGCCTGGCGCAGTGCGGAGCGGCTCGACCCTGACGCCGTCTCGCTCATGCCCTGGCTCGCCACGGTCGCCAGACGTATCGTGATCGACGACCGGCGGCGCAGGGACGCCCGCCCGCAGGAGTCGGGCGACGGTCAGCTGGAGAGCATGTCCGTGCCCGACGAGATGGAGGGACTGCTGCGCCAGGTGGTCGTGTCAGAGGCGCTGAAGGCGCTGTCGCCGGCACATCGCGAGATCCTCAACGAGACGATCCTGCGGGATCGCTCGGTCAACGACGCCGCGCGGGCGCTCGGCATCCCCGTGGGCACCGTGAAGTCCCGCGTCTACTACGCCGTCCGCGCGCTGCGGATCGCGCTGGAGGAGCGGGGGATGACGGCATGACCTCCCGCGTCGAGCACACCGACGTCGGCGCCTACGCCCTCGGCCTGCTGGAGGAGGACGACCGCTTCGCCTTCGAGGCCCACCTGCTCGGCTGCCCCGCCTGCCGGTCCGAGCTGGCCGACCTGGCCGGCGTGGCGAGCGTGCTGCACGGCATCGGCCCTCTTCCCGAGGACCTCCGCCCGCCTTCCTCCGGCGACCTCACCGGGCAGGGCGACGTGGTCGGCCGCCTCCGGCGCAAGAAGGCGGCTCACCGGCGGCAGCGCAAAGGGACGTTCGCCGTCGGGATGGCGGCGGCCGTCACGCTGGTCGCCGGCGGGCTGACCATCGGCACGCAGCTCAGCGCGGGCGAGCCACCGGTCGCGCAGGGTGAGGCGGAGAACATGGGCCCGGCCGAGCAGTTCTTCGCCGGCGGCACCCCCATCGAGGGCGAAGGCGTCGGCGGGGTGACCGGCGGGCTGGTCGTGGAGTCCAAGGCGTGGGGCACCCACGCCGCGCTCAAGCTGGCCGGGGTCAAAGGGCCGCTGGAGTGCGAGCTGATCTCGGTCGGCAAGAAGGGAGAGCGCCGGGTGATGACCGGATGGTCCGTGCCTCCAGCCGGGTACGGAGTTCCGGGCTCGCCCGACCCCCTCTACATGCACGGCGGCAGTGCCACGCCGCTGAAGGACGTCGACCGCTTCGAGGTGGTCACCTCGACCGGCAGGAAACTGCTCACCATCGAGGCCTGACCATCGCCGCGGCGGGCGGGGCACTCCGGCCCGCCCCGCCCCCCGGCGCCCCGCCGCGCCCCGAGCCCGTGCGGCGGGGCGCCGCGTCACGTCAGGGCGGCCACGTCCGACACCGGGAACAGGCAGGCCGCGGTGTGACCGGGGCTCTCCTGGGGCGCCAACGGCGGGCGGGTGGCCGAGCACTCCGCGCGGGCGGCCGGGCAGCGGGTGTGGAAGCTGCACCCGGACGGCGGATCGGCGGGCGACGGCGGGTCGCCCTTGAGCACGATGCGCCGCCGTGTCCGCTCCACCTTCGGGTCGGCCACGGGCGCGGCCGACAGCAGGCTGTGCGTGTACGGGTGGCGCGGCGCCGTGAACAACGTCTCCGTGCCGGCCAGCTCGACGATCCTGCCGAGGTTCATGACGGCGACGCGGGTGGCGATCTGCCGCATGATCGACAGGTCGTGGGAGACGAACAGGTACGTCAAACCGCGCTCGGCCTGCAGCCGCTTCATCAGGTTGACGATCTGGGCCTGGATGGAGACGTCGAGCGCGCTGACCGGCTCGTCGCAGATGACCAGCTTCGGCTCCAGCGCCAGGGCGCGGGCGATGCCGATCCGCTGCCGCTGGCCGCCGGAGAACTCGTGCGGGAAACGGTCCTGGCTGCCCGCCTCCAGCCCGACGGCGTCGAGCAACTCGGCGACGCGCTCCCGGGCGGCGGCCGAGCGGCGGCGCACCCGGCCGTGGGTGACCAGCGGCTCGGCGACGATCTCGCCGACGCGCATGCGGGGGTTGAGGCTGGCGTACGGGTCCTGCAGCACGACCTGCATGTCCTCGCGGACCGCCAGCAGCTCCTTCTGGCGCAGGCCGAGGAGTTCCCTGCCGTCGAACCAGATCTCGCCGCCGCTGGCCTCGACCAGCCGCAGGATGAGCCGGGTCAGCGTGGTCTTGCCGCAGCCGGACTCGCCCACCAGGCCGAGCGTCTCGCCCGGGTGCACGTCGAAGGAGACGTCGTCCACGGCGACCACCTTCGAGCTGAACTCCTTGCGCACGTCGCGCAGCGACAACAGCGGCTCGGCCATCTACGGGCTCCCTTCGAGCAGGCAGGCGGCGCTGTGCCCCGGCGCGCGCTCCAGCAGCGGCGGCACCTGGGTGGCGCACTCGGGCACGGCCAGCGCGCAGCGGGGGTGGAAGGCGCATCCGCCGGGCGGCGCGAACAGGTTGGGCGGGCTGCCGGGAATCGGGTCGAGCGGCGCGCCGCCCGGCACGTCCGAGCGGGGCATGGAGCGCAGCAACGCCTTCGTGTACGGCATGCGCGGCGCGTCGAAGACGTCGTCCACGGCGGCCAGCTCGACCGGGCGGCCGCCGTACATGACCAGGACCTGGTCCGCGGAGCGGGCCACCACGCCGAGGTCGTGCGTGATGAGCACGATGGCCATGCCGAACCGTTCCTGCAGCGCCGCGAGCAGCTCCATGATCTGGGCCTGGACCGTCACGTCGAGCGCGGTCGTCGGCTCGTCGGCGATGAGGATCCTGGGCCGGCAGGCGAGCGCGATCGCGATCATGACGCGCTGGCGCATGCCGCCGGAGAACTGGTGCGGATATTCCCCGGCCCGCTGCTCGGGGTGGGGGATGCCGACCTCGCGCAGCGCCGCCACGGCCTGGGCGCGGGCCTCGGACCGGGACAGGCCCTGGTGCAGGCGGAGCGACTCGGCGATCTGCGCGCCCACGGTCTTGAGCAGGTTGAGGCTGGTCATGGGGTCCTGGAAGACCATGGCGATCTCGTTGCCGCGGATCCTGCGCATCTCCCGCTCGGGCAGCTTGAGCAGGTCACGGCCGCCCGCGAGGATCTCGCCGCCGGTGTAGTGGCAGGGAGGCGTGGGGTGCAGGCGCAGGATCGACAGGGCGGTCGCGGTCTTGCCGCTGCCCGACTCTCCGACCACGGCCAGCGTCTGGCCGGCCTCAACCGACAGCGACACCCCGTTGACCGGTTCGACCGTGCCCGCGTCCAGGCGGAACTCCACGTGCAGGTCGTTGATCTCCAGCAGGCTCACTCGGTGCCTCCCCGGAAGATCCGCAGCAGCTCGGCGGGGTCGGCCTGCACCGTCCCCTGGGGCGGGCGCGCGGCCTGGGCGAGGGCGCTCGGCTGCTTGAGCGCGCCCCCGGTGACCACGCTGACCACCGTGTCGCTCTCGGACACCCAGCCCTGGGCGCGGGCGCGCAGCAGCGCGGCGGTGGAGGCCGCGGCGGACGGCTCGGCCGAGATGCCCTCCTCGCCGAGCAGCCGCATCGCCTCGAACAGGTCGTTGTCGTCGACGGCGACGACCCGGCCGCCGGAGTCGTAGACGGCGCGCAGCACCCGCGAGCCGCCCTGGATGGGGGCGTCGCCGGCGATGCTCTGGGCGACGGTCTTGTTCGCGTCGCCGTGGCGGCCGGCCACCGTCTTGCCCTCGGCGAAGGCGCGGACGAGCGGCGCGGAGGCGGCCGGCTGCACGCCCACCATCTTCGGCAGCCGGTCGATGAGCCCGAGCCGCTTCAGCTCCCGGAAGCCCTTCCAGGCGCCGTAGAGCCCGCCGCCGGTGCCGACCGGGTGCACCATCACGTCGGGCGCGCGCCAGCCGAGCGCCTCGCAGATCTCGTACGCGTACGTCTTCATGCCCTCGTGGCGCACGGGGTTGATGAAGTTGACGAAGCAGTAGAACCCGGCCTCCGACAGGGCGCTCACCCCGGCGAAGATCTCCAGGCTGGAGCGGTAGCGCAGGCGGAGCACGCGGGCCCCGCTGAGGCTGATGGCCGCGATCTTGGACTCGTTGGCGACGTCCTCGACCAGGACCGTGGCCTCGATGCCGGCCCTGGCCGCGTAGGCGGCGAACGAGGCGCCGGCGTTGCCCGAGCTGTAGGTGAACGCCTGCGTCACGCCCAGCGCCCTGGCGAAGCCGACCGCGACGGAGAACCCGCGGTCCTTGAAGCTGCCGGTGGGCATGAGCGTGTCGTTCTTGACCAGCAGGCCGGGCAGGCCGATGTGGCGGCCCAGCCTCCTGGTGCGCATCAGCGGGGTGTCGCCCTCGCCGAGGTGGAGGGGTTCGGCGTGCTCGGGCAGCGGGAGCAGATCCGACCAGCGCCACAACCCCAGGTGGCGGCGGCTCGCCGCGCTGTCCAGGATGTCCTGCGGCTTGGCGGGGCCGAGATCGTACTCGATCTCGAGCAGGCCGCCGCACGCCTCGCAGAGCAGGGCGGGGTTCTTCAGCGGGAAGGTGGCGTGGCAGTCGTCGCACCTGTAGTGCGTGGCGAGGTTCATCGGGTGTAGGCCTTCGGGTCGGCGACGTCGCGGAGGAGGTCGCCGGTGACGTTGATCGCGAGTGTTGTCATCATGATGGCAGCACCGCTGAAGACCGCGATCCACCAGGCGCTGCGCAGATAGAGCTGGCCGTCGGCGAGCAGGCTGCCCCACGTGGGCACGCTGGGCGGCACGCCGAGCCCCAGGTAACTGAGCGACGCCTCCGCGACGATCATCGCCGCCACCTGGAGGGTGCCGATGGTGGCCAGGGGGGCGACGATGTTGGGGACGAGGTGGCGGACCATGATCTGCGGCCCGGTGTCGCCGATGGCCCTGGCGGCGGTGACGAACTCGCGTTCGCGCAGGGAGAGCACTTCGGCGCGGACCACGCGGGCGTACGACACCCACCCGGTCAGGCCGAGCACGAGGATCATGAAGAACAGGCTCGGGCCGAGCACCGCGATGATGGCCAGCGCCAGCAGGATCGACGGGAACGCGAGCTGCACGTCGGCCAGGCGCATGAACACCTGCTCGCGCCAGCCCCTGTAATAGCCGCTGATGACCCCGATCACGGCGCCGACCAGGCCGGACAGCACGGTGGCCGCCAGGCCGACGAGGAGGGAGACGCGGGTGCCGTACATGATGCGGCTGAGCACGTCGCGGCCCAGCTTGTCGGTCCCCAGCAGGTAGCCGGGCTCGCTGCCGCTCATCCAGAACGGCGGTCGCAGCTTCAGCTCGAGGTTCTGCAGGTTCGGGTCGTGCGGGGAGATCAGCGGCGCGAACAGGCCGACGAACACGACGAGGACGATGACGCCCACGGCGACCTTGGCGGCGTGGTTGCGGCGCAGCGCGCGCAGGACTGCGGTCGGCATCAGCTCACCCTCACCCGGGGATCCAGCAGGGCGTACGACAGGTCCACGATGAGGTTCACGACGACGAACACGGCCGCCAGGAACAGCACCGTGGCCTGCATGAGCGGATAGTCGCGGTACGTGATCGCCTCCACGGTCAGCCGCCCGATGCCCGGCCAGGAGAACACCTGCTCGGTGAGGATCGCGCCGCCGAGCAGGCTGCCGACCTCCAGGCCGACGACGGTGACGACCGGCAGCGACGCGTTGCGCAGGCCGTGCGAGGTGACGGCCATGAACCCGGACAGGCCCTTGGCCCTGGCGGTGCGGATGTAGTCCTCGCCGAGCACGTCGATCAGCGAGGAGCGCAGCAGCCTGGCGATCATCGCGGCCGAGTAGAGCCCGAGCGTGATGGCGGGCAGCACGAGGTGGGCGGGCGAGCCGGTGCCGGAGGCGGGCAGCCACTGGAGGTTGACCGCGAAGACGAGGATGAGCAGGATGCCCACCCAGAACGCGGGAGTGGACTGGCCGACCAGCACCGACGCCATGACGGAGGTGTCGGTCGCGCTGCCCCGCTTGACGGCCGCGACGATCCCGGCCGGGATCGACACGACCAGGGTGAACGCCAGGGCGGCCACGGCCAGGTCGACCGTGAGCGGCAGCCGTTCCACGATGACCTCGAACGCGGGGCGGTGGAAGAACACCGACTGGCCGAAGTCGAGGCTGAGCAGGCCCGTCATGTAGGAGACGTACTGCTCGGGCAGCGGCCGGTCGAAGCCGAGGCTCGCCCGCAGCGTGGCCTCCTGCTCGGCGGTGGCCTCCGGGGGCAGCATCTGCTGCACGGGGTCGCCGGCCAGCCGGACGATGAAGAACGAGACGGTGGCCACACAGAACAGCACGAGCAGGGTGTGGCCGATCCGCCGCAGGACGAATCCGGTCATGAGGTGGCGAGCTTGGCGTTCGCCATCGCGAGGGTGCCGTTGGCGTTGCTCTCCCACTGCACCTTGTCGCTGACCGCGTACAGGATGCTCGCCTGATAGAGGTAGAGGAACGGCGACTCCTCGATCAGCATCTTCTGCAGTTCGGTGAACGCCTCCTGGCGCACCTCCGGGTCGACCGACTGCTCTTCCTTGTCGATGAGCGCGTCGGCCTTCGGGTTGTTCCAGCGGCTCTGGCGCCGGTCGTGCCGGACGAACGACTGCAGGTTGCTGGAGGCGTCCATGGTCCAGCCGGAGTTGCCGACGAAGTACATCTCGCCGAGCGCCTTGCGATTGTCCGACACCAGGCGGCCCTTGAACGTGGCCGGGTCGAGCAGCGACACCTCGGCCTTGACGCCGACCTTGGCCAGCTGCCCGGAGATGGCCTGGGCGATGTCCTTGTCGGCCGTGGAGGACGAAAGCTTGAGCGCGAACCCGTCCGGGTGCCCGGCCGCGGCGAGCAGGCTCTTGGCCTTGGCGACGTCGTGCTGGTACGGCTGGATCGCGGGGTCGAAGCCGAACGCCTGCTTGGGGATGAACGTGGGGGTGCGTTCCGCGGCGCCGTTGAGCACCGACGTGATGAGGGTGTCCACGTCGAGCGCGTGGTTGAGCGCCTGGCGCACCCGCTTGTCCTTCAGCGGGCCCTCTTCGGTGTCGAGCGAGACGAAGAACGTGCGCACGCCCGGCCTGGTGACGACCTTGAAGCCGGGGGCGTCGCCGAGCTGCTGCGCGGCGTCGGGGGTCAGGCCGGTCACGATGTCCACCTCGCCCGACTGGAGCGCGGCCAGCGACGATGACGGGTCCGGCATGATCTTGAAGACGAGCTGCTCGACGGCGGGCTTGCCGTTCCAGTAGTCGGGGTTGGCCTTGAGCGTGATCTGGCTGTCGCGCTGCCACCGCTCGAACGTGAACGGGCCGGTGCCGATCGGGTGCTCGGCGAATGCCTTCTCGCCCTTCTCCTTGATGTGCTTCGGCGGCACGATCACGCCGCCGAACAACGACAGCTTGGCCGGCAGGATCGGGTCCGGCTCCTTGGTGACCAGGTCGACCGTGTGCGGGTCGATCACTTTCGCGCCGGTGACCAGGCGCAGCTCGACGATGGGCGACTGGGTGTCCGGGTTGATCAGGCGCTCGATGCTGTACGCCACGGCGGCGGCGTCGCAGGGCTCGCCGTTGTGGAAGGTGACGTTCTTGCGCAGGTGGAAGCGCCAGGTCTTGTCGTCCTTGGACTCCCAGCGTTCGGCCAGGCCGCCGACGAGCTTGTCGTCGGTGTCCCGGACGGTGAGCGTGTCGAAGATGTTGATCAGCACGTTCATGGAGGGCAGGTCGCCCTGCTTCTGCGGGTCGAGGGTGGTGGCGTCGGAGGCGAGCGAGACCCGCAGGGCGGTCCCGGCGCTTCCCTGTCCGCCGCCGGAGGGCTTCGTGCTGGCGCAGGCCCCGAGGGAAACCGTCGCCGCGGCCAGGCCGCCGATCTTGAACAGGTCCCGGCGGGCCAGCAACGCACGGTCGAACATAAGCCCCCGCCTCCCTTTCTTGCGTTTCACATGGTGAAATGGCGTATCACGTGGTTGAATATGACCCGTTTCGGTTATGTCCGTCAACCCTTTTGGGACAGTCACCATGAATTCAGTGGAGAAGACGCTCGTCGTCTTAGGAGCCCTGGCCAGCCACGATCAACCCCGCCGCCTGGCGGACATCGCCCAGCGGACCGGCATCAACAAGACGACCGTGCACCGCATCCTGCAGATCTTCATCGCCCAGGGGTACGCCGTCTCGCACGGCGACGGCACGTACGCGTCGGGGCCCGCCATCCTCGCGCTGGCCGGGGCGGCGCTCACCGACAGGGACATGACGACCCTCGTCCGGCCGATCCTGGAGAACCTGCAGCGCAACACCTCGCACACCGTGCACTTCGCGATCCGCAGCGGCTCGTCGGCCGTCTACCTCGCCAAGGTCGAGTCGCAACAGCCGTACCGGATGGCCTCGCGGGTCGGGACGCAGATCCCGCTGCACTGCACCGCGATCGGCAAGGCGATCCTCGCCCACCTGCCGGAGGAGGAGGTACGCGCGGTGCTGGCGGTGACCGCGCCGCTGATCAGCAACACGCCCGCCACCATCACGGACCCCGATCTGCTCGTGGCCGAGCTGGAGGCGGTGCGGCAGCGCGGGTACGCGGTCGACGACGAGGAGAACGAGCCGAACGTGCGCTGCGTCGGAGCGGTCGTGCACGACGCGGCGGGGACGGCGGTGGGCGCGGTCAGCGTGGCGGGGCTGACGCTCAATCTGGACGAGAACGACGTGCCGCTGCTCGGCCCGCTGGTGGTGGCCGCCGCCGCCCGGGTCTCCGCGGCGCTGGGGAGGAACGTATGACAGCCGGCCGCATTCTGGCCAGGGCCCGCGACAAGGGCGAGTTCTCGGGCGCGGCCTGGGCCTACGGCACGTCCGCCGGGCCGGTCGGGCGGGACACGCTCGGCACGCTGCGCTGGGACGGCGCCCCGGTGGGCGACGACACGCTGTGGGACCTCGCCTCGCTCACCAAGCCGATCGTCGGGCTCGCGGTGATGGCGCTGGTGGAGTCGGGCGAGCTCACCCTGGACGACACCGTCGAGTCCCATCTGCCCGGTTACGCCGGCACGGACAAGGCCGGCATCACCGTCTTCGAGCTGCTCACCCACACCTCGCGCATCCCCGGCCAGCAGCCGCTCTACCGCCGATGCCCCACCCGGGAGGACCTGCTCGACGCGCTCGTCGGCCTGCCGCTGCGCGAGCGGACGGGCGTCGAGTACAGCTCCCAGGGGTTCATGATCCTCGGCCTGGTCGCGGAGAGCGCCGCCGGGGTCCCGCTCGACCAGCTCGTACGCGAGCGCGTCACCACTCCCCTGGGCATGGACGACACCCGTTTCCTGCTTCCCGAGCACGACCGGGCCCGGGCGGCGGCCACCGAGGACTGCCCGTGGCGGGGCCGCGTCGTGCAGGGCACCGTGCACGACGAGAACGCCGAGGTGCTCGGCGGCGTCGCCGGGCACGCGGGCATGTTCGGCGCCCTGGACGACCTGGCCAGGCTGGGCCAGGCGCTGTGCAGGGGCGGCGACGGCGTCATCGCGCCGCGCACGCTGGCCGTCATGACCGGCGCCAGGACCGGCGGCCGGGCGCTGGCCTGGCAGGGCCACGAACCCCATCTGAGCAGCGGCGGCGACCTGCTCACCGCGTCGGCGTACGGGCACGACGGGTTCACCGGGACGAGCCTGTGGGTGGATCCCGAGCTGGACTTCTACGCCGTGCTGCTGACCAACCGCGTGCACCCGAGCCGGGCGTCGGACGGGATCGCCCGCATCCGCCGCACGTTCCACAACGCCGCCGTCACCAGGACCCTGGCATGATCCCCGCAACCCTCGACACGCCCCTGCGCGTGCTCGGAGCACCGGCCTCCGCCGGCGCGACCGGCCGCCTGACGCTGGTGAACGGCCGTGCCCGCCTGACCTTCCCGGAGCGGGGAGAGGAGGCGTCCGCGCCTCGGGAAGCGGGCGGCGGGGCGGCCGCCGCTCCGGACCTCGGAGGCGAGCTGTGCATCGGCCCCGGCTGGGTGGACCTGCACGCCCACGTCTACGACGCGGTGACGCAGATCAGCGTGCCGCCCGACCGGGCCGGCCTGGACGCGGGCGTGCACGTGCTCGCCGACGCGGGCAGCGCGGGACAGGCCACCGTCGACGGTCTCGTCCGCTACGTCATCCCGGCGGCCAGGACGCAGGTGCGCGCCTGGCTCAACATCGGCTCCCACGGCCTGGTCCACCTGTGCGAGACCGCCGACCCGGCGTTCATCGACGTGGACGCCACGCTCGCGGCCATCGACCGGCACCGCGACGTCGTGTGCGGGGTGAAGGTGCGCTCCAGCGGCGCGATCGTCGGCGCGATGGGCCTGCAGCCGCTCCAGCTCGGCCGCCTGGTGGCCAGGGAGGCGGGCCTGCCGCTGCTGGTGCACGTGGGCGAGGCCCCGCCGCCGATCGGCGACGTGCTCGACCTCCTGGACGCCGGAGACGTCGTCACCCACTGCTACCACGGCAAGACCGGCGCCCCGTGGCTCGCCGGCGGCGCCCCGGCCCCGGCCCTGGCCCGCGCCCTCGATCGCGGCGTGCTGCTGGACGTGGGGCACGGCGCGGCCAGCTTCAGCTTCGGCGTGGCCACCCGCGCGCTGGCGGCCGGCTTCCCGCCGCACACGATCAGCACCGACCTCCACGTACGCAACATCGCCGGCCCGGTGCACGACCTGGCCACCACGCTCACCAAGCTGCTGCACTGCGGCATGGGGCTGGAGCGGGCGATCGAGGCGGTCACGGCCACGCCACGCCGGATCCTGCGCATGGACCAGCCCTGGCTCGGCGACGACGGCACCATCCGCCACGCCACGATCTTCCGCCTGGCCGGCACCGCTCCCCCGGGCCGCGCCTACGTGGACGCGCGCGGCGGCACCGCGCACCCGGACCGCCACGTGATCCCGGTCGCCACCGTCAGGGAGGGTGTCCTGGCCGAGCTGTGACCACGGCCATGGCCCAGGGAGCGCCGTCACGGCGGCCCGCCACGTGCGGGTCAGCGGGCGTCACCCTGGAGGCCCTCAGCGAGGTGCGGCGGCAGGCGTGCCGCCGGCACCGCCGTACCGGAAAGGTCTTCGCGAACCGGGGACGGGCACGCGCGCGCCTGGCTCCGCCGCGACTCCAGGAACCGCGCGCGGAGCTCGCTTCTAGAGACCGGGCGCGGGGAACTGCGCGGTGAGCTCGCTCACCTCGTGGTGGACGCGCGTGATGACGTCGTCGGCGTCGCCCTTGGCCAGGGCGGTGACGACCTCGTCCATCCAGGCGCCGATCTGGCGCATCTCCGCCTCCCCCATGCCGCGCGAGGTGACCGACGGCGTACCGATGCGGATGCCCGACGGGTCGAACGGCTTGCGCGTGTCGAACGGCACCGTGTTGTAGTTGGTCTCCAGGCCCGCGCGGTCGAGCGCCTGCGCGGCCGGCTTGCCGCCGATGCCCTTGGGCGTGAGGTCGAGCAGGATCAGGTGGTTGTCGGTGCCGCCGGAGACGAGGTCGAACCCGCGCGAGGCGAGCTCGTCGGCCAGGGTCTTGGCGTTGGCGACGACCTGGTGGGCGTAGTCGCGGAAGGCCGGCTGGGCGGCCTCGTGCAGCGCGACGGCGATGGCGGCCGTGGTGTGGTTGTGCGGGCCGCCCTGCAGGCCGGGGAAGACGGCCTTGTTGAGCGCCTTGGCGTGCTCTTCGGAGTCGGCCATGAGCATGGCGCCGCGCGGGCCGCGCAGCGTCTTGTGCGTGGTCGTGGAGATCACGTCGGCGTGGCCCGCCGGCGACGGGTGCGCGCCGCCCGCGACCAGGCCCGCGATGTGGGCGATGTCGGCGGCCAGCACGGCGCCGACCTCACGGGCGATCGAGGCGAAACCCTCGAAGTCGATCGTGCGCGGGATCGCGGTGCCGCCGCAGAAGATGAGCTTCGGACGGTGCTCCAGGGCGAGCTGCCGCACCTCGTCGAGGTCGATGCGGCCGGTGTCCTTGCGCACGCCGTAGCGGACCGGGTTGAACCACTTGCCGGTGGCCGAGACGGACCAGCCGTGGGTGAGGTGGCCGCCGAACGGCAGGCCCATGCCCATCACGGTGTCGCCGGGCTGCAGGAACGCCATGTAGACGGCGAGGTTGGCGGGCGAGCCGGAGTAGGGCTGGACGTTGGCGTGGCCGACGCCGAAGACCGCCTTGGCGCGCTCGATGGCGAGGGTCTCGATCTGGTCGATGACCTGCTGGCCCTCGTAGTAACGCTTGCCCGCGTAGCCTTCGCTGTACTTGTTCGTCAGGACGGTGCCGGTGGCCTCGAGCACGGCCTTGGACACGTAGTTTTCGGACGCGATGAGCTTGACGGTGTCGGCCTGCCGCCGCTCCTCCGCCCGGATGAGCTCGGCGAGCTGCGGGTCGACGCTAGAGAGAGAACTCATGATTCTCCTGTCATCGTGACAATCCGCGAAGACCCAGGCGCACGGCCTCCGCTCCTTTCGCTCCCCGGTGGTCGTTCCCACCCAATGCGCCAGTCGCGTCTCGTCCTAGACGATAGCGGATGCGGCGGGCTCTCACTTCTGCGTGATCTGCACGTTTCTGATCCCGGTCACGGATGGCCGGAGACGGCGGATCACGCGTTGTTCGTACGGCCCACGCCGGGCCAGAGCCGGTCGACCTCGGCGTTCAGGATGGCGCCGATGAGCACGGCCAGCGCGGTGATGTACAACCACAGCAGCAGGGCGATGGGCGCGGCCAGGGAACCGTAGACGGAGACGGGCGAGAACCACGCGGCCAGCACGGCCCTCAGCACCGCCGCGCAGACGATCCACAGGAACAACGCCAGGATGGCGCCGGGCAGCTCGCGGTACCACTTCGTGCGCACCGGGACGCTCACGTGGTAGAGCACGGTCAGGAACAACACCGAGCCGACGATCACGACCGGCCAGTAGAGCACGTCGATGAGGATGCCGTATTCGCCGGGCAGCGTGTCTCTCAGCAGCGTGGGGCCGACGACCAGGATCGGCATGACGATGATGCCGATGACCAGGCCGATGACGTAGAGGCCGAACGACATCAGCCTCGTGCGGATGATGCCGCGCTCCTCGCCCAGCCCGTAGGCGACGGAGATGAGGTCGACGTAGACGTAGAGGGCCCTGGAGCCGGACCACAAGGACAGCAGGAAACCCAGCGAGATGATCGACACCTTGCCGGCGTCGTCGCTGAGCACGTCGGTGATGAGCGGGTTGACGACCTTGGTGACGGCGTCGTCGGTGAACAGCAGGCTCGCCTGCGCGATCACCCAGGCCCTGACCTGACCGACCACTCCTGCTCCCAGCCAGGTGCCGAGCTTGCCGATGACGCCGATCAGGCCCAGCACGAACGGCGGCAGCGACAGCAGCGCGAAGAACGCCGCCTCACCCGCGAGGCCGGTCACCCGGTAGTTGACCCCGGCGTTGGTCGACGCACGGACGATCGCCCACGACTTGGTGTCGAGCACCCAGCTCAGCCTGGCCCGGGCGTTGGAGGCGAGCCCCCTTTTCGGCCGGGAAGGCGCTTCGGTGGACGTCATGGCACCCAACGGTATTCGCAGTTACTCTTCGGCACAGCCTAGCCAATGGTCGCTGCCCATCGGCCCGCCGCCCTACCAGAGCGCCTGGTCGAAACCGTGGTGGCGGTTACCCCCATTAGACGCCGCGCACCCCGCCCGTGGCTAGTCGTTGTCGACGATGCGCGCGCCCAGCGGGAGGAGGGAGACGGGGATCAGCTTGATGTTCGCCACGCCCATCGGGATGCCGATGATGGAGATGAACAGCGGGATCGAGGTGATGACGTGGCCGATGGCCAGCCAGATCCCGGCGACGACGCACCAGATGATGTTGCCGAGCAACGAGAACACCCCGGCGTCGGGGTCGCGCACGACGGTCCTGCCGAACGGCCACAGCGCGTACGCGGCGATCCTGAACGAGGCGATGCCGAACGGAATCGTGATGATCAGGATGCAGCAGATGATCCCCGCCAGTGCGTAGCCCATGGCCAGCCAGATTCCGGCGAACACGAGCCAGATGACGTTCAAGATTGTGCGCATACTCACAGCATGTCACCGGCCCTGCCGTTCGCGTCATCCGGCATCGACCCTGAGATCACCCCGAGACGGGCGCGCGGCCCCTTCCTGGAGGCCCCGCGAACGCCTGCGCGATCTCCATCCATTCCCTCGCCGGGCGCCCCGCCATCTCCAGCGCGGTGTCCGGCACATGGATGCGCTGGGTAGGTTCACGCGCGCCAGCCTGACCGGAACAACCTTCTAGGAGAATAATGCAGGTGTGATCTGCGAGAGCTGCAAGGACAAGCGCCACGACGACTGCCGCGGCGGCTCGTGGTGCGACTGCCAGCACCAGACCGCGGAGCAGGCCAAGGAGTCGGAGCTGGACTGGCCGCGCCAGGGCTGAACGATCCCACACTCTGGACCCCTTCTTGGACATCCCGAACGGCCGGGGTATCTTCGTTGTATGCCAGCGGACCCCATGCTCGTCGGTCGACGCCACGTCGACCTGCTGCGTGTCCGCAGTGCCATCTGTTGCGACGCCCGCTGACCGCCATCTTTCTTTTGCCGCTGAGCGCGCGTCGCATCCCCTCCTGCACCCCTGCCCTCGATGACGAGGCGGGAGGACCATAGCGCGCGCCCATGATCCGAAGGACGCGCAATGAGCACTCCTGCCAGCCGCACTCCCGCCAGTCGCCATCACCGGCGCCCGCGCGGCGAAGGCCAGTGGGCTCTCGGTTACCGCGAGCCGCTCAACAAGAACGAAGAGAACAAGAAGAACGACGACGGCCTCAACGTCCGCCAGCGCATCATCGACATCTACTCCAAACGGGGCTTCGACTCCATCGACCCGGCCGACCTGCGCGGCCGCATGCGCTGGTACGGCCTCTACACCCAGCGCAGGCCCGGCATCGACGGCGGCAAGACGGCGATCCTCGAGCCCGAGGAGCTCGACGACCGCTACTTCATGCTGCGCGTGCGCATCGACGGCGGGCAGCTCGACCTGGCCCAGCTGCGCACGATCGCCGACATCGCCAACGAATATGCCCGCGGCACCGCCGACCTGACCGACCGCCAGAACATCCAGCTCCACTGGATCGAGATCGAGTCGGTGCCGGACATCTGGGAGCGCCTGGAGGCGGTCGGCCTGTCCACCACGGAGGCCTGCGGCGACACCCCGCGCGTGATCCTCGGGTGCCCGCTGGCCGGCATCGACACCGACGAGGTGCTGGACGCCACGGAGCAGATCCGTGAGCTGAAGGAGCGCGTCATCGGCAACCCGGCCTACTCCAACCTGCCGCGCAAGTTCAAGACGGCGCTGAGCGGCTGCCCCGCCCACTGCACGGTCCACGAGATCAACGACGTGGCGTTCGTCGGGGTGGTCAACGAGCGCGGCGAGGCCGGCTACGACCTGTGGGTCGGCGGCGGCCTGTCGACCAACCCGATGCTGGCCAAGCGGCTGGGCGTGTTCGTCCGGCCCGACCAGGTGGGCGACGTGCACGAGGGCGTCACCGGGATATTCCGCGACTACGGCTACCGGCGGCTGCGGCACAGGGCGAGGCTCAAGTTCCTGGTCAACGACTGGGGCGTGGAGAAGTTCCGTGAGGTGCTGGAGCAGGAATACCTCAAGGAGCCGCTGCCCGACGGGCCCGCCCCCGAGCCGCCCCGCGGCAGCCGGCGCGACCACGTCGGCGTCTTCCCGCAGAAGGACGGCGCCTTCTACGTCGGCTTCGCCCCCAAGGTGGGCCGGGTCGACGGCGACAAGCTCCATCAGATCGCCGACATCGCCGAGCGGCACGGCTCAGGCCGGGTCCGCACGACGATCGAGCAGAAGATGGTCATCCTCGACGTCGCTCCTGACCAGGTCGACTCCCTCGTGGCCGAGCTGGAGTCCGCCGACCTGCGGGTCAGGCCGTCCACGTTCCGCCGCCAGACGATGGCCTGCACCGGCATCGAGTTCTGCAAACTGGCCATCGTCGAGACCAAGTCGGCGGCCGCCGGCCTGATCGACGAGCTGGAGCGCCGGCTGCCGTCGTTCGACGAGCCGCTGACCATCAACGTCAACGGCTGCCCCAACGCCTGCGCCCGCACCCAGACCGCCGACATCGGTCTGAAGGGCCAGCTCGTGGTCGACGAGAACGGCGAGCAGGTCGAGGGCTTCCAGATCCACCTGGGCGGCTCGCTGGGCGTCAACTCGGGCTTCGGCCGCAAGGTCAGAGGGCTGAAGACCACCGCCAAGGCGCTGCCCGACTACGTCGCGCGGGTCGTGTCCCACTACGACGACCAGAAGAAGGAAGGCGAGTCGTTCGCCGACTGGGTGCAGCGAGCGGACGAGGCCGACCTGAAATGACCACACGAGCGGTTCCCTTCCACTGCCCGTACTGCGGCGACGAGGACCTCGAACCCTACGAGGGCGAACTCGACGACGCCGGGCACGGCACGGGCGGCAGCTGGTACTGCCGTGCCTGCGCTCGTGCTTTCAAGCTGAGGTTTCTCGGGATCGGAGTGAGGATATGACGCTGGTCGACCTCGAGGTCGTCCTAAGAGATCAACGCGGCGTGCTCGACCTGACGGACATCGTCGAGTCCGCCGCGACCGCTCTGGAGGGCGCCCCCGCGCGCGAGATCATCCGCTGGGCGGCGGCGACCTTCGGCGAGCGTCTGTGCCTGACCTCCTCCATGAGCGACGCGCTGCTCATCGATCTGGTGAGCCGGGTCAAACCCGGCGTCGACGTGTTGTTCATCGACACCGGCTACCACTTCGCCGAGACGATCGGCACGCGGGACGCCGTGCGGCAGGTCTATGACGTCAATGTGATCGACATCAAGCCGTCGCGGACGGTCGACGAGCAGGATCGCGAGCTCGGCCCGCGCCTGTTCGGCCGCAACCCCGACCTCTGCTGCTACCTGCGCAAGGTGGAGCCGCTCAACCGGGCGCTGGAGCCGTACCTCGCGTGGATCTCCGGCATCCGCCGCGACGAGTCGCCGAGCCGGACGAACACCAGGGTCGTCGAGTGGGACGCCAAGCGGCAGATGGTCAAGGTCAATCCGATCGCCGCCTGGACGCAGGACGACGTCGACAACTACATCGCCGACAACGGGGTGCTGATCAACCCGTTGCACTACGACAACTACCCCTCGATCGGCTGCGCCCCCTGCACGCGGCAGGTCGCGGATGGTGAGGATCCGCGCAGCGGTCGCTGGGCGGGCCTGGGGAAGGTCGAATGCGGCATTCACCTGTGATCCCCGACAGGGGCTCCGTCCCGTTGGCAGGCGGGGCGGCCCCCGGCCGCGTGCCACTGGTGGCGGTGGCGCACGGGTCACGCGACCCGCGCGCCGCCGCCACCGTGGCCGCGCTGCTCGACCGGGTGCGCATGGAGCGCCCCGACGTGCCCGTACGCGTGGCCTATCTCGACCACTGCGCCCCCACGCTCGGGCAGGCGCTGGCCGGGCTCGACGAGGCCGTGGTGCTGCCTCTGCTGCTCACCGAGGCGTACCACAGCCGGGTCGATCTGCCCGCGGCGCTCAACGAGGTCAGGGCGCGCCATCCGCGCCTGCGCGTGCACTACGGCACCACGCTCGGGCCGCACCCGCTGCTGCCGGCCGCGCTGGAGCGGCGGCTGGCCGGGGCGGGCGTGCCCGCGGGCGACCCGGACACGGCGGTGGTACTGGTGTCGGCCGGTTCCAGCGACGCCAGGGCCAACGCGGTGGTCTCCGGGATGGCCCGGGGGTGGCGGCGCTCCGGCTGGTGGTCGGTGTCGGCCGCCTACGCCTCCGCGGCCGATCCGTCTCCTGCCGAGGCGGTCTCCGCGCTGCTGCGCTCCGGCGCGCCGCGGGTGGCCGTCGCCCCCTATCTGCTGGCTCCCGGCTACTTCGCCGACAAGGTACGGCAGGCCACGCTGGAGGCCGGCGCCGAGGTCGTGGCCGACGTGCTCGGGCCCGCTCCCGAACTGGTCGGCGTGCTGCTGGAACGGTACGAAGCGGCCCAGCGGCGGCCGGTGCCCGTCGCCGGCTGAGATCTCACCGCCCCGTCGCGGCCCGGCTGAGGCGGTGGTGGGGCGGCGGGGTCGACGGCCCCCGGGGTCGCGGTCCCGTGGGTGGGTTCAGTAACCGCGGTTGAGGTCGCGGTTCATGTCGCGCACCTGCCGGTTCAGCTCGCGGGTCTCGTCACGCACCAGCCGGTTCAGCTCGCGGGTGTCGTGGCGGAGCTGCCTGCCCAGCTCGCGCCAGTCCTCTCCGTGCAACATCCGCCAGTGCTCCCGCCAGGCCGACAGTTTGCGCTTGATCGGCTTCGCGCGCGAGTCGCCGACCACCTTGACGTCGCCCATCACGGCGTACGCCTGCACGCGCACGACGGGCACGTTCGCTCCCTGGGCGCCCTCCAGGACGTCCACCTTCTTGTCGCCCATGATGGCCACGCCGTCGAGGTCCACGTTCACCCCGTCGGGCACGATGATCTTCACGTCGCCCATCACGGAGACGGCCATGATGTCGACCGAGTTGGTCCGCACCTCCGCCTCGCGCAGGTCGAGCACGACGTCCCCCATCACGGCGACCGCGCCGAGCTCCTGGTCGATCCGCCAGGTGCCGCGCCGCTTGGAGTCGCCCATGATGCCCACGAACCAGCGCCGCTTGCGTCCTGAGGCGGCGGGCGGCGCGGGGGCGGGCGCGCCGCCGGTGGGGAGGTCCTGGGTGAGCAGGGCCAACTCGGCTTGCGTGGTCGCGGTGTACGCGGCCTCCGTGCGGTCGGTCAGCTCGGCGAGCGTGAGCCTGCCCTCCACCGAGGCGACACGGAGTTGTTCGACGACGGCCTCACGCTCGGCGTCCGACGCACGGACCTCACCCGGATCAGTCATACTCGCAACATATCGCGTCTTGTCCGGCATCGCGCTCTCCGGGAGGAAACTGTCTCGCCTCTGACCATGCACGTCGCCCTGGAGTTCGAACCTCCGGAGGCCGGGACGCGTACCACGCCATGACACGGGGCCCTGGCATGGTCCGGGGCGCGGCCGGACCAGGCTAGGGTCCCTGTCATGCATGAGGAACAGCTCTACCGCGCGGCGTTGAACGGCGATTCCGAGACCGTGGGCAAGCTGCTGGCCGGCGGCGCCGACCCCAACACGCCCAGCGAGGGCGAGGAGGAGGGCCTGCCGCTGTGTGCGGCCGCGGCCTGGGACCGCACCGAGGTGGCCACGACGCTGCTGACGGCCGGGGCCGAGGTCGACGGCAGGGAGACCGGCGGCTGGACGGCGCTGCTGTGGGCCGCCGCCAACGGGCACGCCGCCACCGCCAGGGTGCTGGTCGAGGCGGGCGCCGAGGTCGACGCGACCAACGACGACGGCGACACCCCGCTGTCGCTGGCCGCCAGGCGCGGCGCGCTGGGTGTGGTGCGGGTGCTGCTGGAGGCGGACGCCGACGCCGAGAAGTACGACGGCGACGGCGACACGCCGCTCGACATCGCGGCCGACTGGGTGGGAGTGCACCTGGAGAGCGCCCTGCTCGACCAGATCGAGCAGGAGGGCTGGGAGCACACCGTGACCCGCCGGCACACCAAGGACGGCACCGAGCTGGTCACCGTGACCGGCCGCTCGCCCGACGGCACGCAGACCGAGCAGGTGCAGGCGCAGCGCGGCCACGCGGCCGTCGCGACCCTGCTGGAGGACGCGACGGGCGTCCACGAGCCGGTCGACCGGCTCGTGGCGCGGGCCGTCGCGCACCGCGACCTCGACGAGGACGCCGAGACGTGGTGGATCGTCGCCGACTCGCTGGCCAAGCGCGGAGACGAGGAGACCTACGAGGCGCTGTCCCGGCTTTGCGTGAGCGAGGACGCCAGGGAGCGCGAGTTCGGCGTGGACGCCATCGCCCAGTTCGGCGTCACCGAGGACGAGAAGCCCTACGCCGACAGGACGCTGCCGCTGCTGGCGAAGATGGTCACCACGGAGGGCAACCCGCAGGTGCTGCGCTCGGTCCTGGCCGCGCTCGGCCATCAGGGCGATCCGAGGGCGCTGCCGTACGTGCTGGACATCCTCGGGCGTCCCGGGCGCACGCGGACGATGACCGACGCGATCGCGCTGGCCGACGTGCTGCCGCCGGACCACCAGGAGGGTCTCGCCCTGCTCATCGAGATGACCCAGGACGACGACCCGGACATCCGCGACTGGGCCACGGCCGGGCTCGCGGGCCTGTCGGCCGACACGCCCGTCATCCGGGAGGCGCTGGCGGCCCGGCTCACCGACACGAACCTGCGTGCGGTGGCCGAGGCCACGCGCGGGCTCGCGACCCGCGGCGACGAGCGGGCGGCGCAGGGGGCGGAGCGGGTGCTGGCCGAGAGCGACGACGAATACGCCAGAAACCTCGTCACCGGGCCGCCGGCGGCGGGGTGAGCGCGGTCAGTCGCCGTTGAGCACGCGGGTCACCCATTCCAGGGTCCCCGTGCTCAAAGCCTCCTCCGCCAGGCGTTTCCCCGTCGTGGTCTTGATCGCCGCGAGCGAGCTGTCGATCCAGCCCTGCACGTTCTGGTGCCCCTGCTCCCGATACTCGACCGCCTGGATGAGGCACTCCAGTTTGTCGGCGTCGCGTGCGCACACGGCCTCGAGGCTCGCCTTCTCCTCGTACTCGGCGACCGCGTCGCCCACCATGTCCGCCACCTCCGCGGACACGCCCCGCACCTGGTCGGCGGTGACGTCCTCGTTGGAGGCCGCCTTGAGGTAGCGCTTGCCGATGTAGGGGATGTCGGTGATGCGGGTCTCCTGCGTGTCATGGAACAGGCTCATGAACGCGGCCCGCTCCGGATTCGCGCCCTCCAGTTTGGCGATCATGCCCGCGATGACGGCGGCGCGGAACGAGTGCTCGGCGATGCTCTCGGGGTCGCGTACGCCCGCGACCAGCCACCCGGTCCTCTTGTAGCGCTTGAGCAGCCCGAACTCGTACAGCAGCCCGGCCAGGCCCGTCACGTCTCCCATCACGTCGTCGGTCATGTGGCCCCCTCTCGTCGTGCGCGGCGGGCCCGGTCGGCCAGCAGGTCTGGATCGGAGCCGCCCGCCAAGGATTAATCAGGATGATGGAGTCCGACCAGATTCGCAACAACCTTTGGCCATATTTCACTCCGCGCCCGTATTATCCAGCACTTTCCTCGGATAAATAGACGAATGCCGCGGCTGGCCATCCGGCCACGGCATTCGTCCTTTCCTTCGGAGGCGGTGACGACACCGCCCACCGCGGGCGCTACTGGTCGACCGGCCACCAGTCGAAGAAGTCGAACCCGCCCTCGTTGTCGTCGTGGTGCGGCCAGTGCGTCTTCGTAGGCGTCGGGGCCGGCGTGGCCGTGGGCGTGGGCGTCACCACGACGATGCGCGGCCGGACCGGCCGGTCGTCATGGTGGCGCTTGTGACGGAACTTGCGGTGGTGGAAGTGATCGTCGTGGTCGTGGTGATGGCGACCGCCCCACCAGGGGCCTTTGGGCCAGCGGTTGCAGTGACGCTTGCAGCCGAGCACCGGCTTCTCTCCGGCGGCGACCCCGAACGCGGCCGGGACGACGGCAACGCCTGCGCTCGCGCCGGCGATCCCCTGGCTCACGGGAAGGAGCATGACGCCGGCGGCCGCGCCGGCCAGAGCCACCGACATGATGCGCCTTTTTCTCGGCGCGCGCGGTTGCCGACTTTCTGTATTCTCGTGCATTCTTTTCCGTCCATGGGTAGATCGACCCAGAAAATCCGGCACCCATCATGATCGAGTGTCCGGACAGAGGCAGACTTACCCAGGAACGGATTCTCGTTTAACCCCATGAACCCAAACAACGCGTCAAATCAAAGGACTCCGGAGGAGGGGTCGTTCAACAAGGTTTTCGCCGTTGTTTGCCCGCCAGTGGGCATGGCACGAGGCTGATCTTCTGAGGCCCGGGCCGCGTCCGCCCGGGACGAGCCCGGCTACGGGCCGGACAGAGCTGGTGCGGCGGTCAGCACGTCCCTGGCAAGGGCGAGGTCACCGCCCAGCTCCGCCGGGAAGGCGGCCGGGTCTCCCCTGCCGCCGAGCAGGAAGCAGAACGCCACCACGTCCGCCGTGATGCTGACGTCGGGAGTGCCCGGGGTCGTCTCCTCCGCGCCCAGGGGGATGCGCCACTCGCCGCCGCCGTCGCCCGTCAAGGTGAGGTGCAGGGTGTGTCCCGCGCCGCCGTCCATCCCCGAGAGGAGCATCGTCCAGGGCAGCAGGCGGGCGCACAGGTCGGCGGTCGGGTGGATGTGCTCCGCGATCGGGTCGGGCAGGCGGACCCTGGCCGTCGCCGCGGCGTCGGCGGTGTGGATCCAGGTCTCCAGGCTCCGGCCGAGGATGTGGTCGCCCAGTGCTATTTCCAGGCCGTCGAGGGTGGCCGCCGTGGCGGGATCCAGGCCCGCCAGGTGGCGGCAGAGCGCGTCCGCCTGGGCGCGCCAGTCCCTGCGCGTTTGCTCGGGGCTGCGTGACCGCTCATAGGCCTGCAGATCCCGCGTACGGGCCAGCGAGTCGGTCGTGCCGATGGGCGGTCCGAGCACGGGAGCTCCGACGGAGGCGGCCAGCAGGCCGTCCTTGGCGGCCAGGTGGGCGACGAGCTCCTGCAGGGTCCAGCCTTCGACGATCACGCGCGACCAGTCGTCGCCGGCCGCCTCGGCCAGCAGGGCGTCCATGGCGGCGACCCGGCCCGCGTACGGCTCCGCCCAGACGGCGGTGGGCGCCGCGGGTCCGCGCCGGGCCCTCGCGCCGGCCAGGAGCTGGGGACGCAACGAGTGGGCCGGCACCGCCGGGTCCGCCATCAGCGCGTCCAGGTAAAGACGCTCGACGGGGTCCATCACACCTCTTCCTCCGCGAGCGCGTCCGCCAGGCGCCGTAACGCCAGCCGGATGCGCGATTTCGCCGTGCCCTCGGGCATGCCGAGTTCCTCGCCGACCTGCCGGTAGGTCCTGCCGCCGAAATAGGCGAGCTCGAGCGCCTCCCGCAGGCTCCCGGGTAACGACGTCACGGCCTGCCGCACCCGCTCGGCCTCGTCGGCGGCGAGCACGGTGTCCTCCGGCCTGGCGGGCTCGCGTTCGAACAACCGCGGCCCCAGCGCCGACACCCGGCGCCGTTCCTCCGCGCGCACGTGATCGACCGCGCGCCGGTGCGCGATCGTGGCCAGCCAGGCGCGCAGGGGCCCGCGCTCCGGATCGTAGGCCAGTGGACGTTCCCAGAAGACCAGGAACACCTCCTGCGTGATGTCCTCGGCGATCATCCGATCCCTGGTGACCCGGAGGGAGAGACCGAAGATCAGCGAGGAGAGCCGGTCGTAGATCTCCCCCAGAGCGGACTCGTCGCCGCCGACCACCCGCTGGTGCAGCACGCGGTCGTCGTACGGTGCCTCCACTGGCACCACACTCCCGTTTGAATCCGGACCAAGGCGGCACGTGCGCCGCGACCCGAGCATGTCACTATTCGGAGGAAATGTAGAGCTGGATGACGAGCGAATGTCCCCCGTGCCGGTGCGCGCCTCCTCGGGGCTCGATCCGGCGCGCGATAGCTTCGGAGATCCACGACGGAGGGAGCACCACCATGGCCACCACGCGCACCGCCACCACCCAGTGGAAGGGCGCTCTGCTCGACGGCTCGGGCAGCGTCTCGCTCGACTCATCGGGCGCCGGCACCTTCGAGATCTCCTGGCCGTCCAGGGCCGAGGCGGCGGGCGGCAAGACGTCTCCCGAGGAGCTCATCGCGGCCGCCCACTCGTCGTGCTTCTCGATGGCGCTCTCCCACGGGCTGGCCGGCGCCGGCACGCCCCCCGCCTCGCTGCAGACCAGCGCCGACGTGACGTTCCAGCCCGGCGAGGGCATCACGGGCATCGTGCTCACGGTGAAGGGGCACGTCCCCGGCATCACGGCCGAGCAGTTCCAGCAGGCCGCCGAGACGGCCAAGGCCGGCTGCCCGGTCAGCAAGGCCCTGGCGGGCACCACGATCTCGCTCAACGCCGAACTGCTCTAGCCTCCGCCTCGGGTCGGCCGGCGGCGCGGACGCGTGCCCGGCCGGCCCGGTACGAAGGGCGATCTGCTCAGTGCAAGACCAAGGCCGCTTCAACGTGCGACAATCAGTTCACATGCGCGAGGTCTGGCCGGGCGAGCCCTATCCACTCGGCGCCACCTGGGACGGCGTTGGCACCAGCTTTTCGGTGTTCTCAGAGGTCGCCGACAGGGTCGAGCTATGCCTTTTTCACGACGACGGCACCGAGGAGCGGGTCGACCTGCCCGAGGTCGACGGGTTCGTCTGGCATGGCTACCTGCCGGGCGTCCAGCCGGGGCAGCGTTACGGCTACCGCGTGCACGGGCCGTACGAACCGTCGCAGGGCCACCGGTGCAACCCCGCCAAGCTGCTGCTCGACCCCTACGCCAAGGCCATCGACGGCGAGCTGACCTGGAACCAGGCGCTGTTCCCCTACTACTTCACCGATCCCTCCCGGCGCAACACCGAGGACAGCGGCCCCTACCTCCCCAAGAACGTCGTGATCAACCCGTTCTTCGAGTGGGGCAACGACCGGCCGCCGCGCACGCCGTACCACGAGACCGTGATCTACGAAGCCCACGTGCGGGGGCTCACCATGCGGCACCCCGGCGTGCCGCCGGACCTGCGGGGCACGTACGCGGCCGTGGGGCATCCGGCGATCATCGAGCACCTGCTGTCCATCGGGGTGACGGCGGTCGAGCTGATGCCCGTGCACCACTACATCCCCGAGCACTTCCTGGTGGCCCGCGGGCTGACGAACTACTGGGGCTACAACACCATGGCCTACCTCGCGCCGCACGGCCGCTACTCCGGCGGCGGCACGCGGGGGGAGCAGGTGCTGGAGTTCAAGGCGATGGTGCGGGCGCTGCACGAGGCGGGCATCGAGGTCATTCTCGACGTGGTCTACAACCACACCGCCGAGGGCGACCACATGGGCCCCACCCTGGGGTTCAGGGGCATCGACAACGCCGCCTACTACCGGCTGCACGACGGTGACCGGCGCTACTACCTCGACTACACCGGCTGCGGAAACTCCCTCAACGTGCGCTCGCCGCACGCCCTGCAGCTGATCATGGACTCTCTGCGCTACTGGGTGCTGGAGATGCACGTCGACGGGTTCCGCTTCGACCTGGCCTCCGCGCTGGCCAGGGAGCTGCACGACGTCGACCGGCTGAGCGCGTTCTTCGACCTGATCCAGCAGGATCCGGTGATCTCGCAGGTCAAGCTGATCGCCGAGCCGTGGGACGTGGGGCCGGGGGGCTACCAGGTCGGGAACTTCCCGCCGCTGTGGACGGAGTGGAACGGGAAATACCGCGACACCGTGCGGGATTTCTGGAGGGGCACCCATTCCGCGCTGCCGGAGTTCGCCTCCCGGCTGACCGGCTCCGCCGACCTCTACGAGTCCTCCGGCCGCCGCCCGGTCGCCTCGATCAACTTCGTCACCTGCCACGACGGCTTCACTCTCACCGACCTGGTCTCGTACGACCACAAGCACAACGCCGACAACGGCGAGGACAACCGCGACGGCACCAACGACAACCGCTCGTGGAACTGCGGGGCGGAGGGGCCGGTCGAGGATCCGGAGATCGTCACGCTCCGCCGCCGCCAGCGGCGCAACTTCCTGGCCACCCTGTTCCTGTCGCAGGGCGTGCCGATGTTGTCCCACGGCGACGAGATCGGCCGCACCCAGCGCGGCAACAACAACGCCTACTGCCAGGACAACGAGCTGGCCTGGGTCGACTGGTCGCTGCTGCAGACCGAGCACGAGTTGCTCGACTTCGTCAGGGCTCTGTCCAAGCTGCGCCGCGAGCACCCGGTCTTCCAGCGCCGCAGGTTCTTCCACGGCCGCCACCCCGACAACGGCAAGCGCGACCTGGTCTGGCTCACCCCCGGCGGCCGCGAGATGACGGCGGGCGACTGGCACATCAGCTACGCCAAGTCGCTGATGGTCTATCTCAACGGCGAGGCGATCACCGAGCCAGGGCCGCGCGGCGAGCGGATCGTGGACGACTCGTTCCTGCTGCTGATCAACGCGCACCACGAGAACATGTCGTTCACGCTGCCCGGCGAGGAGTTCGGCGGCGGATGGCTGCCGGTGCTCGACACCAACCACGACACGGTGGAGGAACCGTTCGCCGACGAGTGGCGGGCCGGCGACCTGGTGGCGGTCACGGCACGCTCGCTCCAGGTGCTCCGCCAGCCGCGCCGGCACGCCTGACGAGGGCGGAAACCTCCGTGAGCCGATTGTCGGTGGGGTGTGCCAAGGTAGAGGAGTGCGGCGCATCTATCCCGACATACAGGACAACCCGGACATCGCGCAGGCGTACGCCTACCCCGGCGACCGGCCGTGGCTGCGCGTCAACATGGTCGCCAGCGCCGACGGCGCGGCCTGGCTGAAGGGCCGCTCACGAGGGTTGTCGAGCAAGGGCGACCGGCGGATCTTCCAGACCCTGCGCGGGCTGGCCGACGTGATCGTCGCGGGCGCCGCGACCGTCCGCACCGAGGGCTACGGCCCGGTGCCGCCGCGCGACTGGTGGGCCGAGCTCCGCGAGGGCCGGCCCGAGGTGCCGCCGATCGCCGTCATCACCCGTGGCCTCGGCTTCGACCTCGACGCCGAGTTGTTCACCGACGCGCCCAGCCGGACGATCGTGATCACCTGCGAGGCCGCGTCCCGCGAGCGGCGCAAGGCCGCGTCCCGGCACTGCGACCTCGTCATCGCCGGCGACGACGAGGTCGACCTGCCGCTGGCCATGGCCGAGTTGCACCAGCGCGGCCTGACCAGGGTCCTGTGCGAGGGCGGCCCGCGCCTCAACGCCCAGCTCTCGGCCTGCCGGCTGATCGACGAGCTGTGCCTGTCGATCAGCCCGATGCTGGTCGGGGGCGGCGCGGCCCGCATACTCAACGGCGAGCCCGCAGAGGTTTCCCTCGATCTCAGCCAGGTGCTGGAGGAGGAGGGCGTACTCTTCTGCACGTACACGAGGAGCACTGATGAGCGAGCCAATTGAGCCGACCACCGGGCCGGCCGCCGGCGCCGGCGCGGCCGAGGAGCCGGAGCCGGTGCCCAACCTGCCGGTGCGCCCGCCGGTGCCGCCGATGCTGGCCAAGCCGGTCAAGGCCATGCCGAAGCAGGACGGCACGCTGTTCTACGAGCCGAAGTGGGACGGCTTCCGCTGCATCATCTTCCGCGACGGCGACGAGGTCTATCTGGGCAGCCGTAAGGAGCGGCCGTTCACCCGCTATTTTCCCGAGCTGGTCGAGGCGGCCAGGGCCGAGCTGCCCGACCGGTGCGTGGTCGACGGCGAGATCGTCCTGCCGATGGGCTCACAGCTCGACTTCGACGCGTTGCAGCAGCGCATCCATCCCGCCAAGTCGCGGGTGACGATGTTGTCGGAGCGCACGCCGGCCCAGTTCGTCGCGTTCGATCTGCTGGCGCTGGGCGACGAGTCGCTGATGGAGGCGCCGTTCTCCGAGCGCCGCGCCCGGCTGGAGGGCCTCTTCCCCGCGAAGGGCGGGTCGATCCGGCTGACCCCGGTCACCACGAGCGACGAGCAGGCGCACGAGTGGTTCGAGACGTTCGAGGGCGCGGGTCTCGACGGCATCATCGTCAAGCCGGGTGACCAGCCCTACATCCCCGACAAGCGCACGATGTTCAAGGTCAAGCACGAGCGCACGGCCGACGTCGTCATCTGCGGCTACCGCGAGCACAAGTCGGGGCCGATCGTGGGCTCGCTGCTGCTCGGCCTCTACGCCGCCGACGGCCGGCTGCACCACGTGGGCGTGGCGGCGTCGTTCCCCATGGCGCGCAGGGCCGAGCTGGTCGAGGAGCTCAAACCGTACATCGCGGAGCTGAGCGAGCATCCGTGGGGCCACTGGGCCGAGCAGGCGGCGGCCAACGCCGGCCAGCCGGCCGCCGGGCCGGCGACGGGCGGGCAGCGGGTGCCCGGCGCGGTGTCGCGGTGGAACGCGAAGAAGGATCTGTCCTTCATCCCGTTGCGGCCGGAGCTGGTGATCGAGGTGGCCTACGACCAGATGGAGGGCGACCGGTTCCGGCACACCGCGCAGTGGCGGCGGTGGCGGCCCGATCGCACGCCCGATTCGTGCACGTACGAGCAGCTTGAGCGTCCGGTTAGTTACAACCTCGATGACATCCTTGCTCGCTAGCCAGATATCCCGTTATATCTCGATACATGACTACTGGCGATGAGCTGAAGGCAGCCGTGTCCGCCCGCCGCGATCTCGGGCCTGACTTCGAAGACGCCGTCGTGGAGTCGTTCCTCGACAAGATGGGCCAGGAGATCGACCGGCGGGTGGACGAGCGCCTGGCCGCGTCGCCGCAGGGCCGGCAGCCGGCCGCCGCTTCGGGACCCAGCGACGCGCAGCGGCTGGCCCTGGCGATCGTGTCGCTCAGCCTGGGCACGCTGCTCACCCTCGTGTTCGTGCTGACCGGAGACTCCGGCGGGTCCTATCTGATCCCGGTCTGGCTCGGCATCATCATCGTGAACGCGATCTTCAACGGCTCCCGCAAGAAGGGCTAGGCCAGCCAGATGAGCCCGGCGAACCTGCCGCCGGGCGCCTCCCGGCGGTGGGAATAGAGCTCCTCCGACTCGATCGTGCAGCGCGCGTCATGGCGCACGTCCGCCACCCCCGCCGCCCGCAGCTGGGCCTCGATCCCGGCGCGCAGGTCGAGCGCGGGTGTCTGCCACGACGTCGTCGACCACGCCTGCGGCACCTTCCCCGCCACCCGCTCGCGCAGCTCGGCCGGCACCTCGTAGCAGCGGCCGCAGGCGCCGGGCCCGATCAGCGCGACCATCCGCGCCGGGTCGGCGCCCTTGCCCGCCATCGCCTCCACCAGGGCGGTCGCGATGCCCGCCTCGGTGCCCGGGCGTCCCGAATGCGCGGCGCCGACCAGGCGCGCCGCCGGGTCGGCCACCAGCACCGCCGGGCAGTCGGCACCGAGCGAGGCCAGCGCCAGCCCCGGCTCGGTGGTGAACACCCCGTCGAGCGCGGGCGGCTCGTCGCCGAACGGCTCGTTCACGAAGGCGACGTCGGTGCCGTGGACCTGGCGCATGTAGACGACGGCGCGCACCCGCAGCTCGGCTGCCAGGGCCGCGCGGTTGGCCCGCACGGCCGCCGGGTCGTCGCCGACCATGCCGCCGAGATTGCGCGAACCGTAGGGCGGGGCACTGACCCCTCCGTGCCGGTCGGTGACGGCGACATACACTCCAGGGGCCAGCAGCATGCCTCGATCTTAGAGGCAGGGACGCGCCGGCCGCCCGCGCGGCAGGTGAGCTACCGTGGCAGCGCGTACGGGCCTTGAGGATGCTCCGGCACGGCGCACCGGCCGCCCGTCCGTGGAGCGGCCGGTCACATGGACCCGCGGACAGGCCGGGGCGGCACCGGCCGGCGCGGAGCTACGCGGGAGGAGACCCCGATGACCAGCCTCGCCGACCTGCACGCGCTGATGGCCAGGCTCGGGCACCCCGTGGTGCAGGCCGCCCTCCCCTCGGCGTCCCGGTTCGCGGACGGCGCCCCCTACCGGTTCGAGATCCCCAGCGTCGAGGGGCCCGAGGTGCTGGAGGCGGTCGTCGCCGAGGCCGACAGGCTCGGCGTGCCGGTCGCCAGGACCTCGCAGGGCAGCGGCGTGATGATGCTGACCGACGCCGAGATCGCGCGGATGGCGCGGATCGGCGCCGAGCGCGGCATGGAGGTGAACCTGTTCCTCGGCCCGAGGGCCGCCTGGGACACGGGCGGGCAGGCCAAGCTGACGCAGGCCGTGAGCGCGGCGGCGCGCGGGAACGCCATGGTGGCGGCGTGCGTGGCCGACGCCCTGCGGGCCTGCTCGCTCGGCATCCGCAGCCTGCTCGTCGGCGACCTGGGCGTGCTGGAGGTGCTGCGGGAGCTCAAGGAGGACGGCACGCTGCCGGCCGGCCTGGTGCTGAAGACGTCCGTGCTGATGCCGCTCACGAACGCGCCCACCGCGGCGGTCTACGAGCGCCTGGGCGCGACCACGGTCAACGTCGGCACCGACCTGACCGTGCCCCAGCTGGCCGAGATCAGGGCCGCCACCCGGCTGCCGATCGACCTCTACCTGGAGGTGCCCGACGACCAGGGCGGGTTCGTACGCTTCTACGAGGCGGTCGAGATCGTACGCGCCGCGGCCCCGGTCTACCTCAAGATGGGGCTGCGGAACGCACCGAACATCTACCCGTCGGGCGGGCACCTCGGCGTGGTGCCGAAGGAGCTGGGCCGCGAGCGGGTGCGCCGGGCGGCGCTGGTGCGGCGGCTGATCGAGCAGCTCGACCCCGAGCTGCGGCGGCCGGTCGGCGGGCCCGCGGCCGACCTGGGCGTGCCGGTGATCTGAGCGCCCCGAGCGGCGCGTCTTGAGCCGGTGGTCGTGCGGCGGGGGTTCAGGCGAACCGGTGGACCGTGAGCGGGCCGCCGCCCCAGCGGCCGATCGCCTCCTCGTCGGCGAAGGCCAGCACGCGCATCATGTTGCCGCCGTCGCTGAGCTCCACGTTGCGGCGCAGCCGCCGGCGCAGGTCCTCCGGGAGGGCGGTGGTGCCCGCCTCGATCGTGTCGCCGTAGTGCGGGGCGAAGGCGACGCCCGCGAAGCCGGTGCGGCGCAGCAGCGTGGGCACGGTCTCGGAGGAGTAGAACATCAGGTGGTTCTTGGTGAAGCCGCTCCACCCGTTCCCGTACGCCTTGAGCAGCAGCGACCGGGCGTTCACGGTCAGGATGAGCAGCACCCCGCCGGGCGCGAGCAGGCCGCGGAACTTCGTGAAGTCGTCCAGCGGCCTGGGCAGGTGCGCGAGCACCGACCAGAGGGTGATCACGTCGAACCCGCCCGCGGCGATCTCCGGCACGTCCTCGGGCGCGCCGTGGAAGGTTTTCGCCTTGCTCAGCCGCTCGTTCGCCTGGGCGACGGACTCGGGCGACAGGTCCACCCCGAAGGCCTCGAACCCGCGCTGCTCGGCCAGTTCGAGGAACAGGCCGACGCCCGAGCCGAAGTCGAGCAGCCGCCGCTCCTTGCCCTCGTCGAAGACCGGCGAGAACGCCTTCATGGTCAGGTCGTAGCGACGCTGCCGGTTGGCGGCGTACTTGCCGGTCAGGAACGAGTTGTAGCCGTTGGCGTACAGGTCGCCGAGGCGTTCGGGGCGGATGTTCGGGTTGCGGTAGAGGAAGCCGCAGGAGGGGCAGCGGACGACGTGATAGCGCCAGCCGTTGCCTCCGGTGGGCTCGAAGAGCGGTTGCTGGCGGGACTCCCCGCACATCATGCAGGTCAGGAATTCCTCGATCTCGCCCAGCGGCCTGCTGCGCTCATAGTCGGCCAGCGGCATGATCGGGGCGTTCCTGATCAGCCGCTTCCACTGCACCTCCCTGATCAGCCGTTCCCCGGGCCGGACATAGACCCGCTGGCCCCAGGGAACGCGGTTGTACCGTTTGCCGTACATCAGCCGGCCTAGCAACTTTTTTGTCATCTCCACCACCCTGCGGGCGTTCTGCCCTCACGGTGACGACCTGATGCGTCCAGTTTCGAGCGCTTTACGTGATCTTTGGCGTACGTGCCTTCCGTCCGTCGCGCTGGCCCTCAAATCCAAGCAAGCATATGCTTGGTCACGTGCCTGACTATCGGAATCTCATCGGGGGCGAGCTGGTGGCCGCCACCCGGACGATCGACTCGGTCAACCCGGCCACCGGCGAGGTGTGGGCCCGCGTCCCGGCCGGCGGCGCCGCCGAGGCGCAGGCCGCCGTGGCGGCGGCCACGCAGGCGTTCCCCGCCTGGTCGAGCCGGCCCGCGGCGGCCAGGGCGCACGTCCTGCGCAAGGTCTCCGAGCTGTTCGGCCGCCACACCGAGGAACTGGCCCGGCTGGAGACCCGCGACAACGGCCGGATCCTGCGCGACACCCTCGAACGTGACCTGCCGGGCATGGCGTACCTGTGGCAGCTCGCCGCCGGACAGTGCCTCGACGCGGTCAAGGGCGACACCGTCCTGCTCGGCCCCGACGCGCTCGGGCTGACCCGGCGCGAGCCCTACGGTGTGGTGGTCTGCATCATCCCGTGGAACTCCCCCATCTCGACCTTCTCGGCCAAGGCCGCCTACGCGCTGGCCGCCGGCAACACGGTGATCGTCAAACCCGCGGAGCAGGCGAGCGCCTCCGTACTGCGACTCGGCGAGCTGCTGGCGGACGTATTCCCGCCCGGCGTGCTGAACATCGTCAGCGGCCTGGGCGAAGACGTCGGAGACGCCCTGGTGCGCCACCGCGGCGTCGGCAAGGTCAGCCTCACCGGATCGACCGCAACCGGCCAGGCGATCACGCGCGCCTCCGCCGACGCGCTGAAGCCGCTGACGTTCGAGCTGGGCGGCAAGTCGCCCAACATCGTCTTCCCCGACGCCGACCTGGACGCGGCCGCCCAGGGCGTGACCGTGAACTCCGTGTACACCGGCAACGCCGGCCAGGTGTGCGTGGCCGGCTCGCGCATCCTCGTCCACCACTCGGTCTGGGACGAGATGCTCGCCCGGATCAGGCACATCTGCGCGGGCCTCGTCCTGGACGACCCGCTCGACCTGCGGACCACGATGGGGCCGATCGTCTCCGCCGGCCAGTACGAGCGCGTGACGTCGTACCTCGAGCTGGCCGAGAAGGAAGGCGCCGAACGCGTCTTCGGCGGCCGGACCGGCGCCGACGTGGTGCCCCATCTGCCCGGCGGCTACTGGGTCGAGCCCACCCTCTACACGACCACGGACAACGGGCTGCGCGTCTGCCAGGAGGAGATCTTCGGGCCGGTGGCGGTGGCCATCCCGTTCGGGTCAGACGAAGAGGCGCTGGCCATCGCGAACGACTCGCCGTACGGGCTGGCGGCCGGCGTGTGGACGCGCGACCTCGGCCGCGCGCACCGCTTCGTGCGCGATCTGCGCAGCGGCACGGTGTGGGTGAACACCTTCCGCCAGATGCCGCCGGGGCTCCCTTTCGGCGGCGTGAAGGACAGCGGGTACGGCCACGACTCGGTGCTCGAGTTCACCCGCGAGAAGGCGGCCATTATCCAGATCTAGTCGGATAGATTTACCTCCCATGAGCGAGGGGATCAAGGAAGAGCCCGGGCTGTCGGAGGCGGCCGCCCAGTCGCGCGCGTCGGTGCTGCGCAGCCGCGCGGAGTCGTACATCGCCCTGTCGCGGCACGACGCCGCGATCGCGGACCTGACCGAGGCGATCACGCTGGTGCCGGACAACGCCCGCGCCTGGCGGCTGCGCGGCGAGAGCCACCGCGTCATCGAACGGTACGACGCCGCGCTGGAGGACTTCGACGAGGCGCTGAAGCTGGAGCCGGACAGCGCGTACGCCCTGGGCTCGCGGGGCCAGACCTACGCCGCGCTCGACCGCCTGGACGACGCCATGGCCGACTTCGAGCACGCGCTCACCCTCTCCCCCGGTTCGTTGTGGATCCTGGAGGCGAAGGCGGACGCCCTGGTGGGCCTGGGCCGGACCGACGAGGCCCTGGCCGAGCACGCGAAGATCATCGCCTTGGACGAGGACCTGGCCTACTCCTGGGTGGCCCGCGGCGACCTCTACCAGCGGATCAACCTGTACGCCGAGGCCATCGACGACTACACGAAGGCGCTGGAGGCCGACCCCGAATACGTGCGCGCGCTGAGCCGGAGGGGCGAGGCGTACCGCATGACCGACCAGTACGACGAGGCGCTGGCCGACCTCAACCGCGCGCTGGAGCTGGACCCGGAGAACGACCGCGCCTACGGCAGCCGGGGTGCCGTGCTGAGCGAGATGGGCGACGACGAGGCGGCGCTGAAGGACCTGAACCGGGCGATCGAGCTGGACGCCGGCTACATCTGGGCGTACCGGGTGCGGGGCGAGATCCTGCAGGAGCTGGACCGCCACGAGGAGGCGGTGGCCGACTTCTCCCAGGCCCTGCACCTGGAGTTCGGCGACTGAGCCGGGCCGGCGGCCGCGGCGAGCGAGCCGGTCAGCGCGGGTCGCGGCGCAGGGGATGGCCGGGCGGCACCTGCACCAGCACGATGCGGTGGCCGTCGGGATCGGCGATCCACGTCTCGATGAGCCCCCACGGCTCGGTGCGGGCCTCGCGCAGGACGGTCACTCCCGCCCGCCGCAGCCGCTGCTCCTCGGCCGCCACGTCGCGCACCTGCAACCAGAGCGCCGCCCCCGCGCCCGTGCCCCCGCTGCCGGACAGTTCCAGGAATCCCTGGCCGAGGAAGAACACGACGCCCGGATGGTCGGGCGGGCCGAACTCGCGGTAGACGGCCAGCCCGAGCGTCTCGGCGTAGAAACGGCGGCTGCGGTCGAGGTCGTTCGGCCGCAGCAGGATCCGGCTGCTCAGCACCTCCATGCCCGGCCCCTACCCCGCCCACCTCCGGAACACCCTGCCCCCACCGTCACGGGCCGGCAGAAAGCGGGCCTCCGTACGGACGAGGTACGGAGGCCCTGATCGCGGACCCGTCAAAGAGCCAGCAGGGCGCTGACCGGCAGGCGGGTGTCGTACAGCGGGCGGATGGCGATGCGCAGCAGCGCCAGCGCGTTGTCGTCGCCCGCGATGCGGTTGGCGCTGAGCTCGCCGCAGGACTGGCAGTGATGGATGATCAGCCACTCCCCGTCCTGGCGGACGCTGACGCTCAGCGCCGCCATCCGGCCCCGGCAGGCGGCCCGCCTGTCGCCGGGGATCCGGTGGTCGACGTGCAGGCTGGTCAGGCAGTGCGGGCAGTGGTTGCGGTGCGCGGTGCCCGGCGCGATGACCGGCACGTCAAGGCGGCACCCGACGCAGCGGAACGCGTCGCCGGGGGCCTGGTGGTGTGCCTTGCGCCGCTGCGGCCGTTCCCGGTCCGTTCTCCTGCGCGGCATCAGAGGTCGCCGAACGCTTCGAGCGGGAACGGCGGCTGCGCCAGCGGGCGTACCGCCATGCGCATGAGGATGAGCTGGTTGTCGTCCCCGCAGATGGGGTTTGACGTCAGCTCACCGCACCGGGTGCAGCGGTGGATGAGCATCCAGTCGCCGGTGCGCAGGACGGCGATCGAGATCGGGATCATCCTCGACCCGCACTCCGACGGGCCGCCTTCCACGTGGTCGAGCACGTGCTGCGAGTGCAGGCAGCTCGGGCAGTGGTTGCGCCGGGTGCCGTCGGGCGCGTTCGCGGTCACGGTCAGGCCGCAGCGTACGCACGGGAACGTCTCAGTGGTCGTGATGGAACGATGGGTGGACAACCTGGGAACTCCTTGCCGAATGAATCATGAAAGAGCAGCAAGGTGCGCCAAGCGGGCCTCGCGGGCACGCTGGATACGGCAGGCGGTCCGGCAGGTCAGCGGAGACCTCAGAAGCAGGAGCCGCCCATGGTACGGCGAGGCGCGCATGGCGCGACGGCAGGCATTCATCCCCCGCTTCCCGGGCACGGCGGCCCACAGACGTCACTGTCAGGACAGCAGCGAGGGTAACGGTCGTGGCCTGGCGGCCGCGAATGGTTTTCGCCGTGATCAGCCTGCGGGATAGTACGGCGCCGCCAGGTGCGCGTACACGATCGTGTTGTCCTCATAGCTGTGCGCCCGCCGGTCGAACGCCCCGCCACAGGTCACCAGCCGCAACCCCGGGTAAGAGAGCCTGGCGTAGACCTTCTTCGCGGGGAAGCGGCGCTTCGGGGTGTGCTCGACCTTGTCGACGACGAAGACGGCCACCGAGCGGTCGGCTCGCAGCACCTGCACCTGGTCACCGCGCTTGACCTTCTTCAGGCTCGCGAAGACGGCGGGGCCGGTCCTGGTGTCCAGGTGGCCGGTGATCACGGCCGCGCCGCGCTGGCCGGGGACAGGCCCGTAGCGGTACCAGCCGGCCTGGTTCGGCGGGTCGAACGGCGGGTTCTCGATGGCCCCGCCGGCGTCCAGGCCCAGCTCCATGAGCGGGGCGGCCACGCCGATGGACGGGATGTAGACGGCCGTGGGCCGGGCTGCCCGCATGGGTTCGGCCACCTTGGACAGCGGCACGTCCTTGAGGGGCACGCCGCTGGTCGGTGCCGGCGACTCGTGACGTACGGCGGCGGGCTCCTGCCGTCCGCCCACGATGCCGCTGAGCCCGAGCCCGATCAGCAGCACTCCGGCCAGCGACACGACCGTCGCGACCAGCACGATCGTCCGCTGTCCCGGCGCGCGGCCCCCGGCGGGTCCGGCCACCCTAGGCGACACCCTTGCGACGGCGGATGGCGAGCCCGGCGAGCCCGGCTCCGGCCAGCAGCGCCGTCCCGCCCAGGGCGAACGGCCACACCGGCTCGCCGGACGCGAGCGCTCCGCCACCGGTCTCCGGATGCCCTTCCGGAACCCGGTGCTCGTGTTCGGCGGCCGGACGCCAGGGTTCGCCGGACTCCACCGTTCCCGGCCAGGAATCGGCCGGTTTCGGCTCGTGCGACCAGGACTCCTCGGACTCGTGCTCGTCCGGCGCCGGCTCGGGCACGGGATCGCCGGAGGGCTCGTCGCAGAGGACCGGCAGAGGGAGGAGGCAGGTGGGCAGCTCGACCGGCAGCAGATCGTCGGACGAGGCGGCAGCGGGGCTGAGGCCTGCTGCCAGGCTCGCGCCCGCGATCGCGAAGGCGGTCATCGCGCCGGCCACGAGACGTCGCGCTCTTGCCATGTGAAGGCTCCAAGATCGGTTGGACGTCCCCCGATACACAAGAGAGCCTTGCGAACTATTAGATCGAGAGTCAAGTTGTGTGATCGAAGTGAAACCGACCGGACACGGAGGGTTTGGGCCGTCCCTGAGGTGGCAGGAGAGAAGGCCGCGAGGGGACGAAGGTCAGGGGTGAGCCGCCGTGAAGGGCAGCCTGCAGTTCATCGGCAACGCGACCGTGCTGATCCGCTACAACGGCTTCACGCTGCTGACGGATCCCAACTTCCTGCACCGGGGACAGCTCGCCTACCTCGGCTACGGTCTGGCCTCGCGCCGCCTCGCCGACCCCGCCGTCGAGATCGAGGATGTGCCGCCGCTCGACGCGGTGGTGTTGTCCCACATGCACGGCGACCACTGGGACCGGGTGGCACGCAAGGGCCTGGACAAGGCGACGCCGGTCATCACGACGACCGCGGCGGCCCGTCGGCTGCGCCGCGGCGGCTTCCGCGCGAGCGTGGGGCTGGAGCAGTGGCAGCAGCACGAACTGCACGGCCCCGGCGGCCTGGTGAAGATCACCGCCTTGCCGGCCAAACACGCGCCAGGCCCGGCCGAGGCACTGCTGCCGCCGGTGATCGGCACGATGCTGGAGTTCTGCAACCGGGACGAGCGGGTGGAGCTGACCATGCACATCAGCGGCGACACCCTGCTCGACCGCCACCTCGACGCGATCCCGCGCCGCTTCCCCGACATCGACCTGGCCGTCGTGCACCTGGGCGGCACGAAGCTGCTCGGCACGATGCTGGTCACCATGGACGGCGAGCAGGGGGCCGCCTGGGTGGACCTGATCCACCCGCACACCGTCGTGCCCGTGCACTACGACGACTACTCCGTGTTCAGCTCGCCGCTGGACGACTTCCGCCACCACATCGAGCAGGCCGGACTGTCCGACAAGGTCGTCTACCTGAAGAGGGGCGAGGTGCGCGAGCTGGTCCCGCACCACCTCGTACGCTGACCGTCACGACACACCGGCCGCGCGCCGCAGCCGGCCGTCGTTTGTCTCCCAAGAGCCGGCCGCACGGCCAGGGCGCGTGGTCTATTCCTCCTTGCCGGACCTGGCCCGGCTCGGCTGCACCCGCATCGGCTCGCCGGGCATCTTGGGGATATGTAGGCGCCGCACGGCTGGACAGTCCCGACGCTCCCAGGCGTCCACGTCCGGCCGTGCGGTCCACGCCGGCCGCCCCTTGACGCAGAGCCTTCTCAGGCGCACGATCGCGTTTGCGAGCAATCCCAAGCAAACCTAGGAGCTCGGCATGCGATTCCTCGGCAAGGACGCAAACTCCGTAGGCGGCGACTCCCCCACCCTCTACGCCACCGACCACGGCACCTACATCATCCAGGGCTGGATCGTCACCGATCCCGAGCTGCTGGCCAAGGTCGAGCTCGGCGACGGCCAGGACGTCGTGGAGATCCCGTTCAACCTGTTCGACCACCTCGCCAAGGACGGCCTGCCCGGCGTGGTGACGAGCTGGGCCCCGCCCATCGTCCACGTCACCGACCGCCGGACCTGCCTCATCCAGGGCACTCGCGTCACCGACCCCGGCACGCTCGCCTGCATGGCGATGCCCGAGCACGAGAGCTGCGTCGAGGTGTCGCGGGCCGACATCGCCGCACTGCTGCAGGAGGAGGCTGATGGAGCTCATCACGCCTGACCAGCGCGACGAGCTGTTCAGCGACTTCGAGCGCGACGCCTTCCATCTGGAGCTTCGCGATCACTACGGCGTGCCCGGCGAGGACGGGCCGTTCGCGCAGTGGCAGCGCGGCGACCCCAGCGACCTGGCGTGGCTCCAGCCATGGCTGGCCAGGGTGCGCGCCGCCACCGCCGGCGGGCGCACGGTCCGGCGGGTACGCGTCGTCACCGAGCCGGCCACCGACTACATCCGGTGGGAGCACGCCCTCACCCCGCTGACGCTGGCCGCCGGCGAGGACATCCGCTGGCTGCCGCGCCACCAGCTGCCCCCGTTCGACTTGCCGGCGAACGGCGACGACTGGTGGCTGTTCGATGATCGGTTGCTGGCGGTCGGCCGGTTCGACCATGATGGCCGCGTGCTCGGCACCGAGATCGTCACCGACCCGGCCGTGGTGGCGCAGTGCGCCGCGGTGCGCGACCTGCTATGGCCGCTGGCCACACCTCACGACGAGTACAAGCTGACCTGACCGTGTCCATCGAAGCACAGCGAGCGCGCGAGGCGCTCGGCACCCGGCTGCGGGAGATCCGCCGGCAGGCGGGGCACACCGGCCGGGCCCTCGCCGCCTTGACCGGCTGGCAGCTCTCCAAGATCAGCAAGATCGAGCACGGGAAGCAGGCCGCTACCGAGGCCGACGTCCGCACGTGGCTGCACCACTGCCGGCGCGATGACGCCCTCGATGACCTGACCGCCGCCGCGCGCAACATCGAAAGCCTGTGGATGGAGTGGCGCCGCGCCCTCCGTGCCGGAACACGGCACCGGCAGCGTCGATCCATCGACCTCTACGAGCAGGCGCACACCGTCCGCGCCTACAACCCGAACATCATCTGGGGCACCCTTCAGACCGCCGAGTACGCCGAGGCGCTCCTCCGTCAGCTCGTCGACTACCTCGGCAACGTGCCCGACGACGACATCGAAGCCGGGGTCGCGGCCCGCATGGAACGCCAGCAGTACCTGTACCGCGGGGATCGCCGGTTCACGGTCATCCTCGGCGAGCAGGCGCTCTACACCAACATCGGCGGCCCAAGCGTGATGCGCGGCCAGCTCGACCGCCTCCTGGCCGTCATGTCCCTGCCGCGGCTCAGCCTCGGCATCATCCCGCTCCGCGCCGCCTACGAGATCTGGCCCGGCAACATGTTCGTCGCCTTCGACGACCGCCTGGTCATGCTGGAGACGTACTCGGCGGAGCTGACGGTCGCCGAGCCGCACGAGGTCGCCATGTACAGCCGCGCGTTCGGGCTGCTCCAGCGGTCGGCCGTGCATGGCGAGCAGGCCCGCCAGCTCATCACCGGAGCCCTCGCCGAACTCGTTTGAAGCAAACCCGAGCAAACTCCTTGGGTTTGCTCGCACACCGGCTTTACCGTCCAGGACATGGACAGTCACGGGTCCGCATCCCCCGCATCGCCCGCGCTGGGCGCCACGTGCAGGCCGGTCGGCCCCGACACCGTGACCGGGTGTCGGCCGGCCGTCGAGATCCCCGAGTTCCGCGACGTCAAGCAGCTGCCTGACGGCTCCTGGCGGGCCATCCACGAGAGCGGCGAGACCGTCACCGCGCCGGACCTCCGTCACCTGGTGTACGTCGACGCGCCACGTGAGCGCATTGGCCGCCTGGCGGTCCGCATGAACACCCCAGACCGGCGCGGCGGCGACGACCGTTCCCAGGCGTCCGCCGTCGCGTCGCCGTGCGATCGGGTCGCGCGGCAGCGGCGGCACGTCCCGAGCCTGGCAGCAACGGGACGTGCCGCCGCATTCAAGCGCCCCGCGTGGACGTGGGCCCACTCCGCCAAGCCCTCGTTCCGGACGGGAGACTCGGCGTGACAACCGCGGTCCGCCATCAGGTGCCGTACGTCACCGCGTACGACGGCGAAGACGTCGAATACCAGCTCGCCCTGGCGCCACACGCTGAGGCCACCGACGGGTTCCGCCTCTCCTACGCCGACGCGGTCGCCCAGGACTGGATGTTCGGCGTGCTGTGGCACCGGCACGGCACCACCCGGGCAGGACAGCCCCAGTGGAAGCTGGTCAACACCGCACGGCAGCGCCGCTGCATGCTGCACCTGCTGTGCCAGGTGTGCGGCCGGTCGGCTGTGGACGACGACGGCCGGATCTGGTGGGTGTTGGTCGACCTGCCGCCGACGACGGCCCTCGACGAGCCGTTCACGAACGCTCCGCCCACCTGCCGCGAGTGCATCCCGGCGGCGACGCGGATGTGCCCACGCCTACGGCAGTCGTCGCACATCTACACCGCGGCCGCCGCCGAGCCGTACGCGGTCGTGGCCGACACCTTCAGGCCGGCCGGACGCCGGCTGGTCATCGGCCAGACGCTGGAGCTGCCGCTGGAGGCGTTCCACGACCTCGAGTACGCGCTGGCGAAGCAACTCGTCGTGCTGCTCGGCGACCTGCGGCCAGCGTCGCCCGCGAAGCGCTGCAGGCCGGACGCCCTGGCCATCTCAGAACCCTGAGCACTGCAGGCTCCCCAACCCTTGTCAACGAAAGGTTACGACCCATGACCCTCGCACCCCCTGAACCCGCACTCGGCTTCATGTGGCTGGAGATCACCGGAAAGTGCCAACTGGAGTGCACGCACTGCTACGCCGACTCCGGGCCCGGCGGCACACACGGCAGCATGAGCTACAGCGACTGGATCGCCGCGATCGACCAGGCGGAAGAGCTCGGCACGTCCATGATCCAGTTCATCGGTGGCGAGCCCACCCTGTACGTCGGGCTGCCCGGCCTGGTCACGCACGCCCTCTCCCTCGGCATCGAGGTCGAGGTGTACTCGCACCTCGTACACGTCACCCCCGCCCTGTGGGAGCTGTTCGCGCGACCCGGCGTCCGGCTCGCCACCTCCTACTACACCGACGACCCCGGCCAGCACCAGAAGATCACCGGCCGCAACACACTGCGCCACACCCGCGCCAACATCGCCCAAGCCGCCGCCAAGGGCATACCGTTGCGGGTCGGCATCATCGACCTCGGCGACGGTCAGCGCATCGCAGAAGCGGAGGCGGACCTCGCCGAGCTCGGCGCCACCAACGTCAGCATCGACCGGATGCGGCTGCTGGGCAGGCCTGCCCAGCGCGCCTGCGACGCCTCCGAACTGTGCGGGAACTGTGGCGACGGCATCGCCGCCATCCTGCCCGACGGCAGCGTCACCCCCTGCCCGCTGTCCCGGTGGATGAGCGCCGGCAACCTGGCTACGAAGCCGCTCGCCGAACTGGCCGCCGGCGTGCGCGCCCTGGCCGCCACCGACATCCGGCCCGCACTTCCGCACGCCTGCAAGCCGCCGTGCGAACCGCAATGCACGCCCGGCTGCAACCCCGGAGTCAACGCGCCCGGCGGCGGCGACGGATGCATGCCGCAGAAGAACTGCAACCCGAACCAGTCCTGTAAGCCGAAAACGCCGTGCCGGCCCGACGTATCCTGCAAGCCGAGGTGACCGCATGACGAGCGACCACTGGATCGCCGGACGCGTCCGCGCCCTGGCCGACTACCTGACCGGCGCCGGCGTCTGGCTGCCCGACGACCCCGACGCCGCGTGCTGGCTGGCTGGCCTGCCCGAGGTGCCTCGCCACCTGTTCGTCCCGCCGCGGGTGTGGGTGGATCCGCAGGACGATCGGCCCGGCGGGCTGGTCGACCGCGACCGCGAGCCCGCCGCCTGGTGGGACGCCGTCTACTCCAACACGGCGATCATCACGCAGCGCGGCGACGGCCACGCCGACATCGGGGATGAGTCTGCGCCGCCCACGTCGTCGATCTCCTGCCCGCATGTGGCCGCCGAGTTTCTGCACCTGCTGGACCTCGCTCCCCATCACCGTGTGCTGGAGGTCGGCACCGGCACCGGGTGGACGGCCGCCATGCTGGCGTGGCGGCTCGGCGACGACCAGGTGACCACGATCGAGGTCGACGAGTCCGTGGCGGCGGCGGCCAGCGCAAGCCTCAAGGAAGCCGGGTTCGCGCCGACCGTACTCGTCGGCGACGGCGCGCTCGGCGCTCCCGATGGAGCGCCATACGACCGGGTGCACGTCACCTGCGGCGTCCGCGACATCCCGTACGCATGGGTCGAGCAGACCCGACCGGGCTGCTTGATCGTCTTGCCGTGGATGCCGATGCCCGGCCAGTGGGGCTACCAGCTCCGGCTCGACGTCCTCGACGACGGCACCGCCGTCGGCACATTCGTGGGCGGCTGCGGGTACATGATGCTGCGCTCGCAGCGGCGCCCGGCCTGGCCACCGTACGGCGACCGCGGTTCCAAATCGACGACGCGCCTCGACCCGCGAACCCCGTCGGCCGCCATGCACCGCGGGTTCGCGCTCGCCCTCGCCGCCCACTCGCCGCACCTCGCCATCACCACTGACGGCTGGGAAGACGACGGCGACGGAGGAGCGTGGGTGATGCGCCTGCGGGACCGGCGCGGCGACGGCTGGGCGCTCGTCACCGCCCGGCCCGGCGAGGCGGACGTCCACGTCACCCAGGGCGGCGGCCGCGCCCTGTGGGACTCGCTGGAGGCGGCCTACATGGACTGGCTCCGATCGGGGCGGCCAGGCTGCGACGCCTATCGGTTGTTCGTCACGCCGGCCGGGCAGCACGTATGGCTGCCTAAGTCACCGCCGTGACTCCCTAGCAACTCCACCGCCCGTACACCGCCAAGGAGCTCGTCCCATATCCGCCGTCGCGCCCCCCGCCCGCGAGATGAACCTCTACCGCCAGTACTTCGATCTAGTCGCCACCGGGCGCAAGACGATCGAGGTACGGGTCCAGTACCCGAACCTGCGCAACCTCGCCGCCGGTCAGCACACTCGGTTCCTGTGCGGAAAGGAGGAGTGCCTGACCCGGATCAAGAGGGTGGCGGTCTACAGCAGCTTCGAGGAGCTGCTCGACACCGAAGGCCCTGAGCGGGTGAACCCCACCTCGCCCCGGGCGCAGCAGCTCGCCGACATCCGACGCATCTACCCGCCAGAGAAGGAAGCGCTCGGCGTCCTCGCTATCGAGATCGAGCGTGTCTAACTGCCTTACCTCTGGACGACGTAGACGCCCATGCCGGTCACGGTCTCGACCAGGCCCTCGGCCTTGAAGACCTGCACGGCCTTGCGCAGCGTGTCGCGGGCGACGCCGAACTCGTCCTCCAGCTGGACCTCGCCAGGCCATCCCAGCCGGTCCGCCCGCTCGTCGGCGGACAGCTCGTCAAGCTCGGCGATCAGCTCGCGCAGGCTCTGGGTCACAGCCGGTCTCCGCGCTTGAGCTTTCGGGCGGCATTGTGCGCCCGCTCAGTCGCCGCCGACGTGCCGTACACGCCGAGCGTGGTGTCCGTGCGCCAGCCGGCCAGCCGCATCAGGTCGCGCTCCTGGCCGCCGTTGGCGAGCCAGTCGTGGGCGAAGGTGTGCCTGAACCGGTGCGCGTGGATGTCGTCCAGGCCGGCCCGCTCCGCCAGGACGCGCAGGATGTTGTCGATCCCCCAAGTGGACAAGCCGCCGCGCTGGCCCAGCCACCACCGGTCCTCGCGGGCGTGCCGGTGCTGACGTCGCACCCGGGCGTACCGGTCGAGGGCGCGGGCCGTCTTGGCACTGTAGGGCACCGAGCGAGGGCGGCGGCCCTTGCCCATGATGTGGACGACCTCATGGTCCATGTCGATGTCCGGAACATCGAGGCCGGCCAGTTCGGAGATGCGCAGGCCGCAGTCGAACAGCACTCGGATGATCGCCTCGTTCCGGCGCTCCTCGAAGGTCTTGCCATCGCACTCCTTGAGCAGCTTCGCGATCTCGGCGTCGCCGATGACGGGGACCGGCTTGTCGGGTACCGTCGACTTCTCGATGTTTGCCATCGGATCCGCGTTGATGGCCTCATCGTTCACGGCCCAGCGGGTGAACCTGCGCATCCCGCGAAAGCGGGTGAGCGCTGTGCTCGGGGCTTGTCGCTCGGCGAGATCGGCGAGCCAGGCGGAGATGGCGCCCTTGGTGAGCGACTCGGTCGTCTCCGGCCTGCCCTGCTCACGGAGCCACTCGCGAAAGAACCGGATGGACTGCAGATAGATCGTGATCGTCCGGTCGGCCTTGTTCGCCGTTTAGCTTGACCTGTTTTCCCTTGTCATAGCCCTAGCTCGACTGGGTTGAACCCGCATCGGCTCGCCGGGCATCTTGGGGTAGTTGGGCGGGTAGGGCATGTCGCCGCGGTCGTCCTGGGCGTAGAGGTCGAGCAGGGGCGCGAGGGAGTAGGCGCGGTCGTCGATGGCCGCGTGCACGTCGCCCAGCTCGGCGAAGCGGGCGGGCACCGTGCGGATGTCGAAGTCGCGCGGGTCGGCGTCGGCCAGCTCGTCCCAGGTGAGCGGCGTCGAGACGGGCGCGTGCGGCTTGGCCCTGACGGAGTAGGCGCTGGCCACCGTGCGGTCTCTTGCGTTCTGGTTGTAGTCGATGAACACCCGCTCGCCGCGCTCCTCCTTCCACCACGCTGTGGTTACCAGGCCGGGATCACGCTCCTCCACGGCCCTGGCCAGGGCGATGCCGGCGTGGCGCACCTGGATGAAGTCCCAGCGCGGCTCGATGCGCACGGCGATGTGGGCGCCGCGGTTGCCCGACGTCTTGACGAACCCGTCCATCCCCAGGTCGGCCAGCACCTCGCGGGTGAGGAGCGCGGCCTTGCGTGCCGCATCGAACTCCAGCCCGGGCTGCGGGTCGAGGTCGATGCGCAGCTCGTCGGGGTGTTCGGTGTCGGTGGCGCGCACCTGCCACGGGTGGAAGTCGATGGTGCCGAGGTTGGCGCAGTAGGCGATGGCGGCCACCTCGGTGACCCGCAGCGACTGCGCCGTGCGCCCGCTCGGGAACGTCACCGTCACCGGCTGGAGCCAGTCTGGATGCCGGGGCGGCATGCGCTTCTGGTAGATGGCGTCGGTCTGCACGCCGTCGGGGTGGCGCTTCAGGTTGGTGGGCCGGTCTTTGAGCGCCCGCAGCGCTCCCTCCCCGACGCTCACGTAATATTCCACCAGCTCCCGCTTGGTGGCGCCGATCCCAGGAAAATAGACCTTGTCGGGGTTGGTGACCTTGACGGTCCGCTCCCCCACCTCGAGTTCTATGTACGGCGATGCCATCAGAGTCTCCCGAGGGGACCGTCGTCTTGAGGCGACGGGGGAATCGGGAGCGGGAGGGCCGTCAAGGCCCGATCGTGCCCTGACCTGTCACATCTGCGCATCACGGATGTCCTTCCTGGTTTTGTCGGCGCCAGCCGATATCGTGGTGGTGTCATTACCGAACGTGATGGGGGGGTGGGGTGTGCGCAGGTCGTTCAGATTCCTGCTGCGCCCCACGGCCCGGCAGGCGGCGGCGCTGGCGGCGTGTCTGGAGGATCACCGCACGCTGTACAACGCCGCTCTGGAGCACCGCCGTACCGCCTATGCCAGGGCGGGGGTGAGTGTCCGGTACGGCGAGCAGTCGGCCGAGCTGAAACACATCCGCGCCGATGACCCGGACGGGCAGGGGCGTTGGTCGTTCTCCTCCCAGCAGGCCACCCTGCGACGGCTCGACAAGGCGTTTCGCGCGTTCTTCAAGCGGGTCCGCGAGGGTCGCACCCCGGGCTTCCCGCGTTTCAAGGGGCGCGGCCGGTTCGACACGGTCGAGTGGCCGAAGGACGGCGACGGCTGCCGGTGGGACTCCCAGCCCGGCCACCCCACCGCCACCTACGTGCGCCTCCAGGGTGTCGGGCACGTCCGCGTCCACCGGCACCGGACCGTGCGCGGCCAGGTGAAGACGATCAGCGTCAAGCGCGAGGGCTGCCGCTGGTTCGTGGTCCTGTCGTGCGACGACGTGCCCGCCGAATCGCTGCCCGTCACCGGCGCGGTCGCGGGGATCGACATGGGCGTGGCGTCGCTCGTCACGACCAGCGACGGACAGCATCTGAGCAACCCCCGCCACCTGGCCGCGTCCGCTGACCGGCTGGCCGCCGCGCAGCGGGCTCTGGCCCGCAAGGAACGGGGCTCCAAGCGGCGGCGTAAGGCGGTGGCCCGCGTGGCCGCGCTGCACGCCAAGGTGCGCAGGCAACGTCTGGACGGCGCCCACAAGGCCGCGCTCGCCCTGGTCCGCGCCTATGACGTGATCGTGCACGAGGACCTGCGGATCACGAACATGACCCGCTCGGCGTCCGGCACGACTGAAGCCCCCGGCCGGAATGTCGCCGCCAAGTCCGGCCTCAACCGGAGCATCCTGGACGCGGGCTGGGGGGTGTTCCTGACGATCCTCGCGCACAAGGCTGAAAGCGCCGGTCGCAAGCTGATCGCGGTGAACCCCGCCGGCACCTCCCGCACCTGCGCCCGCTGCGAGCACAACGCGAAGGACAACCGCGTCACCCAGGCCGGGTTCGCCTGTACGGCGTGCGGGCATGCCGCGCACGCCGACGTGAACGCGGCGGTCAACATCGTGAGGGCAGGGCTTGCCCTTCGCCAGGCTGCGCAAGCGGCTTAGCGAAAAGCCGCTTCCATCACGGAGCGGAGGAGTCACGCCACAGAACCTACTCCCCTCCTCCGACAAGGCGGGGTGGGCCCGTCCCGGAGCCTCCTCGGTGGCGGGACCGAGGGCTCGACGGGACGGGCCGCCAGACCGTCCGCCGCCGTTCCGGGCGCTGGCGCGCCACCCGGCCGGCCGTGGCGATCCCCCGGCGGCGCCAGCACGGGCGTGGGCTGTGCCGCTCGGCGGGATCCGCGAACGATCTCACCCCTTGGCAGGAGGCGATGAACACCCCCTTGCCGACAAAGACGCGAATTCGCACCAGAAAGGATGCTTCCCCGGCGGAGATCTCTTTTTGCCGGAAGTCGTACTCTGGAGACATGGACAAGGTCGTCAAGAGCGAGGCCGAGTGGCGGGCCCAGTTGTCCCCCGAGGAGTACCAGGTTCTCAGGGAGGCCGGCACCGAGCGCCCGTTCACGGGGGAGTACGTCGACACCAAGACCGAAGGGGTCTACTCGTGCCGCGCCTGCGGCGCCGAGCTCTTCCGGTCCGACACGAAGTTCGAGTCGCACTGCGGCTGGCCGAGCTTCTTCGAACCGTCCGGCTCCGAGGCGGTGAAGCTCATCGAGGACCGCAGCCTCGGGATGGTGCGTACGGAGGTGCGCTGCGCCCGGTGCGACTCGCACCTGGGGCACGTGTTCCACGGCGAGGGCTATGCGACTCCGACCGATGATCGGTACTGCATCAACTCGATCTCCCTTACCCTTGAACCCAAGGGGTGATCGCATAACGACAGTGCGTGCCGATCGCCTACACCGGGTAGGAGAATCGTGTGCGTCTTGTCCATCTTCGCCACCGCTGGGTGACGATCGAGACCATAGGACGCGTGGTGACGCAGCGGTGCGAGCGGTGCGCCAGGACGCGGGTGCGCGTGCGCTAGACCGGCGCTGGACCGCGCCCGCTCAGCCCGGCGCCGGATGCGTGACCCGGCAGCTGGTGTCGGACGGCCCCAGGATGTTGGCCAGCACCGGGTTGCCGTTCTCTCCGAATTCCGCCTGCACGAAGACCACGGGATGGGCCACCCCGCGGGCGCGCAGGTAGTCGAGGCCGCGTTTGCAGAGCGTCAGTGCGGCGGCGGAGTTGCCGGCGGACTCCGGCAGATCCGTGTAGATCCGCAGATATCCGCCGACCGTGCGGATGTCCTTGAGCCGCTTCAGTGCCTTGTCGCCGGCCCTCCAGCGCGTACGGAAGAACTCCGCCGCCTCGCGGTCCGTGTGCCGTGATGGGCCGTCGGCCCGGTAACCGGCGACGTCACCGGGGTCTGGACCGCCCGCCAGCAGGTCATCCGGGTCGGTCGTGCCCGGCACCAGCCCGGGCTCGGCCTCAGGTCTCGCGCCGGTGGCGCCGGCCTCCGGCGCCGGCCCGCCGCCGGTGGCCTCGGGCGGCGCGGGCCTGCGTACCTCCCGTGCACTGGCCTGCGCACCCGCGTCCGCCTTCGCCTCCGCGCCGGCTCCGCCGGGCAGCGCCGGCGAGCCGTTCTCGCGCGCGCCGCTGCTGGGCAGGGTCGGCGCGGCGGGACGCCCGGCGGTGGTGGCGGGGGTCAGCACGCCGCCGATGGTCCCGTTGACGCCGAGCACCGCCGCGGCCCCGGCCAGCGCGATCGCACCCGTCAGCAGCCCGCGCCTGCGGCGCCGGCCGCGCAGCCCTCGCCGGCCGCGCAGCCCCCACCTGCGGTCCGCCGCCCGCCCTCGAACCCGCCGCGCGCGCCCCACCGCCTGACGACCAGCCGCATGACGACCAGCCGCATGACGACCCGCCGTATGACGACCGGTCGCGCGCCGGCCGGGCCTGCCCGGCTCGTCCACCCCGCCTCCCTGCCCGGACCCGTACGGGGCCCGCGGTTGGAACGTGCCGCCCCCGCGCACGCCCGACGAACTAGGGATTTCCCTGATTGTGACAAGGCGGGCCGATCAAAACCGTTGGATCGCCAACTCGGTTCTTGATCTTTTGCGGCGGGACGGCGGCGCGCGTCAGGGGAGGGCGGCGACGATCTCCTGCACCGGCTTGCGGGCACCGGTGTAGAACGGGATCTCGACCCGGGTGTGCCGGCGGGCCTGCGCGCCGCGCAGCGTCCGCATCAGGTCGACGATCCTGTGCAGCTCGTCGGCCTCGAACGCCAGCATCCACTCGTAGTCGTTGAGCGAGAAGCACGCCACCGTGTTGGCCCGCACGTCGGGGTAGTCGCGCGCCATCCTGCCGTGCTCGGCCAGCATCGCCCGGCGCTCGGAGTCTTCGAGGAGATACCACTCGTAGGAGCGGACGAACGGGTAGACGCTCACGTAGGCGCGCGGCTCCTCCTCGGCGAGGAAGGCCGGGACGTGCGACTTGTTGAACTCGGCGGGCCGGTGCAGCGCCATCGCCGACCATACAGGCCTGCTGTGCCGGCCCAGCGCGGTGCGGCGGAACCGGGCGTAGACGTCCTGGAGGTCCTCGGGCGTGGGCGCGTGCCACCAGAACATGTAGTCGGCGTCGGCCCTGAACCCCGCGACGTCGTAGACCCCCCTGGTCACAACGTCCTTCCCGGCTGCCTGGTCGAGCAGCTCGGTGACCTCCCGCGCAAGGCCGTCGCGGTCGCTCGGGCACGGCCCGGTCGTCTGGAAGACCGACCACATCGTGTAACGGATCACCTGGTTGAGATCGCGGGCCTTGAGCCGCGCGGCGCCCTCTGTCATGGTGTTCATTCTCCTCGTAGGGACAGGTGGTCCAGAATCTGGGAGGCCGCCGTACGCGCGGCGCTGATGCACGCGGGGATGCCGATGCCGTCGTAGGCCGCGCCGCACACGGCCAGCCCTGGCTGCCCGGCCACCGCGGAACGCACCTTGGCCACCCGGTCGAGGTGGCCCACGTTGTACTGCGGCAGCGCCCCGCCCCAGCGCGTCACCCGGCTGTCCACGGGCAGCCCGCGCACGCCCATCACCTCGCCCATCTCGGCCATGGCCAGCGACACCAGCTCGGTGTCCTCGCGGTGGAGCAGGTGCTCCTCGCCGATCCTGCCGATCGAGCAGCGCAGGATCACCAGGTCTCTGGCCAGGTGAGGCCACTTCACCGAGCTGAACGTGACCGCCTTGACCGGCCGGCCCTCCACGGGCGGCACCAGATAGCCGCTGACGGCGGGCGGCTCGGGAAAGGCGTCGACCGGGTAGGCGAGCGTGACGACGGCCATGCTGGCGTAGTCGATCCTGGCCAGCTCGGTCGCCGCCTTGGGCGCCTCGTCCTTGAGCAGCCGGCTCGCGGCGGGCCCCGGCACGGCCACGATCACCGCGTCCGCCTCGATGGTCTCGGGCCTCGGCACGGGGCCCGTCACGAGCCGCCAGCCGTGCTCGGTCCTGTGCAGCTCGCGGGCGGTCACGCCGGTCCTGACGTCGGCGCCGGACGCCTTGGCGACGGCCTCGGGCAGGCCGCCGACGCCGTTCTTGAGCGAGGTGAAAACGGGCCCCGCGTCCTTCGGCGCGTCCTCGACGAGCTGCCGGGTCGCGGACAGCAGCGAGCGCTCGGAGCGTGCCACGGCCGCCACGCGCGGCATCGTGGCCTCCAGCGACAACATGTCGGAACGGCCCGCGTAGACGCCGCCGAGCAGCGGCTCGACCAGCCGCTCCACGATTTCCGAACCCATCCTGGCGCGGATGTAGGCGGCCACCGACACGTCGGTGCGCACCAGGGTGGGCGGCAGGAGCTGGTCGAGCGGCACGCGCAGCAGCCCGCCGGGCGAGACGATGCCGGACCTCGCCAGCTCGGTCAGGTCGGACGGCACGCCCATGACCTGGCCCTTCGGCAGGTGACGGAGCGTGCCCCTGGTGTAGACGGCCGAGCGCGCCGTGCCGGGGAACACCAGCTCCTCCCCGAGCCCGACCGCCCTGGCCAGCTCGGCGCCCTCGGGCCGGCGGGCCAGCATGGCCTCCGCTCCGGCGTCGACGCTCACCCCGGCGACCTCCGAGGCGTACAGCTTGCCGCCGATGCGCGGTGAACCCTCGAGGACCGTCACCTTCACCCGCTCGCCCGCGCCCTGGCGGAGGTGCCACGCGGCGGCCAAACCGGAGATTCCGCCGCCGACCACCACCACGTGCGCCCGATTCCCTTCCACGCCTCCCGACGCTACCGCCTCACAATGTCGCCCACCCGCCCGGGTCGCCCGCGTCGCCCACCTGACCGAGCCCGCCTCCACGCAGTGGAGGCGGGCTCGATACAGGACCGTGATTTCCGCCGTCAAACCGGGGTGATCCGGAAGCCGTCATAGGGGCATGAGACGAATGCGGTACGGCATCGCGTTATCGGCGGCCTGCGCCGTCACGTTCCTGGGAGGCTGCGCCGGCGGCGGCATCCTGCCGGCCGGCGAGTCGGGGACCGTCGCGCCGGCCATGGACTCCACCCGGGCGCAGCCGGAGCAGTACGACGCCCGGCGGCCCAGGGCCGAGGCGCGGTCCACCGGGCAGCCCCGCGCGAAGGCGGACGGGGGCGGCGGGGACGGCGTCGTCTCCGGCGTCAAGGTGACCCGGCAGGAGCGGCAGGTCATCTACACCGGGAGCATGACCGTACGCGCTGAGCGGGTCTCCACCGCCGCGCAGCAGGCCAAGCAGATCGTCACGGCGGCCGGCGGCCACCTGTCCAGGGAGGAGAGCAACTCGGCCAGCGCCACCGAGGACTCGGCCGTACTGGAGTTCAAGATCCCGCCGGCGAAGTACGCCGAGGTGGCCGGCCGGTTCGGCAGGGACCTGGGCCGGCAGCTGTCCATGCACCAGGGCACCCAGGACGTCACGCTCCAGGTGGCCGACGTGGAGAGCCGGCTCAAGTCGGCGGAGCAGTCGCTGGAGTCGCTGCGTACGCTGCTGAAGAAGGCCGACACGATCGGCCAGGTGCTGCAGGTCGAGCGGGAGATCTCCGATCGCGAGGCGGACCTGGAGTCGCTGCAGGCCCAGCAGAAGGAGCTGGCCGCGCAGGTCGCGATGGCGACGTTGACGCTCCATCTGGTGGGGCCGGTGGCCGCGGTGGCCGACCCCGACGAGGAGCCGGCGGGTTTCCTCGGCGGGCTGGAGGCCGGGTGGGGCGCGCTGGTGTCGTTCGTGAAGGTGGCGCTCACGATGCTCGGCGCGGTGCTGCCGTGGGCGGTCGTCTCGCTGCCGCTCCTCGTCCTGGTGATCTATCTGGTACGCCGTGACCGCGCCGCGCGTTCCCTTGTCGTGTCTGCTCCCCCGGGCCGGAAACCGGGCGGCCCGGGCCCCACAACCGTCTGAGCACCGGCACCCCGCCGCACCGCAGGCCAGGGGTCAGGTCGACGCGCCGGCTTCGTGGACGAGGTCGGTCAGGCGCTTGAGCTGGTCGGGGTCGGTCGAGGGCAGGACGCCGTGGCCGAGGTTGAAGACGTGCCCCTCGGCCGCCCGGCCGCGCCGCAGCACGTCGCGGGCCCTGCGTTCGGCCACGTCCCACGGCGCCAGCAGGATGGCCGGGTCGAGGTTGCCCTGCAGTGCCTTGCCGGGGCCGACCCGGCGGGCCGCCTCGTCGAGCGGCACCCGCCAGTCGACCCCCACGACGTCGGCCCCCGCCTCGCCCAGCACGCCCAGCAGCTCGCCCGTGCCCACGCCGAAGTGGATGCGCGGCACGTCCTGGACGCCTTCGAGGATGCGCCGGGTGTGGGGCAGGACGAACTCGCGGTAGTCGTCCGGCGCCACCGCCCCCACCCAGGAGTCGAAGAGCTGCACGGCCGAGGCGCCGGCCGCGACCTGGATGCGCAGGTGTTCCAGGACGATGACGGACAGGCGTTCCATGAGGGCGTGCCACAGCTCGGGCGCGCCGTACATCATGGCCTTGGTCTTGTCGTGGTTCTTCGACGGGCCGCCCTCGATCAGGTAGGAGCCGAGCGTGAACGGCGCGCCCGCGAAGCCGATCAGCGGCGTGCCGCCCAGCTCTCCGGTGAGCGCCTGGACGGCCTCGGTGACGTACGGCACGTCGCCGGGCTCCAGCGGGCGCAGCGCGTCGAGGCCCTTGGCGTCGCGGATCGGGTCGGCCACGACCGGGCCGACGCCCGGCTTGATGTCGAGGTCGATGCCGATGGCCTTGAGGGGGACGACGATGTCGCTGAAGAAGATGGCCGCGTCCACGCCGTAGCGGCGGACCGGCTGCATGGTGATCTCGACGATCAGCTCGGGCGTGGCGCACGCGGTGAGCATGGGCACGCCCTCGCGGACCTTGAGGTATTCAGGCAACGAGCGCCCGGCCTGGCGCATGTACCAGACCGGGGTGTGCGGGACGGGCTGGCGGCGGCAGGCACGCAGGAACGCTGAGTCGGCGAGGTTCACCCCACAAGCGTGCCACGCCGGGGCGCCGGTCCCGCCAGCGGACGGCATCCTGCGGCGGGCCATGGCCGCTTGCGGATCCGTGTCATGGGACGGAGGCGGACAGGTGTGCGGTGGCGGAAGCGGATCCGTGCCGGGCGATGGAGGCGGAAACTGTGTCCGGTGACGGATTTCGCGGCGACACGAAGCGGCCGTGTCGGGAAAAACATCCATTGGACCTAGCAAATCATGATCAGATAGCCGGATGAAGGTTTACCGGTCTGCTCGGCGTCGGCGTCCGACACGGGTCGAACACACCCCATGCCCGCCCAGAGAGCCGGTCTCGACTGAGCCAAATGTTCGTCAAGCAACCGCGCGGCATCGATTCAGCGACCACTTTCGGGACACGCCGAGCGCGTTGCGGGGAATTGTCAGCGGCTCGTGCCAACGTCGGAGCCACAACCCGAAGAAAGGCCCCGCTTCGATGACTCGTGCGATGCCCGCGTTGTGGAGTTTCCCAGAGCGCCGCAGTGAGTGTTGCCCGTCCTGTGCCGGTGTGCGCCCGTTCGAGCAGCCTCCGTGCGCCGACGGGCACGAGCAGGGCGAGTGCCCGGAGTGGGCCTGCGCCGAGTGCGGCCACGCGATCCTTCTCGGCTCCGCCGAGTCCACCCGGCCCGTTCGCCAGCTTGTTACGGCAGCGGCTTGATCACCAAAGATGAGCACCCCCGTGGTCCCCTTCCGTCCGTCTTCGACCTACGCTTCGGCTATGACACTCGGTGACCAGCCACCGCCTCCCGCCGAGTTCACCCGTGCGGCGGAGAGTCTGCGCTTGTCCGAGGTCCGGCCGGAGATCGAGCTCGAGGACCTGCCCGCGCCGCAGCGGCTGGCCCCCTATTCCGCCGCCATCGGCGCCTCCGTCTACCGCGACGACGACGAGCTCGCGGTCGGCCGGCTGATCCTCCTCTACGACCCCGACGGCCAGCGCGGCTGGGAGGGCCCGTTCCGCCTGGTCGCCTACGTCAGGGCCGACATGGAGCCCGAGATCACCTCCGATCCGCTGCTCGGGCCCGTGGCCTGGAGCTGGTTGACCGAGGCCCTCGACGCTCACCAGGCCGGCTATTCCGCCGCCGGCGGCACGGTGACGAGAGCCGTGTCCGAGGGGTTCGGCAACAAGGCCGACGACCCGGTCACGACCGAGCTCGAGCTGCGGGCGTCCTGGTCTCCCGCCCAGGAGGATCTCTCGGGCCATGTCGCCGCCTGGTGCGACCTGATGTGCCTGGCGGCGGGGATCCCGCCGCTCCCGCCCGACGTGGCCGCGCTGCCCCGCCGACATGACGACCAGACGTGATGCGTACTCCGACGCCGATCCGCCCGGGTACGCGCCACGTTTCCCTGCCTCGCTACGCTGGAATGCGTTTCCTCTCCGGCTGTGGGTCGGAGTAGCCACGGAAAAGGTCGAATGACAGAAGAACGCACAGTCGAGCCGCTGCTCGAACCCCGCGAGGGCATCCCGCCGGTCATCGCGGACGCGGCCGGGCTGGCCACGGTCGTGGCGCGGTTCGCCGCGGGAGACGGCCCCGTCGCCGTCGACGCCGAGCGGGCCTCCGGCTACCGCTACGGCAACCGCGCCTACCTGGTGCAACTGCGCAGGGCCGGCGCAGGCTCCGCGCTGATCGACCCGGTCGGCTGCCCCGATCTGTCCGCCCTCGACCAGGCCTTGGCCGACGCGGAGATCGTGCTGCACGCCGCCTCCCAGGACCTGCCCTGCCTCATGGAGCTGGGGTTCAGGCCGCGGGAGATGTTCGACACCGAGCTGGCCGGGCGGCTGCTCGGCTACGAGCGTGTGGGCCTCGGCACGATGGTCGAGACCGTGCTCGGGCTGCGGCTGGAGAAGGGTCACTCGGCGGCCGACTGGTCCACCAGGCCGTTGCCGGAAGACTGGCTGCGCTACGCCGCGCTCGACGTGGAGGTGCTGGTCGAGCTCCGCGACGTGCTGCATGAGCAGCTGGTGGAGAGCGGGAAGCTGGAGTGGGCGCGCGAGGAGTTCGCCGCCGTGCTCAACACCCCGCCGCCGGTGCCGCGGTCCGACCCGTGGCGCCGCACCTCGGGCATCCACAAGGTGCGCAACGTACGCGCGCTGGCCATCGTGCGCGAGTTGTGGACCATGCGCGATCGCATCGCGCGGGAGGCCGACCTGGCGCCCGGCAGGGTGCTGCCCGATGCCGCGATCGTCACCGCGGCGCTCGAAGGGCCCCGTACCAAGAAGGCATTGACCGAAATTTCGGCATTCACCGGGCGAAGCGCGCGACGGCACATGAGCGACTGGCTCGCCGCGGTGGCGAGGGCCCGCGCGCTGCCCGACAGCCAGCTCCCCCAGCCGAGCACGCCCGGCGACGGGCCGCCACCGCCCAACCGGTGGGCCGACCGCGATCCGGCCGCCGCCAAGCGCCTGGCGGCGGCGCGGGCGGTGGTGTCCGCGCTGGCCGATGAGTTCCACATGCCGACGGAGAACGTGCTGCAGCCCGACGCCGTCCGCCGACTGACCTGGGAGCCGCCGGCCGAGATCACCGACGAGAGCGTGACCGCGCGGCTGCGCGAGCTCGGGGCTCGCGAGTGGCAGCTGTCGCTCGCCGCCCACCCCATCGCCAAGGCGCTGGCCAGGCTGGAGCCGCGCGGCCAGCGCTGAGCACGGCGGCCTCAGCGCGGGGCCGCCGCCCGGCCTCCGGGCCTCCTGAGGCCCCGCGCCACTTGACGCCCTGGGCCGCACGGCCGTACGGTTCGGGAAAGCGCTTTCCACCGTTTGTCCTGAAGGGATCTTCATGAGCGTGCGCACCATAGGCGTCGTGATGAACGGCGTCACCGGACGAATGGGCTATCGCCAGCACTTGGTCCGTTCCGTTCTGGCCATCAACGAGCAGGGCGGGGTCACGCTCTCGGACGGCGGAAAGGTCAAGCTCAAGCCCATCCTGGTCGGACGTAATACCGACAAACTTGCAGATATTGCTACTAAGCACGACATTTCGAATTTCACTACGGAACTGGACGCGGCCCTCGCCGACGACGGCAACCTCATTTACTTCGACGCCCAGGTCACCAGCGCCCGCGTCAAATCCGTGCTCAAGGCCATCGAGGCGGGCAAGCACATCTACGCGGAGAAGCCGACGGCCGAGTCCACGCAGGAGGCGGTCGCGCTGGCCGAGGCCGCCGCGGCCAAGGGCGTCAAGAACGGCGTCGTGCAGGACAAGCTGTTCCTCCCCGGCCTGCTCAAGCTGAAGCGGCTGATCGACGGCGGCTTCTTCGGCCGGATCCTGTCGGTGCGCGGCGAGTTCGGCTACTGGGTGTTCGAGGGCGACTGGCAGGAAGCGCAGCGGCCGTCGTGGAACTACCGGGCCGAGGACGGCGGCGGCATCGTGCTCGACATGTTCCCGCACTGGCACTACGTCATGGAGAACCTGTTCGGCAGGGTCCAGTCGGTCTACGCCAGGGCGGTGACGCACGTCCCCGCCCGCGTGGACGAGCAGGGCACCGCGTACCAGGCCACCGCGGACGACGCCGCGTACGGGATCTTCGAGCTTGAAGGCGGCATCATCGCGCAGATCAACTCCTCGTGGGCAGTCCGGGTGAACCGGGACGAACTGGTGGAGTTCCAGGTGGACGGCACGCACGGCAGCGCCGTGGCGGGCCTGCGCAACTGCCGCGTGCAGCACCGCTCCGCCACCCCCAAGCCCGTCTGGAACCCCGACCTGCCGGCCACGGCGCGCTTCCGCGACGGCTGGCAGGAGGTGCCGGACAACGCCGAGTTCGACAACGGGTTCAAGGTCCAGTGGGAGGCGTTCGTCCGGCACGTGGTGGAGGACGCGCCCTTCCCCAACGACTTCGCCTCGGGCGCCCGCGGCGTGCAACTCGCCGAGCTGGGGCTGCGTTCCAACGCCGAGGGCCGCAGGATCGAGGTGCCGCAGCCGTGAGGATCGACCTGCCCGGCATCGGGGCGTACACCCTGAGCGAGCCCACGGCCTGGCCGGTGCCGGACGCCCCGGCCGGCAGCCGCATCGTGTACGCCGCCGCACACGTGGTGGCCGACCCGCTGGGCGACAACACGCCCGGCTCCCCCGCGGCCGTCGACTGGGACGCCACCCTGCGTTTCCGCCGCCACCTGTGGTCGTACGGCCTGCGCGTCGCGGACGCCATGGACACCGCCCAGCGCAACATGGGCCTGGACTGGGCCGCGACCAAGGAGCTCATCCGGCGCAGCGCGGCCGAGGCGCGTACGGTCGGCGACCCCGCGACGCTGGTGTCCTGCGGCGCGGGCACCGACCACGCGCCCCAGGCCGCCGACCTCAACACGATCACGGCCGCGTACGCCGAGCAGATCGAGACCGTGCAGTCCGCCGGCGCCGGCGTGATCATCATGGCCTCCCGCCAGCTCGCGAAGGCCGCGACCGGCCCCAAGGACTACCACCAGGTGTACGGCAAGCTGTTCGGCCTGGTGGACCGGCCGGTGATCCTGCACTGGCTGGGCGAGATGTTCGACCCGCACCTGGCCGGCTACTGGGGCGCCCCTGACGTGGCGGCGGCGACCGAGTCGTTCCTGGAGCTCGTCCACGCCCACGCGCCCATGGTGGACGGGGTGAAGGTGTCGCTGCTGGACGAGGAGCACGAGGTGGGGCTGCGCGCCGCGCTCCCCGGCGGGGTCAAGCTCTACACCGGCGACGACTTCAACTACCCGTCGCTGATCAGGTCGGGCTCGCACGCGCTGCTCGGCATCTTCGACGCCATCGCCCCGGCGGCGGCTGCCGCGCTGCAGGCGCTCGACGCGGCCGTCGAGCACTCGGCCGCCGGCGACGGCGCGGGCCGCGACCGGCTGCTGGCGTCGTACGACGAGATCCTGGCCCCGACCGTCCCCCTGTCCAGGAAGATCTTCGAGACGCCGACGTACCACTACAAGACCGGCATCGTCTTCCTGGCCTGGCTGAACGGTCACCAGGACGCGTTCGCCATGGTGAACGGCGCCCAGTCGGCCCGCTCGCTGCTCCACCTGTCGGAGGTGTTCCGTCTGGCCGACCAGGCCGGGCTGCTGGCCGACCAGGAGCTGGCCGTGCGCCGCATGAAGGCGCTGCTGGCGGTGAACGGGCTGTGAGCCTCTCACTCAACCAGCGCACGACGCAGCGCTGGACCGTGGCCGAGGCCGTGGACGGATGCGTGCGGCACGGCCTGGAAGCTGTCGGGCTGTGGCGGGAGAACGTCGCCGAGCAGGGGCTCGCGGAGAGCGTGAAGCTGGTGCGGGCGGCCGGGCTGCGCGTGTCGTCGTTGTGCCGGGGCGGCTTCATGACGGCGGGCGGGCTGCCGGGCGACGAGGGCCGCCGCGCCTTCGCCCGCGCGCTCGACGACAACCGGCGGGCCATCGACGAGGCGGCGGAGCTGGGGGCGGCCTGCCTGGTGATGGTGGTGGGCGGCCTGCCCGGGGTGGCACCGGGCGAGCCGCTGCCGGCCGGCCCCGCGGGCGGGCGCGGTGCGGCGGCGGGCGGCGGAAGTTACGGCGGTGTCGCGGCGGGCGGGTTCTCACGGGATCTGGCCGGGGCGCGGGAGCGGGTGGCCGAGGCGCTGGCGGAGCTGGCCCCCTACGCCGGGGAGCGGGGGGTCAAGCTGGCTCTCGAGCCCCTCCACCCCGTCTACTGTCCCGACCGGGCCGTCCTGTCCACTCTCGGTCAGGCGCTCGACCTGAGCCTGGCCCACCCGGAGGAGCAGGTGGGCGTGGTGGTGGACACCTTCCACGTCTGGTGGGACCCGAGGTTGTTCGAGGACATCGCCCGCGCGGGCCGCAGGATCGCGTCGTACCAGGTGTGCGACTACCTGCACCCGCTGCCCCCGGACGTGCTGCTCGGGCGGGGCATGATGGGCGACGGCGTGATCGGCTTCCCGCCGATCACGCGGGCCGTCCTGGCCGCCGGATACACCGGCGACGTCGAGGTGGAGATCTTCAACGCCGACATCTGGGCCGCGGACCCCGACGAGGTGGTGTCCACGATGAAGGCCCGCTACGAGGACGTGGTGCTTCCTGCCGGCGCGTGACGGCGCGCGGACGGCCTCCGTCAGGTCGGCAGGGTGACCGTGCCCGCGGCGCCGTTCACGGTGATCTTCTGGCCGGTGGTGACGCGGTGGGTGGCGTCGGCGACGCCGACGACGGCCGGGATGCCGTACTCCCTGGCCACCACCGCGCCGTGCGACATCGAGCCGCCCATCTCCATGACGAGCCCGCTCGCCGTCAGGAACAGCGGTGTCCAGCCGGGGTCCGTCGAGGGGCAGACCAGGATCTCGCCCGGCTCCAGGTGCGCGCCGACCGGGTCCATCACCACCCTCGCCACGCCCGTGACGGTGCCGGCCGAAGCGGGCGTGCCGGTCAGCGCGCCGGAGGCAGCGGCAGAGGTGGCGAGCGCCTCAGGTTCGGTGCCGTCGGACAGCAGGACCCTGGGCACGTGCCTGCGGCGCGACTCCCGTTCGTACGCCTCCCGCCGCTCCGCCACGAGCCCGCGCAGGTCGCCGCCGCCCAGAGCGGCCCTGGCCTCTCTCAGGTCGAGGAAGAACACGTCCCGCGCCGCGTCCAGCACTCCGAGGCCGACCAGGTGCTCCCCCACCTGCAGCAGGCTCCGCCGCACCCCGGCGAGGATCTTGACGACGTAGAACTTGGGCAGCTCGCGCAGCCCCGCGTACATCCGCGTGCGCCCGAGCGCGAACCGCACCACGGCGGCCCGCCACCGGCCCTTGCGTCCGGCCTCGGCGGCCACCCGGGCGATCTCCGCCTGCGCCTCCCGCGCGCCCTTGGCGAACAGGGCGGCGGGCGCGAGGGCGGTGTCGCCGTCCATGCGCAGGTAGTTGGCGATCACGCCGAGGATGTGCGCGGGCTCCTCCGACCAGCGGGGGACGCCGAGGTCGATCTCGGCGACGCCGCGATGGCCGTACGCGTGCAGAAATCTGGTGATCTCCCGATGGGCGATGGGCGGGAGCGTGCCCGCACGGTAGCGGCGGACCAGTTCCTCCACCGGCTCCGTCACGAACGGCTCGGGCTCGACGCGGGTGGACAGGTCCCACAGTTCCAGGTCCATCTCCGTGGTCGGGTTGTGCGGAACGCTGCGCAGGACGTCCTGCATGTCGCCGATCGGCACGCCGGAGAGCCTGGACGACAACGCGAACGAGCCGTAGCCCGTGATCGCGATCGGCATGATCGAGACGATGAGGGGGAACGCGCGGGAGAGCACACGCTGGGCGTGGTCGAGGCGCTGCTCCGGGGTGGCCTCCGACGGCAGCGGCAGGCGCCGGTCGATCACCTCGCCCACGCGGGCGGCGTACGCCAGGGTCCTGCCCGGCCTGGTCAGCGCGAGCAGCGCCCGCGAGGGGGCGTGGATGCGGCGGGCGAAGCGGCGCAGGCCGCGGATCACCGGGCGGCGGGAGGTGTGCGTCAGCGACAGCCGGGGATCCGTCACCAGCTGTTCGATGACCGATCCTGAGCGCGCCTCCCCGAGCTGCAACATGCGCGGCAGGATGGCGCGGCCGGCCTTGCTGCGTACGGCGGTGGTGACGTCCATCCACAAGCGCTGCCCCGACTCGGTCATCGCGGGAGGGCCGTCGAGAGGGTCTGCGGGACCGTAGCCGAACAGCCCGGCCGCTCCCGAGGCGACCAGCTTGAGTGCCGACCGTCCCATGGGCGTGATCGGCCCCATGACGCCCTGGGCGACGTTGAAGGAGAAGTACGCCCGCAGCCCCGGCCTGGGGTTGTCCGGCAGCGGGTAGAGCGTGGTGATCGGGCGCGCCTGGGTGAGGAAAAGCCCGCCGTCGTGGTCGATGGCCCACTCGGTGTCCTGGGGGGCGCCGTAGTGGTCCTCGACGCGCGTGCCGAGCTCGGCCAGGGCGAGCACCTCGGCGTCGGTCAGGCAGAGTTCTTGCCCCGGCTCTCCGTCCGGCGCGTCGCCGGCGGTCTCGACGCGTTCGGTGCCGCCCCCGGGCAGCGCGCGGACGGCCAGCAGCTTGTCGCCCGCGTGGCGGTCGAGGATCTCGCCCCCGTGAACGACGAAGCGGTCGGGGTTCACGGCGCCGGAGACGACGGCCTCGCCGAGCCCGGGGGCCGCGTCGATGACGGCCTCGCGCCGCCGGCCCGTCACCGGGTTGGCGGTGAACATGACACCCGACACCCGCGCGTCCACCATGGTCTGGACGACCACCGCGAGCCGCACGACGGCGTGGTCGATGCCGTTCGACTCGCGGTAGGCGACGGCGCGGTCGGTCCAGAGCGAGGCCCAGCAGCGGCGTACGGCGTCGACCACCGCGTCCGCGCCCACCACGTTGAGGAAGGTGTCCTGCTGTCCGGCGAAGCTGGCGAACGGCAGGTCCTCGGCCGTGGCGGAGGAGCGCACGGCCACCGGCACGTCGTCGCCGAGCGCGGCGTACGCCTTCACGATCGTCTCGCGCACGGCGTCCGGCACCGGGGCCCGCAGCAGGTGGCGCCTGGCGCGCTCGGCGAGCCCGTCGCCGCTCGTCTCCAGGCCCTCGGCGACCTGGCGGTAGGCCTGCGTGGTCAGCACCCAGCCGGGTGGTACGGGCAGCCCCGCCCTGGTCAGCTCGCCGAGGTTGGCGGCCTTTCCGCCTACTTCGGCGAGCATTCCCGCGTCGATCTCGGAGAAGTCCGGTGCCGTGTTCATCAGCTTCATCCCTGCCCTTCGGCGTCCTGCACATGAGTGTCACGCTTTCCCGGCAGAAATTCAACACCTGATGAAAGACATCACAGTCCCAGCGGCGCACCGTCCAGGTTCCACGCGGAATCGACGGCCAACCCGAGCGAGGCGAGCACCGTGGGAGCCACGTCGACCAGCCGGGGACCGGCCAGGGAACGACGGGCGAGGCGCTCCCCCAGACGGTTGGCGATCACGAACACCGTGCGCTCCTCCTCCGAGACGCCGCCGTGACCGCCCTCGTCCACGTGACCGTGGTCAGTGGTGATGAGCACGGTCCAGCGCTCGCGCGCGTACGAGGGCCGGGCGCGGACGGTGTCGAGCAGGCGCCCCAGGTAGGCGTCCTGGGACTGGAGGGCGGCGGTGTACTCGGGACAGTGCGGGCCGAGGTCGTGGGCCACCTCGTCGGTGTCGCCGAGGTAGACGAACACGGCGTCCGGGTCGGTCTCCGACAGGTGCCGCTCGGCCGCGGCGGCCACCTGCCTGTCGGCCTCGGCCCAGCCGATCGCGTAGCCGTCGAGCACGAACCGGTGGTCGACGGCCGGGCCGAACGCGCCGTGCTCGGCGAGCGCCGCCCAGGAGAAGAAGGCCGCGGTGTTCAGCTCGGGGCGGGCCTTCTTCGCACGGGACAGGAAGTCCGGAAATTTCTGGAACTGGGGTGCAGTGAAGCTGTTGTCTACGACGCCGTGCTTGTCGGGCCAGGCCCCGGTGGCGATCGACGACCAGCCGGGCCCCGAGTCCGTACGCGACCTGATCACCCGGCCGCCGGCCGCCGGCTCGGATGCCTTGGGCACGACCTCGCCGGGCGACTCCGTACGCGGCGTGCCGGCCTCACCGTAGGGGAGCATGCTGGTGCCGTACGCGCCGGAGGCCATCAGCTCGGCCAGCACCGGCGCGCCCACGGCCTGGAGCCGGTCGAAGCGCAGGCCGTCCATCCCGACGACAAGCACTTTGTTCTGAGAAGGGGACATCCCCCTATCTAAGCGGTGAAACGTCGCACCCAGTCGGCCGCGCCCGGCAGGATCTGCTCGACCGGAGCGACCTGCGGATACCACGCACGCTCCCACTCCAGCGACACCCAGCCGCCGTAGCCCGCGCCGCGCAGCAGCCCGCCCGCCTCGTCGAGCGGCACAGAGCCGGTCCACAAGGGCACCGGCGTGGTGTCGCGGGCCGAGACCGCGTCCTTGACCTGGACGTACGCCAGGTGGGGCCCGAACGCGGCGAGCGAGTCGGCCGGCGGCTCGCCGTTGCGCCAGGGGTGCAGCAGGTCCCACAGCGCCCCGGTGGTCTCGGGGCAGCCCGCCTCGGCGAGCAGGGCGGCCACGGCGGCGCCGGTGGCCATGTCGTCGTGCGTCTCGACGAGAACGCGGCAGCCGAGGGCTCCGGCCGTACCGGAGACCGCTTTGAGCCTGCGGGCGCCGACGGCCGGATCGTCGCCACGAGGGAAGACCCGCACGCCCGGAGCGCCCAGGTCGGCGGCGAGCCGCAGGTCGGCGAGGAGCGCCGCGACGACAGGTTCGTCCGGCCCCGGCTCACAAACACCGACATAGCCAGCAAGGGCCGAAATCTCCAGGCCCGCCCGCTCCACCCGCTCCCGCACCGACCGCCGCTCCGCGGCGCCGAGACCGGCGTGCACGCCGGTCTCGGGGTGCAGGCGCAACTCGAGCCCCTGGCAGCCACCTCCGGCCGCGATCTCGATCGCCCTGTCGAGCCCCTCGCCGGGCATGCCCAGCGTGCTGACCGCCAGCCTCACGTCATCCTCCGCACGCTCTCCCGCAGCACGACCTCGCCCGCGACCTGCTCGACCACGACCGGATCTCCTTCACCCAGCGCCAGCTCCAGCGCCCGGGCCCCCATGTCCTTCAGCGGCAGGCGCACGGTCGTCAGAGCGGGCACATGATCACGCAGCGTGACGATGTCGTCGAACCCGGCCACCGAGACGTCGTCGGGCACCCGGACACCACGCTCTCGATAGGCCGCGAGCGCCCCGACCGCCATCACGTCGTTGACCGCGAACACGCAGGTCACGTCGCCTGCCTGCGAGGCCGCGGCGTAGCCGCCGTCGCGGTCGAACGGCCCGTGGATCACCTGCGGCGCGGGCAGCCCCAGCTCCTCCAGCGCCTCGACGAACCCGGCGCAGCGGTCGGCCGCCGTCACCAGGTGCGGCGGCCCTGCCAGCACCGCGAACCGCGTGTGCCCCAGATCGGCCAGGGCCCGGGCCAGCTCGGCCGCGCCCTGCCGGTTGGCCGGCGCGACCGTGTCGACGCCGAGCAGGTCCTGGCCCACGCAGGCCGCCCGCCCGCCGCCCGCCTGGTATCGGGCCAGCTCGTCGCGCAGGCGCCCGGTGACGGCCGGGTCGGCCACGCGCGAGCCGACGAGCAGGACCGCCCTGACACGCTGGGCGTTGAGCGTCGCCACGTAGGCGATCTCCTGCTCGGGGTCGCGGTGCGTGGTGCCCACCATGACGAGCAGGCCTTCGGTGGCCGCCGCCCGCATGGCACCGTCGGCCAGTGCCGCGAAATAGGGGTCGGTCAGGTCGTGGACGACGATGCCGATCACGTTGCTCGCGCCGCGGGCCAGCGTCTGGGCCGCGATGTTGGCTCGGTAGCCCAGCTCGTCGGCGGCCTGCTCGACCCGCGCCCGCAGGGCCGCGCCGACCTGGCGGGTGCTGCCGTTGAGCACCCGCGAGGCGGTCGCCAGGGAGACGCCCGCCTGCTTGGCGACGTCTTCAAGCGTGACCACGAGACCTCCCAGGAAAGCGGTTTCCAAGTCTGCCAGACCAGGACCTGGATCCGCATCCTACGGGTGGACCGCGGCCGGCGGCCCACCCGGAGAGTGGTCTGTCCTGCGCCCGGGGCCCTACGCCCAGGGGAACAGGATGTCGAGCAGCCCCTTCCGCTCCTCCTGGGTCGGCTCGGGCTCGGGCACCGGGGCCTGCGTCGGCTGCGTCGGCTGCTGCTGCGTCGCGGGAGGCTGGTCCTGCGACTCCTGGCTGGTGCTCCTCGGCTCCCTGTTCACCCGCGTCTCGCTCGAGGTGTCGGTGTCCCGCATCTGATCCTGCGGGGACCGGGTGTTCCTCGGGCTGGCCTTGGTGGTCGGGTCGCCGATGTCGCGCGTGGGCGACGGGCGGCTCTCCGGCTCACGCGTGGGCCGGGTCTGCCCCTGCTGACGGTCCGGCCGCGCCGGCTCCGACTCGGTGGGCTCGTCGGCGGCCGGGTCGGAGGGCTCGGTGTCGGTCTCCTCCTCCACCGGCACCTGCTCCTCCTCCGAGGGGACGGCCGAGTCGGAGGGGGCGGTCACCTCGCCGGCGCTGGCGCACCTGCCGCCGGCGCACGGGTCGTCGGAGGACGTACCGGTGACCATCCAGCCCACACCGACGCCGACCAGCACCACCGCGGCGGCCGCCACCAGCAGGACCCGGGTGCGGTGCCGCACCTCGCCCTCGCCGCCGCCGGCGTCATCGTCACCACCACGGGAGGAACGCCTCTCGCCGCCGGATTCGTCGGTCCAGCCGGAGCCGAGGAAGCCGCGCTTGGGCTGGTCGTCGTCGCGGTCGTCCGTCTCGTAACCCCGGTCGAGCGGGAGGTACGGGGACTCGTCGTCGGCGTGACGGGAGCCGCCGCTCTCGTGCAGCACCTCGTGCGGGCCACTGGGCCCGCCGAAGTCGTGCGGCCCGCTCGGACCGCCGAAATCATGCGGGCCGCTCGGGCCGCCGAAATCATGGGCACCGCTCGGGCCACCGAACTCGTGCCCACCACTGGGCCCACCACTGGACCCGCCGAACTCGTGCCCGCCGGAACCGCTCAACACGTCACGGTGGGAGTCGTTCCCGCCGCCCAGCACGTCATGGGGGTCGCCGCCCAGCACGTCACGCGGGCCGCTCCCGCCGTCGAGCACGTCATGCGAGCCGCCGGCGTCGTACGCCGAGGTCGTCCCGCCGAGCACGTCGTGATGACCGGGGTCGTCAAGGACGTCACGCCGCTCTATCAGCTGGGGCTCGGCACCCTTTTCCAGCGGAAGGATGTAGGTCTCATTGCCGACCACCTGGATGGCGGGTTGCTCGTCGGTGTCTTCAGTGCTCCACCGCGGGGACAGCACATCACCCGTCATCTCCGGGTTTAACGGCCTACCCTGCCCATCCTCGTATGGCCTGTCGTTCTCGTCGCGCGCCACGATGGAACCTCTCTCATACGAATACGACCCGCCCTTTCCTAGCAGACACGACCACCACTTGTCCGGAAATTTCACATGTTTCGCTAGAAACACGCTCTGTAACGTGCGTCCCAGAGCTGTGCCGACCGGTCCGCGCACGGGCGGACAACCACTCCAGGGAGCGCGTCAGCGCACCAGACCGGACACCAGATCGTCGAGCGCCGACGTGATCCGCTCGACGCTCACCCCGCACCTCCTGAGCCGGTGGGCGAGCAACTCGGCGGACAGCGGCGCCAGCAGCGCGTCGGCCAGACCGTAGGCCTCGGCCTCCGGACGCATCCGGCCGATCAGCATGACCAGATGGCCGTGGTAGGCGTCGTACGCGCCGCCGAAGCGGGCCAGCGGGCTCGCCGTCTCGGCCATGAGCAGCAGGTCGAGCTGCTCGACCGTCCGCTCTGCCAGTGCCCGCAGGAACGCCCTGACGCGCTCGGCCGGCTCGGCCCCTGGACCGAGCGGCGGCGGGCCCTCGAGGAACGCCGCCTGGAACGCCTTCTCCCGCCGGTCGATGAGCGCGTACGCGAGCCCTGACCGGTCACCGAAGCGCCGGTAAAGCGTGCCGACGCCCACTCCGGCCGCCGCCGCCACCTCCGCCATGGACAGGCCCTCCACCCCGTGCGTGGCCACGATGCGCTCAGCCGCGGAGAGGATCTTCGCGCGGTTGCGGGCCGCGTCACTGCGCTCGCGTCTCACGATCGCCATCCTTGCACCGCTTGCATCCGGAATCCATTCCGCTTACTGTCTCAAGCGGAACGCATTCCACTTGAAGGAGAAGTCATGGAACACAAGGTCGCCCTCGTCACCGGCGGCAGCAGGGGCATCGGCGCAGCCATCGCGCGCCGCCTGGCCGGCGACGGCTTCGACGTCGCCGTCACCTACCGAAGCGCGAGCGACCGGGCCTCCGCCGTGCTCAAGGAGGTCGAGGCGGCCGGCGTGCGCGGGCTCGCCCTGCGCGCCGAGGCCGCCGACCCTCGGGAGCTGGTCGAGGCGGTCGAGCGGACGGTGCGCGAGCTGGGCCGGCTCGACGTGGTGGTGGGCAGCGCCGGCATCGCACCGTACGGGCCGCTGGAGGAGGTGACGCTCGCCCAGGTGGACGAGGTGCTGGCCGTGCACACGCGCGCGTCGTTCGTGCTGGCGCAGGCGGCGGCCCGGCGCCTGCCGGACGGCGGCCGCATCGTCTTCATCGGCAGCAGCCTGGCCGAGCGGGTGCCGTACGCGGGCTGGACGGCGTACGCCATGAGCAAGTCCGCGCTGGCCGGGCTCGTCAAGGGCCTGGCCAGAGACCTCGGCCCGCGCGGCATCACCGCCAACGTCGTGCAGCCCGGCTCCACCGACACCGAGATGAACCCCGCGGACAGCCCGGAGGCCGACGCGGAACGCGGCTACACGGCGCTCGGCGTGTACTGCTCGCCCGACGACATCGCCGCCACCGTCGCCCACCTCGCCGGGGACGGCGGGCGTACCATCACGGGCGCCGCCATCCCCGTGGACGCCGGCGTCACGGCCTGACGCGGCAGCGGCTCGCCCCCGGAGCCCCGACCGTGCCGACGGCAGCAGCGAGGGCTCCATCCAGTGACTCCTCCGCTCCCGATTCACCCATCACCTGAAGGCGACGGTCCCCTCAGGATGCTTTGATTGACGCGAATCACAGGCGTCGCTACGCCGGGTGACGCCATCATGACGGTCATGCTGTTGACCGAGATGGCGCCCCCTCCAGGCGCCGAGCAGGTGACCGGGCTGCGGGCCCGCGCCAGGGCCGCCCGCCACCGCGCCTTCGTCGCGCTGTCCGCCTCGATCGCGGTGCTGACCACCGCGCAGTTGCTCGCCGACCGGGCGCCGACCAGGGAGCAGACGGTGCCGCTCGCGGTGTTGTCCCTGGTGGCCCTCGCGGCGGCGCTGCCCGCGATGACCGCCACCCAGTACGCCTGGGGCGTGCAGGCCCGCCTGGTCCGGTGGCGCGAGCGCGAGCTGTACGGCGCCGCCCGCTCCGGCCGGACACGACCGTTCAGCCGGCTCGCCGTCGCCGCGGGCTGGGCCGTGACACTGCTCCTCGGCGGCACCACTCCGGCCTTCTTCGACCAGGCCGCCCTGTACGCCGTCGCCGACGACCTGAGCTGGGCGGTCGAGGCGCTGGCGGTGACGAGTTGCGGGGCGGGAGTGCTGTTCCTGCTGTGGTGGGCCCGTGACGCGCTGGGGCTGCTGGCGCGCGCCAGGCGATCGGGCGCCTCCCCCGGCGATCCGTGGGATCCGGGCCAGGGCACGCGCCGGCGCGCGGCAGCGCTCCGGACGGGCGTGCTCTGGGCGGGTGCGGCCGTGGCGGTGGCCGCCCTGCTCGCGGCCCGCGCCCACCTCTGGGAGCCGGCGACGGCGGCGGTGTACGCGCTGCTGACCGCCGCGCTCGTCCTCGGAGTAGTTACCGACGAGTAGCATAGGCGCGGAACCCATTCAGCCAACGAGGAGCGAATCCGTGCCTTCCTCTCGTGACGTCGTGTTCGTCGACGGCGTGCGCACACCCTTCGGCCGGTCGGGGCCGAAGGGGCTGTACGCGGAGACCCGCGCCGACGACCTGGTCGTCCGCGTCATCCGCGAGCTCATCAGGCGCAACCCCGGCCTGCCGCCCGAGCGCGTCGACGAGGTCGCCATCGCCGCGACCACGCAGATCGGCGACCAGGGCCTGACCATCGGCCGCTCGGCGGCGGTGCTGGCGGGGCTGCCTAAGACCGTGCCCGGCTACGCGATCGACCGCATGTGCGCGGGCGCGATGACCGCGGTCACCACGGTCGCGGGCGGCATCGCGTTCGGCGCGTACGACGTCGCCATCGCCGGCGGCGTCGAGCACATGGGCCGCCACCCGATGGGCGAGGGCGTCGACCCGAACCCGCGCTTCCTGTCGGAGAAGCTGGTCGACCCGAGCGCCCTGGTGATGGGCATGACCGCGGAGAACCTGCACGACCGCTATCCGTCGATCACCAAGGAGCGCGCCGACGCGTACGCGGTGTTGTCGCAGGAGCGGGCGGCCAAGGCCTACGCCGACGGCAAGATCCAGCCCGACCTGGTGCCGGCCGCGATCAGGACGGCGGAGCAGGGCTGGGGCCTGGCGGCCGAGGACGAGGCGCCGAGGCCGGGCACGACCATGGAGGGCCTGAGCACGCTCAGGACGCCGTTCCGTCCGCACGGCAACGTCACGGCGGGCAACTCCTCCGGCATCAACGACGGCGCCACCGGCTGCGTCGTGGCCGCCAGGGAGGCCGCGGACGAGCTGGGGCTGGCGCCGAAGATGCGGCTCGTGTCGTACGCGTTCGCGGGCGTGGACCCCGAGGTCATGGGCGTGGGGCCGATCCCGTCCACGGAGCGGGCGCTGCGCCTGGCCGGCCTGGACATCTCCGACATCGGGCTGTTCGAGATCAACGAGGCGTTCGCCGTGCAGGTGCTGGCGTTCCTCGAGCACTTCGGCATCGCCGACGACGACCCCCGCGTGAACCCCTACGGCGGCGCCATCGCCTACGGCCACCCGCTGGCTTCCTCGGGCGTGCGGCTGATGACGCAGCTCGCGCGGCAGTTCGGCGAACGTCCTGACGTCCGTTACGGCATCACCACGATGTGCGTCGGCCTGGGCATGGGCGGCACTGTGATCTGGGAGAACCTGGCATGAGCGAGCTGGAGAACTGGCGTGCGCTGCTGAGCGAGCGCGCCGCCGACGAGGTCGTCACCAAGGCACTGGTACGCGACGTGCGCCTGCCCGGCGGCGCGGGCACCATGGCGCTGATCACCCTGGACAACGGTTTCGACCACACCAGGCCGAACACGTTCGGCCCGCACGGGCTGTTCGCGCTGAACGGCGCCCTGTCGGAGATCGCCGAGCGCACCGACCTGGCCGCGGTGGGCGTGACGGGCAAGCCGTTCATCTTCGCCGTCGGCGCCGACCTGAAGGGCGCGGCGGCGCTGGCCACCCGCGAGGAGGCGCTGGCCGTCGCCGCGCTCGGCCACCACGTGTTCCGCCGGCTCGGCGAGCTGCCGATCCCGTCGTTCGCGTTCGTGAACGGCGCTGCCATGGGCGGAGGGCTGGAGGTCGCGCTGCACTGCACGTACCGGACGATCTCCTCGGGCGTGACCGCGGTGGCGCTGCCGGAGTGTTTCCTCGGCCTGGTGCCCGGCTGGGGCGGCACGCAACTGCTGCCCCGCCTGATCGGCCCGGCGAACGCGGTCAGGCTGATCATCGAGAACCCGCTGGCGCAGAACCGCCTGACCAGGGGCAAGGAGGCGTACGAGCTGGGCGTCGCCGACGCCATGTTCGAGCCCGCCGACTTCCTGGAGGAGTCACTGCGCTGGGCCGCCCGGGTCATCAACGGCGAGGTGGTCGTGGAGCGGCCCGAGCACGACGGCTGGGACAAGGCGGTCGGCGACGCGCGGTTCCTGGTCGACATGAAGCTGCGCGGCGCCTCCCCCGCCCCCTACCGGGCGCTCGACCTGATCGCGCGGGCCCGCACGGCCACCCGCGACGAGGGGTTCGCCGCCGAGGACGAGGCGCTGGCCGACCTGCTGACGGGTGACGAGCTGCGGGCCGGGCTCTACGCGTTCGACCTGGTGCAGCGGCGCGCCAAGCAGCCGGCGGGCGCGCCGGACCCCTCCCTGGCCCGCAAGGTCACCAAGGTCGGCATCGTCGGCGCGGGGCTGATGGCCTCGCAGATGGCGCTGCTGTTCGCCCGCCGGCTCGAGGTGCCGGTCGTGCTGACCGACCTCGACCAGGCCAGGCTCGACAAGGGCGTGGCGTACGTCCGGGACGAGATCGGCAAGCTGCTGGCCAGGGGCCGCGTCTCGCAGGACCAGGCCAACCGGCTCACGTCGCTGGTCACCGGCTCGCCGGCCAAGGACGCCTTCGCCGACGCCGACTTCGTGATCGAGGCGGTCTTCGAGGACCTGGCGGTCAAGAAGCAGGTCCTCGCCGAGGTGGAGGCGGTGGTCTCGGCCGAATGCGTGCTGGCCACCAACACCTCATCGCTGTCGCTGACCGCGATGGGCGCCGACCTCACGCGCCCCGAGCGGCTGGTGGGGTTCCACTTCTTCAACCCGGTCGCGGTCATGCCGCTGCTGGAGATCGTCAGGGGCGCCGCCACTGACGACGCCACGCTGGCCACGGCGTTCGCGGTGGGCAGGACGCTGAAGAAGTCGTCGGTGCTCGTCAAGGACGCTCCGGCGTTCGTGGTCAACCGGCTGCTGACCCGCTTCATGGGCGAGGTCGTGGCGGCCGTGGACGAGGGCACGCCGCTGGAGACGGCCGAGCACGCGCTCGACGGGCTGGGCCTGCCGATGACCCCGTTCGCGCTGCTGCAGCTGGTCGGGCCCGCCGTCGGCCTGCACGTGGCGGAGACGCTGCACGAGGCGTTTCCCGAGCGGTTCGGCGTCTCGGCGAACCTGGCCGAGCTGGTCGCCGCCGGCAAGCCGGGCGTCTACCTGCCGGACCTCGCGCTCGACGAGGAGGCGGTGGCGTTCTTCGCGGGCGGCTCCCAGGCGTCGACCGCCGAGCAGGTGCGCGAGCGGGTGCTGGCGGCGCTGGCCGAGGAGATCCGGATCATGCTGGACGAGGGCGTCGTCGCGGCGGCCCAGGACATCGACCTGTGCATGATCCTCGGCGCCGGCTGGCCGTTCCATCTGGGCGGCATCACGCCGTATCTGGACAGGTCCGGCATAGCGCAACCCCCCTTCCTCGCCCCGGGCGTGGCCTCGATGCCCGCGAGAGCTCACGCGTGATTTTGCGGGGGCCCGCTCGGCGGGCCTCCGCGCGCCGGGCTCTCCTCCGCCGTAGCGTTTGGTGCCGTCCTACGAACGGAGAGTAAGCATGATGAGAGCAGCCGGCACCATCGCGCTCTGCGGAGCCCTCCTGGCGGGCGTGTCGTCCCCCGCCGTGGCGGCGCGCGACCCCAAGGTGCAGCTCAAGATCGTCAATTCGGTCAAGGGCGGAGCCACGAAGACCGCCTGGCTCCACTGCGCGCCCACCGGGGGCTCCCACCCCGACGCCCGCACGGCCTGCCGCCAGCTGCGCCGGGTCGGGGGCGACCCGGCCAAGCTCAACGTCTCGCCCAACGCGGCGTGCACGAAGGAGTTCCAGCCGCACGTGATCGCGGTCGTCGGCCGGTGGTACGGCAAGACGGTGAAGTGGGGGAAGGTCTACCCCAACGGCTGCCAGGCCAAGGCCGCGACCGGGGCCGTGGCCGCGCTCTGACCCCGGCATGGGGGTGGCCCGCGCCCCACCCCCCGCTCAGCGGCCGCGCTTCTGCCAGGGCATCGCCGTCCTGCTGTGCCAGTAGCCGTAGGCGAAGTAGAGCACGATGCCGATGAGCATCCAGACGACGAACCGCAGCCACGTCTGCACCGGCAGGTTGAGCATCAGGTAGACGCAGGACAGCACCGACAGGATCGGCAGGACCGGCACCAGCGGCGCCTTGAAGGCCCGCGGCAGGTCGGGCCTGGTGCGCCTGAGCACTATCACGCCGATCGACACCACGACGAACGCGAAGAGCGTGCCGATGTTCACCAGCTCGGCCAGCTCGCCGAACGACACGAACCCGGCCAGCGCCATCGTCACCAGCCCGATGAGGATCGTGAGCCGGACCGGCGTGCCGAACCGCGGATCGACCTTGGCCATCGATCGCGGCAGCAGCCCGTCGCGGCACATCGCGAAGAGCACCCGGGTCTGGCCCAGCAGCAGCACGAGGACCACGGTCGTCAGGCCGGCCAGCGCGCCCACGCTGATGATCCCGGCCAGCCAGGGGTGGCCGACCGCGATGAAGGCGTCCGACAGCGGCGCCGACGTGCTCAGCTCGCTGTAGCGCTGCATGCCGACGACGACGAGGGAGACGGCGACGTACAGGATCGTGCAGATCGCCAGCGAGCCGATGATGCCGCGCGGCATGTCGCGCTGCGGCGTGACGGTCTCCTCCGCGGCGGTGGCCACGATGTCGAAGCCGATGAACGCGAAGAACACGATCGCCGCGGCCGAGAAGATGCCGATCACGCCGAACGCGACCGGCGTGATGCCGAACAGCACCTGGATGAGCGGCGCCTTCAGCCCTTCCACGCGCGGCGTGGGCACCGGGTCGGGGATGAACGGCGTGTAGTTGGCCCCGTTGATGAAGAACAGCCCGGCCACGATGACCAGCAGCACCACGCCGACCTTGGTGATCACGAGGATGAGGTTGACCCGCGAGGACAGCTTGATGCCGACCGCCAGGACCGTCGTGAGGACGGCGACGATGACGACGGCGGGAACGTTGACCACGGGGTCGTCACCGGCGATCGTGGCGGGCAGCTCGAGGCCGGCGGACGCCAGCATCGAGGCGAAATAGCCCGACCAGCCCACCGACACCACGGCGGCGGCCAGCGCCAGCTCCAGGACCAGATCCCAGCCGATCACCCAGGCGGGGAACTCCCCCAGGGTGGCGAAGGAGAAGGTGTAGGCGGAGCCGGCCACCGGGATCGTGGAGGCGAACTCGGCGTAGCACAACGCCGCCAGGGTGCACACGACGGCGGCGACGACGAAGGAGATCGCCACCGCCGGGCCGGCCAGTTCCTTGGCGACCTGTCCCGTGAGCACGAAGATCCCCGTACCGACGATCACGCCGATGCCGAAGACCGTCAGGTCCGTGGCGGTCAGGCGCTTGCGCAACTGGTGCTCGGGGGCTTCGGTGTCGCGGATCGACTGCTCGACGCTCTTCGTGCGAAAGATGTCCACGCTCAGCGATCCTTCCCACACCCTCGGCTGTCATGCGCCGCCGAGGTCAGCCCCCGAGGTGCTCAGTGGCGGGCGGGCTCGGCGGCCTGGGCGCGTTTGGCGACCGCCTCGGTGATCTGGCGGGCGAGGTCCTGACCGGTGAGGCCGATCCGGCCGAGGATGGCGGCCCGCTTGGCGTGGTCGAGGAACTCCTGCGGGATGCCGAAGGTGCGGACGGGCACGTCGACGTCGGCGTCGCGCAGGAGCCGGGCCACGGCGTCGCCCACGGCGCCCACCCGGCCGTTGTCCTCGACGACGGCCACCAGTTTGTGTTCCTTCGCCGCGGGGACGAGCGCCTCGTCGAGAGGCTTGACCCAGCGGGGGTCGACCACGGTCGTCGCGATGCCCTGGGCGTCGAGCAGGACCGCCGCGTCCATGCAGACCTGCGCCATCGGGCCCACGCCGACCAGCAGCACGTCGGGCTCGGCCGCGGGCTCGCCCTCCGGGTCGCCCTTCGGGGCGCGCAGCACGTCCATCTCGCCCAGCCGGCCCACCGCGTCGAGCGCCTCGGCGACCGGACCCTTGGGGAAACGCAGCACGGTCGGGCCGTCGGAGACCTCCACGGCCTCGCGCAGCAGTTCGGTCAGCCGGTCGCCGTCGCGCGGCACCGCGACCCTGAGCCCGGGCACCACCTGGAGGATGGACAGGTCCCACATGCCGTTGTGGCTGGCGCCGTCGTCGCCCGTGACGCCCGCCCGGTCGAGCACGACGGTGACCGGGAGCCGGTGCAGGGCGACGTCCATGAGGAGCTGGTCGAACGCGCGGTTGAGGAAGGTGGCGTAGACGGCCACCACCGGGTGCATGCCGCCGAGGGCGAGCCCGGCGGCGCTGGTGAGCGCGTGCTGCTCGGCGATGCCGACGTCGTAGATGCGGTCGGGGTAGGCCTCGGCGAACGCGTTGAGGCCCGTCGGGTGGAGCATGGCCGCGGTGATCGCGACCAGGTCGTCGCGCTCCTTGCCGAGCCGGACGAGCTCCTCGCTGAACACGTTGGTCCAGATGCGGCCCTTGGGCTTCTCCGCGCCGGTGAGCCGGTCGAAGGCGCCGGGCGAGTGGAACTGGTCCTCGTCGTGGTCTTCCGCGGGCGCGTAACCGCGGCCCTTCTGGGTGAGCGCGTGCACGATGACGGGGCCGCGGAAGCCGCGGGCCTTGCGCAGGGCGGCCTCCATGGCCTGCTCGTCGTGGCCGTCGATGGGCCCGACGTATTTCAGGCCGAGGTCCTCGAACATCACCTGCGGCGCGATGACGTCCTTGACGCCCTTCTTGAAGCCGTGGAGCGCGTCGTAGAGGACGGGAACGTTGCCGATCTTGTCTTTGACGTATTCGAGCACGTCCTCGTAGTGGCGGTTGACGCGCAGCGAGGACAGGTGGGAGGCCAGGCCGCCGATGGTGGGCGAGTAGGAGCGGCCGTTGTCGTTGACCACGATGACGACGGGCAGGTCCTTGGCGGCGGCGATGTTGTTGAGCGCCTCCCAGGCCATGCCGCCGGTCAGGGCGCCGTCGCCGATCACCGCGACGACCGTGCGGTCGCGCTCGCCGCGCAGCTTGAACGCCTTGGCCAGGCCGTCGGCGTAGGACAGCGCGGTCGAGGCGTGGGAGTTCTCGACGAAGTCGTGGTCGGACTCGGCCCGGCTCGGATAGCCCGACAGGCCGCCCTCCTGCTTGAGGGCGTCGAACCCGGACGCGCGGCCGGTGAGGAGCTTGTGCACGTACGCCTGGTGGCCGGTGTCCCAGACGACGGGGTCGTCCGGCGAGTCGAAGACCCGGTGCACGGCGATGGTCAGCTCGACCACGCCGAGGTTGGGGCCGAGGTGGCCGCCGTACTTCGCGCACGAGTCGACGAGCAGGTCACGGATCTCCCCCGCGAGCCGCGGCAACTCCTCCACAGTGAGCCGTTTGACGTCCTGCGGTCCCTTTACCGAGCCCAGCAACCCGCTCACGGATCCGACTCCCCTCTGCTCTTGTCCGCCGATTCCCCGAGTGTAGTTCGCGGACGCCTCACTGACTCCATCGAGTCAAACCCACCCCGGTATATCCGATCTTGACCTACTCTTTCGGTACCTATGAACTCCGTCCCCAAAACTAAACTCACAGCACTTGCGGCGGCCACGCTCGCTCTTGCCCTGGCAGCAGCAGGTCTGGTGCTCGTTCTGGTGGACGTGACCATGTCGGAGGACGGGTTACGCAACGGGGCCCAGCAGCTGGCCGCCCCACCGTCCCGGGCTTCGGGCCGGGAGGGCGGGGCACCCGACCTCGACCGGGCGACGGCGACACGAAATCCGCTCTACAGGACCGGGCGGCTCACCGACGTGAACTGCCGCCCCGGCACCCTGCCTGCCAGGAGCATCACCGCGTACCGGCGCTTTCTGACCCGCGTGACCGCGTGCCTGAACCGGGTGTGGAGCGCGCAGTTCCGCAAGGCGGAGATGACCTTCACCAAACCGCGTCTGCGCATCATCACTCGGAAAGTCAAGACGCCCTGCGGGGTGTGGAACGCCGGCGCCGACGGCGTCTACTGCTCCACCGACCGCACCATGTACCTGATGATCAGCAAGGACCAGCTGCGCAACCCGTTCCCGCTCGGGATCACCCGGTTGATCGCCCACGAGTACGGCCACCACGTCCAGCAGATCTCCGGCATCTGGACCTACTACTGGACGGCCAGGACCCTGGCGGGCAAGGCCGGGCGGCTGCAGCTCTCGCGCAAGTCCGAGCTCCAGGCGGAGTGTTTCTCCGCCGCCTTCATGAGCACCATGCGGGGCTCGGACCTGGTCTCCGACGCCGACTGGGCCTACACCGTGGAGTGGTTCAGGAAGAACGGCGCCAAGGGCTGGCCCCAGAACGACCACGGCAGAGGGCCCACGCAGGCGGCCTGGATGTCACGCGGGTTCGAACGCGGCACGCCCGGCGCGTGCAACACCTGGGCCTCCGCGTCACGTAACGTACGATGATCTATGATCCGGCATCGTGCGCGTATCCCACTTAGCGGTAACCATGTGCATGGTCGCGGGCCTGCTCCTTCCGAGCCCCGCCCGCGCGGCGCAACGCAGCGCGCACGCCGGGCTCTCCGGCGAGATGAGCGGAACGGTCATGCCGCTGGAGTGCGACGTCCCGGCGATCCGGCCGGGCAGCGTGGCCTCGCTCAGGTCGTTCCACCGCGCGATGGCCGACTGCGCCGACCGGTTCTGGGCCGTCACGTTCGCCGTGGCCGGCCTGGCCTACACCTCGCCCCGGGTCACGATCACGACGGGAACCGACTCGGTGTGCGGCAAGATCACCGGTAACGGCGCGCAGTACTGCCCCGAGCAGCGGACGATCGCCGTCCGGATCATGCGGCACGAGCTGCGTGACCCGTTCAGGATGAACATCGCCCACTCCATCGCCCACGAGTGGGGACACCACGTGCAGCAGCTGACCGGCGTGCTCGGCGCGCACGAAGCGCTCTACCAGCGGGCCTCGGCGCGCGCGCGGACCCTGCTGAGCCACCGGCTGGAGATGCAGGCCGAATGTTACGCGGGTGTCTTCTACAGCGCCGCGCTGGACTCGATCGACCCCGGCATCGAGTGGGAGACGTGGACCGAGGCGGTGAGCGGAGCGGACGAGAGCACGACCCACGGCAAGCCAGGCAACCTGGCGCTCTGGCAGGACCGCGGCTTCCGCGGCGGGGCGACCGGCTTCTGCGACACCTGGACGGCGGGCGACTCCCAGGTCACCTGACCCTTCGGCCGCGGCGGTCCTCAGGCGTTGGCGCGGGCCAGCACCTCCAGCGGGTCGGACAGGACGTGGGCGAAGGCGAGCTCGGCCGCCCCCACCAGGGTGGCGGCGTCGCCCAGGGCCGACGTGCGCAGCCGCAGCCGATCACGCTGCGGCGCCATCGCGTGCAGCGTGAGCTGCGTGCGCACCTGCGCCGCCGAACCGAGATAGATCTCCCGCAACATCCCGCCGAAGATCACCATTTCCGGGTTGAAGATGTTCACCAGGTTCGCGACGCCGAGCCCGAGCCATTCGCCGACCCGCTTCAGGCCCTCCTGCGCCCCGATGTCACCCCGGTCGGCGGCGTCCACCACGGCCCTGACCGCGTCCCTGCCCTGCTGCGCGCCGAACCGGCCGGCCGACTCCAGCAGCGCCCGCTCTCCCACCTCCGCCTCCAGGCAACCGCTGGAGCCGCAGCCGCAGGCGCGGCCGCCCGGGTTGACGACCATGTGGCCGACCTCCCCGCCATAGCCGTCGTGGCCGCCCAACAGGTGGCCGCCCGCGATGATCCCGCCGCCGATGCCGACGTCGCCGTGGAGGTAGATGAGGTCCTTGACGGCGACGCCGACCCCGCGGCTGTGCTCGGCGAGGGCGGCCAGGTTGGCGTCGTTGCCCACGCTGACGGGCAGCCCCAGGCCCAGTCTGCGGCCCAGCTCCTCGCCGAACGGCACCTCCCCGTCCATGAGGTTGGGGCCGAACGTGACCACGCCGTCGGCCTTGCGCACGCCGCCCGACACGGCCGCCGCCGCGCCGACGCACACGGTGTCGGCCCTGGTCTTGCGCCGCATCTGCCGGGCGAACCCGGACAACGTCGCGGCCAGCTCGTCCAGCTTGAACCGGCCGCGGTCCCGCGGAACCTCCCTGCGGTCGAGGATCACCCCGCCCAGCCCGACGCGGGCCGCCGCGAGCCGGTCGGGGCCCACGTCGAAGGCGAACACGTAGACCCGCGCCGACTCGGGCCGCACCACGAGCGAGGGCCGCCCGGCACGGCCCGTCTCGCGCGGCAGCTCCTCGCGTACCAGCCCCGCGGCGGTGAGGTCGGAGGTCAGAGCCATGATGGTGCTCCGGTTGAGCCCCATCCTCGAGGTGAGTTCGGCGCGCGAGATCGGCCCGCCCAGATGAACATGCCGGAGCAGCGCGCCGAGGTTGTGGCGTCTGATGTCCTCTTGAGAGGGTCCGGCACGCATGGTCTGGGGTTCCTTCAGGGGCTGCGAGTCGCTGATCACCTTAAACCAGCGGCGGCCGCCCGCTTGCGCGCCATGGCGTCGACACCCGCGGCGAGCAGCAGGACGGACCCGGTGACCAGGTATTTCACACTCGCTCCATACCCCATCAGGCCCATGCCGTTCTCGATCACGGCCACCACGGCGCCGCCCATCACGGCGTCCAGCACCCTGCCCTTGCCTCCGAACAGGCTCGTGCCGCCGATGACGGCCGCGCCGACGGCGTACAGCAGGACGGAGCTGCCGCCCGTGTTCGGGTCGACGGAGCTGGCCCTGGACGCGGCCACGATCCCGCCGATCGCCGCCATCGAGGAGCAGATCACGAAGGCACTGATCTTGAGCCGGTCGACCGGGATGCCCGCTCTCCTCGCGGCCTCGGCGTTGCCGCCGACCGCGTACAGGTGCCGGCCGAACGCGGTGCGGCGCAGCACCACGGTCCAGACGACCAGCAACACCAGGATGAGCGGCACCACGATCGGCACGCCCGTGAGCGAGACGAGCTCGGGGTTGCGGCTGCGCTCCAGGTTGAGCGCGAAGACCGCGAGCCCGGCGAACAGCGCCAGCATGCCCACCCGGAACGCGATCAACGACATCGGGTCGGCGGTCAGGCCGCGCTTGGCGCGGGTCCTGGCCCGCCTGAGCTGCACGCCCGCGAAGACCGCCACGCAGAACGCGTAGAGCGCCCAGCCCAGCCACGGCGGCAGGTTCCTGTTCGCGATGGCGACGATCACGCTGTCCCTGATGGAGATGTTCGTGCCCTCGTCGACCAGGACCAGGACCAGGCCCTGGAAGGCGAGGAACGCCGCCAGCGTCACCACGAACGACGGTATGCCCACCTTGGCGACCAGGGTGCCGAGCACCGTGCCGATGAGCACGCCGGTGACGATGGCGGCCGCCACGCACACGTACCAGGGCAGGCCCGCGCTGGTCAGCGTGACGGCGAGCACCGCCGCGCACACACCGCTGGCGAAACCGGCCGACAGGTCGATCTCACCGAGCAGCAGCACGAACACCAGCCCCATCGCGATCAGCGTGATCGCGGCGCCCTGGGTGAACAGGTTGGCGAAGTTGATCGCGGTGACGAACGAGGGCCGCGCGACCGCGAAGACCGCGCAGAGCGCCACCAGGCCGAGCACGGCCGGCAGCGCGCCCATGTCGCCGCCGCGCACCCGCTGGACGTAGGCGAGGAAACTGCTGCCGATCGACGGTGACTGCGACGCCGCGACGATCGCCTCGCCGGGTAGTTCCTTGACCTTGTTCATGGCGTGACCCCGTTCTTGAGGCCGAGATCGCCGCTGCGGCCGGAGGTGATCAGTTCGACGACCTGCGCGTGCGTCACGTCGGCGGTCTTGACCTGCGCGGCCATCCTGCCGAGGTAGAGCGCCGCGATCCGGTCGGAGACGGCGAACACGTCGTTCATGTTGTGCGAGATGAGCACGACGGCCAGCCCGGTGTCGGCCAGCCTGCGCACCAGTTCGAGCACCTGCGCGGTCTGGGCCACGCCCAGGGCCGCGGTCGGCTCGTCGAGGATGACGACCTTGCTGTTCCACAGCACGGCCTTGGCGATGGCCACGGTCTGCCGCTGCCCGCCGGACAGGCTGGAGACCTGCTGCCTGATGGACTTCACCGTGCGCACGGACAGGCTGCTGAGGGTGCGCTCGGCCAGTTCCTCCATGCTGTCCTCGTCGAGCAGAGGGCCGCGCCTGCGCTCCCTGCCGAGGAACATGTTCTGGACGATGTCGAGGTTGTCGCACAGGGCGAGGTCCTGGTACACGATCTCGATGCCCAGCTCGCCCGCGTCGCGCGGGCTGTGGACCTGGACCGGGCGGCCGTCGAAGTGGATCTCGCCGTCGTCGATCGGGTAGATGCCGCCGACGCACTTGACGAGCGTCGACTTGCCGGCGCCGTTGTCGCCCACCAGCGCCGTGACCTCGCCGGCGTACGCCGAGAGCTCGACCTTGTGCAGGACCTTCACCGGGCCGAAGCTCTTGTCTATCCCGCGCACTTCAAGGAGGGGGGTCATGGGGCTCCCTAAGGGAGGGCACGGCCGCGCTCGTGGCGCGGGCCGTACCCCTTGTTCTTATTCGATTCCTGCCTCGGTGCACTTCTCGGCGAAGTCACCCGTGCACAGCTCCTCCTTGGTCACGAAGCCGTCGGCCACCACGTCCTTGACGTTGTCGAAGTAGATGGCCTGCGGCTCCATGAGCTCGGCGGGCACGTCCTGGCCGCTCTCCGGGTCCTTGACGCTGCTGCTCGCCGTGGGCTTCTCACCCTTGGCCAGCGCCACCGCGAGCTTGGCCGCGGCGTCGGCCTCCTTCTTGACGGCCTTGTAGACGGTCATGCACTGGTCGCCGGCGAGGATGTTCTGCAGGCCCTGGACGGTGGCGTCCTGGCCGGTGACCGGCACCTTGCCGTTGAGGTTGTTCTTCTTCAGCACGGTGATGGCGGCGTTGCCGAGGCCGTCGTTGGCGGCCAGCACCCCGGCGATCTTGGGCTGCTGGGTCAGCATCTGCTCGAAGATCGTCCCGGCCTGGGTGTTGTCCCAGTCGGGCACCGACTGCTCCGGCCCCTTGACGTACTCGCCGGCGTCGAACTTGGGCTTGAGCACCCCGTCGTACCCGGCCTTGAACAGGGTGGCGTTGTTGTCCGTCGGCGAGCCGTTGAGGTAGGCGACGATCGGCTTGTCCGCCTTCTTGTCGGTCAGGCACTTGGCCAGGCCCTCGCCCTGGAGCTGGCCCACTTTGGTGTTGTCGAAGCTGACGTAGTACGCGGCGCCGCCGCCGAGCGTCAGCCGGTCGTAGTCGATGGTGGCCACGCCCTGCGACCTGGCCTTGTCGATGACCGTCTTGCCGGTGCCGCTGTCCAGATTGACGATCATCAGGACGGTGGCGCCGTTGGTGATCATCTGGTCGGCGATGGTCTGGAACGCCGTCTTGTCGTTCTGGGCGTTCTGGATGTCGTACTGGACGCCGGCGGCCTTGAACGCCTCTTCGAGGTACTTGCGGTCCGCCGTCTCCCACCGGGCCGAGGACTTGCTGTCCGGCAGGATGACGCCGATCTTGCCCGCCGGCGCCGCTGAGGCGGTGGCGGAGGCCGTCGTCGACGTGGTCTGACCGCTTTCGCCCCCGCAGGCGGTGAGACCGAGAGCGAGCGCGGCTGCCGCGGCGGTCAGGCTGAGGATCCCCTTGCGCATGGTGCAGGGTCCTTTCTTCCGGAGGGGCCCGGATGAATGTTGTTTGCGGCAACGTATTCCGGGATCGCCTGCTTTGGAAGACCCAGTAGCGCGGTAGTTTGTTGTTTCTGGTAACAATCAGGAAACGCGGAAGACGACGGTGGCGCGCCGGGTGGGGATCGGCGACGATCGGGACATGGCAGATCCGGTCGAGATCGTCGACCACGACCCGGGCTGGGCCGCGGCCTTCGCCGCGCTCGGCCGGACGATGCGCGGCGCGCTCGGCTCCGTCGCGGTGCGGATCGACCACATCGGGTCGACGTCGGTGCCCGGCCTGGCCGCCAAGCCCGTGCTCGACGTGCAGATCGCGGTGCGCTCGTTCGAACCGCTGGAGGCGTACAAGGGCCCGCTGGAGCGGATCGGGCTGGTCCACCGGGCGGGCAATCCGGAGCTGACCAAACGTTACTTCCGCGAGACGCCAGGACATCGCAGGACCCACGTCCACGTGCGCGAGCACGGCAGCTTCTCCCAGCAACTGCCGCTGCTGTTCCGCGACTACCTGCGCGCACACCCCGAGGCCGCGGCCGCGTTCGCCGAGGCGAAACGGCGGTGCGCCGACCGGTTCCGCGACGCGCGGCAGGAGTACGTCGCGGCCAAGGAGCCGTACGTGTGGGACATCGTGCGCCGCGCCAACGCCTGGGCCCAGCGCACCGGCTGGCACCCCGGCCCGAGCGACGCGTAACCCGCCGGCCGGGGCGTCCTGGCGCATGAGCGACGCCCAAGCCGACCGCCGGCGTCCCCGCCCCGAGCGACACCTGCGCCGCCCGGCAGTGCCCTCGGCGCACGAGCGGGACCTGAGCCGACCGCCGGCGTCCGAGGCGTGCCGGTGAGGTCTGGGCACGCCGGCGTCCCGGCGAGAGCAGCGCGGAAGCCCCTGCGCCGTCACGGTGGGTTGATGACGACGTTCTGGACGATCAGGGCCAGCGCCGAGGCGGTCGCCACCATCAGCACGGCCATCCGCGCCCTGCCTCCGTCGAGGTAGCGTCGCAGCGGCCCTGACGCCAGGAACCCGAGCACCATGGGCACGACCAGTGCCGCGCCCGTCGCCAGGGCCCGCGCGGGCAACTCGCCCACCAGTGCCAGGATCGCCAGCGACTGCAGCGCGCTCAGGCAGAAGAACATCGCGAGCGTCGCCCTGATCTGCGGGCCCTTGGCGCTCTGGTACACCAGCGCGATGGGCGGCCCGCCGATGCCCGTGGCGGTGCCGGTGACACCGGACACGAACCCGGCGGAGGTGAGCGTCACGCCGGTGCGCGGCACGTTCATCGCCCTGGCGGTCAGCAGCACGGCGATCACCACCATGACCGCCACGAAGACGCTCCTGTCGTATATGGATATGTAGACAATAATGAATGCGCCGATGACACTGCCCGGCACCCTGCCCAGCAGCGCGAACCCCACTCCGCGCCACTCCACCCGCCGCCATTCGACGGCCAGCGTGAACAGCGGCATCGCCAGGTTGACCACCTGGATGGCGCCCGGCATCAGGCCGGGCTCGATCATCGTCAGCACGGGCACCGCCACCAGTCCCAGCCCGAACCCCACCCCACCCTGCACGATGGCGCCCGCAAAAACCGCCAAGCCCCCAACAAACAGCAGAAACGCCGTATCAGTCACGCAGAAGAGTCAACCATCTTTACTCTCTGTTGCCATTCCTGATGTCAGAGTGATTGTCGAGATGTAGTCTTGCCCGCAGACGCCGACGTAGTGTCAGGAGTATGGCCATGAAGCCGAAGGCAACGACTATTCGCGTCAGCGTCAGAACCCGAGACAGGATCGCCGCACTCGCAAAGAAGGCAGGTGAACCCATGACCGCGATCATCGACCAGGCCATCCGGGAGATGGAGAAGAAATACCGCTGGCAGCGCGTCGCGGAGCAGATAGAGCAGACCAAACGAGAGGACCCGCAAGCCTGGGCCGACTATCTCGCTGAATCCGAGCTGGTCCAAGGCCCACGACCACGCTCCACCCGCATCGCGCCGGAGTGGGAGGGGCTCATCACATTCCCCGAGGAGAGAGATGAGGGTGATCCAGGGCGAGATCTGGCTCGCTGACCTGGGCGAACCGACCGGTCGCGAACAGGGCTACCGTCGCCCTGTGCTGGTCGTCAGCAACGATGGATTCAACGCCGCGACCGCAGTCAAAATCATTGTGCCGCTGACCACCACCGAGCGGGGATGGGACAACCACATCCCCATCAGTCGTGACGGCACCGGCCTGGAGAAGCCCAGCTGGGCCATGGTCGAACACGTCCGCAGTGTGTCACCGCAGCGGTTCACGATGCGGATTGGCATCGCTCCTGACGAGGTCGTGCGCGAAGTCACAGACTGGATCAATGACATGATTTAGAAGATTCACCGCCCGGCGAAAAAGAGCTTCGCCGGGTGGCTCTCTCATCGTGTCACACTTTGCAGATCAATAAGCTGGCGATCGTGCGATCCCTCCCGTTGACGCGTGTCCTGACCCTCGCCGCTGTCCCGGCGTCCGTCTGCCTGAACGCCCCGCCCGCGCAGGCGGCGCCCGTACGCAGCCCGTTCCCGAAGAAGGCGGACCGGCCGGCCGTGTCATCCTGTCCCAGACGCCCTCGGCGGCGGGCTCAGGGTGAAAGGGACAACCGGTCACCAACTCGGTGATCCTTCGTCTACGCTGGCGTTCATGGGCGACGAGGCAAGTATGCGATTCAGCCGCGTCAGGGAGCTGGCCAGGGAGGTCGGCAAGGCGCGCGAAGAAGTGGAGAAGGGCCGCAGGGCCCTGTCGGAGAGCCCCGACGCGGTCCCCTACGTGCCCGTGCCCATGGTCCCTGGCTCCAACGCGTTCGGCGACACGGACAACGCCGCCCCGGTCGGGTCCGCGCTCGCCAACCTCGTGGCGTCGGCCGACGGCCTGTCCGAGGTGCTCATCGGCGTGCTCGACTCCGACGAGACCAGGCTGGGCAGGGTCGTCACCGCGTTCGAGACGCTCGACGACGACATCGCCGACCGGCTCTTCGCCGACGCCGCCAAGGGTTTCGACGTCTACAGCGCCCACGTCCACAGCCACGGCCTGCACGAATATGACGACTACGTACGCACCGGCCAGATCGACACCCTGCACGAGGCCATGAACCGCGGGCCGTCGCTGCTGGGCGCCGACCTCAACGCCCCGACCCTCGACGGCGAGAACCACCAGGGCACGGGTTCCGGCGCGGCGATCGAGACTTTCCGGGACGAGGGCTACTCGGTGTATTCGCGGGGCGTGAACGACGAGGGAGAGCCCGTCGGCACCTCGCCGGTGGGTGACAAGCCGATCGATCACGTCATCAGCTCGCCCGCGCTGCCGATCAACGAGCCGCCCACCCTGACGGACAACGGCACCTCCGATCACACGGGCGGCCAGGGCGCCGACGTGGAGTTGCCCAACTGGTGACCCGCCGGGCGGGCCACCAGGCCGGCGCTCACCTCGGCTGGATCTCGACCTCCGCCACGGCGGCCGAACGGCCCTCGCCGTCCTCGATCTCGGCGTTGCCCTCGCCGGGACCGTTACCCGGCAGGGTGATGCTGCCGCCGTCGACGTCGAGCTTGATGTTCTCGGTGTCGCCGGTCGCCTGGATGTCGTCGCCCTCGCGCACCAGGACGGCGTTGCCGAACGGGGAGAAGGGGCGGTCGCCGAGGATCGGCCAGTCGTCGCTGGCCTGGTATTTGCTGCTCGCCTCCCCGAACGTGAGCTGCCACTCGTCGCCGGTGCGCTCCTCGAGCTCGCGTTCCAGCGAGCCCATGTCGACCTCGAAGACCTCCTGCAGGGTGGCGATGTCGGCGTTCTCGTCGGCGATCACCTGGGCGATGTCGTCGAGCTCGTCGGAGTCGGTGCCGCCTGCGTCACCGGGTGCGTTGCCCGCACCCTGGCCGACGTTGAGGTTGATGAGGCGGACCGAACGTGGCCGCCACTGCTCGGCTATCGCGTCGAGCTGCACCTGATAGAACTCGAGGTCTTCGCGCTTCTCGTCGAGCACGTCGTTCACCCGCCCGCGGATCTCCCTGGCCGCGCTGATCGCGCCGGAGACCAGGCCGGCCTGCTCGGAGTCGCGCGGCCGGAACGTCAGCTGCCCGTCGGCGCCGGCGGTGGAGGGCACGCCGTTGAGCTTCTCGCGCTCGGTGTCGAGGAGCCCTTGCTGGACGCGGAGCGTGGTGGCGGTGATGGCCAGCACGTTGGCGACGCCCTCCGCGTGGCTGGCGAACAGCTCGACGTCCTGGGTGAGCTTCTTGCGGTAGTCGTTGAACGAGGTGGCGGTGTCGCCCGTCCAGTGCTCCTCGGAGAACACGGTGTGGGCGGCGGAGTTGACCTTTTCCTCGGCGGAGCTCGCCCTGGACTTCACCTTCCGCCACGCGGTGGCCAGTGTGTCCAGCAGATCGGGATCCGCCTTGAGGTTCCACACGTCGGCGGTGGTGATCGGTTGAGGTGTCTGCGGACCCTCAGGTGCCTCGGCCATGAACTTCTCCGTCGCGTCGGGGGCAGCGGCTGAAGGCTTGCACACGCCTGCGACCAACCGCAAGATCACGCGCAAAGAGCGTATCGCGTAGTTCCGGGGAGCGTGTCCCCTTTCGTGCAGGTACGCGGGCCGGAAACGCGAGGAGCCGTCCGGCGGAGGGTGTTCCGCCGGACGGCTCTCAGTGTGTCGGGTGGTTCCCCCGAAACGGGCGCGTGAGGATCACGCCCAACCCCGGCGACGAGCCGGGCTCCCTCGCTCCCGGCCGGCTCTTGACCGGACGGGAGCTCGGGAAGTTCACTTGGCGAGCAACGACCGCAGAACGTACTGCATGATGCCGCCGTGCCGGTAGTAGTCGGCCTCGCCGGGCGTGTCGATGCGCACCACCGCGTCGAACTCGACGTCACCCGCCCTGACGTGCACCGTCTGCGGGATGCCGCCCTTGTTGAGCTCCTCGACGCCCGTGATGTCGAACGTCTCCTCGCCCGTCAGGCCGAGGGCCTCCGCCGAGGCGCCCTCCGGGAACTGCAGCGGGAGCACACCCATGCCGATCAGGTTGGAGCGGTGGATGCGCTCGTACGACTCGGCGATGACCGCGCGGACGCCCAGCAGCGCCGTGCCCTTGGCCGCCCAGTCACGCGAGGACCCGGAGCCGTACTCCTTGCCCGCCAGCACCACCAGCGGCGTGCCCGCGGCGGCGTAGTTGACCGAGGCGTCGTAGATGAACGACACCGGGCCGTCGGACTGGGTGAAGTCGCGGGTGTAGCCGCCCTCGGTGCCGGGGGCGATCTGGTTGCGCAGGCGGATGTTGGCGAACGTGCCCCTGATCATCACCTCGTGGTTGCCACGACGCGAGCCGTAGGAGTTGAAGTCCTTCACCTCGACCCCGTTGGCCTTCAGGTATTGGGCGGCCGGGGTCCCCACCTTGATCGAGCCGGCGGGCGAGATGTGGTCGGTGGTGACCGAGTCGCCGACCTTGACCAGCACGCGGGCGCCGGTGATGTCGGTCACCGGCTCCGGCTTCTCCGGCATGCCGTCGAAGTAGGGGGCCTTGCGGACGTAGGTCGAGTCAGGGTCCCACTCGAAGGTGTCGCCGGTCGGGATCGGCAGCGAGCGCCAGTGGTCGTCGCCCTTGAAGACGTCGGCGTAGTCGCGCTCGAACATGTCGCGCCCGATCGAGGAGTTGACCACGGCCGCGACCTCCTCCGGCGCCGGCCAGATGTCGCGCAGGTAGACCGGCTCGCCGTCGCTGCCGACGCCGAGCGGCTCGGTGTCGAGGTCGAGGTCCATGGTGCCGGCCAGCGCGTACGCGACCACCAGCGGCGGCGACGCCAGATAGTTCATCTTGACGTCGGGGTTGATCCGGCCCTCGAAGTTGCGGTTGCCCGACAGCACGGCGGCGACGGCCAGGTCGTTGGCCTGGACGGCCTCGGAGATCTCCGGCAGGAGCGGCCCCGAGTTGCCGATGCAGGTGGTGCAGCCGTAGCCGACGAGGTTGAAGCCGATCTTGTCAAGGTACGGCTGGAGCCCGGAGCGCTCGAAGTAGCCCGTGACGACCTGCGATCCGGGGGCCAGCGAGGTCTTGACCCACGGCTTGCGGGTCAGGCCCTTCTCCACGGCGTTACGGGCCAGCAGCGCCGCGCCGAGCATGACGTACGGGTTGGAGGTGTTGGTGCACGAGGTGATCGCGGCGATCGAGACGATGCCGTGGTCGATCTCGAACGAGGTGCCGTCGGCCAGCGTGACGGGCACCGGCTTGTGCGGCCGCCCGCCGTCGGCCGTGGAGTTGGAGGCGGGCGAGTCGGAGGCCGGGAAGGACTCCTTCGACGCCTCGTCGACGCCGTCCTCCACGTAGTTCTCGACGTCGTGACGCCAGGTCTGCTTGGCGGCCGACAGGGCGATGCGGTCCTGCGGGCGCTTGGGACCGGCGATGGACGGCACGACCGTGGCGAGGTCGAGCTCGATGTATTCGGAGAACTGCGGCTCGGGCGCGGCCGGGTCGAGCCAGAGGCCCTGGGCCTTGGCGTACGCCTCGACGAGGGCGATCTGCTCCTCGGAGCGCCCGGTCAGGCGGAGGTAGTCGACCGTCTGGCCGTCGATCGGGAAGATCGCGCAGGTGGAGCCGAACTCGGGGCTCATGTTGCCGATCGTGGCCCGGTCGGCCAGCGGCACGGACGCGACACCCTCGCCGTAGAACTCGACGAACTTGCCCACCACGCCGTGCTTGCGCAGCATCTCGGTGATCGTCAGGACCAGGTCGGTGGCCGTGGCCCCGGCGGGCAGCTTGCCGTTGAGCTTGAAGCCGACCACGCGCGGGATGAGCATGGAGATCGGCTGGCCGAGCATCGCGGCCTCGGCCTCGATGCCGCCGACACCCCAGCCGAGCACGCCGATGCCGTTCTCCATCGTGGTGTGGGAGTCGGTGCCGACGCAGGTGTCGGGGTAGGCCCTGTTGATGTCGCCGTCGGAGCGGGTCATGACCACGCGGGCCAGGTGCTCGATGTTGACCTGGTGGACGATGCCGGTGCCGGGCGGCACCACCTTGAACTCGTCGAAGGCGGTCTGGCCCCAGCGCAGGAACTGGTAGCGCTCGTGGTTGCGCTCGTATTCGCGCTCCACGTTGCGCTGGAAGGCGTCGGGGTGGCCGAAGTAGTCGACGATGACCGAGTGGTCGATGACCATCTCGGCGGGCGCGAGCGGGTTGATCCTGGCCGGGTCGCCGCCGAGGTCGCGCACGGCCTCGCGCATCGTGGCCAGGTCGACCACACAGGGCACGCCCGTGAAGTCCTGCATGATGACGCGCGCGGGCGTGAACTGGATCTCCACGCTCGGCGCCGCCTTCGGGTCCCATCCTCCGAGCGCCCGGATGTGGTCGGCGGTGATGTTGGCGCCGTCCTCGGTGCGGAGGAGGTTTTCCAGCAGGATCTTCAGGCTGTACGGGAGGCGCGCGGCGCCTTCGACGGCGTCCAGCCGGAAGATCTCATATGACGCGTCGCCGACGCGTAGCGTGTCACGGCTGCCGAAGCTGTTCGCGGACACGGTGGTTCGCCTCCTCCATCAGACATCTTTCAGGCTTGCGGGTGGCTCCCCGCTCCTCACGCGCTTCGCGGCTCCCGTGGTGCCGGGTCTCCACTCCGCTCGCTGCGTCGGGTTCACTCCTGCTCATGGGTCGCTCACCCTCCTCACTCACTTCGCGGGGTCCCTCCTTCGTCGGGCCCCCACTCCGCTCGCTGCGTCGGGTTCACTCCTGCTCATGAGTCGCTCACCCTCCTCACTCACTTCGCGGGGTCCCTCCTTCGTCGGGCCCCCACTCCGCTCGCTGCGTCGGGTTCACTCCCCAAATCCTGCCGCACGCGCGAACGGGTAAGCACGTTAGGTGAACCTAATTCGTGTCCGCGCGACAGGTGTCTCGACATCAAGATATCGGGAAAAGTATCTCGACATCAAGTTAAACGGGCGCCAGGCGCCAGTACAGCAGCCCGACGATGGCCACGGACAGGATCGGCGCGAGGATCTTCTGCTCGAACTTCCTGCCCGTCTTGATGCCGATCTTCCACGGCAGAACGAACTTCGCCCCCAGCGGCCACAACACGGGGCAACCGCGCTCGGTCATGCAGTCGCCGACGACGTGGATGAAACTTCCGACCCCCACGGCCAGCCCGAGCCAGGCGTAGCCCACCTCGAGAGAGAGGAAGACGGCGAAGAGCCCCGCGGTCATGCCGATGTTGATCATGATCGAACCGAGTTTGTTCCCCGGGATCCCGACGCCGATGGCGCGCAACGCCAGGCCGATGAGCAGCACGACCATGACGTCGCGCCCGATCGGATAGGTGTTGGCCAGCCAGTGCGCCCCGAACCCGATGGCCACGGCGAAGACGAGCGAGTGGGTGGCGCCGCGGTGGCCGCCGCCGAGCCATGACACGAGCTTGCTGAGCGCCCACGTGACCGGCCCGAACGTCTGCGCGATCGTCGCGTGGGGATGGTCGAGGTCGGGCAGCATCGCGGCGCCCGCACAGATGATGGCGCCGGCGATCAACTCGGCGGGACTGAGCGCGGCGGCCATGATCCCGGTTTCCACGAACCGGGTGGACTCGTTCACCAGCGGCAGTGCGGCAAGGGGCGGCGCCAGCCCCAGCCAGGCGATGGCCCCGGTCATCGCATGCGTGTGCCCCATCATGATCCGGACTGTACGGCAAAGAGGTTCTTTGCGCGGTGAGGCATGCCGGGCGACCGGGCCGTGAAGGCCCGCGACGTCGCGTCAAGCACCCGCAAACGCAGACGAGGTCGTCTCCGCGGCGACAGCACCCCCCAGCCCTGCCGACGCGGAACGACCTCGTCTGCTCTGAACAACGAGCGCCTCCCCCGACCTGTTCCCGGATTCCGCAACTTTTTCGTGATCTGGATCACACCTTTTCGTGACTTGCAGAACGACATTTCATCGATATATCTTTGACGCATCGAGAACAGATCGCGATATAGGGGGAAAAATGAGTTCAGCACAGGCAGCGGGCGGGCCCTGGCCCGGCGCCCGCGAATACAAGCGAGCGGCCCGCGAGGCGTTCAGAGCCCTGAGCGACGCGTTCGAGCAGATGGGCGGCCACCACCATCGCGGCGGCCCGCACGAGCACCGCCACCGCGGCAGGAGAGGCGGACCCGGATTCCCGTTCGACTTCGGGCGCGGCCCGTGGGGCGGTCCCGGCGGTCCCGGCGGCCCATGGGGTGGCGGGCACCGCGGCTGGGGCGGGAGGGGCCGCAAGGCCAAGCGGGGCGACGTACGCGCCGCGATCCTGGCCCTGCTCTCCGAGGAGCCGCGCAACGGCTATCAGATCATCCAGGAGATCGCCGAGCGCAGCGAGGGCGGCTGGAAGCCCAGCCCCGGCGCCGTCTATCCGGCGTTGCAGCAGCTCACCGACGAGGGTCTGGTGATCTCGGAGGAGCACGAGGGCCGCAAGGCCTACCGTCTCACCCAGGAAGGCAGCGCGTACGTCGAGACGCACGCCGACGAGGTCAGGGCCCCATGGGACGAGATGCGCCCGGACATCGACGACAACACCGCCGATCTCTGGCATATCGCTCGGCAGTCGGCCTTCGCCATGATGCAGATTCTGCAGACCGGCAGCGACGCGCAGATCCGCGAAGCGCGTAAGACTCTAGTGGAGACCCGGCGCAAGCTGTACCAGATCCTGGCCGACGACGAGCCGGGCGAGGAATGACCCCACGGATGGCCGGCGCACGCGATGGCCGGTTCGGAGAGAGCGAGGAGCCGCACATGGACCGCAACGATCTCCGCATCGGCGACGCCGAGCGCGAGCAGACGATGGCCGCCCTGCGCGAGCACTTCGCCCAGGGCCGCCTGACCCACGAGGAGCTCGAAGAGCGCCTCGACCGGACGCTGGCCGCCAAGACGGCCCGCGACCTGGCGAGCATCACGGCCGACCTCCCCGGCCCCGGCTACCGCACGCCGGCGCCGCAGCCCGACATGGGCGACCGGCGGGCGGCGATGCACGCGCATCGACAGCAGATGCAGGAGATGCGCCGCGCGCACCGCGACATGCGCCACACCCGGGGCCACCACCATCCGTGGCGGCGGCACCGCGGCCCGCACCCGATCGTGCCCCTGTTGTTCGTGGCCATGATGCTCGGGCTGTTCTTCGGCGGGTTCGGCGTCTTCAAGGTGCTGCTCGTGGTGTGGGTCGCGGCCGTGGTGGTCAGCATGGTGCGCCGCCGGTTCCACCACCGCCGCTGACCGGCCTCCCGCCTCCCGTCCCCGTCCGAGCGGTCACGTGCGCGGCCGGCGCCACTCGGCGGCCCGTTGACAACCGGAACACTGCTCCGTATCTTTCGGAACAGTGCTCCGTTTCGTGCGGAGCCCGCCGCGGCGTGAGCGTTCCCCCGCGTGCGCGGCGCGACCCAGAAGCATTCGGACGGGAGTTTCAGCATGATCTTGGTCACCGGCGGTCTCGGTTTCATCGGCTCGCACACCGTTCAAGCGCTCCTCGACATGGGTGAGGAGTGTGTGCTGCTCCAGCGCCGCAGGGCCGAGCTGCCGGCCTACCTCGCCGGCGCGAAGGTGGCGATGGAGCAGGGCGACATCACCGACCTGCCCGCTCTGCTCGACGTCGGCGAACGCCACAAGATCACCGGCATCGTGCACCTCGCCGGGTCCATGCCCTGGCCCCCCGGCGCAGGTCAGCCCGTCGAGGCAACGCGTAAGGCGATCGGCGGCCTGCTCAACGTCATGCAGGCCGCGCAGGACTGGGGGGTGAAGCGCGTCGGCGTCGCGAGCACGATCGGCGTCTACTCCGGCCTGACCGGCGCGCTCCGCGAGGACATGCCCCTGCCCATGGCGTCCTTTCACCTCATCCCGACCTTCAAGAAGATCGGTGAGCTGCTCAACGAGCATCTGGCCGGCGCCACCGGCATCGAGGTCGTCAACTACCGCATCTCGGCCACCTGGGGACCCCGTGACCCCCACGGCGCGCTGTTCTTCGCCGCCCCCGAGCTGGTCCATGCCGCCGCCCGCGGGACCGAACCGGACCTGTCGACCCTCGCCGCGCCGCCGTACGCGGAGGACTCGATCGACCTGTGCTACGTGAAGGACACCGCCCGCGCCATCGCGCTCCTCCAGCTCGCCGACCGGCTCGGCCACCGCACCTACAACGTCGCGTCCGGGCGCGCGACGTCCAACGCCGAGGTCATCGCCGCGATCAGGAAAGTGGTCCCCGACGCCCGGATCGACCTGCCCACCGGCGGAACCGGCGGGCAGACCCACCTCGACATCACCCGGCTCCGGCAGGACACCGGCTACGCGCCCGCCTACGACCCCGAGCGCGCCGCCGCCGACTACATCACCTGGCTGCGCGCGGGCAACGAGCACTGAGCGCCGCCCCGCGCTCCTCGGCGTAGTCTCCTAGGGACAGGTGTCCAGCCGGGCGCACGCCACGAAGTGCCCCGGCTCGGCCTCGACCAGGGCGCTGGCGGCCCCGCGCTCGTGGTAGACGCAGGAGTCCACGGGTGTGGCGTCGTCCCAGGCCTGGTTCATGCGCGGCACGGCCGACAGCAGCTCGCGCGTGTACGGGTGCAGCGGATCCCCGAAGACGCGGCCGGTCAGCCCCATCTCCACGACGCTCCCCCGGCGCAGCACCACGGTGCGCTCGGCGAGGTAGGTGCCGAGCGACAGGTCGTGGGTGATGTAGAGCACGCCCAGCCCTCTGGCCTTCAGCTCGGCCAGCAGGTTGAGCACGTCGATACGCGTGGAGGCGTCGAGCATGCTGGTGATCTCGTCGGCGACCAGCAGCTTGATGTCCAGCAGCAGCGCGCGGGCGATGAGCAGGCGCTGCAGCTGGCCGCCGCTGAGCTGGTGGGGGTATTTGCCGAGCACCTGGCCGGGGTTGAGCCGCACGTCGCGCAGCGCCGCCTCGACGCGCTCCGCCCACTCGGCCTGGGGGACGGCCGGGTAGTACGCCTCCTTGATCATGCTGTAGACGCGGTCGGCCTTGAACACCGGGTTGAACGAGCTGAACGGGTCCTGGAAGATGCCCTGGATGTGGCGGTAGTACTCCTTGCCCGCCCGGACGGGCCGCCCGTCGAAGCTGATCGAGCCGCGGGTGACCGGGTTCAGCCCGAGGATCATCCGGCCGATCGTGCTCTTGCCGCTTCCGCTCTCCCCGATCAGCGAGACGACCTCGCCGGGGACGACCTCGAAGCTCACCTCCCGCACGGCCGTGACGCTCTTGCCGCCGAAGGCGCCGATCCTGAATTCCTTGGTGACGTCGTCGAGTCTGAGCATCAGGCCTTCCAGCAAGCGACGTGGTGGTCGGGGGCGAGCTCGGCCACCGGCGGGTCCTGCGCGCACTCGTCCCCCGCGATCGGGCAGCGGGCGCGGAAGCGACAGCCGGCGGGCGGGTCGAGCAGCGAGGGCGGGCTCCCGGGAATGCCCTCGAGCCGGCGGTCGGCGTAGCGCACGCCGACCTCGGGCAGGGAGTCGAGCAGCAGCTTCGTGTACGGGTGGCGGGGCGCCTTGACGATCACGTCGGCCGGCGCCTTCTCGGCGAGCCTGCCCGCGTACATGACCATGATCGTGTCGGCGATGTGGTGGGTGAGCGCGATGTCGTGCGTGACGAAGATCATGCTCTTGACGTAGCCGCTCTCACGGAAGCCGAGCAGGGCGCGGGCGACGGCCTTCTGCGTGGAGACGTCGAGCGCCGAGGTGACCTCGTCGGCGATCAGCAGCGACGGGTCGAGCAGTGTGGAGATCACCATCACCATGCGCTGCTTCATGCCGCCCGACAGCTCGATCGGGTAGCGGTCGAGCACCTCGCGGGGCAGGCCGACCTGGTCCATCCGGCGCTCCAGCTCGGCGGTGTCCACCGCCGAGCCCCTGGATCTGAGCAGTTCGGTGACCATCCTGCGCAGCCTGCGGGTCGGGTTGAGCGCGCTCATGGCGTACTGCGGGATGAGGGAGACCTCGCGGAAGCGGAAGTCGTTCATCGCGCGGTCGTCGCCGATCGGCAGCTCCCGGCCGTCGAGCACGACCGTGCCGCCGACGTGGCGCATGCGCCCGTCCATGCGGATGAGGCTCTTGCCCAGGGTGCTCTTGCCGCAGCCGGACTCGCCGACCAGGCCGAGGATCTCGCCGTCGCCGAGCCCGAAGGTCATGCCGTCGAGCGCGCGCACCTCGCCCTTGAGCGTCCTGTAGTACACCCGGAGCTCGCTGACCTGCAGACTCATGTCTCCCTCAGTTTCGGGTTGAAGACCTCGTCGAGCCCGACGTTGGCGACGTACAGGGCGCCCACGATCGCCGTGATGCCGGCGCCCGGCGGCACGAACCACCACCACATGCCGAGCTGGAGGGCGCTCCACTGGTTGGCGTTCTGCAACATCAGGCCGAGCGAGACGCCCTCGGTCGGGCCGAGGCCGATGAAGTCGAGCGAGGAGGCGATGAGGATCGCGCCACCGAACAGCAGGATGAACGTCATGAACAGGTAGGAGCTCATGTTCGGCGCGATCTCCCTGGAGATGATCCGCCAGGTGCCCGATCCGCTCATCCGCGCCAGGTCCACGAACTCCCGGGTACGCAGCGAGAACGTCTGCGCCCTGATCGCCCGCGCCGCCCACGGCCACTGCGTCAGCCCGATGAACAGGCCCTGCACCGCCACGCTCCGGATGCCCAGGTAGGCGTTGATGATCAGCAGCACGGCCAGCGTGGGGATGACCAGGATGACGTTGGTCAGCATGTTGAGCACCTCGTCGACCACGCCGCCCCGGTAGCCGGCCACGAATCCCACGAGCATGCCGATGACCGCCGCGATGCCGCCGCCGATGACGCCCACGAGGAAGGTGGCGCGCAGGCCGTGCACGAACTGGAGGAAGATGTCCTGGCCGAACGTGGTGGTGCCGAGCCAGTGCTCGGCCGACGGCGGGCTCATGGGGCGGGTGCCGTAGTCGTTGGGCGTGCCGCTGACCAGCAGCGGCCCGGCCAGGCCCAGCACGAGCAGCACGGCCACGACGCCGAACCCGGCCATCAGCTTGCCGTTGCGCACGGCGAAGTGCAGCGCCTCGCGGCGCACCCCCTCCCGCTCGCGGGGCTCGGTCTCCTGGAGTGTCGTCATGCCTGCGCACCCGCCATTCCCGCCCTGGTCCGGGGATCGACCACGACATAAACGATGTCGATGATGAAGTTGGCGATCAGCACTCCGAGCACGATGAACAGGAACGTGCCCTGGAGCAGGAAGAAGTCCTGGTTCTGGATCGCCTTGAGGATCAGGCTGCCCAGGCCCGGGTAGGCGAAGACGATCTCGGTGACGAGCGCTCCCGCCACGAGCACGCCCAGTTGCAGGGCCAGGCCGGTGATCTGGGGCAGGACGGCGTTGCGGAAGGCGTACCTGCGGATGAGCCGGGCGGGCGCGCCGAGCGCCGACAGGTAGTTGGAGTAGTCGGACTCCAGCTCGTAGATGATCATGTTGCGCATGCCGATCGCCCAGCCGCCCAGCGCCACCAGGAACAACGACAGGAACGGCAGCGTCCAGTGGTGCAGCAGGTCCAGCACGAACGTCCACGACCAGTTGGGCCGCATCGAGAAGCTGTAGCCGCCCGCGACGGGGAAGAGGCCGGCGATCACGCCGAGCGCCCAGGCCAGCAGCACCGCCAGCCACATGTACGGCATGGCCGTCAGCACGTAGCCGACGGGCAGCACGGTGTTGTCGAGCAGCTTGCGCCGGGCGGCGTAGGCGCCGAACCGGTTGCCCACCACCCAGCTCAGCAGCACCGACGGGATGATCAGGCCCAGCGTGTACGGCACAGCCCCGTTGATCACGGTGCTGACCGGGGTCGGGAACAACCAGATGCTGATCCCGAAGTCGCCCCGGAACATCGCGCCCCAGAAGTTCACGTACTGCTGCCAGAGCGGCTGGTCGAAGCCGAAGAGATCGTTGTAGTAGGCCCGCATCGCCTCGACGGCCTCGGGCTGGGCGACGTTCGCCCGCGCCACCATGCTCGCCACCGGATCACCCGGCATGAAGCGCGGGATCAGCCAGTTGACCGTGACGGCGACGAAGAAGGTCAATCCGTAGATGAGCAGTTTCCTGCTGAAGTAGCGACGCACGCGTGTTCTCCGAGAGGCCCTCCGCCCCCGGCGGCCCGAGCCGCGCGGGGCGGAGGGGTGAACGGTCAGAGGTCAGGAGCCGGCGGGCTGGAGCTGGGTGAGCGTCTCGAAGCCGCCCAGCTCGAACCAGTTGCGCCACATGACGGCGCCGGTCTTGGGTGCGCTGCCCTCCGCGGCCGGCCAGTTCTTCCACGTGCTGGTGCTGTGCTGCGCCCACAGGCCGTTGTACCAGAGCGGGATGATCGGCATGTCGTCGAAGTGGATCTGCTGGAGCTGCGAGGTGATCTTCTGCATGCCGGCGGTGTCGTCGGTCCTGACCTGGTCGAGCTGCTGCACGAGGCCCCAGGCCTTCTCGTTCTCGTAGCGGGCGAAGTTGACCGTGTTCTGCTGCTTCCTGACCGGCAGCTGGAACATGTACTCGTAGTAGGTGTACGGCGAGTTGGACAGCTGGCGCTCGTTGTTGATGAGCAGGTCGAAGTCGCCCTCGGTGCGCTTCTCCACCAGGGCGTTGAAGTCGGGGAAGTCGGGCGTGATCTGGATGCCGGCGGCCTTGGCGCTGGTCGCGATCGACCGGGCCGACTCCATCCAGTCGGTCCAGCCCGACGGCACGATGAGCGTCAGGCTGATCTTGGAGCCGTCCTTGTTCTCCACGAACCCGTCGCCGTCGCCGTCCTTGTAGCCGGCGTCGGCCAGCAGCTTCTTCGCCTTGCCCGGGTCGAAGGCGAAGCCGGACGCGGACACCACGTTCTTGTCCACGTACGTGTCCCACTGCGGGAGCAGGCCCGTCGGGCTGGCCGCCTTGACGAGGTTGCCGTACACGCTCTCGACGATCTTCTTGACGTCGATCGACGAGGCCAGCGCCTTGCGGAAGGCGGGGTCGTCCATCGGCTTCTTCGTGGTGTTGGGCACCAGCCAGGCGGTGTTGGCCGACAACATGTACGGCGGCTCTTTGTAGTAGGTGGTCAGTCCGAAGTTGCCCTGCACCAGGTTGGCCACGCCGGGCAGGAAGTTGTTGCTGAGGTCGAGGCCCTTCTGCAGCAGCATGCCCATCGCGACCTCGTTGCTCGGCGTGGCGATGTCCACGATGTAGCGGGGCTTGGGCTCCATGTTGAGCGCCGTCTTGCCCCACCAGTCGTCACGCCGTTGCAGGACCACGCGGTCCTGGTCCTTGCTCATGAACGTGTACGCGCCCGTGGAGACCGGGTTGTCGTTGGTCCCGTCGAGCACCTCCTTCTCCGAGCGGTCCTTCCAGACGTGCTCGGGGACGATCGCCCGGCTGTAGAGCATGTAGTCCCACTGCTGGTAGTTGGCCTCGGAGAAGGTGAACGTCACGGTCTGGTCGTCGGTCGCCTCGACCTTCTCCAGCCAGTCCCAGAGGTTGTGGAACGGGATCGTCTCCATCTTGCCGAGCTCGAAGGTGTAGACGACGTCCTTGGCGGCGAACGGCTGGCCGTCGGACCACTTGACGCCCTGGCGGAGCTTGAGCTCGTAGGTGGTGTCATCGGTCCACGAGCCGCTCTCGGCCAGCCACGGGACGAGCTTGGCCGCGTTGGTGTCGTAGTGGAACAGCGTCTCGTACACCAGGCCCTTGGTGCCCACGGCGGAGTCCCACTCCCGGATGGGGTTGTAGTTGAGGGGCGGGCCCCACTGCGTGCCGGTGGTGTACAGGGTCTCGTTGCGCGGCAGCTGGTCGGGGTCGGCGCTGGCGGCGCCGGACTGGCCCTGTGCCTGTGAGGCCGGCGGGTTCGGCGTGGATCCGCCGCCGGTGCAGGCCGTGGCCAGCAGGCCCGCCGCCACGACCGGGATGAGGATCCGAGCCCGGATACGCATCTCTTCTCTCCTTCCTCCGCGCCGGGCGCGAAGGTTCGCACGTCTGCTAGACAACCCCGATGAGCGGCTTCGAACGGGCCCGCATCGCGTGGGAGCGCTCCCATCAGGACGGCGAGCACACTCCCGCCCGCTGGCCGGTGAGCGATCACTTCTTCAGTAGTGGTAGGCCGGCGACGGCCTGCTGAACCGGATAAGTACCGCGAACGTAAATTCCTGGTGACGCGTACGTCAAGGGCCGTGACGCTTTCGAGACGTGGTCCCGCAAACGCTCCCACTGCGGACCCGCCACGCACCGAGGCATGAAACGACCACATCAGCGGGTACGGCCTAACCGGTTCAACCGGAGACCCGGCACGGGAGGCAGCGGGGACCCCAGCTTGATCGCAACGTCGCCTCTAAAGTCACTCTGGTTTACCGGCTTTTATCGCGATTCGATGACAAATCGGTAGCTTTCCCGACAGAATGCGGTCCCATCCAGCATCTATCGCAACTGGAGGCACACCCTTATGCGTAGACCCCTTGGGGTACTCGCCGGTCTCGTGACCGTGGCGGCGCTGAGCGCGCCGCTCGGCACGGCGCAGGCCGCCACCGCATCCGAGGCCGCGTGCCGGGTGAACGTGGCCAAGCCCCGGCTCGACGACGAGGCACAGAAGATCACGTCATTCGCCGTCCGCCGCGGGTGCTTCGGCCCCGCGCTCCTCCGCATCCGCATCAAGCGCGCCGTGGAGGGACGGGATCCGGTCGTCAAGAGCGGCGCGACCAGGAACGGCCGCATCACCCTGAAGACCGACTGCCGGCCGGGCACCTATTACGCGTTCGCCACCGACTACCGCGGCCACACCGTCACGTCCAAGGCCGCCAAGCTGACGTGCGACCCGGGCGACGACGCCACTCCCCCTTCCTCGGGCGGGGTGGGCACGGCCGTGGAGAACGAGGTCGTCAAGCTGACCAACGCCGAACGCGCCAAAGGCGGCTGCGGGCCGCTCAAGCACGACCGGAAACTCCACGCCGCCGCCGTCGGCCACTCCTCCGACATGGCGGAGCAGAACAAGATGGCGCACAAACTCCCCGGACGCCCCGACCTCCGGCAGCGCATCGAGGCGGCGGGCCTCACCGGGTTCCGGGCATGGGGAGAGAACGTCGCCTGGGGCCAGCCCTCTGCGGCCTCCGTGGTGCGGGCCTGGATGAACAGCTCCGGCCACCGGGCCAACATCATGAACTGCCGCTACAACCTCATCGGTGTCGGCGCGAAGAAGGACGGCCAGGGCCGGATCTACTGGACCCAGGACTTCGTCACGAAGTGATGCCCCTCCGGGACGCACGGGCGACGGTGGCCTGGGGCGCGTGCCCCGGCCACCCCGGCCGTCTCAGCCCATCTCCTCAAGCTTGCGCCCCTTGGTCTCCCTGACCCACTTGGCGACGAACAGGAAGGAAAGGACGGCGAAGGCCGAGTACGCGGCGTACGTGAGCGACAGGTTCCACTCCGACAGCGCCGGGAACGACACCGTGATCAGCCAGTTGGCGATCCACTGCGCCCCCGCGGCGACGCCCAGGGCGGCGGCGCGGATGCGGTTGGGGAACATCTCGCCAAGCAGCACCCAGACCACCACGCCCCAGGACAGCGCGAAGAACAACACGAACACGTTCGCCGCCACGAGCGCGATCGCCCCCTGCGGGTTGGGCAGGGACACCGTCCCCTCCACCAGCCGCGCCGCGCTGAACGCCCACGCCGCGGTGGCCAGCGAGATCGCCATCCCGGCCGACCCGATCATGAGCAGCGGCCGCCGGCCGATCTTGTCGACCAGCGAGATGGCGATGAACGTGCCGATGATGTTGATGATCGAGCTGGAGAAGCTGATCAGCAGCGAGTCGGCCTGGTTGATGCCGACCGACTGCCACAACACGGACGAGTAGTAGAAGATCACGTTGATGCCGACGAGTTGCTGGAAGGCCGACAGGACGATGCCGATCCAGACGATCGGCAGCAGCCCGAGCGCGGGGCCGCGCAGGTCCTTCAGCCCCGGCACCTTCTCGGTGCGCAGCACGTGCTGGATCTCCGCCACCCGTGCGTCGAGGTCGATGTCCTCGCCCTCGACCTCGGCCAGCACCTCGCGCGCCTTCCTGCTCCGCCCCGACATGATCAGGTAACGCGGGGACTCCGGGATGATCGAGGCGAACAGCAGGTAGAGCAGGGCGGGCACGACGCACGCCCCGAGCATCCACTGCCAGGCCTGCAGCGGCCCCAGGTGGTTGTTGACGTTGCCGCCGGCGATGCTGGCGATCACGTAGTTGACCAGCTGCGAGACCGCGATGCCGAGCACGATGGCCAGCTGCTGGAAGGAGCCCAGCCGCCCCCGGTAGGCGGGCGGCGCCACCTCGGCGATGTAGGCGGGGCCGAGCACCGACGCCATGCCGATGGCGAAACCCGCGACCACCCGCCAGAACCCCAGATCCCAGACGGCGAACGGCAACATCTGCCCGATCGAGCTGACCGCGAACAGCGCCGCCGCCACCTGCATGGACCGGGTGCGCCCCAGCCGGTCGGCCATCCGGCCGCCCATCCATGCTCCCAAGGCGGACCCGAGCAGCGCGATCGCCACCACGAACCCGATCACCACCGGCCCCACGCGGAAGTGGTTCTGGATCCCGACGACCGCGCCGTTGATGACGGAGCTGTCGTAGCCGAACAGGAACCCGCCGACAGCCGCCGCCGCCGTGATGAACACGACGTGACTCAAGTGCTCTTGATGGGTGTGCTGAGTAGCCATGCAGGTCCTTCCCCCAGGCGGGGGAACTACCCGCGGATCACCCACGTATGCCCGTCACAGGCGGGGGTCGACCGGCTCCGACTCGAGGGCCAGCACCGCGAAGACCGGCTCGTGGACACGCCATCCCGGCTCGCCGTCGGCCAGCCGCGACAGCGCCTCCAGCCCCAGCGCGTACTCGCGCAGCGCCAGCGAGCGCTTCTTGCCGAGGAAGCGCCTGCGCAGCACGTCGAGCGACTCGGTGTAGTCGGGGCCGTAGATGATCCGCAGGTATTCGCGCCCCCGCACCTTGACCCCCGGCTGCACGCGGCCCGGCGCGTAGGCGGCCGGCTTGACCACCATGCCCTCGCCGCCCGCCGCCGTCATCGACTCCCACCAGGCGGTGGCCGCGGCCCTGGACTCGGGCGAGCCGAGCGTCACGAAGACGTGCTCGGTCCTGGCGATCAGCGGGGACTCGAGCAGCCCCAGCGTGGACAGGTGCCAGGCGTGCGGCTCCAGCGCCGTGGCCCTTCCCTCGCAGGCCAGGATCTGGAACGGCGCCACCCGGATCCCCTCCAGCCCGTCGACGGGCCAGCAGTACCGCGCGTACGCGTCGCGGAACAGGGCGGCGTTGCCGGAGCGGCGCCGGGTGCGGCCGAGCAGATCGCCGACCTCCAGCCCGCGACCGGCCGCCGCCTCCAGGGCCGCGATCGCCTCGGGCAGCGCGGCGCGGGCGGCCGCCCCGACGGAGGCGTACTGCGACCTGATCAGCTCGCCCGCCTTCGCCGACCAGGGCAGCAGCTCGCAGTCGAGCACCACCCAGTCCGAGCCCAGCTCCGCCCAGAGCGGCTCGCAGGCCTCGCGCAGCCGTGCCACCAGAGGCGCGGTGTCGGCGAAGAACGGCCGCCCGGTGCGCGTGAACACCGCGCCCGCGCTGCCGTCGCTCACGCCGAACCGGGCGGCGGCCACCTCCGGCGTCCTGGCCAGCACGGCGACGGCCCGCGAGCCCATGTGCTTCTCCTCGCACACGACCTCGCTCACCCCGGCGGCGGCGAACTCCTCGAACGCCTCGTGCGGGTGCTCCAGGTAGCCGTCGAGCGTGGAGGTCTCCGGCGGCGCCATGGTGGGCGGCAGATAGACCAGCCAGCGCGGATCGACCGCGAACCGGCTCATGACCTCCAGCGCGGCGGCCGCGTTCTCCTCCATGATCTTGACCCGGGCGCCGAACCTGGTCTCGACGTGCCGGGTGCCGATCACGTCGTTGATGTCGAGCATGCCGGGATCGCGCGCCTGGGCGGCGCCGAGCGGCTTCGTCGGCTCGTACCACACCTTCTCCGCGGGAACCTGGACGATCTCGCGCTCCGGGTAGCGCAGCGCGGTCAGGTGGCCGCCGAACACGCAGCCCGTGTCGAGGCAGATCGTGTTGTTCACCCACTCGGGGGCGACCGTGGGCGTGTGGCCGTAGACGACCGTGGCCCGGCCCCGGTATTCGTCGGCCCACGGGTAGCGGACCGGCAGGCCGTACTCGTCGGTCTCGCCGGTCGTGTCGCCGTACAGGGCGAACGCGCGCACCCGGCCCGAGGCGCGGCCGTGGTAGGCCTCCTTCAGCCCCGCGTGCGCGACGACGAGCCGGCCGCCGTCGAGGCGGTAGTGGCTGAGCAGGCCGTCCATGAACGTCCTGGCCCGCTCGGCGAACCCCGGCGGCTGCGCGGCGAGCTGGTCGAGCGACTCCTGCAGGCCGTGCGCGACCTTGACCTTGCGTCCGTTGAGCGCGCGCACCAGCTTCTGCTCGTGGTTGCCCATCACGCAGATCGCCGTGCCGGCCTCGACCATGTCCATGACCAGGCGCAGCACGCCCGGCGTGTCGGGCCCGCGGTCCACCAGGTCGCCGACGAACACCGCGGTACGGCCCTCCGGGTGCGTGAGACCCTGCGGGCCGGGCTGCCAGCCGAGCTTCCCGAGCAGGGTCTCCAGCTCCGAACGGCAGCCGTGGACGTCGCCGATGATGTCGAACGGCCCGGTCAGCTCCGTCTTGTCCGACCACGCCTTCTCGTAGCCGACCGTGGCGGCGTCGATCTCGTCGAGGCCCCGCAGCACGTGGACCTTCCTGAAGCCGTCGCGCGAGATCTTGCCGAGCGAGCGGCGCAGGTCCTTGCGCTGCCTGATCACCACGCCGGGGCCGAAGTCGCGGTCGGGGCGGGCGGCGTTGCGCTCGATCGCCACCTCCTCCGGCACGTCGAGCACGATGGCGTCGGCCAGCACGTCGTGTTTCCTGGCCAGCTCGATGAGGCTCTTGCGGGCGGCGTACTGGACGTTGGTGGCGTCGACGACGGTGAGCAGCCCCCTGGACAGGCGCACGCCGACGATGTGGTGCAGCAGGTCGAACGCCGCCGGCGTGGCCGACTGGTCGTTCTCGTCGTCGGAGACCAGGCCCCGGCAGAAGTCGGAGGAGATGACCTGCGTGGGCCCGAAGTGCCGGGCCGCGAACGTGGACTTGCCGCTGCCGGAGACGCCGACGAGCACCACGAGGGAGAGCTCAGGAACGCTGATCACGGGTGAACACTCCCATCTGGGTGGGCGGGCCGACCTCGGGGTCGTCGTCGCCGACCGGTTCGAACGCCACCTGGTAGCCGTACCGCCCGGCCACCCGGGTGGCCCAGGCGGCGAACTCGGCGCGGGTCCACTCGAAACGGTGGTCGGGGTGGCGCAGCCCGGTCAGGAACTCGTAGCGGACGTTGTGCTCGATGTTGGGCGTGGTGACGAGCACGTGACCGGGTCTGGCGTGGGCGAACACGACGCGTTCGAGCGCGGCCAGCCGGGGCGGGTCGACGTGCTCGATCACCTCCATGAGGACGGCGGCGTCGTAGCCGGACAGCCGCTTGTCCGTGTAGGTGAGCGCGCCCTGGAACAGGGTGAGCCGGGCCCGCTTGTTGTCCGGCATGCGGTCGAGGCGCAGCTTGCGGGCGGCGATGGTGAGGGCCATCGACGAGACGTCCATGCCGCCGACCCTGGCGAACCGGGGCCTGGCCAGCAGCGCGCCGACCAGCTCGCCCTGGCCGCACCCGAGGTCGATCACGCTGGCCGCGCCGAGCTGTTCCAGCTTGGCGAGCACGGCCTCGCGCCGCCGCACGCTGAGCGACCTGCCCTTGGGCGCGCCACCGCCCGCACCCTCGCGCGCCCCGGCGTCCTCGGCTGCGGCCTCCTGCGCCTCGCCGTTCTGTGCCGGATCGAGGCCGGTTGGTGGTTCGGCGGTTTCGCCGGTCGTGGCGCCGGCCCCGGTGGTCTCCGCCTCCGTGGACTCCGCCTCCGTGGACTCCGCCTCCGTGGTCTCCGCCTCCGTGGCGGCCTCGCCGGCGGGCGCGTCCTCCTCGACCGCGGGCTCCAGTTGCTCCTCGGTCTCGTCGCCCAGCTCCGCCAGGCGCGCCAGCGCGGTACGGGCCAGCTTCGAGCGCCGCCCCAGGTAGCGCCGGGTGATCAGGCCGCGCTCCGGGTGGCCGTGCAACCATCCCTCCCCCGCCCTGATGAGCTTGTCGACCTCGTCGGGCGCGATCCAGTAGTGCTTGCCGTCGTCGAGCACCGGCAGCAGCACGTACAGGTGGTTGAGGGCGTCGGCCAGGCGGGCGGACCCGCTCAGGGTGAGCCGGACGTAGCGCGACTCCCCCCACTCCGGGAAGCCGTCGTCGAGCACGATCGGCTGCGCGGCCACCTCCCAGCCGAGCGGCTCGAACAGCCGCCGCGCCAGGTCGGGCCCGCCCCGGCAGGGCAGCGCGGGCAGCCGCAGCTCCAGTGGCAGCGGCGTGGCCGGCAGCTCGGGCCTGGCCCCGCACCGGCCGGCCCGCGCGGTGCGGAACACGTCGGCCAGCGCCACGGCCAGCAGTGAGGAGGCGGCGTAGGGGCGGTCGTTGACGTACTGCGACAGGCTGAAGTCGGGCGAGCCCTTGCCGCGCGACCTGGCCAGCGCGATCGGGTCGACCTCGAGCATGAGCGCCGCCGTGCAGCGCTCATCGCCGGCCTCGGGGTAGAACACCGTGGCCGTGCCGAACGACCGGCCGAACTCCTGCACGCGCTCGGGATGCTTGTGCAGGAGGAAGCCGAGATCGGTGGCGGGCCTCGCGGTGGTCGTGATCGTCAACAGCACCCGCACAAGTGTGCCGTAACCACGCGAAGCGCCGCCAATCGATTACGCCACGTGCGGAAGCACCTCGGCGGCGATCAGCTCCAGGTGTTCCAGGTCGGCCAGGTCGAGGATCTGCAGGTAGACGTGCTCCGCGCCGAGGTCGGCGAGCTTGGCGAGCTTCTCGGCCACCTCGGCGGGGGTGCCGGCCAGGCCGCGCTCGCTCAGGGTGTCCGGGTTCTCGCCGACGGCCGCCGCGCGCCGCTCGACCTCCGCCTGGTCGGCTCCCACGACCGTGGTGTGCGCCGTCGACAGCAGCACGGTGCGCCCGGTGCTCTCGCACGCCGCGCGCACCCGGTCGAAGGCCTCCTTGATCTCCGGCAGGGTGCGGAACGGCACGTTGTACTCGTCCGCGTACGTCGCCGCCAGCCGCGGCGTGCGCTTGGCGCCGAACCCGCCGATGATGACCGGCGGCCTGGGCCGCTGGACGGGCTTGGGCAGGGCGGGCGAGTCGGCGAGCCGGTAGTAGCTGCCCTCGAAGGAGTAGCCCTTCTCCGCCGTCCACAGGCCCGTGATGATCTCGAGCTGCTCCTCGAAGCGCGCGAAACGCTCGCCCGTCGGCGGGAAGGGGATGCCGTACGCGGCGTGCTCGCCGTCGTACCAGCCGGTGCCGAAGCCCAGCTCGGCCCGGCCCCCGCTCATCTGGTCGACCTGGGCCACGCTGATCGCCAGCGGCCCCGGCAGCCGGAACGTGGCCGGGCTCACCAGCGTGCCCAGCCGGATCCTTGAGGTCTCCCTGGCCAGGCCGGCAAGCGTGATCCAGGCGTCGGTCGAGCCGGGGCCCGGGTCGCCGGCGCCGATGCGCTGGTAGTGGTCAGACCGGAAAAAAGCGTCGAAACCCAGGCGTTCGGCAGCCTGTGCGACGGAGAGCAGGTCGTCATATGTCGCGCCCTGCTGGGGCTCGGTGAAGATCCGCAGCTTCATGCCCACATTATCCGCACACAACGGACGCGAACCTGCAAAGGGCCGCGCCGTGCCGCCCGCGGTTGGTAGCGTGCACCCGCCAGCGCTGTACGTAGCCGACCGACCACACGGGGTGGCCTATGCCGCGGCACACCAGGGAGCCCGGCCTGCTCCCACGTCCTCTGGCGATCCTGGGCGCGCTCGCGCTCGTCGCGGGCACCGGCACAGCGATCCGCCTGCTCCCGGCGGACGGCCGGGAGCAGGCGACCGCGCCCCCACCGGTCGCGCGGCCGTCGCCTTCGCTCTCGCCCGTGGTCTCCGAGGGACCTCCGCCGACGACGTACGTGACGTTCGTCGACTCCGCCCGCGAGCCCGAGTTCGACCTCCCCGCGCGGTACCGCCGCACCGGCGTCCGCCGGTACGCGCTCGGCCACCTCGTCGCGGGCGGCGACGGCTGCGTGCCGGCCTGGACGGGCTCCCCCGCTCCCGGCAAGCCGATCGGCCGGCTCAGGGCGCTGGGCGGCGACGCCGTGCTCGTGTTCGGCGGGAAGGGCGGGCGCGAGCTGGCCGCGACCTGCACCCGGCCCGGCGGGCTCGCCACCGCCTACCGCAGGATCGTCGAAGCCTACGGCGCCACCGCCATCGACTTCGAGGTGCGCGACAGCGCCGACAGGGCCGCCGTGCTGCGCAGGGCGCGCGCCATCAACGCCCTGCAGCAGGAGCGCGACCTGCGCGTGAGCTTCACCCTGCCGCTGAGGTCCGGCGGGCTGAGCCCTGCCGACGCGGCGATGTTGCGGACCACGCGGCGGGCGGGCGCGGACATCGGGACCGTCAACCTGCTGGCCGCTCTCGGGCCGCGTACGGCGCACCGCAGCCGGCTGGGCAGGGTGGCGACGGCCGTGCGGGCGGCCCGCGCCCAGGTCGCGCGGGCGCAGGGCCTGGACGATCCCGGCGAGGCGTGGGAGCGCATCGCGCTGACCCCGGTGCTGGCCGGGGGCTCCGATCTGGGCGCGTCGGACGCGCGCACGCTGGCCGCGTACGCCACCCGCCACCGGCTGGCCTGGCTGTCGCTGCGTGGAGCGGAGCCACCGCAGGGCGTCTCGCGGATTCTCTGGCGGGCGCTGTCCTGAAGATAGGATTCCGGGCAGCGGTGAGGTTTCTGTCAGCATGGGGAGGGCGTGATGGCGGCACGTCCCGACACGGCCAGAAAGCTCCTCATCTACTGGATGGACGCCGCGACGGCCTTCATGGCCCTGATGTTCGCCGGGTTCACCGTCGCGGAGATGGCGGCCGGCACGATCTCCGTCCCTCGCACGGTGGCCGTCCTCGTGTGCCTGCTCGGCTTCTTCGGGCTCTACCCCCTCCTCCTCAGGCAGGCCTTCGACCACCGGCCGAGGCCCACGCCGAAACTCGCGATCGCGGCGGTCTGCGCGGCGGGCGTGCTGCTGCTCATGCCGCACAGCGGCAGTATCGCCGGCCTGCGCTGGGAGAGCGTCACTCTGTGGTTGTCGGCCGCCGCCCTCTACCTGTCGCTGCGGGCGACGGCCTGCCTGGCCGCGGTCGCGGTCGCCCTGTCCACCGCATTCGTCGTCCACGTGAGCGGCCAGACGTGGCCGAGCGTCCTGCTCAGCGAGTCGGCCGCGGCCGCCGTCATGATCGGAGCCATGCTGCTGTGGCGCTGGCTCTGGTGGATGATCAGGGACGCGCACAAGAGCCGGGAGGCGAAGGCCAGCCTGGCCGTCGCGGAGGAGCGCCTGCGCTTCGCCCGTGACCTGCACGACCTGCTCGGCCACAGCCTCGCGGTGATCACGCTGAAGAGCGAGCTGGCCGCCAAGCTGGCCACCAAGGACACCGTGAGGGCGGCCGCCGAGATGGCCGCCGTACGCGAGCTGGCCGGCGAGTCGCTGGCCGAGGTGCAGCAGGCCGTGCACGGCTACCAGATGCTCGACCTGGACGAGGAGCTCGACGGCGTACGCGTCGCGCTGGAGGCCACGGGCGCCCGCTGCGTGATCGAGGCCAGGGCCGACGGGCTGCCGCCGGAGTCGCGGACGCTGCTGGCGTGGGCGGTGCGCGAGGGCGGCACCAACGTGCTCAAGCACAGCAGGGCCACCCATTGCGCCATCACCATCGACGGGGGCGTGCTCGAAATGGTCAACGACGGCGTGAACGGGCAGCCGGGCACGCCCGGCAACGGCCTGCGCGGGCTGTCGGAGCGGCTGGTCGCGGCGGGCGGCTCGTTCTCCGCGGCGCCGACCAGGTCGGGCGAGTTCCTGCTGCGCGCGGCGGTGCCGCCGTGAAGGTGATCTCCCGCGTACGGAACGCGACGAAGTTCGACAAGGCCCGCTGGCTGATCGTCTGGTCCGCGGACCTTCTCCTGCTGCTGTCCGGCATCGGATTCTTCGACCTGTACGTCCGCTGGCAGCTGGGCCTGCCCTGGCCGGTGGTCGCGGCCGCCGCGGTGTTGCTGCTGGTCTTCACCGTGCTGAGCACGCGGCCGTTCAGGATCGCCGTCAGGGGCGGGAAACGGCCCACGGCGATCATCGCGGTCACCGGGGTGATCGTCCTCCTCCTGTCTGTCCTCCCGCTCATCTGGGTGATCCCGGCGTGGCTGGGGCTGATCACGACGTTCGCCCGCAGAACTACCGTCATCGCCCTGTCGGTCGCGTCGATCGTGGTCATCAACCTGTACGTGACGCTGGTCAACGCCTTCTCTCCCGAGCTGGTGCTCGTACAGACGGTGATGACCGCCATCTCCGTCGGCGCGATGTGGGCCAACCTGCGGCTCTGGCACCTGACCAGGGAGGCGCACGAAGGGCAGGAGGCGCTGTCCAGGCTGGCGGTGTCGGAGGAGCGGCTGCGCTTCGCCCGCGACCTCAACGACCTGCTCGGGCAGAGCCTCACCGACATCGCGGCCAGGACCGCCCGCGCCGAGCAGACCCTGCGCTCCGGGCAGGAGGCGGCCGCGGCCGAGATGTTCGAGGTGCGCGACCTGGCCAGGCAGTCGCTGCGCGAGGTGCGCAACGTCGTCCAGAACTACCGGGCGATCGATCTCGACGAGGTCCTCGCCAGCGTCCGGGCGGTGCTGGAGGCGGCGAACGTGCGCTGCACCGTGCGCGCGGAGGCCGCCTCGCTGTCGCCCGAGGCGCGCACGCTGCTGGCCACGGTCGTGCGCGAGGGCGCGACGAACGTGCTCAAGCACAGCAAGGCCGAACGCTGCACGATCACGATCCAGGACGGAGTGCTGGAGATGTCCAACGACGGGGTGAACGGGCCGGTGGGCGAGCACGCGCCGAACGGCCTGGCGGGGCTGGCCCAGCGCGTGCGCGCGGCGGGCGGCATCCTGGAGGCCGAGCCGACCCGCGAGGGCCACTACCTCCTGCGCGCGGCGGTGCCCGCATGACCGCGCACGTGCCGCGCACGAGGAGCACACCCGCATGACCACACGCGTGCTGCTCGCCGACGACGAGCACCTCGTCAGGGGCGCCATCGCGGCCCTGCTCGACCTGGAGGACGGCATCGAGGTCGTGGCCCAGGTGGGCCGGGGCGACGAGGTCGTGCCCGCGGTGGCCGAGCACCGCCCCGACGTGGCCGTCCTCGACATCGAGATGCCCGGCATGGACGGCCTGAGCGCCGCCGAGCGGATCAGCTCCCAGTGCAAGATCGTCATCCTGACCAGCCTGGGTCGTCCCGGCTACCTGCGCCGGGCCATGGCGGCGGGCGTGAGCGGCTTCCTCGGCAAGGACGCCTCCGCGGAGGAGCTGGCGATGGCCATCCGCAAGGTCCAGGCGGGCGGGCGCTACCTCGACGCCGAGCTGGCCGCCGCGGCGATGGCCGCCGGCGACAGCCCGCTGACCGAGCGCGAACGCGACGCGCTCCGCCTGGCCGGCGACGGGGCCACGATCTCCAGGATCGCCGGAGAGCTGCACCTGACCGAGGGCACCGTACGCAACTATCTGTCCAGCGCCATGACCAAGCTCAACGCGCAGAACCGCCTGGAGGCCATCCGCACGGCGCAGCGCATGGGCTGGCTCTGAGGTCCGCCCGCCACGGCACCACCCGCCCGCGCACGACCACCCGGTCTACGCAGGGCCGCCCGGTCTACGCAGGGCCGCCCGGTCTGCGCAGGGCCGCCCGGTCTGCGCAGGGCCGCCCGGTCTACGCCCGGACGAGCAGCGCGACGCACTCCACGTGATGGGTCATCGGGAACGCGTCGAACGCCCGCAGCTCCGACAGGGTGTAGCCGCGCTCCGCCAGCCAGGCCAGGTCGCGGGCGAGGGTGGCCGGGTCGCACGACACGTACACGATCCGCAGGGCGTCCAGCGACGCGATGCGCGTCACCACCTCGCGCCCCAGCCCCGCCCTCGGCGGGTCGACCACGACGAGGTCGGCCCGCTCGATCTGGTGCCGGTCGAGGGCGTCCTCGACGCGCCCCCGCTCCACCCGCGCCTGCGGCAGGTCGCGGAGGTTGGCGCGGGCGTCACGGACCGCGGACTCCTCCGACTCCACTCCGAACACCGCGCCCTCGGGCCCCACGGCCTCCGCCAGGCCGGCCGCGAACAGGCCGACGCCGCAGTAGAGGTCGAGCGCCCACTCCCCCGGTTCGGGGGCGGCGTAGGCCAGCACCGCGTCCAGCAGCGTCTCGGCGGCTCCGGGGTGCACCTGCCAGAAGCCGCTGCCCGCCACCCGGAACCGGCGATCGCCCACCTGCTCGTGCAGCACGCCTGAGCCGCGCCGCGGCACCGTGCGGCCCTTGCCCTGGTCGAGCAGGACGGAGGCGGGCGCTTCGAGGTCGGGCACCGTGACGCTGCGCCGGGGCCTGGGCGTGACGACCACGGCCCGGTCGCCGCCGGACGAGGCGATGACCTCGATGCTCGACGCGCCAGGCCAGGTGTGCTCCTCGGCGGCGACCGCCTCGACCTCGGGATGGGCGATCAGGCAGGCGTCGACGACCTCGATCTCGTGGGAGCGGTGGCGGCGGAAGCCCAGCTCGCCGGAGGGCAGCGCGGCGAACTGCACCCGCGTGCGCCAGCCGAGGCCGTCCTTGGCCCCCGGCACCTCCTCGACCACGACCTCGCGCTCAATGCCCGCCAGCCGCTGCAGCTGCTCGGTCACGACCTGCGCCTTGAGCCGCCGCTGCGCCTCCAGCGTGGCGTGCTGCCAGTCGCAACCGCCGCAGCGCCCCGGGCCGGCGTAGGGGCAGGGCGGGACGACACGATCGGGCGACGGCTCCAGGATCTCCACGGCGTCGGCCCGCAGGAAGCGGGTGGTCTCCTCGGTGACGTCGGCGATCACCCGCTCGCCGGGCAGGGCATGGCGGACGAAGACCACGCGCCCTTCGTGGCGTGCCACGCACCAGCCGCCATGGGCGACCGGACCTACCGTCAACTCGAGAGATGCCTGTTCCACACCGACACCCTATGTGCGCGGGCGCGGCGGGCGGTCACGGGCGGGGGCGGCGACGTCCGCCACGGGCGAGCGGTTACCCTAGGTGATCGTGAACGAGGGGCGGGTGGTACGACGGCGGCTCGGATTCGGGGGAACGCTCCTGGCCGTGCTGTTCGCCTGCGCCTCGCTGACGCCGTCGTTGCTGCCCCGCACATGGCTCCTGCAGGGGGTCATGGGCGCCGTAACCGGGATCATCGGCTATGCGGCGGGCGCGGCGCTGGGCGCGCTGGCGCGTTCGGTGATCCGCTACCGTCCGTCCGAGCGGGCACGGTGGATCGCCTGGCAGGTCCTGATCGCGGGCTGCGCCGCGGTGGCCGCGATCACGCTCTGGTACAGCTACGACTGGCAGCGCGACCTGCGGGCGCTCATGGGCATGGACACGCGGATCACCTGGTTCCCGCCGGTGATCCTCGCCGTGGCCCTCGGCCTGTTCGCCGTGATCCTGTTCCTGTGCAGGCTGGTACGCCTGGGCGGCCGCAGGCTGATCGGCTGGCTGGACCGGTTCCTGCCGTCGTACGCGGGGCACGCCATCGGTGTGCTCGTCATCGCCGTCCTGGTGGGGGTGCTGGCGAACGACGTGCTGTTCTCCGGGTTCGTGGCCAGGGTGAGCGACGTCTCCTCGGTCGCCAACAAGGGCACCAATCCGGGCGTGCGCCCGCCCTCGTCGCGTTCCCTGTCGGGCGGCCCGGGCTCGCTGGTGAGCTGGGAGTCGCTGGGCAGGGAGGGCCGTAGTTTCGCCGGCAGCGCCGTCACCCCCGCCCTGCTGACCGCCTTCTCCGGCCGTCCGGCCGCCGAGCCCGTCAGGGTCTACGTCGGCCTCGAGGCCGCGGCCTCGCCCGAGGCGCAGGCGGCGCTGGCCGTGCGCGAGCTGGAGCGCACCGGCGCGTTCGACCGGCCGATCATCGCCGTGCTCGGCACCACCGGCACCGGCTGGGTGGACGAGCACATCGCCGACGCGCTCGAATACATGTACAACGGCCGCTCCGCCATGGTCGCGGTCCAGTACTCCTACCTGCCGAGCTGGGTGTCGTTCCTGGTCGACAGGGGCAGGGCGGCGGCCGCGGGCAAGGCGTTGTTCGAGGCGGTGCACGCCCGGCTGGCCCTGCTGCCGCCCGATGACCGGCCGCGGCTGGTGGTGTCGGGGGAGAGCCTGGGCTCGTACGAGCTGGAGCGGGCGTTCGGCGACCTGGACGACATGGCGGCCAGGACGGACGGTGGGTTGTTCGTCGGGCCGCCGAACGCCGACCCGATCTGGCGGCGGCTCACCGAGGACCGCGAACCCGGCAGCCCGGTGTGGCGGCCGGTCTACGACGGCGGCAGGACGGCCAGGTTCGCCCAGCGGCCCGCCGACCTGAGCCGCCCGCCCGGCCCGTGGCCGCACCCTCGCGTGGTCTACCTGCAGAACGCCTCCGACCCGGTGGTGTGGTGGACGCCGGAGCTGATCTACCGCAGGCCGGCCTGGCTGGAGGAGCCGCGGGCGCCGGGCATGAACCCGCAGATGAACTGGTTCCCGCTGGTGACGTTCTGGCAGGTGCTGGTGGACATGACGGCCGCGCTGTCGGTGCCGCCCGGGCACGGGCACCGCTACAACTCCGACGTCGTGGACGGGTGGGCCGCCGTGGCCCCGCCGCCGGGTTGGAGCGCGGACGACACCGGCAGGCTGCGCGCGCTGATCAGCGGGAACTGACCCGCCCCTCGTCGTCGCTCTGCTGCGCGGGACGCCGCACCGCGCCGGGCGCGAACGGCTCGGGCCTGCCCTTGAGCCGGTCGGAGGAGTGCAGCTGCCAGGGCACGCTGGTCACCATGACTCCCGGCTTGAACAGCAGGCGCGCCTTCAGCCGGAGCGCGCTCTGGTTGTGCAGCAGGTGCTCCCACCAGTGGCCGACCACGTATTCGGGGATGAACACGGTCACCACGTCGCGCGGTGAGCGCCTGCGCAGCGTCTTGACGTAGTCGAGGACGGGCTGGGTGATCTCGCGGTAGGGCGAGTCGAGCATCTTGAGCGGCACCGGGATGCCCAGGCGTTCCCACTCCTCCTGCAGCCTGCGCGCCTCCTCTCCTTCGACGCCCACGGTGACGGCCTCCAGCGTGGACGGCCGGGTGACGCGGGCGTACGCGAGGGCGCGCATGGTCGGCTTGTGGATCTTCGAGACCAGCACGATCGCGTGGTTGCGCGCGGGCAGCATGGCCGGCTCGTAGTCCTCGGTGATCTCCAGCTCGGCCGCCACGTTGTCGTAGTGACGCCTGATGCCTTTCATCGTGAGGAACAGCATCGGCATCACGATCACCACGATCCACGCCCCGACCACGAACTTCGTCAGCAGCACGACGATGAGCACCAACCCCGTCATGATCGCCCCGAAGGAGTTGATCGCGCGGGAGCGGTGCATCTGGTGCCGGATCCTGGGCTCGGTCTCGGTCTTCAGATGGCGGGTCCAGTGGATGACCATGCCGGTCTGGCTCAGCGTGAACGAGACGAAGACCCCGACGATGTAGAGGTTGAGCAGGCGGCTGACGTCCGCGTCGAACCCCCAGAGGAGCAGGCACGCGCCGAGTGCCAGAATGACGATGCCGTTGGAGAAGGCCAGCCGGTCGCCGCGGGTGTGCAGCTGGCGCGGCAGGTATCGGTCCTGCGCCAGGATCGAGCCGAGCACGGGGAAGCCGTTGAAGGCCGTGTTGGCGGCCAGGAAGAGGATCAGCGCCGTCACCGCCGAGACGACGACGAACGGCAACGACCCGCCCCCGAACACCGCGTCGGCCACCTGGGAGATGATCGGCTGCTGGTAGTAATCGGGACCGACGGGCGTGCCGTCCGGCCTGAGCAGGTCCTCGGCGACCACCGACGGCTCGGCCACCTTCACCCCTGACGCCAGGCCGAGGGCGATGATGCCGCTGAACATGCTGATCGCCACCAGCCCCATCATCAGCAGCGTGGTGGCGGCGTTCTTGCCCTTGGGCTTCCTGAACGCGGGCACGCCGTTGCTGATGGCCTCGACGCCGGTCAGGGCCGCGCAGCCGGAGGAGAACGCGCGCAGGATCAGGAACGCCGCGGCGAAGGCCGTGAGGTCGGTCTGCTCGGGCTTGATGGTGAAGTGGGCGCTGGGCGCCTGGATCTGCTCGCCCAGGACCAGCAGCCGGAACCCGCCCCAGGCGATCAGCCCGAGGACGGCGGCCATGAACGCGTACGTCGGGACGGCGAACGCGGCACCCGACTCGCGGATGCCGCGCAGGTTCACCACGGTCAGCAGGACGACGATGCCGACGGCGACGGCGGTCTTGTGCTGGCCCACGAACGGGATCGTGGCGCCGACGTAGTCGACGCCGTTGGCGACGGACACCGCGACGGTCAGCACGTAGTCGACCATGAGAGCGCTGGCCACGGTGAGCCCGGCGTTGCTGCCGAGGTTGGTGGTCGCGATCTCGTAGTCGCCGCCGCCGCTGGGGTAGGCGTGCACGTTCTGCCGGTACGACGCCACGACCGTGAGCATCACGACCACGACGGCGAGCGCCACCCACGGGCTGTAGGCGTAGAAGGAGGCGCCGGCGAGCGAGAGGATGACGAGGATCTCCTGGGGCGCGTACGCCACGGACGAGAGGGCGTCACTCGCGAAGACGGGCAGGGCGATGCGTTTTCGCAGGAGCTGCTCGTGAAGTTGCCCGCTACGCAAGGCACGTCCCACGAGCACGCGTTTGACGAGATCCGTCACCTTCGACACGTAACGAGATGCTAGTCCTCTGCCAGGGGGATCGAACACGGCAGCCCCCATCGGGCCATACTGGTGTCGAGCAACCTGCCGACCGCGGACATGCGGGGGGAAATGCATATTGTGATCATGGGATGTGGCCGGGTGGGTTCGACCCTCGCGCACATCCTCGAAGACGACGGTCATTCCGTCGCCATCATCGACCGCGACCCTCAGGCGTTCCGGCGGCTGCGGGCCGGGTTCCGCGGGCGGCGGGTGACGGGTGTGGGCTTCGATCGCGACGTGCTCACCGAGGCGGGCGTCGAGTCCGCGACCGCGTTCGTGGCGGTCTCCAGCGGCGACAACTCCAACATCATCTCCGCCCGCGTGGCGCGTGAGACGTTCGGCGTCGACAACGTGGTGGCCCGCATCTACGACCCCCGCCGGGCCGAGGTCTACCAGCGGCTGGGCATCCCGACGGTGGCGACCGTGCGCTGGACCGCCGACCAGATCATGCGCCGCATCCTCCCTGAGGGCGCCGAGCCGCTCTGGCGCGACCCCACCGGCACCGTCGTCCTGGCCGAGGCGGCCGCGCACCCGGCCTGGATCGGCACCCGCGTCGTCGAGCTCGAGGAGCGGGCGCGGGCACGCGTCGCCTTCGTCAACCGCATGGGCGAGGCCGTGACCATCGGGCCCGACACGGTGGTGCAGGAGGGCGACGTGCTGCACGTCATCGCCGCCGAGAGCGACATGGACCGGATCAACAAGGTGCTCGCCGCGGCACCGGAAGAGGAAGACTGATGCGCGTCGCCATCGCCGGAGCGGGCGCCGTGGGCCGCTCCATCGCGGCCGAGCTCCTGGAGAACGGCCACGACGTGCTGCTCATCGACATCGACCCCGGTGCCATCAAGATCGACAGCGTGCCGCGCGCGGAGTGGCTGCTCGCCGACGCCTGCGAGATCGCCTCCCTCGACGAGGCCGGGCTCAACAACTGCCACGTCGTGGTGGCCTCCACCGGCGACGACAAGGTCAACCTGGTGGTGTCGCTCCTGGCCAAGACCGAATACGGCGTGCCGCGCGTGGTCGCCCGCATCAACCACCCCAACAACGAGTGGCTGTTCAACGAGTCGTGGGGCGTCGACGTGGCCGTCTCGACCCCGCGCCTGCTGAGCGCGCTGGTGGAGGAGGCGGTGAGCGTCGGTGATCTGGTGCGCCTGATGACGTTCCGCCAGGGGCAGGCCAACCTGGTCGAGCTCACCCTCGCCGACGACGCCCCTGTGGTGGGTCATCGGGCCGGCTCGGTGCCGTGGCCCGTCGACGCCGCCCTGGTGGCGATCCTGCGCGAGGGGCGGGTGCTCGTCCCCACGGCGGACGATCCGCTGGAGGCGGGCGACGAGTTGCTCTTCGTGGCCAACCAGGAAGTCGAGCAGGAGCTGGCCCACCTGCTGTCGCAGCACTGACGGAAGGCCCCCTCGCGAGCGGCGCACGAGGGGGTCGCGCCGCCTTTCAGGACTCCCAGACGAACTCGTTGAACCGGTTGGGGTCGTCCTTGTCGGCGCAGAATCTGTGGCTACGCGGCGACTGGTAGGGAATGTCGACGTATGTCTCGCTACTGATGTTCTTGCCGCAGGTCAGGTTCTGCGGATCGGTGTCGTCATCGGCGATGGCGGGCACGGCCGCGAGCAGCAGGGCCGCGGTGGTCAGGGCAAGGGCGGCGACAACGCTTCTGAGCATGATGGCTCCCGTACGGGTGAGAGGGCAGTTCCGCCAGTTTTCTTACCCTCCGTAGCGGATCACGTACTTAAGGGTTACTTCCCGAGGTCTTTACCGTCTGCGACTTTCCGCTCCCGGCTGGATGTCCCGCGATCGGCGGGTAGGGGGAACCCATGCGCCACAACGTGCTTGCTTGTGACTATGACGAGACGCTGGCCCGCGCGGGCCACGTGGCCGAGACGACGATCGAGGCACTGGAGCGGCTCTCCCGCGCCGGCATCGAACTCGTGCTGGTCACCGGACGCGAGCTCGACGACCTGCTCTCCGTGTTCCCGCACCCCGGCCTGTTCGACCTGATCGTCGCCGAGAACGGCGGCCTGCTGTACGACCCGGGACAGCGCACCTGCGACACCCTGGCCGCCCCTCCGCCCGCCGCGCTGGCCGACCGGCTGCGCCGCGAAGGGGTCAGCCCGCTGGGCGTGGGGCAGGTGGTGGTCGCCACGCGCGAACCGCACGACGTACACGTCCTGGCGGCCATCCGCGAGCTCGGGCTGGAGCTGCAGGTGATCTACAACAAGGGCGCCGTCATGGTGCTGCCGCCAGGCGTGAACAAGGCGAGCGGCCTGGCCGCCGCCCTCGACCGGCTGTCGCTGTCGGCGCACAGCACGGTCGCGGTCGGCGACGGGGAGAACGACCACGCGTTCCTGACCTCCGCCGAGTGCGGCGCCGCCGTCGCCAACGCGCTGCCCGCGCTCAGGGACTCGTGCGACCTGCGCCTGGCGGGTGAGGCCGGCGACGGGGTGGCCGAGCTGGCCGGGATGATGCTCTCGGGCGACCTGGACGCGGTGGATGTGCCGCGCCACCACGTCCTGCTCGGCCATCGCGACGGCGAGGAGGTGCGGCTGCGGCCGTACGGCTCCGGGCTCCTGGTGGCGGGCCCTTCGGGCAGCGGCAAGTCCACGGTGACGACGGCGCTGCTGGAGCGGCTCGTCGGGGCCGGCTACCAGTGCGTGATCGTGGATCCCGAAGGCGACTACGCCGACTACCCGGGCATCACCGTGCTCGGCGACCCGGACCGCGTGCCCGGCGTGGAGGAGGTCGCGCACGTGCTGGAGCAGCCACGGCAGAGCGTCGTGGTCAACCTGATCGGCCTGCAACTGCGCGACCGCCCCGCGTACTTCGCCGAGCTGCTGCCCCGGCTGACCGGCGTGCGCGCCAAGCTCGGCCACCCGCACTGGGTGGTCGTCGACGAGGTCCACCACCTGCTGCCCGCCGAGGTGCGGCGCGTGCCGCTGGGCGAGGCCGCCGACCTCGGCTCGTTGCTGATGATCACCGTGCATCCCGAGGCGGTGAGCGCCGAGGCGCTGCGCCTGGTGACGACCACGATCGCGGTGGGCAAGGAGCCCGAAAGCACGCTCGCCGCGTTCGCCGGCGCCCTCGGCCAGGAGGCGCCCTCACTCGACCCGGTCGCCGATGGCGACATCGCGTTGTGGCAACGCGGCGACGAGGCGGCCCGGCACCTCACCCTGACGCCCGCGACCGTCGAACGCACCCGGCACCGCCGCAAGTACGCGGCGGGCACCATGGCCAAGGACAAGAGCTTCTACTTCACCGGGCCCGGCGAGCGGCTGCGGTTGCGGGCGCGTAACCTGCACACCTTCGTCGAGCTGGCCGAGGGCGTGGACGACGACACCTGGCTGCACCACCTGCGCAGGGGCGACTACTCGCAGTGGATCCGCGACTGCCTCGGGGATGCCGGCCTCGCCGACGAGGTGGCGGAGCTGGAGCGGGCGGACGAGCCGCGGCCCGCGGAGAGCAGGCAGCGGGTCGCCGACCTCATCGGCAGGCGCTACACCCTTCCCGCCGAGCCCACCGCCTTCGACCCGGACCACGACGACCGCTGAGCCCTCTCCCGCAGCAGTGCGCGTAGGGCGAGCCGAACGCCGGGTCAGGCCGACGCGACCGGATTGACGGGGGTGCGGCCGCGGCCGAGCACCCACAACATCGCGGCGAACGCGGCCACCTGGAGCGGCCAGCCCATCACGATCTTGGCGAACCCGAGCGCCGCCACCGCCTGATCGCCGCCTCCGAACAGGTAGACGGGCCCCTGCACGGCCACCCGCACCGCACACGGCAACAGGAGCAGCCACGTCAGCCGGGTGCAGAGCCGCACGATGCCCGGGTCCTTGTGCCAGGCCGTCGGATCGCCCGTGACCGAGCCGATCAGGAACCCGACGACCGGCCAGCGCGTGACGATCGACGCCAGCATGGCGAGCATGTAGGTGGCGTTCCAGAGGATGCCGGGCAGGAAATAGTCTTTCGCGTCGCCCGTGCGGCTGGCGAAGAACGCGCCGATCGCGATGCCGATCAGGCTGTTGATCACGAACTGCGGCGTGGACCGCTGCACGATCCTGACCACCAGCAGCACGACCGACAGGGCGACGCTGATGATCAACGACAGCTTCAGGTCTTCCGTGGTGATCCAGGACACCGTGAAGGCGATCGTGGGGACCGCCGCCTCGATGATGCCGCGCACCCCGCCGAAGGCCTTGGCGAGCTGGGCCCGCACCGCCGCCTCAACCGTGTCGTGGGCGGCCTCTTCTGCCTCGGCACTCACTCGATCAACTCCCTGGGCGCAGCTCGTAACGCGGATTGAACATCACCTTGCGCCCGTCCTGCATGCTGACCAGGCCCTCGGCCTTGACCGTGCGGCCGGGCTCGATGCCCGCAATCTTGCGTCGGCCGAGCCAGACCAGGTCGATCACGTCTGACCCGTCATAGAGCTCGGCCTCAAGCGCGGGAGCACCACCCCGCGGGCGCAATGTCACTGTACGTAGCGTACCCGCCACGCAGAAGCGCCGGCGCCCGCCACACGAGGCGATAGGGGTGGCGCCGACCTCATCGGCGTCTTCCCGCAGCTCCTGGGCCTCGATCTCGGACTGGGACGACGCCAGCCGACTCAAGAACCCGCGCAATCCCCTGCGTTTCTGGGGCTCTGCCGTACTCATGATGGAGCCAGCCTATGTGATGTCAGCCGTCAGCGAATCTCACTGATCTCCGGCCCTCTCCTGAACGGGTTGAACCCCTGCTGCTCCTGCTGCTGCTCGGCTCCCGGCTCGTTGGGGCGGCGCAGCGGGATCGGCTCCTCGCGCGCCATCGGCTCGTCGCCCCGCACGACCACGACGTCCTTGATGAAGTCGATGTACGCCGTCGCGACCGTCTCGTCGATGGCCGCCTTGCCGGAGATCACCGCGAGCAGGAACCAGCGCGGCCCGTCGATGCCGAGATAGCGGGCGGGCCTGCTGGTGCCGTCGGCCTTCATCTCGCCGGTCAGCTCGCTGCCGAACGGGCCCTCCTGCTCCTCCAGGTGCTTGGCCTGGGCCAGGATCTTGGCCTTGACCTCGTCCCACAACCCCGAACTGCGCGGCGCGGCCAGGGCCTGCAACTGCAGCGAGCTGTCTTCGTACAGGGCCACGACGCCGACGTGCTGGTCGCCGACCGACGCCAGCCGTACGTCGAAGTCGGGATTGTGCGGCAGCCGCAGGCCACCGAGGTCGATCCTGTCGGTGTCGGGGTGGGGCTCGTCGGCGTCCCACGGGCCGGACTCTCGGGTGGGCGCGGCAGACTCCTGCTCGATCGCCTGTTCCGGCTGCTCACGACGACGACGTCGGAACACGTTCCTCACTCTCCTTGCTCACCGGGCCGCCTGGCGGCCCGCCGTGTCGAAGGGCCGCGGGGCGCGGCCCGCTGGTCAGCGTCCTGTCGATCCGAATCCGTTGGCGCCGCGCACCGAACCGGGCAGGCGTTGGACCTCGTAGAAGGCCGCGCGCTCCACCCGCTGGACCACGAGCTGCGCCATCCGGTCGCCCCGCCGGAGGCGGAACGGCTCCTTGGCGTCGGTGTTGATCAGCGTCACCCTGATCTCGCCGCGGTATCCGGCGTCGACCGTGCCGGGCGCGTTGACCAGGGTGACACCGTGCCGGGATGCCAGCCCCGACCTCGGATGCACGAACGCGGCGTAGCCGTCGGGGAGGGCGATCGCCACTCCCGTGCCGACGACGGCCCGCTCGCCGGGCATCAACTCGACGTCCTCGACCGCGTAGAGGTCGGCGCCCGCGTCACCGGGGTGGGCGTAGGACGGCATCGGCAGCTCGGCGTCGAGCCGCTGGATGAGGACCTCGGGGCCCGAACCTGCGTTGGTCAAGAGTTCACCTCGTAGTCGTGTTCGGCGGCGATGCCTGACCGATCGCCGTGCTTGGCGAAGTGTTCCATGTTCACCTCGATGCACGGGGCTGCCACGCGGACGGCGACCGGGCCGCCGGGGGCGCCGATTCGCCCCTCAACCTCAAGGTACGCCTTCCGGCCCGCGCCGCCGTTGCACCAGGCACGCGGGTGGAGTGTCGTGCCCACGGGGCCGGGGAGGCGCGGGCCGTTCGGCCGATCGCAGCCGCTGCTGCGGCGACTGCGGCGGGCGGGGCTCGGCGGCCCTTGCGGGCGCCCCGGCGACGGGGCAGCCCTCGGCGGCGCGGTGCCGCCCGGCAGCGCGGCACCGCCGGGCAACGGGGCAGCACCCGGCAACGGGATGGCGCCCGGCGGCGGGTCGCCCGCGGCGAGGAGGGCGGTCACGGAGGAACGCGTCACGGGTGACGAGGTTACTCCGTGTCGGCGGTCAAGCGGCCTAGGAGCGTGGACCGGAGTCGTCCCCGCCCTGCTCGGAACCGTCACCCCGCGGGCCGGCGGCGGTGCGATCCTGTGGTGCGGCGGCATCGGAGCGCGCCTCCGTGCCGTCCGTGTGCTCGTCGGCGTCGCCGTCCCTGGGCCGGGGGACGTCTCCGGTCTCACCCGAGCCGACGGCCGGGCGGGGGCCGGGGATGTCGCCTGAGGCGGCGGGCTCTGGTTGGGCGGGGGACGTGTGGTCCGGTGGTGGCAGGGCGGTCGGGCTCGACCGCAGCTCCGGGAGCGCCCGGTAGATCACCGCCGCCACCGGCACCGCCACGGCGGCCCCCGCGATGCCCGCGAGGATGCCCCCGACGGCCAGCACCAGGATGATCGCCAGCGGGTGGAAGTTGAGCGCCCGGCCCACGATCAGCGGCTGGAGCACGTGGTTTTCGAGCTGCTGCTCGATGATGAGGATGCCCAGGAAGATCAGCGCGAAGATCAGGCCTTTGGCGCCCAGCGTGACGAGGGTGGCGACGGTGCCCGCGAAGAAGATGCCGACGATCGGGATGAAGCTGGCGAAAAAGATCAGCACGGCCAGCGGCGCCCACAGCGGGACTCCCATGCCGGCCAGCACGAATCCCATGATCAGGCCGTGCACGGCGGCCACGGCCACGGTGCCCTGGACGTAGTGGGAGAGCGTGGTCCACGCGGCCCGCCCCGCACGGTCGACGCGCGGAGCCACGCCGCCGAACGCCCTGAGGAACCACGCCCAGATGCGGTCGCCGTCTTTGAGCAGGAAGAACGTCACGAAGAGCAGCAGCACGATGGACGCGAGCACCTCGAAGGCCACCGCGCCGGCCGACAGCACGGTGCCGGTGATGGCCGTGCGCTGCGCGTTGGCCATGGCGACGAGCTCGTCGACGTAGCCGATGATCTGCGCCTCCTGCAGCTGCAGGGGGCCGGTGATCAGCCATTCCTGCACGGATCTGGCGGTCTCCTGGACCTGCCGGACGAGGTTGGGGAACTCCTCGCTGGCCCGCGCCCCGACGAGCCAGCCGGTGCCGGCCAGCACGGCCAGCGCCACCAGCATGGTGAGCCAGGTGGCGTAGATGGGCCGCATGCCGGCGTTGCGCAGGGCGTTGGTCAGCGGGAACAGCAACGCGGTCAGCAGCAGGGCGATCGCCACGGGCAGCGCCACGAACGTGAGGCCGGCGATGACCTGGACGAAGTAGTAGACGACCACGCCGACGAGGATCAGGCACCCGCACCATGCGGCCATCTTGGCCAGGACGGGCGGCACGAGAGTGGTTGGGCGGTCGGGAAGCACGGTTCAAGACTGGCATGTCCTGGCGGCGGATGCGCGCGGTTATCGCCCTTGGCGTGATCGCCCGCGAGCTGCCCAGACACCGTGGCCGTCCGGTGCCAGGGCGACCGGTCGCGGGCGGCCGGCGCCTGCCTCGCAGGGGCGGCGGAGTGTGCGCGGACGCCACTCCGCCGCGACCGACCGGCGCAGGGACGTCAGCCCAGATGGACCTCGACGTGCAGCGCGTCACCGTGTTCCAGGACGAACTCCTCGACGTTGCCCGCCGCGCACAGGTCGTCCTGGGCCTGCCGCACGAGTGCGGTCTCGGGCCCCGTGACGGTCAGCCTGCTGACCTCGGCCCGCATCGACAGCTTGGCCTCCGACTTGGCCTTGCGCACCCGCCCGAGCACCTCTGAGGCCACGGCCAGCACCGCCGGGTCACCGTCGCCGCGTTCGGCCCGGGGCCACGGCGCGCGGTGGACCGAGCCCTCGCGCCACCACGACCACACCTCCTCGGTCACGAAGGGGAGGAACGGCGCGAACAGCCGCAGCAGCACGTCGAGGGCCTGCCGCAGCGCCGCGTGGGCGGAGGCCGCGGCGGGGCCGGACTCGTAGGCGCGGGCCTTGACCAGCTCGAGGTAGTCGTCGCAGAACGCCCAGAAGAAGCGCTCGACGGCCTCCAGCGCCCTGGTGTGGTCGTAGGCGCTGAGCCCTTCCCCCGCCTCGCGTACGGCGTCGGACAGGGCCGCCAGCATCGACAGGTCGAGCGGCTCGGTGACGTCGCCCTCGCCGCCGGCCAGCCCGAGCACGAACTTCGACGCGTTGAGGATCTTGATCGCCAGCCGCCGGCCGATCTTGAGCTGCCCGGCGTCGAAGGCGGTGTCGACGCCGTAGCGCCCGTTGGCCGCCCAGTAGCGCACGGCGTCGGAGCCGTGCTTCTCCAGCAGGTCGAGCGGGGTGACGACGATGTTGCCCTTCGACTTGGACATCTTCTTGCGGTCGGGGTCGAGGATCCACCCCGAGATCGCCACGTCGCTCCACGGCAGCCCGCCGAACTCGTAGTGCGACCTGACCACGGTCGAGAACAGCCAGGTGCGGATGATCTCGTGCGCCTGCGGGCGCAGGTCGGCCGGGAAGACCCGCTTGAACAGGTCGTCGTCGCTCTCCCAGCGGCCGGCGATCTGCGGTGTCAGCGACGAGGTCGCCCAGGTGTCCATGACGTCGGGGTCGGCCACGAACCCGCCGGGCACGCCGCGCTGGTCCTCGGTGTAGCCGGGCGGCACGTCGGAGGACGGGTCGACCGGCAGGGTGTCCTCGGCCGGCAGGATCGGCGCGTCGTGGACGGGCTGCCCGGACTCGTCGACCGGATACCAGACCGGGAAGGGCACGCCGAAGAAGCGCTGGCGGGAGATCAGCCAGTCGCTGGTGAGCCCCTGCACCCAGTTGTCGTAGCGCACGCGCATGTGCGGCGGGTGCCACGCCAGCTCGCTGCCCCGCTCCAGCAGCCGCTCGCGCAGCTCCTCGTCACGGCCGCCGTTGCGGATGTACCACTGGCGGGTGGTGACGATCTCCAGCGGCTTGTCGCCGCGCTCGTAGAACTTCACCGTGCGCTGCACCGGACGGGGCTCGCCCTCCAGGTCACCGGACTCGCGCAGCAGCTCCACGATGCGCTCGCGCGCGCTGTGGACGGTCTTGCCCGCCAGCTCTTTGTACGGCTCGGCGTCGACGCCCTCGGGCGGCTCCGGCAGCAGCCGGCCGTCCCAGCCGATGACCGGCCGGGCCGGCAGCCGCAGCTCGCGCCACCAGGTCACGTCGGTGACGTCGCCGAACGTGCAGATCATCGCGATGCCGGTGCCCTTGTCGGGCTCGGCCAGGCGGTGGGCCAGCACCGGCACCTCGACGCCGAACAGCGGCGTCAGCACCGACGTGCCGAACAGCGGCTGGTAACGCTCGTCGTCGGGGTGCGCGACCAGCGCCACGCACGCCGGGATCAGCTCGGGCCTGGTCGTCTCGATCCAGACCGGACCCCGCTCGCCGTAGAAGGAGATCTTGTGAAAGGCGCCGGGCCATTCGCGGTCCTCCAGCTCGGCCTGCGCGACGGCGGTGCGGAAGCTGACGTCCCACAGCGTGGGCGCCTCGGCGAGGTAGGCCTCGCCGCGCCTCAGGTTGCGCAGGAACGCCCGCTGGGAGACCGCCCGGGACTCGTCGCTGATCGTGGTGTAGAGCAACGACCAGTCGACCGACAGGCCGACCCGCCGCCACACCTCCTCGAACGCCTGCTCGTCGAGTGCGGTCAGTTCGTGGCACAGCTCCACGAAGTTGCGCCGCGAGACGGGGAGTTCGTGCTTGCCCGGCTTGTCCGGCGGGACGAAGTCAGGGTCGTAGGGCAGCGACGGGTCGCAGCGCACGCCGTAGACGTTCTGCACGCGGCGCTCGGTCGGCAGGCCGTTGTCGTCCCAGCCAATGGGGTAGAACACCGACTTTCCGGTCATCCGCTGGTAGCGGGCCATGATGTCGGCGTGGGTGTAGGAGAAGACGTGCCCGATGTGCAGCGAGCCCGACACGGTCGGCGGCGGCGTGTCGATGGAGTAGACCTGCTCGCGCGGCGCGGACCTGTCGAAGCGGTAGGTGCCCTCAGCGTCCCAACGAGCTACCCATACCTGCTCCAAGCCATCGAGAGTCGGCTTTTCCGGCATGGAGGCATGGCCTGGTCGCTGTTGAGTCATGCCTCCTTATGCTACGGCTTCGGCGCGCGGCAAGCGGTACAGACTAGTGTTCGTTACCAACGGGAAGGGAGATCGGTATGGCGGAGGACAAGCCAGACGTGGCCTGGCGGGTCATCGGCGGCTTGGTGGGGCTCGTGACGGCCTGGGCGGCCAGGAAGCTCCTCGGGTTCGTCTGGGTGAAGGCGACCGGCAAGGAGCCTCCTGTCGACACCGACTCACCCGAGGTCAGCCTGGGCGAGGCCATCGGCTACGCCGTCCTCATGGGCGTCGGCATGTCCGTGGCTCAGATCGTGGTCAACCGGACCGCCAAGAAGCGTTACGACGCGTGGAAGGCTGTGAAGCAGGTGACTCCAGGGCATTGAGAAACTCGCTCGCCCAGCGGTCCACGTCGTAGGTGGCCACCCGGCGGCGCATGGTGCGCATCCGCCGGGCCAGCTCGTGCGGCGTGGCCCGCATCGCCGCCATCATCTGGCGCTTGACGTCCTCCACGTCGTACGGGTTGACCAGGTACGCCTGGCGCAGCTCGTCCGCCGCCCCGGTGAACTCGCTGAGCACCAGCGCGCCGTTCAGGTCGTGGTGGCAGGAGACGTACTCCTTGGCCACCAGGTTCATCCCGTCACGCAGCGGGGTGACGACCATGACGTCGGCGGCGAGATAGAGCGCGGCCAGCTCCTCCTGGTCGTACGACTGGTGGAAATACTGCACGGGCTGGTAGCCGAGCTGCGCGTGCTCGCCGTTGATCCGGCCCACCTGCAGTTCGATGTCGTCGCGCAGGCGCCGATACTCCTCCACCCGTTCCCTGCTCGGCGTGGCGATCTGCACGAACACCGCCTCGTTCGGCCGCAGCCGCCCGTCCTTGAGCAGCTCGCCGAACGCTTCCAGGCGCTGGCCGATGCCCTTGGTGTAGTCGAGGCGGTCGACGCCGAGCAGCACGTGCTCGGGGTCGCCCAGCTCGACCCTGATCTCCTTGGCCCGCGCCGCGATGTGCGGCTCGCGTACGAGCGAGTCGAGGTGCGCGAAGTCCACGGAGATCGGGAACGCCTGCGTGGTCACGATGCGGTCGTCGAGGAAGATCTCGTTCCCCTTGTACGGCAGCCCGAGCAGCCGCCGGCACAACCTGCGGAAGTTGGAGGCGCCACCGGGCAGCTGGAAGCCCACGAGATCGGCCCCGAGCAGCCCTTCGACCAGTTCCTTGCGCCAGGGCAGCCGCCAGAACAGCTCCGTCGGCGGGAACGGGATGTGCAGGAAGAACCCGATCCGCAGGTCGGGCCGCAATCTGCGGAGCATCGCGGGCACCAGCTGCAACTGATAGTCCTGCACCCACACGACCGCGCCCTGCTCGGCGGCGTCGGCGGCAGCGGCGGCGAACCGCTCGTTGACCGAGCGGTAGGCCTCCCACATCTCCCGGTGGTAGACCGGCGGCGCCACGACGTCGTGGTACAGCGGCCACAGGGTGGCGTTGGAGAAGCCCTCGTAGTACAGCTCAACTTCGCTGGCGGACAGCGGGATCGGGACGAGGTTCATGCCGTTCTGCTCGAACGGCTCCAGCTTCTCGTCGGGCGCCCCGTGCCAGCCGGCCCAGGCTCCGTGGCGGCGCTTCATCACCGGTGCGATCGCGGTGACGAGCCCGCCAGGACTCCTGCGCCACGAGGCCGTTCCGTCAGGCTCGATCGTACGGTCCACCGGCAACCGGTTCGCGACGATCAGAAACGAGCTACGGCCAGTCACGCAGTCCTCCTCTAGGGGTCAAATGTCGGGAAAGTCGCCAAGAGCGCGACTCAGAGCGACCGCCACCGACTCCGGACCCGCATGGGGGATGATCGCGGCGATGTGGGAGTCGGGCCTGATGAGCCATGCCTCATCGGGCCCGGCGCCGAGCTTCTTGGCGAGCGAGCCTGTCCCGTCCATCTCCGCGAACCCACGTACGGCGAGCGGTGCCCTCTTGACCTTGCCCAAGACCTGTACAAACAAACGCGAATCGCACATATCGCCCAGCAGGAGCAGGAAACCGTCCCGGCAGAAATCGCGCAGCCTCCCCTCGGGCAACGGCACGTCCGGGAGGATCACCCCTGGTGCGGGCACGCAGCGTGAACCCTTGGGCGGCCTGCCGGGAAACGGCCGGGCCGGATCCGGCGTCGTGAGCGGCGAGTCCACGTACCAGAAGGGCTCCGCGAACCGGCCCGAGTCGATCTCCGCGACCAGCCCGCCCTCCAGCGCGGCCCGCCGGCGCATCCGCTCCTCCACGGTCCTGGGCGCGATGAACCGCATGGTGGCGGCGGTCACCTCCAGGTTCTCCAGCGCGGCCGCGTGCCGTTCGATGTGGTAGCTCTCGAGCAGTTCCTCCCCCGCCCAGCCGTTGAGCACGAAAGCCAGCTTCCAGGCCGCGTTCTCGGCGTCGGGGACACCCGAGTTGAGCCCGCGCGCCCCGAACGGCGCCACCAGGTGGGCGCAGTCGCCCGCGAGCAGCACGCGGCCCGCGCGCATGCGGGAGGCCAGCCGCGAGTGGAAGCGGTACGTGCTGTGCCACAACAACTCGTACGGCCGGTCCCCGACGACCTTCCTGATGTTCCGCGCCCTGTCCTCGTCCGTCGGGATGAAGTCGGGCGCGATCTGCCAGTCGATCCTGAACGTCCCGCCGGGGCACGGATGGATCAGCACCTGCCGGCCCGGGTTCCACACGGGGTCGAAGTAGAAGCGGCGCTCGTTCTCCCAGCCGGGCAGGTCGGTTCTGATGTCGCAGATCAGGAACTGGTCGTCGTACGTCTCCCCGTCGAACGTGACGCCGAGCGCCTCGCGTACCCGCTGGGCCCTGGCGCCCGCGCAGGCCACCGCGTAGGGCGCGCGCAGCAGCCGGCCGCCGCAGTGCACGGTGACGCCGCGGGCGTCCTGGGTGATGCCGGTGACCTCGTGGTTCCAGCGCACCTCGATGAGCGGCTGCGCGGCCACGGCCGCGTCGAGGATCTGCTCGGTGCGGGTCTGGGAGATGTTCACGCAGGCCGGCAGCGGGCCCTCGCGCTCGAACGACCACGAGAACAGCTCGCGGCCGCGGTAGTAGGTGCGGGCGGTGGTCCAGGCCAGACCCTCCTCGGCCACCTGGCCCGCGCCGGCGGCGCACCAGATGTCCAGCACGTCACGCTGCTGGCAGATCGACTTCGATCCGCCCCGCCCCCGCTCCGCGCGCTGGTCGAGCACCAGCACCCGCACACCCCAGCGGGCCAGCAACAGCGCGGCGCTCAGCCCGACAGGGCCCGCCCCGATGACGATCACCTGCGGGGCCGCCTCGACCTGCGGGGACACCCCGCATACCCCGGACAAAGGAAGAGACCTCCCCACCTGCGGGGACGCTTCGCGTCCCGGCGACCTTCCGGCGTTCATGACTGAAGCTCGTCCCAGACCTCGCGGTCGCGTTCCGCGGTCCACACGCGCGGGCGCTCGACGCCGTGCAGCTCGTCCCAGAGCCTGGAGACGTTGAAGGGCAGGCAGTGCTCGAAGATCGGCCAGGAGCCGTAGCGGGGCTCCAGGGCCCGGTGGGTACGCTCGAACGCCTCCTTCAGCGTGCCCGCCGCGCCCACCTCGCGCAGCATGACGGCGAGGAAGTCGCGCGTCTGGCCGACGGCCGCCTCGACCTCCCCCGCGCCGCGCGCCACCGCTCCCCTGCCGCCGACCAGCGTCTCGGCCCCGAACGCCGCCACGCGGTCGAGGGTGGACGACGCCCAGTCGCGGTGGAAGGCGTCGCCGGTGTAGAGGGCCGCCTGCGACTCGACCAGGTCGCCGGCGAACAGGATGCGCTGCCGGGGCAGCCACGCCACCAGATCGCCCTCGGTGTGGCCGCGGCCGCAGTGGTACAGCACCAGGTCGCCGCGGTCGCCGCCCAGGTCGATGGTGAACCTGTCGCTGAACGTCGCCGTCGGCCAGGTCAGCCCCGGGATCGAGGCGGGCTCCTTGAACAGGCGGGGCATCCTGGCGTACTCGCTGGCCCAGTCCTGATCGCCGCGCTCGGCGATCAGCTCGCGGGTCTTCTCGTGCGCCACGATCACGTCGGCGCCGAACGCGGAGGCGCCCAGCACCCTCACCGCGTGGTAGTGCGACAGCACCAGGTACCGGATCGGCTTGTCCGTGTGCTCGCGCAGCCTGGCCAGCCACGCGCGGGCCGCCACGGGCGTCGCGAGGGCCTCGAAGCAGACCAGGAAGTCCTCTCCCTCGACGGCGCCCACGTTGGGGTCGCCCTCGGCCGTGAGCGCGTAGACGCCCTCGGCCAGGGTCTCCAGGGACTGCCGCTTCTCACCGAGATCCGCCGACGAGGCGAACGGCTTGGCCATCGCGCACCCTCCTCACATCACCACTGGTAGAAGCCCTTCCCGGTCTTGCGGCCCAGCTCACCGGCGGCCACCTTCTCCCGCAGCAGCGCGGGCGGCTCGAAGCGGGGTCCGAGCCGGGCGTGCAGATAGCCGGCGATGGCCAGCCGCACGTCCAGGCCCACCAGGTCGCTCAGCTTGAGCGGCCCCATCGGATGGCCGTAGCCGAGCGTCATCGCCGTGTCGATGTCCTCGGCCGAGGCGACGCCCTCCTCCACCATGCGGACGGCCTCCAGCCCGAGCAGCACCCCCAGCCGGCTGGTGGCGAACCCCGGCGAGTCGTTGACCACCACGCTGGTCTTGCCGATGCGCTCGACGTGCCCTCTCGCCCGGTCGAGCACGGCGGCCGGGGTGGACCCGGTGACGACGATCTCGACCAGCCGCTGGACCGGGACGGGGTTGAAGAAGTGCAGGCCGATCAGGCGCTCGGGGCGGTCGAGGGCGGCGGCCAGCTCGGCGATGGACAGCGAGCTGGTGTTGGTGGCCAGCACGGCGTCGTCCCCGGCCCTGGCCTCGGCCTCGGCCAGCACCCGGACCTTGAGCGCCGCGTCCTCGGGCACCGCCTCGATCACCAGGTCGGCGTCCGCGGGCACCTCGGCCATGACCAGGCGGGCCAGCGCCTCATCCCTGTTCACCGAACCCTTGGACTCGGCGACGGCCAGGCCCTCGGCGATGCGCCGCCTGGCCGCCTCGGCCCGCGGCTCTTGTACGGTGACGTGGTCGCCCGCGGCCAGGAAGACCTGCGCGATGCCCGCGCCCATCCGCCCGCCGCCGATCACGGCCACGTTCATGGGGCCTCCACCAGCATCGCGACGCCCTGGCCCACGCCCACGCAGAGGCTGGCCAGCCCGCGCCGGCCGGACTCGCGCTCCATCCGGCCGAGCAGCGTGACGACCAGGCGGGCGCCCGAGCAGCCCAGCGGATGGCCGAGCGCGATGGCGCCGCCGTCGGCGTTGACCGTCTCGGGATCCAGGCCGAGCCGGCGCACGCAGGCGAGCAGCTGCGGCGCGAACGCCTCGTTGATCTCGACGGTGTCGGCGGACCCCCAGCCGGCGCGGGCCAGGGCCTTCTTCGTCGACGGGACCGGGCCCAGCCCCATCAGGTGTGGCTCCACGCCCGCGGACGCGCCGGCGACGATCCTCGCCCGCGGCGTCAGTCCGTGCCGGCGTACGGCCTCCTCGCTCGCGACCACCACGGCCGCCGCGCCGTCGGAGAGCGGGGACGACGAGCCCGCCGTGACGACGCCGCCCGCACGGAAGATCGTCCTGAGTTTCGCCAGGCGCTCCATCGAGGTGTCGGGGCGCGGGCCCTCGTCGGCGGTGACCTCGCCGACCGGGACGAGGTCGGCGGCGAAGCGGCCCTCCTTGGCGGCCGCCACCGCCCGGGTGTGGCTGCGCAGCGCCCAGGCGTCGGACTCCTCCCTCGTGATGCCGTCGAGCGCGGCCACCTCCTCGGCCGTCTCGCCCATCGACATCGTGGTGCGCGCGTCGAAGCGCGGGTTGGCGAAGCGCCACCCGAGCGAGGTGTCGGCCACCTCGCCCGGTTTCGCCCACGGCGTGCCCGGTTTGGCCATCACCCAGGGGGCCCGGGTCATGGACTCGACGCCGCCGGCCACCACGAGGTCCGCCTCGCCCGCGCGCACCGCCTGCGCGGCCGAGACGATCGCGGTCAGGCCGCTGGCGCAGAGCCGGTTGACGGTGTACGCGGGCGTCGTCGCGGGCAGCCCGGCCAGCAGGGTGGCCATGCGGGCGACGTTCCTGTTGTCCTCGCCCGCCTGGTTGGCGGCGCCCAGGATCACCTCGTCGAACGCCTCGGGGCCGGCGCCGCTGCGGCGCACCGCCTCGCCGACGACCAGCGCCGCCAGGTCGTCGGGGCGCACGTCGGCCAGCGCGCCGCCGTACCTTCCCATGGGGGTGCGCACGCCGCCGACCAGGTACACCTCAGTCATGTCACTCCTCGCGTGGGGGAATCATGCCGGTCGCCTGGATTGCACCACATGGAAGCGGCCCGCGACGTAACCGGGGTCGGTGAGTGAGGCCGTGGCCGCCGGGTTGGCGCCGCTGCCGTGGTAGTCGCTGAACGCGGCCGACTGGTTGACGAAGACGCCGCCGGTCAGGTTGCACGACAGGTTGACGCCGGCGTCGAGGGCGGCGCGCTCGGCCTCGTCGAGCACGTCGGAGGAGGTGGAGTAGGCGGAGGCGGTGAGCGCGCCGCGGGCCTTGATCGTGCGGCGCAGCACGTCGAGGCTCTCCCGCGTCGAGCCCGTGGGGATGACGAACGAGACGGGTCCGAAGTGCTCGCGCCCGTAGACGTCCGGCTGGTCGGGATCGACCCGGACGATCACCGGCGTCCTGATCACGGCGTCGGGGAACGCCGGATGCGCGGGCGCCCGCGACTCCAGCACCACCTCGCCGAGCGACGGCGCAGCCTCCACCCTGGCCAGCACGTCGGGGTTGACGAGCGCGCCGGTCAGCTCGACCGCGCGGGCGTCGTCGCCGAGCAGCTTCCCGACGGCGGCCGCGAGCCCGGCGGCGACCTCGTCGAAGCTCTTGTGCCCCTCGTCGGTCTCGATGCCTCCCGAGGGGACGAGGATGTTCTGGGGGGCCGTGCACATCTGGCCGCTGTAGAGCGACAACGAGAACGCCAGGTTGCCCAGCATGCCCTTCCAGGAGTCGGTGGAGTCGATGACCACCGTGTTGACCCCGGCCTTCTCGGTGTGCACGAGCGCCTGCGTGGCGTTCCGCTCCAGCCAGTCGCCGAACTCCGTCGACCCGGTGAAGTCCACGATGCGGATGTCGGGGTGCGTCGCCAGCGTCCTGGCCAGGCCGTTGCCCTCCTCGGCGGCCAGTGTGACGAGGGCGGGGTCGTACCCGGCCTCGGCCAGCACCTCGCGGGCGATCTGGACCGTGATCGCGAGCGGCAGCACGGCGCGCGGATGCGGCTTGACGATCACCGGGTTGCCGGTGGCGAGCGAGGCGAACAGCCCCGGGTAGGCGTTCCACGTCGGGAACGTGTTGCAGCCGATCACGAGCGCGACGCCCCTGGGCACGACGGTGAAGCGCTTCTCCATCACCAGCGGCTCGCCCTTGGCCGGTTTCTCCCAGCGGGCGGCGGCGGCCGAGGAGGTCATGGCGGCGTAGGCGTAGGCGACGGCCTCCAGCGCGCGGTCCTGCGCGTGCGGCCCGCCCGCCTGGAAGGCCATCACGAACGCCTGCCCGGTGGTGTGCTGCACCGCGTTGGCCAGCTCGAACCCGCGCTTGTTGATCCGGTCGACGATCTCGACGCAGGCCAGCGCACGCGCCTCCGGCCCGGCGTCGCGCCAGGCGGGCAGCGCGGCCTTCGCGGCCTCGATCAGATCGCCGGCGACCGGCTCCGGGTAGGTGACGCCGAGGTCGATCCCGTACGGCGAGCGCTCCGCGCCGAGCCAGGCCCCGGTGCCCGGCTGGTCGAGGGGGAAGGGTTTGCCGAGGTACGACTCGAAGGCCTCCTTGCCGCGCTCGGCCGCGCCCTCGCCGTAGACGCGCGGACTGGGCGATTCGGGGTAGGCGCTCCAGTAACCGCGTCCGGCGATCGCGGAAAGGGCTTTCTCCAGGGTCTCGCGGTGCTGTTCGAACATGGTGCTCACCCTCTTGACAGCGATCGTCCGGACGGTGAAGTGTTTACCGAACATTCGGTCAGTTGACAAGGGAGAGCTGCGTTGGAGAGCGCGCGTCGCATGATGGACGCCGACACCGCCTCCGCCGCCCTGGGCATCGAGCTGATGGAGCTGGGCGAGGGACGCGCGGTGTGCCACATGACCGTGACCGACCAGATGAGCCGGCCGGACGGTCAGGTGGTCGCGGAGTTCCGCGGCCGGAGCCGGGAGTCGACGTGAGACGAGGAGATCCCCCCGGCCCGGACGAGCTCGACCCGATCGAGCGGGTCTCGCGCGACGAGCTCATGGCGCTCCAGCTCGAACGGCTGCGCCGCACCCTCCACCACGCCTACCGCGACGTCCCCCTCTACCGGAGGAAGTTCGACGAGGCGGGCGTGCACCCGGACGACTGCGTGGAGCTCGGCGACCTGGCCCGGTTCCCCTTCACCACGAAGGAGGACCTCCGCGACAGCTACCCGTTCGGCATGTTCGCCGTGCCGCGCGAGCAGGTGGCCAGGATCCACGCCTCCAGCGGCACCACCGGCCGGCCGACCGTGGTCGGCTACACCAGGAACGACATCGACGTGTGGGCCGACGTCATGGCCCGGTCGATCCGCGCCTCCGGAGGGCGGCCCGGCGACATCGTACACGTGGCCTACGGGTACGGCCTGTTCACCGGAGGTCTGGGCGCCCACTACGGCGCCGAGCGGCTGGGCTGCACCGTGGTGCCCGTCTCCGGCGGGATGACGGCGCGGCAGGTCCAGCTCATCACCGACTTCCGGCCCGGCATCGTCATGGTCACGCCGTCGTACATGCTGGCCCTGCTGGACGAGTTCGAGGCGCGCGGGCTGGACCCGCGCGCGTCCTCCCTGCGGATCGGGATCTTCGGCGCCGAGCCGTGGACCGAGCGGATGCGCGAGGAGATCGAGGACCGCTTCGACCTGCACGCCGTCGACATCTACGGGCTGTCGGAGGTGATGGGGCCCGGCGTGGCCAACGAGTGCGTGGAGAGCAAGGACGGCCTGCACGTCTGGGAGGACCACTTCTACCCCGAGACGGTCGATCCCCTCACCGGCGAGCAGGCCGAGTCGGGCGAGCTGGTCTTCACCAGCCTCACCAAGGAGGCCATGCCCGTCATCCGCTACCGCACCCGGGACCTGACCAGGCTGCTGCCCGGCACCGCCCGGCCCGCCTTCCGCCGGATGGAGAAGGTGACCGGACGCACCGACGACCTGATCATCCTGCGGGGCGTGAACGTGTTCCCTACCCAGATCGAGGAGCTGGTGCTGCGTACGCCCGGCCTGTCACCGCACTTCCAGCTCCACCTGACCCGCCCCGGGCGGCTCGACGTGATGACGGTCAGGGTCGAGGCCCGCCCCGGTTTCGCGGGCGGGCCGGAGGCGGGCGCGGCGCTGCGCCACCTGGTCAAGGCGACCGTGGGCGTGAGCGTGGAGGTCGAGGTGGTGGACCCGGAGACGCTGGAGCGGTCGGCCGGCAAACTCAAACGCGTCATCGACCAGCGGATAACCAGCGATAATTGACGACATGGCCATCCCGACCCCCACCCGCCAGCGCCGGCGGGGGCACGACCCCGAGTCCGTGCTCTCCATCGCCGTGAGCGTCTTCAACGAGCGCGGCTACGACGGAACGAGCATGGAAGATCTGGCCAGAGCGCTCGGCGTCACCAAGTCGGCCATCTATTACCACGTGCCCGGCAAGGAGCAGCTGCTCGGCCGGGCCCTCGACCGGGCGCTCGACGGGCTGTCCGAGATGGTCGCCGACGAGCGGGCCACCTCGGGCCCCGCGATCGAGCGCCTGGAGTGGGTCGTGCGGCAGAGCGTGCGCATCCTCGTCGACCGGCTGCCCTACGTGACGCTGCTGCTGAGGGTGCGCGGCAACAGCCGGACGGAGCAGGTGGCGCTGGAGCGGCGGCGGGAGTTCGACGCCTTCATCAGCCGCCTGGTCAAGGAGGCGGCGGCGGAGGGGAGCATCAGGCCGGACCTGGATCCGGCGCTCGTGACGCGGCTGTTGTTCGGGACGGTCAACTCGATCGCCGACTGGTATCAACCGTCGCGCGGCGCCTCGTCGGACGACGTGGCCGACGCCCTGCTCACGATGGCGTTCACCGGGTTAAGGGTCTAGCTCGTCGTGCTTGTTGCGGCCGAGCTCGCGGGGCTCGCGGGGCTCGCGGAGCTCGGGCTGCTCGCCGGCGGGTAACGTCCGCTTGACGCGCAGGTCGTCGCGTACGGCCTGGCCGAGTTTCTTGGTCGCCATCCGGTTGAGCGTGCCGCCGGCGACCGCTCCGGTGAGGAACGGGCCCAGCGTGGTCAGGTGGCGGCCGAGCGTGCGGAGCAGGCGGTTGCGCAGGGCGGTCTTCGTGGCGGCGCCGAGGGCGATCGAGACGGAGGCGGGGGTGAGGGGGTCGATGCCTCGCTGCTTGGCCCAGGCTGCCGTGAAGGCGACCGCGCGCTGTGCTCCTGTGCCCGGGACGTGGACGCCGTAGACCTCGTGCAGCTCGGCCAGGAGCTTGACCTCGACGGCGGCGACGACGATGGTCTCGGCGACGAGCTGGGCGGGGGCGGAGAGCAGGAGAGGTGGTGCTGCGAACTCGGCCGCCGCGAGCGCCCCGCCGATGGCGCCGACGGTCATCGTGGCCTTCTGGGCGGTGCGTACGAGGTCGTCGGCGAGTTCTTCGCCGGTGAGGCCGTGGTGGTGATCGGAGAGGGTGCGCAGGTCTCTGATCGGGATGCGGGGCGCGATGTTGAGGAAGACGTCCGCCAGCCAGCGGCCACGGCCCGCGCCGGTCACGCGTGCCCGCTTCGCCCCGGAGGACAGGGCCTGGGCTAGACGGCCGAGCAGCCTGCGCCGCTCGGCCGGCTCGAGCTCACCCGGCCCGGTGAGCTTGCCTACGAGCTCGCCGACCTCGCGATCGGGGTCGGCGATCTCGTTGCCCTCATGATGTTCTCTCTCGGTCTCGGCCACGCGATGCCTCCTCTGACTAGGCGGCGCACTCCCGGCAGACCTGCTGGCCGTTCCTCTCGGAGGCCAGCTGGCTTCGGTGGTGCACCAGGAAGCAGCGCGAGCAGGTGAACTCGTCCGCCTGGCGGGGGATCACCCTCAGGGACAGCTCTTCGTTCGACAGGTCGGCGCCGGGCAGCTCCAGCGACTCGGCCAGGTCGGTCTCGTCGATGTCGATGCTGCCGGACGACTTGTCGGTGCGCCGCGCCTGGAGTTCCTGGAGGCTGTCCTCCCCCAGGTCGTCGTCTGTCTTGCGCGGGCTGTCGTAGTCGGTAGCCATTGTGCTTACTCCATCCCCCTCATCCATATGTCTTCGCGCTCGTCGCGCGTCTTCTAACGTCCGGGAGGCCCGTCTTGTGCCCGTTCCGCCGGAGAGATTTCCCATCGGTACCCCGAGGAAACGGACAACGAACCTCCCAACACGTCAGGGCCTGCTGCCGAGGGCAATGGTTAGCCAAATATGGCGAAACCCACAGCCTTGGCGTCATGCACCACCGTGTTCGACGGCACATCCAACCACATGTGCGGCACCAATGAGACGCCCCCCGCTCCTCAACACGCGCACGAACACGGCGCGGCGGCGTGCGCGTCAGCGTCTCGGAAGCCGAATGGTCACGACCAGCCCTCCACCATCACGCGGCACGGCGGTCACATTTCCGCCGTGGGCCTGTACCACCGCACGAACGATGGACAGCCCGAGACCCGATCCCTTGGCCGAATCCACCCGGTCGGAGTGGAGCCTCCTGAACGGCTCGAACAGGCTGTTCACCTCGTACGCCGGGACGTGCTGTCCCGTGTTGGCCACCTGAACAACCAAGGCACCGTCCGCCATTCCCGTCCGGATCCACACTTTTCCGTTTTCGGGAATGTTGTACTTCACGGCGTTCTCGAGCAGGTTGCTGACGGAGCGTTCCAGCAGCACCGGGTCGCCTATGGTAGGCGCGCTGACCAGTTCGGTCGTTACGGTGACCCCGTGTTCCTGGGCGAAGGGCACGACCTGTTCCACGGCCGTCTGAGCGACTTCCTGAACGTCCAGCGGTTTGCGCACCGCGAGTTCGCGCTCGCTCCTGGCGAGCAGCAGGAGGCCTTCGATGAGCTTCTCGTTACGCGCGTTTACTTCGAGGAGGGTACGGCCGAGCGCTTTGAGGTCCTCCGACGCCTCGGGATCCGACAGGGCGATCTCCAGGACCGTCCGGTTGATCGTGAGGGGGGTGCGCAGTTCGTGGGAGGCGTTGGCCACGAATCTGCGCTGGGTGTCGAAGGCGATGTTGAGCCTGGTGAGCATGGCGTCGAAGGTGTCGGCCAGCTCCTTCAGCTCGTCGTTGGGGCCCTCCAGGGCGATGCGCTGGTGGGCCAGGGTGCTCTCGGAGAGCTTGCGCGCCGTGCCGGTCATCTGCGCCACCGGCCGCAGCGCCCGGTCCGCGACGAAATAGCCGATGATGAGCGCGAGGATGCCGACGCCGAGCAGCGCGAGGAAGGCGCTGCCGAACAGGGCGTCGCGGGCGTCCTGCACCGCCTGCCGCTGGAACTCCCGCCACGCGGCGTCGAGCCGGGCGTTCTGGACGGGATCGAGCCCCCAGTCGATGGAGGGCCACGCGTAGTCGATCGCCGAGCCGACGATGACATAGACCGAGAACAGCAGCACGGCGGCGGCCGCGAAGACGAGCGCGCCGTAGGTGAGCGTCAGCCGCCACCGGATGCTGACCCTGCCCGGCAGGTCCTTCATCCGCTCCATCGGCGTGCGCTGCACCGGTGCCTGCGCCGGCGGGGGTGGGCCGTCCCAGGACCGCGGCCCGGCGGGCGGCGGCGCCTCCTGCACGCGTGTCGCCTTCCTGGCGGAATGCGGGCTGATCATCGGATGCGTCGGCCCCGCCTGCCGCTCTGGCCGTTCAGTCACAACTTGTACCCCACCCCTGGGACGGTCTCGATCACCTGAGGCTCGCCCAGCTTCTTCCTCAACGTCATCATGGTCACGCGGACCACGTTGGTGAACGGGTCGATGTTCTCGTCCCAGGCCTTGTCCAGCAGGTCCTCCTGGCTGACCACGGCGCCTTCGGCGCGCATCAGCTCCTCGAGGACCGCGAACTCCTTCTTGGTCAGCACGATCTCCTTGCCGTCGCGCTGCACGAGCCGCTTGCCCGGGTCGAGCCGGACTCCGGCCCGCTCGAGGACGGGCGGCAGCGCGGGCGCGGAGCGGCGGCCGAGCGCGCGCACCCTGGCGACCAGCTCGACGAACACGAACGGCTTGGCGAGGTAGTCGTCGGCCCCCAGGCCGAGCCCCTCCACCTTGTCGTCCACGTCGCCCGACGCGGTCAGCATGAGGATGCGCGAGGCGGTCCGCTGCTCCACCAGCCGCCGGCACACCTCGTCACCGTGCACGACCGGCAGGTCACGGTCGAGCACGATCACGTCGTAGTCGATGTACGAGGTGCGTTCCAGCGCGCCCCCGCCGTCATAGGCCACGTCCACCGCCATGGCCTCGCGCCTGAGCCCTGTCGCGATCGCGTCGGCGAGCACGCGCTCGTCCTCAACCACCAGCACCCGCACGCCTGGCACACCTCTTTCCGGTTCCGGTCCCACATTCTGTCCACAGCGTCGATAAGCGCACGGTAAGGCATGTCAAGGGGTTGGTGACGCCAGGGTGAGACAGAGCACGGCGAAATTCATGTTTCGGAGGAGGATGACCCGGGGTATGCCTGCGGGACACCCATCGCCCGGACATCAACCGGCAATGGGCGTGCGTCGCTCCCACACGAGTCGAACCCCTAGAGAGTAGGTGAGATGGGCGAGTTCACGACCACGATCGAACACCGCCTCGACCAGGCTTACAAGGGCCTCCGTGAGGCCCGCAGCGTCGGCGACGACTACCTCGCCGACACGCTCACCGCCGAGATCGAGGATCTGCGCCGGCTGGCCGACGATCATGGCATCCCCTTGCCCCGTTGACCCGATCGAAACGGCCGGAGCCCTTCGCTCCGGCCGTTTCGTCGTTTCCGGGCCCGTCGCGCCCCTCCGCACGAGGTCGCTCAGGGCCGTTCACGCGCCCTGACCTCGGGGACGTTCAGGCGTCCCGCTCGGGGTCGACCGGCGCGAGCAGGTCGTGCAGCTCCTCGAACAGGCCGGGCGCGGCGCACAGCGCGAAGTCCGGGCTCACCGGCCTCCCGTGCAGCCCGCCGAGCCTGGCCCCCGACTCCGTCGCCACCAGGCCGGCCGCGGCGAAGTCCCAGTGGTTGATGCCCCGCTCGTAGTACGCGTCGAGGCGGCCGGCGGCCAGCGAGCACAGGTCGATCGCGCACGAGCCGCCACGCCTGATGTCACGCACGCGCGGCAGCACCGCGGCCACCACCTCGCCCTGGACGGCGCGCCTGCTCACCGAGTAGCCGAAGCCGGTCGCCACCAGCGCCTGCGCGAGCGGCACCCCGGTGGTGCAGCGCAGCCGCTCGCCGCCGAGCCAGGCGCCCTCGCCGAGCGCGGCGGTGTAGACCTCGCCGCGCTGCGCCGCGTTGACGACCCCGGCCACGACCTGGCCGTTCACCTCGACGGCGATCGACACCGCCCAGTCGGGCAGCCCGTACAGGAAGTTGACGGTGCCGTCGATCGGGTCGACGATCCAGCGCACGTCGGACTCCCCGGGCGCCTCGCCGCCCTCCTCCCCCAGGATGCGGTCGCCGGGCCTGGCGGCCAGGACGCGCTCACGGATGAGCTCTTCCGACGCCTTGTCCAGGATGGTGACGACATCGGTGGGGCTGGACTTGGTCTCGATCTCTCCGGACATGGTGGGCCGTTTGGCGAGGAGCATGTCGCCCGCCTCGCGGGCGATGTCCTCGGCCAGCCGCAGGAAGTCGGTCATCAGGCCACCGAGTCCGGACGCTTCCACTCCTGCCCCAGCACGTGCTGCGACAGGAAGGCGAGCACCGTCTCGTACCAGGCGACGGCGTTGCCCGGCTTGAGGATCCAGTGGTTCTCGTCGGGGAAGTACAGGAACTTCGCGTCCACCTCCGTACGCCGCAGGTCCCACCAGAGCCGCAGGCCCTCGCCGATGGGCACGCGGTAGTCCTTGTCGCCGTGGATGACGAGCAGCGGAGTGGTGATCTTGTCGAGCGAGTTGTGCGGCGACAGCAGCGAGTAACGCTCGGAGCCGGGCTCGCCGAACTCCCGCTGCCAGTACATGGCGGCGTCGGTGGTGCCGGCGAACTGGTCGAGGTTCCACAGGGAGGCGTGGGTGACGATGGCCTTGTAGCGGTCGCTGTGGCCGGCCAGCCAGTTGGCCATGTAACCGCCGTACGAGCCGCCCATCGCGCCGATGCGCTCGGCGTCGATGTCGTCCCTGGCCAGGGCCACGTCGACGATCGCGTCGAGGTCGGCCTGGGTGCGCGGCCCCCAGTTGCCCCAGCCGCGGTCGATCATCTCCTGGCCGTAGCCGGTGGACAGGCACGGGTCCGGCATGAGGACGGCGTACCCGTGCGCGGCCATGATCCACGCCTGCCAGCGCCACTGCCAGTCGTTCCACGAGGCGACCGGGCCGCCGTGGATCCACAGCAGGAACGGCGCCGGCGCGTCGGCCGAGGCGCCCTCCGGCAGCACGAGCCAGCCGCGGATCGTGGTGCCGTCGTCGGCGGTGGCGGAGATCTCGGTCAGCGTGCCGGGCACCTCGGGGCGGGGGGCGGGCGAGGGCAGGTCGGCGATCTCGCCGGTGGCCACGTCGATCCTGGCCGGGCCGGGCGCGATGCCGACGCCGCTGCGCAGCGCGTAGAGGGCGTGGCCGTCGGCGGAGGCGGCGAGTCCCGCGTAGGAGGCGTCGTCCTGGGTCAGCCTGACCACGTCACCGGGCCCGGCCACGGGGACGCGGAAGACCGGCCGGCGTCCCTGGTGGTCGGCGGCGAGGTAGACGGCCGAGGAGTCGGGCGCCCACTCGACGGCCGCGGGGAACAGGTCGGGCGCGTACGCGCGGCCCTGCCCGGTGGCGAGGTCGGCGATCCACAACTCGATGCGCGCCGAGACCTCCAGGCCGGTGAACCGCTCGCGGGAGCAGGCGATCCGGCGGCCGTCGGGCGAGATCGCCAGCGGGCCCGAGAAGTCGTGACGGTCCTCGCTGACCAGCACCCGCCGCTCACCCGTGGCGACGTCGATGGCCACGAGGTCGGTGCGCCACTCGCCCTTCGGCAGGTAGGTGCGCCAGGTGGAGATCACGGTGGCGCCGTCGGGGGTCAGCTCGAAGCCGCACTCGCGCAGCGCCTCGCCCGCGTCGGGGGTCAGGTCGCGTACGTCCTCCAGCCGGTCGTCGCCGAGCCGGGCCGCGAACAGGCGCGTGCGCCCGGGGCCGAGGTCGTGGTCCCAGTAGCGGACCGGGTAGCTCTCGAACAGGACGGCGCTGATCCCGGCGTCCTTGCGGGCCTTGCGCCGCTCCTCCTCGGTGGCCGCCTCGCCGTCCAGCACGTCGGCGGCGAACACGACGACGTCGGCCGCCGTGCGCACCGCGCCGATGCCGCCGGGCCGGGTGGCCACCTGGCGGGCCTCGCCGCCCGCGCGGGGCAGCAGCCACAGCGAGGCGACCTCGTCGGTGGAGTCCTTGACGGTGGGGTCGGGGCGGGCCGAGGTGAACAGCACGTCGCCCGCGCCGGTGAAGACGGCGCCGGACTCCCCCTTCGCGGAGCGGGTCAGGCGGTGCGGCTCGCCGTCGACGGGGATCGCCCAGAGCGCGGTGCCGTACGACTTGCCGTCGGCGTTCAGGGACTGGACCGCGGAGATCAGCCTGGAGCCGTCGGGCGAGAGCCGCAGCGAGAGAACCCGAGGGATGGCCACATAGTCACGTATGTCGTTGAATGCGCTCACCCGATCGAACCTACCTGTCCACGGCCTCACCGCGTGAGGCGGCTCGGTCGCCGATCTCCGTTTCTATGGCCTCACCGCTTCTATGGCCTCACTGCGTGAGGCGGCTCGGTCGCTGATATCCGTTGCCTTCCCTCGTCGCTCTGGTCGCTGCGCTCCCGCCGCTCCTCAGTCCAGGCAACGGCGCTCCCTCGCGGGCCGGAGAGGGGGTCGGCGGCACTCCCGCATAGGGTTTGTCACGTGGGAACATACGACGCCCTGCTGGTCCTGTCGTTCGGCGGTCCAGAAGGCCCTGACGACGTGCTGCCGTTCCTGGAGAACGTGGTGCGCGGACGTGGCGTGCCGCGCGAGCGGCTGCTCGAGGTGGCCGAGCACTATCAGAGCTTCGGCGGCATCAGCCCGATCAACCAGCAGAACCGCGACCTGGTCGAGGCGCTGCGCCCGGTCGCCGGCGTGCCGGTCTACTGGGGCAACCGCAACTGGCACCCGTTCGGCGAGGACGTCGTGCGGCAGATGAAGGCCGACGGGGTCGAGAAGGCGGCGGTCTTCGCCACGTCGGCGTTCGCGGGCTATTCGAGCTGCCGCCAGTACTACGAGGACATCGCCCGGATCTCCGTCGACGGCGGACCCGAGCTGGTCAAGATGCGCCACTACGGCGAGCACCCGGGGTTCGTGGCCGCGATGGCCGACCACACGCGCGCGGCGCTGGAGCGGCTCGGGCTCCGCGGCCACGACGACGCCAGGCTGGTGTTCACCGCCCACAGCATCCCGGTCTCGATGGCCGAGACCGCCGGCCCGTCCGGCGGCCTGTACGAAGCGCAGCTGCGCAGGAGCGCGGAGCTGGTCGGCCAGGCGCTCGGCCGCACCCCGCCGTGGGACCTGGTGTGGCAGTCGCGCAGCGGTCCGCCGCAGGTGCCGTGGCTGGAGCCGGACGTCTGCGACTTCCTGCGCGAGACCGACGCGCCGGCCGTGGTGCTGGTGCCGATCGGGTTCGTCTCCGACCACATGGAGGTCGTCTACGACCTCGACACGGAGGCCAGGCAGGTGGCCGCCGAGCGGGGCCTGCCGATGGAGCGGGCGGCGACGGCCGGCACGCATCCGCGGTTCGTACGGATGGTGCGCGAGCTGATGGACGAGCCGGAGCCACGGCCCTGCCCCCTGACCTGCTGCCCGCCGCCCCGCCGCGGACCCCGGGCACAGGCGTAGGTCTCAGGCGTAGGTGCGGGCGTAGGCCTCGGCGATGCCCATGACCTTGTTCACGTATTCCCACGAGTGGTTGTAGAACCAGATCGCCTTGCGCAACTTCTCGCCGCCCTTGCCCGCCCCGTTGGCGCACAGGTAGTTGGCGGCGCCGGGCACCGCGTCGTACGGGCTCCAGATGTCGGCCTTGCCGTCGCCGTCGCCGTCGACGCCGTAGTGCTTCCAGGTGGCGGGCATGAACTGCATGGGCCCGAGCGCGCCCGCGCTCGACGGGCCGTTGTTGCGGCCGTGCCCGCTCTCCACCTGGCCGATCGCGGCCAGCACCGTCCATGACAGGCCGGGGCAGCGGGTGGCGGAGGCCTTGTAGAGCTCCAGGTAGCTGCCGGGCCTGCCCACGTTGACGCTCTTCGGCTGCTGCTGCTCCGGGACCCGCTTCTTCGCGGCGCGGTCGGCGGCGTCCAGCAACACGATCTGGGCGTCCTTGCCGAGCAGCCTGCGCACGCCCGACTCGCTGATCTTGCCCGGCTTGCCGTGCAGCAGCACGGCCACGCCGGGCGCGAATCCCAGCGACCTGCCCAGTTCGGCGCTCACCAGCCCGTCCACGCCCTTGAGCCCGAGCGTGGCCGAGGCGGCGACGCGCAGCCTGGGGCCGCCGTCCACCTGGTACATGGCGCCGAGGACCATCCCGTACTTGCGCATGGTGCCGGCGTCGGCCACCAGCTCTCCCCTGGTCAGCGCGCTCCAGACGCCCGGCTGGTCGGCGACGGGCTTCGGCGTCCACGAGCGGAAGTGGGAGGGGTCGACGGCGAGCAGGTTCAGCCCGGTGCCCGACACCTTGACCGCGCCCGCGTCCACCACGATCACCTTCTGCACGTGCGCGAGCTCGCCGAGGCGGAACCGCGTCTGCTTGGGCACGGCGGCCGGGGTGATCGCCAGCACGCGCGGCGTGGTCGGCGTGACGCTCGGGCCGCCCTCGCCGAAGTCCTTGACCGGCTCGGCCGAGGGCACGATCTGGTCGAGGCGGGGCGTGGGCGAGGATGTGGGGCGGGGCTGCTGCGGGCGCGGGGCGCGTATCGAACCACTGGTGCTGACCAGGTCGTCGCCGAGGATCACCACGACTCCACCGGCCGCGACGGTGACCACGAGCACGGCGATGACCATGAGCATGACCGCGCGGAACGAGGGAAGACCGGACACTCGGCACACGTTAACCCACCCGCCGGAAATATCACTTGCCGTCCGGACACTCGGTGCGCGATGGTTAGGTTCTTGAAGTAAGGGGGAAACGGCGTGGTCGGGCCTTACCGGGGATTGTTCGAAAGGCCCGGCACCACAGGGTTCGTGCTGGCGGGGTTCGTCGGGCGGATGCCGATGTCGATGCTCGGCATCGGGGTCGTGCTGCTGGTCCAGACCCTGACGGGCTCGTACGCCGTCGCGGGCGCGGTGGCCGCCACCACCAACGTGTCGTTCGCGATCGCCGCCCCTCTGTCCGGCCGCCTCGTCGACAGGTTCGGCCAGAACCGGGTGATCCCGCCGTTCGCCCTCGTCAACGCCCTCGCGCTGACCGCCCTCATGGTGTGCGCCGGGTACGGGCTGCCTCACTGGACCCTCTACGTCACGGGCCTGCTGGTCGGGGCCACCTCGCTGTCCATCGGCTCGATGGTGCGGGCCCGCTGGTCGCTGATCCACGGCGGCTCCGGCAGGCTGCACACCGCGTTCGCGTTCGAGTCCGTCGTCGACGAGGTGACCTTCGTCACGGGTCCCGTGCTCGTCACGATGCTCGCCACGGCCGTCAACCCGTTCGCCGGGCTCACCGTGGCCCTGCTCTGCATGCTCTTCGGCTGCCTGGCGCTGGCGGCGCAGCGGCGCACCCAGCCGCCCGTGCAGCGGCTCGCGTCGTCGTCGGGCAGGCCCATCCTGATCCCCGGCATCGCCCTGCTGTCCTGCGTCTTCCTGGGACTGGGCGCGGTGTTCGGGTCGGTCGACCTGATCACGGTGGCGTTCGCGGAGGAGCACGGGCTGAAGGCGGCCGCGGGGCTCCTGGTCGGGGCGTTCGCGGGCGGGTCGATGGTGTCGGCGCTCTGGTTCGGGTCGCGGCACTGGAAACTTTCGCTGCGCGGACGGTTCGTACGCTCGCTCGGCCTGCTGGTGGTGGGCCTGCTGCCGATCATGTTCATCGGCCATGTGGGGATCATGGCGGGCGCGCTGTTCCTGGCCGGCTGCGCCATCTCGCCGACGCTGATCACGGGCTTCTCACTCACCGAACGGCTGGTGCCTCCGTCGCTGCTCACCGAGGGCATGGCGTGGATCTCGACCTCCATCGGGTTCGGCGTGGCGATCGGCGCGTGGGCGGGCGGGCGGCTCACCGAGGCGTACGGCGCGTCCAACGCCTACGGCTTCGCCCTGGGGGCGGCGGCTCTGGCCGCGGTCGTGGGAGTCGCAGGTTCGGGTCTGCTGAGAATTCCCGAGGCTCCTTCACCCGCGTAGAGCTGATCCGCTACCGTCGGGACATCCCTCGCAACACCCATCACATTGGAAGCTACGAGTTATGTCCCGACAAATCAGTTCACTGCTAGCTATCGCGGCTGTCTGCGTCACCCTCGCACCGACGCCCGCACTGGCCCAGGCCCCCAAGAAGGAGGTCGACTGCACGCAGGTCAAGTGCGTCGCCCTGACCTTCGACGACGGACCGAGCAAGTACGCGGGCCAGCTGCTCGACACGCTCAAGAAGTACGACGCGAAGGCGACGTTCTTCCTTGAGGGCCAATACGTGAAGAGCCGCCCGTCCTACGTCAAGCGCATGGTCGCCGAGGGCCACGAGCTCGGCAACCACAGCTACACCCACCCCGACTTCCGCAAGGTCGAGAAGTGGGACGTCAGGGCCGAGATCAAGAAGACCCAGGAGGCGGTGAAGAAGGCGGCGGGCGTCGAGCCCAAGCTGCTGCGGCCGCCGTACGGCATGGTCGACCTGGCGGTCTCCGACGTGGCCGTCGAGTTCGGCATGCCGATCATCCTGTGGACCGGCGGCAACGAGGACTGGAGTTCCAAGAACGCGACCGCCATCAAGAAGAAGTCGATGGAGGTGGCCAAGCCGGGCAGCATCGTCCTCATGCACGACTGGGTGAAGCAGACCGTCGACTCGATGCCGGCGATCGTCAAGTCGCTGCAGAAGAAGGGCTACCACCTCGTGACGGTGTCCGAGGTGCTCAAGGCGCAGGACGTGAAGCTCGAGCCCGGCGACGTCTTCCCCGTCCCCGCGGGCTGGGAGAACAAGTGAGCCTCGCCCGCGACTGACCGGGCGAGACGGTGAAGGGGTGCTCATGACCTTCGTGAACTGGGCGCGCAACCAGTCGGGCACCCCAGCGGAAGTGCGTACACCCGCGTCCGTCGCGGACGTCGTACGCGCGGTGCGTGACGCCGCCGCCTCCGGGCGGCGGGTCCGCATGGTCGGCACGGGCCACTCCTTCACCGGAGTGGCCCTCACCGACGGCATCATGCTGCGCCCGGCCGCGCTGACCGGGATCAGGTCATGCGCGGGCGACCGCGTCACCGTGCTGGCGGGCACGCCGCTGCGGGTGCTGAACGAACTGCTCGACGAACGCGGCCTGGCCCTGGCGAACATGGGCGACATCACCGAGCAGACCGTCGCGGGCGCCATCCAGACCGGCACCCACGGCACGGGACGTGACAGCGGCGGGCTCGCCGACCAGGTCACCGAGCTGGAACTGGTGCTCGCCGACGGCTCGGTCGCGACCGTCTCGCCCGGCGACGACCTGTTCGACGCCGCCCGGGTGGGGCTGGGCGCCCTCGGGGTGCTGACCGCCGTGACGTTCCGGGTGGAGCCCGCGTTCCTGCTGCGCCACCGGCGGCGCAAGCTGCCGCTCAGCGAGATCCTCGGCTCGCTCGACGCGCTCACCTCCGCGAACGAGCACCTCGACTTCTTCTGGCTGCCGCACACCGACGCCTGCCTGGTCAAGACGGGCAACAGGGACGCGGGCCCGGCCCGGCCGCCCGGCGCCGTCAGGTGGTGGCTGGACAACGTGTTCCTGGAGAACACCGTCTTCGGCGCGGCCTGCGCGCTCGGGGCCCGTGTCCCCCGCCTCATCCCGCGGATCAACGAGGCCAGCGCGGCCGTCCTGGGCGACTCGGAGTCGGTGGACACGTCGTACAAGATCTTCACCGCGCGGCGCGACGTGCGCTTCCTCGAGATGGAGTACGCGGTGCCCCGCCAGCGCCTGGCCCAGGCCCTGCGCGAGACGCGGGACCTCGTCGAGCGCATGGACTGGAAGATCACCTTCCCGGTGGAGGTGCGGGTCACGCCGCCCAGCGACGCCTGGCTGTCCACCGCGTACGGCCGCCCGTCGGCGTACGTCGCCTGCCACGTCTACCGTCCGACGCCCAACCCGGCGTACTTCGCGGGCGTCGAGGAGATCATGACCCGGCTGGACGGGCGGCCGCACTGGGGCAAGCTGCACACCAGGGACGCCGCCTCCCTGGCCGGGGCCTACCCCCGCTTCGCGGACTTCCGGGCGCTGCGCGACCGGCTCGACCCGCGGCGCCTGTTCGGCAACGCCTACCTGGACGTCGTGCTCGGATAGCCGGAGGGCGTGTCCGCCTGGTCGGCCTGATCGGGGCGCTCCGGGCCCTCTTCCAGCGCCGGCGGGGTCAGCGGCGGCTCATCGGACGGCGCCGGCACGCCGGGCTGGTCGTCCACCGCGGGCGGCGTGGTGGCGGAGGCCGTGGGGGACGGCTTCACCGTGACCGTCTTCGTGGGCTCGGGCCTCCGGGACGGTGTTCTCGTGGGGGTCTGCGTGGGCGTCGGCGTGGCGGGCTCGCGGGTCACCCTGCTGCGCTGGTACGCGGGCTCCCGGGTGGGCCGCTCGTCCTCCTCCCGCTGGTCGACCGGCGCGTGGCGTTCGTCCGCGCCCTTCGGGTGCTTGCCGGTGACCTGCTCGTGCACCGTCTGCCGGGTCACCGCCTGATAGACCAGGATGCCGCCCATGCTGAGGGCGAACACCACGGCCGCGGCCACCCCTAACCGCGTCCACGACGGCAGGCGCCAGACCGGCCCGACGGCCGGCATGACGAGCGTGGACCCCTCGTCGCCCGCCTGTTCCGCGGGCTCGTGCCCGGCGGGCCCGTCTCCCGCGGGCTCGCCCTCGGCCTTCCGCCCGACCAGCGTGCGCTGCCTGACCCGGTCCGACGTACGCGCGAGATAGTGCGTGTAGACGGCGCCCGCGATCGTGCTGGCCACGCTGACGACCGCGGCGCCGATCACTGTCCCCGCGACGCCGAGATAGGAGGCGGCCACGGCCGCGGTCACCGCGGCCAGGGCGCTCCCCATGATCTGTGGGACGGTCAGCTCAAAAGTCCGCTGCTCGCCGCTCATCCCCCGGATCAGTCCCCTCATGTTGTTGTTCGGTAAAAACTTTCCCGGGAATAGACGCGACGGCGTGTCCCGATGTTCTTGTGACGTGCGCGACAGGCACCCTCGTAGCTCGTGCCCCGACGACTCGGCCTGCCCTCCGTTTACCTCGCCGCGGCTGTGGCCACGGCCGCCGCGACCGCCATCCCGCTGGCCATGACGCCCGCCTCGGGAACCGCCCTGCGCCCCGCCGTGACCGAACCCGTCCGGCCCTACATCGTCACCGCCCGCGGCCGTGGCGCCGCCCGCGCCCTCGTCGGCGAGGCGCGATGGCGGGTGCGCCGCTACTACACCGCGGCGCTGCCGGGATTCGCCACCTTCCTCACCGCCGCCGAACTGGCCGAGCTCCGGGCCGACCCGCGGGTGCGCGCGATCGAGGCGGACCGGCAGATCCATCCCATGGCGAGCAGGAGAGCCGAGCCCCCGCCGGCCGGCCCGGCGATCGGAGCGGCCACCGGCGCCGGCACCACCGTGTACGTCGTGGACAGCGGCATCGACCCCGGACGTCCCGAGTTCGGCGACCGGACCTGGCGGGCCTTCGACGCCACCGGCGGCACCGGGCACGACTGCGCCGGCAACGGCACGCGCACCGCGGGCCGCGTCCACGCCGTCGCCCCCAGGGCCCGCATCGCCTCGGTACGCGTGCTCGGCTGCGGCGGCTCGGGCACGCTGGCCGACGCGCTGGCGGGGCTCGACTGGATCCGCAGGCACGCGCGCGGCCCCTCCGTCGCGAACCTGTCCATCGACGGCGCCGGCTCCCCCGCCCTCCGCGCCGCCGTACGCGCTCTGGTGCGATCGGGTGTGTTCGTCGTCGGAACAGCGCATTCCCGGACCTGTCAGGTCACCAAGGGCGGAGTCGCGTACTCCGCCTACGCTCCGTACATCGCCGGCGCCGCCGCCCGGCACCTGCACATCCATCCGGCCGCCCATCCATCCGTTGTGGCCTCTTGGCTCAAGTGCGCTCCGGCGCGCGGCGAGATTCGCCAGAATCCCTCAAGGGCCTCTAACCTCCTCATGCGCGACGGCGGGTTCTAGAGGGATGGATTCCACGAATGTGACCGGCGTCACATCGCCTCGGGACTATCCCAGGAAGGCGATGTTCGGACATGCCGGGTACGGTGCTGGCAGGCAACCGGCACACGCGAGAGACTCAAGGGTCCGGGGGAAGAATGGCGACGCTGACGAAAGGACTCGCATGCAGGAGCTCCGACTCGTCGCGGTGAGTGAGGACGGCACCTATCTCGTGCTGGCTACTGCCGGGCGGGGTACGCGCTTCACGCTTCCCGTGGACGACCGGCTCCGTGCTGCCGTCCGCGGCAACTTCTCCCGTCTCGGCCAGTACGAGATCGAAGTGGAGAGTCCGTTGCGCCCCAAGGAGATCCAGGCCCGCATCCGCGCCGGAGAGACGGCGGAGGAGATAGCCGCGACCGCCGGGATCCCGGTCGAGCGAGTCCGCTGGTTCGAGGGGCCGGTGCTGCAGGAACGCGAATACGTCGCCCAGCAGGCGCAGCGGGTGTCCGTACGCATGCCCGGCGAGTCCGCGCCGGGCCCGACCCTCGGCGACCTCGTCGCCGAGCGCCTGACCAGGCGCGGCGTGCCCACCGACGAGATCGACTGGGATTCCGCCAAACGCGACGACGGCCTGTGGCGGGTCAAGCTCGGCTACGTGTGGAACGGTCACACCCGTCACGCCGAATGGCTCTTCGACCCGCGCAAGCGCCACGTGACCCCCCACGACGACGAGGCCCTGCGCCTGTCGTCCGCCGACTTCGACCCCGAGCCTCCCGTGGTCGAGGACACCACGGTGACGCCGTTCGCGCCACGGGTGGCCAAGCTGCAGCCGGTGCCGCCGCTGTCCTCCGACGCGCTGCCGTTCCCTCCGGTGTCGCGGCGCGAGCCGGAGGAGCCCGCGGTCGGCTACAACCCGCCGCCGAGGTCGTCCGAGACGGCGTACGCGCGGCCTTCGGAGCCGCCGTCCCGCGGCACGCCGTCGCGCGATGCCGCGTCCCGCCACGATCCGCCGGGCGGGACGACCCATCGCCACGACCCGTCCCGCGACCCCGGCCACCGCCAGGCCCCGCCTTCGCGCGAGTCCGCCTTCGGCCACGACCCCGCCGGGCAGGCGGGTCCCCGGCAGGAGCCGTCGCGGGACCCCGGCCACCCTCCGTCGCGCGACCCCGGCCACCGCCAGGAGCCTCCGTCCCGGGAGTCCTTCCGTCCCGAGTCTCCCGCTCGCGAGACCGGCCACACCCGCCCCGGCGACACCTCGTCCCACCGCGGCGGGTCGTCGACGTGGCTGCCCGACTTCGGTCCCGGGCGCGCGGGCGAACGTGACACCGATGCCATCTACACGCCCGCCGCACCCACCTCTGCCACGCCACCACCGGCGTCCCCGCACCCGGAGGTCACCGAAGAGGCGACGGCCCAGCCGGTCTCCCAGGACGCGCCCGCCGCCCAGCCGACCGGGGAAACACAGCCGGTCACGGAGGCCCGGCCCTCCGCGGAGACGGTTGCCTCCGTCGAGACCGAGACCTCCCCGGAGCGGGATGCCCGGCCAGAAGCGGCCCCGCAGCCCACCCAGGAAGCCGCGGTCCAGGAGGCGGAGCCGGACGCCACCGTGGAGTCCGGCGCCACGCCTTCACCAGCCGCCGGCTCCGAAGAGCCGGCCGCCCCCGACGATGCCGTCCAGCCGAGCGCCGTGGCGGCAACGGCCACAGCACCGTCCGTCGCCGCAGAGGCGGCTCCTTCGCCTGCCGAAACGACGCCGTCCGGCGCGGACACGACGTCCGAGTCGACCACCACGGACACGACCAAGCTGACGGACCCGGCCAACCCGACGGCTGACCCGGACACGACGATCCCGGCCGACCCGGCCAACCCGACGGCCGCCCCGGACACGACGATCCCGGCCGACCCGGCCAAGGCGACTGCCGCCCCGGACAGGGCGACCGCCGCGGACGCCGCGGAGCCTGCCGAAACTCCGGCCGAAACACCCAGCGGCTCGGACGCGAAGCCCTCCGACGCCGCGAAGGCCGTGCAGGAGCCCGAGACGCCCGGCACCACACAGGCCGAGACGCCCGGCACCACGGAAGCGACGACCTCCGACGCCACCGCCGCCACACCGTCGAACGCCGACCCGACCGCGACGCCCGGCACGGCCGAGGCCACGACCTCGGACGCCCAGAAGCCGGCGGTCGCCGAGACCGAGACGCCGGGCAGCGGAGACGCCGAGCCCACCGCCGCCGAAGCCACCGGCGCCGTGGCCGCCGACCCCCAGAGCGACACCCAGCCGGAGACCCAGGCCGACACCCAGGCGGAGGGTGAGGTGTCGGAGTCGGCGGATGCTCGTCCGTCGAGCGCTCAGCCCGCCGCCCCGGAGACCGAGACCACGGCCGAGACCACGGCCGAGAGCCGGACCGAGGAGGCCGCGGGGAGGATGGCCGAGCCCGAGGAGGTCGCCGGGGAGGCGAAGCCGCCGGCGCCCAAGCCGAAGCCCGCTCCGAGCCCCAAGCCGAAGCCGTCGGTGCCGGCGGCCCGCGCGGGCAAGGACACCGACAAGGGCAAGGGCAAGGGCAAGGACGAGCCGGCCGTGCCGGTGCCCTCCCCGCCCCCGGCCCCGGCCGCCCGTCCGGCGCGCAAGGGCTCCAGGGGCCGCAGGGCTTCGGTCCCGAGCTGGGACGAGATCATGTTCGGCGCCCGCCGCCAGGACTGATCAGGCCACGCACGGGCGGGCACTCCCCGCGCCCGCGCTCAGCGGGTGGGTGGGGCCGGTGGTTCGAGGAAGGGCGCGAGCCATTCCGGCGTCACCTCGGCGGGGAAACCGGCCCCTTGCGCCTCCGACACGTCGAGCGCCGAGTAGCCGCCCTTGCCCGCCCCGACCCCGGCGATCAGCGTGAGGACGCCGGCACGCCGCTGGAACCACGTCTGGCGCAGCCGCCAGCCCACCACCGCCCGGCGTTCGACCACGGCCTGGGAGCGCCGCAGCGATCCTGAACGCACCGACAGGCGCGCCCCGTCGTAGCCGTGCCCGAGCGACGCGTACCGGTCGAGACCCAGCGGAACTCCCGCGGCGACCAGCAGCAACGCCAGCACCAGGAGGATCTGCCACACCACCGAGCCGGTCGCCCAGATGCCTGCGAGGCTCACCGCCACCACCAGGAGCCAGGGGGCGACGGCGCGGAAGAGGCGCCGGCGGCGGGCCACGGGCGGGTGGGGGCGCAGCCGGGCGCGGAAGGGGCCGATCGCGTCGCCGGTCACCTGGAAGGCCACGGCGCGGGGAACGTCGGGCAGGAGTTGCCCGCGGGTCTCCGAATCGCCGAGCCCGGTCACGATGGCCCAGGCGCGTACGACGCGGGCCCACCGCTCGGCGAGGCCGTCGACGATCTCGTAGCCGCGTACGCGCGCCGACTCCAGCGACACGCTCCGCCGGTTGATCAGCCCTCGCTCGGCCACGAGGTGGCGACCGCGCCGTTTGAGGGAGAAGTCCCAGTTGAAGACCGCGTACATCAGCCCGCCCACGAACGGCATCGCCAGCACCAGCAGCAGCGCCGCGACGAGCAGCAGGTAGGGGCGTTGCCAGAACCACTCCCCGACGGTCAGGGCGGTGTCCCGGCCGAACCCCAGGTCGTCCCCCCACTGGAACGCCAGCCCCACCGCACCGCCGAGGAGCGCGAAGGGCGTGAGCAGGTAGGCGCCGGACAGCGGCCCGTACAGCAGCCACCTGCGCGGGACGCGGATGATCTCCTGTTCGGCCTGCTCCGCCTCCTGGACGCCGGGCTCGTGGCCGACGGGACGGGCCGCGCGGCGCAGGAGGACCGCTTTGAGCCGTTCGGCCTCCGCCAGGGAGACCCCGTTGAGCTCGGCCTCCTCGTCGCCCCCGCTCGCCCCCGTGTCGATCTTCAGTACGGACAGGCCGAGCAGCCGGTGCATGGGCGGGGTGGACACGTCGACGCCGCGGATCCGCTCCAGCGGGATGGTACGGACGGACCGGCTGATCAATGCGCGTTTCGTCTCCAGGCGGTCACCGACGATCTCGTACGTGAAGGTGGCCCACCTGATGATCGCGAACACCACGGTGCCGACCACGCCCATGGCCGCCCATCCGTACGAGCGGGCCGAGAAACCGCCCACGAACAGGACGCCGACCAGGGGGAGCAGGAGGGAGGGCAGCATGCGCACCGGATCGATGAGCAGCACCTTGGGGCTCAGCCGCAGCGGCGCGCGGGCCGGGGGCGGAGGAGCGCCGCCAGGGGCCGTGGACGGACCGTCGCCCGGGTGCGAGCCCTCGGCCCGGGGCCGGGAGGACGCCGGTCGGGGGTGGACGCCGCCTTCGGGCGCGGGCCGGCCCTCCGCGTCCGGCGCGGTGGCCCGGTCCGGCGGAGGCGGGTCGCCGGGTGAGGGCCCGGGGCCGTCGTGAGGTGCGCCGTGGCCGGTCATCGCGTCTCCTCAGGCCGTCCTGACACGGTCATGTGGCATCGTCCCTGAGCTGCTCCGCCCGGTGCGCGAGCTGCTCCGCGAGCCCGGCCGCCACGCCGTAGTCGAGGCCCTTGATCGTCGAGGAGCCGGCATGGGACGCGGTGCGGATCTCCAGCGTGGCCAGACCGAGCATCCGCTCCAGCCACCCCTGCCCCTTGTCGACCGTCTGGATGCGGCTCACGGGCACGAACACCCACTCCCTGGTCAGGAACCCCGACCTGGCGTAGACGACGTCGCCTGAGAGCTCCCAGCGGTGCACGGCGTACCGTACGAACGGCTCGGCCACCAGGAACGGCAGGAGCAGCACCACCACCGCGGCGGGCAGCAGCCAGGAGTTGTCGGCGTACCAGCCGGGGACCCACCACCACTGGCGGCCGTCGAGCCACCCGGACACCAGGAGCGAGCCGCCCAGGAAGAACACGAACGCGATCAACGACTCGAACAGCCACAGGCGGATGGCCTTGGGCGAAACGCGATTCGCCGGATCACGGATCGGGCCTGATGAGGTCACAAGACCAGCTTAGGGCGCGAATCAGGCATGGAGATCGGCTTGCGGGCGGTAAAGATCGACCGGCCGTCCCGGCGTGTCTGCCGACGGCCCTCATGGGCAGGTGCCATGCTCGGTGGCGGCCGGCCGCAGGCTGTCGAGCCTGGCCACGTCGGCGGCGCCACGTACGTGCCAGCCAGGTCCGGCGAGCGCAGGACCGCACCACAGCGCGAGCGCCCTCACGCACGTGGCGGCCGCCGTTCGCGCCCGCGCCGCATGATCGCCGCTTTCTTTACCGTTCGGAACGATCTGGCGCACCTGATTTTTCCGTGTGGGCGGCAATCGGCATGATGTCCGTCTTGTCGGATCACCGTACGAGATCGCGCCCCAAGTCCTGCAACAGTGAACCAGCAGGCCAGAAAGGGTCCCGCAGGGTAGCCGGATTCGGGTCCCTCCAGAAGGGGAGGGGCGTGCTTGTGTCCAACCTCACGGCCGGGATGCCGTGATTCTGACCGGTTTCGGTTCCTTTACTGGCCACCGACCATCGGGAAACGGTCTGCACACCGCCGAGACCCGCGTAGCATCGTCCGTCATGGGGCTGTGTAACACGGCGACACGCGTGCGCCGCATCGTTGTCAGTGTGACAGCGGTGACCGTCGCGTTCGCGCTGTCGGGCTGCAGCAGCCTCATCGGCAGATCACAGGCCGAGGACATCGCGGAGGTCAATGTCTCGAGCCCGGAGTTGCGCGAAGGCGAGCCGCTGCCGCGCGATTACTCCTGCAAGGGCACCCAGGGCAGCCCGCCGCTGCGCTGGTCGAGCCAGCCGCTGTCCAGGGCGAAGTCGATCGCGATCGTGGTCGACAGCCATACGTCATCGACGTCCACCGTGCACTGGGTGCTCTACAACATCCCGGCGACCACGACGGAGCTGGGCCCCAACGCCGCCCAAGAGCCTCCGGAAGGGGCCGGGCAGGCGCCCTTGCCGGGTGGGAAGGCGGGCTACGATCCCCCCTGCGATGCGGGCAGCTACCGCTTCACCGTCTACACGCTGAACGGCAAGGTCAAAAGGCGGGAGGGAGCCCCTCCCCTCGACCTTCCCGAGATCTTGAAGCAGATCGCGGACCAGACCATAGCCCGGGGGCGGCTCACCGCGGTCGACATGCAGTGAGGGGTCGAACACGACGTGTAGCACTGATGTACCAATTCTTCACGTAGGGTGTGACAACCCTCATAGTGGTCCGACAGAATCAGATCCAATCGTTAGGCACTGGTGATCAAAGGGGGCAGATCGCGTCGATGGCCGCGCGATCTCATCGGTGCCAAAGGGAGGCCATGGCTTTGAGGGTGGTGCAATGATCGCGGTCGTAGTGAGCTTGGTCGCTGTCGTGCTCCTCGTGCTCGTCGTCGTGGCACTGGGCATGCGTTCGATGAACCGCAGGGAGAGCTCGCTTCCTCCGGAACGGCTGAAGGAGATGGCCGAGAAGGAGGAGTCGACCCACGCTCGTTCCACGGACGAGTTCGCCGCGCACGAACCGCGGATGAACAACTTCAGTCCCGACTTCAGCCCGATCGACCAGCCGAAGGCGCCGAAACCGGTGCGCACCGGTCAGCGTGGCCGGCGTGGCGTCGACGAATGGGGCAACCCGACCTCCGACGACGAGGACGAGGAGTTCTGGGCCAACATCCGCAGCGACGCGGAGGAGGGCGGCTTCGGCGCGGGTGGCACCGTGGCGGCCAGGAAGGGCGCCTCCCGTCCCGTCGAACGCGAGCGTCCCACCGAGCGCCGGGCAGAGCGCCGCGCCGAGAGTCCCGCCGAGCCCGGGGGCGAGCGTCCCGCGGAGCGGCAGTCGAGCCGGCCCGCCGAGCGCCGCTCGGAGCGTCCAGGCAAGCGCGCCGCCAAGCCGCGGCCCGTGGCGGCCTCCGTCGACCCCGAGGCGACCACCGTCCAGGGCCCGCTGCCGCAGCGCCAGCCGGCCGCCTCCAGCCACTCCGCCCCTCATTCCTCCGGCCTCGCCGACCTGGTCGAGCCGGCCAAGCCCGCCGTCCCCGCGCAGTCCGAGCTGGCCGACCAGCGCACCGTGACCTTCTCGGCGCCTCCAGGCGACGTGATGAGCATCCTCGCCCCGGGAGCCCAGCCGGTGCCTCCCCCCGCCCGGCCCGCCGACCCGGCTCCCTCCACGCCCCCGGTCCCGGTGTCGTCCAACACCACCTATCCGGCGCCCACCACCAGCGGCTCCTTCCCCGCGGCCGGCGGCAACGGCTCACTCTCCACCAACAGCGGCGGCTCGTTCCCCGCGACCCCTGCCGGTGGCAGCGGCTCGTTCCCCGCCGTCAGCCCCACCTCGAGCGGCAACTTCCCGGCCGCGCGGCCCGCCCCCATCCACGGCGCGCCGACGAGCGACCCGTTCCCCGCCTACAACGGCGTGGCCGACCCGCTCGACACCACCTGGACCAACCCGCCCGCGACCGGCCCGTCATCCGGCCCGTCATCCGGCTCGCCGTCGGGCTCGTGGCCGGCGTCCACGCCCGACGCCCTCGACGGCGCCTCTCCGGCGACCTCGTTCGGCGCTGTCGGCTCGTGGCCGGCGTTCGACCAGCCCGCCGAGCGTGCCGCCTACCCCGCCTCCTACGAAGTGAGCGCGGGCTGGGCCGTGGCCGACGACTCCGCCCCCCTCACCGGCCCTTCCCCCGCCACCGGCACCCCGACGGCGCCCGGCAGGACGGTCCCGGCCTACGACGACGTGCTCGCCGCTCCGACGCCGGCACCCGCCCCCGCTCCGCAGCCGTCCTCGTTCGCGTACGAGACGGGCGACATCACCACGAGCCCAGGCGCCTGGCCGGAGCCGTCGGCGGGCGGCGTTGCCGCCTCCGACACCACGTGGCAGGCGTTCGGCGGCGACGCTCAAGCGCGGCCCCAGGCCGCCTCGGGCAACGGCCGGGGCAGCCACCGCAGGAAGAGCCCGGAGCAGGACTACCCGCACGACTATTACCGGTGATGGCAGCCCTCATTAATGGGTAAAACCCACGTGAGACACGCCTAAAGCGCGGTCGACGGAGCAATAGGGTTTGCTCCATGATCCGCGACACGCACCGTATCCGGCTGAGCACGCTCCGGCATGACGTGCCGGCGTCGCTCGTGGTCTTCCTCGTCGCGGTGCCCCTCTCGCTGGGCATCGCGATGGCCTCCGGAGCCCCCCTGGTCTCCGGGCTGATCGCCGCCGTGGTGGGCGGGATCGTGGGAGGCACACTGGGCGGCTCCTCCGTGCAGGTGAGCGGGCCCGCCGCCGGCCTGTCCCTGGTGGTCCTCGATCTCGTGCACACGTACGGATGGCGGGCCACCTGCATGATCACCCTGCTGGCGGGCGCCGTCCAGCTCGTGCTCGGCATCTTCAAGGCGGCCAGGGCCGCGCTGGCGGTGTCGCCGGCCGTCATCCACGGCATGCTGGCGGCGGTCGGCGTGATCATCGCCCTCGCCCAGCTCCACGTGGTGCTGGGCGGCACGTCACAGAGCTCGGCCGTGGCCAACATCATCGAACTGCCCGGCCAGATCGCCGACCTGCACGGGCACAAGGTGGCGGTCGGCCTGCTCACCATCACGGTGCTGGCGTTGTGGACCCGCCTGCCAGGGCCGGTCAAGGCGGTCCCCGCGCCGCTGGCCGCGCTGCTCGCGGCGGCGGGCACCGCCTGGGCCTTCGGCTGGGACGTCACCCGCGTCGACCTGTCCGAGAGCGTCGGCGAGTGGGCCTTTCCCGTGCTGCCGCAGGGCGACTGGCACCTGGTCGTGGCGGCGGTGCTGCTGGTGGCGCTGCTGGCCGGCTGCGAGTCGCTGCTGTGCTCCGTCGCGGTCGACAAGATGCACGGAGGCAAGCGCGCCGACCTCGACCAGGAGCTGACCGGCCAGGGCGTGGCCAACATGGTCACGGGCGCGCTCGGCGGCCTGCCCGTCGCCGGGGTGATCGTGCGCAGCACCACCAACGTGCGGGCGGGCGCGCGTACGCGCTGCTCGACGATCCTGCACGGGGTGTGGGTGCTCATCTTCGCGCTCGGGTTCGGCTGGTCGATCCGGCTGATCCCGCTGGAGGCGCTGGCGGCGCTGCTGGTGTTCATCGGCGTGCAGATGGTGAACCTCGGTCACATCAAGAAGGTGCACGGCCACGGCGAGGTGCCGGTCTACCTCGTGACCATGGTCGCGGTGATCCTGCTCGGCCTGGCCGAGGGCGTGCTGGCGGGGCTCGCGCTGGCCGCGCTGCTCGCGCTGCGCAGGCTGACATGGGTCACCGTGCTCAAGCGTGAGGACCGCGCGGGGCGGCTGCTCGTGACGATCTCGGGCTCGCTCACGTTCCTCGGCGTCCCCAGGCTGACGCACGAGCTGCGGACGATCCCCGCGGGCACGGATGTCGGCCTCGACCTGAACATCGACTTCATGGACAACGCAGCCTTCGAGGCCATCCACTCCTGGCGGCTCGACCACGAGCGCATGGGCGGCAGGGTCCATATCGACGAGCTGCACGACGAGTGGTACGCGCTGGCGGCCAGCGGCGCGCGGATGTACCCCGTCAAGTCGCCGCCCAAGGCCCCTGACCGGTGGTGGCTGCCGTGGGCGCACCGGAGCCGTCCCAGCCTGCCCTCCGTTTCGCCGGCCGACGCGTCGTCCGAGCCGTCGGAGTGCCGGCTCACGGAGGGTGCGCGCGAGTACCACCGGCGTACGGCGCCGCTGGTGCGGCCCATCTTCACCGAGCTGGCCCGCAAGCAGCAGCCGTCGCACCTGTTCATCACGTGCGCCGACTCCAGGATCGTGCCCTCGCTGATCACGGCGAGCGGTCCCGGAGACCTGTTCACGGTGCGCAACATCGGCAACCTGGTGCCGCGCAGGGGCACGGAGCCGCACGACGACTCGATGGTGGCCGCGATCGAGTACGCCACGCAGGTGCTGGGTGTGCACACGATCACGGTGTGCGGCCATTCGGGCTGCGGAGCGATGGCGGGTCTGCTGAGCGGCGGCGTACAGGCGGGCAGCCTGCCCGGGCTGCGCCGGTGGCTGCGGCACGGCAACCACAGCCTGGCCACGTTCATCGAACGAGAGGGAGACCGGCTGCACAGCGGGGCGCTGGACGTGTTGTGCCGGGTCAACGTGCAGCAGCAGCTGGAGAACCTGCGCACGTACCGGAAGGTCGACGAGCAGGTGCGGGCAGGGAAGCTGGAGCTGGTGGGGCTCTTCTTCGACATCGGCTCCGCCAGGGTGCACATGGTGCCGCCGCTGCGTCCTGCGCTGTCCGTGAAGATGTCCGGCGGGGTGGTGATGGCGGGCGAAGATTGACCCATGAAACTTCTCGTCTTGGGTGGTTCGAGGTTCCTGGGGCGCGCCGTCGTGGAGGCGGCGCTGGCCCGTGGGCATCAGGTCACGACGTTCAACAGAGGGCGCAGTGGGGCCGACGTGCCCGGCGTCGAGGCCGTGCGCGGTGACAGGGGGTCGGGCGCCGACCTCGAACGGCTGACGAGCGGACGGTCGTGGGACGTCGTCATCGACACCTCCGGCTACGTGCCGCGGGTCGTGGGCGAGTCGGTCCGGGCGCTGTCGGGCAGGGCGGGGACCTATGTGTTCGTGTCCACCGTCTCGGCCGCCGAGGGCTTTCCCGCGGGGCCGGCCGAAGACTCGGCGAGGTGGCCGTGCGAGCCCGGCGCCGGGCCTGACGACGGCGAGTACGGCGAGCTGAAGGCGGGCTGCGAGCGGGCGGTCGAGCAGGGCTTCGACGGCGCCGTGCTGATCATCAGGCCGGGTCTGATCCTGGGGCCGCACGAAGACGTGGCCCGGCTGCCGTGGTGGCTGACCCGGATCTCGCACGGCGGGCGGGTCCTCGCCCCCGGCGACCCCGGGTCGCCGATGCAGCTGGTCGACGCTCGCGACGTGGCGGCGTTCACCCTCGACCGGGCGGAGGCCGGCGCGTCCGATCTGTTCACGGTGACGGGGCCGGCGGGCAACACCACCTTCGGCGAATGGCTGGGGTCGTGCAAGGAGGTGACGGGGTCCGACGCGGAGTTCGTCTGGGTGGACAGCGAATTCCTGGCGGAGCAGGGGGCGGGGGTGTTCGTGGAGCTGCCGCTGTGGGTAGGGCCGCCGTCGCCGGAGATGAGCCACTTCTGGACCGTGCCGACGGCCAAGGCGGAGGCGGCCGGCCTGCGTACGCGTCCGGTGGCCGAGACCGTGCGGGACACGTGGGCGTGGCTGCGCGAGATCCCCGAAGACCGGCGCACCTACGGCAAGATAACCCCGCACGGGATGGCGCCGGAGAAGGAGGCCGCCATCCTCGCCGCGTGGGCGGCCCGTTCTGCGTAATCCTGCGCAGACGGCCGCGGTCTGCCGGGTTAGGGCCGCCTCCGCCCTTCACCTGACCTGACCGACGATGATCGCGGTCATGTCAAGAGGCGTGGCCGCATATGGCCTATGACCGGATCGCAAACGCGGTGGAAACACCCGCGCCGGAATGCTGCCTCTCATGGTTCTTCAGGGGTTCCCCTTCCCTTCGTCGATTACGCCGGCTCTCGCGTAGACGGCCGTGCCCGCGAAGCCCGGGACGCCACCGCGCCGCCGCGTCCTCCCCCTCCTGGCCGCGCTCGCCCTGCCGGCCGTGCTCACGGCGAGCGGCGTACGCGCCACGCCCGTCACCCTCACTCCCGCCTCCGTAGCCGTGGCGTCGCCGCCTGCTGAGCCGCCGCAGAACCGCCAGGAGAACACTGTGGAGAGGGAACCGGACGGAGAACGGCCGCTGACGTCCTACCGCAAGCCGCTGACCAGGTCGCTGGACCGTTACCTGGACGGCGTCTCGGGTGAGCTCGCGGTGTCCGTACTGGATCTTTCGACCGGCCTGTCCTACTCCTACAACCGAGGACTCAGGACGGCCACGGCCAGCATCGTCAAGGTGGACATCGTGATCGCGCTCCTCCTCAAGGTCCAGCGCCAGGGCCGTGGCCTGACGGCCTGGGAGCGGCGCGCGGCGGCTCGGGCCATCAAGGTCAGCGACAACGCCGCCGCGTCCGCGCTCTGGTCGGCCATCGGCGGGGCGTCCGGGCTGACCGCCGCCAACAAGAGGCTCGGCCTGCGCCACACCCGTGCCGGTCCTGGTGGCGCGTGGGGCTCGACCACGACCAGCGCCGCCGACCAAGTACGGCTGCTCAAGGCCCTCTCGTCGGCCACCAGCCCCTTGTCCGCGAAACACCGCCGCTACGTGCTGGGCCTGATGCGGAACGTGGTGCCGGAGCAGGCTTGGGGCGTCAGCGCGGCCGGCCGCGGTGCGACCGGCGTCGCGCTGAAGAACGGCTGGCTGCCCAGGCAACGCGACGGGGGGAAATGGACGGTCAACAGCATCGGCAGGGTGCGGGATCGCGGTCACACCTTCCTCATCGCGGTCATCTCCCGGCGTAACAGCTCGATGAGGGTGGGAATCAAGGCGATCGAGCGGGTCAGCAGGCTCGTCACCCAGGCCCTCGCCGGAGCCGCCGCCCAGCGGTGACGTCACGCGTCACGGCCCTTCCACCAGCCACAGGCCCCGGCCCCCGTCGTCGCCTGGTGCCGGGCGCCGTACGACGGGCCTGGTGGTGGCGGAACCGCCGTCGGTCACCTCCGCCTGTGCGGTCCCGCCCGTACACGTGATCCGAACCGTCACCTGTCCGCATGGGGTGCGGGCGGAGCCGGAGCGGGTGATGCCGTGGGTGACGACCTCGCGGGAACTCGGACACGGACATCTCTGCCGCCGGAACTCTCGTCGCCAGGTGTTGTGGGACGTGTTCGCGAATATCGTCTCTTTTCTAGTCAACGGTCCGGTCACCGCCAGCGCGTCAACCCCGTACCCCTGATGCTGGAGTCATGAGTATCGAGAACCGGACTGACGGCGCTCCTGCGGCGGAGCGGGCACAGGACGCCTGGGCGGTCATGGAGCAGTTCTACCGGGCCGAGGCCGCGTACGTCGCCGCGGGTGGCTTCGGCAAGGCCGACTATGACGAGGTCGCCGCATACCTGGATCCCGACGTCGTCCTGCATCAGGCTCCCGGCCTGCCCTTCACGGGCACCGGTACGTGGCGAGGACGTGACGGGCTGGAGCGGTTCCTGGCCGCTTTCAGCGAGACGTGGACGTCCATGGAGTTCCTGGAGCAGGAACACTGGGGCGACAGGGAAACGGTGGTGGTGCGGAACAGGGTACGGTTCCGCGCTCGTGCGACTGGCCAGGAGGTCGACACGCAGATCATGCAACTCATCCGGGTGCGGAACGGGCGCATGCTCGAGTGCCGGCCGTTCTACTGGGACCCCGCCGCCATCGCCGCCGCGACCTCGCCCATCTAGCGCCCCGGCCCGACCACGCCCGAACCGTCGGCAGCGCCGCCCACCCCGGCGACTCGTCCGGGCCACGCCACCATCGCCGAGCGCTCCGCCCCTGGTCTCAGGGGCGGAGAGTGACGAGCCGGCCTGTAGGCCGGGTTCTGTCCTTCGTGCGAAGGGGCGGCCATCCATCTAGGACCGCCGTTGCCGGCGGCCTCAAGCGGTCTACCCGCGCGGCTCGGGCGGACAGCCCTCGAACGTCGCGCGCGGACGCTCCGGGGAGCGCCCTTCTTGACCTTGCTCCGGGTGGGGTTTACCGAGCCGCCCACGTCACCGTGGGCGCTGGTGGTCTCTTACACCACCCTTTCACCCTTACCTCCCGTTTGACCGGGAGGCGGTCTGCTTTCTGTGGCACTTTCCCGCGGGTCACCCCGGGTCGGCGTTACCGACCACCCTGCCCTGTGGAGCCCGGACCTTCCTCGGCGGGCCCGGGGGCCCGACGCGGCCGCCCGGCCGACTCGTCCGAATGAGGTTACCAAATTTCCCGCGTTCCCAGCCCGCGGCACGATCGTTCCGAGGGGATGAGGCTGGTCATCGCCCGAGCGGCGGTGACGTGCCGTGCCGGGGGTGCTGGTGGCATCCGGCCCGGCACGCGCTCATCAGCGCAGGTGGGAGATGTCGTTGAACGACTTCACCACGGCGGGCCCGTCCGCGTAGTAGTCGATGAGCGACAGGCAGGCCAGGTCGAGATGCATGCGGTAGAGGGACTCCAGCGGCGCCATGAGGGCGAGTCGCAGAAGCATCTTGATCGGGGTGACGTGCGAGACCGCCAGCACGGTCTTGCCTTCGTACCGCTCGACCAGGCGTTCACCCGCCGCCTGCACGCGGAGCGCGGCCGTGGCGAAGCTCTCGCCGCCGGGCGGGGCGACCGTGGGGTCGGCGAGCCAGGCGGCCAGCTCGGCGGGCCAGCGGCGCTGCACCTCGGTGAACGTGTGCCCCTCCCAGACGCCGAAATCGGCTTCCCTGAGGTCTTCGTCCACCTCGACGTCGCGGCCGGTGCGCTGGGCGACCACCTCCGCGGTCTGCATGGCGCGCTTGAGCGGGGAGCTGACGATCACGTCCAGCCGGTACGGCTCGCGCGACAGCCGATCGGCCGCCGCCGATGCCTGGGCCAGGCCGTTGGGCGTCAGCTCGGCGTCACCGCGGCCTGAGAACCTGCGCTCCAGGGACATTTCAGTCTCGCCGTGGCGGAGGAGGAGCAGCGAGGTCGCCACCTTGGTGGGCGAGACCCAACCGGCATTCTTGCCGAGCCGCTGGGCCGTGGCGATGGAGGCAGTGGGGGCGGACATCTCGGAAATCTCGCTGACGTCGAGGAGATCCGTCTGCTTCGCCACCAACGGCGCCGAACCCCGAGCCCGCGTGTCCGCCTGCCGTGTCGCAGCGGACGGCTCCGGTGGGGTGGTGCCGCCCGCCTTCCAGGTCAGGCCCTTGGCGGCGGCGTCCATGGCCTCGTTGGCCAGGCGGTCGGCGTGTTTGTTGCGTTCGCGGGGGATCCAGGTCCACTCCGACACCCGCAGCCGCCTGACCAGCGCCCCCGCCTCCAGGGCCAGCGGGCGCAACCCTTCGTTCTTGATCTTCCAGCGGCCCGCCATCTGCTCGATGACCAGCTTCGAGTCCATGCGCACGGCCACCGAGGCCCCGTCTCCGGCCAGTTCCAGCACCGCCGTGAGCCCGGCGATCAACCCGCGGTATTCGGCGACGTTGTTGGTGGCGACGCCGATCGCTTCGGCCGCCTCCGCCAGCACCTGGCCGTCGGAGGCGTCCTTGACGACCGCGCCGTAGCCCGCCGGGCCCGGGTTGCCGCGCGAGCCGCCGTCGGCCTCGACGATGTAGGACGTCACAGGCCGGACTCTGGTGTGCGGACGAGGATACGGCGGCACTCGTCGCAGCGGAGCACCTCGTCGTGCGGGGCGGCCTTGATGTTGTTCATCTCGGCGATGGACAGAGCCACCTTGCATCCCTGGCACCGGCCACCGCGCAGCATGGCGGCGCCCACGGAGTATTGGGCCTTCAGCTTCTCGTAGAGGGCCAGCAGGTCGGCGGGGATCTCGCCGGAGACGGCGGCACGACGGCCCTGGACCTCGGCCGCCTCCTTGTCGATCTCGCCGAGCGCGGTGTCGCGGCGGCCCTCGGCGGCCGAGAGCTCGGCGGCGACCTCGTCGCGCTGCCTCACCAGGTCGGCGACCTTGGTGTCGGCGGCCTCCTTGCGCTCCATGATCTCCAGCACGATCTCCTCAAGATCGCCCTGGCGCTTCTGCAGGGAGGCGATCTCGGACTGGAGGCCGGCCAGGTCGCGCGGCGAGGAGACGGCGCCGGAGTCGAGGCGCTTCTGGTCGCGCTCGGCACGCGTGCGCACGGCGTCGACGTCGGCCTCCGCCTTGGTCTGCTCGCGGGTCAGGTCGCCCGCCTCGGTCTCGGCCTCGATCACCTGGGTCGAGAGCCGGGCGTACAGCTTGGAACGCTCGTCGATCTCGGCAAGCTCGGGCAGGGTGCGGCGGCGGTGCGCCAGCCGGTCGATCACGGAGTCGAGCTCTGCCAGGTCGAGCAGTCGCTTCTGGGCCTCAGGGGCTGCTTTCATGATCAATATCCTCTTGTCCAAGCATCGGTGACCGTGGCGGAGACACGTGTCTCAACGGTAACGCCACTCGCGTGCAGGATGGACGCCGCGCTGTCGAGCCAGGGCCACTCGGTCGCCCAGTGCGCGGCGTCGATGAGCGCGGGGCCGCCCGCCTCCATGAACTCGCTGGCCGGATGGTGGCGTAGGTCCGCCGTCAGGAACACGTCGACGCCCGCGGCCCTCGCCGCGCCGAGGAGGGAGTCGCCCGCTCCCCCGCTGACCGCCACGCGCGTGACGCGGCGCGACGGATCGCCCGCCACCCGGATCCCCCACGACGTGCGCGGCAGCCCCTTGGCCGCCCGCGCCGCGAACTCCTCCAGCGTCGTCTCCTCCGCCGTCTCGCCGATGCGGCCCAGCCCGCGCCAGGGGTCGTCGGGGAACGGCTGGAGCGGCACCAGGTCGCCGGTGAGCCCGACGGCTCTGGCCAGGGCGTCGGACACGCCGGGATTGGCGACGTCGGCGTTGGTGTGCGCGGTGTAGAGGGCGACGTCGTTCTTGATCAGGGTGTGGATCAGGCGGCCCTTCGGCGTGGTCGTGGCCACGCTGGTGGTGCCGCGCAGGTAGAGCGGGTGGTGGGTGACGATCAGGTCGGCCTGCCACTCCAGGGCCTCCTCGGCCACGGCGGCGACGGGATCGACCGCGAGCAGCACCCGCCGCACCGGCTGGGCCGGGTCGCCGCTGACCAGCCCCACCGCGTCCCAGGATTCGGCTCGGGCGGGCGGATAGGCCGCCTCGAGCACCTCGATCACGTTCGTCAACGTCACAGCAGCCACCTGCGCAGACTACCGGTGACCGGCGGGGTGGCGGCGCACGTGACAAGGGCTGTTGCGGGAACGCGGGCCGGGCGTAATGTAAGTGAATCCTGACCTGCGGAGGACGGCATGGCACCCAGCGTCGCGATCATAGGGGCGGGCTTCGGCGGACTGTGCATGGCCATCCAGCTCGAACGGGCCGGCATCCGCTCCTACACGATCTTCGAGAAGGCCGCCGGCCTGGGCGGCACCTGGCGGGACAACACCTATCCGGGCGCGGGCTGCGACATCCCCTCGCACCTGTACTCGTACTCGTTCGAGAAGTACGCGAGCTGGACCCGCCGCTATCCCGAACAACCCGAGATCCTCGCCTATTTAGAACATTGCGCCGATAAATACGACGTCAGGCGAAAAATCCGTTTCAGCAGCGAGGTCCGCCGAGCCGCCTTCGACGACGCGACATGGCAGGTCACCACGGCCGGCCCGGAGGGCGGCGACGAGCACACCGAGGCGTTCGACGTGGTCGTCATCAGCGTCGGCCAGCTCAACCGCCCGCGATTGCCCGGCCTTCCCGGCATGGCGGATTTCGAGGGTGTCTCCTTCCACTCCGCCCGCTGGAACCACGACCACGATCTCACCGGCCGGCGGGTCGCGGTCATCGGCAACGGCTCGTCGGCCGCCCAGCTCATCCCGCGCGTGGCCGAGCAGGCCGAGCACCTCGACGTCTTCCAGCGCACGCCCAACTGGGTGATCCCCAAGCCGGACGCCGCGTTCGGCCCTCCTGCCCGGCTGGCCTTCCGCCTGGTCCCGGGCCTGCAGCGGGCCTACCGCGAGTGGATCTACCGCTACGCCGAGGCCACCCTCTACCCGGCGCTCGCCCAGGGCTGGAGCGCCGACCTGCTCAGGAAGCGGGCGCTGCGCCACCTGCGCGACCAGGTGCCCGACCCGGCGCTGCGGGCCAAGCTGACCCCCGCCTACCCTCCCGGCTGCAAGCGGGTGATCATCGACAGCTCCTTCTATCCGGCGCTCACCAGGCCGAACGTCGACGTGGTGACGGACACGATCGTCCGGGTCACGCCGAAGGGCGTCGAGACCGCCGAGGGCCTGCGCGAGGCCGACACCATCGTCTACGCCACTGGCTTCACAAGCACCGAGTTCCTCGCGCCGATGGAGATCAGCGGGCGCGGCGGGCGCTCGCTGGAGGAGCAGTGGAAGGACGGCGCCGAAGCGTATCTGGGCATCTCCGTGCCGAACTTCCCGAACATGTTCCTCCTGTACGGTCCGAACACCAACCTGGGGCACAACTCCATCGTCTTCATGCTCGAGTGCCAGGTGGAGCACATCATGGCCTGCCTGGCGCACCTCTCGCTGAACGGTCCGATCGAGGTGCGGCCCGAGGCGATGGCCGCGTGGCGCCGGCGGCTCGACGCGGCGATGGAGCGGATGGTGTGGGGCGGCGGCTGCCAGAGCTGGTACAAAACCGCCGAAGGCCGCGTCACGAACAACTGGCCCGGCCCCACAACGCTCTACCGCAGGCTGACGGCCAGAGCGCCGACCCCCGCCTACCGGCCCGCCGGATCGCCCTAGGGCCACGCACTGTCACCGGCCTGCGCCCGGCCGGCCAGAGGCGGGCCCTCTTGCCGCCGGGGAATCGTGATCACACGTTCAGCTCAGCCGGGCGTGCGCGTAGGCGATCATGGCGTCGCGCATGTACGCGGCCAGACCTTCGGCGACCTGCTCGTAGTTCGTCCGGAACTGCTCCTCCTGAGCCTGCATCCGGGCGAGATGGAGGTACTGCGCCTTGGTCGGCGCCCAGGACTCGTTCAGATGCCGATAGTGGAGGTCGAGCTCGGCGAAGACCTGCGGGGCGTCGACGGGGGCGCCGGCGAGCATGTGCTCGGCCATCCGTATCATCCCGGCGGTCGCCTCCCGCTGCATCTGCTCCAGCTCCTGTGGAGTGCGACCGGCCAGGACCTCCTGCTGCCCGCTCTGCTGCCAGTGCTCCTGCCACCGCTCGCGGGCGCCGGCCTCGTAGCGTGCGCTGTCGAATCCCTCGAACAGGTTCTCCGGTCTGCTGATCTTGGACATGGTCGTCTTCCCTTCGTTCTGCTGCAGTTCGGCGATGGTGCGCTCCACCATGCGGGCGACCTCGTTCAGCCGGTCACGCTCCGTCAGCAGACGCTGGTGGTGCTCACGCAGCGCTGCGACGGGGTCGGTGTGCCGCTCGACGATCTCCTTGATCTCCGGCAGGCCGAGGCCCAGCTCACGCAGCACCAGGACCTGCTGCAGGCGCAGCAGCTGGCTCTCCTCGTAGTAGCGGTAGCCGTTCCCGCCGACGTGTGCGGGCGGCAGCAGCCCGATCTCGTCGTAGTGGCGCAGCGTCCGGGACGTCACTCCCGACATCCGGGCCACCTGTGCGATCGACCATGCCATGACCGGCCCACCCGTCCTCACCCATCGCCGAGCCGGTGCTTTCCGGCTCGTTCACCACCGTAGAAGTTGACGTAACGAGAAGGTCAAGAAGCGGGTCTTCGCATGATGGTGACGTACGAACGATGGGCTCGCCGTTCGGGCATTGGCACATTGGAGCGGCCCGGCTCGCACGATAGCGTCCGGAATATGACGTCTTCCCTGCACCAGCGCGCTGTCGTGGCCGACACGCACAACGACCTGCTCATGGCCGTCACGGCCCGCCCGCCCGAGCAGTGGGCGGCCTTCTTCCGCGAGCGGTGGCTGCCGCAGCTGATCGAGGGCGGCGTCAACCTGCAGATCCTGCCGGTCTTCATCGAGGACGACTACCGTCCTGAGGGCGCGCTGCGCCAGACGCTGCGGATGATCGAGTGTGCGCACGTGCTGGCCGAGGGCAACCAACAGCATGTACGGATATGTCGTGACGCTGCCGAGATCGACCGGGCGCTCGACGACGGCAGGATCGCCCTCGTGCTCGCGCTGGAGAGCATGCCCGGCCTCGACGCCGACGTCGAGCTGATCTCGACCATGCACCGCCTGGGCGTGCGGGTGGCCTCGATCGCGCACTTCGGCCGCACGCCCCTGGCCGACGGCAGCGGCGAGGACGCCACCGGCAGCGGGCTGACCTCCCACGGCGTCGCCGCCCTGCGCGAGATGGAGCGGCTCGGCATGGTCTTCGACGTGTCCCATCTCGGTGCCTCCGGCGTCGCCCACGTGCTGGAGCTGGCCACGAAGCCCCTGCTCGCCACCCATTCCTCCGCCCGCGCCCTGCGCGACCACCACCGCAACCTCACCGACGACCAGCTCCGCGCCGTGGCCGCCACCGGCGGCGTGATCTGCGTCAACTTCTTCGCACCCTTCCTGGCGGAACGGCCCGGGGACATGACACTCGACCGCCTGCTCGACCACATCGAGCACGTCGCGGCGGTCGCCGGCGTCGACCACGTCGGCCTCGGTCCCGACTTCATCCACGAGGTCATGTCCGACCTGACACGGCCGTGCTGCGAGGGCCTCAACTACCGCGGCGTCGACCCCAAGTCCGCGATCCCCGGCCTGGAGGGGCCGTCGGGGTTGCCCATGGTCACCGAGGGCCTGCTCGCCCGCGGCCTGCCGGAGAAGGACGTCATGAAGATCATCGGTGGCAACGTGCACCGATTCCTCGGGGAGCTGCCGGCGTGATCGCGGACCTTGAGGAGCTCGTCCTGTGCGAGTCGTTCTCCGGCGACCTGGCCGCCGTCGCCCGCAGCGCCGAGGTCGTGGCCGCCATGGGGACCCGCCACCTCGGCGCCGAGCCGGAGTTCCTGGTGATCGACGGCGTCACACACCTGCGCTGGACGTTCGGCACCCCCAAGGTGCTGCTCCTGGGCCACCACGACACCGTCTGGCCGATCGGCTCGCTCGCCACCCACCCGTGGTCGGTGGTGGACGGCGTGGCGCGCGGGCCCGGGGTGTTCGACATGAAGGCGGGGCTGGTGCAGACGTTCCACGCGCTGGCCGGGCTCGGCTCGCTCGACGGCGTCACGCTGCTGGTCACCGGGGACGAGGAGGTCGGCTCGCTCACCTCGTCCCGGCTGATCGAGGACACCGCGCGCGGCCTGGCCGCCACCTTCGTCATGGAGGCCGGCGCCGACGGCGGGGCGCTGAAGACCGCCCGTAAGGGCACCTCGCTCTACACCGTGCACGTGCACGGCAGGGCGGCGCACGCCGGGCTGGAGCCGGAGAAGGGGGCGAACGCCGGGACCGAGCTCGCCCACCAGATCCTGGCCGTCGCCGGTCTGGGCGCGGGCGCCACCACGGTCACGCCGACGGTGTTGTCGGGCGGCACGTCACTCAACACCGTCCCGGCGCAGGCCTCCGTCGGGGTGGACGTACGGGTGGCCGAGGTCGCCGAGCAGGAGCGGGTCGACGCCGCCGTACGCGCGCTCACGCCGGTCGTGCCCGGCACCCGCCTGGAGATCCTCGGCGGACCCAACCGGCCACCGCTCGAAAGCACGATGTCGGCCTCGCTCTACGCGCTGGCCCAGAAGCTGGCGGCGGACCTCGGCGTGGGCCCGCTGAGCTCGGCGTCGGTGGGCGGCGCCTCCGACGGCAACTTCACGGCGGGCGTGGGCTGTCCCACGCTGGACGGGCTGGGCGCGGTGGGCGGCGGGGCGCACGCCGACCACGAGCACGTCGTCGTCGCCGAGATGCCCCGGCGTGCCGCGCTGCTGCGGGCGCTGATCGAGGCGGTCCGCTAGCCGCGCCCCCGCCACGAGTTGAGCTGATGATCGGCTTCGCGCACTTTGCCTGACTTTTACGGAGAAATGGCCGACGCCATCAACGAGGTGGACGCCTCCGGCCTCGTGCCGGCCGTCCGGCGCATACGAGAATCCGTCACCGCCTCCTCCGTACCCGGCGTCGCGAACCTTCCCGTGCTGCCGGAGGCGGGCGACGACGGGTGGCCCGTCGTCGGGGAGGCCGAGGGGGACGTCGTTCTGGTGGGCACGCCACCCGACATCGAACGGTTGCGACGGGCGGATCCGGCGGCGGCACGGGCCTGGCGGGCGGCCATGCGCGAGGTGCTCGGCGGGCTGGCGGGCATGTCGTGACATTAACGAATCATGGAGAGTACGTGGTGACGGTTCGACGGCTATTCCACCGGGGTTTCGCCGCTCTGTAATGTGGCGGGTACGCACGCCGAAAAGGAGATCCGCATGGCGGAATTCACCCCCACCGTTCCTGCGCGAGTCCTGCCTCCCGTCAACGTCCGCGACCTGCCCGAGCCTCCCCGAGCGACCTGGCGTTTCATCGGCCCGGGACTGGTCGGCGCCGGAGTGGGGCTGGCATCGGGCGAGTTCATCCTCTGGCCGTACATCGCCTCCCAGGTCGGGCTCGTCTTCATCTGGGGAGCGGCCATCGGGATCATCACGCAGTGGTTCCTGAACATGGAGATCGAGCGCTACACGCTGGCCACCGGCGAGACCGCGCTGACCGGATTCAGCCGGATGTGGAAACACTGGGGCCTGGTCTTCGTCCTGATGACGCTCGCCTCGAACCTCTGGCCGGGCTGGGTCACCACGTCCGCGACCATGGTGACCTATCTGACCGGGGCCGGCGAGGGCGCCGTACGCTGGATCGCCATAGGCATGCTGCTCCTGATCGCCTTCTCACTGACACTGGCGCCGGTGATCTACGTCGCGCTCGAACGCGTGATCTTCGTGAAGGTCGCCCTGGTGGCGATCCTGATCGTGGTGGCGATCGTGGTCGCGATCACCGCCGACAGCTGGCTGCAGCTGGGCAAGGGCCTGACCGTCGGCGCCCAGTTCCCGGTGCCGCCGCTGGACTTCGCCGTCCTGATGGGCGCCATCGCCTACGCCGGCGCGGGCGGCGGCCAGAACCTGTGTCAGAGCAACTGGATCCGCGACAAGGGCTTCGGCATGGGCCTCTACGTGCCCCGCCTGGTCAGCCCGGTCACCGGGCACGAGGAGGCGGCCGCGTCGACGGGCTTCCAGTTCGCGCCCACCAAGGAGAACCTCGCGCGGTGGCAGCGGTGGTGGCGTTTCGCCAACCTGGAGCAGGCGTGGACGTTCGGCCTGGTGACGTTCGTGACGATCGCGCTCATGTCGATGCTGGCCTACTCCACCGTCTTCGGGCGGTCGGGCCTGGAGAACAGCATCGAGTTCCTGCGCGTCGAGGGTCAGGTGCTGCAGGAGACCGTGGGCACCTGGTTCGGCGTGCTGTTCTGGGTGATCGGGGCGCTGGCCCTGTTCGCTGCCGCGATGGGCATCGTCGACTACACCTCGCGGCTGGCGTCCGACACGCTCAAGACCGTCTACCTCAACAAGTCGTCCATCTCGGAGAACAAGGTCTACTTCGCCACCGTGTGGGCCATCGCGCTGATCGGCACCGTCATCCTGCTGCTGGGCTTCGACCAGCCGCTCATCCTGCTGGTGTTCTCAGCCTGCTTCGCCGCCGTGATGATGTTCGTCTACTCCATCCTGCTGATCGTGCTCAACCGGCGGGCGCTGCCCGACGCCATCAAGGTCCGCTCCTACCGGCTGGGGGCGCTGATCTGGTCGGTCGCCTTCTTCGGGACGCTGACCGTGCTGGTCGTCATCCAGCAGGCGCAGAAGATCTTCGGCGGTTAGCGAGCCATCGCGGAAGCCCACCTTCCGCGATAGCGGGCACACTGGGCGCATGCTGGAAACCTCGGCACGGCTGCTCAGGCTCCTGTCCCTGCTCCAGGCCCACAAGGAGTGGTCGGGCCCCGAGTTGTCCGCCCGGCTCGGGGTCTCGACCAGAACGATCCGCAACGACATCGAGCGCCTGCGCACGCTCGGCTACCCGGTGCACGCCACGCCCGGGGTGGCCGGCGGCTACCGGCTGGGCGCGGGGGCCGCGCTGCCGCCGCTGCTGCTCGACGACGACGAGGCCGTGGCCGTCGCGGTGGGGCTCGGCAGGGCGGCCGGCGGCGGCGTGGAGGGCATCGAGGAGAGCTCGGTGCGCGCCCTGGCCAAGCTGGAGCAGGTGCTGCCGTCCCGGCTGCGCCGCCGGGTCGGCGCCCTCAACGCCTACACCGTGCAGATTCCCGGCGTCACGCAGGCGATGGTCTCCCCCGAGGTGCTCACCACGATCGCCGGAGCGGCCCGCGACCACGAGCGGCTGCGTTTCGACTACACCGGGCACGACGACTCCTCCAGCGTGCGCGACGTGGAGCCGCACCGCCTGGTGCACCGGCGGGGCCGCTGGTACCTCGTGGCCTACGACGTCGAGCGGCAGGACTGGCGTACGTTCCGGGTCGACCGGATGCGCCCGCGCACGCCCGGCGGGCCCCGGTTCACCCCGCGCGAGATGCCGGAGGGCGGCGACGTGGCGGCGTACGTGGAGAAGGGCGTCAGCACGGCCATGGCGCGCTTCCGCGCGACCGTGCTGCTGCACGCGCCCGCCGCGCGGATCGAGGCCATGCGGCTGGGGCTGGAGGTCGAGCCGGTAGGCGAGACCACCTGCAGGGTCGAGTTGCGCGGCGACGACCCGCAGGGGATGGCGGCGTGGATCGGGTTCCTCGGGGTGGACTTCGAGGTGCTCGACCCGCCCGAGCTGGCCGAGCAGGTGCTGCGGTTGTCCGAGCGCTACGGGCGGGCCGTCAGCGGGCGGTAAGGTCGCGGTCAGCGCGCCGTCAGAAGGCGCGGAGAGGCTGCCGTCATGAAGAACTTGACACAGGTCGCGGGCGGCGCCGGAGACTTCCAGCTGGTCCGCCACCTCACCCTCGCGGGCAGCCAGTTCGAGATCGGCAGAGCCCTCACCGAGGAGGCCCGCAGGCTCGGCTGGTCCCCCACGCCGGCCGCGCCGGAGGTCAACCGGGCCCGCAGGATCTGGTTCGAGCGGCACTGGCCGCAGCACAACGCCCGCATGGACGGCGCCGCGGCGGCTCTCGGCCTCGACCCCGACCAGGACGAGCTGGCCCTCGACGGCCTCAACGTGGTGCCCGCGGGCTCCGGCTGCTCGGCCCTGTGGGTGCCGCCCTCGGGGTCCGCCGACGGTCACGGCCGGGTGGGCCGCAACTACGACTTCTTCCGCCTCACCACCAGCGAGGTCATGGGCTCGGCGCCAGAGCCAGGCGAGCTGCCCATGGCCTCGCGCCCCTACGTGATCACCACGATCCCCGACGACGGGCTGTCCTCGACCGTCATCACCATGTCGGACCTCGACGGCTGCATGGACGGCATCAACTCGGCCGGGCTCGCGGTCATGCTGCTGATCGCCGACTTCGAGAGCGCCGAGCCGCCGGAGCACGTCTCGCCGCAGGTCGGGGTGGGCAGCGTGCAACTGCCCAGGTTCCTGGTCGACACCTGCGAGAACGCCGACCAGGCCAAGCAGGCGCTGCTGCTGGCCAAGCAGTACGACCACGGCACGCCCCTGCACTACCTGGTGGCCGACGCCCACGGGCAGGCGTTCGTGTGGGAGCGCGACCCGGACGGCAGGGAGCACATCATCGAGTTCGGCGACGGGCCGCTCTGCGTCACCAACCACCTGCTGCACCGCAACCCCGACCCGATGAACCTGCCCGGCGACACCGAGGCCGGCTTCGGCACGTACGGGCGGCTGCGCACGTTGTACGAGCGCAGCAAGGGAGCCACCCTGTCAGCGCACGATCTGCGCGAGAGCCTGGCGGCCGTCCGGCAGGCCGAGGATCCCGCCGTGCCGTTCCGCACGTTGTGGAGCTCCGTCTTCGACACCGCGGACCGGACGTTGTCGACCCGCTTCTACCTGGGCGACGGCCGCTATTCGGAGGAGCTGGTCTTCCCCGCCGCGGCGAGGTAGGCCTCGCGCACCTTCGACCGCGACAACTTTCCCGTGGGGGTGCGCGGCAGCTCGGGACGGTATTCGATCACCTTCGGAAGCTTGAATTTGGCGATGCGCGGCCCGCAGTGCGCCAGCAGCTCGGCGGTGAGCCCGGGGCCGGGCGTGACCCCGTCGGACGGCTGGACCAGGGCCACCACGCTGTGCCCCCACTCCTCGTCGGGGACCCCGATGACGGCCACGTCGGCCACCGCCGGATGGTCGAGCAGGGCGGCCTCGATCTCGGCGGGGTAGATGTTCACCCCGCCGGAGACGATCAGGTCGGTACGCCGGTCGCACAGGAACAGGTAGCCGTCGTCGTCCATGAACCCGATGTCGCCCGGCGCGTACCACTCCCCCAGCATGCTGGCGGCCGTCTTCGCCGGGTCCTTGCGGTATTCGAAGGAGCCCATGGCGGACTTGACGTGGACCAGGCCCGGCTCGCCCGGCGGCAGCTCCACGCCCTTGTCGTCGAAGATCTTGGCTTCGAACGTGGGCGCGGGCCTGCCCACGGTGCCCGGCCTGGCCAGCCAGTCGTGCGGTTTGACGGAGAAGGCGATCGTGGACTCGGTGGAGCCGTAGTACTCGTAGAGCACCGGCCCCCACCAGTCCATGATCTGCTGCTTGACCGCGACGGGGCAGGCGGCGGCGGTGTGGATGACCTGGCGCAGGCTCGACAGGTCGTAGCGGCCCCTGACCTCCTCGGGCAGGCGCAGCATGCGGTGGAACATGGTCGGCACCATCATCGCGTTGGAGACCCGGTGCCGGTCGATGAGCTCGAGGACGACCTCGGGGTCGAACTTGGGCGCGATCACCAGGGTGTGCCCGAGGTGCAGCGCGAACTGCGTGTGCGCGCACGGCGCGGAGTGGTACATCGGCGAGGTCACCAGATGGGTCTCCGCGCCCGGCCGGAGGTCGACCACCTCGCCCAGGAACCACACGTACAACGGCACGATGGCCTCCGGCTCGGCGCCGGGCAGCGGCCGCTGCACGCCCTTGGGGACGCCGGTGGTGCCGGACGTGTACCACATCACCGCCCCGGCGGTCCGCTCCGGGGGCGCGCCGGCCGGCTGCCCTGCGGCCAGCCCCGCCGTGCCGATCTCCCCTCCGGGTACGGCGTGCGCGGGCCCGGTGACGACCACCTTGGCGTCGCAGTCGGCCAGGATGTACGCCACCTCGGACGCGGTCAGATGCCAGTTGATCGGCACGTAGTAGAGCCCGATCTGCCAGGTGGCCATGACCATGACGACCTGGTCGATCCCGTTGGGCAGCACGCCCGCGACCACGTCGCCGGTGCGCAGGCCGCGGGCCCGCAGCCCGTGGGACACCTGGTTGACCAGGGCGAGCAGCTCGCCGTACGACGTGCGGGCGCCGTCGGCGTCGATCAGCGCCAGACGGCCGGGGTCGGCGGCGGCGATGGCGTAGAAGCCGGGCATCGTGCTGACGTCCATCACAACTCCAGCAGTGCGGCGAGGCGGGCACGGTGTATGCGCGGGGGGCCCAGCAGCACTTCGTCCGCCTTGGCCCGCTTGTAGAACAGGTGGGCGTCGTGCTCCCAGGTATAGCCGATGCCGCCGTGCAGCAGCAGGTGGTCGCGGGCCACCTCGAAGCAGGCGCGGCCGACGTACGCCTGGGCGAGCGCGGCGGCCTCCGGCAGCTCGTCCGGCGACTCGTCGGCCGCCCAGGCGGCGTAGCGGACGATGGACTCGGCCTGTTCGAGCTTGGCGTGCATGTCGGCCAGCTTGTGCTTGACCCCCTGGTAGGAGCCGATGTAGCGGCCGAAGGCGACGCGAACCTTGGCGTAGGCGACGATGGTGTCCAGTGCGGCCCGCATCACGCCCAGCTGCTCGGCCGCCAGCGCCACGCACAGCAGGTCGCCGATGTCCGGGCTCGGCCCCAGCACCCGCGCCGGCGCGCCGTCCAGCTCCACGCGGGCCTGGCCGCGGGTGAGGTCGAGCGTCTCCAGCGGGGTCCTGGTCACGCCCGGCCCCGCCAGGTCGACGGCGACGAGGACCACGCCCTCTCCGCCCCGCGCGGGCGCCACCAGCACTCCGGCCTCCATGCCGCTGAGCACCTGCGCCAGCGTGCCGCGCACCGCCGAGCCGTCGTAGGTCAGGACGGCCTCGACGGCCGGCTCGGCGAGCGCCGCCAGGACGCGGCCCTCGGCGATGCCGGTCAGCAGTTCCTTGTCGGGCACCCGGGTCAGCGCGAGGGTGGTGAAGGCCGTGGCCAGGAACGGCCCCGGCAGCAGGGCCGCGCCCGTCTCCTCCAGCACGACGGCCAGCTCGGTCATGCCGGCGCCCGCGCCGCCGTACTCCTCGGGGACGATCAGCCCGGACAGGCCGAGCTCGCCGTTGAGCCGGGCGTACACCTGCGGGTCGTAACCCTCGCGGACCTTGGGCAGCGGGGACGCGGCGCGCAGGAAGGCGCGTACGGCCTCGCGCAGCTGCTGTTGTTCCTCGCTGAGTACGAGCTTCACGCCTGGGTCCCCACCTTCAGATCCTTGAACGGCACGGTCTTGTCCACGCGGGGCTCGGGCGGCAGGCCGAGCACGCGCTCGCCGACGATGTTGCGCATGATCTCGTTCGTGCCGCCGCCCAGCGCCATGCCCGGGGCCATCGAGATCGCCTGCGCCAGCGGGTGGCCGGCCAGCGCGGCCTCGGGGCCGACCAGCTGCGTGGCGAGGTCGGCCTGGAACATCGTCAGCTCGGCGAGCAGCAGCTTGGCCGCGCTGCCCCGCGCTCCGGGGAAGATGCCGGCCCTGGTCTCCTGGGCCAGCCGCTGGTTGAACAGCGCCAGCGCGCGGGTGCGGATGTGCAGCTCGACGAGCTGGTCGCGGACCAGCGGGTCGCCGGTGTCGACGGCCCGGCGCAGCGCCTCGACCGAGGCGGGGTGGTCGCGCCGGCCGCCCATGCCGACGCCCGCCGAGATCGACAGCCGCTCGTGCAGCAGCGTCGTGACGGCCACGCTCCAGCCGTCGTTGACCTCGCCCACGCGGTGCTCGTCGGGGATCGTCACGTCGTCGAAGAAGATCTCGTTGAAGTTGGCCCTGCCCGACATGTCCTTCAGCGGCCTGACCGTCACGCCCGGGTGGTGCATGTCGACCACGAACATGGTCAGGCCCCGGTGCTTGGGCACGTCGACGTCGGTGCGGGCCAGCAACAGGCCCCAGTCGGCGTGGTGGGCGACCGAGGTCCAGACCTTCTGCCCGTTGACGATCCACTGGTCGCCGTCACGCACCGCCCTGGTCTGCAGGCTGGCCACGTCGCTGCCGGCGCCGGGCTCGGAGAAGAGCTGGCACCAGATCTCCTCGCCGCGCAGCAGGGGCCGGACGAAGCGCTCGCGCTGCGCGTCGGTGCCCCGGTCGACCAGGGTCGGGCCGGTCATGCCGAGGCCGATCGAGAAGACGTAGGTGGGGAGGGCGTAGTCGCGCGCCTCCTCGGCGAACGCGCGCTCCTCCGCCTGGGTCAGCCCCTGGCCGCCCCACCGCCGCGGCCAGGTGATGCCGGAGTAGCCGGCGTCGTGGAGCCTGGCCATGAAGTCCTTGGCCCGGGTGACCGCGTCCGTTTCCTGAGAGTCGTCCTGCGCGTCGTCGCGGGGGGCGTTCTCCTGCAGCCACGCCCTGGCGGCACGCCGGTAGTCAGCGAGGTTCACATCGACTCCTTGGCATCAGTGTTCACTTACTCTAGCCAGGGCCGCGGAGCCCGTACAGAGCAATGCTCTGGACGTCCGCACCTCGAATCAAAGGCGGAATCTCCGTAAATTAGAGTAAGAGGCACTTGGTGTGATCACCTGATTACGGGGGGATAGGTGTGATCGCACGGCTGGGCCGTTCTCTTCGCGCGCGGCTGGCACTGTTCGCCAGTGTCGCCATGGCCCTGCTCTGCCTCACCACGAGCTCCGCGCTGCTGTGGATGATCTACAACACGACCGTCGACATCCACACCCAGGACGCGGCCGGCACCACCCTGACGGTGGCCCACCTGGTCAGGGAGTCCGAGCTGCCGCTGCTCGGCAATCTCGACGTGCGAGGCGTCCAGGTCGTCGACCCGCAAGGACGCGTGGTGTCCGCCACGACCGATCTGGCGGGCGCGCCGCGGCTGACCACCGCGTCGCCTCCACCGGACACCACCAACCGCGTCGTCCACGCCTGCGACCTGGCCCACCTCTCCGGCGGCTGCCACATCGTAGCGGTCTACCGCGTGTACCAGCCGGACGGCGACTGGCTCGTCTACGCCTTCCGCCCCCGGCCGCCCTGGTACGCCACGCCCGGCGCGATCGCCTTCCTCGCTCTCTCCTCCGCGGCCCTGGTCGTACTGACCTGGTACGGCGTCTCGCACGTGGTGGCCAAGACGCTCGCGCCCGTCAACCGCATCACGGGCAAGCTGGCCGAGATCACCGCCGGCGGTGGAGGGATGCGCGTGCCCGTGCCCGAGCACGCCGACGAGATCCGGGCGCTCGCGGAGACCGCGAACGCCACGCTCGCGCGACTGGAGGACGCGATGGAGCAGCAGCGCAGGTTCGCCTCCGACGCTTCGCACGATCTGCGCAGCCCGATCACGGCGATGCGCGCCGAGGTCGAGGAGGCCCTGCTCGCCCCCGGCGAGTCCGACTGGCAGAAGGTCGGCGGCAAGCTGCTCACCAGCCTCGACCGGCTGCAGAACATCGTCACCGACCTGCTCACGCTGGCCAAGCTCGACGCGGGCGCCCCCGCCCGGCTCGGCCCGGTCGACCTGAGCGAACTGGTCACCGCCGAGGTCGCCAGGCCGCGCACGAAGGACGTCCGGATCTCGGTGCAACCCGGCGTGGTCGTGACGGGCGACCGGCTGAGGCTGGCCCGCCTGCTGACCAACCTGCTGGACAACGCCGAGCGGCACGCGGAGCGTACGGTCGCCGTGATCGTGCGCCGCGACGGCGAGGCCGTGCTGGAGGTGCTCGATGACGGCGCGGGCATCGCGCCCGAGCACCGCGAGGTGGTCTTCAGGCGCTTCACCCGGCTGGACGCCTCCCGCAGCCGTGACGCGGGCGGGACCGGGCTCGGCCTGCCGATCGCCCGCGAGATCGCGCGCACGCACGGCGGCACGCTGAGGATCGAGGATTCCCACACCGGTGCCCGATTCGTCCTGCGGATGCCGGTAAGGGAGGAGTAAAGGTGGGTAGTAATGGTTTTCGACCCCCTGCCGCGAACGCCCGGAGATCGACCAGTACCATGATCACCGCGAGATGACGAAACAGACGGCGCGCCCAGTTTGTCCAATGAAAGCCCCTATAGCGAGAAATTAGAGTTACCCGCTGTGGCATCAGGTTTCAGCCGATTACGGCGCGAGGATCTTCTGAAGACGACCTGCGAGGTGATCGCCGAGCAGGGGTTCGGGCATACCAGGACCATCGACATCGCGAGGGCCGCCGGCGTCAGCCAGGCGCTGCTCTTCTACCACTTCGAGACCAAGGACCAGCTGTTCGCGCAGGCCTTCACCTACGCGGCCCGCCTGCACCTCGACGCGCTGGGCGACATCGAGCGATCCCCCGGCACGCCGCTCGAACGGCTGCGCACCCTCCTGCGGCTCTGCTCCCCCGCGATCCCCACCGAGGGCTGGAGGTTGTGGATCGACGCGTGGTCCGAGGCGATGCGCAGCTCACAACTGGAGGAGATCTCGCGGCGCATCGACGCCCAGGGCCGCCTCCTCCTTCGCGAGATCATCGAGGCCGGCGTGGCATCCGGCGAGTTCACGTGCGCCGACCCCGAAGGTGCGACGTGGCGGATCCTGGCGCTGGTCGACGGGCTCGCGGTCCAGATGCACGTGCACCCCAGGGCCCTGTCACGGCGCCGGGCCGGAACGCTCATCCGCACGGCCGCCGCCGGCGAGATCGGAGTCGCCCCGGAAATGTTGTGACGAAACCTGCGATCCTCACCTTCCCGCGCTATTGGATGCTTCGTACAATACCGGGCGAGGAGAGGAGCGCACGCGATGACACAGGCACCCAGCTCTACCGCCGCCAGGGAACGCGACGAGCAGGTCGCGAACAGGAAGGCCTACGAAGCGGTCATCGAACGCCTCTCGAAGGCGTCGGTCGACAAGCACTGGGAGCCCTATCGGGACATCCCCTGGGACGACCCCGAGTTCCAGGTGGACCCGGCCGACCCGCGCTGGGAGCTGCCCACGGTCGACAAGCTGGGCGGCCACCCGTGGTATCGCGGCCGGCCCCCGGAGACGCGGGCGGCGATCGGGCTGTGGCGGGTGGCGACCGCCATGAAGATCGGCCTGCAGTTCGAGAACCTGCTCAAACGCGGGCTGCTCAACTACGCCTACCGGCTGCCGAACGGCGCGCCCGAGTTCCGGTACGTCTACCACGAGACCATCGAAGAGGGACATCACGGGATGATGTTCCAGGAGTTCGTGAACCGGACGAAGCTGCCCGTTCGGGGCATGCCGGGGCCGCTGTCGGCGATCGCGCAGGCGGCGCCCCTGATTCCGCTGATCTCGACCGAGCTGTTCTTCGTGTTCGTGCTGGGCGGCGAGGACCCGATCGACCACGTGCAGCGCAAGGTGCTCAAGGACGACAGGGCGCACCATCCGCTCGAAGAGACGATCATGCGGATCCACATCGCGGAAGAGGCCAGGCACATCTCGTTCGCTCGCCACTACCTGCGCAACCGCGTGCCGCGGATGCCGGCGTACCGGCGGCTCCTGCTCGGCATCGCCTCCCCCATCATCCTCGGCGTGATGGCCCGCATCATGCTGGCGCCCCCCGGAGCGCTCATCAGGCACTTCAAGATCCCCCTCAGCGTCGTGTCGGAGATCTACCTGCGCAACCCGGCGGCCAAGCAGGAGATCCGCGACTCCATCGGCAAGACGCGGGAGTTGTGCGCCGAGATCGGCCTGATCAACCCGCTGACCCGGCGGATCTGGCGGCTCATGGGCATCTGGGCGGAGCCGGGGCGCGCCTAGGCGGGCGGCCGCCTGGCGACCAGGACCTCGCCGTAGCGGACGCTCACGCCCGCCCTGGCACAGGCGGTGCGGCGGTGCTCCAAGGCGGCGTTGTAGAGCTGCCGGTGGTCCTCCACACACGCCGCCAGCGCCGCCGCCTACCGGGCCGTGGGGCGCAGCAGGAATCTGAACGACCTGCGCACACCCCACCCCCATCACGTTCGGTAACGACAACACCACGATACCGGCTGGCGCCGACAAACCAGGAAGGGTGCGCGGACCCGACCAGTCAGGGCACGCTCGGGCCTTGACGGCCCTCCCGCTCCCGATTCACCCGTCGCCTCAAGGCGACGGTCCCCTCGGGAGACTCTGATGGGACCATATACAGGTTCGAGACGCGACGATGGAAGGTTTCCCCTGTGAGGCGGCTACTCACGGTCCTGCTGCTCGCCTTCGCGGCGGCCGGGATCGCCCTCTCCCCTGCCGAGGCGCACAACGTGCTGATCGGCAGCGACCCCAAGGACGGAGCCGCGCTGACGGCCTCACCCGCGCGGGTGACCCTGGTGTTCGACCAGCCGGTACGCCAGGGATACGCGCAGGTGGGCGTCACCGGCGCCGACGGGTCGGCCTGGGCCGACGGGGCCGCCGAGATCGCCGCGGAACGGGTGTCGGTCAAGGTCAAGCCGCTGGCGGCGGGCGGCTCGTACGTCGTGGGCTACCGCATCCTGTCGGCCGACGGGCACCCGGTCACCGGGAAGATCAGCTTCAGCCTGACCGCGAACGCCACCGCCGACCAGGGGACGAACGCCGACCCCACCGAGGCCCCGGCCGAGGGGGCCACGCGAGCCCCGGCCCAAGGGAACACCGAGGCTCCCGCCCAGGCCGATCCCGACGCCGCCGGGACCCCGGCCGATCCCGACGCCGCCGAGGCCGCGGCCAACGGCGGGGCCGGGATGGCCGTGGTGTGGATCGTGGGGGCGCTGCTGCTCCTCGCCCTGGGCACCGCCGTGGCCCTCCGCCGCGCGAAACCCGCCCAGGAAACCGCCACGACCAGCCCGCCCGCCCCCACCACCGACCCCACACCCGGCACCGCCACGGACCCAGGGCCTGGCACCACCGCCGGCACCACGCCCGACCCCGGGCCAGGCGCCACCGCCGGGCCCGTGTCGGGTTCCGCCGCAGGTCCCGTGGCGGGTTACGCGGCCGAGGAGAGGAAGGCGTGACCGTCACCGCTCCCCCCGCTCCCCCTCTCCCCGGGCGACGCGTCGGCGGACGGCTCGTGGCCGGCGCGTTCCCCGTGTGCGCCATCGTCGCCGCCGTGGCCGCCAGCTCGTTCGCCGAGCAGGAGACCGTGCCCGGCATTCCCATGCCGGGGCCGCTGGTGTCGGTCGGGCTGCCCGTCGTGCGGGCGCTGCTCGACGTGTCCGCCGTCGCCCTGGTGGGGCTCAGCCTGGTGGCCAAGCTGCTCGGGTTCGACCGGCCCGAGTACACCGAGCCGGTGATGGTCCGCGTCCGGCCCCTTGCGGTGATCGCGGCCTGGGCGTGGGCGATCTGCGCGCTGCTCACGATCGTTTTCCAGGCGGCCGAGCTCAACCCCGGCGCCGTGCCGACGTTCGGAATGATCGCGGACTATGTCGGAGACGTCGGCACGGGCCAGGGGCTGCTGTTCAGCGCGGCGTGCGCGCTGGCGGCGGCGGGCATCGGGCTGATGGCGGTGCGGTTCGGCGAGAAGGTGCCGGCGGAGCTGCGCGTGGTCGTCGCGCTCTTCGGGCTGCTGCCCATCCCGGTCACCGGGCACGCGGTCAACTCCATCTGGCACGACCCGATCATGATCTCGATGGAGATCCACGTGATGGGGGCGGCGGCGTGGACGGGCGGGCTGCTGGTGACCGCCATCTTCGTCGCGCCCCACCCGGGCCTGCTGGCCATGGCGCTGCCCAAGTTCTCCAGGATCGCCTCGGTGTGCCTCCTCATGGTGGCGCTGTCCGGGCTGATCACGGGGCTCGGCACGATGGCGCTCACCCCCGGGGTGACGCTGCCCGACGCGCTCCTGACCAGCGACTACGGGCTCCTGGTCGTGGCCAAGGTGACGCTGGTGGCCCTGCTGGTGCCGCTGGCGGCGCACATCCGCTTCCGCCTGCTGCCCGCCATCCGCAAGGGCCGGGCCACCGCCCTCGTGGGATGGGCGGCGGCCGAGGTCGGCGTGATGGGGCTGGCGTACGGCGTGGCAGTGGCGATCACCCGCGCCTCGATCATCTGACGGCCCGCGCCGAGGCGCCCAGGGGCCACCGGAGCGGGCTCGAGCCGGTCGGCGCTACGGGGTGGCGGGCGCGATCACGGGTGCGGTGGCCGCGGCCTGTCGCGGGCGGCGCCTGCCGGCGACCCACTCCACCGCCAGCCAGGCGGCCAGCAGGCCGAGCCCGGCCCAGACGGCCGACGACATGACCGGCGGGGGCGCGCCGGACAGGCCGTCCTGGCCTATGAGCACGTCGTACACGCCGCCCATGACCGCGTTCTGGGCCGACAGCGCGCCGTACGCGCCGGCCGTGGCACCCGCGGCCCCCAGCAGGGCGCGTACGGCGGGAATCCGCACCAGGAACGCGACGTCCACCAGCAGCCCGGCGGCCACCAGGAAGAACGGCACCGCCGACGGCGGGAACCCGGTGTAGGTCAGCAGCGGCCAGATCAGCGTGCGGACCCCCACGTAGGCGGCGGCCACCAGCGTGGCCGCGCCGAACCTGCCGATCAGCATCCTGGCCACCACCAGCACCGCCACGCCGACGACCACCGCGTAGACGGGGTAGAGGAAGTCGGGCACGGGCAGCGCGAACCCGGTCATCATCGTACGGTCGATCGGCCGCCCCATCTGGTCGGCCGCGAACTGCAGCAGGATGGGCTCGGCGTAGACGACGCCGTTGTCCCAGGCGCCGATCGACAGGATGCCGTACTCCTGGTGCTGCTCGGGGAAGTGCACGTTCTCCAGGAAGAACGCGAGGAACGCGCCGAGCACGACCACCCGCTCCCTGCCGGGCGGCGCTCCCATGAACCAGCCCCGGACCACGCCCGCGATCATGAAGAACGTTCCAAGGTAGAGCATGATGTGCGACGGGCTCCACGAGGTGATGTCGAGCCCGTTGACGCGGTGGTTGATCAGGTCGAGCGGGACCGCGACGAGGAAGATCCCGGTGCCCCACTGGATCAGCCGCAGCGCGGCCTTGTCGACGCCGTAGCCGGTGTAGCCGTGGATGATGGTCAGGGCCAGGGCGAGGGCCGTGCCCGCGGAGTTGAGCAGGTGGGGAGGGGCGAGGTCGTCACGCAGCCACTTGAAGTGCCACGAGACGTCCCACGCCGAGCCGAGCAGCTTGAGCGTGAACGCCACCAGCCATCCGAAATAGAGCACCCTGAACAGGTCGTGCGGCGTCTCGCGCCCCGCCTGGCCTCTGGTCCAGTAGGGCAAGGCCCACTCGGCGGCCTTCTTGATCGATGCTGGAGACTTCACGGAAGAGAATCTTACGGTCACCCCTCCAGATCGTCTGCCGGGAGTGGGCGCCGGTCACCCGCCGGCCGAGGCGCGCAGGGAGTACATCAGGGGGAGCCTGGGAGCGCCGCCGGGGACCCGGTACCGGCCGTCGGCGACCTCCAGCGTGGCGAAGCGCTGGAAGAGGGTGAAGTCGTGCTCGTGGAGGAACTCCACCCGCAGCCCCGCCGCGCCCACCGCGCTCACGACCTCGCCGAGGCCGTGCGGGAACTGCACGGACGTCTGGTGTTCGAGCACCTCCCCACCGGTGTAGGTGTGCGGTTCCGCCCAGACCTGCGGCTCCCGGTCGAAGTAGTCGTGCGTGACGGTGGTGCCCGTGGCGTCGTCCAGGATGTCGGGGAAGGGGTGGAACTCGGCGAGATAGAGGAAACCGCCCGGCTTGAGCAGCGCGGCGACCGTCCGCGCCCACCGCGTCAGGTCGGGCAGCCAGACGAGCGCCCCCACGCCGGTGTAGACGATGTCGTACGCGGCCCGGCCCAGCGCCTCGGCCGCGTCGTACACGTCGGCCGTGACGAACCTCGCCGGCAGGCCGCACGCGGCGGCGATGGTCTCCGCCTGGGCCACGGCGGCGCCGGAGAAGTCGAGGCCGGTCACCTCCGCCCCGAGCCGGGCCCAGGCGAGGGTGTCGAGGCCGATGTGGCACTGCAGGTGGGCCAGGCGGCGGCCGGACACGTCGCCGACCTCCTCCAGCTCGAACGGCCGCAGCGGGCTACGGCCCGCGACGAAGCCGTCGACGTCGTAGAAGTCGCTGCCGGCATGGATGGGCACGCGGGAGTTCCAGTTGGCCCTGTTGATCTCCAAATAGTCCACGATGCCGAAGCCTAGACACGGGCGGCCCGTCTCAGCGATCTCTCAGGTGCGGTCAGTAGGCTCACCGCCATGAAGCGTGTGGCCGCGTCGGCGGCGGCGCTCGCCCTCATCGCCTTGACGACGTGGCTGGTGTGGCCGTCGGGTGCCGAGGTGCGGGGCCAGGATCAGATCATCACCGTCGTCGACGGGCCGGCCGACGATCAGCGGGTCGAACTCGACACGACGTTCTTCCCGCCGCCGGGCGGAGGGAAGGCGCCCGCCGTGCTGCTCGGCCACGGTTTCGGCGGCAGCAAGCGGAGCGTCAGGGACGAGGCGATCCGCATCGCCCAGAACGGCTACGCCGTACTGACCTGGTCGGCGCGCGGGTTCGGCCGCTCGACGGGCGAGATCGCGCTCAACTCGCCCGACTACGAGGTCAAGGACGTCAAGCAGCTCATCGACTGGCTGGCCAAGCGTCCCGAGGTCCTGCTCGACGCGTCGGACGACCCGCGCGTGGGCATCGCGGGCGGCTCCTACGGCGGCGCCATCGCGCTGATGACGGCGGCCCATGACCAGCGTGTCGACGCCATCGTCCCGCGGATCACCTGGTCGGACCTGGCCGACGCGCTCTTCCCCAACACGGCGGCCCCGCTCTCCGCGGCCGGCGACGCCGGCCAGAGCTCCTCCTCGGGCAGCCTGCCCGAGGCGGAGAACGGCGTGTTCAAGCGCATGTGGGCGGGCATCTTCTTCGGCCAGGGCGTCTCGCTCGACAGTCTCGCCCTGCGGGGACGGTCCGAGGCCGCCCGGCCGCTCACCCCGGAGCAGGCCAGGTGCGGCCGGTTCCGTCCTGAGATCTGCGCCGTCTACGAAGAGGTCGCCAAGACGGGCAGGCCCACCCAGGAGGCCGTCGACCTGCTGCGCAGGTCGAGCCCGATCACCGTGGCGGGCCGGATCAAGGCGCCGACCCTGCTCATCCAGGGCCAGCGCGACTCGCTGTTCCCGCTCAGCCACGCCGACGCCAACGCCAGGGCCATCGCCGCCGGGGGCACGCCCGTCAGCCTGGCCTGGTTCGACGGCGGGCACGACGGCGGCGACGGCGAGACCGACTGGGTGTTCGAGCAGTCGTCGGCCTGGTTCGCCCGCTATCTGAAGGGCGAGGGTGACGGGGAGACGGCGCCGCCGGTCAGCGCGTTCACGGTGACCCGCGACGGCGGTCGCGACCCCGGTACCCGCCAGCGCATCCGCCTGCACCCCGAGACCGGCTCCTACCCTGGCCTCGGAGGCACCGCCACCAGCACCGTCGAGCTGTCGGGCCCCGCCCAGAACATCGCCAACCCGCCCGGCGGCGCGCCCGCCTCGATCTCGTCGGTGCCCGGCATCGGCGGCCTGCTCGGCGGCCAGAACAGCCCCGGCGTCGCCATCGACATGCCGGGCCAGAGCGCCGCGTTCGAGTCCCGGCCGCTCACCGCCCCGCTGCAGCTCACCGGCAGCTCGACGGCCACGATCAGGGTGTCGGGCCAGGGCGGGACCGAAGCGACCCTGTTCGCCAAGCTCTACGACGTGGCCGACAGCATGCAGCCGCCCACCCTGCCCGCCGGGCTGGTGGCGCCGATCCGGGTGTCCATCCCCGAGGGCGCGACCAGCGCGGAGGCCACGGTCACGCTGCCCGCCGTCGACCACGCCTTCGCCGCCGGCCACCGGCTGCGGCTGGTGCTGGCGACGACGGACATGGGGTTCGCGACGCCCGCCGAGCCCGCCACGTACCAGGTCTCGCTCGTCTCTCCCGCGCTGACCGTCCCGACGGTCGGCACGCTGGCCGCCGCCCCGGGCGGGGTGGCGTGGTGGGTGTGGGCGATGCCGCTGGCCGCCGTGGTGGTCGCGGCGGCGCTGCTGGTGACCGGCCGCGCCCGGAACCTCCGCCGCACGGGCAGCGGCCCCGAACCCGCCGCCCCCCTCGCCGCCGGCGGGACGGCGGCCGGGGCGCCCCCGCCCGATCCGGCGGTGCCGCTGGAGATCAGCGGGCTGGCCAAGGCCTACAGCAACGGCGAGCTCGCCGTCGACAACCTGTCGTTCCGCGTCGAGCAGGGCCAGGTACTGGGCCTGCTCGGGCCGAACGGCGCCGGCAAGACGACCACCATGCGGATGATGATGGGGCTCATCCAGCCCGACGGCGGCGAGATCCGCATCTTCGGCGAACGGGTGACGCCGGGCGCTCCCGTGTTGTCCAGGCTCGGGTCGTTCGTCGAAGGGCCGGGCTTCCTGCCGCACCTGTCAGGGCGGGACAACATCGAGCTCTACTGGGCCGCCACCGGACGGCCCGTCGCCGACGCCCACTTCGACGAGGCGCTGGAGATCGCCGGCCTCGGCAAGGCCCTCGAACGTGCCGTACGCACCTACTCCCAGGGCATGCGCCAGCGGCTCGCCATCGCCCAGGCCATGCTCGGGCTGCCCGACCTGCTGGTGCTCGACGAGCCCACGAACGGGCTCGACCCGCCCCAGATCCGGGAGATGCGCGAGGTGCTCAAACGCTACGCGCGCGACGGCCGTACCGTGATCGTCTCCAGCCATCTGCTGGCCGAGGTCGAGCAGACCTGCAGCCACGTCGTGGTCATGCACCGCGGCAAGCTGGTCTCCGCCGGCCCGGTGTCGCGGCTGCTCAGCTCGGCTCCCCGGGCGGCCCGTGCCGGCAACGGGAACGGCACGCGCCTGGAAGACGTGTTCCTCGACCTCATCGGAGACAAGGCATGACCGCCGCGCCTGGCTACGCGCCCCGCCGTACGCTGCCGCTGCGGGTGGAGATCGTCCGGCAGTTCAAGCGGCGCCGCACGATCGTGATGTTCGGGCTGCTGCTGGCGCTGCCGTGGATCCTCGTGATCGCGTTCCAGTTCGGGCCGCAGGGCGGCGACCGGGACCAGTCGCTGCGCATCTCCGACCTGGCGACGGAGAGCGGCCTCAACTTCGCCGCCTTCGCGCTGTCCGTGTCGGCCAGCTTCCTGCTGGTGGTCGCGGTGGCGCTGTTCTGCGGCGACACCGTGGCCAGCGAGGCCAACTGGTCCTCCCTGCGTTATCTGCTGGCCGCGCCGGTGCCCCGCGACCGGCTGCTGCGGCAGAAGCTGATCGTGGCGCTGGGCTACTCGGCGGCGGCCGTGATCTGCCTGCCCGTGATGGCGCTGGTGGCGGGCACGCTGGCGTTCGGCTGGAACGACATCCAGGTGCCCGGCACGGGCGAGACCATCCCGGCGCTCGACGTGCTGCCGCGTTTCGGCATCGTGATCGCGTACGCGCTGGTCAGCCAGCTCGTCGTGGCCGCCCTGGCCTTCCTCGTCTCCACCATGACCGACTCGCCGCTCGGGGCGGTCGGCGGGGCGGTCGGCCTGTGGATCGTCTGCACCATCCTGCAGGCCGTCGAGGCGCTGGGCGTGCTGCGCGAGTTCCTGCCGACGTTCTGGAACAACGCCTGGCTCGACGCGCTCGCGCCCGAGCTCGAATGGAGCGGCATGATCAAGGGCGCCTCGGTGTCGATCACGTACGCGGCGATCCTCATCGCCGTGGCCTTCCGCCGGTTCCGCCGCAAGGACGTCGTCAGCTGAGCGCCGGCCGGTCGCCGGCCAGGGCGTCAGCCGGTCTCCGCCCAGTCGAACGCCTTGGTCACGGCCTTCTTCCAGCCCGCGTACCCCTTCTCGCGCTCCTCCTCGCTCCAGCCGGGCTCCCAGCGGCGGTCCTCCGCCCAGTGGGCGCGCAGCTCGTCGGTGTCCTGCCAGAAGCCCACCGCGAGCCCCGCGGCGTAGGCAGCGCCGAGTGCGGTGGTCTCGGCGACGACCGGCCGGCTGACCGGCACGCCGAGGATGTCCGACTGGAGCTGCATGCACAGGTCGTTGGCAGTGACGCCGCCGTCCACCCGCAGCACGTCGAGGACCACGCCGGAGTCCTGCTGCATGGCCTCCACCACGTCCCTGCTCTGGTAGCAGATGGCCTCCAGCGTGGCGCGGGCGAGGTGGGCGTCGGTGTTGAAGCGCGACATGCCGACGATGGCGCCGCGGGCGTCGGCCCGCCAGTAGGGGGCGAACAGGCCGGAGAAGGCGGGCACGAAGTACATGCCTCCCGAGTCCTCCACCTGCCTGGCCAGGGTCTCGCTCTGCGGCGCGGAGGTGATGATGTGCAGCTGGTCGCGCAGCCACTGCACCGCCGAACCCGTCACGGCGATCGAGCCTTCGAGCGCGAACACGGCGGGTTGGTCGCCGAACTTGTAGGCGACCGTGGTGAGCAGCCCGCTCTGCGAGCGCACCCGTTCGGTGCCGGTGTTGAGCAGCAGGAAGTTGCCGGTGCCGTAGGTGTTCTTGGCCTCGCCCGGTGAGAAGCAGACCTGCCCGACGGTGGCGGCCTGCTGGTCGCCCAGGATCGCGGCGATCGGCACCTCCCCCGCGGCCGCTCCGAACGGGGTCGTGACGCCGTAGGCGGCGGGATCGGACGACGGCCGGATCTCCGGCAACATCTGGCGCGGGATGCCGAAGAAGGACAGGAGCTCGTCGTCCCAGTCGAGGGTGTCCAGGTCCATGAGCATCGTACGGCTGGCGTTGGTCACGTCGGTGGCGTGCACGCCGCCGTCGACGCCCCCGGTCAGGTTCCACAACGTCCAGGTGTCGGTGGTGCCGAAGACGGCCTCGCCCCGGTCGACCGCCTCGCGGACGCCGTCCACGTTCTCCAGGATCCACTGGATCTTGCCGCCGGAGAAGTACGCGTCCGGGTGCAGCCCCGTCCGGTCACGGATGACCTGGCCGCGGCCGTCGCGCTCCAGGGCGGCGGCGATCTTGTCGGTGCGCGTGTCCTGCCAGACGATCGCGTTGTGGTAGGGACGGCCGGTGCGCCGGTTCCACACGACCGTGGTCTCGCGCTGGTTCGTGATGCCGATCGCGGCGAGGTCGGTGGGCTGCAGCCCGGCGCGCTGGAGGGTGCTCTGGATGACGGCCGCGGTCCGCGTCCTGATCTCGATGGGGTTGTGCTCGACCCAGCCCGCCCTGGGCAGGATCTGCTCGTGTTCGAGCTGGAACTTGGCGACCTCGCGACCGTCATGATCGAAGATCATGAAGCGGGTGCTCGTCGTGCCCTGGTCCACCGCCCCGACGAAATCGGGCATGTCATTCTCCTTCGCGTTTGTCAGGGTCCGCCGGTCTGACGATGTCACGTTCCTCGGGCCTCGGCAGGAACCTGGAGATGAGCGCCTGGTAGAGGCCCGCGCCGATGAGGCCGCCGATCAGGGGACCGACGATGGGCACCCAGAAGTAGAAGTCGCCGTACTGATCTCGCCACGCGTCGTGGTAGCCGGTCAGCCAGCTCGCCAGGCGCGGACCGAAGTCGCGCGCCGGGTTGATCGCGTATCCGGCGTTGGTGCCGAACGCCATGCCGATCGCGACGACGATGAGGCCGATGACGAAGGGCCCCATGTTGGCGTTGGGCGCCATGTTCCTGGTGTCGACCAGCGCGAAGACGAGGAAGAGCAGGATCGCGGTGCCGATGATCTGGTCGCGGAACCCGCCCCACATGCCCACCGGCAGGGTGCCGTTGCCCGGCAGGGTCGAGAAGACGATCTGGGTCTTGAACGTGTGCCCGGGGTCCGCCATCGCCAGAACCTCGGTGAAGTTCCAGCGCACGATCAGGGCGGCGACGAAGGCCCCCAGGGTCTGCGCCAGGACGTACGGCAGGACCTTCCGCCACGGGAAGCCCTGGAAGACGGCGAACCCCAGCGTGACCGCGGGGTTGATGTGCGCGCCCGAGGTCCTGGCCGCGGTGTAGACGCCGAGCACCACCCCGAGCCCCCAGGCCCAGGCGATGCTGTCGTGGTCACCGACCTCCGCGGCGACGACCGAGGCGACCACGCCGCAGCCGAACAGAATGAGCACCGCTGTCCCGGCGAACTCGGCGATCAGTTCGCCGGCCAGCCCTCTGCGGTCGAGACGCCCGGCCACGGTCATCCCCTTCCTCTCGCGTACCCGTTGTGTGCCATTCCCGTAATCAGGCGATGCATACGGGCTGCATATGACACATAACGTTAAGTGAAGAACAGGTGATGGCCTGGACGGACGCGCGGTGGGCGCGGTCCCAGATCAGAGCGTGCGTACGAAGGTGACCAGGCTCGTGCCCGGACCGTTGTAGCCGGGGACGGGATCGCCGGCCTCGAAGCCCATGCGGCGGTGGAAGGCGATGGAGCGCTCGTTGACCGGCGCGGTGACGGCCCTGACGACGTGCCGGCCGTGGTCGCGGGCGATGCCGAAGAAGCCTTCGTACATCGAGCGGGCGACCCCGCTCTCCCTGGCGCCGGGCGCGACGCCGACGAAGTGGATGTACGCCTCGCCGGGCTGCGACGGCGAGAAGAAGCCGATCAGGAACCCCGCCATGTCTCCGGGGCCCCCGGGGCCCTCGGCGATCAGGCTCGTCCCGTGGAAATGGTCGAGGAACAACCGGGGCAACGACGGCAGGACGGGCCGCCCCCACCAGTCATCGACGACGGCCGCGATGGCGTCGTAGTCGCCGGGGGTGGCGGCGCGCAGCGCGTGTCCTGTCATGTGGTGATCCGGAGGCTAGTCCCAGTGCGGCGGCCTGTTGTCGAGATAGAACGCGTCGGGGTCGTCGGAGCGCCACTCGCCCCAGCCCTCGTCCGTGTCGTCCGCCGTCTGCTCAGGTAGGAAATCTTTCACGCCCAACATGCTACCTAGGCATACAAACCCCTACCCAGCGTGTCCACCGGCTCCAAGACAGGCCGCAGGCACGGCGGTACGATGCCAGAGCAGGTGTCGCCTACCCCCCGTGAGGCTGCCCATGGCCACCCCGACAGGCTGGCGGCGAGAAGGCAATCTGCCGGCGGAGCTCACCAGCTTCGTCGGCCGCACGCGCCTGCTCGCCAACCTCAAACGGCACCTCGCCGAGTCTCGCCTGGTGACCGTCACGGGCATCGGGGGTGTCGGCAAGTCCCGCACGGTGCTGCGGCTGGCGCACCAGGTGCGCGCCCACTATCCCGACGGCGTGTGGTTCGCCGACCTGGCCAGGCTGCAGGACGCGGGCATGGTCAAGCACACGATCTCCTCCGCCCTCGGCATCGCCGACCAGTCCTCGCGGGCGGAGTCCGAGTCGCTGTCGGAATGGGTGGGCGAGCGCGACATGCTGCTCATCATCGACACGTGCGAGCATCTGGTGCAGGGGTGCGCCGAGCTGGTGCACGAGCTGCTGGAGGCCGCTCCCAACCTGAAGGTGCTGGCCACCAGCCGGCAGTCGCTGCACCTGCCGTACGAGCACGTGGTGCCCGTGCCGCCGCTTCAGGTGCCCGGCGACGACCCCGCCGAGAGCCTGTTCACCAACGAGTCGGTGCAGCTGTTCGCGGTCAGGGCCGGGGCCAGCGTGCCCGACTTCCAGCTCGACGAGGACAACATCGAGGCCGTGGCCGAGCTCTGCCGGCGGCTCGACGGCATCCCGCTGGCCATCGAGCTGGCCGCGGTGCGGCTGCGCGCCCTCTCGGTGGAGCAGATCCTCGGCCTGCTGACCGACCGCTTCAGCCTGCTGGCCGGGGCGAGCCGCACGGCCCTGCCCCGCCACCAGACCCTGCGGGCGGCCATCGGCTGGAGCCACGAGCTGTGCGAGCCGGCCGAGCGCCTGCTGTGGGCGCGGCTGTCGGTCTTCGCCGGCGACTTCGAGCTCGACGCGGCCCGGTTCGTCTGCTCCGACGAGCGGCTGCCGTCGGAGGACATCACGGACCTGGTCACCGGGCTGGTCGAGAAGTCGATCCTGCTGATCAGGAGCAACCACGCCGGCGTCCGCTACAAACTGATCGACACCCTGGCCGAATACGGCGAGGAGTGGCTCGCCAAACTCGGGCAGGCCGAGCAGATGCGGCGACGGCATCTCGACTACTACCTGAGCCTGGCCCAGCGCGGCGAGGACGCCTGGTCGGGGCCACGGCAGATCTACTGGTTCGTCCGCATGCGCCAGGAGCACGACAACGTCAGGGTGGCCCTGGAATACGCGCTCAAGACCCCGGGCAAGGAGCCACTGGCACTGGTCCTGCTGTCGTCGTTGTGGTTCATGTGGGTCTGCTGCGGGTTCGCCCGCGAAGGGCGCCTCTATCTGGAGCGGGCACTCGAGGCCAACCCCAGCCCGAGCAAAGAACGGTGCAAGGCGCTCTGGGTGCTCTCGTACGTGCGTAATTCCCAGGGCGACAGCGTCGGCGGACAGTCGGCCGCGGAGACGTGCAGCACCGAGGCCATCCGGGTGGGCGACTCCAGAGCGGTGATCCTGGCCTCCAAGATGCAGGGCACGGCGGCGATGCTCCAGGGCGACATGCCGAAAGCCAGCGCGCTCCTGGGCGTGGCGATCGAGTTCAACACCGACAACAAGGAACTCAACCCGGGCTTGCTGCCCGCCATCGTCGAGTTGTCCATCGTCCTGACCGCGCAGGGCGAGTTCTACGAGGCCGAGTCCCTGCTGCAGGACTGCCTGCAGGTCTGCACCGAACGCGGGGAGCTCTGGGTGAGTTCCCATGCGCAGTGGGCGCTGGCGGGCGCCAGACTCGCGACCAACCGCCCTCAAGAGGCCCTGCACAATGTGAGGGAGGGGCTGCGCATCAAGCTGCACTTCCACGACACCCTCGGCACTCTGCTGGCCATGGAGTCATCGGCGCGGATCTTCGTGGCCCTCGACCGGTTGCCGCTGGCCGCACACCTGCTGGGTGCGCTGCAGCAGAACTGGAAGTCGGCCGGACTGCCGCAGTTGGGCGCACCGTTCTTGTCCACCGACCATAACGCGTGCGTCAGGGAGTGCTCACGCCGTATGGGTGAGCTCGCCTACAAGAACGCCTTCGAAGAGGGCGCCCGACTCGACCTCGATGAGGCATCGGCAATGGCGCTGGGCGAGTTGGTCGCCCTCGATGAAGGCTGACACCGCGGCTCAGACGGCCTGGGGCCAGCGGGTGTCGTCTGGCCAGGCGTTCACGAACCGTGCGCTGCCGAACGAGAACTCGATGTGGCCGCGGACCCAGTGTTCGAGACCGCGCACGTAGTCGAGCACCGGCGGCGGAGCCCATCTCTCCAGCGCCACCCGCCGGTCGACGAACGCCGCGATGGCCTCGTCGTGCATCCGGGCGACCTCCAGCAGCGCGTCCTGAAGGAGGAGCGACTTGTGGGCGGCCAGCACGGTCACGAGGTTGTGCCGCGCCTTGTCGGCGCGGTGTTCCTTGGCGTACGACAGCAGGTCGTTGTCCCAGCCGACGAGGTCGCACGCCAAGTCCGAGAGCGCGCGCACGTCGGGGTGGTACCAGTCCTCTGTCTCGATCCGATAGCCACCGCCGATGTCGATGAGCGCGAAGCAGGTGTACGTGGCGCCGGTGGTACGGCGCATCAGGAGGTAATCCGCGGGGGTCGGGATCAGATCGGCTTCGCGGTTCGCAGCCTCCCAGATCTGGGCGAACAGGTATTCCTTCACCGCGCTCCGCCACCGTTCCACCTGTTCCGGAGTGGCCATCGCGGAGATTCGGTCCAGGAGTTCTCTGAGAGCGAGGCCGAACGGCTCGCCGGGCTCCGGGGTACGGTCCTCGTCGAGGCTCTCCAGGAGCGACGGCAGCGCGCGGGCTACGGCAGCGGCCCGATGCCCCGTGAGCTCGCTCTCACAGAACCCGTCGTCGAAGGCCCAGAGCCAGAAGTACCAGTCGGTGATCAACCGGAGACTCTCGCGCGGCACCGTGGGGTTGGTCCGCGCGGGAAGGAGGCCGAGTTCGGAGCGTCTGAAGTGCTCGGCGGTCTCGGCGTTGGGGAGCATGTTGGAGGCGACCAGCCATGCATGGCTCTCCACGCCGATCTCCGCCACATGCACGTTGATCTCACTGGGGAACGGACATGGCAACGGGGGGATGTGGAGGGGTCGCCTGCTGGAGGAATGCGCAGAAGTATCCACGCCCTCCAGCATGACGATGGACCACTGAAAAGGCCACAGTTAGTAACGTTCGGACCTTTCTGCATATTTCATGCTATGTACTGCTTTGCAGAAACCAGCGAAGACACTGTTCATTTGCGAACATCCGCGCGGCGTCCAGCACGGAGGGTTGACCAGCACGCGGGTCGGCGAGTGCGTCGAGGAGCGCTCTGACCACGGCCGATTCCTTTTCTCATACGGCGCCCGCGAACGGTGTCCGGCCGCGATCATTGGCGCGGGCGCTATCGGTGCCTCTTCTGACGAACATCGCGAGAGTCTCGGCGTGACCGTAATAAGCCGCCGGCATCAGGAAAGTGTCACCTTTGCCGTTGGTCAGGCCGGTCGGTGCCCCAGTCGTGACGTATACGCGCAGGGCCTCCCTGTCGACCGCCCTGGCCAGGTCGAACAGCTTCGTGGCGAACGTCCGGACCTCCGGATCCCCGTCCGTGCATGCCTTTCCGCCTCGATAGGGTGCCGTGCGCGGAATCGTTCGGTCCCGCCGTAGGTTCTGGAGAGAGTACCTAGGGAAAGGCTGTCCAACCGTGTTCGACCCGAAGGATCTCTACACGCTCGCAGACGACGCGCCCGAGCTGCCCGATCCGGTGTTGCTGTACCACTTCGACGGTTTCGTCGACGCTGGTGGTGCCGGACGTCTCGCGCTGGGCCACCTGCTGGCCGAGCTGGAGCACCGGGTCGTGGCGACGTTCGACGTCGACCGTCTGCTCGACTACCGGTCGCGGCGGCCCATCATGACCTTCGACACCGACCGCTGGGTCGAGTGCGAGAACCCCGAGCTGGCCGTTCATGCGGCGAAGGACTCGACGGGGACGCAGTTCCTGGTGATGAGCGGGCCCGAGCCCGACAGGGAGTGGGAGCTTTTCACCAGGGCGGTGGGCGACCTGGTGGCGCGGCTGAAGGTGAGCAAGCTGGTGACCATGCACGGCATCCCGATGGCGGTTCCGCACACGCGCCCGCTGGGCGTCACGATGCATGCCAGCCGGCCCGAGCTGATCAACGCGCAGACGAGCGCGTTCGGGCGCGTCCAGGTGCCCGGCAGCGTCGCCGCGCTGCTGGAGCTGCGGCTGGGCGCGCAGGGCAACGACGCGCTGGGTTACGCGGTGCACGTGCCGCACTATCTGGCGCAGGCCGAATATCCGACCGCCGCCGTCACCGCGCTGGAGGCCGTGACGAAGGGGACGGGGCTGGTGTTCCCGACGGAGTCGCTGCGCGAGGCGGCCCGCCGTACGAACACCGAGATCGAGGAGCAGATCCAGGCCTCGGCCGAGCTGTCCACCGCCATCAAGGGGCTGGAGCAGCAGTACGACGCGTTCTCGGAGGGCGCCGAGCGGGAGAATCTCATGGCCGAGACGACGCCCATGCCCACGGGTGACGAGCTCGCCGCCCAGTTCGAGCGTTTCCTGGCCGAGCGCGACGACGAGTGACCCGCGGCCGCGGCGATACGGTGGGACGATGAGCGACATCCGGGTCGGGCTGGTCGGCTACGGCACCGCCGGGGCCTTCTTCCACGCCCCGCTGATCCACGCCACCCCTGGCCTGGCACTGGCGGCCGTCGTCACGCGAAACCCCGGCCGGCAGGCGGAGGTGGCCGCGAGGTACGGCGCGACGGGCGTGGATGACGTGGAGGCGTTGTGGGATCGCTGCGACCTGGTGGTGGTCGCCTCCCCCAACAGGACACACGTGTCCACGGCCACCGCCGCGCTCGCCCACGGCCTGCCCGTCGTCGTCGACAAGCCGCTGGCCAGGACCGCCGGGGAAGGGCGGGAGCTGGTGCGCCTGGCCAAGGAGCGCGGCCTCATGCTGACCGTGTTCCACAACCGCCGCTGGGACGGCGACTACCGCACCGTGCGCCGTCTGGCCGGCGAGGGACGGCTGGGCGAGGTGCTGCGGTTCGAGTCGAGGTTCGAGCGGTGGCGGCCGGAGCCCAAGGGCGGCTGGCGGGAGGCCGGCGGGCCCGACGAGGTGGGCGGCCTCCTCTACGACCTGGGCAGCCACCTCGTCGACCAGGCGTTGCAACTGCTGGGCCCGGCCACGCAGGTCTACTGCGAGAGCGACGTCAGGCGCGCCGGGGTGGCCGCCGACGACGACACGTTCGTGGCGCTGGCGCACGCCGAAGGGGCCCGCTCGCACCTCTGGATGAGCTCGATGGCCGCCAGGTTCGGGCCCCGGTTCCGGGTGCTGGGCTCGGCGGGCGCCTTCGTCAAATACGGGATGGACGTCCAGGAGGAGCGGCTGCGGGCCGGCGCCGCGCCCGGCACGCCCGGGTTCGGGGACGATGAGGAGTCACGCTGGGGGCAGCTCGGCACCGAGCACGACCACCGCACCGTGCTGACCGAGCCGGGCGCCTACCTCGACTTCTACCGAGGTGTGGAGGCGGCGCTGCGCGAGGGCGCGGCGCCGCCCGTCGATCCGGAGAGCGCGGTCGACACCCTGGCCGTCATCGAGGCGGCCCGCCTGTCGGCCACGCAGGGGATCGTCGTCCACCTGAGCTGATGACCGGGGCCCGTCGGGCCCTGGGCTGGCGGGCTCAGGCAAGCGGTGTCCGTCTGGGCTTGCGGCGGCCGGCGCCGTCAGTCGCGCAGGCGGGAGCGCATGGCCTCGGTGTCGGCGCCGGTCCAGCCGTGCCCGGCCAGCCACTCGAGCGGCCCGCCGAAACGGTCGTCGAGCACGCCGAGGAACTGCTCGATGTACCCGGCCCGCGGCATGTGGTCGTCGGCGGGGCGCGAGTCGAGGTCGCCGCGGTAGGTGTCGCTGCCGCGCAGCCGCTTGAGTATGAGTTCGAGCCGCTCCCCGGTGGCCACGTAGTCCTCGACGATCGCCTCTCTGGTCGCCCCCGCCACCTCCAGGGCGAGCGCCGACAGCACGCCGGTGCGGTCCTTGCCCGCCGCGCAGTGCACCAGCGACGCGCCGTCGTCGAGCGCCATTGCGCGCAGCGCGGCGACCACGGCGTCCGGCCGGTCGCGCAGATAGCCGAAGTAGAAGCCGGTCACCCGCAGCTCCTCGTCCAGCCCGCGCTCGGCCCACGGCAGCACCCGCTCCCCGTCGATGGCGTCGGCCTCGACGTCGGTGTGCCGGCCTCCCTCGGCGAACAGGGTCAGATGGTGGTGCCGCACCTCGGGCACTTGCGTCAGCGGCCCGGGGCCCTCCAGCGACACCTCCGCGTTCGAGCGGAGATCGACCACGTGCCGCAGGCCCAGCTCGCCGACGAGCAGCGTCACGTCGCCGGGCGTGAGCCCCTGTAGGTTGTCGGCACGGAAGATTCGCCCGCGACGGGTGCGCCCGCCGTCGCGGGTGGGCAGTCCGCCCAGGTCACGCGCGTTGACCGCGCCTTCCAGGTCTATCCACCTCGTCATCTCGTCCATTATCGCGACCCTATATGTCCACCATGGTGAGCAGAATCGCCGTTCATAACGCAACATGAACATATGGATCCACGTGCACTGCCTCCCCGGCTGGTGATCGATCCAATGCTGCCCCCGGCGATCTCGAGCGAGCTGCGGTCGAGCCCGCACCTTCTCCGGATGGCTCGATCCGGCCGGCAGCTGGACACCACGCGCCATCCCGCCCTGATCTTCCTGTTGCCCGGCCTTCTGCTGCTGCTCTCGTTGCTGACCAGGTCACCGTTGTTGTTCTTGGCAGGCTCCGGCGTGGGGATGATCGTGTTGTTCCGGTGGATGGCCCAGGACACCTCCAACAGGTCGGCCAGGCGGAAGCTCCGTGTCGCCCAGAGCCACGCCGACCACTACGTCCTGCCGGAGGACCTCGACTATCCGTGCCAGATGCTGCTGCGCAGGGCACAGCACGCCGCCGAGTCCGTCATCAACTCGCGGGTCCACGCGGCGGGCCTGATCGACACGGTCGACAACCAGGTGTCGCTTCCGGAGGAGGTCTGGCAGATCGCGCACCGGCTGCGGCGGCTGTCGTCCATGCACGCCGAGCAGGGCAGGATCATCCCCCGCGAGCTGCCGTCCGGCATGGAGGACGCGTTCAAGCCCTACACCAAGGCGCTCGACGCCGCGTGGACGTCGCTGTCACGGCGCGTACGCCACCTGGAGAAGTACGCCAAGCAGGTGCGCAAGGCCGACAAGGCCTACTCCGCCCATCGGCGGCTGGAGGCCCTGGCCGCCAGAACCCCCGAATACCAGGCGCTGATCGCCGACACCGTGCGCGACGAGATGGCGCACGAGCGCATCAGGGAGCTGACCGACCATGCGGCGCACGTACGGAAAATGTTCGAGGAGAGCATCCTGCAGGCGAGGCAGGCGGCCGGCGAGCTGATCAGGAGCCCGCTCACCTGAGCCGGGCCGCAGGCGCGGCTCAGGTGAGCGGTCCCTCGCGGGTGTCGAAAGCCGGTGGGGTACGGCGTGCGCCGGCCGTGCCCCACCGTTGTTCTAGAGGCCGATCACGTGGCAGGTGGCCGTCACCGTCTTGCCGGGATCGCTCTCCGAGGTGGCGGTGAGCTTGACCTTGGCCAGCCGGTCGCCGCCGGACTCGCGCACCGCGTTCACGGTGACGAGTTCGTGCTCGCCGAACCCGACGGAGGCCAGGGCGTTCGGCAGCTGGACGGCCCAGCCCTTGCCCTGCACCTCGGCCTTGAGCCGGTAGACGTCGGCGTTCAGGTAGGCGCTGACGTCCTCGGGGTGCTGTCCCTGCGCCGGGGCGGCCCTGCCGGTGTTGAACAGCGGGAACTTGCAGGAGGACAGGTTCTTGCCGGTGGGCACGCCGGCCGCGGGCAGCACCTTGACGCCGCGCCGCTGCGGCCCGGCTCCGTCGAGCGAGCGGATCGCGACCGTGTACGACAGGGTGCCGTCGCGGCCGCGCTTGCGGTCGGTGACGTAGAAGTGCAGGCGGTTGGCCTCGTCGACGTACTCGTACTCGCTGCCGGAGCCGGTGCCGGCGTGGAAGAGGGCGTCGGAGAGCTGGCGGTAGTCGCCGATCGTGATGGGCACCTTGGTCCCGTCGGGCATGACGTAGTCGGTCATGCCGATGTCCTGCGGGTTGGCGTCGATCACCCACTCGAACGGCGACCGGTCCTCGTTCTTGGTCTTGGCCAGCAGAACGCCGGAGTCGGGGGTGAACGAGTCGGAGCCCATGCGATCCACGACCTCGACCGTGTAGTTCTGGTAGCCGCCGCCGTCGCAGAGCGGGTCGGTCCGCGGGTCACAGGCGGGGCTCTTGTCGCCGGTGTCGAAGGAGAGGTTGACGCCCGACAGCTCCTTCTTGCCCGGCTGGACCGCGCGCGCCAGGACGTCGACGGTGACCAGGCCTGACTCGTCGAGCGCCTCGCGCGACAGGCGCAGCACGTTCCGCTCGTCGACCATCTCCAGCTTGATCTTGTTGCGGAGCATGTGCTGGGCGCCCATGGACGCGCCGGCGGTGGGCGGGATCAGCCAGCGCGAGTGCGGGCCGCCGGGCCCGTTGAAACTGCCGCGGCTGAGCATCTCCCACACGCCTGTGTACGCCCTGCGCGGCGGCACGCCGTACGGGTTGTTGTAGTTGTCGCCGATGCCCATGATGTGGCTCAGCTCGTGGGCGTAGACGGCCATGCCGGAGCTCTCGGCCTGCACCGAGTCGATGCCGAAGCGGGCGTTGGGCCAGAAGGTGGAGCCGGCCTGCCACGAGGTCCAGTCGACGTAGCGGGTGTCGACCCAGTTGGGCAGCGCGGCGTCGGGCGGGCCCCACTCGTCCGACACGTCCTCCTTTGTCGGGAATTTCATCATCCCGAACTCCTGCCAGGTGGACGACTCGTCCTGACCGGCGCTGAGGTAGAAGACGAAGTCGAACTGCTCGGCCGTCTCCTGCCCGACGTCGGCGATCCAGGCGGCGTTGCCCTCGGTGCGCAGGTTCTTGTCGCACGAGTCGCCCGCGGGGCACCCGGCGCCGCCCTGGAACTCCATGGCGTACTCGTGGTCCTTGCCCGACATCGTGTACGGGCCGAACCCGGCCAGTTCCACGCCGTACCTGCCGCCCGAGTCCTCCATCCAGTACTCGTGGATGGTGTGTCCCTTGTTGAGCTTGTTCGGGGTGTTGAGGAAGTCCCGGTAGAAGGTCGCCACTTCGTCACGGGGGATGTCGTGCGCCTCGGCACTCGGGTTCCCGAAAATCGTCGAGCCCTGGGGCTGGGTCGCCACGAACGGCTGGTTGGGGTAGTCGAGCAGCACGAGCGCTCCCTTGAAGGTGCGCTTCGACCCCTTGACGGAGGGGTCGGCCCAGTTGGTGCCGGGCGGCTTCTTGTAGTCCGCCCACGTCATGTGGTCGGGGTTCTTCCAATTCTGCGGGTCGATGGGCTTGAGGCCGCCGGGGAGGCGGGTGCGCAGGGCCTGGGCGTCGTCGGGTGCGTCGACCTGCCAGGGCTGCGTCTGCGGCCAGTGGTCCTGCCGCCAGGGGTGCTCGGGATCGGTGGGGGGCGCTGCGGAAGCAGGGGTCGCCATGAGGCTCACCGGGATCATCACGATGACCGCGGGTAAACCCTTCAGCAGCTTCTTCAGGGCGTTCACGGATTGACGGTATAGAGGTAATTGTCGGAGATCAACGATCAGACGGCCGGAAGCAGGACAACTTCGACGACCTAGTGATTTGCCCCGTTCGTCCCGATTGCGGGCATATCCTGCCTTCACGTTTAATGCCTAGAGGGAAGTCTCGACGGGAGTCCTGATGCCGTCTGCGAAGCGTGCCGGTCCAGCTCCGGGCAGGCGCGCGCCCGGGCCCGTCGTCCTCCATTCCGCCCCGCTCGTCGTGCCCGTCTGCACCGTCCCCATCCGCGACGGCGCCGTGGCGATCAAGGGCGAGCGGGTGCTCGCGGTCGGCCCGCGAGCGGAACTGCTCCCTGCGTACCCCTCCGCGCAGGAGCTCCGGTGGCCGGGGATGATCGTGGCGGGGCTGGTCGACGCGTGCTCCGCCGTGCCGTCCCCCGCCCCGGGGGTGACCGCGCGGGGCGGCGTGCTCTCCGACCTGGCCGACGGTCCGGCGCTCCCCGGCATCTCGTACGTCGAGGTGACCAGCGCCGGCGAGGAGGAGTGGGAGGAACACGACCGGGACGCGGTCATCACCGCCATCCGCGAGGCGGAGCGGCCCCGCGTGGTGGGGATCGCCGCCCACGCGCGCGACCCGCACGTGCTGGAGGACGTGGCCGTGCTGGCCAGGACGTTCGGACTGCGGCTGTTGGTCCGCCTGGACCACCACTCCCCCGTGGAGCTGGATGAGACCGGGGTGCTCGGCCCGCTGTGCCACGTCGCGAGCGGCAGGTCGCTGGATCCGGGCGAGCGCAAGCTGCTGCGGCTGCGCAGGACCGCCGTGGCGCTCTGCCCGCCTGAGCCGTCACAGGTGCAGGACGCGCTGGCCCTGCTGGACGAGGGCAACACCGTCGCCTTCGGCAGCCGCGGCCCGGCCGGCACGCCACCGACCGGCCCGCTGGGACTGGCCGGGGCGATCAGGCGCCGCGCGCGAGAGCTGAGGCTGCGGCCCAAGGAACTCGACCGCCGGCTGGTCGAGGCCGCCACGCTGGGCGGCGCCAGAGCGCTGGGCATGGACCGCGGCAGGGGCAGGATCGGGTCGCTGGCCGCCGGCACCCGTGCCGACTTCGCCGTCTTCGACGCCCGCGGACGTTATCCGTACGCGGCCCTGCTCTCCCAGCCGCCCTGCCTCGCCACCGTCGTCGGCGGCGTGCTCACCCGCGAGGGCTGACTCGCCGCACCCGCTTCACACCCGTGTCCTGCCTCACATTCCGGGCTGATCGGAATCCGCTTCCCTGCGCACCGTGTTCGATCCCCGGCGCATCCCGACTGCTGCTGCTCACGGCGTTCGTGACCGGGGTCGCGCAGGCGGTGAGCGGGCTGATGCCGGGGTTGTGGACGTTCGCGGCCCTGATGTTGCCGATCGCGGCTGTGGCGCTGGCCCGGCTGTCAGGCCGGACGATCAGGCAGGCCGCCGGGCTGAGGCCACGCCTGGAGAACGCCTGACCGCCCAGGAACACCACTTGCCTGTAGCCGTTGATGGAGCTAACCTGTAACTGCATTTGGAGGTTAGCTCCATCAGGAGAAGCAGCGAGGAGGTTAGAAAATGCTCTTGACCTCAATTGACCCGTTCTTCCAGGAGTTCGAGCGGCAGTTCAGCCGCCTGGCACGCCAGACCGTCGACAACGGCAGCGCCGTGATGCCCATGGACGGGCTGCGCCGCGACGACGACGTGCTGCTCCGCTTCGACCTCCCCGGCATCGACCCCGACTCCATCGAGGTCACGGTCGACCGCGGAGTGCTGAGCGTGAGCGCCCGCCGCGAGGAGGAGATCGCGGACAACGAGCGGCTGTTCGTCCGCGAGCGCCCGATGGGCGCCTTCACCCGCCGGGTCTACCTGTCCGAGCACCTCGACAGCGAGCGGATCGACGCGGGTTACGCCAACGGCGTGCTCACCCTCCGCATCCCGGTGCTCGAGCGGGCCCGGCCGCGCAAGGTGGAGATCCGGCGAGGCGAGACCAGGGCCATCAAGGCCTGACGCGCGGTCCGGGGCGGGCTCCCCGGCCCGCTCCCGGACCACGAGGAGAGCCACGATGCCAGAACTTCCCCTTGACGACGAACACGCGCCCCTCTACTCCCTCGGCCAGGTGGCGGAGATGCTGCAGGTCCAGCACGCCTTCCTGCGGCGGCTCGACCAGCACGACGTCATCAGCCCGAGCCGTTCGAGCGGCGGGCAGCGGCGCTATTCCCGCCGCGACATCCTCATCGTCCGGCACGTCACCCGCATGACGGAAGAAGGCATGACGCTCATCGCCATCCGCCGGATCCTGGAGCTCGAACGCGAGCTCGCCGACGTGCGCCGGGAGCTCGACGAGGCCCGCGCCCGGCTGAACGGCGAGCAGCGGTGACCCGGTGATCCGCCCTCCCGGCCGGTCCGGAAAGGAGGATTCCGGACCGCTCGCTGGGTAGGGGGCCGGTATGACCGAACAACCTCCGGACCGATACGGCTACGCCGATGAGCAGGAGATCGAGGTCGAAGAGTGGACCGACGACCTCGGCCTCCACCACGAGGTCGCCGAGGACGACCCCCGGCACCGGGACACACTCGACGAGCGGCTGCGGCGGGAGGCGCCGTCCCGGCTCCACGGGCCTCGGCCCAAGCACCGGCTGACCCAGCCGGACGAGGGGCTCGAACCCGACACGGACGACGAGGAACTCGGTGTGGACCAGGGCGGCGACACGGATGACCTCTCGGCGGAGGAGCGGGCCGTACGCATCGACCCCGACGAGAACCTCACGTGAAGGGCGCCGGCGGCGTCGGGCGAAGTGCCGCCGCGCGTCCACCGGGCCTTCAGGCGAGACCGTCCAGCGCGGGCAGCAGGGCGTGCAGGTCTCCGGCGATCACGTCGGCCGCGCCGGCCTCGGGGCGCTCGGCGTGCAGGTAGCCCCATGGGCCCCGCTTCAGCAGCGCGGTCCGCATGCCGGCCGCCCTTGCGGGCAGCACGTCGTTGTCGAGCCGGTCGCCCACGTAGAGGATTTCGGCGGGCTCGCGGCCCGCGACGGCTGCGACCTTGGCGAAGAATCCGGGCTCCGGCTTCGAGACGCCCCACCCGTCGGAGGTGTGCACGGAATCGGCCGGCAGGTCCATGGCGACGAGCGCGTCGTAGGCCCGCTCCGGCTGGTTGCCCGCGATGATCACCTGGTATCCGGCCGCCCGGATGGCCGCCAGGGCGTCACGCACGTCGGGGTAGAGGTCGCCGGCGTCGAAGGTGTTGCGCATGCCGTGGGGGTCGTCGCGCTCCCACTCGGCCTCCTCCCTGGCGAGGTCGAAGCCGGGGCGTACGAGCTCGAAGGCGTCACTGTGCGAACGGTCCAGCGCGGCCATCCCGCCGAGCGCGCCCATCAGCGTGAACGCGCTCACGCCGAGCCGCTCGGCCCAGCGCGACCAGATGCGCGTCTCGCTGATCAGCGTCTCACCGACGTCGAACACCACAGTCTTGATCATCCATCCCCCTGTTTCACCACATATGTCCGGGCGTGAGGCCTAGCGCGGACAGCACCAAAGGGATTTTTCCATGGGACCGGAGCGCGACGAGAACGGCGTGACTCCGGCTGCTCTCCGTTGTGGGCGGAGGGCGAGCCAGCGCGTGCTCATGGCATGAGCTTCTCCATCGCCTTGGCGATGCGTTTCTCCGACACCGGGGTGGGGGTGCCGAGCGTCTGGGCGAAGAAGCTCACCCTTAGTTCCTCGATCATCCACCCGATCTCCGCCACGTCAGGGTCCCCGCGCCGGGCCGGGTGGAGCTTCTGCCGCAGGTCGTGATAGTCGTCCTCCACCTTGTGCACCCGATCCATCCACTCCCGGTCACGCCACGGATCCTCGGGGAGCTTCGTGAGCCGGCGGTCGATCGCGCGCAGATAGCGCAGGACGTCAGGCAGCCGCCGGTAGCCCGTGGCGGTGACGAACCCCGGATGAACGAGCCTGCCGAGCTGGTCGCGCACGTCGTCGGTCGCCGCGCTCGGCTGCAGCGCGTCGAGCCGGGCGCCCGCCGCGTGCCAGACGCTCAGGATCTGCTCCACCTTCCCCAGCACATCGGCCGACGTGTCATAGAGGTGGGCCCGCACGTGCTGGTAGAGGCGGTCGAAGGCCACCGGGTCCCAGGCCGGGCCGCCCGCGTCGAGCATGAGCTTGTCGACGGCCGTGTCGACCACGTCGTCGAACAACGCCACCGCCCCGCCGTGCGGGCTGCGCGACAGAGCCAGCTTGGCCTGGTTGGACAGGCCGCCGAGCAGCGACTTGGCCGGGTTGGTGACGTTGAGCAGGAGCAGGCGGCGCACCCCGGGCCAGTGGGAGCGGCGCTGCTCCACCTCCGTCTCGAAGATCTTGATGGAGACGGAGTCGCCCGCGTCGACCAACGCCGGATAACCCTTCATCCGGCCCTGCTCGAACACCTTGGGCAACGTCCCGAAGCTCCAGGTGTGCAGGCCCGTCTGCTCCAGGTCGTCGCCCGCCTGCGAGAGCGTCTGGCGCAGGCGCGGCGCGAGGCGGCGCTTCAGCGCGTCGAGGTCTTTGTCCTCGGCCACCGTGCGCCTGCGCTCGTCGATCACCCGGTAGGTGATGCGCAGATGGCCGGGCACCTGGTCGAGCTGCCAGGCCTCGCGCGGCACCCGGACGCCGGTCAGGCGCAGCAGCTCGCGCTCCACGGCCTCCAGCAGCGGCTCGCCGCCCGGCTTGACGCCCTCCAGCACCTGCCTGGCGTAGTTGGGGGCGGGCACGAAGTTACGGCGCAGGTTCTTCGGCAACGACCTGATCAGCGCGGTGATCAGATCTTCGCGCAGGCCGGGGATCTGCCAGTCGAAGCCGTCGGAGCTGACCTGGTTGAGCACCTGGAGCGGCACGTGCACGGTCACGCCGTCGGCACCGTCCTCATCCGGGCCCGGCGCGAACCGATAGGTCAGCTTCATGCGCTGCCCGAGCTGGCGCCAGGTGTCGGGATAGTCGCGGGTGCTGACGTCGGCGCCCTCGTTGACCAGCATCTCCGGCGAGAACGTGAGCAGGTCGGGCTGCTCGTGCCTGGCCTTCTTCCACCAGGAGTCGAAGTGCCGGGCCGAGACGACGTCAGCGGGCACCCGCTGGTCGTAGAAGTCGAACAGCGCCTCGTCGTCCACCAGGATGTCGCGGCGCCTGGCGCGGTTCTCCAGCTCCTCGACCTCTCCGAGCAGCCGGCGGTTGTCCTTCAGGAAACGATGGTGGGTGTCCCAGTCGCCCTCGACGAGCGCGTGCCTGATGAACAGCTCGCGCGACAGGTCGGGGTCGATGCGGCCGTAGTTGACCTTGCGGCCGACGACCAGCGGCACACCGTAGAGAGTGACCTTCTCCAGGGCGATGACGGCGCCTTGGTTCTTCTCCCAGTGGGGCTCGGAGTAGGTGCGCTTGACGAGGTGCTGGGCGAGCGGCTCGACCCAGCCCGGCTCGATCTTCGCATTGACGCGCGCCCACAGGCGGGAGGTCTCGACCAGCTCGGCCGACATGAGCCACTGCGGCTGCTTCTTGGCCAGTGCCGACCCGGGGAAGATGGCGAAGCGGGCGTTGCGGGCGCCGAGGTATTCCTGGATCGGCCTGCGGCCGTCCTGGCCGCGCTTCTCCATGACGTCCTTGACGCCGATGTGCGACAGGAGCCCGACGAGCAGCGACGCGTGCACCTGCTGGGGGTCGGCGGCCCGGCTGCCGAGCTGGGCGCCGAGCGCCTGGCGGAGCTGGCTGTAGATGTCCTGCCACTCGCGCACCCTCAGGTAGTTGAGGAACTCCGCCTTGCACAACCGCCGGAACGCGCTGGACGACAGCTCCTTCTGCTTGTCGCGCAGGTAGTGCCAGAGGTTGAGGTAGGCCATGAAGTCCGACTCGGGATCGGCGAAGCGGCGGTGCTTCTCGTCGGCCTGCTGCTGCTTGTCGGAGGGCCGCTCGCGCGGGTCCTGGATCGACAGGGCGGCGGCGATCACCATGACCTCGCGCAGGCAGCCGTTCTTCTCCGCCTCCAGCACCATGCGGCCCAGCCGGGGGTCGACGGGCAGGCCGGCCAGCTTGCGGCCGATGGGCGTGAGCTTGCCGTGGGCGTCGAACGCGCCCAGCTCGTGCAGCAGGTTGACGCCGTCCTTCACCTGGCGGCGGTCTGGCGGCTCGACGAAGGGGAACGCCTCGATGTCGCCCAGCCCGATCGAGGTCATCTGCAGGATGACCGAGGCGAGGTTGGTGCGCAGGATCTCGGGGTCGGTGAACTCGGGCCGGTTGAGGAAGTCGTCTTCCTCGTAGAGGCGGATGCAGATGCCGTCGGAGGTGCGGCCTGAGCGGCCCTTGCGCTGGTTGGCGCTGGCCTGCGAGATGGCCTCGATCGGCAGGCGCTGCACCTTGGTGCGGTGGCTGTAGCGGGAGATGCGGGCGTAGCCGGGGTCGACGACGTATTTGATGCCGGGGACCGTGAGCGAGGTCTCGGCCACGTTGGTGGCCAGCACGACGCGGCGGCCGGTGTGGCGCTGGAAGACACGATGCTGCTCGGCGGCGCTCAGCCGGGCGTAGAGCGGCAGAATCTCGGTGTTGCGAAACTCCGCCTTGGCCAGGGCGTCGGCGGCGTCGCGGATCTCCCGCTCGCCCGACAGGAACACCAGGATGTCGCCGGGGCCCTCGCCGATCAGCTCTCTGCAGGCGTCGACGATGCCCTGCGTCTGGTCGTCATCATCGTCGAGCGGGCGGTAGCGCACCTCGACCGGGTAGGTGCGGCCGGACACCTCGATGATCGGCGCGTCGTCGAAGTGGCGGGAGAACCGCTCGGGGTCGATCGTCGCGCTGGTGATGACGACCTTGAGGTCGGGGCGCTTGGGCAGGAGCTGTTTCAGGTAGCCGAGGATGAAGTCGATGTTGAGGCTGCGTTCGTGGGCCTCGTCGATGATGAGGGTGTCGTACTGGTCGAGCATGCGGTCGTTTTGCAGCTCGGCCAGGAGGATGCCGTCGGTCATCAGCTTGACCAGGGTGCGGTCACCGGCCTGGTCGGTGAAGCGGACTTTGTAGCCGACCACGTCGCCGAGCTTCTGGCCGTCGCCTGTGCCGAGCTCCTCGGCGATGCGCTCGGCGACCGTGCGGGCGGCGATGCGGCGGGGCTGGGTGTGGCCGATCAGCCCGCGCACGCCCCGCCCCAGCTCTAGACAGATCTTGGGGATCTGGGTGGTCTTGCCGGAGCCGGTCTCCCCCGCGATGATCACGACCTGGTGGTCGCGGATGGCCGCGAGGATGTCGTCCTTGCGCTGGGAGACCGGCAGGTTCTCCGGATAGGTGACTTTCGGTACGGCTTCGCGGCGGCGTACCAGCCGTTGCTCGGCTCGCTCCACGTCGGAGAGGATCTCCGCGACGATCTTGTCGCGGGCGTCCCGCGAGCGCACCCGGCGCATGCCGTCGAGCCTGCGCCGCAGCCGCCGCTGATCGCGGGGCATGAGGTCGGGCAGGCGGGACTGGAGGTCGGCGAGTGGAGAGGACAACGAAGACGTTCCCATACTGCTTTCAAGGATATTTGGAGCCCCGCGTCCCCGGAGCCAACCGCCCATGGTGCCCGACCAGGCCGGCCCGCGCATCCCAATATCCCGGTGTGCCTCACGATCGTGGGCCGCTGCGGCAGGTCGACGCCGGGCAGCGGCTCGCGCACGGCGAACGGGATCGGCTCGGCGGCGGACACGAGGCCGGTCAGCGGGACGCGGCGGCGCGGGCGGCGCCGATGATGCCCGCCTCGTTGCGGAGGGCGGCGGGCACCACGGGAGTGTCGAGGTGGATGTGCGGAAGGAACTTGTCGGCCTTCTTGCTCACACCCCCGCCGATCACGATCAGCGAGGGCGTGAACAGCATCTCGACGTATCGGAGATATTCCTCCACCCGCCCGGCCCACGCCTTCCAGCTGAGGTCCCGCTCCTCCCTGACCCGCGCCGACGCCCGGTGCTCGGCGTCCTTGCCGCGCAGCCGCAGGTGCCCGAACTCGGTGTTGCGGACGAGCCGCCCGTCGGTGAACAGCGCGCTGCCGATGCCCGTCCCGAAGGTCAGGACGAGCACGGTCCCCCGCTGCCCCTTGCCCTTGCCGAACGTCATCTCCGCCATGCCCGCCGCGTCTGCGTCGTTCAGCACGGTGGCCCCGCCGAAGAGCGCGGCCGCGTCGACCCCCTCCCACGAACGGTCGACGTTGGCGGCCGTCAGGACGACGCCGTCCACGACCACGCCGGGAAAGGTGATGCCGACGGGGCCGCTCCAGCCGAAATGCTTGATGATCGACGCGACCGCCTCGGCCACCTCGTCGGGCTTGGAGGGCTGGGGCGTCGGAATGCGCAGACGCTCCTCCGTCAGCTTGCCGGCTTTCGTGTCGACGGGCGCGCCCTTGATTCCCGAACCGCCGATATCGATGCCCAACACGTTCATGCTTTTCCTCTCCCCGCGCGATGCGGGAAAACTCCCGCGCCGCCATTTCCGGACCTGACTGAACCCGCTCCCCGCCCCCCGCGTATCTCGCGTCACAAGCGCTAACTAGGAGGCAACGGATGCGGCCACGCATCATCACACTCTGCGCTGTTGCGGTCGTTCTGGGAGCGACTCTCACCACTCCCGCACACGCCACCACCAGGACGCGTTTCGACATCATCAACCTTGTGTCGGACGTCAAGGGCAAAGCCCCTGTCACCGACCCCAAGGTCGTCAACCCGTGGGGCCTGGCCATGGGCAAGACTCTGTGGGTGTCCAACACCGGCACCGGCAGCGCCACCGTCTATTCCGGCACGGGCAAGAAGGAGAAGACCGAGGTGGCCATTCCGGGCGGAGCCCCGACGGGCCAGGTGTTCAACCCCGGCGACGGCTTCACCGTGAAGGGCAGGCCGGCCACGTTCATCTTCTCCAGCCCGAGCGGCGCCATCACCGGCTGGAACGCGGAGGCCGACCCGGGCAACGCGATCATCGCGGCTTTCACCCGCGGCGCCGACTACAAGGGGCTGGAGCTGGTCGAGACCGACGACGGCGCCTTCCTGCTGGCCGCCGACTTCGCCGGTGGGCGCATCCACGCCTTCGACGAGGACTTCGAGCGCATCCGGCTGTCGCGCTGGCAGTTCAGGGACAAGGCGATCCCCTCGACCTACAAGCCCTACAACGTCGCGGTCGTCAACGGCAACGTGTGGGTGGCCTACGCCCTGCGCGACAAGACCACGGGCAAGCCGGTGTTCGGCGACGGGAAGGGCTTCGTGAGCCGCTTCGACGGCAACGGGCGCCTCACCGGGCGCATCTCCCGGGTCGGGCTGAACGCTCCCTGGGGGCTGACCGCCGCGCCGAAGGGCTGGGGACAGTACGCTGGAGCGCTGCTGGTCGGCAACTTCGGCGACGGGACCGTGCACGCCTACAAGAGCGGCCGTCACCTGGGCTCCCTTCGCCTGTCGAACGGCAAGCCGATCGTGCTGCCCGGCCTGTGGGACCTCGAACCCGGCACCGCGGCCACCGGCGGCGAGAAGGCCCTGTGGTTCTCCGCCGGCATCGACGGCGCCAAGCACGGCCTGATCGGCGTGATCGCGCCGCAGGGCACGAAGGTGTCCTCGTCGGCGCCCTCGAACGGCCCGTCGAAGGGCTCGTCGGGCAAGCCTTCCACCCCGTCCTCCAAGAGCCCGTACGGCGGGTACTGACCGGGCGCTCCCTTCCCCGCCCCCGCCTGGCCGGTCGCGTAGCTCGCCCGGCCCGGGTGGGGGCGCCGCCCCGGCCGGTCACGCGGCCAGCCGGCGTAAGCGGGAACGGCCTTGCCTTGCCGGTCACGCGGCCCGCCGGCGTACGCGGAAGCGGCCCTGTCCGGCCGGTCGCGCGGGGCGGCCGGCGCCTCAGCCCAGCACGGCCGCGAGGTCCTGGTAGGTGCGGTAGTGCACGGCGGTCATGCCGAGCGCCCTGGCGGCCTCCACGTTCTGCAGCCGGTCGTCGACGAACAGGCAGCGGGCGGGCTCGGCCCCGGCGCGCTCCGCGGCGATCTCGTAGATCCGCCGGTCGGGTTTGGCCACGCCGACCCTGGCGCTGCTCACGACGTCGTCGGCGAAGCCCGTGAGCCCCAGCAGGTCGAGGTGCTGTTCGAGGGTGTCCATGGCGTTGGTCACGATGACCAGGGGCACCTCCTGCCGCGCCCTGGACAGCAACGCCCTGACCTCCTCGTCCACCCAGAAGCGGATCTTCATGAACTCGCCGACGGCCTGGCGGGCCCGCTCGTCGCCGCCGAGCGCCACGGCGATCGACTCCGCCCACTGCGTCTCGGTGACGTGGCCGAGCGTCGGCGGCATGATCAGCTCGGGATCGAAGGCCGTCTTCATCAGGGGCAGGCCGTAACGGGCTTCGATGTCGGCCTGGGCGGCGTGGTCGAAGTGGCGCAGCACGCCGTCGAGGTCGGACAGAACAGCGGCGAAGGGGATCACAGTCCCTCATTGTGCCGTGTGCGCCGCCCTGGCCAGTAGCCATGACTTTTCCGGCGCCGCCGAAGGTGCTCGGGTAACGGTCGGCACTACCATCTCCGAGACAGGATTCGGTATCGGAACGGTAGGGCATGGACGATCACCGGCTGCCACGCGAGCTGTGCAGGCTGTTCGCCGACGGCGGCGGGGGGCGACGGCTGCCGACCGGGCTGCCGCCTGGCGACGTGGTCTGGCCCGACCCCGGCTACACCCGGCAGGGCGAGGCCGCGCGGCCGGCGTTCTGGATGAGCGACGAACCGGCGGCGGGCGAGGACTGGGCGCTGCTGCGCGCCTGGCACGCGCACAGCGGCCTGTGGCCGGTGTTGCTGGACGAATCGGCGCAGCCGTGGGCAGTCGGGCAGGTCGTGCCGGACGATCCCCGCCAGATCGATCACTTCACCGCCGAGGGGTTCATGACCGAGGTGTGGGAGGAGTGGGTGGCGCAGATGCCGAAGGACGCGCTGGCCGAGCTGGAGCCGTACGGCGCCATCTGTCCAGGTCCGGCCGCGCCCGGCGTGCTGAAGGCCGAGCCGGAGGCGGTCGCCGACTGGCTGGCGGGCGAGCTGGCGGCCAAGGGCATGCCGCTCGGCCTGGTCGCCGCCGGCCGGGGAGCGGACGCGCTGGCGGTCATGGGCTGGCAGGGCGCGCTGCACCACAACGAGTGGATGGTCCCGCTGGCTGCCGTCGTGCGCAGCTGGGAGGACCGGTTCGGGGCGCGCGTGGTCAGCGTCGGGTTCAACACGCTCGACCTGAGCGTGGCGGCGCCGCCGGACGACCCGGAGCACGCCTTACACGTGGCGGCGGAGCACTGGGCCTTCTGCCCGGACAACGTCGTCCAGGGGCCGGGCGACCTCCTGGGCTATGCCGAGCAGATCCTGGGCCGGCACGCGTGGTCCTTCTGGTGGGACTGAACCGGTTTTTTACGTTAGTTTTACGTCGTGCCGCGGGGAGATCTCACATCGGAGTTGTTGCGCTCCTCCGCCTGGACCGACAGTCTGGTGGGGTCGGCCGGCATCCCTGTCTATGACATGCCGCTGGTGTCGGTGGGCGGCGGGCTCGGCTCGTTCACGCTGGTCGACGTGCTGCGCGTCCGCGGCGTCGCGACCTCGGCCATCCGGGTGCTCTCGACCAGCGACACCCCCTGGCAGACCTGGGAATACCTGACCCGCGTCTCGCAGCTTCCCGCGCACGAGCGCATCCGCTCCGACGCCGGGGCCCGTCCCGACAACATCTGGGGCTTCCCTTCGTACGCGGTGCAGGAGGCGTGGGAGGACCGCTCGGTCAAGCCGCTGTTCCAGGTGCTCACCGAGCCCCTCATGACCAACTTCTACAGCCCGAGGGCCGAGATCGTGACCCGGAGTGTGCGGCGCGAGGCCGACCGCATCGGCTACTGGGAGATGCTGGCCAAGGGCCAGGTGCGCATGGTCAGGAAACGTGTGGAGGGCGGCTATTTCACCGTGTTGACGCCGCCCGTCGGCAGCGGGCCGACCAAGCGGGTCGCGCTGCGCTCCCGGTACGTGCACCTGGCCGTGGGCTATCCGGGGCTGAAGTTCCTCGACGACCTCCAGGAGTTCCGGCAGCGGCAGGGCGAGCGGTATCGCGTGGTCAACGCGTACGAGCCGCACGAGCACGTCTACGACCAGCTCGCCAGGCGCCCCGGCGTGGTGGTCGTCCGCGGCGCCGGGATCGTCGCCTCGCGTGTGCTGCAGCGGCTCATGGACGACAGGGAGCGGTACGGCCTCCATACGCAGATCGTGCACCTTTTCCGCACCTATGTGACGGGAGCGCATGGCCCGCACCTGTTCATGCGGCGCAAGGGCGGCGACGGGTGGGCCTACCAGGCGTTCACGATGCCGAAGTCGGCGTTCGGCGGCCAGCTCAAGGCCCAGTTCGGCAAGGCGGGGCCAGAGCGGCGCGCCCGGCTGGCCGCGCTGGTCGCCGGTACCACCACGCCGAAGCTCGACCGCTGGCAGGAGCAGCTCCGCGTGGCCAGGCAGGGCAGCTGGTACCACCCCATGCAGGCGGTGGTCGACCGCATCGAGCGGGCGCCGGACGGCCGGCTGGTCACCCACACCCGCAGCACGAACTCGGCGAGCATGCAGTACGTGTCCGACTTCATCATCGACTGCACCGGGCTGGAGGCCGACATGCCCGAGCACCGGGTGCTCGATGACCTGCTCGAGCACGGGGGCGCGCGGCCCAACAAGGCCGGACGGCTCCAGGTGGGCCCGCACTTCGAGGTGGTCGGCGGGCAGAGCGGAGACGGCGTGCTCTACGCCTCGGGCGCGGCCACCGCGGGCAACCACTTCCTGGCCGTGGACAGTTTCCTCGGTATGCAGACCGCGGCCCTCGACATCGCCGACGACCTGGCCGAACGGGGCTTCTGCAAAGGGCTCGGGCCGGTCAGGTCGGCGGCCCAGTGGTTCAGGTGGGCGGCGAACAGGGGGCCCGCTTGATCCCCACGTTGGCCGGGCGCGTGCAGACCCGGCTGTTCGTGCTGGCCACGGTCGGAGCGGTGCTGACCGCGCTGATCACGCCGATTCTGCCGATGTCCGTCAAGGACGCCTATCTCGTGCTGCTGGCGGTCGCCGTGGTGGGCGTCGGCTGGGAGCTGCTCTACCACCTGCTCATGCAGTTCCGCTGGGACAAGGACTGGCCGACGGTGTTCGGGCTGGTCACGGCCGTGCCGGAAGGGCTGCTCATGTGGCTGCTGCTCGATCGCGGTCTGGTCCCGGGTGTCGGGGGCCCGGTCTCGGCATGGGGGTTCGCCGTGATGTTCGGGTTCGTCTGGCTGGGCCAGTGGTTGTTCGTGAACGGGCCGATGCGGGTGCTGTTCGTCAAGTGGCGGCTGCGCGGGGGCCGTCTGCTGTGATCACTTGAGAGGGGAAGGCATGGGCGGCGTCGAGTTGGCTCGACCGCTGTACTTCTGGCTGGGCTTCCTGGCCACCGTCGCGGGGGTCGTGCTGCATCTGCCGATGTACGTGCACGGTGCGGACATGCACTACCGGCTGGCCGGGATGCCGATGGACCTGCCGATGACGATCGGCATGGGCCTCATCGTGGCGGGCCTCGCCGTCACCGCCTACGGGCTGGTTCCGCCGGGTACGTTCGCCGCCAGGCCGGCCGGCGAGGTGCGGGTGCGCGCGCTCGACGACGCGCGGATGCGACCCGCCCACATCGGGCTCATCGTGGTCATGTCCCTCGCCGTGGTGATCGACGCCATGAAGCCGATCACGCTCGGCTTCGTCGCGCCCGGCATGGCCAAGGAGTACGGGCTCAAGTCCGCGCTCAATCCCGCGGGCGAGCTGCCCGTCGCGCTGCTGCCGCTGGCGGGGCTCACGGGGACGGTGCTCGGCTCGCTGCTGTGGGGCTGGATGGGCGACAAGATCGGCCGCAAACCCTCGATCCTGTTCGCCGGCGTGCTGTTCATCGGCACCGCCATCTGCGGCGTGATGCCGGACTTCGAGTGGAACCTCATCATGTGCGCGGCCATGGGCCTGGGCGCGGGCGGCATGTTGCCCATCGCGTTCTCGCTGCTGGCCGAGGCCATCCCGCCCCGGCACAAGGGCTGGGTGATGGTGCTGATCGGCGGCAACCTGGCCATCGCCTATCTCGCGGCGAGCTGGCTGTCGGCCACGCTGGTGCCCGAGTACTCATGGCGCGTCCTGTGGCTGGCCGGCCTGCCGACCGGGGTCGTCCTGATCCTGCTCAACCGTTTCATCCCCGAGTCGCCGCGCTTCCTGCTGGCGCACGGCCGCGACGCCGAGGCCCGCACCATCATGGCCAGGTACGGCGCGACCGCCTCGGTCCGGGAAGTGGAGCGGGTCGAGGACGAGCACGAGGGCGGCTACTCACGGCTGTTCCGCCGTCCCTTCACCGGGCTCACCGTCGCCATGGTGATCCTGGGGCTCAGCATCGGCCTGGTCACGTACGGCTTCCAGCTCTGGATCCCGTCGAACCTGCAGCGGCTCGGCCTGGACCAGCAGACGGCGGACCGGGCGCTGCGGGACTCGACGCTGCTGGGGCTGCCGCTGATCTTCGTGTCCGCCGCGATGTACGGGCTGTGGAGCGCGAAGAAGACGATCGTCGTCCTTTCCTCGCTGGTGGCCGCGGCGCTGGTGGTGCTGTCGTTCTCCGGGGAGGCGCTGGCGCACGACCGGACCTGGCTCTACCTGGTGCTGGCCGGGCCGATCGTGGGTACGGCGACGATCGCCGCGGTGCTGGCCGCCTACAGCGCGGAGATCTATCCGACGCGGGTACGTTCGCGCGGCTCCGGACTGTCGGCGGGGGTCGGCAAGTTCGGCGGCGTCGCCGTCACGGCGGTGCTGGTCGCGGGCGCGGCGGCGCCCTCGATCGGCACGACGGCACTGCTCGGGGCGGTGCCCCTCGTGCTCGCCGTGCTCGCGGTGCTGATGTTCGGCGTCGAGACGGCCTCGCCGGCCGGTAAGGGTCCGGCCGGCGAAGTGGCCGGACCCTCCGTGACTGCCGCCGAGACGTAACCGTTTCCATGGCCGGGCTCACGGGATGCGCGCCACGGCGCCGTAGGTGCCGGACGAACTCGGTTGGTCGACGCAGGCGCTCTCGTGGCCGTCCGGCCGCCATTCCGGGACCCACACCAGCCCCGGATCCACCAGCACCAGGCCTTCGAGCAGCGCCTCAACCTCCTCCCTTGTACGGATCGCGTGCCCGGGAAGCGTCATCGCCAAGAGGTCGTGTATGGCGGGCAGCAACTCCGGGGGGATCGCGTCGAACGTGGTCTGCAGCAGCGACAGGTAGCTCCGTTCCGGAACGGCCTGCCGGATCCGCTTGATCACGTAGTGGAAGAACTCGTCGTCGTTCAGGCTGTGGGTCGACAGCAGCAGCACGGCCATGGGCCGGTCCCAGTCGAGGAACGTCTGCAGGACCCTGTCATCGAGGATGTCGTCGATCTCGCGCACGTCGCCCTCTACAACGCGTACGAGGTCGGTGACGGGCTCGATGGTCGCCCTCGCTCCGGCGAGCACCATCGGGTCGTTCTCGACGTACACCACACGCGGCGCCGAGCCGTCCAGGGCATCGCGGGCGATGTCGTGCAGTTGCCTGCCGGGCGGCAGGCCGCTGGGGACACCACTCCCGACGATCACGAACTGGTCCACACCCACGCTCGCCAGATGACGGACCACACGGCACAGATAGTGGAGCACGGCCCGTGCGGCCGTCGTCGTGATCGGGGCTGCCTGGTCGTACCGGCGTACCGCGTCGCGGTCCGCCACGAAGTTGTTCTTTCCACCTGCTGCGGCGTCGAGAATACGGGTGATCCTTGCTTGGGTCAGCTCCAGCTTCGCCAGGTTTCGGATGGCACGCTGACGCATTGAGTGTTGCCCCTTTCCCCTCGCCCACTATCTCGGGAAAAGATGTCCTTTCGGACCCCACTCGATGACCCACACCATATGATCCTCGCTACGGAGCAGATGACAACACGAAAAGCCATTAGTTTTCGGTATATATGCGTTACCCCGCCTCGCGCGTAATGATCATTTACGCGGGAAAGAGATCGTTTCCCAGCGAACGCGAAAGCCGTTCGCGATGGAAATTGAGCACCTCGAAGGTCTCTTCGCGGGTGGTCGTCGTCACCGACAGCTTGGTGAAGGCCTGGTGGTACGTCTCGACCGCCCCGCCCTCGGTGACCAGCTCGTCGGACTCGATGCCGTGGGCGCACGCGATGTCGGCCTCGAACTCCTCGGCGAAGCGCCAGATGGTGAACGGTCCGGTGCGCGGCACGTAGGCCGGGTCGTCCATCGGCACGACGTGCAGCGAGACGTTGGGCCGCTTGGCGTGGTCGAGCAGCAGGTCGAGCTGGCGGAGCTGGACGTGCGGCCCGGCGATGGAGCGGGTCAGCACGCTCTCGTCGATGATCGCCCACACCACGGTGCCGCTCTCGCCGGCCATGGCCTCCTGGCGGGCCAGCACGAGGGCGAGCGCCTCGTCGACCGTCCGCTGCCCGAGGATCGCCGGCCCCGCCGCGGCGATCGCGGCCCTGGCGTAGTCGTCGGCCATCAGCAGCGGCGGGACGAACTGGTTGTGGTAGGTGCGGATGACCGTGGCCCGCTGTTCGAGCGCGTAGGCGGCGGCCAGCCAGACGGGCACCGAGTGCGCGTCGTACCAGGCGGTTCCGCGTTCGCCCCTGGCCAGCGACATCATGTAGTCGCGGACGGGCGGGGCGGTGACGCCGTAGACGGTGAGCAGGCGCTCGGCCGTGATGGGCGCGGGCGCGATGCGACCCTCCTCGATGGCGGGGATCGCGGCCGCGCCCTTGCCGAGCGCGGTCTCCACCTGCTCGACGGAGAGCCCGGCGGCCTGGCGCAGGGCGTGCAGACGCCTGCCGAGCGCCCTGCGCTGCGGATCGCTCAGGGGCGCCGCCGCGTCGGGGATGCCGGCGGCGGGCGCGGGCTCGTCGGGCAGGCCCTCGGCCTTGCGGGCGAGCTCGACCACGCCGTGCAGGACGGCGAGCGAACTCTCCGACAGGCCCGAGACGGACCGGCCGATGGTGGCCGCCCGCACCTGGAGCTCCTCCACGCTGCCCGACTCGACGTAGTCGTCGCCCACCAGCCAGCCGACGCTCACCTGCAGGCAGGAGGCGAGCGCCCTGAGCACCTGGAGCGTCGGGTTGGTCTGCTTGCCCGTGCGCAACTGGCTGACATAGGCACGCGTGATCGGGATGCCCGCCTCCGTCAGAGTGGAGGCGACCTGCGCGCCGGTGAAGCCGCGCTTGGTCAGCGCGAGATCGAGCCGTTCGGCGAAGTTCGCCACGGCACACCTCCTACCGCCCGTGAACTCATCCAGCGTAAGGGACGCGGACCCCCCTGTCCCCTGCCATGTGGGCAAGCTCTGCCCAGCGGGGAGGTATCAACATATGCGCAAACTGTCAGTTGACACACCCCCCTTCTTCAGCAGACTATCGCAGCGTATGGAAAGTGAGACTTAACAGCCAGTGGTTCTGGAGAAAGTTCTCGACGAGGAGGTGGCCGGACGTGACCATGGATTCCTCGGGCAGTTCCTGGTTCCAGGAGGATCCGGCCCCGAGCAGGCAAGAGCAGGTCGTCCAGCGCATCTGCGCGCGCGTCGCCGGTGCCGGCGTGCACGTCGCGAGCCTGCCGCTCGGCGGCGTCCAGGTCTGGCTCGACAGTCCCCGTCACCGCTGGCGCTTCTACCACCGGATGGCCCGCGAGCTGCGGCTGGCCGGCTGGCACACGGAGACGGGCCCTGATCGGCTGCTGTTGCTCGGGTGGAGTGCGGTCTGCCTGAGCCACCGGGCCAGGATGTTGCGGGCGGCCCTGGCGGGACGGCTGGCCGACTTCGACAGAACGGCGTTCACCGCCGTCATGATCGCCACGCGGCTCAGGCACGAGGGATTCCCGGCCGACGAGCTTCCCGGCGAGGTGGAGGCCCGTTGCGGTGACGCGCTGCGCTGGCCCGCCCGGCTGGCCGATCTCGACGGTCTCGAACGCGGCTCGTCGCTGGAACCGCTACGGCTCAGGCTCGCCCAGGTGACCGGACTGGAGGCCAAGGTGGCCCGGCGCTGCGGCGAGCATCTCGCGCTCGCCTCGAAGGTCGCGCGTACCGTGGCCGGCGGTGCGGCGCCGGCCAGGTCACACGTACGGGAATCAGGTGACTCCGGCTCCTCCACGGCGGGCCTGACGGAGCGCATGGTCGGCGTCAGCGTTCCCAACAGCGTCCCTGATGGGGCCCTGAGCGCGGGAACGGCCCGATGAGGCGGGCCGTTCCTTCCGGCGGGCCGGGCGCGGCAGCGCCCGGCACGCCCCGTCACTGCCAGGACGCGGCGGTGGTCGTCACGACCGCGTCCCGGCAGGCCTCGACCGGTGGGCGGCCGGTCAGAGGCACATATGCGCCGGCCCCGGCGCTTCCTCGCCCCTCCGGCATCGTGCGGCACGTGCCCGACCTAGTCGGCGCGGTGCTGTTGACCAGCGCGGTAGCGGCTGGCGTGCTGGTCAAATCGAGGGGTTGCGCCTGGGGTCGGTACACGTCGCACCCGCCGGACCAGGCGGGCGCGTTCGCGGTGCCGCGCGCGGGGTCGCCCACGACCCCGCGCCGGGGCCGCGCGAACGCGGCAGGCCTGCCGGCGGAAGCGGCGACCCCGGTCGCCGAGCACCGCCGGCGAGCCACCGCGCTCGCCGCCACCGGCACGGAGGCGGTGCGGGGTGGGGAGATCGGCGTGACGGGCGCCACGGTACTGATCGACCGGCCGTTTCTGAGGCCGGCGCCCAGGCACGCCTCCGTGCGGGTGGCCGTTTCACCGGCCGCCGTCCTGCTCGCCGCCACGGCGCTGGTGCGGGTCGCCGTGGCTTCGGGCCGTGAGACCGAACCTCGATCTCCACGCGCGGCGGAAGAGGGGCCGGCGATCAGCCGCCGGCTCCTCACCCGGTCGCGCGCCGAGCGAGTACGGAGCGCCGGCCGGCGGCCGGACCGCCGCCGAGATTCCCGGCATGTCCCTTCACAGGGTCATCGACCCGCGACCGACAGGAGCGACCATGCTCACCGATGAACTGCGCAGGCCGCAGCCGCACGAAGTGCACGCCCGGGGCGTACGGCCCGGCGCGGCGCCGCCGTCCTGGGGCGAGGACCAGGACGACGTTCCGCCACCGGCGGAACCGGCGCGCAGCGTGCACCGGCTGCGCCGCATCCGGCAGGTGTCCGTCCAGGCCATCACCGAGATCGACCAGGCGCTGAGGCACCACGCCCAGTGACCTTCCCGCCTTCCCCTCGCAGGAGGAACCCCATGCGCACCGTCCTCGCCCCCGGACCCGCACGTCGCGGGGGGGTGCAGTGAGCCGCGGCAGGGTCGGGGTGATCGTGGCGCCCGCGAACCCCTCCGCGGAGCCCGAGCTGACCCGCCTGCTCGGGTCGCGTGCCGACATGCACGTCACCCGCTTCCCCGTACACCACCCGATCCCGGCGGCCCGGCGCCCGCTTTCCGCGGGGCGCCCGGGGCCCGCCCTGGCCGAGCGGCTGGAGGGCTACAACGAGGCCCTGCCCGCCATGGTGCACGCCTTCGACGGCCTGCCGCTGAGCGCGATGGTCATGGCCTGCAGCGAGCCGCGCTACCTGCTCGATCCCGACCGCGACCGCGAGCAGTGCGCCGAGCTGACGGCCAGGACGGGAGTGCCGTTCGCCTCCGCCACGCTGGCGGCGCGGGAGGCGATGGAGCACCTCATGGTGAGCGACATCGTCCTGGTCTCGCCGTACCAGCCGTGGCTGACGGAGCTGGCCGAGCGGTTCTGGAAGAAGGCCGGGCTCACCGTCACCCAGGTGGTGCAGGTCCGCGCGGGGGGCGGCTACTCGCCGTACACCGTGACACCGGCCGAGCTGATCAGGCAGGTCGAGCTGGCGGACCTGCCCGGTGACGCCGCGCTGCTGTTCACCGGCTCGGGAACGGCCACGCTGCCCGTGCTGGGGCCGCTCAGCACCGGCAACGACCGCGTCCTGCTGACCTCCAACCTCTGCACGGCCTGGTGGGCGCTGTCGCGGGCCATCGGCCGGCCGGTGACGCTCAGCCGCGTGCCCTACCGCCGCCACATGGCCGCCTCGAACGGGGCGCGCGTGGGAGGCATGGCATGAACGGCGTCATCGTGGTCGGCGCGGGCCCCGCCGGGCTGACCGCGGCCCTGTCGCTGGCCCGGGCGGGCATCCCGGTCACCGTGCTGGAGGGCCAGAACGAGCTCAGCAGGCAACCACGGGCGTGCACCTTCCATCCGGCCACGCTCGACCTGCTCGACGGCCTCGGCGTGGCCTCCCGGCTGGTCGCCGAGGGCCGCGTCGTCGACCGCGTTCAGTGGCGCGACCGGTCCGGGATCGTGCTGGCCGAGATGGGCATGAACCGGCTGGACGGCCTGACCAGGCACCCGTTCAGGATCCACGCCGACCAGGCTTCACTGACCCGGTTGCTGCTCTCCGCCCTCAGCGTCCACCCGGACGTGGACGTGAGGTTCGGCACCCGCGTGGACGGTGTGGCGGAGGGCGGAACAGGGATCCGGGTCCGCGTCGGCCACACCTGGACGCGGGCCCGGTACATGATCGCCGCCGACGGCGCGCACAGCACGGTGCGCAGCTCGCTGGGGCTGCCGTTCCCCAGGTCCGCGTATCCGACGCAGGCGCTGCGGGTGTTCACCGACTCGCCGCTCGACCGGCTGCTGCCGAGCCTGGCGCCGCTGACGTACGTACGCGATGTGCAGCAGTCGTGCACCCTGCTCGGGCTGCCCGACCACTGGCGGATCATCTTCAAGATCCCCTGTGACACGCACGAGCCGCTGTCGCAGGCCAACCTGGGCCTGCTGGTCCGGCGGGCGCTGCCGGGCGCCGGCGAGCCCATCCGCGTGACGGGCGCCGACCGGTTCGCCCTTTCGCGGGGGGTGCTGACCTCGTACCGGTGCGGGCGGGTGTTGTTCGTGGGCGACTCCGCGCACCTGACCTCGACGGTCGGCGGGCTCAACATGAACGCGGGCATCCACGACGCCGTCGAGCTCGGCCAGGTGATCGCGGCGGTGATCGGCGGCTTCGCCCAGCCCGCCGCGCTGGAGGCGTGGGCGTGGCGGCGGCGTTCGGTGCTGCTGCAGCGGGTGGTCCCCCGCGGGCAGACCCGGCCGGCGGGCGTGCGGGAGCACGACAGCGCCAGGCTCGAGGCGGCCATGGCGGGGTTGCGGGCCATCGCCGGCGACCCGGAGGCGACCCGCGCCTACCTGGCGCAGGCCTCGCTGCTGGACACGGTCCCCAACTCCGCCGGGAGGACATGAGCAGGCCCCGTGACCTCGTGCTCCCGCGTACCGACCGAGGAGGTGTGACACCGGATGTGGCGAACCCTGTCTGACGACGCGCGCCAGGCCGTTCGCGACCTGTGCGACAAGCACGGAGCCCGTCTCTACGACTACTGCCGCACCGAGCTCGCCGCGGGCGACGCCGAGCAGGCGGTCGCGGGCGCGGCGCTGACGGCGCACCTGTACGCGGACCGCGTGGGCGATCCCGGCCTGCGCCGCCCCTGGTTGTACGCGGTGGCCCGCGCGCACCGCGCGGTGGTCGCCAAGCCGGCCAGCATCGGCTCGTGGTCGCGTCCCGGCCGCATGTCCGAGCTGCTGCCCGAGGCGCTGCTCTCCCTGGAACGGCCGCAGCGCGAGCTGCTGGACCTGTCCGTACGGCACGGCCTGTCGGACACCGAGCTGGCCGTGCTCTTCGAGATGGGCCAGAGCGAGGTGCGCGCCACCGTCACCGAGGCCGCGGCCGGCCTGGAGGAGTGGTTCGCCGCGATCATCGCCGCGCGGGCCCCCGACGGCTGCCCCGATCTGACGTCACGGGTGGCGGACTGGGTCAGCGCGCCCGGCCGGCGCGCCAGGGCCAGGATCGGCCGCCACATCCAGTCCTGTGCGACCTGCCGGGCCGCGCCCAGGACCGTGACGGCGGCGGCGCTGCTGCGCCGCCTGCCGATCGCGGCACTGCCCGGCACACTTCCCAGCCGGCTGGCGTCGGCGCAGCCGCTGCCCGGCGAGGGGCCTATCTGGCGGGCGGACGGCTTTCCTGTGCAGGCCCGCACACTGGTGGAGTCCGGCTCCGCGCCGTCTCCCCCGGTCGCCGACGCCACGCCATCCGTCCCAGTCGCCGACCCCACGACGGCGACTTCGGGAAAGCCCTGGTCGGCGGCGGGCGCGGCCGCCGCCGACCAGGAGCCTCCCGCCGCTCCCGCCGTGCGCGGGCGGCACCCGTTCACGCCGCCGAGCCGCACGCGGGCCTTCCGCGGCGGCGCGGGCGACGACAAGCTGGTCTACAGCGCCGTCATCAAGGGCGACAGCAACGGGTCGTCGCACGGCGACGGCACGATCGTCAGGTACGGCGGGATCCCCCTGAACGGCGCCGTGCACGGCCCCCTGAACGGCCGCGCGAACGGCCGGGCGAACGGTCACGTGAACGGCTCCCCGAACGGTCACGTGAACGGTCGTGCGAACGGCTTCGGCGGCGGACCTGCCAGGGACGGCGCCCAGGAGTTCTGGCGGGACCGGCCTGAGGACGACGACCCCGATGCGGGCGCGCCGGTCAGGACCGTGGTCAGGCTCGCGCTGCTCCTCGGCGTCGGCCTGCTGGCGGCGGGGCTGGTCTGGGCGCTCATGAACGCGGGCGGGCAGCAGGCGGTGATCACCAAGGCCGCCGCGCAGTCGGATGTACGGCTCGCGGCGCCGCACGGCCCCGGGACATAGGGGGCCTTGGGCTCCCGGCGGAGCCCAAGGCCGGTCGGGCGGTTAGAAGAAGTGGAACCCGGGCTCGGGCTCCGGCAGGTCCACCCGCTCAGGACCGCGGAACCTGGTGGTGTCCTTCGGCACGTCGGTCAGCGGCGTTCCGAGCACGAACGGCACGACGACGCGGCTGCCCGCCAGGTCGACGGTGACGTTGGCGCCGGTGCCGGTCTCCCCGCTGAAGGTCGCGTCGGTCCCGGCGATCACCAGGCCGATCCTGTGGCCCTTCCTGAACGTGTAGTCCTGCGGCAGCGTCAGCCACTTCACCGTCCCGTACTCGCCGGCGGGCAGCGGCTCGGCGTGGCTGAGCGAGTCGCGGTTCTGCACGTCGATCCAGCCGCGGGCGACGATCTCGAGCGGCCGGGTGGCCACGTTCGTGACGGTCTTGCGGTAGCAGGCGTCGTCGGCCGCGGTGCTCTCGCCGTGGCAGTCCTCCTCGGTGAGCGTGGTGATGCCCTGGCCGCGCATCCAGTCGACGCGGGTCGCCTCGCCGAAGTCGACGAGCAGGGCGGTCAGGTTGGAGGTGGGCTTGTCCAGCTTGACCCGCAGGTCGGCGGTGGGCGTGCCGGACAGGCGCAGGTCGAGCGGGAGCGGGCCGGTGGTGAACGCCACCCGCCCCGGGTTCGCCGTGCCGATCCCGGCCACCATGTCGTTCTCGCTCATGGCGACGTCGGTGAAGGAGGCGGTGCTCTTCCTGGGGGCGGGCTTGAGCCCGAGCGTGCCGTCGGGCGCGGGCCGTAGCGACGCCTTGACCGCGTACGGGGCCGGCCAGTCGCGCTGGGTGATCCACCGCGCCGGGCCGATCTCGACGTCGGCGCGGGGTTCGCGGGTGATGCCGTTGCGGACGCCGTGCAGCCAGTGGTCGAACCAGCGGTGCAGCGTCTCCACCCACAGGGTCCTGCGGCCCTCGAAGTCGAACGGGTCCACGTGCTGGGTCTGGCCGACCCAGATCTTGCGCGGCACGTTCCTGTCGGCCAGCGCCTTCCACCAGGCGGAGAAGTTGTCGGGCTTGACGTTGAGGTCGTTGACCGTGTGGACGACGAAGACGCTGGCCCTGACCTTGGAGACGTCGCCGAGCAGGCCGTCGATGTAGTCTCGCTCGGCCCAGAACCGGTTGTGGTTCCCGGTGTCGTCGCCGTCCTCGGCGTCCATCCGGTCGCGGACGGCCTGGCACTTGGCGGCGGGGTCGGTGTCGATGTAGCCGGCCAGCCAGGAGGCGTAGTCGTAGTTGTAGACGACGCCGTTGGAGCGCTGGTACTTGTACCAGGAGCTGATCGCCGAGATGGGCACGATCGTCTCCAGGCCCTCCACGCCGGTGGCCGCGACGGCGTTGGCGAGGGTGCCGTCGTACGACTTGCCGATCATGGCCGACTTGCCCGTCGTCCAGTCGGCCACGGCCGGGGTTCCGTCGGCCCTGAACGCCTTGGCGCGGCCGTTCAGCCAGTCGATGACGGCCTTGCCTCCGAGCACGTCGGCTCTGCCGCCGATGTCGGGGCAACCCTCGGACCGGGTGGTGCCCAGCATGTCGACGTTGAGGACGGCGTAGCCGCGGGGGACGAAATAGTTGTCGTAGAAGAGCGGAAACTTGACGACATTTCCGGCTTCGTCGTATTCCTTGCGCTCTCCCTCGTTGCCACGGCCGGAATTGTCGTAGTACGGGCTCTCGTCGATGATCACCGGCACCTTGAGCCCGGGGCCGGACTCCTTGGGCCTGATGATGTCCACACGGACCTTGTCGAGGGCGCCGTCCTGGTCGCTGTCGACGGTGGATTCGACGTACACGTGCTCGCGGACGGCGTCCGCATAGGAGAAGACCGGTTGCGTGCGGCCGTTCTCGACGATGATCGCAGGGGCGGCGGCCGCCTGGGCCGGGGTCGCGATCGCCAGGGTGAGGGCGACGGCGACGAGGGCCGGGCGTAATTGTGACACGCGTGACCTCCGGGATAATTGACCCAAATACCCTGCAATCTCGCAGATGACTGGGAACCTGACAAGATTCGGATCCGGCTGCCGAGGACCGCGTTCGAGGCCGGGTTTCTAGAGCGGAGTTCCAGGGCAGCCTGCCGGGCGCGATCGAGCGGCCCGCCGCGGGTCGGACCCGCCGCCTGATAGCGATCACATCGTTACCCGCCCGCGCGACGCCACGTCTCCAGGCCCGGCCCGCGCAGCGTCTAGGGTGGATGGTCAACAGCCGGTGAGGAGAAGGTGCATGCGAAACGTCGCTCGGACCTCGCTCGTGGACTCCGCCATCGACGAGCTGCGCCGCGAGATCGCCAGCGGGGTGTGGCCGGTCGGCACCAAGATCCCGTCCGAGAGCCAGCTCGCCCAGAGCCTGGGCATGAGCAGGTTGTCCGTACGCGAGGCGGTGCGCGTGCTGGCGCACGCGGGGCTGCTGCACACCCGGCAGGGTGACGGCACCTACGTGACCGCGACCGACGAGTCCAAGATCGCCCTGCGCCGCCGGCTCGACACCGCCGCCGCCATGGACATCATCGACGTGCGCCGCGGGCTCGACCTCGTGGCCGCCAGGCTGGCGGCCGGCCGGCGCACCGAGCAGGACCTCACCGCGATGCGCGAGGCGCTGGCCCGCAGAGACGCGGCCGGCAAGGAGGGCGACCTCGACAGGTTCGCCGACGCCGACGTCGACTTCCACCTGCGGGTGGCCGACGCCGCGCACAACGCGCTGCTCGGCGACCTCTACCGCAGCATGGGCGACGCGCTGCGCGACAGCGTCAGAGACCAGGAGCAGGCGGCGCTCGACCCCGACAGCTCCCATGCCGACCTGCTGCGGGCGATCGCCGACGGCGACGCGGCGCGCGCGGTCGCGGTCTGCGTCGCCATCCTCGACCGGCAGGAACGCGGCCTCTAGCACCCTCCGCCCGCGCGACACCGGGGTGGCCGGCGCAGGTCGACCGCCGAAGGCGATCCGGCGGCAGGCGTCACGCGTCCGGCTTGCGTGCGCGCCCGAGAATGTGCGGCAGGGCCGGAGTGGAGGGCACCGGCCTGTGCGAGAAGCGCGTGTACTCCTCGATCACCAGCCCGCTCTCCCTGATGGCCCGCGCGGTGTCGCGGTTGGGGCGGCACCCGCCGGCCACCACCCGCCACAGCGGCGTGACGAGGTCCTGCAGCACGCCCAGCGCCGGGCCGCGCGAACGCACGTGCTCGTAGAACCGCAACTCCCCGCCCGGCCTGAGCACCCTGCACACCTCGGCCAGCGCGGCCGCCTGGTCGGGCACCGAGCACAACACCAGCGACACCACGGCCGCGTCGAACCCGCCGTCTTCGACGGGCAGCGCCCCGCCGTGCCCGGCCACCACGCGCACGGGAACCGGCGCCCCGCCCGCGGCCCGCTCCGCCGCCGACCGCAGCAGGTCCTCCGGCTCGACCGCGACCACCTCACGCACCTCGGGAGGGTAGTGGCGGAAGTTCATCCCGTTGCCCGCGCCGATCTCCACCACCCGCCCGGCCAGCCCGGCCAGCAGCCGCTGCCGGTGCTCGGCCGTGCCCGACCGCTCCGACTCGGCGATCATCCGTTCGTACGCGCGCGCGAAGCGCGGACGCTGGAACTTCGACAGATCCCCCATAGGCCCCACGCTAGGTCCCGGACGCGCCGCTGACGCGTCCTGAACGATCGAACACTCACCGTAACGCTTCACTGATACTCATGAGACCGTTCAGAGCCGCGATCGTTGCCACACCGAGACCATCGCCCGGGGTGGCGCCTATAGCGTCCCTTCAGTGCCGTTATCAGAGGTGAACCCCGGGCCCCTTCCGCAGCGCGAGGACGCCGAGCGCTGCGACCACGTGGAGTCAGGACGGCGTTGCGTGCTCCCGGTCATGCACCGGAGCCCGCACGTCTACGCGCCGGTGGACGCCGCCGTGTAGCCGCCGCCGGGCCTGCGCCGCAGCCAGTACGCGAGCACGGCCGCGCCGAGCAGCACCCCCCACAGCGGATACGGCCACAGCAGCAGCGCCCAGAGTTCCCCGCTTTCGACGGCGTTGACCGCCAGCCCCGGCGATGCCAGGCAGCAGGCGCCCGCCACCGCTCCCCCGAGGGCGACGGGGAGCGGCACGGGCACGGGACGCCCGCCCACCAGGGGGATCCAGCGCGGGAACACCTCTCCCCACCTGCTGATCAGGCCCAGCGTGAGCACGGCTGCGGTCACGGCCGCGAAGGCGAGCATCAGTCCCTGCAGCCTGAGCGGCAGGTCGATCGGCCCGGAGATGTCGGTCGGCCACGGCGTCAGCCAGGTCAACCGGTAGAGGGCGTAGGGCAGCGGGCACAGAGCCGCCCCGACGGTGACGACCCTGCCCCACCGCCGCGCCCGCACCGGCCCGGCCCAGCGGGGCAGCGCTCCGCCGAACAGGCGGAAGGTGATCCACACCCAGGCGGCGAACGCCGCCATGTCGGCGAGCGTCCAGGCTATGCGGCCCGCGTACGAGCGCAACCCGGCCGTGACGTTGCCCGCGTACGCCCACATGGCGCCACCGAGGAACGCGGCCACGGCGGCGCCGGCCACGACCAGGACGGCGAGCGCGACGTAGCCCCAGATCCTGCCGCGGACGCAGGCCCTGACGACCGGCACGACGACGACCGCGGCGAGGGCCACCGGCAGGGACAGCCCCATCACGTAGCCCATGACCGACATGACGCCCGCGTCGGACATCACGCCGCCGAAGAACAGCACCTGAACGATCGCGCCCGCCTTGACCAGCGGGTTCGGCCGGCCGGAGAGCAGCGCGACGGCCAGTCCCGCAAGGCCGGCGGCGACCGTCATCGCGCCGCCCACGTCGTGCTCGAACAGGTGCGAGAGCGAGACCGTGACGCGGTCGCGAGCACCGAAGGGGTACGACGCCGGAGTCGTCCACCACAGCGCGCCGACGGCCGTCACGGCCAGTGACAGCAGTACTCCGAGTGGTTTCATGGCAGCCCACGCTAGGAAGCCGGGCCGGCCGCCGCCTCCCCCACGTGAGGGAGGTGCCCGCGCGGCCCGTCGGCTAGCTTCTGGAGTTGTGACCATTCACTGGAGGGCGGTGCTCTACCAGCTGCTGGGGGCGGCGCTGCTGACACCGGTGGCCGCGGTCCTGGCGCTGCTCGTGGTGACGGAGATCTCGCTGTCGCGGGTGCTGCTGCTGTGGGCGCTCTGCCTGCCCGCGTCGGGTCTGGTGGCCTGCGTGCCGCTGGTGGGGAGGCTGGAGGTCGTCGCGCTGCGGGAGTTGCTCGGCGTGGCGGTGCCCGAGCATCCGGACCGCGTCTACCTGGGCGTTCTGACGGCCCTGCACCTGTTCGTGGGTGCCACGCTGAGCGCGGGCGCGCTGGCGCTGGCGCCTGGTGTCCCCGCGGTGCTCTCGCCCGGCCGCTGGCGGGCGGATCCCGGCGCGGTGGCGCAGGTCCTGCTCCTGATCGTCGTGGTGCTGGCGGTGATGGCGGGCGCGGGGCTCGGGCAGCAGCGGGCCGCCCGCAGGTTGCTGCGGGCGGACCCGTCGCGGGTGATCGAGGAGCTCGGCCGCCGCCAGAGCCTGGCCCTGGAGTTGCACGACTCGGTGGGGCACGCGCTGAGCGTCGTCCTGGTGCAGGCCATGGCGGCCCAGGCGGCGCTGCGGCGGCAGGACACGGTCCTGGTGGCGGAGCAGTCGCTCGGCCACCTGATGGGCGCGGCCCGCGACGCCCAGCAGGAGCTCGACGTGCTGCTTCGCGTGCTCGACGAGGGCAGCGAGGCCCGCACGCCCACGCTGGACTCCCTGGACGCTCTCGTCGACGGGCTGGCCGTCGAGTGCCGGGCCGACCCCGTGGACCGGGTGCCGGAGGCGACGTCGCGGACGGCGTACGCGATCGCCAGGGAGGCCGTCACCAACGCGCTCAGGCACGGGCGCGGGCCGGTCAGGCTGGACCTGGCGGTCGGTGCGGACGTCGTCCTCACCGTGGAGAACGAGGTCGCCGGGCGCCCCCCGTCGGGGGCCGGGCGCGGGCTGGTGGGGATGCGGATGCGGGCGCGCCTGGCCGGCGGGGCGTTCGAGCAGGAGGAGGTGGGCGGCACGTGGCGGGTCACGGCGACGCTTCCCCTGTGAGCGGGCCCCAGGTGATCAGGCCCGTGAGCAGGCCCGTGATCAGGGTCGTGCTGGCCGACGACGAGCCGCTCATCCGCTCGGGCTGGGCCACCGTGCTCTCCGTGCACGACGACATCGAGGTGGTCGCCGAGGCGGCCGACGGCCACGCCGCCGTCGAGCACGGGCGTACGGCCGACGTGGTGCTCATGGACATCCGCATGCCCGGCATGGACGGCCTGCGCGCCACCGGCGAGCTGGCCCGCAACGCACCCGGCACGCGGGTCATCGTGGTCACGACGTTCGAGAACGACCAGCTGGTCTGGGCCGCCCTGCGCGCGGGGGCGGCCGGCTACGTGCTCAAGCGTTCTCCCGCGTCCGACCTCGTCACCGCCATCCGGGTGGTCCACGACCGGGACGCGGTGCTGTTCCCCGACGCCCTGCGGCGGCTGGCCGCCCCGCGCCGGGACGCGCCGCACGTGCCCGGCCTCACCCCGAGAGAGCTCGACGTCGTACGCCTGCTGGCCAGAGGGCTGAACAACGCCGAGATCGCCGCCAGCCTGTACGTCACCAGGGAGACGGTCAAGACGCACGTCGGCAACGTCCTGGACAAACTCGGCGCCCGGGACCGCACGCAGGCCGTCGTCCGCGCCTACGAGCTGGGGATCGTGCTCGCGGGTGAGAGCTCTCAGCCCTGGGGCAGGTGACGGGCATGCGAGACCCGGTCACCGTGACCACGTGCGCCGACGGTCCCCTGCTCATCAGGGGCGACTTCGAGCTGCTCACCCAGGACGGCGAGCCCATCGACGCCGGCCGGGCGACCGTCGCTCTGTGCCGTTGCGGCCTGTCCTCGGTCAAGCCGTTCTGCGACGGCTCGCACAAGGCCGGCGGCTTCCGTGCCGCGAGCGAGCCGGACCCGCCGCCGTAGCGCGCGCACCGAGTGGGCGGAGCGCCGGATCCGGCCGCCCGCGTACGGCACGCCGCCGGTCAGCGCCGCCCCGAGCGCCAGCCAGCTGCACACGGCCCGCTCCAGCACCCAGACGGGCGCCGGCAGCGCCGCCGACGCGGGGAACACCTGCCGCCCTCCCGCCCGCCGCCGTCCCGCCTCGGCCAGGCCCATGGACAGCACGGCCAGCGCGGCCAGCACGGGCAGCACCGGCAGCACGGACAGCACGGACAGCACGGACAGCACGGGCAGCACGGGCAGCGCGGGCAGCGCGGGCAGCGCGGGCAGCACGGCCGGCACAGTCAGCCCGGTCAGCGCCGGCAGCCCACGAGGCCGCCGGACGGCCAGGGCCGCCAGCGCGGGCACCATCGGCAGGAACGCGGCCATCCGCGCCGGCTGCGCCAGGTCGTCGTAGGCCTGCCGGACGCGCTGCGACCAGAACCGGCGCGCGTCGCACGGGAGGCGGCGGACGTACAGGCCGGGCGCGTGCAACTCGTGGCCGCCGTGGGCGCGCACGGTGCGGATCAGCTCCAGGTTCTCGAACAGGACGTCGCCGTCGTAACCGCCCATGCGCACGAAGAAGCCGCGCCGCACGCCGAAGGTGCCCGGGTAGTCGGCGCCGAAGGCGCGGTTGAGCAGCGTACGGGCGGTGTCCCAGCGGGCGTGCCAGGGCAGCGGGTCGAAGTAGTTCTGCGGCCTCACCAGGTCGGCGCGGGCCAGCAGGTCGTGCACCTTGATCAGGGCGGGCAGGTCGTAGCGCACGTCGTCGTCGGCGATCACCACACGGTCGCCTGTGGCCAGCAGCAGCCCGGTCGTGACGCCCGCGACCTTGCCGTTGGTGAAGCGCAGCCCGGCCGCCGGTCGCGCGTGCCGGACCAGGCCGCGCCACCGGGCGGCGTGGCGGGCGAAGAGGTCGTCGCGGCTGCCGTCCACGACGATCACCCGCGCGTGCCGGGAGAGCCGGGACAGGTAGCCGGTCAGCTCGCCGAGCCCCTGGTCGTCGTCCCAGCGCAGCGGGAGCACGTAGTCGAGGTCCAGCGTGGTGTCCAGGCCGGGCGCGGTGCTCACGCCGGGACCCGCTCGTCGAGCAGCGAGCCCGCCCCGCGCCGCCAGCAGCCCATGACGTGTTCGGCCCACCGCCGTTCGAGCTCCATCGCGCACGCGGCCCCGTACAGGATGTCGCCCGTCAGCTCGGGGTGTGCGTCCGCGAAGCCGCCGCACATGTCGTGGGCCGCGATCTGCTCGTGCACGGCGTCGGCCTGCACGTGCTCGTCGTAGAAGCGGGCGGTCTCCTGGCCGGCGCCGAGCCGGCGCAGGCCCGTGGAGCAGCGGCGGCTGGCCGGTGACGAGGTCATCTCGATCGCCGCCAGGTGGCCGAGCAGCGCCCCGCGCAACCTCCTGTGCAGCCCGAACAGCGACATCACGTTGGACAGGGCCAGCGTGACGCCGGGGACGCGGTGCAGGTAGGCGCCGTAGGAGTCGTCGAGGCCGAGGCCCCGCAGGGTGGCGCGGAACAGCTCGGCGTGCATGCGCTCGGGCCTGCCGCCGCCGTACTCGTCGGCCTGGATCTCCACCAGGGCCGCCTTGGGCCCGCCGCTGAGCCGGGGGATGCCCCAGGTGTGCGGGTCGGCCTCCTTCAGGTGGTAGATCGACCGGTGCACGACGAACTCGCGGAAGGTCGGGAGGTCCGCGTCGCGCTGCAGGAACGCGGCCACGGACGGCCCGCCGTCAGCGGAGGTCAGCGCGGTCAGCGCCTGGCGCACCTCGCGCGGCGGCACCGGCTCAGGGCCCGGCACGGCGGCTCTCAGCGCCTCCTCGAACCGCCGCTCCAGCCCTGCCCTGAAGCCCAGCAGCCCGGGGTCCCACTCCCACCGGTCGTCGACCTCGTCGAACCCCTGGTAGTGGAGTTCGTAGCAGGCGAACAGGGCGAGCTGGAGATCGTCGTCGTCCAGCCCGCCGGTCACGCGCGCGTCAGGGAACGGCGCCCCGGGCGAGCCGGCGAGCCGGTCGAACAGCAGCGACGTGATCAGACCACGCGCAGGTGGCAGCCGCATCAGGCACCCCCGCATCCCCCGTGCTCCCGCGGTTCAAGCAGGTGGCTGCCCGTGGCCGGGACCCCTAAACGCTGACCTCCACGCACCCGCCGGCCACCCGTACGGGATAGACCGGCACCGTCACCGCGTCCTCGTCCAGGCAGCGTCCCGACACGAGGCTGAACACCTGCTTGTGCAGCGGCGAGGCGACGGTCGGCTCGCCCTTCCTGGTGCCGACGATGCCGCGGGAGAGCACGTACGCCCCGCTGAACGGGTCGCGGTTGGCCAGCGCGTGCAGGGCGCCGTCGTAGGTGCGAAAGACGGCCACCTGCACGTCACCGACCAGGGCGCAGACGCCGCGTTCCGGCAGCAGGGCGTCGAAGTCGCAGACCGGCGTCCAGCTCATCGCGCCATCACCGGCCGGATCTGGCCGCGCTCGCTGCCGAACACGATCGACGGGTCGGGGACGCCGGGCGCGTTGACGAAGCTGACGAACCTGCTGAGCTTGTCCGGGTCGTCCAGTGTGGCCTGCCATTCGTCGGCGTACGTGGCGATGTGGTGCTCCATCTGCGCGTCGAGGTCGGCGCAGAGGCCGAGCGAGTCTTCCATGATCACCTCACGGAGGTAGTCGAGACCGCCGTCCAGCGACTCGATCCAGGCGGCGGTGCGTTGCAGCCGGTCGGCGGTGCGGATGTAGAACATGAGGAAACGGTCGATGGTCCTGATCAGCTCGTCGGTGCTCAGGTCCTTGGCGAGCAGGTCGGCGTGGCGGGGCCGGAAGCCGCCGTTGCCGCCGACGTAGAGGTTCCAGCCCTGCTCGGTGGCGATGATGCCGAAGTCCTTCGACCTGGCCTCGGCGCATTCGCGGGCGCAGCCGGAGACGGCCGACTTGATCTTGTGCGGGGAGCGCAGCCCGCGGTAGCGCAGCTCCAGGGCGATGGCCATGCCGACGGAGTCCTGCACGCCGTAGCGGCACCAGGTCGAGCCCACGCACGACTTCACGGTGCGCAGCGCCTTGCCGTACGCGTGGCCCGACTCGAACCCGGCGTCGACCAGCCGCCGCCAGATCTCCGGCAACTGCTCGACCCTGGCCCCGAACAGGTCGATGCGCTGCCCGCCGGTGATCTTGGTGTAGAGGCCGAAGTCGCGGGCCACCTCGCCGATGACGATCAGCTTGTCCGGCGTGATCTCACCGCCCGGGATGCGCGGCACGACCGAGTACGTGCCGTTCTTCTGGATGTTGGCGAGGAAGGCGTCGTTGGTGTCCTGCAGGGCGGCCCGCTCGCCCTCCAGGACGTGCCCGTTGTGCAGCGAGGCGAGGATCGAGGCAACCGCCGGCTTGCAGATGTCGCAGCCCCTGCCCTGCCCGTGCTCGGTGATGAGCTGGGAGAACGTGCTGACCTTGCGCACCCGTACGATGTCGAACAGCTCGGCCCGCGAGTACGTGAAGTGCTCGCACAGGCTCCTGCTGACCTCGACGCCCGACTTCTCCAGCAGCTGCTTGAGCATCGGCACGCAGCTGCCGCAGGTCGTGCCGGCCCGGGTGCACGCCTTGATGCCGGCCACGTCGGCGGCGCCGCCCTCGGCGATGGCGGTGCGGACGTCGCCCGCGCACACGTTGTTGCACGAGCACACCTGCGCGTCGTCGGGCAGGTCCAGGTTCGCCGCCCCCGACCCGGTGAACAGCAGGTCGGACGGCGAGGCGGGAAGCGGCTTGCCGACGAACGGCCGCAGCGTCGTGTACGGCGAGGCGTCGCCCACGCAGATGCCGCCGAGCAGCGTCCGGGCGTCGTCGCTGATGAACAACTTCTTGTAGACGCCGGCCACCGGGTCCATGTAGGTGACGTCGAGGGCGCCGTCCATCGCCCCGAACTGCGCCACCTCGACGCCCAGCAGCTTGAGCCTGGTCGACAGGTCGGCGCCCTCGAACGCCGCCCGGCCGCCCATGATCTGCTCGGCCGCCACCTCGGCCATCGTGTTGCACGGCCCGACGAGCCCGTAGATCATGCCCCCGGCCAGCGCGCATTCGCCGACGGCGTAGATGGACGGGTCGGAGGTGCGCATCGCGGAGTCGACCACGATGCCGCCGCGCTCGCCCACCGCCAGCCCGGCCGACCTGGCCAGCTCGTCGCGCGGCCTGATGCCCGCGGAGAACACCACGATCTGCGCGTCCACCAGCGTTCCGTCGGGCTTGCGCAGCCCGGTGACCCGGCCCTCGCCGTCGGTGACGATCTCCTGGACGCCCGCGCCGGCGTGCACGCTCAGCCCGAGCTGCTCGATGTGGGACTTCAGCACCGAGCCGCCGCCCTCGTCCACCTGCCGGGGCATCAGCCAGGGGCTCATCTCGACGATGTGCGCCTTCAGCCCGAGCGCCCGCAGCGCGTCGGCGGCCTCCAGCCCGAGCAGGCCGCCGCCGACCACGACGCCCTCCGCGGCGTCCTTGGCGGCCACCCTGATGGCGTCGAGGTCCTCGATGGTGCGGTACACGAAGGCGTGCCCGGCCCCCGGCACCGGCGGCACGAACGGCGCCGATCCCGTGGCCAGCACGAGCACGTCGTACGGCTCGGCGCCGCCGTCCTCGGTGACGACGTGCCCGGCCTGCCGGTCGATCGCGGTGACCCGGGTGTTCAGCCTGGTCACGACCCCGCCGGGGACGGGATAGGTGAGGTCTTCCGCGGTGGTGCCCGACAGGTAGGAGGTCAGCGCCACCCGGTCGTAGGCCGGGCGCGGCTCCTCCCCGATCACGGTGACCCGGCCGTCGAAGCCCTTGGCCGCGAGCGTCTCCACGAACCGGTGCGCGGCCGGCCCGTACCCCACGACGACGATCCTGTTCATACCGAAACCCCTTCCTGCTCGCACAGCCAGCCGACGATGCCCTGCACGGCGTCGCGGCAGGTGCCGCATCCGGTCGTGGCGCGGGTCGCGGCCGCCACCGCGGCCACGTCCCGCGCTCCCGCCTCCCAGCACGCCCTGATCTCGCCCTTCGTCACGTTGTTGCACTGGCAGATCTTGGCCGCGTCCGGCATCAGCGTCGGGCTGTCGGCGACCGGCCTCGCCGCCGCCCCCGGGAACAGCAGGCCGGCCCGGTCGCCGGGCAACGGCCCGCCGCGGTCGAAGAGCTGGGTGAGCGTGCCGACGACGTCGCTCTCGCCCAGCAGGATCGCGCCGACCAGCCGGCCGTCACGGATGACGAGCTTGCGGTAGGTGCCGCGGGCCCGGTGGCTGAACCGCACCACCTCGGCGTGCTCCTCGCCGAGCTGGGTCTCGCCCATCGCGGCCAGCTCGACGCTCCTCGCCTTGAGGCGGGTGACCAGCCGGGAACCGCGGTAGCGGGCCTTGCCTCCGGTGATGACGTCCGCGGCCACGGCGGCCTGCTCCCATGCGGGCGCGACCAGGCCGTAGACGGTGCCGTCATGCTCGGCGCACTCGCCGATGGCGAAGATCGACGGGTCGTCGGTGCGCAGCTCGTCGTCCACCACCACGCCGCGCCGCACCCGCAGGCCCGCCGCCGCGGCCGGCCCGGTCACCGGGCGCACGCCGCAGGCCAGCACGACCAGGTCGGCCGCGACCAGCTCGCCGCCGGCCAGCAGGACGCCGTCCTCGCGCACCGCCTCCGCGCTGACCCCGGTGCGGATCTCCACGCCCAGCCCGGCCAGCGTCTCGCCGAGCACCTCACCGGCCTCCACGTCGAGCTGGCGCTCCATGAGGTGCCCGGCCAGGTGCAGCAGCGTGACCGGCAGTCCCCGCCCGGCCAGGCCGCGGGCGGCCTCGACGCCGAGCAGGCCGCCGCCGACGACCACGGCCCTGCGGGCGTGCCCGGCGGCGGCCATGATGCGCTCGCAGTCGCCGAGCGTGCGGAACGGGATGGCCCGCTCCACGCCGGGGATGGGCGGCACGATGGCGTCGCTGCCGGTGGCGAGGACCAGCACGTCGTACGGCTCGCGCCGCCCGCCGTCGGTCACGACGTGCCCGGCCTGCCGGTCGATGCGGGTGACCGTGCTGCCGAAGACCGCCTCCACGTCGTGCGCGTCGTACCAGGAAGAGTCCACCAGCCGCACCTGTTCCGGGCGCGAGCTGCCGGCCAGCACGTTGGACAGCAGCACCCGGTTGTACGGCCGGCACGACTCCGCGCCGAAAACGGTGATCCTCATGTGGGGGTCCCGGGCGCGCACCTCGCTGACCAGCCGCGACCCGGCCATCCCGTTGCCCACGACGACGAGTCTCATGAGTCCCTCTCCACTCTGACCGCGCAGACCTTGAACTCCGGCATCCCGGACACCGGATCGAGGGCCGGGTTGGTCAGCCGGTTGGCGCCCTCCCAGTGGAAGGGCATGAACACGGTGTCGCTCCTGATGGCGTCGCTGATCCTGGCGACGGCCTTGGTCTCGCCCCGGCGGCTGCTGATCCGCACGACGTCCCCCGGCGCGATGCCGAGCTGCTCGGCCAGGTCGGGATGGAGCTCGGCGAACGGTTCTGGAGCGGCCTGGACGAGCGGCGCGATCCTGCGCGTCTGCGCGCCGCTCTGGTACTGGGCCAGCACCCGGCCGGTGGTCAGGTAGACGGGATGGTCCTCGTCGGTCTCCTCGGCCGGCGGCCGGTGCTGGACGGGCACGAACCTGGCCCGGCCGTCCGGCGTGGCGAAGGAGTCGAGGAACGGCCTCGGCGTGCCCGGATGCCCCTCCGACGGGCACGGCCAGAACACGCCCGTCCCGGCGGCGATGCGCTCGTAGGTGATGCCGGAGTAGTCGGCGAGCCCGCCCGCGCTGGCCCGGCGCAGCTCGTCGAACACGGCGGCCGGCTCGCTGTCGAAGCGGTGGCCCAGCCGCGCGGCGAGCCCGGCGATGACGTCCAGGTCGCTCCGGACGCCCGCGGGCGGGTCGACGGCGCGGCGGCGCAGCAGCACGCGGCCTTCGAGGTTCGTCATGGTGCCGCTCTCCTCGGCCCACTGCGTGACCGGGAACACCACGTCCGCCAGCGCCGCCGTCTCGGACATGACGACGTCGCAGACCACCAGCAGGTCGAGGGCGGCGATGCGCTCGGCCACGTGCTCGGCCGCGGGCGCCGAGATGACCGGGTTGGAGCCGAACAGCAGCAGCGCGCGCGGCCCTTCGGGGGTGCCGAGCGCGTCCAGCAGCTCGTACGCCGGCCGTCCCGGCCCGGGAAGGTCGCCGGGGCGCACCCCCCACACGGCGGCGACGTGCTCGCGGGCGGCCGGGTCGTCGATCCTGCGGTAACCGGGAAGCTGGTCGGCCTTCTGCCCGTGCTCCCGCCCGCCCTGCCCGTTGCCCTGCCCGGTCACGCACCCGTACCCGGAGCCGTACGTGCCGGGCAGGCCCAGCGCCAGCGCCAGGTTGATGAACGCGCTCACCGTGTCGGTGCCCTTGGCGTGCTGCTCGGCGCCGCGCCCGGTCAGGACGTAGGCGTTGCCGGCGGCCGCCAGCGCCCTGACCGCCTGCCGCATCTGGTGAACCGGCACCCCGGTGATCCGCTCGACCCGCTCGGGCCACCAGCCGGCCAGCGACGTGCGCAGCTCCTCGAACCCCGCGGTCCGCGCGGCGACGTACGTCTCGTCCACGAGATCGTCGGCGACGGCCAGGTGCGACATCCCCAGGGCGAGCGCCAGGTCGGTGCCGGGCGCGGGCTGCAGGTGCAGCCAGGCCTCCTTGGCGGTCCTGGTCCGCCGCGGGTCGATGACGATCAGCCGCGGCCCTGAAAGGTGCCGCAGGAACGGCGGCATGGTCTCGGCCACGTTCACCCCGGCCAGCAGCACCACGTCGGCCCCGGCCAGGTCGGTGATCGGGAAGGGCATCCCCCGGTCCATGCCGAACGCTCTCGTCGACGCGGCCGCCGCCGAGGACATGCAGAAGCGGCCGTTGTAGTCGATCTGGCTGGTGCCGAGCGCGACCCTGGCGAACTTGCCAAGCGAGTACGCCTTCTCGTTGGTCAGGCCGCCGCCGCCGAACACGGCCACGGCGTCGGGGCCGTACTCGGCACGCAGGGCGGACAGCCGCGCGGCCACGTGGTCGAGCGCGGTCTCCCATGCGACGGGCTCGCCGTACAGGAGCGGGGTGGTCAGGCGCTCGCCGTTGGTGAGCAGCTCGCCCGCCGTCCACCCCTTCTGGCACAGCGCCCCCGAGGCGTTGGCCGGGATGTCGGTCCTGGGGGTGATGGCAAGGTCTCCGCCCGTTCCTGGGCCGATGGCCATACCGCACTGCAACGCGCAGTACGGGCAGTGTGTCCTCGTCACGTCAGACCCGGGCATGGGCGAGGCTCGCGATCACGGAGGCGCCGACCTTGCGCGTGTAGCACCACCAGGTCAGCGCGGCGCAGGACACGTAGAAGACGCCGAAGGCGAGGAACGCGGGGGCGGGGGTGCCGGCCGCGGCGAACGACATCCCGAACGCCCGGTTGATCAGGAACCCGCCGAGCGCTCCGACGGCCGAGATGATGCCGATGGCGGCGGAGGCCTGGCGCTTGCCGTACAGCAGGGCCTCCTCGCTCTCGCCGCGCTCGGCCACGGCCTTGGCCTGGAAGATGGCCGGGATCATGCGGTACGTGGAGCCGTTGCCGAGGCCGGAGGTGAGGAACAACGTCTGGAAGGCCAGGAAGAACAGCCAGAAGTCGCCGGACGTGCCGGCCAGCCACACCAGCAGCACGCCGCCGCCCATCGCGGCGAAGTTCCACAGCGTGACGGGCGCGCCGCCGAACCGGTCGGCCAGCCAGCCGCCCACCGGCCTGACCAGCGAGCCGATCAGCGGCCCGATGAACGCCACCGCGGCGTACGGGGCGCCGGCGAACAGGTTCGCGCTCAGCAGCGGGAAGGCCGTGGCGTAGCCGATGAACGAGCCGAAGGTGCCGATGTACAGGAACGACATGATCCAGGTCTGGGCCCTGCCGGCGACGGCGAGCTGCTCGCGCGGCTCGGCCCTGGCGCTGCTGAGGTTGTCCATGAAGAACCAGGCGCAGGCGGCCGACACGACGATGAGCGGGATCCAGAACCACCCGGCGGCGGCCAGCCCGAGCGAGCCGATCACCAGCGGCATGACGAGCTGGACCGAGCTGACGCCGATGTTACCGCCCGCCGCGTTCAGCCCGAGCGCGACGCCCTGCTTGTCGCGGGGGTAGAAGTAGGTGATGTTGGCCATGCTGGAGGCGAAGTTCCCACCGCCGAACCCGGCCAGGGCCGCGATCACCAGGAAGAGCCAGTACGGCGTGCCCGGGTCGTTGACCGCCACACCGAGCAGCACGGCGGGAATGAGCAGCAGCAGGGCGCTGACCACGGTGAAGGTGCGCCCGCCGAACTTCGCGGGGCCGAACGTGTAGGGGACGCGCAACACCGAGCCGATCAGGTTGGGCAGCGCCACCAGCCAGAACAGCTGGTCGGTGGAGAACTCGTACGAGCCCATCCGCGTGGCCACGATGCTCCACAACGTCCACACGGTGAAGCCGAGATGCTCGGCGACGATCGAGAAGATCAGGTTGCGCCGCGCGACCCGCCTGCCTGATCTCGCCCAGAAGGCTGGGTCATCGGGGTGCCAGTCGGCGATCCAGCGCGCCATCGACCTCTCCTACGCTCGGCGTCCGGGATCTCCAAGCTAGGAAGGACGCGTTACGCACGTTGACGCTCCGTCGCCGTGGATTCGTTACGGGTGATTCACCTCGGTAACAAGCCACGCACATGTGTCACGGCGGAAACGAGCTGGAAATGATCGCTTATCACGTCCCCCTCCGGGTAACAGCACTCCAGCAAGGGGGGAGAAACATGATCAAGAAGCTTCACCATATGGGGATCAAGTCGGGTCACATGTACACCGCGGGGATGGCGTCGATCGCCATCTCCTTCACGGCCTGGTTCATGTCGAAGAAGATGGAGGCGGCGGGCATCGACAGGGCCGACCGCTGGGGCATCTTCATCGGCGAGTGGGCGCCGTCGTTCTTCGCGCTGGGGGTGGCGCTCCGCATCGAGGAGACCCACCGCGAGCTCGAAGGGCCGGAGTCCGAGATGTACGAGCGGGCGGAGACCCGCGCCAAGACCCACGCCGGCGTGTGACGCGGAGGTCACGCAGGTCACATCACGCTCCGTGACCTGCGTGACCGCGCGCCCCGGCCGGGCAGAGCCGGCTCACCAGAGCCGATCACCGGGACCGATCACCGGGACCGATCAGCAGGGCCGATCAGCAGGGCCGATCAGCAGGGCCGATCAGCCAGGCGCCGCAGCGGAGCGTCGCTCAGGCGGTAGCGCGGCCACTCCTCCTGGCGCACCGCGCCGAGGTTCTCGTAGAAGCCGATGGCCGGCTCGTTCCAGTCGAGCACCGCCCATTCGAGCCGCTCGTATCCGCGTTCCGCGCAGATCCCGGCCAGCTCGCCCATCAGCGCGCGGCCGTAGCCGCCGCCGCGGTGCTCGGGGCGTACGTACAGGTCCTCCATGTAGATGCCGTGCACGCCCTTCCACGTCGAGAAGGTCAGGAACCACAGGGCGAACCCGGCCACCTCGCCGTCGTGCTCGGCGATGTGCGCGAACACGGCGGGCGCGTCGCCGAACAGCGCCGTACGCAACTGCTCCTGGGTCACCCGCACCTCGTGCTCGGCCTTCTCGTACGTGGCGAGTTCGCGGATCAGCATGGCGATGACGGGCACGTCAGCGGGCGTGGCGGGGCGAATCATGGCTTTCAGCGTAGCGGGGGGGCGGGGGCATCCCGTCCCGCCGGGCGGCCACCATACGGGACACTGGATCCCCAGGCACCCGTAACGGAGGACGGTTCATGGAACACCGCGTGTTGGGACGTACCGGTCGGCAGGTCGGCGTGGTCGGCCTCGGCGCATGGCAGCTCGGCGCCGACTGGGGCGAGGTCAGCGAGGAGGAGGCCCGCGCGACCCTCGAAACGGCCGTGGACAGCGGTGTGACGTTCATCGACACCGCCGACGTCTACGGAGACGGGCGCAGCGAGCAGATCGTCGGCCGTTTCATCAAGGATCGTCCCGGGCTGACCGTGGCCACCAAGATGGGGCGGCGGGTGGAGCAGATCCCCGCCAACTACGTGATGCCCAACTTCCGCGCCTGGAACGACCGCTCCCGCCGCAACCTCGGCGTCGACACGCTCGACCTGGTGCAGCTGCACTGCCCTCCGACGCCGGTCTACTCGGCGGACGCCGTGTTCGACGCCCTCGACACGCTGGTGGCCGAGAAGAAGATCGCCGCGTACGGCGTGAGCGTGGAGACGTGCGAGGAGGCGCTGACCGCGATCGCCAGGCCGGGCGTGGCGACGGTGCAGATCATCCTCAACGCCTTCCGGCTCAAGCCGCTGAGGCGGGTCCTGCCCGCCGCCCGCGCCGCCGGGGTGGGCATCATCGCCCGTGTCCCGCTGGCCAGCGGCCTGCTGTCGGGCCGCTACGACGAGCACACCACCTTCTCCCCCGACGACCACCGCGCGTTCAACCGGCACGGGGAGGCGTTCGACGTCGGCGAGACCTTCTCGGGCGTCGACTTCGCCACCGGCCTGGAGGCGGTCCGCCTCCTGGCTCCGCTGGTGCCGCCGGGGGCGAGCATGGCCCAGTTCGCGCTCCGCTGGATCCTCGGCCAGGAGGGCGTCTCGGTGGTCATCCCCGGCGCCCGCAACCCGGCCCAGGCCACCGCGAACGCCGCCGCCGCGGACCTGCCTCCGCTGGACGCCGCGACCCTTGAGGCAGTTCGCGCCGTCTACGACGACCTGATCCGCCCCCAGGTGCACCACCGCTGGTAGGACGCCCGGTCCCGTCGTCGCCTGCGCTACCGCCAGGGAGCACACAGCATGACCAGATGGCCGGCTTCGACGTCGTCCCTACCCGCGCGCCGGGAAACTGTCGGTCCCGTCGGACAGAATCGTCGGCATCATGACTCCTTTCAACGCCGTGCGATCGCCCGCGGGTGACATCGTGGTCTTCTATGTCGGCGCCGAGCCGCGCCTGACGGCCGAGCAGGCCCTCGCCTTCGCCGACCAGCTCCGTGCCCTGGCCGCCGAGCCCGATCCGGCGCCATCCGGGGACCCCGGCCTGCAGCACCACGTGGCCGCATGACGTCCAGGCCGTCCGATCAGCACCTACGCGGGACCAGCTTGTGGATCCGCAGCCTCTGACCGACCTGAAGATCCCAACTCCATACCGGCCCTGGCACTCCAGCGACACATCGCAGTCATGGGTGAGGTTCGCGCTGGTAGTGGCGGCGGCGCCGCAGGCCGGTGCGCTGGGGCTGACCGGCCTGCGGCGAGGGGTCGTCTCCCCGTGAACCCGGTTGCACGCCGCCGGGCCGTCAAGCCTCGCAGCCGGATACGTAGGGACGAGAAGACGGACGGAGTTCCCGCCTCTTGACCTTCGATCCCTTGTCGGGGTCAGACCTGGCCGATCCCGCCGTCGACGGGCAGGTCGATCCCGGTGACGAAGCTCGAGTCCGGGGAAGCGAGGAAGAGCGCCGCGGTGGCGATCTCGTACTCGTCACCGAGGCGGCCGGCGGGCACCCGCGAGGCGATCCGCTCTTTGAAACCCGGGGGGAGGTCCGCGAACGCGGGGGTGTCGATCGCGGCGGGGCTGAGGACGTTGACCCGGATTCCGCGCTGTTTCAAGTCGGTTGTCCAAGTTCGGGCGAACGACCGCAGCGCCGCCTTGCTCGCGGCGTAGACCGTCGTTCCCGGATCGCCCTTGTCCGCGGCGCCCGACCCGATGAGCACGATCGAGGCACCGTCGGACAACAACGGCAGCAGTTTCTGCACGGTGAAGAACGTCCCGCGCACGTTCACCCCGAACACGGCGTCGAACGACTCCTCGGTCACATCGCCGATGTGCTCGTCCCACGTCCAGGCGCCGGCACTGGCGAGGAGAACGTCCACCCGGCCCAGTTCGGCCGCCACGACCTCGGCCAGGTGGACCACGTCGGAGATCTGACCGACGTCGCCGCGCACACCGGTCACGTTGTGGCCGATGGCCGCCACCGCCGCATCCAGCCGATCCTGGCGCCGGCCGGTGATGACCACGTGCGCCCCCTCCTCGACGAACAACTTCGCCGTGGCCAGTGCCAGTCCAGAAGTCGCGCCGGTGATCACCGCGACCTTCCCGCCGAGCTTCGCCATGCCGCTCCCTTGGTCGAAAATGAGCATGCTCTCATCTTGGCGCTGCCCACTGTAGCGAAGATGAGAGCACCCTCAAAGTTGAGGTATGTCACACTTTTGCTACGGTGGCCTCATGCCTCCCCGAGAGAACCGGCTGTCCGCTCGCCGGGACGCCCGCCGCAACCGCGAACGGCTGCTCCATGCCGCTCGGCGCGCGTTCGCCGACCAAGGTGCTGAGGCCGCCCTCGACGGCATCGCACGGAAGGCCGGCTTGGTGGTCGGCACCCTCTACCGGCACTTCCCGACGCGTCTGCACCTCCTGTGCGCCGTGCTCGAACCGAAGCTGCGCCACGTGATCAAGGAGGCGGAGGCCGCGCTCGGCCTGGAGGATCCGTGGGAGGCATTCCGCGACCTGCTCGAAGTCTTGTGCGCGGCCCAGGCCGGAGATCGGGCGTTCGGCGACTTCCTGGCACGGCGGTTCTCCGGTGACGACCGCACCGAGGCCGCGCACCACCAGATCTGCGTGCTCGCGCAACGGGCGCTGGGGCGCGCGCAGGCGGCCGGCGTCGTGCGTTCGGACGTCACCGGCGCCGACCTCTTTCTCCTGTTGTGGGCGAGCAGCAGGATCGCCGAGGCGACGCGGCACGTTGCCCCGTCGATGTGGCGGCGGCACGCATACCTGGCGTTGGACGGGTTCCGGGCAACGAACCGGCTCGATCTGCGAGAGCCGGCGTGGGATGCGGACCAGCTCTACCGTGCGATGGCCGAGGCGGGGAAGCAGACGGACCGCGTCTCCTCCGGTGAGGAACCACCACGTCGCGCCGGTGAAAATCCCTGACGCTCCTCGGCGCCGTCGAAGCCGGGGTGGACGCCTTCCTCGGCCGCGCCCGCCGATACGGAAGGCTCAGCCGAGGGCGAGGGCGCGGCCGGTGGGGGTGGTCCGGTCGGTGTGGTCGGCGACGTGGCCTTCGAAGAGGGTGGTCCCGCCGTGCCTGCCGGGTCCCGGGCCGAGATCGATGAGCCAGTCGGCCTGGCGGATGACGTCGAGGTTGTGCTCGATGACGACGACGGTGTGGCCGTGGTCGACGAGGTCGCCGAGGACGTGCAGGAGCGTGTCGATGTCGTCCATGTGCAATCCGGTGGTGGGCTCGTCGAGCACGTAGATGGTGGGTTGCCCGGCTTCGCGGAGCTCCTTCGCGATCTTGACGCGCTGGCACTCCCCTCCTGACAGCGTGCTCAGCGACTGTCCCAGGCGCAGGTATCCCAGTCCGACGGCGGAGAGCTGCCGCAGGGCGCGGGCGATGCCCTGGTCGGGCAGCCGGGCGACGGCCTGGTCGACGGTGAGGTCGTCGACGTCGGCGATCGACAGTCCGTTCACGGTGTGGGCGAGGACCTCCGGGGTGAAGCGCCGGCCGTGACAGGTTGGGCAGCCGACCTCCTGGCCGTCCATGAAGGCGAGGTCGGTGTAGATGACGCCGAGCCCGCCGCAGCCGGGGCAGGCGCCCTCGGAGTTGGCGCTGAACAGGGCGGCGGGGACGCCGTTGTGCCTGGCGAACAGCTTGCGGATGGCGGGTGCGACGCCGGTGTAGGTGATCGGGGTGGAGCGGCGGTTGGTGCTGACCGGCTTCTGGTCGATCACGACCGCGTCGTGCTGGGCCACCAGTTCCCCGGCGAGGCTGGACTTGCCCGAACCCGCGACGCCGGTGAGCACGGTGAGCACTCCCGTGGGGAACCGCACGGTGAGGTTGCGCAGGTTGTTGCGGGTGGCGTCCGCGACAGTGAAGGCGCCCGTGGCGGGGCGGGGGTCGCGCTTGATCGGCCGCTGCCTGGCCAGGGCGCGGCCGGTCGGCGAGTCGCCCTCCCGGAGCCGGGCGTAGGCGCCCTGGAACACGAGCCGCCCGCCCCCGTCGCCGGCGCCGGGTCCGAGCTCGATGACCTGGTCCGCGTGGGCCATGACGGCGGGGTCGTGCTCGACGACGAGGACGGTGTTGCCGCTGTCGCGGAGCCGTTCCAGAATCCTGATCATCGACTCCACGTCGGTGGGGTGCAGTCCCACGCTCGGTTCGTCGACGACGTAGGTCATCTCGGTGAGGCTGGACCCGAGGTGCCTGACCATCTTGATGCGCTGGGACTCCCCGCCGGAGAGGGTCGTGGTCGCGCGGGAGAGCGTGAGGTAGCCGAGCCCGATTCTGATCATCCCCTCCAGCCTGGCGGTCAGTGCCTCCACGGCGGGCGCGACGCGGGCGGAGTCGATCGTGCGGACGAGTCCGGCCAGTTTCGTGATCTCCATGCGGGCCATCTCGCCGATCGTGTGATCGAGCACCGTGGCCGTCCGCGCGGCCTTGCCGAGCCGGTCGCCGCCGCACTCCGGGCAGGTCTCGGCGCGGGTGAAGCGGCGGATGGTCTCCTGCTTGCGCTCCGACAGGTTGTCGGAGGTGTGCAGGTAGATCCGCTCGAACCGCTCGACGACGCCCTCGTAGCCTTTCGGGGGTTTACGCCCCAGCCGGGCCGCCGCCTGACCGCCGTACAGCAGCGCCTCGCGTTCGGACGGGGACCATCGGCGGAGCGGGGTGTCGGGGTCGAAAGAGCCGATGTCGGCGTACTGGGCGTACCAGTAGCCGCCGTCGCCGAAGCCGGGCAGCAGGATCGCGCCCTCGGCGAGCGATCTGTCCAGGTCCAGGAAACGTTCGACGGCGGTGACCACCACCTCCCCGAGGCCGGAGCAGGCGGGGCACATGCCGGCGGGCTCGTTGAAGGAGAAGTGGCTCGACTCGCCCACGTAGGGGTGGCTGAGGCGGGAGAACAGCAGCCGCAGGTAGGTCCAGGCGTCGGTGATCGTGCCGACGGTCGAGCGCGCGTTGCCGCCGATCCGGCGCTGGTCGACGACGATCACCGGAGTCAGCCCCTCGATGTGCTCGACGTCGGGGCGGGTCCACTTCGGCAACCGGTTCCGCGCGAACGGCGGGAACGTCTCGTTGATCTGGTAACCGGCCTCGGCGGCGATCGTGTCGAACACCAGCGACGACTTGCCGGACCCTGACACCCCCGCGAAGACGACCAGCCGGTTACGCGGAACGTCGACGTCCACGTCGGCCAGGTTGTTGGTCCGGGCCCGGCGGATGATGATGCTGCGCTCACTCATGACGGAGAGGCTACGAGCAGATGTGGCCACATTCTGACCGCAACCGGTGCGAGAATCAGGCCATGGCGGACGTCACCCAACGCATGCTGGCCCTGCTTTCGACGTTGCAGACGGGCCGTTCGTTCACCGGCGAAGAACTGGCCCGGCGGCTGAACGTCAGCCCGCGGACCCTGCGCCGGGACATCGACCGGCTCCGCGGATACGGCTATCCCGTCGACACCCAGCCCGGCCCCGGCGGCTACTACCGGCTCGCCTCCGGCCGTACGATGCCGCCGCTCGTCCTGGACGACGACGAGGCGGTGGCCACCCTGCTGGCGCTGGCCTCCCTCGCCGCCGTCGAGCCGGCCACCGAGCCATCCACCGGGCCATCCACCGGGCCATCCACCGGGCCATCCGTCGGGGGAGGGATCGACGCCGCCGCGACCCGCGCGTACGGCAAGCTCGACCAGTTCCTCCCCACCCGGCTGCGCCCTCATGTCGCCTCCATCCGCTCCAGCCTGGAGGCGAGCCCGCAACGCGCGCCGAGCGTCGCCGCCCGGCAGCTGGGCCTCGTCGGCGAAGCCATCGCGCACCGCGAGACGATGTCGTTCACCTACACCGACGCCCGCGGCGAACACACGGAACGGCGCGTCGAGCCCTACCGGCAGGTTCACCACCTGCTGCGCTGGTATCTGCTGGCCTGGGACATCGACCGTGCCGACTGGCGCGTGTTCCGCCTCGACCGGGTCACCGGCCCGTCCAGGACCGGCCACCGCTACACGCCGCGCCCGCTGCCGGCCGAGTCGGCGTCGGAATATCTGCGTCGAGGGCTCAACAGGAGCAAGGAACGCGTCAGCGTCCTGGTCGCGGCGCCGGCGGCGGACGTCGTCGACGCCCTCAGGTTCCAGGACGCCGAGATCCACTCCGTGGACGACACGCACACCCGGGTCGTCCTCGCGCTGGACTCCTGGCAGTGGCTGGTCCTCAACCTCGCGTTCCTGGAGGCCGGCTTCGAGATCGACGCGGCGCCGCACCTCCTGGAGGCCTGCCGCACCTTCGGCGAACGGCTCCTCGCCGCGGCGCCTGCCGGCCGTGGCGAGTCGCCGGCGGGGTGAAGCCCGGGCGCCTGCACGCCCGGCGCCCCCTCGCGACGGCTCTCAGGAGGAGAACGGTTGCCTCATGGCGACGGCCTGCCGCTTCTTCCAGACCTTGTAACGCAGTCTCCAGCGGTCGCCGGGCAGGACGATGACCGCCAGGTCCACGACCTGGCCACGATCGTTCTCGGCGACGCGGTACAGCACGAAGACCGGCGTGTGCCCGCGGATCTGCAGCTCGTGCGCCTCCTCAGGCGTGGGCATGCGGCAGTCGATGTATTCGTCGGCGTCGACCACCTCGTGGCCGGCCTCGGCCAGCCTGGCCCAGATCCCGCCGGGGCCGGTGTCCTGACGCCGCACCGCCTCGCCGCCGTCCGTGAACAGGTAGAGGGGCAGGTAGTTGGTGGCCAGGGAGACAGGGGTGTCTCCGGCTTCGTACAGGCGGTGCCGGTAGAGCAGGCGCATGTGGCTGCCGAAGCATTTGACCATCTCCTCCTCGTGCACCTCCGCCGTGCGGGCGCCGGCCGCGAAGTACCGTATCTGCAGCTCACGGGTGTCGATGTCGGCGAGCATGAACCGGTGCTCGGAGTCGCCTTCCAGGCGCTTGACACCGTCGCGGAGGAACTTCTTCCGTACCTTTCTGACCCAGCTTCCGCGCTTGGGGGTGCGATCGATAAGCCCTTCATGTTTCAACAGATTCAGGGCACTTTGCGCCGTCCCCAAAGAGACCCCGTACTGCTCGGCGAGCGCGACCTCTCCCGGCAGGCGATCAGTAGGTTGATTGGTTTCGTCCCGAAGCGCGTTGTTTCGAATCGCATCGCGCAAGTCATCCGCAATACGCTCGTATATCGCGCGTTTCGGGACAGGTGCACGGCTTGCCGTCACAGGTAGGCACTCCATTTGCTGTACAGAAGTGGTGAGTTCTGATGGTAGACCTCCTGGCCGATTTCTCCAGTCGCTCAGACGACACCATCGTGGCCTGCTGGATATAGCCCTGTCTGCGCTGGATGTGGTGCTCTGGACATCCACCAATCCAACTTCTATATAGGAATAGCGGCGAACACGATGAACAATCCGGCGCCAATCTCACCACTTCCGCCCGAGCCGCCACATGAGCGCAACGGCGTTCCACAAATGGCGCTCACCCTCGTGGTGATCGTCATTGTCTTGATCTGGCCGGACCTCATCCCCATGGTCACCGTTGTTCTCGCCGTCCTGAGCCTTGACCAAGCCGCTCGATGATCACGCGAAAGCCCCTGAAGAAGGCGGTATATCCCCATCCGCTTTTGGTCACCATGTCGGTGACGGGAAACCCGCCAGGGCCCGTACGCGGAATCCGTGGGTGCGAGAAACCCTGCCCGTGTCGGCTGTTTCAGCGGGGCACAGGTGAACCTCGCCGACATCTGGTCACGGTCATGCCCCCATCTGCCCGAAAGGCCCGAACCCGCCGGGGGAACGGGCTAGGCTTCCGGCGTCGATCCGGAGGTGTCACGTGCGCGCGACTCAGGCAATGGCCGTCATCCTGACCACCGCCGCGCTCGCCGGCTGCGGCGGGGCGGGCGCGACCGCGCCCCCGGGCGACAGCCCGCCGGCGACCCACGCCACCCACCGGCCTTCCCCCAGCCCGGCGGTCGCTTACGCGCGCGAGGGGCTCGTCGGGTTCGACTCGCCTGACCCGTTCCGGGTGGAGGTCAAGGCCGTCGAACGCCATTCCGCCCTCACCGCGCTGAAGCTGATGATCAGCACCACCGCGGACAAGCCGGTCTCCGGCGACTTCGGGTACGACGGCCTGCGCGGGCAGAGCGTGAGCTTCGGCAGGTTCCGGCTGCTGGACCCCGTGGGCGGCAAGGTGTATTTCACGCTGCGGGAGAAGGACGCGGATGGGCCGGCGTTCGGCACCCGGCACCCCATGGCCTCGGCGCGTCTGCCCGACGACTTCCGGCCGGGCGTGCGCTACCCGGTCGAGGTCTACTTCCCGCCGCTCCCCGCCGGCGTCAGGAGCGTGTCACTGGTGCCCGACATGCCCGTGGCGGCGATGACGGGCCTCCCGGTCACCGAGGGCGCCGCCGCGCCCGTCGCCAAGAAGCGCCAGGACGGCGATCCCGCGCCGGGCGCGGAGTTCCAGTGGGCCGTGGTGCCACCGTCGGGCGAGATCTGGTCCGGCGTCTCCGGCGTGAACGAGCTGGTGGAGGCGCCTCAGAAGACGACGCTGAAGGACGGCGGCAAGGAGACGGTGGGGCTCCGTACCGACGTGCTGTTCGCCTTCGACAAGGCCACGCTGTCGGACGACGCCGCCACCATTCTCGACGAAGCCGTACGCGAGACCCGCGAACGGGCCGACCCGGCCAAACCACCGATCACCATCGAGGGACACACCGACAGCAAGGGCGGCGACTCCTACAACCAGAACCTGTCGGTCAAGCGCGCGGAGGTGGTACGCGACTACCTCGCCGGCAAGCTGGGTCCCGGCTACACGTACGAGGCCACCGGCAAGGGCGAGAGCGAGCCGATCGCCAAGAACGAGAAGCCGGACGGCAGCGACAACCCCGAGGGCCGCGCCAGGAACCGGCGGGTGGAGATCTCCTACCAGATCAAGGAGGACAGGCCGGACGTCACGGTCACCACAGGCCCGTCGGACGTCCGAGGCTCCACCCGCCCGCCGGCGCCGTTCCAGGCGGAGCCAGGGCCGGTGGCGGGCTCGCTCACCTGGAGGAGCGGCGATCACCGGTTGCGGGTGGACTTTCACCCCTTCCACCGCGACGGCGCCTATCTGGTCGCCACGTTCGATGTGGTCCTGGAAGGCGGCTCGGCGCTCACCGCCATTCCCGCGCCGTTCGGCGGCTGGGACAGCGCCTTCTCCGCGGCGGCGGACTTCGGCGCGTTCGTCCTCGTGGACCCGGCGACGAAGACGCGCTATCACCCGCTGAAGATGCACGGGGAATTCGTCGAGAACTGGGTGCCCTCGCTTGATTCCGGCGCGGTCGCCCGAGGATATGTGTACTATCCGGCGCCCGCCGACAACGTCACCGCGGTCACGCTGGAGGCGGAGCGCATCGGCCAGGTCGCCGGCATTCCCGTCTCCTGATCGCCCGGGCTCGCCACGTACCGACGGTCAAGGCCGCCATCCGGTGTTCGCCGTCCGGGAGGTGGAGGGCGTCCCTGACCACGGCGATCAGGATCCTGGTGGGAAGATCCGGGCTCTGCCGGCCGACGCCGAAGTACATGCCCGGGCGCCTGCGCACGGCCTCGTCCCAGCTCAGCACGGTGAGGTCCGCAGCGGAATAACGCGGCCGTTCCACCATGCCCCGACCGTAGCAGGGCCCGAACGAATGCAAACGGTTGCTCCCCTGATCCTGGCCTGATGTGGCCCACACCCCTAGATCACTGCAACGGGTTGGCCTAGCATCCGGGGTGTCCCGAGCAGGCAGGGAGCCGCCCCATGTTGAGCCGCCGCAACGCCATGCGCGCCATGGCGATGTCCGCCCTCGCCGTCCCGATCCTCGACGCGCGTGCCGTACACGCCACGCCCGATCCGTGGGCGCGGGCGAACCACATCGTGGCCAGGGTGCGCGGGCCGAGATTCCCGCGACGCCGGTTCGACATCAGGGACTTCGGCGCGACCGGCGACGGGGTGACGGACTGCACGAAGGCCATCCGCTCCGCGATCAGGGCCTGCCACGCGGCGGGCGGCGGGCACGTGGACGTGCCGGAAGGGCGGTTCCTGACCGGCGCCATCCACCTGCTGAGCAACGTCGACCTGCACGTCACCGAGGGTGCCAGGCTGCTGTTCAGCACCGACCCGAAGGCGTACCTCCCGCTGGTGCTGACCAGATTCGAGGGCGTCGAGCTCTACAACTACTCCCCGCTGATCTACGCCCACGGCCAGCGGAACATCGCGGTGACCGGGTCAGGCGTACTCGACGGGCAGGCCGACCACGATCACTGGTGGCCGTGGAAGGGGTCGGGCGACGACGGCTGGGAGCCGGGCGAGCCCCACCAGGCCGAGGCCAGGGCCGCGCTGTTCGCCCAGGCCGAGCAGGGCGTGCCGGTCATCCGGCGGCGATACGGCGAGGGCGGCTACCTGCGTCCGTCCTTCGTCCAGCCCTACCGGTGCGACAACGTACTCGTCGAGGGCGTCACCATCGTCAACTCACCGATGTGGGAGATCCACCCCACGCTGTCGCAGAACGTCCTCGTGCAGAACGTCACGGTCGAGTCGCACGGCCCGAACAACGACGGCTGCAACCCCGAGGCGAGCCGGATGGTGGTGATCCGCGGCTGCACGTTCGACACCGGCGACGACTGCATCGCGATCAAGTCGGGACGCAACGCCGACGGCCGCCGCGTGAACGTGCCCAGCGAGCTCATCGTCGTCGAGAACTGCACCTTCCGCGACGGGCACGGCGGCATGACGATCGGCAGCGAGATGTCCGGCGGCGTACGCGAGGTCTTCATCAGGGACTGCGCGATGTCCAGCCCCAACCTCGACATCGCCCTGCGCTTCAAGACGAACTCCGTACGCGGCGGGTTCATCGAGGGCTTCCACGCCAGGGATCTCGAGATCGGCCAGGTGGGCGGCTCGGTCATCGACATCAACTTCAACTACGAGGAGGGACCCGGCCACGGTTTCAACCCCCGCGTGGGCGGGATCGACGTGCGGGACATGACCGTACGGACCGCCAACCGGGCACTCAACCTGCGCGGTTACGCCGACGCCCCGATCCGCGGGATCACGCTGACCGACGTGGACTTCGGCGCCACCGCGACGCCGGTCGTCGTCGAGCACGTCGAGGACCTGGTGCTCAAGAACGTCACCGCCAACGGCGAGCCCCTGACCGTGCCCTGACCGCGGGGCGGGAGGGCTCCGGCCGGTTCCCACTACCCTTCCGCCATGATCTTCAAGACAACGTCCCTGGCGATCACCGGGATGGTGACCGTGCTCGGGATGTTCGCGTCCCTGTCGGTGACGATCGCGCTGTTGTCCGCGCCGCGGTCCCGCCATAAGCGCATCCACCGGGCCTACGTCCTCGGGGGCCTGTTCGTGTCGTTCGCCGGCGTCTGGCTGATGGCGTTCGGCGCGTGCTCGGCGCGGGCAGATTCGCGCTACGGCTCCTACGCATGGGCCGAATTCACCGTGGCGGCTCTCACAGGCGCGGGCCTGCTTCTCATCGGGCTGAGCCCGTTCGCCTCGCGGCTGCTGGACATGCTCGGCCGGTACGCGGAACGGCTGCCGCTGCCCGTTCGCCTGGCGGCCCGCGACCTGGCCGGTCGTCGTACGGCGACGGCTCCCGCGATCACGCTGACCGCGATGGCGACGGCGTCCGGAATCGCGTTGACGATCATCGCGGTCGGCGCGACGGCCCAGCTCAGGGCCGACTACCTCCCGCGGGCCCGGCCCGGCGCCCTCCTGGTGAGCCCTCTCCCGCCGGCGGGCATGGACGCCGTACGCGCGGCGATCCAGCGGGAGTTACCCGGCGTGCCCGTGGCCGAAAGTCAGGTCCCCCGTCACTCCCCGCATGTCGGCGTGCATGTCGACGGTCTCGGCCTGCCGGAAGGGACCGTCTACCCGCATGAGGTCATCGGTGACGAGGCTCTGCTGCGGTATCTCACAGGTGACCGGTCGACGCCGTACGACGAGGACACGGCGGTGGTGGTCACCACCGCCGACGTGGAAGTCGACTCGGTCAGGATCATCACTGGAGGGGGCGATCCACGGACGATCCACACCCTTCCGGCGATCGTCGCCCGGACCGACGATCCGCACATGGAGACGATCTTCGTCCCGGCGAAGGCGATCCGGGACCTCGGCCATCAGCTGGAACCCGGCGAACTGATCGTCGATCCCTCCGTCCACCGCGTCTCGGCGAGCGAGCAGGAGCGGCTCGACGCCCGGCTGGGTGACGTCGCGCAAACCTATGTGGAGCGGGGATTCCAGCCCTGGACCGGCTGGCCGGCCGTCGTCGCCGCGGTCCTTCTCGTGGCCCTCGGCAGTGCTCTGGCCACCGGCGGAGGCAGGGCCACGAGCCCGCGGGCAGGCCGTCTGCCGGCGCGGGCCGGTGACGGCTCGGCCGCGACGCTCCGGTGGTTCGGCGCCTGTCGCGCGGGGCTGAGCGCGGCGTGCGGCACGGTGCTGGGCGCGGTCGCCGGGTGCCCCATCGGGATGTTGCTGATCTGGCCGTTGACGGCGTCGACCACGTGGGACTCACCGCCACGAGTGCCCTTCCCGACCCCGTGGCCGGTGATCGCGGCGGTGGTCGCCGGGCTGCCGATCGTCGCCGCCGCTCTCGGCGCCCTCCTCGTACGCGAGCAGACCGGCAGCGGCGGCCACCCCCGCGAGGATTCCTTGACGGCTCCGAGCACGTTTCCCCGATGAGTTCCGGTCACGGGAGTAGTCCAACGTCCGACACGATCGAAAGGAGTGGTCCACGTGGACCTGTACAGCGTCATGCCGGTGAGCGACCGTACGAAGTCACTGGAATGGTTCGGGGTGTTCTTCGGCCGCCCTGCGGACGAGGTCATCGGCGAGGAGTACCTGTGGCAGGTCGGCGAGAACGCGTGGGTCGTCGTCGACGACCGGGGCGCTGGGGCCGAGCGGGTGGGGAGGGCCATGATCACGCTCGGGGTGACCGGCCTCGACGACATCCTGGACCGCCTCGCCGCCCACGGCATCAGCCACGAACCGGTGGAAACCTACGGCAACGGCGTGCGCCACGTCGTCGTGCTGGACCCGGACGGGAACAGCCTGTCGCTCGCCGAGGCGCCCTGATCACGGTGGAGCTGCCGGCGCGGTGCATGGTAGGTACTCTCGGCATGGAGTTCTTCTGTTACCACCGCGACCGGCCTGACACCGCGACGCTGCGCGACGAGCTGGTGGAGGAGCACTGGTCCTACATGGACCGGTACGCGGCGGAGATGATCGCCCGTGGCCCGACCTTCGCCCGCGGCACCGACACGGCCACCGGCAGCGTGCACATCCTCGACCTGCCAGATCCTGCCACCGCGCGTGCGTTCGTCTTCGACGAGCCCAACTACCAGGCCGGCGTCTACCGCGACGTGATGTTGCGCCGATGGCACAACGTCCTCGGGCGCACCATGTGGGACTTCCCTGGCGGCCGGGAGGGCGGCAACCGCTATCTGGTGCTCGGCCTGGGCACCGGGCAGGCCGCCGACCCCGCCCCGCGGCCCGGCCGGGACGACCTGATCGCGTACGGGCCGCTGCTGTCCGACGACGGCACGACCTGGCTGGGTACGGCGGCGCTGGTGCGGGCACCAGACCCGGACGCGGCACGCGCCGTCCTGACCCAGGACCGGTACGCGGACATCGAGGTCCACGACTGGGAGTTCGGCGGGCGGCGCTGACGAACACGCGAACGTTCATGTGATAGCCGGTTGAGGTCAAGGAACAAATTGCACAGAGCCAGACCGCCCTCTTCCGTCTGGAACGCCAGCCTGATCACCGCACCGACGCTGGTCGTGCGCGGCGGCAACGACTTCTGGAGCCGCCCAGAGGACGTCACCATTCTGCGCTCCCACCTGGTCCACGCCAGGTGTCCGAACCGGTCCGTGCCCTGGCGAGTGCGCCGAACGTGGCCAGGCATCAGGAGGCGCCGGTGAGCTCGAACCACAGGATGAGACCGGATTTCCAGGAGTGCCCAAGCGTTTGAGCTAAGTGGTCCGCGCTGGAAGTCCTTCGGGGGTTGCCGGTCACCAGATGTTCGTGTAAGGGCCATGCCACCCGCACGACAATGCACCCGGTCGGGGTGTTGCCTCGACAAGACCGGCAACTGGATGGAACATCATCACGACCCCCACTTGCGGAGCACGCTAGGGGAGTTGCATGAGCGTCCACGAGCACAGCGAGGACATCCCAGCCGGAATCCCGTCGGCGAAGGGTGGATCCACGCGGCGCGATCTGCTCAAGGGGGGCGCGGCGGTCGGTACCGCCGCCATCGTCGGGGGAATGCTCGGCGCCCCGGCGCGGGCTGCCTCGGCGCAGGCCGGGGAGGGCGTCATCGATGTCGCCGTCATCGGCGCCGGAGTGTCCGGCGCGTACGCGGGCTGGCGGCTGCTCGGATCGGAGGCCAGGCGTAGCGGCGTTCTGAGCAGGCTGCGGCGGCGGCGCGGCGGCCGGCTCGTGGTGCGTCTGTTCGAGAGCAGCGAGCGCGTCGGCGGCCGCCTCTTCTCGGTGACGCCGCACGGTATGCCACACTTGCACGCTGAGCTGGGTGGGATGCGCTACTTGACCAACCAGCCGGTCGTGGCCGACCTGGTGAGACATCTCCGGTTGCCGACGGCCCCCTTCCCCGTCGACGAGCCACAGAACCTCGTCTACCTGCGTCAGCGCCGCTTCACTATGAGGCAGTTCACCGATCCGAGGGTCGTGCCCTACGACCTGCCGGCCGCGATCCGCGGTATGACGCCGGACGACGCGCTCCTGTCCGTCATTCAGCGCTTCGTCCCCAACGCTGCCCAGATGGATCATCGGGCCTGGGACAGGATCAAGCCAACGGCGTCGGCCGAGGGGCGGCGCCTGTACGACATCGGGTTCTGGAATCTGCTGCTCGATGCGGTAGGTCAGGAGGGGTGGTCGTTCCTCCGCGACGGCTTGGGCTACGGGTCGGTGGTGTCCAACGTCAACAGCGTCGAGGCGATGGAGGCATCGGTGGCGGATTTCGTCGGCTCCCCGCCGCCGCAGTACCTGCTCCTGCGTGACGGCTACCAGACGATGCCCGAGGAGCTCGTCCGCCGGTTCGTGGCGGAGGGCGGGAGTGTCCACCTCCACCACCAGGTACGCCGGATCGACCGGGAGACGGTTGACGGCGAGGAGGTGCTGACCCTTGCCATCACTGTGTGGCCCGAGGGCCGGCCGCTCAAGGTTCGGGCGCGCCACGTCGTCCTGGCGATGCCCCAGCGCTCGATCGAGCTGCTGGACCCGGACACTTTCCTCTTCTCCAGCAACCGGTTCCTGTCCGACCTCGGCTCGATCGTCACGAGGCCGGCCTCGAAGCTCTTCCTCGCCTACGACCGGCCGTGGTGGGAGGATCTCGGCCTGAATGCCGGTCGCTCGGTGAGCGACCTGCCCCTGCGTCAGACGTACTACTGGGGCGTCGAGGGGAACCAGCCCGGAGCCGACCCCGCCAACCGTAATGCCCTGCTGCTGGCCTCCTATAACGACCTCAGCGACGTGGAGTTCTGGAACGAGCTGCTGACGCGGCCGAAACGCCTGGTCCCGGTGTCGGTGACCCGGCCGCCGCGGCCGATGGACGCGACGGCGCCGGGAACACTGGTCGACGAGGCGCAGCGCCAGCTGCGCGAGCTGCACGGACGCCGCGCCCGCATCCCCGACCCGACAGCCGCCTACTTCCAGGACTGGGTGCAGGACCCATACGGCGCGGCCTACCACTTCTGGCAGGTCGGGGCGAAGAGCTGGGAGATCATGCCGCGGATGCGCCACCCGATCCCCGGCGCCAACCTGTACATCTGCGGATCGGCGTGGTCGACCGGGCAGGGTTGGGTCTACGGTGCGCTTACTCAGGCCGAACTGATGCTCGAGGAGCATTTCGGCCTGCCGCGTCCGGCATGGCTCTCGTCGAACGTCTACCTGGGCCCGTAGGCCGACCGGCGGCGCTCGGACAGATCGGGATCGCTCCCGTCCCCACCTGGGGTTATGGTCCCGTGCGGTCCTCTGAAGTCCAGGGTCGTCCGGGGCGATTGTCACTCAGTTAGTCACCCAGCATCTGGCCCGTGGGCTGCGGTTGCTGCCATACGTCACGGCCGTTGCTCCACAGCTCGGAAGCGTGGTACGCGAACCGGTCGAACAAGCCGCCGTCCTGGTACCGCCGCAGGTGCAGCATCGGCGAGTCGTGCCCAACGAGCCTGGCCAGGTGAGGGGTGACGAGCATCTCCGAGTCGAATCGGAACACGCTCATGGCGATGTGCTCGTCGCCGTATCGGGCCTCGATGCCGGGGACGTCGCGTAGCTGCTCGATCTCCGACAGCGTGATCCGGATGCGTGTGGACACGGCCAGCGGGACGTTCTCCACCTCCTCGCGGCTTTGGGTGACCTTGCTGTCCGGGTCGCCGACGAGAAACCGGATCTTGCAGCCCTGCTGCGCTTTCCGTTTGAGGACCTTCGCCAGGTTCGGGTGTTCCAGCCACAGGAAGTAGTTCGGGTAACCGGCGAACACGATCTCGTTGCGCGCCGCGTTGATGAGGTTGCGCCAGATTGATTTCGGGCACGCGGAGCGATACGGATAAACGGTCAATACTTCCTTATCCGGCCCCGTTTTCACCGTATTGCGAATTGCGTCTGGCCATAGCACCGCTGTCTCAACTCCTAGTGCCTCTGCGGCGGCCCACTGGTGCCGCAGATGCGGGACACGAGCCTCGTCCTGAAGCCAGCGTTCCACCGTCTTGACGTCCACGCCACACCGGTCGGCCAGGTTCTGGTTCGTGACCTTGGCGTCAGGCCGCATGCCCGGGACGGCAGGCGGGCGCGGGCCGTGCGCACGGCGCGGAGCGCCGTCGCCTTGACCCAGTAAAGAAACTCTGAGCCAGCCAGAGACAACCTTGTGCCCATGCTGCGACGACGTCGCTGAGCCCGATAACGGCTTGGCGCCACCCACCCTCGCAGGCATCATGATCGCCATGCCAGAGTTCATCGATCCGATCGGCACGTTGCGGACGTCGTTTCTGGCCGCCGTAGCCGAGTTCCGTGCCGACCTTGACTATCCGGTTCCGTGGTACATCGACGATGTCGACCCGCAGGCTCTGGTGGCCCCGGAGGCCTTCGAGGCGTACACCGCGCGCGTGGTCGACGAGCGGAACTCATGGGGTGTACGTCCCGGATTCGTGCCGATGACCACCCTATGGTGGGTCGACCGCGAGCAATTCCTGGGAAGATTGGCCATCCGTCACCGGCTCACCCCGGCGCTGGAGACGTTCGGCGGCCACATCGGCTATGACGTCCGCCCCAGCGCGCGCCGCCAGGGTCACGCGACGGCTATGCTCGCGGCGGCCCTGCCGATCGCCCAGTCTCTAGGCATCTCTCAGGCTTTGGTCATGTGCGACAAGACCAATATCGCCTCGCAACGGGTCATCGAAGCCAACGGCGGACAACTGCTCGACATCACCGAGCAGAAGCGTCGCTACTGGGTCCCGACATGTTGCGTTGGACACATTCGTCCCCGTCAGCCCCGCAGGGGCCGTTTCCACGATTGATCATCAGGTGTTCATGCTGGTGGGCGGTACTGGGTTCGAACCAGTGACCCCTCGCTTGTAAGGCGAGTGCTCTACCGCTGAGCTAACCGCCCCTGATCGGCACTACACCTTACGACACCATCGGCGCCGATCGCACATCCACCGTCCACCCTGGGCCCAGCTCAGGACGGCCCGCCGCGCGCCAGCCGAGCAGGGCCGCCCCCAGCATCCCGGCGTCGACCCCGAGCGCCGCCGGCACCAGGGGTGGGGCGTCGCGGAAGGCCAGTCGCTTGACAAGGCGGGTGCGTACCGGGTCGAAGAGGGCGGGGCCCGCTTCGGCCAGGCCGCCGCCGAGGACGATCAGTGAGGGGTCGAGCAGCAGTGTGTACGTGGCCAGCGCCAGCGACAGGGCCTCCACGGCCTCGTCCCAGACCTCGATGGCGATCGGGTCGTCGGAGGAGACGACCTGCTCGGCCTTGACGCCTTCCACGCCCGCCCGTTCGCTGTAGCGGCGCCCCACCGAGGCGGCCGAGGCGTACGTCTCCAGGCACCCGAACTGGCCGCACGCGCACTCTTCGCCGTCCGGGAAGACCGGGGTGTGGCCGATCTCGCCGGCCCAGCCCGCGGAGCCGCCGTACGGTTCGCCGTGGATGATCGAGGCGCCGGCGATGCCCGTGCCGATGGGCAGGAAGAGGAAGTCGGCCACGCCCTGACCAGCGCCGAGGATGCTTTCCGCGAGGCCGCCCGTGCGTACGTCGTGCCCGAGCATGACCGGGATGTCCAGGGCGGTGAAGTCCGTGGCGGGAACGTCGCGCCAGCCCAGGTTGGTGGCGTAGACGGCGGAGTTGTCGGACACCAGGCCGGGCACGGCCAGACCGACGCCTGCCGGGTCGCCGTCGCCCGAGCCGGCGAGGTGGCCGATGAAGCCGGAGATGGCGGCCACGACCGCCTCTGGGCCCTCCGCCCGCGGGGTCGGGCGCCGCTCGCTCAGCAGCACCGCGCCGGACTCGCTGACCAGGCCGCCCTTCATGGACGTGCCACCGACGTCGAGCGCTACGACGAACGAACTCTTTGCGGACACGGAAGGAGACGATAGCGCAGCTCATCACATGTCCGGAAAGGCGCTGTTGAAGCGCTGCACGTAGCGGGCGCACGCAGGCGGTCGCTCCCGCCGGCCGGCGCTCCAGGCAGCGACCCCGGGCGGGACCCCTCCGACCGCGTACGCCAGACGCCCGCGACACGCGCCGGAAGAGCCCAGGCGTACGCCTGAGGGCTTGTGCACCCGGACGTGGGACCACCCGGCATCGAGCCCGTGCGGCCGCCCCAGAAGCAGCTCAGGCGCGCCCGAGGACCCTGTTGAGCGCCGCCTCCACCTCCGCGGAGAGCCCCGGCGGCGGCGCCACCGAGACCGTCAGCGCATCGGAGCGGGCCATCCGCACGGCCCCGCACGACCGGCATTCCACCTCGCCCAGCCGGCAGATCAGCGCCGTGGACCCGCAGGTGGAGCACGCGTCGAGGTCGTGGTCGTGCAGCCGTTGACAGTCCGGGCAGACGAGCACCTGGGACTCGTTGCGCACCCCGCGCTGCCACGGGCTGGCGCCGCGCACCGGGTCGGTCTGCCGGGCCCCGCAGCGGTAGCAGGGCATCGTTGCCTCCGAAGTCAAGAGATGTCGGCGAGTGCCTTCACGTAGTCGGCGACGTCACGTGCGGTGGAGGTCGGATTGACCACCTTCCACCGGATCACGCCCTCGCGGTCGATGATGAAGGTCCCCCGTAGCGCGAGCCCCTTCGCCTCATCGAAGACACCGTACGCCCGCGCGACCTGTCCGTGTGGCCAGAAATCGGAGAGGAGCGGGAACGTGTAACCCTCACGATCCGCCCATGCGCGGTGGGTGAACATGGAGTCGACCGAGACGGTCAGCAGGTGTGCCCCGTCGAGCGGGGTGTCGCGCAGCGCGGACAGCTCGCCGTGGCAGATCCCGCTGAAAGCGAGCGGGTAGAAGACCAGCACGACATTGGCGCCCCGGAACTGGGACAGGCGCACCGGCGTGCCGTGCTGGTCCTGCAGCTCGAAATCAGGAGCCTGGGCGCCGACCTCGGCAGGATGTGCGTTCACGGGAACCATCCTGCCGCACGGCGGGCGCTCGAGCTCCTACCGTCGGCCTTTGGGCGTCACGAGCCTCGTGCCTGACCAGTCGGGGGCTGCGGAGATGCTGCTGGTCTGCGAGAGACCCGCGGTCGTGGCGTCCTCCCCGATGTCGCTCGGCTCCACGTGGCCCTCACGCCCGGCCTTGGGAGTCAGCAGCCAGATCTGGCCGCCCTCGGCGAGTGATCGCATGGCGTTGGTCAGTGCGTCGAAGAGGTCTCCGTCGCCGTCGCGCCACCACAGCAGCGCCACGTCGACGACGTCGTCACTCTCCTCGTCCAGCAGCTCGTTGCCGGTCAGGTCTTCGATGGAGTCGCGAAGCTCGTCATCGACGTCCTCGTCCCAACCGATCTCCTGCACCACCTGACCCGGCTTGAGGCCGAGTCGTTCGGCCAGGCCGCGCTCGCCCTGCGCCTGACCCGCGGTCGCGCTCACGTTTATCCCTCCTGCTTGAGTGGCCCCGCTTATGCGGTTTATCGCTTCGGCACAGTCCACACGCTGTGACCCTCAGTCGTCAACGGTCGCCACGGGTACGGCCGTGGTCGGCCAGAATCAATCAGACAAAAACGACAGCCGAACCTGGCGTTGCGGGTTGTCGACGTTCAGGTCGACCAGCGCCACGGACTGCCAGGTGCCCAGCGCCATTCTCCCGCCCAGCACGGGGATCGTGGCATAGGGCGGGATCAGCGCGGGCATGACGTGTGACCGTCCGTGCCCGGCCGAACCGTGGGCGTGACGCCACCGGTCGTCGGGCGGCAGCAGGTCGCGCAGCGCGGCGAGCAGGTCGTCGTCGCTGCGTGACCCCAGCTCGAGCAGGGCGACCCCGGCCGTGGCATGCGGCACGAAAACGTGCAGCAGCCCGTCATCGCCCTGCGCGCGTACAAAGTCGGCGCATTCGGCCGTGATGTCGTGCACCGTCTCCCGTGAACCGGTGGTCACAGAGATGATTTGAGATTTCACAAGAAAATCTTACTTACGGACAACGACCGCATCAGGACCGGGAAACACCAGCCCCGTGTGCCCGTCGTCGAACCGCACCATGTAGGGAGACCCGCCGTCCGGGCCTTGGACCTCCACGATTACTCCGATCCGGTCCCTTTCGCCAACGATATTGCCGTGCATCAGGAGCCGGTCGCCTGCCGTCGCCTTCATACCTCCAGCCTGATACTCCGAAAGCCTCAAGAAAAGACCAGATCTGGAGACAAGGGATTTTTTGCGCCCGGAGCGACGACAAGCCGAAACATGACCAAAATGTTACGCGGCTCGGACCGTGAGCGCCCGGTGCGCCGAGCCCGCGGGCGTCCTCCTCTCCGACGATTCACCTGTGAGCGAACAGCAGACTTCCTGAGGACGAGACCCGGAGATCACTGGTGCGGAGACGTCTGTACGCGCGCGCCTCCATAGAGGAGGGCCCGGCGCCCGCCCCCGTCCGGGGCGGCGCCGGGCAAGGGGTTAGACTCGCGCGGCACGGCGCCAGGCGCGTACCCCCGCCTCTCCAGGGCAGGTTCTCGTACGGCGAGCCCCCGGGACCGATCCAGGCCATATGAGCGAAATTTCGTTCGTTTTCCGGTCTTGTTAAATTGCTCCCGGGATGTAACCTGTGGCGAGATTCGTCCTACCATCGGTGGTCTAGGCCATCGGCACCCCTCCTGCCAGCAGGGACACCCTGGTTACCGACGAGTAGAGATGCGTTTTCTACGACTAGCGACCAGGATGGAAGGCGACCCAGACCAGTCATCAGTCCACCTCGGAAGGCGAGACCCAGTGGCTTCCGGACGCCAGCGATTCTCGATCATCAGCGACGGCCTACCCAGCCAGCTGCCTGATGTCGATCCCAGTGAGACCAACGAGTGGCTCGAGTCTCTCGACAACGTCGTCAAGACCGAAGGCCGCACCAGAGCGCGCTACCTGATGCTCCGCATGCTCGAACGGGCCCGCGAGCACCAGGTCGGCGTGCCGGGCTTGCGCAGCACCGACTACATCAACACGATCCCGCCGGAGCGCGAGCCCTGGTTCCCGGGTGACGAGCACGTCGAACGCCGCATCCGCGCCTACATCCGCTGGAACGCGGCCATCATGGTGTCGAGGGCCAACGCCCGCACCAACGTGGGCGGCCACATCGCCACCTACGCCTCGGCCGCGTCGCTCTACGAAGTGGGCTTCAACCACTTCTTCCGCGGCAAGGACCACGGCGAGTCGGGCGACCAGGTCTTCTTCCAGGGGCACGCCGCGCCGGGCATCTACGCCCGCGCCTTCCTCGAAGGCCGGCTCAACGAGAGCCAGCTCGACGCGTTCCGCCAGGAGCTGTCGCACGGCTTCCACGGCCTGCCCTCCTATCCTCACCCGCGACTGATGCCCGACTTCTGGGAGTTCCCGACGGTCTCCATGGGCCTGGGCCCGATCGGCGCGATCTATCAGGCGCGGTTCAACCGCTACCTGCTCAACCGGCAGATCAAGGACACCAGCCGCAGCCACGTGTGGGCGTTCCTCGGCGACGGCGAGATGGACGAGCCCGAGTCGCTCGGCGCCATCGGCGTGGCGGCGCGCGAAGAGCTCGACAACCTCACGTTCGTGATCAACTGCAACCTGCAGCGGCTCGACGGCCCGGTGCGCGGCAACGGCAAGATCATCCAGGAGCTGGAGTCCTACTTCCGTGGCGCCGGCTGGAACGTCATCAAGGTCGTGTGGGGCCGCGACTGGGACCCGCTGCTGGCGGCCGACGTCGACGGCGTGCTGGTCAACCAGATGAACACGACGCCCGACGGCCAGTTCCAGACCTACTCCGTCGAGTCGGGCGCCTACATCCGCGAGCACTTCTTCGGCTCCGACCCGCGCCTGCGCAAGATGGTCGAGCACCTGACCGACGACGACATCCGCAAGCTGTCGCGCGGCGGCCACGACTACCGCAAGGTCTACGCCGCGTTCAAGGCGGCCCGCGAGCACGTCGGCCAGCCGACGGTGATCCTCGCCCAGACCATCAAGGGTTGGACGCTGGGCAAGGACTTCGAGGCCCGCAACGCCACCCACCAGATGAAGAAGCTCACCAAGGCCGAGCTCAAGGAGTTCCGCGACCGGCTCTACCTGCCGATCCCCGACTCCGCGCTCGAGGGCGAGCTGCCCCCCTACTTCCACCCGGGCGAGAACGACCCCGAGATCCAGTACATGATGGAGCGCCGCGCCGCGCTCGGCGGCGTGCTGCCCAAACGGGTCGTCCGCGCCAAGCCGGTCAAGCTGCCCGGCGACGACGTCTACGACGCCTTCGGCAAGGGCTCGGGCAAGCAGCAGGTCGCCACCACGATGGCGTTCGTACGGCTGCTGAAGGACCTCATGCGCGACAAGGAGATCGGCCACAGGTTCGTGCCGATCATTCCGGACGAGGCCCGCACGTTCGGCCTCGACGCCATGTTCCCGACGGCGAAGATCTACTCGCCGCACGGCCAGACCTACGAGGCCGTCGACAGGGAGCTGCTGCTGTCCTACAAGGAGGCGGTGCAGGGGCAGATCCTGCACGAGGGCATCAGCGAGTCGGGCTCGATGGCCTCGACCATCGCCGCCGGCACGTCGTACGCCACGCACGGCGAGCACATGATCCCGATCTACATCTTCTACTCGATGTTCGGGTTCCAGCGCACCGGCGACCAGATGTGGGCCATGGGCGACCAGATGGGCCGCGGCTTCCTGCTCGGCGCCACCGCGGGCCGCACCACGCTCAACGGCGAGGGCCTGCAGCACGAGGACGGTCACACGCCGCTCATCGGCTCGACCAACCCGGCCGCGGTCATCTACGACCCGTCCTGGGCGTTCGAGGTGGCCCACATCGTCAAGGACGGCCTCAGGAGGATGTACGGCGACCAGCCGGAGGACATCTTCTACTACCTGACCGTCTACAACGAGCCCTACCTGCAGCCGGCGCAGCCCCCGCACATCGACGTGCAGGGCCTGCTCAAGGGCCTCTACAAGTTCGCCGAGGGGCCGCAGACGCCGGGGCCGAAGGCCAACATCCTGTCATCGGGCGTCGCCGGCCCGTGGGCGATGGAGGCGCAGCGGCTGCTGGCCGAGGACTGGGGCGTGTCGGCCGACGTGTGGTCGGCGACGTCGTGGACCGAGCTGCGCCGCGATGCCCTGGCCTGCGAGGAGCACAACCTGCTCCACCCCGACGCCGAGCGGCGCGTCCCCTACGTGACGCAGGTGTTGTCGCAGGCCCGCGGGCCGTTCGTGGGCGTCAGCGACTACATGAAGGCCGTACAGGACCAGATCGCGCAGTGGGTGCCGGGTGACTGGTCCTCGCTGGGCACCGACGGGTTCGGCCTGTCCGACACCCGCTCGGCGCTGCGCCGCCACTTCCACGTGGACGCGGCGTCGATCACGCTGGCCGTGCTGTCCAGCCTGGTCAAGCAGGGTGAGCTCGGCGGCGAGGTGCTGCGCGAGGCCATCGCCCGCTACCACCTGAAGAACGGCGTCACCGAGGCGGGCGGCGCCGAGAGCAACGACACGCAGTCGATGGGCGTCTGACCCGTCCCGATGGCGGCGCGACCAGGGTGGATACGCGCCGCCTCACCCGGGTTTGGTGCACGGTCACGTATTGTGGGCACTACTTCCCCCGGAGAGACGAGGGGAAGTTCCATCGATATGCGACGTGTCCTAGCCGCCGCCCTGCTCGTGACCGCAGCCGGCTGCTCCACCGCACCAGCCGAGCCCGCCACGGACGCCCCCGGCGAGACCGCCACGATCGACTGGGGGCCGTGCACCGACATCGAGCGTCCCGATGGTGAGCCCCCCGCCCGCCAGGACAGCTCAGTGCGGTGCGGAACGCTCGCGGTGCCGCTCGACTACGACGAACCCGACGGCGAACAGCTCAACCTGGCGCTCATCAAGCTCCCCACCACCGGCAAGGACAAGCGGCTCGGATCCGTGGTGTTCAACTTCGGCGGCCCGGGCGCGTCCGGCGTCGACACGCTCGACCAGGCGGCCAAGGCGCTCACCACGCTGCGGACCCGCTACGACCTGATCAGCTTCGACCCGCGCGGCGTCGATCGCAGCTCGGGCGTGCGCTGCGGCGACGCCTCCGAGCTCGAGGCGTACACCTCGCTGAACACGCTGCCCCCCGACGAGGAGACGCACCGGCGCGCCACGGCGGCCAACAAGAGGTTCGCCGAGCTCTGCGAGCGCGACTCCGGCAAGATCCTGCCCCACGTCGGCACCGTGAACGCCAGCCGCGACATGGACCGCATCCGCGCCGCCGTGGGCGACTCCAAGCTCAACTACGTCGGCATGTCCTACGGCACGCAGCTCGGCGCCGTCTACGCCACCGAGTTCCCCCACAACGTGGGCCGGATGGTGCTCGACGCGCCGCTCGACCCGACGGTCTCGTTCGAGCAGCGCACGCTGGCCCAGACGCGCGGCTTCCAGAAGGCGTACGAGAGCTTCCTGCGCTCGTGCGTCAAGACCACGTGCGCGCTCGGCAAGGACGAGGCCACCGCCGACCGCAACGTCGAGAACCTGTTGATGAAGCTGACCACCAAGCCGCTCAACGTTCACGGCCGCACGCTGACGCAGGGGCTGGCCTCCACCGCCGTGGCCGCCGCCCTCTACTCCGAGCTGACCTGGCCGTTCCTGGAGCAGTCGCTCAGCGAAGGACTCAAGGGCAACGGCGAGGCGCTGCTCTACCTCGCCGACAACTACACCGGGCGCAGGGATGACGGCACCTACTCCACGCAGATGACCAGCTTCCCTGCCATCACCTGCGCCGACACCGCGGAGCGCCCCAGCAGAGCCGAGCTGCGGCGCACCGAGGCGGCCGCGCTGAAGATCTCGCCGCTGTTCGGCAGCGAGGGCTCGGGCGGGCTGTGCCGGGTCTGGCCGGTCAAGGGCAGCAACCAGGCGCGGCACGTGGACGCCACCGGGTCCGCGCCGATCGTGGTGGTGGGCGGCAAGGGCGACCCGGCCACGCCGTACCAGTGGGCGCCCAAGCTGACGTCCCAGCTCAAGACGGCCACGCTGGTGACGTACGAGGGCGAAGGGCACGGGGCGTACCTGTCGGGCAGCAAGTGCGTGCGCGGGCTGGTGGACGCGTACCTGCTCGACGGCAAGGTGCCCGAGAAGGGCGCCAGCTGCCCGGCGGCCTAGGCTGGGTCAGGTGACGCAGAACAACACTCAGAACGCGGGCCAGGAGACGGAGAACGAGTCGCGTGAGGCGCGCATCGCGGGGATAGAGACCGAGGCCGCGCGCCTGGCCGCCCTGGCGGGCGACCTGTCGGTGACGGTGCCGACGTGCCCGGGATGGACGCTCGCGGAGCTGGTCACGCATGTCGGCCAGACCCATCGCTGGGCGGCCCACGTGCTGCGCAACCAGGTGCGGGAGAAGATCTGGTCGCGGCAGGTGCCGAGCGGGCTGGCCGAGGGGCGCAGCGGCGACTCCGCCTGGCTGATGTCGGGGGCCGCCGAGCTGCTCGACACGTTGCGCACCACCGATCCGGAGCTGGAGGTGTGGACCTGGGGCCCGGACCGGCGGGCCGCGTGGTGGACACCCCGGATGCTCTTCGAGCTGGTGATCCACCGGGTCGACGCCGAGCTCGCGCTCGGCCTCGACCCGGTCGTCCCGGCGGAGACCGCCGTCGACGGCGTCGAGGAATTCCTGCACAACCTGCCGCACGCCGCCTGGGTCACCCGGTCGCTGGCCGGGCTCGGTGTGGAGGGGGCCACGATCCACCTCCACGCGAGCGACGGCGAGGGCGAGTGGACCATCACGCAGGGCCCCGCCGGGAAGATCACCTGGGTGGGCGGCCACGCCAAGGGCGACACCGCCGTCCAGGGCCCGGTGTCGGATCTGCTGCTCATGCTCTATGGCAGGCGCTCACCCGGCGACCTGACCGTGCACGGCGACCGCGACCTGCTCGGCCGCTGGCTGGCCGCCGTCGACTTCTGACGATCGCCCTGGACGCGCCGCCGCTCGGCGATCGGCGGCGTGTCCAGGGCATCAATGGTGAACCGCTCCGCGCGGAGCGGCCCGGGCGGGGGCCGGTGGTCGCGGGGAAGGCGCTCCCCCGGCCAGCGCCCGGATGATCACCTGCGGTGGAAGACCCCGAAGACGCTGCCGGACACGTCGCTCATGTAGGCGAAGTCGGTGCCGGCGCCGTCGTCGATCACCTTCATCAGCACCTTGCCGCCGAGCGACTCGCTCTTGGCGCAGGTCTCCTCGACGTCGGCGACCTGCACGTGGAAGATCGCGTGGTTGGGAAACTCGCCCTTGGTGTTGAACAGCCCGCCCATCGGCTGGTCGCCGCCCGGCCGGCTGATCGTGCGGTAGTCGATCGGGCCGCCCTCTCCGGTGAAGGCCCAGCCGAACAGGCCGCCGTAGAATCTCTCGGCGCCCTCGGGGTCGTCACTCGCGACCTCGAACCACGTCACCGTGTTGTCCATCATCGTCTCCTCAGTTCTCGAACGGGACAACGATCTAACGGCAGAGCGACAACCCTATGTCGGTGTTTCCTCTTGATTTTTCGAGCACGAGTTCAGTCGAGGGTGGTGCCGTGGACGACCATCTCGGGCACGTCGGTGGCGAACCCCTCAAGCGGGCGCTCGGGGCAGCGCTCGCCGGTGACGGTGGCCGAGGCGATGCGGTCGAGGCGGAAGACGCGTACGTCGTCGCGGAGCCGGCACCACGCCACGAGATACCAGAAACCGCCGCGCCCGCCCAGGAACACCCCCGGCTCGACGTCGCGCGAGGTCAGCGCGCCCTTGGCGTCGGCGTAGTCGAGCCTGAGCACGCGGCGGCGCAGCAGCGCCTCCTCGATGGCCCGGGAGATGCCCTCGGCGCCCAGGGGCTGGATGCCGGTGGCGGGCTGGTCGGGCGGCTGGACGAGCTGCACCCGCCGGGCCAGCTCTCTGGCGAGCTCGCCCTCTGGCCCCGGCATCGCGGCCACCACCTTGCGTAACGCGCTGCGGGCCTGACGGCCGAAGGGCTGGTCGCCGGCCTGGCTGAGCGCCACCGCGATCGCCACCGCCTCGGCCGGGCTGAAGTTGAGCGGGGGAAGGGACATCTTCCTGTCGATGGCGTAACCGCCCTTGCGGCCCGGCTGGGCGTAGATCGGGACGCCGGACTCCTGCAGCGCGGTGATGTCGCGCTCGATCGTGCGCACGCTCACCTCGAACCGCCCGGCGAGCTCGCGGGCGGAGCGGCAGCGCGGCGCGATGGCACGCAGGTCTTCGACGAGCGCGTAGAGCCGGTCGGTACGGTTCACAGCCGCGACGCTACGCCGCGCCACCGACAACCGCGGGCCCCCGCGGCGCCCGGTAACCCCTGCCTCACCGCAGGACTACAAAGACCTGACGACCGGAGGGAGGGTGCTCGGAGCGTCAGGCCCGGGTCCAGTCGAGGAGCCTGTCCAAGGGCCAGGCGTTGACGAGGCGCTCCGCCTCGATGCCGCACATGGCCGCCCGCTCGCAGCCGTACCGCTGCCAGTCGAGCTGTCCCGGGGCGTGCGCGTCGGAGTCGATCGCGAAGACGCACCCCATCTCGTACGCCAGCCGCATCAGCCGCTTGGGCGGGTCGAGCCGGTCGGGCCGCGAGTTGATCTCGACCGCCACCCCGAACCGCCGGCACGCCTCGAACACCAGCTCCGCCTCGAACTCCGACTCCGGCCTGCGCTCCCCGCGCCGCCCGCCGGCCCGCACCACCCGGCCGGTGCAGTGCCCCAGCACGTCCACGAGAGGGTCGGCGACGGCGGTGACCATCCTGCGGGTCATGTCCGCGCCGTCCATGCGGAGCTTGGAGTGCACACTGGCCACCACCACGTCGAGCCGTTCGAGCAGCTCCCGCTCCTGGTCGAGCGAGCCGTCCGGGTTGATGTCCACCTCGATGCCGGTCAGGATCCTGAACGGGGCCAGGCGCTCGTTCAGCTCGGCCACCACGCCCAGCTGGCGCTCCAGGCGCTCGGCCGAGAGGCCCTTGGCCACCGTCAGGCGGGGCGAGTGGTCGGTCAGCGCCAGATATTCGTGGCCGAGCCCTGCGGCGGTCTCGGCCATCTCCTCGATCGGCGACCCGCCGTCCGACCAGTCCGAGTGGCTGTGCAGGTCGCCTTTCAGCGCCGTGCGCAGCGCGGCGGTCTCGGCGTCGAGCTCGACGCCCTCCGTGGCGTGCAACCTTCGCAGGTAGGTCGGAACCTGGCCGTCGAGACTTTCGTTGACCACGAGAGCGGTGACCTTGCCGATGCCCGGCAGGTCGCCGAGCCCATCGGTGCGGGCCAGCCGCACGAGCTCGTCCTCGGGGAGGTCGGCGACGACCGCGGCGGCGCGGCGGAAGGCCCGCACACGGTAGGTGGGCTCGCCTGCGCGCTCCAGCAGGAAGGCGATCTCGCGCAGGGCCATGACCGGATCCATACATCCTCCATAGCCGAAATAAATCGAGATGCACTAATTACTCATTGAACACGGACGGACGCCGCCGCTAGAGTAATCGGCCCATGAAAGCAGGAGCTTGATGGCACCACCGCCACAAACCAGCACATCACCGCGTCCCCGGCGGAAGGCGTCGAAAGCCGTCCCTATCAGCGTGCTGAGCATCTTGTCCCTGATGCTGGTCGGCTGCAGCACGCAGGACGAGGAGATCACCGCGGACTGCGTCGCCTTTGTCGAGGACGAGCCCACCCAGCCCTCCGACGACGACTTCGCCGAGTCTCCGGACGACGACAGCACTCCGACTCCGACTCCCACCACCACCTCCTCTCCGCCCTACGGTTCCTACCGCGTCGTGGACGACGACTACTGCGATGACGACGACTACCACTCCAGCAGCTACAACAGTGGCTCGCGAGGGGCGTACAGGTGGTACTACGGCGGCACGAGGTCCGGCGATCGTGTGCATGGGGGCACCACCTACCGGCCGTCCGACGCGAACATCACCTCCCGCCAGGGGAAATCGATCCAGCGAGGCGGCTTCGGCAACCGCTGGGGCGGCGGGAGCTGACGCGTGCGCCGCGAGCATGACACTCCCAGGTCCGGCTGGGAGAGGACGATCGAGAGCCAGGGCCTGGCTTACCACAAGGCCGCGCACCCGTCAGGGCTGAGCCGCCCCTACTGGGACGAGTCCGTCCACTACGTCTTCTCGATGGGCGAGATCGAGGAGCTGGAGGAGCAGGTCGAGGAGCTGCACGCCATGTGCCTGAGCACTGTCGAGCACGTGGTCTCGGCAGGCCGCTTCGCCGACTTCGCCATCCCCGAGTGGGCGTGGGAGGAGGTCGCGCGCTCATGGGAGCGCCGTGACCCCTACCTGTACGGCCGTTTCGACCTGCGCTACGACGGCACCGGCCCGGCGAAGCTGCTGGAGTACAACGCCGACACGCCCACCTCCCTGGTGGAGTCGTCCGTGGTGCAGTGGTTCTGGCTGCAGGACGTGCATCCTGGTGGCGATCAGTGGAACTCTGTCCACGAACGGCTGATCGACCGCTGGCGCGAGCTGCGGCTGCCGCCGGGGCCCACGCACTTCTCGTTCACGAACACGGACGAGACCGGCGAGGAGGCCATGACGGTGGCCTACCTGCAGGAGACCGCCGAGCAGGCGGGCCTGCAGACCATCTCCATAGCCATGGAGGACATCGGCTGGGACGCGCTCAACCGCTGCTTCGCCGACGTGGATGGACGGATGATCCGCTCGGCGTTCAAGCTCTACCCCTGGGAGTGGATGCTCGCCGACGCGTTCGGCCGGCACGCCGTGCGGCACGCCACCTGGATCGAACCGCTGTGGAAGACGCTGCTGTCGAACAAGGCGCTGCTGGCCCTGCTGTGGGAGCTCTATCCCGGCCATCCCAGCCTGCTGCCGGCCTACCTCGACGGACCCCGTGACCTGACCTCCTACATCGCCAAGCCGCTGCTGGGGCGAGAGGGCGCCTCGATGCGCATCGTCACCCCCGGCGACATCCAGCAGACGCCCGGCACGTACGGCGAGGAGGGTTACGTCTTCCAAGGCTTCGAGGCGCTGCCGGTCTTCGAGGGCCAGCGGCCGGTGCTCGGGGCTTGGGTGGTCGCCGACGAGGCCGCCGGGCTGGGCATCAGGGAGACCACCGGTTTCATCACCGATGACACCTCTTCATTTGTACCGCACCGCATCGCCGACTGACATCCCCGTCCTGAACAGGGACGCTCCTTGATTGGATATGACGTGACGCTTCTCGAAGTCCTCACCCGCGGCGCGGGAGCCATCGCCGCCTACGCGGCCGTCGGCGTGGCCCTGATGATCGTCGGGTTCTATGTCATCGACTGGGCCACGCCCGGCAAGCTGAGCGAGGTCATCCGTACTGAGCGCAACCCCAACGCCACCCTGCTTGCCGCCTCGGCCATGGCGGCCGTCGGGCTGATCGTGGCCGCCTCGATCTGGTCGTCGGGCGGCCGGCTCACGGAGGGCCTCGCGGGCACGGCGGTGTTCGGGCTGGTCGGCATCGTGGTGCAGACGGTGGCCATGCTGATCTTCGACCGGGTGGTCGGCATCTCCGTACGCGAGCTGGTCAAGGAGCCCGACCTGCAGCCGGGCGCGCGGCTGCTCGCGGTGACCCACGTCGCGCTCGGGCTCATCACCGCCGTCGCCGTCATCTGAGGGAGGGACGAGCCGCCGTTCCGGTCAGCCGAGGGGACCTGGCACTCTAGGAGACGTGACAGAGTCGACCCGGGAGGACACCACACGCAGGCTCGAGCGGGCCATGGGCTCGCTCGGCACGGCGGCGATGGCGCGCATGGACGAGCAACTGCCGTGGTTCCGGGCACTCAGCGCCGAGGACCGGTCGTGGGTGGGGCTCGTGGCGCAGGCCGGCATCGCCGCGTTCGTCGAATGGTTCTCGACCGCCGGTGAGGGGCGGCGCACGCCCAGCATCGAGTTCTTCGGCACGGCGCCGCGCGAGCTCAAACGGTCGATCTCGCTCCAGCAGACCGTCGACATCGTCAGGGTCGTGGTCGAGGTGGTCGAGGCGCAGACCCACGAGCTGGCCGCGCCCGGCGGCGAGGACGAGCTCCAGCAGGCCATGCTGCGCTACACCCGCGACGTCGCCTTCGCCGCCGCCCACGTCTACGCCCGCGAGGCCGAGGCCAGGGGGGCGTGGGACGCCAGGCTCGAGGCCCTGATCGTGGACGCCCTGGTGCGCGGCGAGGTGGACGACGGCCTGCACTCCTGGGCCGCCGCCCTGGGCTGGACCTCCTCCCCCGTCGTCGTCATCGCCGGGCACGCCCCCGAGGGAGACCCGCGCGCGGTCATCGACGGCCTGCGGGAGAAGGGCCGCCGCATTGGCATGGACCTGCTGGCGGGGGTCCAGGCCGACCGGCTGATCGTGATCGTGGGCGGCGCGGGCAGCGTCAACGACGCGGCCAAGCAGGTTGTGGCCCGTTTCGGCGTCGGCCCCATCGTCATCGGCCCCGAGGTGGCCGACCTGCACGCCGCCGCCAACTCGGCCAGGGCGGCGCTGGCCGGGCTGAAGGCGTCGTCAGGGTGGCCCGACGCGCCGAGGCCCGTACACGCCGAGGACCTGCTGGCCGAACGGGCGCTCGACGGCGACCTCGACGCCAGGCGGCAGCTCATCGAGAGCGTCTATCTGCCGCTCGCGGGCACCCCGCTGCTCGACACGCTGGCCACCTACCTGGAGCAGGGCACCTCGCTGGAGGCCACGGCCCGGCTGCTGTTCGTCCATCCCAACACCGTGCGCTACCGCCTCAAGAAGATCACCGAGCTGACGGGCTACCAGCCCACCGAGGGCAGGTCCGCCTTCACTCTCCAGGTTGGGCTCATCCTCGGCAGGCTCGCGGAGAGTGCAGAGAGCTGGCGCGCTCTAACGTAACCGCGCCGGAATCCCCACTGTAGGGTTCCTACAAATCACCCTGGACAAAGTTCGTACGGATCTCTATCCGCGTGTCGGACTTCTACAGGGCATGGTGGATTTTGTGCTTGTACTCGTCGCTCCGGGCCAAGGTGCCCAAACGCCAGGATTCCTGGCTCCATGGCTTGAGTTGCCCGGTCTGGCCGACAGGCTCGGCTCGTGGTCCGAGGTCGCCGGGGTCGATCTGATCGCCCAGGGCACGACCGCCGGCGCCGACGAGATCCGCGACACCGCCGTCGCCCAGCCGCTGCTCGTGGCCGCCGCGCTGGCCTCCGCCGAGGCGCTCGGCGCGGCCCCCGACGTCGTGGCCGGGCACAGCGTCGGCGAGTTCGCCGCAGCCGCGCTGGCCGGGGTGCTCACCCCTGAGCAGGCGCTCTCGTTGATCCGCGACCGCGCCCAGGCCATGGCCAAGGCCGCCGCCATCACCGAGACCGGCATGACGGCCGTGCTCGGCGGCGTCGAGGAGGAGGTTCTCGCCGCGATCGACAGACACGGGCTCACCGCCGCCAACATCAACGGCGCCGGGCAGATCGTGGCCGGCGGCACCATCGAGCAGCTGGCCGCGTTCAAGGCCGACCCACCCGCCCGCGCCCGGCTCATCTCGCTCTCCGTGGCAGGCGCCTTCCACACCGCCCACATGGCCACGGCGGTCGAGAGCCTGCGCGAGGCGGCCAGGAACGTCACGCCCGCCGACCCGAGGGTCACGCTGCTGTCCAACTTCGACGGCCGGCCGGTCGCCACCGGCGCCGAGTTCGTCGAGCGGCTGGTCCAGCAGGTCAGCAGCCCCGTCCGATGGGGCGCCTGCATGGAGACCATGTCCGGTCTCGGGGTCACCGGGATCATCGAGCTGCTGCCCGGCGGCACGCTGACCGGCCTGGCCAAGCGCGCCCTGCGCGGCGTGCGGACCGTCGCGCTGAAGACCCCAGACGACCTCGACGCGGCCAGGGAGCTGATCCCGTGAAGATTCCCGACATCGCCCCTGGCGCCAAGGTGCTCGCCTTCGGCCACTACCAGCCCGCCAACGTGGTCACCAACGACGACCTGGCGAAGACCATGGAGACCAACGACGAGTGGATCCTGTCCCGGGTCGGCATCAAGGAGCGCAGGATCGCGCCCGACGGTGAGTCGCTGGAGGACATGGCCACCATCGCCGGCGGCAAGGCACTGGCCGCCAGCGGGCTGTCGCCGGAGGACATCGACCTCGTCATCGTCGCCACGTGCACGCTCGAGACCCAGATCCCCAACGCCTCCGCCATCGTGGCCCACCGCATGGGCATTAAGGCGCCCGGGGCGTTCGACGTCAACGCCGCCTGCGCCGGCTTCTGCTACGCCCTCGGCACCGCCAGCGCCGCGGTGCGCGGGGGTTCGGCCAGGAACGTGCTGGTCATCGGCGCGGAGAAGCTGTCGCAGTGGATCGACTGGACCGACAGGTCCACCGCGGTGATCTTCGCCGACGGCGCGGGGGCCGCGGTGGTGGCCCCGTCGGAGACGCCCGGCATCGGCCCCGTGGTGTGGGGCAGCGCAGGCGACAAGTCCGACGCGATCATCATCAAGGACCGCGCCGACTACCTCCGGCAGGAGGGCCAGACGGTGTTCCGCTGGGCCACCACCGCGCTGCGTCCGGTGGCGCTCGAGGCCTGCTCGCGGGCGGGTGTCGACCCGTCCGAGCTGGCCGCGTTCGTACCCCACCAGGCCAACCTGCGCATCATCGAGGCCATCGCCCGTAAGCTGGGCGCCGACCAGGCCGTCATCGCGCGCGACATCGTCACCGCGGGCAACACCTCGGCCGCCTCCATCCCTCTCGCGCTCTCGCGCATGGTGGAGCGTGGCGAGGTCCGCACGGGCGATCTCGCGCTGGTGCTCGGCTTCGGCGCCGGCCTGACCTACGCGGGCCAAGTGATCGAGATTCCGTAGGATCGGGCACGGTCTGCGCCGTGCCCGCCCAGAGAAAGACTGGTGCGGCGCAGCCGCACAGATTCCCAGGAAACCAAAGGAGAAATAGCGACATGGCTGCCACCGAGCAGGACATCCTCGAGGGCCTTGGCAAGATCATCAACGAGATCACCGGCATTCCGGCGTCCGAGGTGACCCCCGAGAAGAGCTTCGTGGACGACCTCGACATCGACTCCCTGTCCATGGTCGAGATCGCCGTGGCCGCCCAGGACGAGTTCGGCGTCGAGATCCCCGACGACCAGCTCAAGAACCTGAAGACGGTCAAGGACGTCCTCACCTTCATCCAGAACTGAGCCGCAACACCCGATCCGACCAGTACTGATCAGCAAGGGAGCGCGAAACGTGAGTGCGAACCGGGTACGTGTCGTCGTCACCGGGCTCGGCGCGACGACGCCCGTCGGTGGGGACGTCACCTCGACCTGGACGGCGCTCCTCGCCGGTCAGTCGGGTGTCGAGGCTCTCACCACGGACTGGATCGACACCGTCCCCGTGAAGTTCGCGGGGACGGCCGCGGTCGACCCCACCGAGGTGCTGCCGCGGCCCGAGGCCCGCCGCCTCGACCGCAGCGAGCAGTTCGCGATGGTCGCCGCGAGGGAGGCCTGGCAGGACGCCGGCTCTCCCGAGGTGCCGCCGGAGCGGCTCGGCGTCGTGGTCTCCAGCGGCATCGGAGGCATCAACACCACGCTGAGCGCCTACGACACCTACCGCGAGCGCGGCTGGAACCGGCTGTCGCCGTTCACCGTGCCGATGCTCATGCCCAACGGCCCGGCCGCCTGGATCGGGCTCGACCTGGGCGCCCAGGCGGGTGTGCACGCGACGGTGTCGGCGTGCGCGTCCGGCGCCGAGGCCATCGGCCACGCGATGGACATGATCAGGGTGGGCCGCGCCGACGTGGTGGTCGCCGGCGGCACCGAGGCCGCCATCCACGGCCTCAACATCGCCGCCTTCGCGGCCGCGCGGGCCATGTCCACCCGCAACGACGACCCGGCGGGCGCGTCCAGGCCGTGGGACCGCGGCCGCGACGGGTTCGTGCTCGGCGAGGGCGCCGGCATCGTGGTGCTGGAGTCGGAGGAACACGCCAGGGCGCGGGGCGCGCGCATCTACGCCTACTGCTCCGGCGTCGGCTACTCCGCCGACGCGCACCACATCACGCAGCCCGAGCCCGACGGCCGGGGCATCATCATGGCGATGACGCAGGCGCTCACCGACGCCGGCGTCACCGGCCACGACGTCAAGCACGTCAACGCGCACGCCACCTCGACGCCCGCGGGCGACGTCGGCGAGGTGCAGGCCGTGGCCAAGGCCATCGGCACCCACCCGCTGGTGACGTCGACCAAGTCCATGACCGGGCACCTGCTCGGCGGCGCGGGCGGCATCGAGTCGGTCTTCACGATCAAGGCGCTGCAGGAGCGGATCGTTCCCGCCACCATCAACATCGACGATCTCGACGACGGCATCGAGGTCGACGTCGTCCACGGCAAGAACCGCACGCTGCCCGACGGCGACGTGGCCGCGGTCAACAACTCGTTCGGATTCGGCGGGCACAACGTGACCGTCGTGTTTAAGGGGGCATAACGTGACCGTCCTCGACAACCGGGTGGTGACGCCCGGCTCCGATCAGGAGCCTGCCGATCCCCGCGATCCCATCGTCCGCCTGACCGCGCTGCTCGACGAGGGCTCGCTGCGGCTCATCACCCCGGAAGACAAGAGCGGCATGCTGGCCGCGATGGGGCGCGTCGAGGGTGTTCCCGTCGTCGCGTTCTGCAGTGACGCCCGCTTTCAGGGCGGCGCCATGGGCAGCGAGGGGTGCGAGCACATCGTGCACGCCTACGACGTGGCCGTCCGCGAGCGGGTGCCGGTCATCGGCATCTGGCACTGCGGCGGCGCGCGGATCCCCGACGGAGTCGAGTCGCTGCACGCCGTCGGCCGGGTCTTCGCCGCCATGACCAAGGCGTCCGGCGTGGTGCCGCAGATCTCCGTGGTCGTCGGCCCCGCCGCCGGCGGCGCCGCCTACGGTCCCGCGCTCACCGACCTGGTCATCCTGGCCGACTCCGGCCGCATCTTCGTCACCGGCCCCGACGTGGTCCGCAGCGTCACCGGCGAAGACGTCGACAGCGCCGCCCTGGGCGGCACCGATCCGCACAGCAAGCGCAGCGGCGTGGCGCACATCGTCACCAAGACCGAGACCGACGCCTACGTCAAGGCGCGCCAGCTCGCCACGCTCCTCGGCCACCAGGGCCGGATGCGGTCGGGAGAAATCGAGGAAGTGGACTTCTCCACGCTGCTGCCCGACTCCGCGCGCCGTGCCTACGACGTCAAGCCGCTGGTCAACGGCCTGCTCGACGAGCCCGGCCTGGAGCTGCACCCCAAGTGGGCACCGAACATCGTCACGTCGCTGGGCCGCCTCGGTGGCCGGACGGTCGGTGTGATCGCCAACAACCCGATGCGGCTCGGCGGCTGCCTCGACGCCACGTCCGCCGAGAAAGCCGCCCGCTTCGTACGTATGTGTGACGCCTTCGGGGTGCCGTTGGTTGTCCTCGTGGACGTTCCCGGTTACCTGCCGGGCGTCGGGCAGGAGCACGACGGCGTGGTGCGCCGGGGGGCCAAGCTGCTGCACGCCTTCGCCGAGGCGTCGGTGCCGCGGGTCACGCTGATCACGCGGAAGGCGTACGGCGGGGCGTACATCGCGATGAACTCCCGCGCCCTGGGCGCCACCAAGGTCTTCGCCTGGCCCACCACCGAGGTCGCCGTCATGGGGGCCGTCGCGGCGGTGCGCGTCATCAAGCGGCGCGAGCTGGCGGCCGTGCCCGAGGAGGACCGGGCCGAGCTGGAGGAGCGCCTGGCGGAGGAGCACTCGAAGCTCGCCGGCGGCCTGGCCAGAGCGCAGGAGCTGGGCGTCATCGACGAGGTGATCAAGCCTGAGGAGACCCGCGGCGCGATCGCCAAACTGCTCGCCCAGGCGACCCCCGCCCGGGGCGCCCACGGCAACATCCCCCTCTGACAGCCGACGACGCCATCCAGGGCATCCCGGCGCCGTGCCGGGCCGTCTCGGCTCGCTCTCGGCGACGGCTCGCCGTCAGGCTCGACAGCAAGGCCCCGCACCGGACCCGGTGCGGGGCCTTGCTGTCGCCGGGCAGCGGAGCCCGGCCGCGGGGCGCTGCTCATGCCGAGCGGGTGTACGGCGAGGTCAGACGGCGGCGTGCAGCCAGCGGACCGGCGCGCCGTCCCCGGCATAGCGGAACGGCTCCAGCTCCTCGTCCCACGGCTTGCCGAGCATCCTGTCCAGCTCGTCCTCCAGCACGCACCGGCCCTGAGCGGCCAGCATCATCGCGGTGCGCAGCCGGTCTTCGGGGACCATGATGTCGCCGGCCGCGCCGATGACCGCCGTGAAGGCGCCGAGCGTCGGCGTGTAGGCGTGCCGGGACCCGTCGACACCCGGGGAAGCGTCCTCGGTGATCTCGAATCTGAGCCGCTGCCAGCCCATGAGCGAGGAGGCGATGCCCGCGGCGACGCCCGGCCTGCCCTCCCATTCCGCCTGCGCGCGCACGACGTTGGGCGCGGCGGGTTGCGGAGTCCACGTCAGATCTACGGGCACGCCAAGGACACCCGCGACTGCCCATTCGATGTGTGGACACAGCGCGGGCTGAGCCGAGTGGACGTAAAGGACGCCACGAGCAGACACCGGACCTCCCGTTCGGTACGAGGTGCGCCTTCCCCAACGGCCTCGTCCCAGGATGATCACAAGTGACTAGGGAGAGACTACCGTCGGTCGCCATCCGGCACCAGTGGGGGGCCATACCAACTTGGTGCGGGAGTCGTACGTGACAGCGGGGCAGCGGAGGAAAGATACCGGCTCATGGACATGCAATCTGTCGGCGAGTCGTTCATCCGGCCAGGTCAGGTTCTGACCGACCGGTCGGCGCTGTCCGCCGCGTCGCGCTGGACCTCGGCGGTCTCGGAGGCGGACGGGGTCTGCGTCATCCACCTGTCTCCCGGCGCGGACCCCCGCGAGGTCACCGCCGAGCTCCGCGACCAGGGCGTGCGGGCCTCGCCGAACCACGTGTTCCGCGGCCAGCCGCTGTTCTTCGGCGGCCCCGCGTCCCGGCCCTTCCCCGCTCCGCCCATCCGCTACAAGCCGGGGCGTACGCGCTCGGACGTGGTCATCGGCCTGCTCGACACCGGCGTCGCCGAGCACCCGTGGTGGTCCGGCAGCGACTGGTACGAGCGGCTCGGCCCCGACGACGCCGACGCGGCCGAGGGCGCTCAGGCGGGGCACGGCACGTTCATCGCGGGCCTGCTGGCACGCCGGGCGCCGGGCGCGGCGCTGCGGGTGCACCGGGTGCTGGACGGCGACGGCGTCGGCGACGAGGCGACCGTCGTACGCGCGCTGCACCGCATGCGCGAGCGGCCTCCCGACGTGCTCAACCTGTCCTTCGGCGGCCACACCTTCGACGACCGGCCGCCGCCCCTGCTGTCCGACGCCCTCGCCGCGCTGAGCGACACGGTGACCGTGGCCTGCGCCGGCAACACCGCCTCCGACCGGCCGTTCTGGCCCGCCGCGCTGGGGTGCGCCGTGGGCGTGGCGGCCGTGGACGCCTCGCAGGAGCACCGGGCCGTCTACTCGGGCCATGGCACCTGGGTGGACGCCTGTGCCCGCGGCGACTGGCTGACCAGCAGCTTCCTGCGGGGCGGCGAGTTCGAGGGCTTCGCGTCGTGGAGCGGCACGTCGTTCGCCACCGCGCTGGTGGCGGGCGCCATCGCCGACGCGGCCAGGGACGAGCCGGCGAAGGAGGTGGTCAGGCGGCTCCTCGACACCGGGGAGGCCCGGCAGATTCCGGATCTGGGAGTTCTCGTACCGGCGAGTCTGTAGAGTTTACACTCAGTCCTCAGACAATCACGAAGAGGCATGACCGCCTCGGCGTGCCGCACGGAAGGAGGCCGCATGCCCGATCCACGTGAGCCGGCGGAGCTGGTCACGGCGGCGGCCGACGGCGACCGGACGGCGTGGGACGAGCTCGAGGCCAGATACGGGCCGCGGATGTGGGCGGTGGCCAGGGCGTCCGGGCTCAGCCCTTCCGACGCGGCGGACGCGGTCCAGGGATCCTGGCTGCGGCTGCTCCAGCACCTCCACACGCTCAGGGACCCGGCGAAGGTCGGCGGCTGGCTCATGACGACCGTGCGCCGCGAGGCTCACGCGTTCCTCCGCAAGCGTCATGATGTCGCGCCCTTCGACCACGACGTCCTCGCCCTCGAGGCCGTCGACGATCCCGACCCCGCCTCCGCCGTGCTGGAGGCCGACGGCAGGCGCCTGCTCTGGAAGCAGGTCTCCGCCCTGCACGAGCCCTGCCGCACGCTCATCCAGCTGGTCGCCATCGATCTGGGCAACCGGCAGATGGCGGCGCGACTGGGCATGCCCGTGGGCAGTGTGGGCCCGACCAAGGCCCGCTGCCTCGAGAAACTGCGCACCCTGATCTCATCACAGGAGACGGCGCAATGATCAACGACGAGTATTTCCTGGCGGCCCTCCGGCTGGCCGCGGGAAACGACCCCATCCCGAGCCAGGTGTCCGCCGCCGCACGCGACGTCTACGGGCTGCGGGTCCCCCGCGCGGTGACCGCCACGCCCGCCGCACGCGTCGCGGGCCCCGACGTGCGCGACCCGGACGGCTGCCACCTGGTGCGCTTCGTCGCCGACGACCTCACCTTCGACCTGGAGGTGACGGTGGGCGACGGGCTCATCGACGTCGCGGGCCAGGTGTGCCCCCACCCGGGCGAAGACGCCGTCATCGACGTGAAGACCCCGCACCTCACGTTGACCAGGCACCTCGCCCACAACGGCGACTTCGCCGCGACGGGCCTGCCTCCTGGCTGGCTCAGCGTGGTGTGCCACCGGCCCGGACGTGCCCCCGTACAAACCAGATGGGTGCGCATCCGGCCCTGACCCCGACCACCAGCCGGCAGGGGGTGCCGCGCCCCCGCCCGGCACCAGACCAAGGCCTGCCATGAGTGCATACCCGGACTCATCAGGCGACCTCGATCCGCTCGCCAGGGCGGCCGAGGCCGCGATGCTGCGTTCCCTGGTGGATCCCGGCCACGCCCTGCGCGCGGGCCGCCTCGTGCTGGCGGCTGCCCGCCGCGTCGGCTCCGCCGAGGCCGCGGTCATGTCGCTCAGGGCGATGGCGCTGGCCGCCCGCGAGCTCGGCGACCTGGAAGCGGCCGAGCAGCACCTCCGCGAGGCCCTCGGCACCCCCGGCGCGCCGCAGGAGCGGCTCGCGCAGGTGCGGCTCTCCCTCGTCACCGTGCGCACCGAACGCGGGCACCCCCTGCAGGCACTGCGCGTGGCCGCCCTGGCCTGGGCCTATCTGCGCCCGCTCGACCGCGCCAAACTCGACACGCAGCGCGCGGTCGCCCTGGCCCACCTCGGCCGCCACCAGGAGGCCATCGCCTCCTGCGACCGTGCGCTGCGCGCCCTGGTGACCGCGCCCGGCACCATCGACGACCGCAGGTTCCTGGCGGGCGGCCTGCTCAACCGCGGACTCATCCACTCCTACCGCGGCGACTGGGACGCCGCGATGCGCGACCTGACCGCGTGCCTGAAGATCGCCCGGCACGCCGGACTGCTGCACCTGTCCCGCCTGTCCGCCGCGAACCTGCCGTTCCTCGCGGTACGCCGGGGCGACATCGCCGGGGCGTTCAAGCACTACCGGGACGCCGAGGACACCCTGTTCGGCTTCCCCGAGCGGCTGGCCACGATGCGGGCGGACTTCGCCGGCGCCCTGCTGGCCGCCCACCTGCCCGGTGAAGCCAGGGCGATGCTGAGCCTTGCCGTACCCGACCTTGAAGCGTCGGGCGCCCAGGTGGCGCTGGCCGAGGCGCGGCTCAAACTGGCCCAGGTGGAGCTGCTCACCGGCGACCCGCACCAGGCCAGGCAGGTGGCCGAGCAGGCCGCCGCCGAGCTGGCCGCGCAGGAACGGACCCGCTGGCTGCCGCTGGCGCAGGAGGTCGTGCTGCGATCGCGGCTCGCGCTCGAACCCGTCACCCCCGCCCTCGTCGGCGAGCTGATCGCGTGCGCCGACGAGCTGGAGAACGGCTTCGCCCCGCAGGCAGGGGCGGCGCTGCGGCTCGTGGCGGCCGAGGCGGCACTCGCCGTGGACGACCACCCGACCGCCTCCGCGCAGCTCGCCCGGCTCACCCGGTACGCCGAACGGGGCGAACGATGGGTTCCGGCCGGCACCCGGCTCACCCCGCTGGGCGAGGAGCCACAGGCCAGGCAGCTCGCCTCGCAGATACCAGGACCGGTGCGCCAGCACGCGCTCGCGCTCGAAGCCGCGCTGCAGGAGGACAACACCGGCGCCTTCCGCGCGGTCCAGGACGGGCTGTCGGAGGTCAGCGAGCAGGTCGACACGTTCGACGATCCGTCGCTGCGCGCCCACGCGGCCAGGGCCGGGGAGCGGCTGGCGGCCTTCGGGCTGGGGCTGGCGGTGCGCAACGGAAGCGTCGAGGAGGTGTTCGAGTGGAGCGAGCGGTGGCGGGCCGTCACCGCTCGCGCGCACGCCGGCTCGCCCGCCGAGCCCGAGCGGGTGCGGGCGGAGCTGGGAGCGGGAACCCTGGTGGAGTTCGTGGCCCACGAGGAGTCGCTGCTGGCCGTACTGATCTCCGAGCGACGGGTGCTGCTCCGGAGGCTGGCCGACGTCCGGCAGGTCAAGGAGGCGATCGTCCGGCTGCGCTACTCGCTGCGCCGCCAGGCCGGCCCCGGCGACGTCGAAGCCGCTGCCGTCGACGTCGAACGGCTGGTGCTGCAGCCGCTCCTCGCCGAGCTGGGCAACGGGCCGCTCGTGGTGGTGCCCGTGGGCGCGCTGCACACGCTGCCGTGGGGGGCGCTGCCGTGCCTGCGGGAGCGCCCGGTGAGCGTGGCCGCCAGCGCGGCCGCCTGGGTGCACGCGCTCGATCGGGTACGCCGCGACGGGCCCCCGGTGGTCGTGGCGGCGGCCGGGCCCGCGCTGGCGCACGCGCACGCCGAGGTGGCGCACGTCCTGTCCTGCCACCCTGGGGGACGCGAGTCGCCCGCGCGCACGGCGGACGTCCTGAAGGCGCTCGAAGTCGCGGACGTGCTGCACCTCGCGGCGCACGGGGTGTTCCACTCGCGCAGCCCGCTGGTGTCCGGGATCACGCTGGAGGACGGGCCGCTCATGGCGTACGACCTGCTGGAGGCGCCCCGGTCGGCGGAGCTCGTGGTGCTGTCGGCGTGCAATTCGGGAATGTCGCGGGCACCTGTGGACGGGGCGCCGCTCGGTCTGCCGGGGGCGTTCCTGGCCAAGGGGTCTTCGTGCGTGGTGGCGGGGCTCGTACCGGTGCGGGACGAGGCGGCGCGGGCTGTCATGGGAGTGTTCCACGAGCTCGTGGCGGCGGGCCGGCCACCTGACGCGGCTCTGGCGTGCGCCGCGGCCAAGACGGGGGAGCACGCCTTCGTCTGCTTCGGCGCAGGCGACCGGGCGCTGTATTAGCCCGAAGGAAGGCGCCAACATCAGGGACCGTATCCGGCGGCCACGATTCTCTTGTTTCACATATACGACCGTTCTCTGAACGCGGCACTCGAATCATAGACATCAATACCCACAAAGCCCCAATAAAGCCAGAGACCTGCCTATATCGGTGAGAATCGGACTGACATCTCAGGCTCGATGAGGTTTTACTGAGAGGTGACAGGTCGACCGATTCGCGGCGACATGGTCGGGTATGCCGAGCATGCCGCGCATACCTAGCGGCATGGACAACGGATTGATGGATACAATCCCTGCACGTATACGGAAGTCAAATGACACCAAAAGGCTTTAAGCGGAATAGCGCCGCGGCGGCTTTGCCCTGGTGTGGCTCGCCGCAGCGTCACTGGCCTTCGCGCCTCCACTGTCGTCAGTGGGGAACGCGTATGCCGACGCAGACGATCCACCGCGGCCAATGAACTCTGACGTCTCCGGCGACATCTTGCGGGACGCTTCCCCGCAGTCCCAGCGTCTCCAACCGTGTGGGCACGATGAGCGGCGGTGCCACAAGTGCTGCGCCCACGATCGCTGCCCCAAGTGCCCGATCGGTGCAACAGGGCCCACCGGTCCTGCCGGCCCGACCGGACCACAAGGAACCCCGGAATCGCCGGAGAGACCGGCCCGACCGGACCCGCCGGGGACACCGGACCTACCGGGCCCAGCCAGTCGATAGACAGCGCGCAGGCCAACAACAACTACTTCACGCTGCTTGTCCCGAGTTCCGGAGGACTCTTTGTCCGTGACGCGAACGTGTCGCCGACCTGGCAGGACCTGTCGTCGCTCGTGCCGGAGGGCGAGACGGTCGTCGCGGCCACGATAGTGGATCAGGGCCAGCCGCCGAGTAACGACGTCCACATCTCCATCCTCACCGCGGACGGAGACGTCTACCAGACGGCGTGCGTGGTCACGGGCGACTACACCTGGCCGACGAACTGCACCGCATTCGTCGACAACACACCGCCGGACAACTGATTTCCAGCGGGCGGATGCCGCACTCGCCACGTTCGGGCGCGGCGTCCGCACGTCAGGGCCCCTGACCGGAATCGAGCCCGGAGGGCGGGCCTGTCCTCCCGTCTCCGCGCTCGCCCTGGATACGCGGGGCACCTTACGCAGCACCGACTCGTCTCCTCAGAGGTCATCGTGGGCTCAGCCACCATCACCCGATCCGAACTCCTCGTGTCCGGCGGCGAAGCTCGGCGTCCACGTATCCGGTCGTGGGCCGTCGCGCTGCTGCTGGGCTGGCTGGGGCAGGCCGTTCTGCGCGTTGTTCTGGGAGTGCAGCATGCCGCTCCTCTGTTGATCCCCGATGAGTCCGGATATCTCCTGGCGGCACGACTGCTGGCGGGGGGCTCGGCCGCTGACCTGTCCGGGCGAACCTTCTATCAGGGCGGCTATCCGCTGCTCATCGCACCCGCGTACTGGTTCAGCGACGATCCGCAGATCGTCTATCACCTGGCGATCTGCGTCAACGCGAGCATCGGGGCCGGGCTCCTCCTGCTCGCCTACGTCGCACTTCGCCGGATGGGCCTGCCCCGCGGCAAGGCCTACCTGCTGGCCCACGCGACCGCGCTCCTTCCATCAGCGGTCTACTACTCGCAGTTCGCGCTCACGGACGCCGTGCTGCCGGTGCTCGTGCTCGGCTGGCTCCTGCTGCTGCACACCTGGCTGAACGGCGGCGCCCGACTCCACGGCTACGCGGCCGCCGCAGTGGCGGCCCTCGCCTACAGCATGCACAGCCGGGGGATCATCATTCTCCTGGTGCACGTGTGCCTGCTCGCCGTCGTCGCCGTGCGGCGCCACCGGCCACGACGTCCCGATGTGCTGGTGATGGCGGCCATCACGGTGGTGGGCGTGGGGCTGGGATGGCTGCTCAACGCGTGGATACAACGCCGGATATACCCGGGCGGCGTCGCTCCCCTCGGCGACTGGCTCACAGACCGGCTGACCAGCATGGACGGGATGGCATGGACTCTCGCGGTGGCGACCGGCCAAGTCTGGCACACACTCGTCGCCACCTTCGGCGTGGCGGGCATCGGGCTGGTCGTGCTGGCCGTCATAGCGTTGCGCGCCGGTTTCCCGACGCCCGATCGCCTGCTCGCGGGCACCATCCTGAGCTCGATCGCCGGGGTGGCCCTGGCCACGTCGGCCGCCCTGCCGAGCGAAGGTACCGTCGCCAATCTCGCCTATGGGAGGTATCTCGCCTGTTTCACCCCTGTGCTTTTCATCGTGGGATTGATCGTGCTGACTCACTGCCCACGCGTGGTCGCGACGCGGGCCGTTCTCGCGACGGTCGGCCTGACCGTCGCGACAATGGCGGTGGTTCACCTGCATGCGGGTGAACGACTCACCAGCGATTTCTTCGGCGTATTCGACTTTCCCGAAATATCATTTCTTACCGGGGATTGGGATTTGCTGAGCCTGGGACAGGCCACGCTGACCTCGATGGCCGCCATCACCGTCGCGGCCCTGTTGAACGGCCAGGTGGGCCGCAGGGCCTGGCCGGCCGTGGTCGCCACGGCCTGCATCCTGACCGAGCTGGCGATCGCGGGCGTCGTGGTCGCCAAGGTCTCCGCGCCGTGGGGGCGCACCCTGAAGTACGCCACCGATCTGAGCCCCGTCGGGCTGCGGCCCGATGATCGGGTGGGTATGTACTACCCGGGCGTGCACTGGCGGATCTGGGTGTCGCAGGCGTTCCAGGTGCCGACCGAGCTGATTCCGATCGACCTGCACCGCACCGAGCGACTGGACCCGCGGGTGACTCTGGCCGTGGTCCCCTGGCCGACGGGGTCGGAGGTCGGGCACACCTGGCCCGCTGCGCCACCCGGATGGCGGCCGATGATCGCCAACCAGAACCACGCGGGTAACTGGGTGGCCTGGAGCCACATCTCGCGGGAAGTGCCGGATCCACCGGCGCCACGCTCCGAGGCCGCTCCAGCGGATACGGCCGCCCCCATCCGAGCAGCCTCTACGGACTGACGGGCCCTGCCCCACACGGCGGGCCGTCGGACGAGCCGGCCCGCGATCGTACGAACGGAACCAGCTGATCGCCGGGCCGGCGCTCAGCCCGTGGCGACGGGTCTCGACGGGTCGGCGACCCAGTCGGACCAGGAGCCCACGTAGAGTGCGGCGGGCAGGCCCGCCACCTCCATGGCCAGCACCTCGTGGGCGGCCGTCACGCCGGATCCGCAGTAGGCGCCCGCCTCCACCCCGTCGCGGATCCCGAAACCGGCGAAGCGGGACCGGAGGGCGCCGGGCGCGAGGAACCTGCCGTCGGGGCCGACGTTCTCGGTGGTGGGCGCGTTGACCGCCCCAGGGACGTGCCCCGCCACCGGATCGACCGGCTCCACCTCACCTCGGTAGCGCTCGGCCGCCCTGGCGTCGAGCAGCACACCCTTGGTGGCCAGCGCCGCCGCCTCGTCGGCCACCAGGACCGGCATCCCACCAGGCCGGGACGTGAACTCGCCCACCGCGACAGCGGGCGCCTCCTTCGCGACCGGCAGCCCCGCCCCGGTCCAGGCGGCCAGCCCTCCGTCGAGCACACGGACGTCCCGGTGGCCGAAGTAGCGCAGCGCCCACCAGGCCCTGGCCGCCACCGTGGAACCCACGTCGTCATAGACCACGACCGGCCGGTGGTCGGACACGCCGAGGCGGCGCATCGCGTCCTGGAACGCGCCGGGATCCGGCAACGGGTGCCGGCCGCCGTCGCCGGGAGGCCCGGCGAGGTCGGTGTCGAGGTCGCAGTAGACGGCGCCCGGGATGTGCCCTTCGCGGTAGAGCTCCGCCCCCGGCGGGCCGCCGAGCCGCCAGCGGACGTCGAGCACCGTCACGCCGTCGAGCGCGGCGAGATCGGCGGGTGTGATGAGCGGGCTCGTCACGTGCGTACCTCCAGGAGCGGGACGTTCTGCTCGGCCGCCGTCAGCGAACCGTGGTAGCCGGTGAAGATCGCCTCGACCGGATGGTTCGTGGGGGCGGTGATGGCCAGGTCGGTGTAGGGGACGGCCACGACGTCGCCGATGCGCTCCAGCCACGCGTCACGCACGCGGGGCCCGAACCAGCCCGACTCGACCGCCTCCTCCCTGGAGACTACCCAGGCCTTCCCCGCGAAGATCTCGCGCCACGCCTCCAGCACCTGATCACCCGCGCCCGGCTCGGCATAGACGTGCCTGGCCCTGGCCTCGCCGCCGAGCAGCGCCACTCCCTGCGTCAACTCGGGGACGCTCTCGGCATCGACCTTCTCGCCGACGTTGACCATGCCGTGGTCGGCGGTGACGTAGAGGGCGGACCCGGGCGGCAGGCCCTCGGCGATCCGCTGGGCCATGCCGTCGACCACGCCGAGCTGCCGCAGCCACTCCTCGCTGCCCCAGCCCGTCATGTGACCGGCCGCGTCGAGATCTCCGTAGTAGACGGTGACGTGAGCGGGCCGCCGCCGCATCGCCTCGCGCACGCGGGCGACGCGCTCGTCGGCGGTCTCGGCGGCCACGTAGCGCACGCCACGGTAGACGGCCCTGGTCAGCCCGGAGCCCTCGAACTGCGCGGGCGCGACATAGACGGAGTCGATGCCGGCCAGAGTGGCGCGCTCGTAGACGGTCTCGGCGGGCTGCCACTCGTCCGGGTCCATCGCGTGGCCGCCGGGCATCGTCCAGCGCAGGCAGTTGAACAGGTGCCCGGTGCCCGGCACGGCCAGCATCAGCCCGAGCATGCCGTGCTCGCCCGGCGTCAGGCCCGTGCCCAGCGAGCACAGGCTCGTCACGGTCGTGGCGGGAAAACCCGCGGTGAGCGTCCTGCTCCGCAGGCCGGCCAGGAACGGGGCGGCGTCGGCGTGGGCGCGCAGCAACTCGGCTCCCAGACCGTCCACCAGGAACAGGCAGACGCGCTCGGCGGGCTCGATGGCGAGCGTGTTGGGCGCGCGCATTCCCAGCGCGGCCAGCAACGAGTCAGGCAGATCCGTCAGCGCCCCGCCGCCGTACCCCGGCATCATGCGCCTAGCCTAACCGCCGCTCGCGTTGGATCCGGCTTGCATCTGTTACGGCGGCGCTGGTCTTGGGCTTGCATCTGTTACGGCAAAGCCGGCCTGCCCGCACGCGCCGACGCTGGTTTCCGTCCGTCATGGCCGGTCGTGAAGGCTCACGGGGTGCTCGCCGTGACGAGCGTCTTCTGGGCCGTGTTCTTCGCCGAATCGTCGGCCGACGTGCCTGTCGGCCGGTGCCTCCATCGACCGTGTCTCCGGGCGACCGTCCGCCTGCGTCGTGAGAGGAACAGCAACGTGGAAGCTCTGCCGTTTCCAGGCCCGCCGACTCACCCGTGATGGTCGCCGCCTGTCCGCAACTGTTCTTCTTCGCCGGGCGGCTTCTTGGCGGGGTCCAGCCGGAATCCGGGGGTGTGGGGTGAAAGGGGCGGGGGCGCGCCGGCGTCGAGGGCGGGCCGGTGCGGGGCCGGGAGAGGTCAGGCGGTGGCGTGAGCCGTGGCTTCGGAGAGGGACTTCGCGAACGCCAGGACGTGGGTGACCGCCTCGGGGCCGTCGGCCGCCTCACTGACCCGGAGCGAGAGGTCGTCGGCGGTGATGGCGCCGGTGTAGCCGTGGTCGGCCTCGCAGTTTTCGTCGCCGCAGGTGGCCGGCTCCAGATCGACGTGGGAGATGGCGCCCCAGCCGATCGTGAGGGTCACTTCCGTGGGCGGGACACCGGGCGCGTAGGCGGCGGGGTCGGGCACCACGCGGGTGACGGCGACCGACTGGACGCGGCTCAGACGCACGGCCTCCGTGGTGGTGGAGGCGTGGGACGCGGAGACGCCCTCCACCGCCGGGTGCTCGTCGGTGTGGCAGACCAGCAGCCGCGTCGTCGTCAGCACCAGGACCGTGACGTGCCTGCGCACCTCCATGGCAGGATCGAAGGTCGCCTCGTGGTGCACCACGAACGCGGTCACGACCTCCTTGCCCAGCGCGGATTCGACCGCGTCGGTGACGAGGTCGGGATAATAGCCGCTGCGCTCGATCGCTTCGCGCAGGCCCGCGGCGGAGACTCGGGTTTCCCTCATGGGTCCATCCTGCCAGGGCCGGGCAGTGCACTCACCCGCCGGATATAACGCTCTATAACGGTCTGTGTACAGGTAACACTGAGCACTCCGTTCCCTGCATTCGCTCAAGGCCTATCAGGAGAGCCGGCGCGGGCCACCGTCAAGACGCGGGCCCGCCGGCGTGCGCAGGGTGGCGCGGGCGCCGAGGATCATGACATCCGACTCCCCCACGAGCACCTGGTCGAGGTCCAGCCGGGCCAGCTCCGGCAGGTCACTGGCCAGGCGGCCGACGCGTACGAGCAGATCCTCCAGGGCGCCGACGGCCACGGGCGGGTAGCCGTACTCGCCGAACAGGAGCGGAGCCGCGCGTACGGAGCGCACCAGGGCGGCGGCGTCCTCGCCGGTCAGCGGGGCCAGGCGGAAACCCTGGTCCTGCAGCAGCCGGGCGGTCACCTCGCCCAGCCCGAACGACACGACCGGCCCGAACGCGGGGTCCTCGACGACGCCCACGACGGTCGGCACGGCGGGCTGCGGAGCCATACGCTGGACCGCGAGCTCCGCTCCTTCGCCCAGTTGCACGGCGAACTCCGTGTAGGCGTTGCGGACCATCTCCGGGCCCGTCAACCCCAGGCGCACCGTCCCGGCTCTGCGTGAGGCGCCCGGGTCGGCGACCTTGACCACCACGGGCCAGCCCAGGTGCTCGGCCGCCGCCACCGCCTCATCGGCGGAACGCACCAGCTCGGCCCGCCACACGGTCAGGCCGTAGCAGGACACCAGCTCGGTGGGGTCGATCTCGACCGGCGGCCCCGGCTCGGCGAACACACCCGACGAGCCGGTCCGCCCGGCGTCCGGCCCTCCGCCCAGTGTCCCAGACGGTGTCCCAGACGGCGCTCCGGCGGACGTGGGGACCGATTCACCAAGCGCCCCACCGGGCGACGTGACGGCGGCCTCACCGGACGACCCATCGGACGGCCCGGCGATCGCCGTACCGGGTGATCCATCAGGCGACGCGGTGACCGCCTCACCCGGCGAGGAAGTGACAGTGTCTCCCGAAGGGGCGGCGGCCAGGGCGGTGCGGGCCAGGGATCGGGCGCGGGTGGTGTCGATGCCGTCGAGTTCCGGTGGCGGCACCGCCGGGTGTGCCCGCCACCTCGCGTACCGCACCACGTGCGCCAGCGCCCTCACCGCCTCCTCGGGCGCCGCGTAGGAGGGGATGGAGCACCTCCCGGGCGTCGCGGAACCGGTCTCGACACGCAGCGCCGGATGCATGCCCAGATGACCGTGGAACGTGGTCACCACCGGCTTGGCGACGTCCTTGGAGACGCGCAGCAGCTCGGCGGCCACCTCGTCGGACGCGCCGGGGATGGGCGGCATGTGGATCACGACGGCGGCGTCCACGTCCGGGGAGGACAATTCGCCGGCGAGCGCCGTACCGAACTCCGAGGGACCCGCGGCGGGACCGAGGTTGACCGGCGGGCGGGGCTCGAGGCCCGCGGCGAGGCAGGCGTCGGCGGCGAGCAGGCCGAGCGCGTCGGAGTTGGTCACGAGCGCGACCCTGGGCCCGGCGGGCAGCGGCTGGTACGCCAGCACCTGCCCCACGTCGAACAGCTGGATGAGATCGTCGACCCTGATGAGCCCCGCCTGCTCGAACAGGGAGCTGATCGCCGAGTCGGGCAGCCCGAGCTCTTCCGCCGAGTGCCCCGCGGGGGTGCCGCCGCTCTTGACCACCACGATGGGCTTGCGGCGGGCGATGCGCCGGGCCAGCCGGGTGAACTTGCGCGGATTGCCGAGCGACTCCAGGTAGAGCAGGATCACATCGGTGGAGTCGTCTTCCTCCCAATACTGCAGCAGGTCGTTGCCGGACACGTCGGCCCGGTTGCCCGCGGAGACGAACGACGAGATGCCCATGCCACGCTGCGCCACCCGCTGGAGCAGCGCGGTGCCGAGCGCGCCCGACTGGCTGAAGAACCCCACCTTGCCCCGGCCCGGCACGGTGGGGGCGAGGGTGGCGTTGAGCTTGACGGCCGGGTCGGTGTTGGCGATGCCGAGGCAGTTGGGGCCGACGACGCGCAGGCCGTAGGAGCGGGCGATCCTGGCGAGCTCGTCCTGCCTGGCCCGGCCCAGCGCGCCCGTCTCGCCGAACCCCGACGAGACCACGACCAGCCCGTGCACGCCCTTCTCCGCGCACTCCTTGACCGCGTCGAGCACGCTCTCGGCAGGCACGGCCACCACGGCCAGGTCGACCTCGTCGTCGATCGCCGTCACGCTCGGATGGGCGCGTACGCCGTGCACCGCCCGCACCTCGCGGTGCACGGGGTAGACGGGGCCGGTGAAGCCGGCGGCCAGCAGGTTGCGCAGGACGCTCTGACCGACGCCCCCGGGCTCGCGCGAGGCTCCGATGACCGCGACGGAGCCGGGGGTGAGCAGCCGGGCGATGGACCTGGCCTCGGCGCGGTGCTCGCGGGCGGCCGTCACCTCGGCTGAGGTGTCGGTGGGGGTGAGGTCGAGCGTCATGCGTACGACGCCGTCGGCGAACCGGCTCTGGGCCGTGTAGCCCGCCTGCCGCAGCAGGCCCGTCATCCGCATGTTGGCGGGCAGGACGTCGGCGATGAAGCGTTCGATGCCGTGCTCGCGGGCCGTGGCCGCCAGGTGCTCCAGGAGCACGGAGGCCACTCCCCTGCCCTGGTGCGCGTCCTCGACGAGGAAGGCGACCTCGGCCTCGCCGGGGCCGGTGCGGTCGTAGCGGATCACGGCGACCATCTCGTCGCCGATGGTGGCGATCAGCGCGACTCTGGTGACGTAGTCGACGTTCGTGAAGCGGGCGACTTCCTTGTCGGACAGCCGCGGCCGGGGCCCGAAGAAGCGAAAATAGATCGACTCGTCGGACAGACGGGAGTAGAAGGAACGGAGACGATCGGCGTCGGCGGGCCTGATCGGCCTGACGTGTGCGGTGCCGCCGTCGGCCAGGACGACATCCGCCTCCCAGTGAGCCGGATACTGTTCCTCCACAGTCCTGAGCGTAAACCCGCATCCCACATGCCAAGACCCGGGGCCCCAGTTGGGCAACGCTTGTGCATCGACTGCTGCCCTGTGTGATGGGTCCGTCCCACGAGCAGCCCGGAAGCTGTTAGTTTTGCCGTGGCCAGGCTCGTTCCGAAGGCAGCAAGGTGGTGACATCATGACGCGGGTCGTCGTGGTGGGCGATCTCATGACCGACGCGGTCGCGCGCGCCCGTTATGCGCTCGCCAGGGCGAGCGACACCCCGGCGATCGTGACCATGCACGGCGGGGGCTCGGGGGCGAACATCGCCTCGTGGCTGGCCGTCGAGGGCGCGGAGGTGGCCTACATCGGCCGCAGGGGCGCCGACATCACGGGGCGCAACCGCGACATGGAGCTGATGGGCTACGGCGTCGACGCCCGGCTCGTCATGGACCCTGAGCGGCCCACCGGCACCTGCGTGGTGCTCGTGACGCACAAGGGCGAGCGCACCATGTTGTCCGACCCCGGCGCCAACGCGGCGCTGTCGCCGGAAGACCTGCCGCGCGACCTGTTCGGCCAGGGCACACATCTGCATCTCTCCGGCTACACGCTGATCAACGAGGGTTCGCGCGACGCCGGTCTCGCGGCGCTCGACATGGCCAGGCGCACCGGCATGTCGATCTCGGTCGACTGCGCCTCGTCCGCGCCGCTGGAGCGCACGGGCGCCGAGCCGTTCCTCGAGTGGACCAACGGCGCCAAGCTGCTGTTCGCCAACATCGACCAGGCCAAGGTCCTGACGGGCCGCGACGAGCCCGAGGCCGCCGCCAAGGTGCTGACCGCGTGGTTCCCGCAGGTCGTGATCAAGATGAACGCCGAGGGCGCGCTGTGGTATAGCAACGGTCGCCCCGATCCGGTCCGGGTCGCCGCCGAGCCGGTCGACAAGATCGTCGACGGCACCGGTGCGGGTGACGCGTTCTCCGCCGGGTTCCTGCCGCCGTGGCTCGAGGGCAAGCCGCCGGCGGAGGCGCTGGCGTCGGGTTGCCGCCTGGCGGCCAAGGCCATCATGCATCTGGGTGCGCGTCCCCCGTTCTAGTGCCCGATCAGCACGTTCACGCGGAGCCTGGCGCGCAGAACGAACGTCGCGGCCACCCGCTGCAGGGGCGACAACCACACCATGGCGGCCGCGGCGCGCGACACGACGGCCGGATCATCACGGCGGTGAACGCCTGCCACTTCACCGGCGGCCCCTGCGCCGTCCCGACAGCTACGTCTGGGCGGACCACCGGCTCGACGCCGAGGAGGGCGCACCTCCTGGCGCACGCTGATCACCGGTGAAGCTTGCCTGACGCGGTGCCGGCGGCTCCCGCCAGCGACGTGTTCGCGTGGGCGGGGACGATGGTGTTCGCGGCCACGGGGAGGCGACGTTCGGTTCCGGGCCGATGCCGGTGGTGATGCACCGACCTGGTCACGATGGGTCTCACCCTGACCGGCCGTGCCGGTCAGGAGGTGGTGGCCAGGGCGAGCGGGAGCACGGCGGGCGCCCCGGCGTGGCGCACCATGGCCGCGCCCAACGTCATCGTCCACCCCGTGTCGACGCGGTCGTCGATGAGCAGGACCGGACCGCCGCACTGCGCGATCGCGGCGCCCACGTCCTTCGGCATGGCGAGCGTGCCCCTGATCGCCTGCACCCGTTTGGCGCTGTTGAACTGCTGCCCGGGCGAGCCCGCACGGTAGCCCAGCTCCCCCAGGTAGGACAGCCGCCCGACCTGGGCCAGCCGTTCGGCGAACGTGCGCACCAGCTTCGGCCGCGTCGCCGACGGCACGCTTACCACGGCCACCGGGCGCTCGCGCCAGTCCCACGCGGACAACACCTTCACCACGGCCGCGAACATGTCGTCGGCCATCGGCCCGTCGCCGGCGCTGAACATCTCGCGCAGCCGGTTGCCCCACCCGATGTCGGTCAGCCGCCCCAGCGCCCGGCCCGGCTCGGCGCCCAGTTCGGGCTTGATCCGGCCGGACAGGTCGGGCAGCCCGGTGGGCCACTGCCTGCGGGCCTCGATCTCGACACCGGGCCTGCTCAGGCGCTCGCGGGCGCCCTCGACGGCCTGCGCGCCGATCTCCGTCGAGCGGTGCGTGCCGGTGCAGTTGTCGCAGCGGCCGCACGGCGTGGCGGTCTCGTCGTCGAGGTGCCCGCGCAGGAACCGCTCCCGGCACTCGGAGGTGGTCAGGTAGCTGAGCATGGCGTCCTGCTCGGCCTTGCGCTCCGCGGCGATGCGGGCGTAACGCTCGGTGTCGTAGGCCCACGGCTGCCCGGTGGCCTCCCAGCCGCCCTTGACCCGGCGGACCGCGCCGTCGACGTCGAGGACCTTGAGCATCATCTCCAGCCGGCCGCGGCTCAGGTCGACGGCCGTTTCGAGCGCGGGGGTGGACATGACGCCGCGCTCTTCGAGGGTCTGGAGCGTGGTGCGTACGACGGGCTCGGGCGGGAACGCCAGCGACGCGAAATAGGCCCAGATGTCGCGGTCTTCCGTGCCGGGCAGCAGGATGACCTCGGCCCGTTCGACGCCGCGCCCGGCCCGGCCGACCTGCTGGTAGTAGGCCACGGGCGACTGCGGCGCCCCGACGTGCACCACGAACCCGAGATCGGGTTTGTCGAACCCCATCCCGAGCGCGCTCGTCGCCACCAGCGCCTTGATCTGGTTGCGGAGCAGCGCCTCCTCGGCCGCCAGCCGCTCGGCCGGTTCGGTCTGGCCGGAGTAGGCGGCCACCTCGAGCCCCTGCTCGCGCAGGTAGCCGGCGATCTCGTGGGCGGCGGCCACGGTGAGGGTGTAGACGATGCCGGAGCCGGGCAGCTCGCGCAGCGTCTGGGCCAGCCAGGCCAGCCGCTGCTCGGCGGTGGGCAGGCGGACGACGCTCAGGTGCAGGCTCTCGCGTTCGAGCGGCCCGCGCAGGACGAGCGTGTCGTCGCCGCCCTCGGGCCGCAACTCCGGGGGAAGGCTCAACTGCTCGGCCACGTCGCGGGTGACGCGGGCGTTGGCGGTGGCGGTGGTGGCGAGCACGGGGATGCCCGGCGGCAGGTCACCGAACAATGTGGCCAGCCTGCGGTAGTCGGGCCTGAAGTCGTGGCCCCAGTCGGAGATGCAGTGGGCCTCGTCGACCACGACCAGCCCGGCGCTCTCGGCCAGCTCGGGCAGGACGTTGTCGCGGAAGTCGGGGTTGTTGAGCCGCTCGGGGCTGACCAGCAGCACGTCGACCATGCCGTCGGCGACCTGGCCGTAGATCTCCTCCCACGCCTCGGGGTTCGCGGAGTTGATCGTGACGGCCCTGATGCCGGCCCGCTCGGCGGCGGCGATCTGGTTGCGCATGAGGGCCAGCAGCGGCGAGACGATGACGGTGGGGCCCTCGCCGAGCTCGCGCAGGAGCGCGGTGGCCACGAAATAGACGGCCGACTTGCCCCAGCCGGTGCGCTGCACGACGAGCACCCTGCGGCGGTCGATCACGAGCGCCTCTATGGCGGCCCACTGGTCGTCGCGGAGCACGGCGTGCTCACCCGCCAGCGCCCGCAGCCGCGTCTCGGCCTCTTCCCGTAGCATCCCGACATCGGGGGCGTCAATCATGCCTCCCTTGTTACCAGCTCTCCCGGGCGCCGTGGTGACCGAGGCCCGCAAAACCAGCATCTTTTACGGCATGCGCGGGCTGGTGCCGTGAGGGCTACGCGTCGGCGTGCTCGGGGAAGGCGTTGATGGTGACGCGGTGCATCCGGCGGCGTTCGGTGTAGTCGGCGACCGCGTAGTGCTGGGTGGGGCGGTTGTCCCAGAAGGCCAGCGTCCCAGGCCGCCACCGCAGCCGGAGCTGGAACTCGGGCGAGCGGATGTGGTCGATCAGGAAGGGCAGGAGCGCCTCGTTCTCCCGGTCGCTCAGCCCCACCAGGCGGGTCGTCGACGCGCGGTTGACGAAGAGGGCCTTGCGGCCGGTCTCGGCGTGCACGCGGACGACCGGGCGTTCGATCGGCGGCCACTTCGCCTGGATCTCGGCCAGGTCGAACGGGTGCCCCTTCGAGATGGCCTTCTTCATCGACATCGTGATGTCGTGCACGGCGGTCAGCTCGTCGCACAGCCGCTGCAGCGACGGCGAGAGCGTCTCGTAGGCCAGGTACGTGTTGGCCCAGCACGTGTCGCCGCCCACGCTGGGCAGCTGGACGCAGCGCAGCAGCGAGCCCATCGGCGGAGTGGGTTCGAAGGTGTTGTCGCTGTGCCACTCGTCGCCGCCTTCACCCTTGGGCGAGGTCTGGTCGAGCACGTGGATGGGGCTGCCGGCGTCCTTCTTGAAGGCGGGATGGTTGAGCGTGCCGAAGTTGAGGGCGAACTGCAGGTGCTGCTCGTCGTCGATGTTCTGGTCGCGGAAGAACAGGACGAGATGCTGGAGCCAGCCCTCGCGCAGGGCCGCGACCTCTTCCGGTGAGAGCGGCTTGCGCAGATCGACCCCGGTGACCTCGGCGCCGATGTGCTTCGTCACGGGATAAAACTCGATCATGACGCCTCCGAAGACGACGGGAGCCTCGTGTCCGGAACGTAGCACCCAAGCAATTGCTTGGTCAAGAATGGTAGGAAATCGAACATGTTTACGAGAAGTGGTGGGGGATCGCGTATCATCTTGACGCCGGCGACGTGCGCACCGCACACTCCCCGGCAACCGGATCATCACCGAGGAGGCGTCTTGACGGCAGCGGCCCTCGCCCGCGCGGCCCTGCAGGCGGCCCGCGAAGGCATGAGCAACGCCATGGATACGTCACAGCGCGCCTGGCTCGTGCCATCATCTCCAGGGGAGAAAACGTCACACCCGCACCGGTCTCGTGCCCGCGCGCGCCCTCGGCCGCCGTCGCGACCGGGAGAGCTTACGTCGACGCCCCGCCCGCCGACCTGACGCCGCTCTGCCGGGCTGAGGGTTACGGTTACCGCACAAGGACAGAAGGAGGATGCGCTTCCCCTCGGCGCGACGACCGAGGCAGCCGCGCAGCACAAGATGGCCCGACGCACGACTGCACCCCCACCTGAGGACTTCGAGGAGCGGATCGTCGACATCGACGTCTCCTCCGAGATGCGCACGAGCTACCTCGAATACGCCTACTCGGTGATCTACCAGCGCGCCCTGCCCGACGCCCGTGACGGCCTCAAGCCGGTGCAGCGGCGCATCCTCTACTCGATGAGCGAGATGGGCCTGCGCCCCGAGCGCGGCCACGTCAAGTCCTCGCGCGTCGTCGGCGACGTCATGGGCAAGCTGCACCCCCACGGCGACAGCGCCATCTACGACGCGCTCGTCCGGCTGGCGCAGCCGTTCTCCATGCGCCTGCCGCTCGTGGACGGCCACGGCAACTTCGGCTCCCCCGACGACTCACCCGCCGCCATGCGTTACACCGAGGCCAGGCTGGCCCCGGCGGCGATGCTCATGGTCGAGTCGCTCGACGAGGACACCGTCGACTTCAAGCCCAACTACGACGGCCAGGAGACCGAGCCCACGGTCATGCCGTCGGCGTTCCCCAACCTGCTGGTCAACGGCACGAGCGGCATCGCGGTCGGCATGGCCACCAACATGGCGCCGCACAACCTCACCGAGGTCGTGGCCGCCGCCCGCCACCTGATCAAGAAGCCCGAGGCGACGCTCGACGAGCTGATGAAGTTCGTGCCGGGGCCCGACCTGCCGACCGGCGGTTCGATCATCGGGCTGCAGGGGGTGCGCGACGCGTACGAGTCGGGGCGTGGCACGTTCCGCATGCGCGCCACGTGCGCGGTCGAGCAGATCACCCCGCGCCGCAAGGGCATCGTCGTCACCGAGCTCCCCTACAACGTCGGCCCCGAGCGCGTGGTCACCAAGATCAAAGAGCTGGTGACCAGCAAGAAGCTGCAGGGCATCGCCGATCTCAAAGACCTCACCGACCGGCACAAGGGCCTGCGCCTGGTCATCGAGATCAAGAACGGGTTCATCCCCGAGGCCGTGCTGGAGGAGCTCTACCGGCTGACGCCGATGGAGGAGACCTTCGGCATCAACAACGTCGCCCTCGTCGACGGCGAGCCGCGCACGCTCGGGCTGCGCGAGATGCTCCAGGTCTATGTCGACCACCGGCTCGAGGTCGTGCGCCGCAGGTCGGAGTTCCGGCGCCGTAGGCGCGAGGAGCGCCTGCACCTGGTCGACGGCCTCATCATCGCGCTGCTCAACATCGACGAGGTCATCCAGGTCATCCGTTCCTCCGACGACTCGGCCCAGGCGCGCACCCGCCTGATGGACGTCTTCGAGCTGTCCGAGGTCCAGGCCGCCTACATCCTCGACACGCCCCTGCGCCGGCTGACCAAATACGACAAGCTGGAGCTCGACCGCGAGAAGCAGACGCTGAGCGACGAGATCGCCGCGCTGACCGAGATCCTCTCCTCTCCGGCCAGGCTCCGCCAGGTGGTCTCGGGCGAGCTGGCCGACGTGGCCAAGCGCTACGGCACGCCGCGCCGGACCGTCCTGCTGGAGGCGCCGGGCGTCGCCCGCACCCCGATCCAGTCGCTCCAGGTGGCCGACGACCCGTGCCTGGCGCTGATGTCCTCGACCGGCCTGCTGGCCCGCACCTCCGACGCCTCGCCGCTGGCGGGCGAGGGCGACCGCACCGCGCACGATGTGCTCGTCTCCGTCGTCCGCACCTCCGTGCGCGGCGAGGTGGGCGTGGTCACGTCGCACGGCCGGCTGATCCGCGTCCAGGTCGTCGACCTGCCGACGCTGCCGCCCTCGGCCAACCCGCCGTCGTTGTCGGGCGGCCATCCCGTCTCCGAATATGTCTCGCTCGAGCCCGACGAGAAGGTCGTCGGCCTCGGCTCCCTCGACCCCGACAGCCCCGGCCTGGCCCTGGGCACGGCGCAGGGCGTGGTCAAACGGGTGGTGCCCGACTACCCGGCCAACCGCGACGACTTCGAGGTCATCACCTTGAAAGAAGGCGACCGCGTGGTGGGCGCCGTCGAGCTGGTGTCGGAGAGCCACGACCTGGTGTTCATCTCCTCCGACGCCCAGCTCCTGCGCTACTCCGCCGCGCTGGTGCGCCCGCAGGGGCGTCCCGCGGGCGGCGTGGCGGGCATCCGCCTCGACGGGGACGCGCGGGTGATCTGGTTCGGCGCCGTCGACCCCGAGCGGCCCGGCCATGTGGTCACGATCGCCGGCTCCTCCACGGCGCTGCCCGGCACGCAGGTGGGCGGCGGCAAGGTGTCCGACTACGCGGAGTTCCCGGCGAAGGGCCGGGCCACGGGCGGCGTCCGCGCTCAGCGGTTCCTGAAGGGCGAGGACGAACTCCTGCTGGCCTGGGCCGGACCCGCTCCGGCCAAGGCGGTCTCCACGGTGGGCAAGCCGGTGCCGCTGCCGGAGGAGCTCGGCAAGCGCGACGGCTCGGGCGTCCGCCTCACCCACACGATCGGCGCCATCGGCGGCGCCATCGCCGCCGATCCTGCCGCCCTGCCCTCCGCCGGCGGCGAGACGCCCCTGGAGGAGTGACCGAGGCGCACGTTCACCGGCTCCGTGTCGATGGGAAGTGTCCCGGCACCGGCGGCTCCGCACCCTGCGACGGAGTCGTCGAGGTGCCGGCTCGCGCGCTTGGACGGGAGCGGCGACGCCGCACACCTCTACCGACCTGCTGTCCCGGTCGATCCGCTGACGCGGTGCTCATGAACGCGGCGGTCGCGCGGTCGTGATGGGGACTGGCCCCGGTGTGGGCGGGGTCAGTCCCCATCCCGGTCCCGGCGGCCCGGCCCGGGGAGCAGTCCCCATAGCCCGGGCCGGGGTCGCTGGACCGGGAGCCCGCGTTCAGCCGGCGCAGAGGCAGAACGGGTGCCCGGCCGGGTCGAGGAACACCCGGAACGCGTCGTCCTCGCTCGGCTGGTGCTCGTGTTTGCGCGCCCCGATCCCGACGGCCCGCGCCTCGGCCTCGTCCATGTCGTCCACGGTGAGATCGAGGTGGATCTGCTGGGGGTGTCGCGGGTCGGGCCAGGCCGGCGGCCGGTGGTCGGGGGCGAGCTGGAAGGCCAGCCGTCCGGACGACCCGCCGTCGGAGACCACCACCCAGTCCTCCTCGACGGACGTGACCGGCCACCCGAGGAGGTTCGAGTAGAACTCCGCGAGCCCTTCGGGGTCCGGGCAGTCCAGCACGATGGTGCGGAACCGCGCGATGCCGCTCATCAATTCACCTTCCCGGCCCGTTTTGCCTGGCCGATCGGAGACAAGAATGTTGCCATGGCTGCCAACTCGTTCATGGTTCCGCTCGGCACTCCCGCGCCGGCCTTCGACCTGACCGCCATCGACGGCGGGAGCGTTTCACTGGAGGACCTCAAAGGTTCTCCCGCCACGCTGGTGATCTTCCTGTCCAACCACTGCCCCTACGTACGGCATATCGAGGACGGCATCGGAGCCCTGGCCGCCGACTACGGCGCGAGACTGTCGATCGTCGCCATCTCCAGCAACGACAGCGTGAACTACCCGGATGACGACCCGACACACCTGGCGGAACAGGCCGAGCGAGCCGGATTCACGTTCCCGTACCTGCTGGACGAGACGCAGGAGGTGGCCAAGGCCTACCGGGCGGCGTGCACGCCCGACTTCTTCCTGTACGACGCGCAGATGCGGCTCGCCTACCGGGGAGAGTTCGACGGCGCGCGGCCGGGCAACGCGGAACCGGTGACCGGCGCGTCCCTGCGGGCGGCCATCGACGCCGTGCTGGCGGGCGACCCGGTGCCGGAAGAACAACACCCGTCGCTCGGGTGCGGCATCAAGTGGAAGCCGGGCAACGCACCCGTCTGATCGTTCGCGGGTCCCCTCAACCGGAGGCCGCGATGGCGGACGGGATCGCGAGCAGCAGTTCGTGCGGTTCGCCGCCCTCCCAGTGCCGGATCAGCCGGGTGCCCGCCTCTCCCGGGTCGAAGCCCTCGCAGCCCAGCGGCCCATAACAACCCGCCTCATCCAACATGATGATCAGCGGATCGTCGTCGGGGAGACCGGCCGCGTAGGCGGCGGTGTCGAGGAGCGCCAGCGCACTCCTGGCGTTACGGCCACCGTCGTTGGACTCCACGCGGTCGAGGCGGCGCCAGGCTTGGACGCGGAGAAACGCGGCGAGGGATTCGGACCTACTCACGAGTAACCTTCTTCGATCCCGTACATACGGCTACGACATCATCACGCAGAGCGAAGGGCATTCGTGGGAGGTTTGCCAAGTCGGGCCATTCGTGACCCCCGGAGAGCATGAAGTGCGGAGGGTGAGGGATATTTGTGGTCATGACAGCGTTCGACGACCTGTACGCCGCCAACGCGACGTTCGCCAAGGAGTTCGAGAACTCCACCCTAACCGGCCGGGCTGCCCGCGGGCTGGCCGTGGTGACCTGCATGGACTCCCGCATCGACCCGCTCGGACTGCTGGGTCTCAAACCGGGCGACGCCAAGATCCTCCGCAACGCGGGCGCCCGGGTGACGGACGACGTACTGCGCACCCTGGTGCTGGCCGTCTACCTGCTGGGAGTCGATCGGGTGCTGGTGATGCCGCACACGGACTGCGGCATGTCCAAGGTGACGGACTCCGACGTGCACGCGCTCGCCGGCGAGCAGGGAGTCGACACCCGCAGCCTGGAGTTCCACACCGTGCCCGACCAGGACGAAGCGCTGCGCCACGATCTCATGCGGATCCGCAGCACCCCGTTCCTGCCGCAGGACATGCCGGTGGCCGGCGCCATCTACGACGTCCACACCGGCCTGCTGACCCCGGCCCCGAGACAGGCGTCCGACGCGGCCTGACGTCCGTTCCCTTCCGTGAGGGAGCGTCGCGTCCGGCCTCCAGTGTGAACGCACCCGCCGATCGCGAACGCTCTCCGGCCGCGACCGTCCCTCCCGGACCAACCGCCCGGCGAACCGGCTCATCGCAGGCGCCCTCGCACCCTTCCTCGGGTGCCTGGAGCCGGCTCGCGGGCCCGTTCAGCGCGCCCCGCAGCCGACCCGCGGGTTCCTTCGGCGCGACCCGCAGCCGACCCGCGCGTTGCTTCAGCGAACCCCGAAGCCGCTCGCGGTCTCCTTCAACGCCGCCCCGGAGCCGGCTCGCGGGCTCCTCCAGTCGGCCCCGAAATCGGCTCGCGGGCCCTCCAGGAGCATGGGAGCCGGGCCCGCCTCACAGCCACATTCGCTCTCCGTAGCCTCAAACATCCCTGTCGCCACGCCACCGCACGGATGGCCTGGGAGACCACGGACCGGGCTCGTTCCGCCCCTCAGGGGCCGCTCCAGCGCCGTACAGGGCACAGGACGCGACCGGCATCACAGCAGCATCGTGGACACCGGGAAACGCAGAAGCGGTGGAGCACCCGACGTCGCCGCCGAGGCGTTCCACGCGGGCCTCGGCAGCCAGGGGGCGTCAGGCGTCGATGTGGTCGCGATCCACCTCGGCGGCGCTGTTGACGATGAACTCGCGGCGCGGCGCCACGTCGCTGCCCATCAGCAGGCTGAAGATGCCCTCGGCGCCCTCGGCGTCCTCGATGCGGACCCGCCGCAGGATGCGGTGGCGGGGGTCCATCGTCGTCTCGGCCAGTTGGTCGGCGTCCATCTCGCCCAGGCCCTTGTAACGCTGCACCGGATCCTTCCAGCGCTTGCCGCGCCGCTCCAGATCGCGCAGCACCTTCTGCAACTCTCCGTCGGAGTAGCAGTAGATGTATTTCTCCTTGCCCCGGCCGGGGTTGGTCAGCTCGATGCGGTGCAGCGGCGGCACCGCGGCGAACACGCGCCCCGCCTCCACCATGGGCCGCATGTAGCGGTGGAAGAGGGTCAGCAGCAGGCAGCGGATGTGGGCGCCGTCGACGTCGGCGTCGGCCATGAGGATGACCTTGCCGTAGCGGGCCGCCTCGATGTCGAACGAGCGCCCCGAGCCGGCCCCGACCACCTGGATGATGGCGGCGCACTCGGCGTTCTTGAGCATGTCGCTCACGGACGCCTTCTGCACGTTGAGGATCTTGCCCCTGATCGGCAGCAGCGCCTGGAACTCCGAGTCACGGGCCAGCTTGGCCGTGCCCAGCGCCGAGTCGCCCTCGACGATGAACAACTCGCTGCGGTCGACGTCGTCGCTGCGGCAGTCGACCAGCTTCGCCGGGAGCGCGGAGCTTTCCAGCGCGCTCTTGCGCCGCTGGTTGTCGCGGTGCTCGCGGGCCGCGATGCGGGCCTTGGCCGCCGCGACGATCTTCTCCAGGACGGCCCTGAGGGGCTGCTTGTAGCCGCGCGGCGGGTTGGCGAACAGCTCTTTGAGCTCGCGGGAGACCACGTGGGAGACGATGCGGGTGGCCGCGGAGGTGCCGAGCACCTCCTTGGTCTGGCCCTCGAACTGGGGCTCGGGAACGCGGACGGTGACCACGCCGGTCAGGCCCTCGGAGATGTCGTCCTTGGTCACCGGATCGTCGCCGTTTTTCAGCAGGCGGGTCTCGCGCAGCACCTCGTTGATCGTGCGCACCAGCCCGCGCTCGAAACCGGACAGGTGGGTGCCGCCCTTGGGCGTGGCGATGACGTTGACGAACGAGCGCACGGTCGACTCGTAGCCCTTGCCCCAGCGGACCGCCACGTCGACGAGGAGCTCGCGCTCCATCTGCGTGGGCGTCATGTGGCCCTGGTCGTCGAGGACCGGCACGGTCTCGTGGAAGTGGCCGGCGCCCTGCAGGCGCAGCACGTCGCAGACGGCCTCGTCGCGGGCCAGGAACTCGGTGAACTCGGAGATGCCGCCGTCGAAGCGGAACTCCTCCTCGATGCGCTCCTCGTGCCTGCTGTCATAGACCGCCAGGGTCAGCCCCGGCACCAGGAACGCGGTCTGGCGCAGCCGCACGTGGATCTCGTCGAGCGAGACCTCGGCGTCGGGCAGGAAGATCTGCTTGTCGGCCCAGAAGCGCACGCGCGTGCCGGTGACGTTTTTCGGCAGCTTGTCGCCGACGCGCAGCCCGGACTTCTTCTTGAACTTGGCCGTCGGCCCCTCACCGTCGAAGATGCCGGTGACGCCGCGGCGGAAGCTGATCTCGTGCACCCGGCCGTGGAGGTCGACCTCCACGTCGAGCCGCGAGGACAGGGCGTTGACCACGGAGGCGCCGACGCCGTGCAGGCCGCCGGACGCGGCGTAGGCGCCGCCGCCGAACTTGCCGCCCGCGTGCAGCTTGGTATAGACCAGCTCCACACCGGCCAGGCCGCTCTTGGGCTCGACGTCCACAGGGATGCCGCGGCCGTTGTCGCGCACCTCGATGGAGCCGTCGGCGTGGAGCTCGACCTCGATGCGGTCGCAGTGGCCCGCGAGAGCCTCGTCGACGCCGTTGTCCACGATCTCCCAGAGGCAGTGCATGAGCCCGCGGCTGTCGGTGGACCCGATATACATGCCGGGTCGCTTGCGGACGGCCTCGAGGCCCTCAAGCACCGACAGGTGACGAGCCGTGTAACCCGCCTCCACTAGCGTCACTCCAGCTCCCCTGGGTCTAGGCATCGAACACGTGTGCGTAGCTTACCGTTCTTCCCACACGCGCGCGTACAAGCTTGCCATGGAGCCGCGTTTGCTGTTACCAAGCGGCTGATCATCATTACTTCCGGACACATTCTGCTCTGGGCGTAGCGAGGGGGCGGTTGGGAACGTCCACGTCCGGTTAGATGTTGTTCCAAGTGACTGACGCCAGATCCTCGCTTCGGCGGGGGTGACCCGAAAGGCGATACGTGACTGGAGCTCTCGCCCCCGTTAAGCCGCTGACGGCCCTCGACCGCTGCGACCGCTGCGGTGCCCAGGCCTACATTCGCGCGACCCTGCCTGTGGGTGGGGAGCTGCTGTTCTGCGCCCATCATGGGCGTCAGCACATCGCAGCGCTGCGTGAAAAGGGCGCCGACATCCTGGACGAGTCGGCTCGCCTCAGCGAAACCCCAACTGTTGCCCCCAACGACGAGCGCTGACCGGCGCTGGTCGTGATGAGATAACCACATAGCGCGTAACAGCGCGGCGACCCCGGGCGTGCCCGGGGTCGCCGCGCTGCGTTCACCCGGCCGCCGGCAACCCCTTTCCAGCAGGTGCACCCGCTACGCCGGCCACCCGCCCGGCAGTCGGATCCCACGACCGGGTCAAGGTCACGAGGTGCTCCGCATCCGCCGCACTCCCCGCTCGAACGGACAGTGTGCGAAAGCCGTCGGCTGTCACACGGGCGTGATCTCCCTCTTCCGTCGCAGGGCTGGTTCGGACGTTGCCCGATCGTTCGTCAGGCAGGTCCGGGACGTTCCACGGTTCGCGCGGGCTGGACAGGCGCATCCGCTGCCCGGGCCGGCACGCCGGCCACCCGGTAGTGATAGCTTCCCGCGAGCTCGAACCCTTCGCCCCGGTAGAGGGCCTGTGCTCCCTCGTTCCTGGCGGTGGTGACCAGGTAGGCGGAGCGCGCGCCCGCGTGCCCGGCCAGGGCCCGCAGCACCGCGCGCGCCAGCCCTCGCCGGCGGGCGCCGGGCACCGTGGCCATGCAGTAAACCCCCAGCGTGTCCCCCTGCGGCACACCCCGCCCGACGGACAACGCCACACCATCCTCCTCGTACGCCGCATACCAGGCCGGCACTCCGGTGCAGATGCGCTCGGCGTGCTCGATCCCCGCGCCGTAGCGCCCGTCCACGGCCCACCACGTCTCCAGCCAGCCCCGCCACGGCCGATCCTGGATCCTGACCTTGTACGCGGGCACGTTCCCCGGCGCGCCGGCCATGATCACGGTCGGATCGACCAGCTCGTACCCTCTCCGTTCCAGCTCCTCGTCCAGGCCGGGCGCGGCGTTGAGCCCCAGCGAGAAGACGCAGCGCTGCCCGCGCGTGTCGTAGAACGCCTCCGCGGCCTCGATGGCGCCGCCGAGATCGGCAGGGGCGTGCAGCGGCAGCACGGAGTTGGCCCGCTTGGTCACACCACCGGCGTAACGCAGCACCCATCCGTCATGTACGCGATGCTCGTAGGCAGGCCAGGCCTCATGCACCAGCACGTCGAAGTCCATTCGCGCAGCCTAACCACCTCGCCCACCACCCCGACGAACCACCCGGCGCCCCCGAAACCATGCTCTCCCACGGAAACCCAACCAACTCGGCATCCCACGCCCACGACCACGCGCCATCCCGGGCGAACGGCCATCCACGGCTGACGAGCGTTCGCCCACAAGGGAGAGGGCACGAACAGGGGACGGAACGGGGGCCGGAGCCCACGAACGAAGTCTCAGGGCAACCTCGCGGGCGGACGATGGTCATCGATTCGGCGAAGCGGACGGCCCAGGAGGCGCCGTCGCGGCGCTCAGCCGTCTCCACCTGGTGAGCGTCTCCCTGGACAGAGCCCGGCCCCGGTCGGCGGCTGGGGACCACCTGGCCTGCCGTAAAGAATGACGAGCACCCCTAGGCTGGGGCTGTGCTGATTCTGTTGCCGCCGTCGGAGGGGAAGGCGGCGGAAGGCAGCGGCCCGCCCGTCGGCGAGCTGTCGTTCCCCGCCCTGGACAGATCCCGCAAGCGGGTGATGACCGCGCTCGTGCGGGCGTCCAAGCGCCGTGACGCCATCGACGTGCTCGGCCTGACGCCGGGCCTGGCGGGCGAGCTGGCCAGGAATGTCGCGCTGAAGACGGCTCCCACGCTGCCCGCTGCCGACCTCTACACCGGCGTGCTCTACGACAACCTCGGGCTGCGCACCTTGGACGGCGGGGCCCGGAGCCGGGCCGAGGAGACGCTGCTGATCTTCTCCGGCCTCTGGGGTGTGGTGCGGATCACCGACCGGATTCCGCCCTACCGCCTGTCGATGGGCGTCAACCTGCCTCCACTCGGAGGGCTGGGCGCGTTCTGGCGGCCGCAGGTCTCGAAGGTGCTGGACGGCATCCCGGGGCTGGTGGTGGATCTCCGCTCGGCCACGTACGCGAGCGCCTGGCAGCCTGGGGAGCGTTCGGTGACGGTCCGGGTGCTCAGGGACGGCAAGGTGGTCAGCCACATGGCCAAGGCCACCCGGGGCGAGATCGCCCGAGCCCTCCTGCAGCAGGGCACCACCCCCACGAGCCCCGACGAGCTGGTCAAGGTGCTCGACGCGCTGGGCTACCGCGTCGAGGCGGCAGCGCCCACGCGCGCCGGCCGCTCATGGACGCTCGACGTGCACGTCTCCTAGCCAACACCCCGCACTCGACGCACGCCCCACCCCCAACGCACACGACCCCCACTGTCGGGCACGAACGCCGCCGCCCCGCCCGGACGGGTCCGGGCGGGGCGGCGGGGTGATGCGGCCGATCAGTCCAGGTAGTCGCGCAGGACCTGGGAGCGTGACGGGTGGCGCAGCTTGGACATGGTCTTCGACTCGATCTGGCGGATGCGCTCACGGGTGACCCCGTAAACCTTGCCGATCTCGTCGAGCGTCTTCGGCTGGCCGTCGGTGAGCCCGAAGCGCATCGAGACGACGCCCGCCTCCCGCTCCGACAACGTGTCGAGAACGGAGTGCAGCTGCTCCTGGAGCAGCGTGAAGCTGACGGCGTCGGCGGGGACGATGGCCTCGGAGTCTTCGATGAGGTCACCGAACTCGCTGTCTCCCTCCTCGCCCAGCGGGGTGTGGAGGGAGATGGGCTCGCGGCCGTATTTCTGGACCTCGACGACCTTTTCGGGCGTCATGTCGAGCTCGCGGGCCAGCTCTTCCGGCGTGGGCTCGCGGCCGAGGTCCTGCAGCATCTGCCGCTGGACGCGGGCCAGCTTGTTGATCACTTCGACCATGTGGACCGGGATGCGGATGGTCCGCGCCTGGTCGGCCATGGCACGCGTGATCGCCTGCCGGATCCACCACGTGGCGTAGGTGGAGAACTTGTAGCCCTTGGTGTAGTCGAACTTCTCGACGGCCCTGATCAGGCCCAGGTTGCCTTCCTGGATCAGGTCGAGGAACAACATGCCGCGGCCGGTGTAGCGCTTGGCCAGCGAGACCACGAGCCGGAGGTTGGCCTCCAGCAGGTGGTTCTTCGCCCGGCGGCCGTCTTCGGCGATCCACTCCAGCTCGGCTTTGACATCGACGGGGAGCCCTTCGGTCTCGCCGCCGCCGAGCTGCTCCTCGGCGAACAGGCCCGCCTCGATGCGCTTGGCCAGCTCGACCTCCTGCTCGGCGTTGAGCAGGGGGACCTTGCCGATCTGCTTGAGGTAGTCCTTCACCGGGTCGGCGGTGGCACCGGCGGCGGCGACCTGCGCCACCGGGGCGTCATCGTCGTCGTCGGAGAGGATGAGGACCTCTTCCTCGGTCTTCTCCACGGTGACTTCGGCGGCCTTGGGCTCCTCGGCCTCGTCGTCGGTGTCGGAGTCGCCCTCCGCCTCGGAGTCGCCCTCGGCGACGATCTCCTCGTCGTCGACTTCGATGTCTTCGAGGTCTTCCAGCTCCACGTCGCCGTCGAGCTCGATGTCGTCGTCGTCTCCGTCGGCGCGCGGGGCCTCGGGTGCCTTCGGCTTGGTCTCGGCAGGCCCAGCGTTCTTCGGCTCGGCCTTCTTGGCGGCGGCTGCGGCCGCGGCCTTCTTCGCCGCCGGAGCGGCCTTCTTGGCAGGGGCCGCCTTCTTGGCGGCCGGCTCGGCTTCAGCGGTGCCCACGACCGCGGTCACGGTCTCGGGCTGCTGCTCTTTGGCGGCCGCCGCCGTCTTGGTCTTGACGGGGGCGGCGGTGCGGCGCTTTGCTGGACCACGAGACTTCTTCGGCGCAGCCGAATCCGCGGCGGTCACCACCACGGTCACGCCCTCTTTGCTGAGGTTCCGCAAGAACGCGGCGGCGTGCGACATGGGGATGTCCGCCTCCTCGAAGGCCTGACGGACATCCTCAGACTCGAGGAAACCCTGCGAGCGCCCACGCTCGAGCAGTCGCTGAATGACGGGCTCGTTCAGCTCTTGTGGCTTCGAGCGAGTCGAACTTGCAGGCGACACGAACACCTCTCGAACGAACGCGTGGCGACAATGGACCCAGATGCCCGCTGGGGGGCTGTTGCCTCTCTCGGAGATCGGTGAGGCCGTGCGGACCGCGACGGACCTGCACAGCATTGTGGCACGACCCCGCACTCCATACGGCCACCTCCCGGCGGTTGACCTCCACCCTAGGCCGACCGAGACAGTAGTGCGTACGTAAGCGGGGCACCGATACCCGAAAGCAACCGTTATGACTGTTTCATTCAGTCACTCTTCGTGACTGGCGGCACGTGAATTGCTAGCGCGGTAACGTCATCATCTTGTTCATATCCAGACAACATCCGGTCAACCAGGAAGTCCAGCAACATGTGAGGACTACTCACGACTTCAGGCGGCGCTTCGGTCACAACACTGCAAATCTCTGCGAGACCGGCATCCAGCCCGCGCTTCCTGTTCTCCACGAGCCCGTCGGAGTAGAGCACGGCTGTATGGCCGGGCGGCACCACGAACCGGAACTGCCTGCGGCTGGTCGGCCAGCCTAGCGGAGTGCCGGGCTCCGCGTCGCACAGGATCGCCGTGCCCTGGGGCGAAACCAGCACGGGCGGCGGATGCCCGGCCATGGCCAGCGTGCCCTCACCGGTGACGGGCTCGACGACCATGTAGGCCAGGGTCGTGACCTGCTCTTCCTCTTCCGTGGCCTCGAAGACCCGGTCGAGCCCGGTGAGCACGGCCGCGGGCGGCGGGTTGGTCAGCGCCAGGGCCCGCATCGCGTTGCGGATGCGGCCCATGCCGGCGGCGGCCTTGACACCCTTGCCCATGACGTCGCCCACGACCGCCGCGACACGCCCGTCCTGCAGGACGAAGGCGTCGTACCAGTCGCCGCCGACCTGGACGTGGCGGCTGCCCGAACGGAAGCGCTGGGCCAGCACGAGGCCCTTGACCACCGGCAGGCGGTCGGGCAGCAGGCTGCGCTGCAGCGTCTCGGCGGTGCGGTGCTCACGCTCGAACAGCGTGGCCCGCTCGACCGCCAGGGCGCACTGGCCGGCCAGCGCCTCCAGGAAGACGCCGTCCTCCTGGGAGATCTTCTGGGGCCGGGTGAAGGAGAATCGGAGCGCTCCCAAAGCCCGTCCGGCGGCCAGCAGCGGCAGCCCCACCCAGGCGCGCTCGTCGCTGTGGGCGAGGTAGTTGCCCAGGACGTCCTCGTCGCCGCCCGCCTCCAGCAGCTGGGCCTTCAGCGACTCGGGAGACTCGGCGAAGACCGGCCTGCGGCTGTTGACCGCCATGGTCATCACGCTGGAGCTGGACAGCGGGATCTCCTCGCCGGAGGGGCCGGACGCCTCGGGGATGCCCTCGCCGTTGATCAGCTTGAGCGCGGCCCTGTCGGTGTCGAGCAGCGCCACCGCCGAGCGGTCGGCGGCCAGGGCGGTGCGGCCCACGTCGATGATGACCTGGACCACCTGCTCGACCGTCAGCGCCTCCGCGAGCATGGCGGTGGCGCCCTGCAGCCGGGCGGTGCGCAGGGCGGCGGCGCCGAGCTGGTCGGTCAGCCTGCCGCGCATCTCCTCGGCCTCGCGCTGCGGGGTCACGTCGGTGTTCGCGCCGACCCACTCGACGACGCGGCCGTGGCGGATGATCGGCACGGCCCGCACCTCGAAGTGACGGTAGCCGCTGGCCCGGGTGCGCACGCGGTAGTTCCACTCGAACATGGTGCGCCCGCGCAGCGCCTCCCTCCAGGCCTCCTCGGTCTGCTGGCTCTCGTCCGGGTGCACGACGTCCAGCCAGCCGTTGGCGAGGTATTCCTCCAGGCCCTGGCCGGTGATGGCGCGCCACTGCGGCGCGTCCTCGACGACCGCGCCCGTGGGCGAGGTGATCCACACCAGCTGCGACTGCGCCTCGACCAGCGAGCGGTAGCGCTCCTCGCTACGGCGCAGCGCCTCCTCGGTCTGGCGGCTCTCGGTCACGTCGAGCCCGATCAGCGCGATCGCCCGCAGCTCGCCGGCGTCGTCGTGGACCGGCGAGAACGACAACGACCAGTGCCGGGTGTCGCCCTCCGCCGACCGCACGCGCACGCGGCCCTCGGTGACCGGCGCGTCGCTCTCGATGACGGCCTGCACGGCGTGCGTGATGATCTGGCTCAGGTCGGCGGCCAGCACCTCGACGGGCTGGCGGCCCGCCATGCGCTCCGCGGGCACGCCGACGACGTCGCTGAAGACGTCGTTGACCCGCTGGACGCGGCCGTCGGGGTCGAAGAACGCGAAGGCGAACTCTGCCTCCGACAACATGCCCTTGAAGAGGGCGGAGTCTGAGATGTCCACATCCGACTCCCGGGGACGGGGAACGGAGGTCTCGGCGCTCATGGTCGGCACCTCCGTCGCGTGCCAGGGTCTCCCACGCGGCACATCTCCATAATCGTGTATCGGCGTAGCGCAGCTCCGGGCGACCGGATCCTGCAGTACATCATCGGCGATGGGCACGCGCGGACGGAAGCCCCCGCCGGTGCCCGGTCGCCTCTAGGGTCTACGCATCCTGTCAAAGTCGCTCCACTTTGCGCAGCAAGATCAGGTTACCGCGCCCGATAATCGGGGCGCTTGCCCGCCACGGTCATCGGGCCTCGGCCGCGCGCTTGGCCTCTTGCTTGGCGGCGCGCACCCGGCTCAGACTGTCGGCGTCGACCACGTCGGCGACCGATCTGTGCGCACCCTCCTCGCCGTAGAGCCCGGCCGCCTCTCGCCAGCCTGACGGCTGGACCCCCAGCTGCTTCCCCAGCAATGCCAAGAAGATCTGGGCCTTCTGCCTGCCGTATCCCGGAAGGGCGTTCAGTCGTTTGAACAAGTCCTTGCCGTCGGCGGCCTCGGCCCAGATTTGCTCGGGCCTGCCGTCGTAGTGTTCCACCAGGTAGGCCGCGAGTTGCTGGATGCGGCCCGCCATCGCCTTGGGATAGCGGTGCACGGCCGGCGGCTGGGCCAGCAGCGCGGCGAACTCCCCCGGGTCGTAGGAGGCGAGCTCCTCGGCGGTGAGGTCGTGACCCAGCCGCTGGGAGATGGTGTGAGGCCCCGTGAACGCCCACTCCATGGGGATCTGCTGGTCGAGCAGCATGCCGACGAGCAGGGCGAGCGGGCTGCGGCCGAGGAGCTCGTCTGCCTCGCTCCGCTGGGCGAGCTGGATGCGCATGGAGACAGCTTCGCATGAAAGGGCACCGGGTGAAGTGAACACAGGCGTCGTGGAGGCTTGACACCCGTCCAAGAAAGGGTGGAATGAGAGCGCAAGTCGCCCTGCAGACGTTCCTAGGGGTTTGCCCCTAGGTCTCCAGAGGAATCTCACTCCTATGCTCGCTCTGGCCACACGGTTCCTGCGCGAACCGGTCAGTCTCAGGCTGGCCGAAGAGTTCCTGACCGTACCCGTGGACACGATCGACCGCTGCGTGGCCGACGTGTGCGCGTGTGCGCAGCATCTGGGCGTCACCGCGACCCCGGAGATCGTGGAACGCATCGCCCGCGAGCACCTGCTCGCGATCGTGAACTCCGCGCCTCCGCCGCGGAGTTCCCGTTGACGTGACGTGGCGAGCGTCCTGCGGCGTGTTCCCGCAGGACGCCGGACGCGGGTCACCGGCATGACCCTGTCGATAACATCGGGGTCACCGGGCCGTGTTCTCCGCACCGTTCGTGCCTGGAATACGAGAGAGTGAGGGCGTGCGCCGACACCGACGAGAACCCCGGGAGAGCACTCCGCCCGACGACGTGTTCAAGGAGATGGTGCAGGCGGCTCGAGAGCTGCTCGCCGTACGCACTCCTCTGGACGCGGAGTTGATGGTCTCCGACATGATCGGGGCCTGGTGGGGCCGGCGGGTCAGAGGCGGCGACGTGGAGCAGGTGCTCGGCGAGGGGCTGGTCGACTACGCGGCCAAGGCCGGCACGCCGGCCTCGCTGACCCTGCTGATGTGCCTGGCCTACCTGGGCACGGCCCGCCAGGGCGCCAAGGCCGAGGGCGCGGCGCTCGCGATGATGGAGTCGGGGGTGGCCAGGCCGGGCTGGGCCGACCGGGTGGGCGCGGTGAAACCGGCCGGCTGCTACGTCTCCCGCGACGCCTACGGCGACCAGGACACGGTGATCTGCACGTTCTCCTACCGGTGGAACGACGGCGAATTCCCCGCCGACCGCCACGCGCTCGTCATGGTCGTCGACTACAACATGAGCGGCATGACCCGCGACGCCTGGGTCTCCTCCCAGGTCGACAAGCTGCTCGAACAGGCCAGGGCCGAGGCGGCGGGCAACCCGATGCTGCTGTTCGAGGAGATCCAGCCGGAGCAGGCCAGGGCGCTGCTGGAGTCGGCGATGAAGGCCACGAAGGAGCCCAAGACCCCGCCGCCGGTGAGCGACAGCTACAGCGCCTACCACGCGTTCGCCAGGGCCAGGCTGAAGGCGCTGCCGCCCGGGCGCAAGCGGCCGGCGCCGCTGCACATCGAGGCCCCCTACAGCAGGGAGCGGCGGGCCATGCTGGCGGCGGAGTTCCTGGCCTCCGACGCGGCCGAGCACCTGTCCGACCCCTCGGCCGCCTCCCGCTGCGCCGACCACATCATCGACTACGGCTGCGAGCAGGACTTCAACCGGCCGTTGCGGGTCAGCCCCACCAAGTGCGAGACGTTCCTGCTCGACTGGCTGCCGCGCAAGGTGATGCTGAGCGTGGCGGAGCAGGAGGCGATGCCGCACGTTCTGGCGGCGTGGGTGCGCTTCGCCGCCCACCGCACGGGGCTGCCCGAGCAGGGGCTGAAGGCCACGCTCGACGCGGTGTGGGAGGCCATCGGCAAGTTCCCCGAGGCCTACCGGGATCCGACCTCGTTCGGCCTCGACCGGCCGCTGCTGGAGCGCCTGCTGCCGGACGGCGACCTGTCGGCCCTGGCCAGGCGGGTCTTCGCCTTCCCCTTCCTGCAGGGCACGCACAACGGCGTCGACCTCGACCACCTCAACCCCGCCGACGAGGCCGACCGCCGCACGCTGCTCGAGATCGACCACGGCGGCGCGATCGATCAGGAGCACCTGGCCTGGCACGAGGAGATCGCCACCCGGCTGTGGGAGGGCGACCCGCCGCAGTTGTGGGAGGCCGCACAGCGCCTGCTCGATCTCGGGCACGACCGCCACGACGTCCTCCACGTGCTGATCGAGATCGCTGAGCGGATCGGCGACGACCCGGAGGAGCTCGCGGCTGCTCTCGACGACATCGCCGACATTCCCGACGGGATCTAGCACGCCATAGAATTTCGTTCTATGGCGATGTACAGCCGCGTCGGCGAAGGCCGTTACCGCGCGTCGGAGCACACCCAGGGCCCGTGGGACCCCGGCTCGCAGCACATGGGTCCCGTCACCGCCCTGCTCGTGCACGAGCTGGCCCGCACGGCGCCGCGGCCCGGCCTCCAGCTGTCCAGGCTGGTGGTCGACGTGTTCGCGCCCGTGCCCGTGGCCGAGTTGCGGGTCGAGACCGACGTCGCCCGTGACGGCAAGCGCGTGCAGTGCCTGTCGGCGAGCGTCCACTCCGGCGGCCGCGAGTTCGCCAGGGCGAGTGCCTGGCGCATCCGCGAGGCCGGCACACCCGCCACCCCGGCGCAGAAGCCGCCCGCGCCGGTCCCGCCGCGTTCCGAGGAGCACGCGCGCTCGTGGCTGGGCTCCGGCTTCGGGTACGGCAGGGCGCTCGACTGGCGTTTCGTCACCGGCAGCCCCATGACGCCCGGCCCCGCCACGGTCTGGGGCAGGCTCGGCATGCCGCTGGTCGAGGGCGAGGAGATCACCCCGCTGGAGCGCCTGGCGGTGTTCGCCGACAGCGGCAACGGCGTCAGCCTCGCCGTGGACTTCGCCACGCACCTCTTCGTGAACGTGGACCTGACGATCTCCTTGTTCCGGTCGCCCGAAACGGAGTGGGTCTGCATGGAGGCGGCGACCGTGCTCGGCCCGGCCGGCCGCGGGCTGACCCGTTCGACCCTGTATGACGAGAATGGCGAGGTGGGGACGGCCACTCAGACTCTGTTCGTCGCACCACGCCGGCCGTGAAGCGCCATGATGGTGCCATGGTGATCGACCTCAACGCGGATCTCGGCGAGGGCTACGGCATCTGGCGGCTCGGCGACGACACGGCGCTGCTCGACATCGTCACGAGCGCCAACGTGGCCTGCGGTTTCCACGCCGGCGACCCGGTGACGATCCGGCGCACGTGCGCGGCGGCCGTCGACCGCGGCGTGGCGATCGGGGCGCAGGTGTCCTACCGCGACCTTGCGCATTTCGGACGCAGGGAGATGGAGCTCGAGCCGGAGGAACTCTGCGCCGAAGTGCTCTACCAGCTCGCGGCCGTCGACGGCATCGCCAGGGCGATGGGCGGCCGGGTGTCCTACGTCAAGCCCCACGGCGCCCTCTACAACCGGATCTGCCGCGACAAGGTGCAGGCGGGAGCGGTGATCGACGCGGTGGCCGACTACGATCCCTCGCTGCCGGTGCTCACGCTGCCCGGTTCGGTCGTGCACGAGGCGGCGGCGGCCGCCGGCGTGCCGACAGTGAACGAGGCGTTCGCCGACCGCGCCTACACCCCCGAGGGGATGCTGGTCCCGCGCAGGGAGCCGGGCGCGGTCATCCACGACGTCGCCGTGGTGGCGGCCCGTGCCCGCCAGATGGCCGTGGAGGGCTCCGTGACGGCCTCCGACGGGAGTTCCGTCCCGCTGAGCGCCCGTTCCATCTGCGTCCATGGAGACACGCCTGACGCGGTCGCGCTGGCGCAGGGGGTCCGCGACGCGCTGCTGGCGGCCGGGGTCGTCCTGCAGGCGTTCACGTGATCCGCAGGGCCGGGGAGCACGGGCTGCTCGTCGAGACGGGCTCGCTCGAGCTGTCGCACCGGCTGGACGCGGCGCTCCGGGCGGACCGGCCCGCCGGGGTGGTGGAGATCGTGCCGGGGCCCGCGACCGTGCTCGTGGTGGCGCCCGGGGCGGATCAGGCGTGGTTGCGCGATCGGCTGGCGGCGGTCGTCGCCGACGAGCGGGGCAAGGCCGGCGGCGGGTCGGCCGAGGGGCCCGTCGTGACGATTCCCGTGACCTATGACGGCGCGGATCTCGATGCGGTGGCGGCGCTGGCCGGCATCTCCGCGGACGAGGTCGTCGCCCGGCATTCCGGGCGCGAGCTGGTCGTGGGGTGGCTGGGGTTCGCCCCGGGGTTCGCCTACCTCACCGGGCTCGATCCGGTGCTGGAGTCGCCCAGGCTCGCCACGCCGCGCACGTCGGTGCCCGCCGGGTCCGTGGCGATCGCGGGCCCCTACTCCGCCGTCTATCCGACCGCCTCGCCCGGCGGGTGGCGGCTGCTCGGGCGCACGTCCGTGCGGGTGTGGGACGTCACGGCTGACCCTCCGTCACTGTTCAGGCCGGGCATGCGCGTGCGGTTCGTACGCGAGGGAGCGCCGCCGTCATGAAAGGCGGGCTACCAGGGCAGCTGAGGAAGAGGGTGGCAGATGGCGACCGAGCCCGCCGGACGGAGTGAGGCCACGGGCACGTGATGATCGAGGTGCTGGCGCCCGGTCCGTACGCGACCGTGCAGGATCTCGGGCGGCCCGGTTACGCCCACCTCGGCGTGCCCCGTTCGGGGGCGGCCGACGCGCCGAGCCTGCGGCTGGCCAACCGGCTCGTGGGCAACGCGGAAGGGCTGGCGGGGATCGAGCTGACGTTCGGCGGGGCCTGGTTGCGCTTCCACGACGGCGGGTGGGCGGCGCTGGCAGGCGCCCCGGTGACGGTGGCGGTCGCCCCCGGCGGGGAGGGCACGGGTCCGCTCGAGGCCGCCAGGAGGGCGGGCGCGCGGGCCGGCATGGGAGTGCCGTTCTGGGTGCCCGCGGGGGCGGAGCTGCGTCTGGGGACGCCTGCCTGGGGGTTGCGCACCTACCTGGCCGTGCGCGGAGGGATCGCGGCCGAACCGGTGCTCGGCAGCCGGTCCACCGACTCGCTGTCGGGGCTCGGCCCCGAGCCGCTGCGGGCGGGCGCGCTGCTGCCGGTGGGCCCGCACCGGGGTGACACCGCGGGGGGCGTCGTGGCCGGCACCGCGGGGGGCGTCGTGGCCGGCACCGCGGGGGGCGTCGTGGCCGGCACCGCGGCCGGCACCGCGGCGGGGATCGTGGGCGGCATCGTCGCCGACCTCGCGCCCCTGCCCGGGCCCCGGCCCGCCGTGCTGCGCGTCCTGCCGGGGCCGCGCGACGACTGGTTCACGCGGGACGCGACGGAGGCGCTGTGCGCCGGGCCGTACGTGGTGAGCCAGGACAGCAACCGGGTCGGCGTGCGCCTGAGCGGCCCCGAGCTGGTGCGGGCCATGGAGGGCGAGCTGCCGAGCGAGGGCATGGTGGCCGGGGCCGTGCAGGTGCCTCCGAGCGGGCAGCCGATCGTCTTCCTCGCCGACCATCCGCCGACGGGGGGCTACCCGGTGATCGCCGTCGTGACGGCCGCGGACCTGCCGGTGGCCGCCCAGCTGAGGCCGGGTGACGAGGTCAGGTTCACAGGACGACCCGCCCGCTGACGCAGGTGACGACCGAGCCGCCCACCCAGACCTCGCCCTGCTCGCCGGTGGAGACGTGCACCCGTCCCGCTCGCCCGAGCGCGGTGCCCTGGCTGGCCACGTACGGCGCCGTGGCCCGGCCGGTCCGCAGCAGCCACTGTGCCACCGACGCGTTCAGGCTGCCCGTCACGGGATCCTCGACGAAGGCGTCCTGGGCGGGGGTGAAGGCCCGCACCTCGAAGGCGCACGGCGAGCCCTCCGGGTACGGCCCCACCACGCCCACGTCGTGCGGGACCGGGCCCGGACTGAGCGCGAGCACCGCGTCGGCGTCGGCGAGCAGCACCGCCACCCAGCCGGGGCCGTTGTCGGCCCACTCGACGTCGACCATGTCGTCCCGGGAGATCCGCAGGCTCTCGGCGATCCGCTCGACGAGCTCGCCCTCCACGGGTCCCGAGCGCAGCAGCGGCGGCGCCTGGAACGCGAGCCCGGCGTCCGTCCCCCGCAACCGGATGAGCCCGGCCGCGCACTCCTGCGTGATCTCGCCGCCCTCGCGCGGCACTCCCCCGGCCTCGAGCCAGGCGTGGCAGGTGCCCAGCGTCGGGTGCCCGGCGAAGGGCAGCTCCCCGTCCGGGGTGAAGATCCGCACCCGGTAGTCGGCCTCCGGCGCGACCGGCGGCAGCAGGAACGTGGTCTCCGACAGGTTGGTCCACGCGGCGAACCGCTGCATCTCCTCGGTGCTCAGGCCTTCGCCGTCGAGCACCACGGCCAGCGGGTTGCCGCGGTAGGGGACAGTGGTGAAGACGTCCACCTGGCTGAATGCGCGCATCACACGACGGAGTCTTCCAGGTGGGGGCTTTCCCCGTCGCCGTGCCACCCCCAGACTGGTCGATGTGGCGGATCGGCCCGGGCAACTGAGCGGGTCTCATGTGCCCAGGGTCACCGCGTCGAGGTTGAGGTAGTTGCCGGCGCCCAGCTCCATCCGGATCGTGTTGTGCCCGCGCGCCAGCCTGACCCCGTCGAGCACGGCGGTGCCCCACTGGCCCCAGCCCTGCGTGGCGGGGAAGCGCAGGTCGCCGGCCTGGGCGCCGTTCACCAGGATGCGGCGCCCCGCGTCGCCCGCGCCGGCGGCGTAGCGGAAGCGCAGCTGGTGGGGCCCGGCGCGGCCCACGTTCACGTGAATGGTCAGCGCCTGGTTTGCGGCGTTCCAGCCGGCGAGATAGCCCCTGCCGGTGAAGCCCGGCTGGCTGCTCTCCCCTCCGATGCCCTCGGAGCGCGCGTTCTCGGCCTCGTACACGCCGTTCTCCGGCTGGAGCCCGGCGTTGCCGTCGGGCTTGACGAGCTGGAGCATGCTGACGGGGGCCGCCGCGGTCAGGCTCTGCAGGAACGTGTCAGGCGCGGGCGCGGACCAGTCGGGGCCCATCAGGTCGTCGGAAGGACGCCGGTGCTGCCACGCCTGGGTGGCGTTGCGCTGCAGGAACGGCAGATATTTCGTCTGGCCGTGCCGGGTGACCAGCACGTTGAGATAGCGGACCAGCAGCGCCTTGAAGCCGCCACCGTCGTTGACGCCCTCGTGCAGCAGGGTGCCGCCGTTGGTGAGGTTGGCGGTGGCCCAGTCGGCGGCGGCACCGGCGTCGGCGAGGTAGGAGGCCTCGCCCGTCGCCTCGTGCAGCGCGGCGGCGGCGCCGATGTAGGTGCCGAAGTTGTAGGTGAAGTCCCACTTGACGAGCGTGCCGTCGGCTTCGAAGTGGTCGTAGACGTGCCCGTCCTCCTGCAGGTTCTCCTTGACCCAGGCGAACAGGCTCCGCGCCCGCGACAGGTAGGAGGCCTCGCCCGTCGCGGCGTGCAGCTTGGTGGCGGTGATCGCCGCGGGGGCGTTGGTGGCGACGTTCTTCTGGTCGCGCACGTCGTTGCGCCACCAGATGCCGCCGCCGTGGGTGTCGTCGCGCTCGGCCCAGATCCGGTCGAACAGTTCCTTCGACCGGTTCAGGTACGTCTCGTCCCCCGTCAGCTCGTACGCCCGGGCGCTCGCCAGCGCCCACCACCCGAGGTCGTCGTTGAAGTCGTTGGCGAAGTCCGGGTAGTAGGCGACGAAGCCGGCGTACACGTCGTCGAGCATCCGGCGGTATTCCGGGCTGCGGGTGCGCTCGTAGGCGTCCATCACCAGCTCCCACAGCTGAGCCTCCCACCAGAAGTCGGTGTAGAGCCCGTCTTCCGGCCCGTGGGCGTGCTCGTGCACGCGGTGGTCGCTGTTGGTGTAGAAGTACTTCTTCTCCGGGTCCCAGAAGGCGTCAACGAAGGCCGACATGGCGGCGTCGGCGTCCCGGGGGACGGTGGCGTGGGCCGGGTGGGCGAACAGGCCGGCCTGCAGCAGGCCTGACAACGCGACGCAGAAGGCCACGATGCGCGCTCTCACAGATGCTCTCCTCAGTCGAGATTGTTCTGGGTCAGGACGCGGTCCCCCTGCTCCTGGGCCTTGGCCAGGGTCTGCTGGGCGGTGGCCTTGCCCCCGAGGAACAACTGCAGGTTGGGGATGAGGGCGTCGTCCTCCATCGGCGGGTAGCCGGCGCAGGCCGGCCGGACCTTGGCGTATTCGAGCGTGTCGAGGATCGGCTTCCAGAAGGGGTCGCCGGTGAAGAAGGGATCCTTCGCGGCCTCCACGTTGCCGGGGATGTTCAGGCTGGTCTTGGCCCACTTCAGCGCGTTGTCCTTCTCGGCCGTCCACCACTTGACGAACTCCCAGGCGGCGTCCTTCTGCTTGGCCGCGCGCGGGATCACCAGGCCGAACCCGCCCATGAGGCTGGCCTTGTCACCCTGCGGCCCCGCCGGCGGCGGCACGATGCCGAAGTCGAGGTCCTTGCCGTACTTGCGGTAGGTGGTGATGTTCCACGGGCCCGTGAAGATCATGGAGACCTTGCCGGTGGCGAACGCGTCGGTGCCCTCGCCCAGGCCTGTCTCGAACCCGGTCTGGTAGACGCCGCCCTTGATCATGCGGCTCCAGAGGTCGAGCGCCTGCGCGCCCTGCGGGCTGTTGAAGGTCGTGCGGGCGCAGTCGTCGGTGACCATCTGGCCGCCGGCCTGGCGCAGGTACATGCTGAACAGGCCCGCGTCGTCCATCGACAGCCCGGCGCGGACGAGCTTGCCGCCCTCCCGCCTGGTCAGCTTGATCGCCGCCTGCTCCAGTTCGGCCCAGGTCCGCGGCGGCTCCACCCCGGCCTCCTTCAGGTGGGCCTTGTTGTAGAACAGGGCCCGCGCGTCGACGGTCAGCGGCAGGCCGTACACCTTGCCGTCGTGGGTCAGCTCGCGCACCGCCTCGCCGTAGAACCGCTCGCGCTCGACGCCGTCCTTCTTCATCCGCTCGTCGAGCGGCTCAAGCACGTTCTTGGGCGCGTACGTGGCCGTGCGCCAGCGGTCCCAGAACATGACGTCGGGCGCCTGGCCGGAGGTGGAGGCGGTGAGGAACTTGGTGAGCATGTCCTCCTGCACGACGTACTCGACCTGGATGCCGGGGTGGGTCTTGTTGAAGGCGTCGGTCATCGTTCTGAACTGTTGTTCGCCCTCACCGGACCAGTCGCCCCAGAAGGTCAGCTTGACCACCCCGCCGGCGCCGGAGGAGTCGTCGGAGGACGGGGCGCAGCCGGTGGAGATCACGGTCAGGAGGGCGACGGTGATGACGGCCGGCCGCCCGGGCAGAGTCCAGCGCATCGGCGGCTCTTTCCTTTCTCGGAGATCACAAGGGGTGTCACTTCGAGCCCGTGCCGGTGAAGGCCAGGCCGCGGGTGAGGTAGCGCTGTCCGAAGGCGAACAGCAGGAGGGTGGGCACCATGGCGACGATGGATCCGGCCATGAGCGGCCCGTAGTCGGTCTTCTGGTTGAAGGAGAAGGCGGCCAGGCTCATCTGGATCGTCATCATGTCGGGGTCGTTGAGCACGATCAGCGGCCACAGGAAGCCGTTCCACCCGGCGACGAACGTGAACACCGACAGCGTGGCCAGCGCCGGACGGCACAGCGGCAGGTAGATGCTCCAGAAGATGCGGAACTCGCGGCACCCGTCGACGCGGGCGGCCTCGCCCAGGTCCTTGGGCAGTGCCAGGAAGAACTGCCGCATCATGAACACCGCGAACGCCCCGACCGCGCCGGGCAGGATGACCGCCCAGTACGTGTTGAGCAGCCCGGCCCCGCCCTGGCCGGCGAGGTCGTTGCCGCCTGCCAGCGGCATGCTCCTGACGATGATGAACGACGGCACCAGCGTCACGACGGGCGGCACCATCATCGAGGCCAGCAGCAGCCGGAACAGCAGCCGGTTGCCGCGGAACGCCAGCCGGGCGAAGGCGTAGCCCGCCAGCGCGCCGAGCAGCACGTTGGTCGCCACGCCCGCCACGGCCAGCAGCATGGAGTTGGCGAAGTGCCGGGCGAACGGGACGGTGGTGAACGCCGACCAGTAGTGCTCGAAGGTGATCGAGCCGGGCAGCCACTTGACGGGCAGCGCGATGATGTCCTCGTTCGGCTTGAGCGACGTGCTCAGCGACCACAGGAACGGCAGCAGCATGAACAGCCCCACCGCGGTCAGGACGCCGTAGAAGGCCGTGCGGCCGAGCGCGAGGCGGATCGTTCTGGTGGTCCTGCTGGTGGTCATGCGCATCACTCCGGCACCTGGTCGCGGTTGACCCGCATGTTGATCACCGTGACGGCGACGATGATGATGAAGAGGGTGAAGGCCTGGGCCGAGGCGTAGCCCATCTGCAGCCGGTTGAAGCCGGTCTCGTAGATCTGGTAGACGGGCGTCAGCGTCGTGTTGCCAGGACCGCCTTTGGTCATCACGTACGCCTGGTCGAAGAGCTGGAACGCGCCGATCAGCGACAGGGTCGTGACGAAGAACGTCGTCGTGCGCAGCGAGGGCCAGGTGATGTGCAGGAACGACCGCCAGCGGCCGGCCCCGTCGAGGGCGGCGGCCTCGTACAGGTGGGCGGGGACGTTCTGCAGGCCGGCCAGGTAGATGAGCATGTTGGAGCCCACTCCCTGCCACAGCGTGACGATCACGATGGACACCATGGCCGTGCTGCCGTCGCCCACCCAGGCGGGGCCGGGGATGCCGAAATAGCCGAGGATCTCGTTGATGGGGCCGTAGTGGCTGTTCAGCATCCACGCCCACACGGTCGCGGCGGCGACGGGCGAGGTGACGACCGGGATGAAGTAGACGGTGCGGAAGATCGCCATGCCCGGGAGCCGCCGGCTGAGCGCCAGCGCCAGCGCCAGCGAGAGGGCGATCATGGCGGGCACGAACATCGCGCAGTAGTAGAGGATGTTCTTCAGCGTGGTGAAGAACGTCTCGTCCTCCAGGAGGCGGGCGTAGTTGGCCAGGCCGGCCCAGGACGGAGGCGTGAGCACGTCGTACGCGGTGAAGCTGAGGCCGAAGGCGCCGGCCACGGGCAGCACGGTGAAGACGAGGAACAACACCATCGCCGGCGCGGTGAACACCATCCCGGCGCGTGCCTGGTGGCGGCCCAGTGCCGAACGTTCGGAGGGCCGGCGGTGGGGAGCCGGGCCGGTGGCGGGCCCGCGGATGTCCGGCCCTGTGGCGAGCGTCCTGGTCACGCGGTCTCCTTCGGGACTTCCCGGAGATGTCACTTGTGGGAAAGGTAGAAAGCATGTTGATATAAGTCAATATGTTGGAGATACCAGGATGAAATATCTCTGCAGCAGTGCCCAGGAAGATAGGCGGGTAAGATGGCATATACCTAGCTTTCGCTGACATACCAACTTTCGTGGCCTAAGGGGAAGAGTGGTCGCAAGAGGCCCGCTGCTCTACGAGCGGATCATCGATTACGTGCTGGACGAGATCAGGCGGGGCGCCCTGGTCCCGGGAGACCGCGTCTCCTCCGAGATGGAGCTGGCCGAGCAGTTCGAGGTCAGCCGCATCACCTCGAAGCGCGCCCTGGAGCTCCTCCGGCAGGCGGGCGTCGTCGAGCGGATCCGCGGCAAGGGCTCGTTCGTCGCCGGCGAGCTGCCCGACCTCGACCAGCTCGCGATCCCCGCCCAGGGAGCCGCGGCCGAGCGCGCGGCACCGGGTGAGCGGGCTCCAGGAGCGATCGCGCTGATCTATCCCGACGCGTCGGAGGCGTACGGTCTCGAACTGCTCGCCGCCGTGGAGGAGCGCTGCGCCGAGCACGGGATCGCCCTCGTGATCAAACGCACCCGCGGCGACCAGGCGGAGGAGGAGCGCGCGATCGCCTCCATGGTGGACGGCGGCCTCGTCGACGGCCTGATCGTCTTCCCCGTCCACGGCGAGTACTACAACGCCCGCCTGCTGCGGACCATCCTCGCCGGCTACCCGCTGGTGCTGGTCGACCGCTACCTGGCGGGCATCCAGGCCTGCGCGGTCCACACCGACAACGTGGCGGCCGCCCGCACCCTCACCGACCGCCTGCTCGACCTGGGGCACCGGCACATCGCGTTCGTCTCGCCCCCGCCGGAGAACACCTCGAGCATCGAGGAGCGGCTGGAGGGCTTCCGCACCGCCCTGGCGGGGCGCGGCCTGCCGCTCGGCCACCAGCACCTGCTGACCGGCCTGTCCAGCACCCTGCCCGGCGCCTTCAGCGCGGAAAACGTGCGGGCCGACGTGGAGCGGGTCCGCGCCTTCCAGGAGCGCGAACCCGAGGTCACCGCGTTCGTGGTCTGCGAGTACAACCTGGCGCGCGTGATGGACCGGGCCGTGGCGGCCCCGCCCGGCCGCGTCAGGCCCCTCATCGCCTGCTTCGACTCCGCCGGCGACCCCGTCGCCGGGCCCGCCTTCCTGCATGTGCGCCAGGACCAGCGCGAGATGGGCAGGCGCGCGGTCGACCTGCTGCTCGCCCAGACGCGCGGCGAACCCGTCCCCTCGCGATCCATCGTCCCCTTCACGATCGTCGAGGCCCACGACCAGCGCGAGCCGCGCTAGAAGCGGCCCCCGGACGCAAGGACCACACGCAACGACGAACGGAGAACGCCTGGTGTCGACCGAGCCCGATCCCCGCACGCTCTGGAACGACCGCGCCGACGTGGCGCAGCGCAGCCTGGATCACTATTTCGCCGCCCCCGGACGCCAGCTGTACGACAACTGGCACCCGCTGGGTCCCGGCGACAACGACGTCTTCAACTACTGGTGGCTGGCGCACGCCCTGGACGCGCGGGTGGACGCGTACGAGCGGACCTCGGACCCGTCGTGGCTGGACCGGGCCGGGGAGATCCACGACAACATCCTCGCGCGCAACGACGGCTCGCTGTTCAACGACTACTTCGACGACATGCTCTGGTTCGGCCTGGCGATCCTGCGGCTGGCCGACGCCCGCGGCGACGACGGGCTGCGCGCCGAGGCGGCCGCGATCTGGCGGCACGTGCTGGACAACGGCTGGAACGAGCACGAGGGCGGCGGGATCGCCTGGCGGGTGCCCCAGCCGTACTACAAGAACACCCCCGCCAACGGCCCTTTCGTGCTGCTCTCGGCCCGCCTGCACCGGCACACGGGCGACCCCGCGCAGCTGGACTGGGGGCGGCGGGCGATGGACTGGCTCGAGCGGGTGCTGGTGCGGGCCGACGGGTTCGTCCACGACGGCATCAACCGGCGGCAGGACCACGTCATCGACGAGCAGTGGCGCTTCACGTACAACCAGGGTCTGTACATCGGTGCCTGCGTGGAACTGGCCGGCGCTCTGGGGGATGACGACTACCTGCGGCGCGCCACCAGGACGGCGCGCACGGCCCTCGCGGAGCTGACCACCGACGGGGTCTTCGCCCACGAGGGCGGCGGCGGTGACGAAGGGCTGTTCAAGGGCGTCTTCTACCGGTACGCCCGCCTCCTGGTGGACGCGGCGGACGTGCCGGACCTGCGGGACTTCATGCTGGCCAGCACCGAGCGGCTGTGGCGGTCGTGCGCCCGCGACGGCACGATCCTGGCCGGGCCGGTGTGGACGCGCGCGGCGGACGCCAAGGTGCCCCTGTCGGCGCAGCTGAGCGCCGTCATGGCCACCGAGGCCTGCGCCGCCCTCGTCTCCTCCCCTGTCGCCCCCGCCTGACCGGTCAGGCGGGCCGTTCCTTCTCCCCGCGGGGCCGAGCCGGCGGGGAGGGGGGTCAGTCGGAGGTGGTGGTGCGGCGGCCCCGGGCCGGGGGTTTCTTGCGGCCGGCCACCAGCGTGTCGCCCGGCGCCGGCGCCGGGTCCTCGCCGCTCTTCTGCTCCCCGGAGCGCGGACGCGGGTGCGGCGCCGTGTCCTCCGTGGCCGGCGTCTCGGGCGCGGGCTCGGATTTGCCCGTCTTGGTGGGCTTATCCCGAGTGTCCGGCTTCTCCGGCTTGGAGGGTGCGTCGGGTTCGCGTAGGGAGGCGATGACGTTGTCCGCCTCCCTGTCGGCGGCGAACTCGTCCGCCGCCTCCGACTCCCGCCGCCGGATCACCACCATGTGGTCCACCGAGGCCCGCCCCGCCCCCACCACGGCCAGCAGCAGGGAGGCCGCGCCGAGGAGGATCAGCTCATTGAGGCTGATGGGGTTGAGCGGCGGCGCGACCAGGAAGACGGCGAGCGCCTCGGCGAAGAGGATCAGCCCGGTGACGGAGACCGCCAGCCCGGCGATCAGTAACGCGCCGCCGATGAGCTCGGCCAGCATCGTGATCGGGGCCCAGGCGCCGGGTGCGGGGGCGCCCTGTTCCAGGAACTTCTCCCCGGTGATCTTCAGCCCGTCTTCCAGCTTGGCCCAGCCGTTGGCGAAGAAGATGCCGCCCACGCCGATGCGGGCGACTAAAGCGGCAATATCGCTTAGGGCCTGTTTCACGGTAGTTGTCTGCCCTAATCGGGACATGGCACACCTCAATCACGGCTGAGCAACGTGGCCACCGCGACGGCGGTCAGGCTCAGCAGAACGACGCTCACGACCACGGTCGTGTGCAGGGCGTTGACGAAGGCCCACCGGGCGGCGTCGAGCAGCGCGCCACCGGCGCGGCCGCCGATCTCGTCCGCGACGTGCGCGGCCGAGGCGAGCGACTGCCTGGCCTTGTCCATGCCGCCCGCGGACACTCCGGGCACGGCGGGCAATGCGGGGGCGTACACGATCGCGGTGATCGTGCCGAGCACGGCCACGCCCAGCCCCGCCCCCAGCTCGTAGGCGGTCTCCTCGATGGCCGCGGCCCCACCCGCCTGGGACTCGGTCGCCGACGACATGATCGTGTCGGAGGCGGCCAGCAGCGCCACCTGCACCCCGAAGCCGATGCCGACGAAACAGATCGCCAGCATCACGGGGTGGCCTTCGACCCCCCAGCTCAGCGTGGGTGTCAGCGCCAGAGCGACGAGGCCGAGACCGCCGCTCATCGTGGCCCGCATGCCGATCCTCGGCAGGATGTGGGCGGCGGCGAGCCCGCCGGAGATGGCGGAGATGACCAGCGGCAACATCCGGACGGCGGCGCGCAGCGGGCTGTCGCCGAGCACGAGCTGAAGGTACTGGGCGAGCATGAGCTGGAGCCCGACCAGCGCGAACACGCCGAGCAGCACGCCCGCGACCCCTGTGGCGAACTCGCGCCGCCGGAACAACCCGATCTCCAGCAGCGGCGCAGGCAGCCGCGTCTGCCGCCGGACGAAGGCGGCCAGCAGCCCGAGCCCGGTCAGGAACACCAGCACGGACGCCCACAACGGCATCAGGCTGCCCGAGCCCGCCTCCTTCAGCCCGAACGCCAGCGCCAGGATCCCGAGCACGGAGAGCACGGCGCTCATCGCGTCCCATGGCCGGTCCTTGTGCTCGCGCGAGTCCGGCAGCAGCCGGACGGCGGCGGGCAGCAACACCAGCAGGATCGGCACGTTGATCAGGAAGACCGCGCCCCACCAGACGCCGACGAGCACGCCGCCGACGAGCGGCCCGACGGCCGCGCCAGCGGCGGCGACCGCGCTCCAGACGCCCAGCGCGATGGCCCGCTCGCGCCGGTCGGTGAACACCTGGCGGATCAGCGACAACGTGGCCGGCATGATCATCGCGCCGCCGACGCCGAGCAGCGCCCTGGCCAGGATGAGGGTCAGCGGGGTCGGGGCGAACGCCGCGCCCGCCGAAGCCAGGCCGAACAGCGCGAAGCCGCACAGGACCATGCGTTTGCGGCCGTACTTGTCGCCCAGCGTGCCGAACATGATCAGCAGGGGCGCGACCACCAGCGAGTAGATGTCGATGATCCACAGCAGCTGCACGGCGGAGGGTTCGAGCGCGGCCGTGAGCGCGGGCACCGCGATGTGCAGGACCGTGGCGTCAACGGTGATCAACAGCAGGCTCAGGCACAGGAGCACGAGGATGGACCAGCGGTGGTCCCGGTGCTCCCGATCCGCAGTCCGTACGAAAAGTGCGGCCTGTGTGACGGTCATGGGCCTCCTTGCAGGCCGATCCGTGTCCAGGGCCCGCACGTGCTCTCCAGGTCGGCGCGTGGGACCACGGCTCGGCACTCGCTCCTCCCGAGGCCCCGCGCCCGGCTCCTCCGCTCCGGCTTGCGTGGCAGCTTAGGCCATGTCAGGCACTTGTCGTAGCGGTATCGCCTGATCCAGGGTCACACACGAACCTCTCTAGAGAGATACAGCCATATGTCGGTATCTATCCAACGATCATTCGCGAAGCGATCATGGGACCGTGGGGACCGATCAACATGGCAGAAAAGGCAATCTTCCCGACCGGTCCTCCCGCGAGTGGTGTGCCGAGGCCCTGGCCAGGCTGAACGCCGGCCGTCCCGCCTCCGCGCTCGACGCCGCCCGGAGGGCGGCCGACCTTGATCCGTCCGCCGAGTGGGCGCACCGGCTCATCAGCCTCGCCCACGAGCGGCTGGGCCGCGACGCCGACGCCCTGCCCGCCGCGGAGCGGGCCGTCGAGCTGGCCCGCGGCTCCTGGCCGGCCCGCCTGCGCCTGGCCTCGATCCTGCGCCGCGTGCCCGGCCGCTGGGGCGACGCGGCCGAACACGCCACGCTGGCGGGGAAGTTCGCGCCCGAGGAGGCCGGCCCCAGGGTCCTGCTGGGCGACCTGGCCCTGCTGCGCGGCGATCACGCCGCCGCCGAGCGGTCCTACCGCGCCGCGCTCGCCACCGAGCCCGGCCACCCGCAGGCCCGCGTGAACCTCGGCCTGTCGCTGCTGCGCTGGGACCGCCCCCGCCCGCACCACGACCCCGCATGGCCGGTGCACCCGCGCGACACCGGCAGGGCGAGGCGCGCCCTGGAGGTCTGGTCCCGCCAGGCGCGCCTGCTGGTCGCCGTCGCCACGGTCGCGATCGCCGCGGCCGCGCTGCTGACCGGCTGGGGCGCGCAGGCCGAGCTCGGCGGCTTCGCGGTGCTGGCCCTGCTGGTGCCGCTCACGATCAGGCAGGCCAGACGGGTGGGCCTGTGGCGGTACGTGCGGCCGATGCTCCGCCGGGACCCCTGGCTCGGCGCGCACCTCGTCTCGGCGGCGGTGTCGGTGGCGGCGTTCGCCGCCTGGCTGCTGGTGGCGGCCATGCCGGCGCTGCCGGCCGCGTTCGACCCCGTCTGGGCCGGTCTGGCGGGCATCGCGGTGCTGGGCTGGCCGGCGCTGGCCGCCGTACGCGCCCTGGCCGAGGCGTGGCGGGGCCGTCCGCTGCGGGCGCTGGCCGCGTCGGCGCGGGCCCAGGAGAGCGAGCGCACCGCCAGGCGGAACACCGGCGTGACACTCTGGATCCTGCTCGTCAGGACCTGGACGGTGCTCGTTCCGCTGCTCGGCGGGGCCCTCGCCGTGGAGCCCAGGGCCGCGCTGGCGGCGGTCGCGGTGCCGTACCCGATGGTGCGCGGATACCTGCGCGCCCGGCACCGCGGAAACAGGTGGCTGCTCGCCGCGACGGGCCTCGTCGTGCTGTCCGCCGTGGCGAGCGCGGCGGGCGGGCTGCTCGGGTCGGCCTGGGCGTGGCGGACCGGGCTCGGAGGTCTGGGCGTGGCGATGGCCGTGTTCCTGGCCCGCGCGGCGCGCGCGTGGTGGCGCGGCGGCGCCGGCCCGTGGCGGGCCTCCCTCCTCATGTGCGACCTGCCCATGGGCGCCGAGCCGTCCGTCCCGCTCGGCCCGGAGGTGCGCCAGACCTTCTCGTACGCCCGCAGCATCGTCCTGTCGTACGCCGACTCCCTCGGTCCCCGGGTCGCGGGCGCGGTGGCGTCCGTCACCTCGTCGGGCGAGCTGCGGCTGATCGCGGAGACGGAGGCCTGGGACGCCATCGAGGCCGACCCCAGGGTGGCGGTGTTCGCCACGGACCCGTTGCAGCGGCGCTTCTGGGTGGAGGTGCGCGGGGTCGCCCAGGCCGACTCGGACGTCCTGCGCATCACCCCCAAGCAGGTGTTCCTGGGCGAGTTCCCCGGCCGCCACCAGCGCCGCCAGGCCTGAGCGTGCCCGCGCGCCGGCGGGCCAGGGCGCGGCCCGCCGATCCCGCGTAGAATATTGTTCTATGGACGTCCTGCGCACGCCTGAAGAGCGCTTCGCCGGCCTGCCCGGCTTCCCCTACGAACCCCGCTACGCCGACGTCGCCGACGGCCTGCGCATGGCCTACGTCGAGGCGGGCCCCGCCGATGGCGAGCCCGTCGTGCTGCTGCACGGGGAGCCGACCTGGTCGTTCCTCTACCGGCACGTCATGCGGGAACTGGCCGCGGCCGGGCTGCGCGCGATCGCCGTCGACCTCGTCGGGTTCGGCCGCTCCGACAAGCCGGCCGACCTCGCCGCGCACACGTACGCCAGGCACGTGGAGTGGACCCGCGCCCTGCTGTTCGACGCGCTCGGCCTGAGCGGCGTCACCGTCGTCGGCCAGGACTGGGGCGGGCTGATCGGGCTGCGCGTCGCCGCCGAACACCCCGGGCGCGTCGCCAGGATCGTGGCCGCCAACACGGGCTTGCCGACCGGTGACATTCCCCTGCCCGAGGTGTGGCACCAGTTCAAGGCCACCGTGCTCAAGGCCCCGGTCCTGGACATCGCCCGGCTCGTGCAGGCGGGCTGCAGGACGCGGCTGACCGAGGAGGTCCGCGCGGCCTACGACGCGCCGTTCCCGGGCGAGGCGTACAAAGCGGGGCCGCGGGCCATGCCCGGCCTCGTGCCGATCACGCCCGACGACCCCGCCGCGCCCGCCAACCGCGCTGCCTGGCAGGTTCTCACCACCCTCGACCGGCCGTTCCTGGTGGCGTTCTCGGACGGCGATCCGATCACCGGCGGCATGGCGCCGATCCTGCTCTCATCGATCTCCGGCACCTCCGGCCTGCGGCATCCCGTGATCGAGGGCGCCGGCCACTTCCTCCAGGAGGACGCGGGCACCGCGCTCGGCCGCCACGTCGCCGCTTTCGTGACCTCCACCTAGCGTGTCAGGACCGCCCAATCGCCCGTCCGGTGCGGTATAACCGGGGGCGGACCGGGGAGGCGTGATGCGTGAGTCCGACAGGGCCCAGGCGGCGGGGCGGGCCGCGGCGCGGGATCTGTTCGAGAAGGTGCGGCAGCGTTACTACCAGATTCCCCCCGCCGTGCGCCGGGTGCTCTACGTGCTCGTGCTGGTCGCCGCCATGGGCGTGGGCGCCGCACTCGGCTGGGACCTGCTGCGCACCTTCCCGCTCGTCCTCCTGGCGCTCGCGTTCGTCGCGCTGACCATGCGCTTCCCGCGCGCCGCCGCCACCGCCCTGGTGGTCGCGGGCTGGATGGTGCTGGCGCTCCCCCTCTTCTCCGGGCTGTTCCCGGCCGGCTCGGGCTCGGTGCACCTCTTGGTCGGGCTGGCGCTGCCCGTGGCGGCCGGCGCCCATCTGATCCGCTGGGTGACGCCGTGGGTGAGCACGCTGGTGGCGCTCGCCCCCGCGGGCCTGCTCGCCGTCCCGCTCTCCTTCGCCTCCGAGAGCGTCTCCGTCTGGGCCGCGTACGCCACCGCCCTCGCGGTGCTGATCCACCGCTTCGTGCTGGCCCGCAAGGCCAAGGCCGAACGCGCGGCGGCCGAGGAGCAGCAGGTCCGGGTCAGGGTCCGCGAGGGCAGGCCGGAGTCGCCACAGGACAGATCCGCCGCGCCGCCGCAGATCTCCGTAGAAGAGGCGCTCGGCGAGCTGGAGAGCATGGTCGGCCTGTCGCCGGTCAAGGAGCAGGTGCGCTCGATCGCCGCCTCCATCGAGGCGTCCAGGCTGCGGGCCGAGGCCGGCTACACGACCGGCCGGCCCACCAGGCACTTCGTCTTCGTCGGCCCGCCCGGCACCGGCAAGACCAGCGTGGCCCGCGCGCTGGCCAAGATCTTCTACGCGTTCGGCCTGCTGGAGACCCCCTACGTCGTCGAGGCGCAGCGGGCCGACCTGGTGGGCGAGTTCCTGGGCGCCACCGCGATCAAGACCAACGAGCTGGTCGACCGCGCGCTGGGCGGCGTGTTGTTCATCGACGAGGCGTACGGGCTGGTCAACTCCTCCGACGGGCAGCCCGACAGGTTCGGCGCGGAGGCGGTGCAGACCCTGCTCAAGCGGGCGGAGGACGACCGCGACCGGCTGATCATCATCCTGGCCGGCTACGAGCAGGAGATGGGCTCGTTCCTGTCCAGCAACCCCGGCCTGGCCAGCAGGTTCGCCACGCGGGTGCGCTTCCCCGGCTACTCCCCCGCCGAGCTCGTCGAGGTCACCGAGCTGCTGCAGAAGCGCAGGGGCGACACGATGGGCGACGACACCAAGCGGGTGTTGCTCGGCCTCTTCGACGACGTGCACCGGCGCGGCCTGGTCGACGAGCTGGGCAACGCCAGGTTCGCGCGCAGCCTGGTGGAGGCCGCCGCGCAGGCCCGCGACGTGCGCGTCGTGGGCGCGGGCGGCACTCCCACCACGCACGACCTCGTCACCACCACGACGCCCGACGTCACCAAGGCGTTCGAGGAGCTGACCGCGCGGTTCCGCGGCTACGTGGCCACGCCCACGCTGGAGGAGGCGCTGGCCGACCTCGACGGGATGGCCGGCCTGGAACCGGTCAAACGGCAGGTGCACGCCATCGCCGCCCAGCTCCAGGTAGCCAGGATGCGGCAGGAGCGCGGGCTGCCCACCCCGCCGCAGATGCGGCACTTCGTGTTCGCCGGCCCGCCCGGCACCGGCAAGACCACGGTCGCCAGGGTGCTGGGCCGGGTGTTCGCCGCGCTCGGCCTGCTGGCCAGGCCCGACGTCGTCGAGGCGCACCGGGCCGACCTGGTCGGCCAGCACCTCGGCGCCACCGCCATCAAGACCAACGAGCTGGTCGACCGGGCGCTGGGCGGGGTGCTCTTCATCGACGAGGCCTACAGCCTGGTCAACCCCGGCTACCAGGGCGGCGACGCGTTCGGCGCCGAGGCCGTGCAGACCCTGCTCAAGCGCGCCGAGGACGACCGCGACCGGCTCGTGATCGTGCTGGCCGGCTACCAGCGCGAGATGGACTCCTTCCTGGCCACCAACCCCGGCCTGGCCAGCCGGTTCAACCAGCGGGTGGCCTTCCCCAGCTACTCCCCCTCCGAGCTGTCCGAGATCGCGGTGCTGCTCGCCGAGCGGTCCGGCGACTCGTTCGACGAGGAGGCGCTGCGCCGGCTCGACGAGGTGTTCGCCTGGGTGTGCGAGGAGCGGCTGATCGACGGGCTCGGCAACGGCCGCTTCGCCAGGTCGCTGTTCGAGCGCGCCGCCATGCGCCGCGACGTCCGGCTGGCCGCGCACGCCTCGCGTGGCGGTTCGGCCAGCTCCGCCGACCTGACGACGATCACGAGCGAGGACGTCCGCACCGCCGTGGACGAACTTTCCGGCCGGTAATCCACCACGACGCTCACCCTGTGTAGCAAGATGAACACGATGGGTGGCTCGGCGTCGAAGGGGGAGCGATGGCGGGGTTCCTGGCCCGCAGGTTGCTCAACTACGCCGTGCTCGTCGTGGTGGCCGCCAGTCTCGCCTACCTTCTGGCGGCCACAGCCCTCGACCCCCGCTCCAACTACGCCGACCGCACGCCGAAGCCCCCGGCCGCCGTGGTCGACGCCCAGCTGACCGCGCTCAATCTCAACGACAGGACTCCCCTGCTGCAGCGCTACGCCACGTGGGCGGCCGGCGTGCTGCACGGCGACTTCGGCAGGTCCGTCGCAGGCACGCCGGTCAACGACGACCTCCGGCGCCGCATGGGCGTGACCTTCCGGCTGGTCGTGCTGGGGCTGGTGTGCGGGAGCCTGCTGGGCGTGCTGGCCGGCGCGCTGGCCGCGGCCCGGCAGTACGGATGGTTCGACCGCCTCTCGACCGGCCTGTCGTTCGTGGTGCTCGCCGTACCGGTGGTGGTGCTGGCCAACATGCTGATCCTGGCGGCCACGTGGGCCAACGAGCACCTCTTCGGCCGCCAGGTGTTCCTCATCAGCGGCGAATACAGCGACGGCCTCGACACCGGGTTCTGGGGCCACGCGCTCGACCGGATGCAACACCTGATCCTGCCGACCGTCTCGCTGTCGGTGGGGCTCATCGCCGTCTTCAGCCGCTACCAGCGCAACATGATGCTCGACGTGCTGGGCGCCGACTACGTGCGCACCGCCATGGCCAAAGGGCTGAGCAGGGGCAGGGCACTCGTTCGCCACGCGCTGCGGACCGCGCTCATCCCCGTGGCGACCTACTTCGCGTTCACGTTCGGGACGTTGCTGACGGGGGCCACGTTCACCGAGAAGATCTTCGGCTGGCACGGCCTGGGCGAGCAGCTGATCAACTCGATCTTCCGCAACGACGTCAACACCGTCGCCGCCATCTCCCTCCTGGCGGCCGTCGCCGTGTTGTGCGCCTCGCTGGCCGCCGACCTGCTGCACGCCGCGCTCGACCCGAGGGTGCGGGCGCGATGACGCTCTCCGAGGAGGAACTGGCCGAGGAGCTCCACGACGGCGTCATGGCGGGCGCGCCGTCCAGGACGCGCCTGATCGCCGGGCGCTTCTTCCGCTCAGGGCAGGGGCGGCTCGGGTTCGCGGTGCTGGCACTGATGTTCCTGCTGGCTTTCGCGGGGCCGCTGATCAGCCCATGGAGCTACCTCGACAAGGACTTCACCGCGTTCCTGCAGCCGCCGTCGCCCGACCACTGGTTCGGAACGCTCCAGACGGGCGCCGACGTCTTCGCGGTGACGCTGCGCGGCATGCAGAAGTCGCTGATCGTGGGGCTGCTCGCGGCTCTGGTGTCCACGGCGCTGGCGGCCGTGGTCGGGGCGTTCGCGGGCTATTTCCTGGGATGGACCGACCGGACGCTGACCTGGGTGAGCGACCTGCTGCTGGTGCTGCCCGCGTTCCTGGTCCTGGCCATCATGTCGCCGCTCTTCGGGGCGGGTCAGTGGCCGCTGTTCGTGATCACGCTGGCGCTGTTCCTGTGGATGGTGACCTCGAAGGTCGTACGCGGGATGACGATCTCGACGAAGGAGCGGGAGTTCATCCAGGCCGCCCGCTACATGGGCGTGCCTCCCGTGCGGATCATCTTCCGCCACGTGATCCCCAACCTGTCGTCCCTGCTCATCGTGGACGCCACGCTCAACGTCAGCACCGCGATCCTCACCGAGACCTCGCTGTCGTACTTCGGGTTCGGCATCCAGCCGCCGGACGTCTCGCTCGGGACGCTCATCGCCGACGGCTCGCGCACGGCCGTCTACGCGCCGTGGACGTTCTGGTTCGTCGCGGGGCTGCTGGTGGTCACCGTGCTCGCGGTCAACCTCGTCGGCGACGCCCTGCGCGACGCGTTCGACCCCTCGTCGAAGAGGGCGCGATGAGCCCGGTGCTCGACGTGCGCGACCTCAGCGTGTCGTTCGGCGGCGTGCCCGCCGTGCGCGAGGTGAGCTGTGCCGTACGCCGCGGCGAGGTCCTCGGCATCGTCGGCGAGTCGGGGTCGGGCAAGTCGGTCACCTCGGCGGCCGTCATGGGGCTGCTGCCCCCGGGCGCGCACGTCACCGGGTCCGTACGCCTGCACGGCAGGGAGCTGATCGGCGCGCCCGCGCGGGAGCTGACCTCCTGCCGCGGCAAGGCCATGTCGATGGTGTTCCAGGACCCCCTGTCCGCGCTGACGCCCGTCTACCGGGTTGGCGACCAGATCGCCGAGGCCGTGCGCGTGCACCAGCGGGTCGGCAAGGAGGCGGCCCTGGTCAGGGCCGTGCAGCTGCTCGACCTCGTCGGCATCCCGCACCCCTCGGAGCGGGCGCTCGCCTTCCCGCACGAGTTCTCCGGCGGGATGCGGCAGCGCGTGATGATCGCGATGGCCATCGCCAACGACCCCGATGTGATCATCTGCGACGAGCCGACCACCGCGCTCGACGTGACCGTCCAGGCGCAGGTGCTGGAGGTGCTCAAGAAGGCGCAGCAGAAGACCGGCGCCGCCATCATCATGATCACCCACGATCTCGGTGTGGTGGCCGGTTTCGCCGACCGGGTGCTGGTCATGTACGCAGGCCGCCCGGTCGAGGTGGGCGGCGTGGACGACGTCTACTACCGGACGCGGATGCCGTACACGGTGGGGTTGCTCGGCTCGATCCCGCGCGTCGACGAGGGCGGGCGGCGGCCGCTGAGGCCGATCGAGGGCAGCCCGCCGTCGCCGGCCGCGCTGCCGCCCGGATGCCCGTTCGCGCCGCGCTGCCCGATGCGGATCGACGCGTGCGAGGAGCGCGAGCCCTCGCTGTTCGAGGTGGGCGACGGGCACAGCGCCGCGTGCATCCGCTGGAAGGAGGTGGCCCCGTACGCCGCGGGCACGCCCGAGGTCCCCCGCGCGGCGCCCCGGCCGCCGCGGCGCCCGCAGCGCGCGGTGCTGGAGGTGCGCGGCCTGGTCAAGGACTATCCGCTGCTCAAGGGGGCGCTGTTCAGGCGCAGGATCGGCACCGTGCACGCGGTGGCCGGGATCGACTTCGACCTGCGCCAGGGCGAGACGCTGGGGCTGGTCGGCGAGTCGGGCAGCGGCAAGACCACCACGCTGACACAGATCCTCGAGCTGGCCCGGCCGCAGCAGGGCAGCATCACCGTGCTCGGCCACGACACCGCCCGGCTCGACGCCGCGCGGCGCACCGGGATCCGGCGCGACATGCAGGTCGTCTTCCAGGATCCGCTGGCCTCGCTCGACCCGCGCATGACGGTGCACGACATCCTGGCCGAGCCGCTGCGCACCCACGGGCAGCGGCGTCCAGGGCGGCGGATCGCCGAGTTGCTCGCGCTGGTCGGCCTCGACCCCTCGCACGCCGCCCGCTACCCGCAGGACTTCTCCGGCGGGCAGCGGCAGCGCATCGCCATCGCCCGCGCGCTCGCGCTGGAGCCCCGGCTGCTGGTGCTGGACGAGCCGGTCTCGGCCCTCGACGTGTCGATCCAGGCCGGCGTGATCAACCTGCTCGGCTCGCTCAGGGCCAGGCTCGGCCTGTCCTACCTGTTCGTGGCGCACGACCTGGCCGTGGTGCGCCACATCGCCGACCGGGTGGCCGTGATGTACCTCGGCAGGATCGCCGAGATCGGGCAGGTGGACGCCGTCTACCAGGCTCCGATGCATCCGTACACGCAGGCCCTGCTGTCGGCGATCCCGCTGCCCGATCCGGTGCGTGAGCGCGCGCGGGACCGGATCCTGCTCGAAGGCGACCTGCCCAGTCCGGCCGACCCTCCGACGGGCTGCCGCTTCCGCACCAGATGCCCGAAGTTCCGCGCTGAGCTCACCGGGGACGAGCGCAGGCTCTGCGTGGACGTCGAGCCCGAGGTACGCCCGCTGGGCGCGGACCAGCGCGCGGCCTGCCACTACGCCGAGCGGCGCGACGTCGTATGACCACCAGGAGGTAATCGCTCGTTGACATCCTCCCGGCCCTGAAAGAACCGGGATTCCAGCCGTCGCCGACTGGCCTTCCTGCTTCACCGCCGGTCGCCCGCCCGAGAAAGGGAACTCTCGTTGAGGTCTTACACCAGCTCCACAGGCGTTTCACCTCTCCGCAAGCCCTGCGGCGAGGGTGCTTCTGATCGTTCGTCCGGTGGCTTGGTTATCGCCACCGTCGAACACACTACCGAACCGTGCGATGTCGTGCGGCGTTTTGACGCCGGTTCGCCTGGCGGCGAATCGGCTACCCCTGTCCTGATCCGCAGGGGTCCGATTCCTCCCTCGCCTGAAGGCGGGGGTCTCCTCGGAGGCATGTGATGAAAGCATCACGTCTTGTCGTGGCCGTCACCGTGACGGGCTCGCTCCTGCTGGCCGCCTGCGGCGGCGGGGGCGGCTCGGGCGGCGGCGGCACGGCGGGGGACGACCGCGCGCCGAAGGCCTACGACGTCAACGCGCAGCCGCGCGACAAGGTAAAGGACGGCGGCACGCTGCGGTGGGGCATCAACGAGTTCCCCGCGCAGTGGAACAGGAACCACGTCGACGGCAACCTGGCGATGGCCGCCGTGGTCAGCAACGCGCTGCTGCCCTCGCCGTTCCTGTCCGACGAGAAGGCCGAGATCACGGTCAACGACAACTACGTGATCGACGCGAGGGTGACCGAGCGGCGGCCCGAGCAGGTGGTCACGTACACGCTGAACCCCAAGGCCAGGTGGTCCGACGGGCGGCCGATCACGTGGGCCGACTACCAGGCGCAGTGGCGGGCGCTGAACGGGCGCGATCCTGACTTCCGCATCGCCTCGTCCACCGGCTATCAGGACATCGGGAAGGTGGCGCGGGGCAGGAACGACTTCGAGGTGGTGGTGACGTTCGAGCGGCCCTTCGGGGACTGGCAGTCGCTCTTCTCGCCGTTGCTGCCCGCCGCCGCCAACCGCACGCCCGAGTCCTTCAACAACGCCTGGCTGAACAAGATCCCGGTGTCGGCGGGTCCGTTCAAGTTCGGCGGATTCGACCAGACGGCCAAGACGATCACGCTGGTACGTGACGAGGCCTGGTGGGGTGACCGGGCCAAGCTCGACAAGATCATCTACCGGGCGTCGGAGCAGGACGCGCTGATCGGGGCGTTCGGCAACGGCGAGCTCGACATCGTCGACCTCGGCCCGTCCGCCCCGGATCTCGCCCGCGCCAGGGCCGCCCAGGGCGCGCAGGTGCGGCAGGCGGCCGGCCCCGACTTCCGGCACTTCACCTTCAACGGGTCGAGCGAGCTGCTCAAGAACCGCAATGTGCGGCTGGCCGTGCAGCTCGGCATCGACCGCCAGGCCATCGTCCGGTCCGACCTGCAAGGGCTGGACTGGCCGATCGCGCTGCTGAACAACCACTTCTTCATGAACACGCAGGAGGGCTACCGGGACAACGCCGGCAGCCTGGGCGTGTACAACCCGGAACGGGCCAGGAAGCTGCTGGACGCGGCCGGCTGGAAGCTCGCGGGCGGCACGGTCAGGCAGAAGGACGGCAAGCCCCTCGACCTGCGCTTCGTGGTGCCGTCGGGGGTGCAGCTCAGCAAGTCGGAAGGCGAGCTGGCGCAGAGCATGCTGGCACAGATCGGCGTGAAACTGACCATCAAGTCCGTGCCCAGCGACGACTTCTTCAGCAAGTACGTGATCCCCGGGAACTTCGACATCACGCCGTTCGCCTACATCGGCACACCGTTCCCGGTCTCGAGCAGCTACGGCATCTACGCGAACGCGCCCGACGGGAAGACCTGGAACGCGAACTTCGGGCGCGTCGGGTCGGCGGCGGTCGACGAGGCCATGAGCCGGGCCGCCCAGAGCCTGGACCCGGTGCAGGCCCGCAAGGAGACCAACACGGCGGACCGGCTGATCTGGGAACTGGTGACCGTGCTGCCGCTCTACCAGCGGCCGCAGATCGTCGCGACCCGGCAGACGCTGGCCAACGTGGGGGCGCGCGGCTTCTACGACCTCCGCTACGAGGACATCGGTTTCATGCGCTGACGCGACCGGCCGGCCCGCTCGCCCCGCACCGCCGCCGGCGGAGGCCGTCAGGTGGGCGCGCCGGTCGTGACGCGGTCGACGATGCCCTTGGTGCCTTCCTGGCGTGCGCAGTGGGCGCAGCAGTACCAGTGCTCGCCCGACTGGACGCCGTGTCCGATGACCTTCGTGCCGCAGTGCTCGCATTTGGGCGCCATCGCCTCGATCGCGCACTCGAAGCAGTCGAAGGTGTGCACGGCCCCTTGCGCGCGCACCTCGAACGCCATGTCGTAGTCGTTGCCGCAGGTCTCGCAGACGGCCATGGTGATCCCCTTTGCACTGAATCCGCAGTTCGTGGGTCTCCTTACCCCAAACGGCGGCCGTATTCCGGCCGTCCGTCACGGCCCGCGCGACACGAAGCGGCCTATCAGCGGCAGGCCGAGCAGCCCGAGAGCCGCCAGCGCGGCGGGCAGGCCGAGCCAGCCGCTGAGCCCGGCGACCAGCAGAGGGCTGACCACGAACCCGGTGTACGAGATCGTCGACACCCACCACACCAGCGTCCCACCGGCGTCGTCGGCGGCGGCGCGGCTGAGCAGGGCGGGCACCATCGGGCCGAGCGCCAGCCCGGTCAGCGCGAACCCGGCCATGGAGACCGGCACGCTGCCGCCCAGGCCGGCCAGCGCGATGCCCGCGCCGCCGCCTGCCCCCGCCACCAGGTGCAGCGCCCTGAGCGGCGTCCTGGGCAGCGCCTGCACGATGAGCCGCCCGACGGTCAACGCCGCCATGTAGACCGCGGGCGCGGCGCTGGCCGTCAGCGGGGACGCCCCGCGGTGCTCCTCCAGCAGCAGCACCGACCACTGCTCGACCGAGTTCTCGATGGTCAGCACGCAGGCGGCCAGCGCTCCCAGCAGCAGCGCGGCCCCCACGAGGCTGCGCCGGTCGATCTCGGAGGAGGTGACCGGCAGACCGCGCCCCAGCGGCAGCGCGAGCAGCGTCAGCGAGGCGGCGATCACGATCAGCCCGATCGCCACGAGTACCGCGCCGGCGCTGAGACCGAGCGAGCGGGCCAGCCCGGTGGCCGGCGCGGCGGCGATGACCGCGACGGGGAAGGCGGCGTGCACGGGCTGGAAGAGCCGGCGCCCGCTCTCGCGCTCGGCCCGCCCCGTGGCCAGGTTGAGCGCGACGTCGAGCGCGCCGCTCGCCGCGCCGACCAGCAGAAGCGCGAGAGCCAGCTGCCAGGCCGTGCCCGCCAGCCCGATGCCGGCCACGCTCAGCGCGAACAGCACGGTGAACCCCATCAGGGCCGCCCGCTCGCGCCCGCGCGCGAGCCTGCCGGCCAGCGCCATCGCGGGCAGCGCCCCCACGGGTACGGCGCTCAGCGCCAGCCCCAGGTCGCTCGCCGACAGCCCCAGCTCAAGCTTGACGGCGGGCAGCAGGACCGACCACGAGCCCCAGAACACACCCCACACCGCGCAGACCGCGATCAGCGGCATGATGACCAGCACCCCTTGAAATTTTGGTCAGTCACAGTAAAGATCGACGATGTCCTTATTGCCGTCTGCCGAGAGGGCACACGTGCTCATCCGCACGGTCATCGCGGCCGCCCTGGCCGCCGCCGGAATCGCCGCCATTCCCTCCGCCGCCTACGCCGGATCGGCCGCCTACACCCCCGAGCGCGTCTGCGGCCCCGGCTTCCACCGGGTCAAGGACGGCCACCGCGCGATGAAGACCCGCGCAGGAGCGGTGTTCGGGCACGTTTATCTGATGTATAGCAAGCGCAGCGGCAAGAACTGCGTCGCCGCCATCAAGACGGCGTACAAGGGCGCACGCACGGTGACCGGCGCCCACCTCGAGGTCCGGGGCGGCGGCCGGAGCGAGGACGTGCAGAAATACCGCTACTACGCCGAGACGGGCCACATCGACGGGGCCTGGAAGTGCGTGCGGTACTCCGGCTGGACCCGCGACTCCAGCAACCGCGTCGAGGCCTGGGGCGGGCGCAAGGCCTGGGGTAACTGCAAAGGTTAGACACGCCACCGTCTTCTGTGCGTCTTCCGCGCGGCGGAGAGGCTCCTGCACGGCAGCGAGCTGCCTTCGTGCCGGTCAGGCTGCGTGCCGGCGCTGCGGGTACTGTGTCAACAGCTGCGGGTACTGTGTGGAGATGCACAGCCGCGACCTGAAGAAGGCCGGCGAAAGCGACGAGCGTCCATGGCCGGTGGCGGCCTGGCGCGAGGCCATCGTCCGCACCCCGGCAGAGCGCGCCGCGCTCGAGCCGGCGGAAGAGGCGGGCGCCTGAGACCGGATCGGGGTCGCCGCGTGGTTCACACCGGGCACCTGAGACACCCTTTCTGTGGGGAAATGCATTGAGCCGATCAGTGAGCCCCGGCTAGGTTGGCGCGCATGGCGGGTGACAAGCGCCCGGCATGCCGCCGTCAAGCGGCGCGGCGCATCGTCGCAGGAGACAGGACACGCGCTTCAGAGAGGGGGAAGTTTATGAAACGCGTGAGAGTCACGAAGTCGACCGCCAAACGGCGCCCGCGGCCGGCGGTGGAGCTGGACCTGCGCTCGCCTGCGGGTCGCACGCTTCCCTACTGAGCTGCTCCTTACGCCGAATTTACGGGCGTTTCTGTAGACAGAGATAACAAGGACATCACGGGGGGCTCACGATGACGAGGCTTGTGGTGGTGCCGCCACACATCGCCAGGCACAAGGTCCGCTATATCCGCACAGCGGACCGCCGCAAGCCACCCGCCGACCCCAAGGTGATCGACCTGCGGGCCTACACCGGCAGAAACGTGATCCGTTTCCCCGGCGGCCCCACCTCCGCCGCCTGACGGCCCTCCCGCGGCTCCGGCGTCAGCCGTACAACTTCTCGGCGTAGGCCTTGCCGTAGTACGTCTCCAGCTCTTCCACGCTCTCCTCGACCACCTGCACCTCCTTGACCAGCCTGGCGTGCGAGGGCAGGACGTCGGGGTGCCAGGTGTCGGGTTTCCACAGCGCGGAGCGCAGGAACGACTTGGCGCAGTGGAAGAAGATCTGCTCGATCTCCACCACGAGCGCGAGGTGCGGCCGGTGGCCCTTGACGATCAGTTCGCCGAAGAACGGGGCATCGCGGACGAGCCTGGCCCGGCCGTTGATGCGCAGCGTCTCGTTGCGGCCGGGAATGAGGAAGATCAACCCCACATTAGGATTTTTCAGGACGTTGCGGAATCCGTCCGCCCGGCGATTCCCCGGGCGGTCGGGGATGGCGATCGTGGTGTCGTCGATGACGTGCACGAACCCGGCGGGGTCGCCCTTGGGCGAGACGTCACAGGCGCCCTTGTCGTCCGACGTGGCGATCAGGCAGAACGGCGAGGCCGCCAGCCAGTCGCGGTCGCGCTGGTGGAGGCGTACGCGCTCCTTGGTCGCGGCCCTCGGCATCACCTCGCCGAGGATCTCGCGCAGCTCGTCCTCGGACCCGATCTCCGCCCAGCTCATCTGATCTCCCTTCGAGGGTTTCCCCTATTTTGTCAGGGAATCGGGCCGAGCCTCCTGTGAGCTTGCCCGCAGAACGAGCTCCGCACTGGGGACTTCAACCGGGTGGCCGGGGCCGGCCGCGGTGGGACAGGGGGCGCGGCCCCGGCGCGGTGTCGTTACTCGACGCGCAACGCGGTCCAGTGGGACGGCCTGCCTTCGTACATCGCGTCGTTGCAGTTGCAGTTGCCGCAGCCAGGGATCATGTCCGGTCCTTTCCTCGCCTTGCCGGATGAGGTCTCGTACCCGGAGTGACGGACGCGTACGCTGGCGTGCCTGCCAGAGTTCCGGACCCCCCGGGCCACACCACCACACCGCTACCAGCGCCGGGCGTGCGCCATCGCCGCCAGGTACGCATCGCGCTCGGCCGCGAACCGGGCGGGGTCCATGCCCTGCCGCTCGGCCCGCAGGTGCAGCATGGTCAGCTCGGTCGCCGCCTGCTGGTAGTCGCTCATGGCCCGGCCGTGCCCCGCCCTCCTGGCCCACTTGCGCGCCTCCTTACGGCCGGGCAGCGTGCTGAGCATCCTGACGTCGGCCTCGGTGACCAGCCCGGTCGGCCCGTAGCCGGGCAGGTAGGCGCCCATCTTGGCGACGAGGTGACGGCGCTCGGAGACGGTCACGGCGATCAGGGCGATCAGCGCCACCATGATCACCAGGTAGGCCAGGCCCAGCCAGGCCAGCGATCCGGTGGTGGCGGCGCCGTTCCAGAGGGCGTGCAGGAAGACGGCGGCCAGGTAACCCAGCGGGATCGCGGCGTACCTTCCCGCGGTGCGCCGGGTGAGCGCGTACGCGACCCCCACACCGATCATGGAGGTGTAGACCGGGTGGCCGAGCGGGTCGATCAGGCCCCGCACGACGAACAACTGCACCGCACCGCCGGCGCCGTCCTCCGCGAACGCCAGCAGGTAGTAGCCGACGTTCTCCACGGCGGCGAAGCCGAGGCCGGCCATGGAGGCGTACACGATGCCGTCGGTCAGGCCGTCGATCTCCCTGCGCCTGCGCAGGAGCAGGAGCAGCGCCGAGCCCTTGAGCGCCTCCTCGATCACCGGGGCGAGCACGACGGCGCCCACGTCGTCGACGACCGCGGCGCCGAACCCGGCCCGGACGAACAGCTGCTGCCCCACGAGCGTCAGCGCGATGCCCAGCACGATCGCCAGCCCCGCACCCCACGCGAACGCGAACGCGAGGCTGAGCTTGGGTTCGGGCTCCAGCCGGTCGAGGGAGAGCACGGCGGCGAGCAACACCGGCAGCGGCGCCACGGCCAGCAGCGCGGCCAGGCCGAAGCCGACGGGACCGCCCGACACCAGCATGACCGCCAGCACGAGCAGCGCCAGCACACCAGAGACGACCAGGCCGATCAGCAGGGCCTTGCTGGGGCGCTGGGAGAGGATGCTCTGGGGCGGAGCTGTCATCGTGGTGCCTCACTTCCCGTTCGGTCCGCCCACTATGCGGGCCACGCATTTACAGGCGCTCAACGGTCACTTGATTCGCGGTAATAGGGGTCGGCCACGACGGGCTCGCCGTCGGTGTACGAATACACCTCCCGGCCGGATATGAACACCCTCCGCGCCCGGCTCATGACGTCCAGCGGGTCACCGGACCAGATGACCACGTCGCCGTCGAGCCCGGGGCGCAGGGAGCCGACCCGGTCGTCGAGGCCCATGATCCTGGCCGGGTTCACGGTGATCGACCGCAGCGCCTCGGCCGGGTCCATCCCCTCCTTGACCGCGAGCGTGGCCTGGTGGACGAGGAAGTGGATGGGCACGACGGGGTGGTCGGTGGTGATGGCCACCTCGACGCCCGCCCGTGCCAGGATGCCGGGGTTGCGCAGCGAGCGCTGCCGCAGCTCGACCTTCGACCGGCTGGTGAACAGCGGGCCGATGATGACCGGAACGTTCCTGGCGGCGAGGGTGTCGGCCAGCAGGTGACCTTCGGTGCCGTGATTGATCACGACCCGGTGGCCGAACTCCGCCGCCAGCCTGAGCGCCGTGGCGATGTCGTCGGCCCGGTGCGTGTGCTGGCACCACGGCAGCTCGCCGTCCAGCACGCGGACGAGGATCTCCAGCGTGCCGTCGCGGTCGAACGGCTTGCCCTCCGCCTCCGCGGCCGCCCGCCTGGCCCGGTAGTCCTGCGCCTTCATGAACGCGTCGCGGATCACCGCGGCCACGCCCTGCCGGGTGGAGGGCAGCTTCTTCTGGTCGCCGTACACGCGCTTGGGGTTCTCGCCCAGAGCGCTTTTGACGCTCACCGGCTCCCTGATCAGCATCTCGTCCACGCTTCTGCCCCAGCACTTCACGGCGACCGTCTGCCCGCCGATCGGGTTGCCGGAGCCCGGCTTGATCACCGCCGTGGTCACACCGCCCGACAGCGCGTCGCCGAAGGCCAGGTCGGCGGGGTTGATGGCGTCGAGGGCACGCAGGCGGGCGCCGTTCGGGTCGGTCATCTCGTTGGTGTCCTGACCGGCCCAGCCCTCGGCCTCCTCGTACACACCGAGGTGGCCGTGGGCCTCGACGAAGCCGGGCAGCACCCAGCCGCCGCCCGCGTCCACCACGGCAGCGCCCTCCGGCACGGCCACGTCCCGGCCGACCGCGGTGATCTTCCCGTCCTCGATGAGCACGGTGCCGCCGTCGATGGGGTCTCCGTCGACTGGAACGACAAATCCGCTGATGATGGCGAGTTTCATGACCCGTAACTTACAGGCGGGCGGGTAGGGGCTCTGAATGACGATCTCCGACCTGTACAGGCGATGGCTGCTCGAGATGTGGAACGGCGACTTCGAACTCGCCCACGAACTGGTCACCCCCGGCTTCACCGGCCACTGGCCGGGCATGGAGGTGTCGGGGCCGGGCGAGCTGGTCGAGGTGCTCAAGCAGGGGTACGCCCCCTTCGACGACGTCGAGGTCACGCTCGACGTCGGCCCGATCCCGGACGGCGACCTGGTGGCGGCCAGGTGGACGTTCACCGGCACATACCGGGGCGGCATCCCCGGCGCGACCGTGGCCGAGGGGACCAGGGTGGCCTTCAGCGGCCATGACATCCTGCGGGCCGAGGGCGGCCGGTTCGCCGAATACTGGGTGATCTCGGACGCCCAGACCTTCAGCAGGGAACTGGGGATAGGCTGACATATCTCTTCATGTCGGTGCACTTCAGGTCGTGCACGCGTACGTACAGGATGGTGCATGTCACAGGAGTACGCGCCCGAGGCGGGCCCCCCACCCCGCTCGCTGAGTGACGGCGAGCTGTCCCAGCTGCTGAGCGGGCAGCGATTCGGGGCGCTGGCCACCAACGAGAGCAGCGGCCACCCGCACATGTCCACCGTTCAGTACACGTGGGATCCCCGGCAGCGCGTCGTGCGCATCTCCACCATGGCCGAGCGGCTCAAGGTCAGGCACCTGCACAAGGACCCGCACGGCGCCCTCTACGTGGCCAGCGACGACTTCGCCTCCTACGCCGTGGCCGAGGGCGAGGCGGAGCTGTCGCCGGTGACCACCGATCCGGGCGACGAGGTGAGCCTGGAACTCCTGGCCATGCAGCAGCACGTCGACGACCCCACCGCCTTTCTGCGCCAGATGGCCGATGACCGGCGGCTGGTGATCAGGCTCAGGGTGTCGCACCTGTACGGGACCGCTCTGGCCAGGCCCGCCGGATAGCGCGGCGCCGGTTGTAGGCCACCGACGCGATCACGACCAGGACGAGCGCCAGGTCGACGGCCGCCGACCAGCGCATGGCCGCGACGTGGCGCCCGCCCTCCGCGACGGCGAAGAAGAGCGCGCCGATCACGGCCACGCCGCCCGCGCCCGCGAACTGCTGAGCGGTGCTCAGCGCCCCCGACCCGATGCCGGCCTGGTGGGGCTCGACCTCGACCAGCGCCGCCCCGATGAGTTGCGGCAGCACCAGGCCGTTGCCGGCGCCGACGAGCATGAGCGCGACCAGCACGTACGGCAGCCCTTGACCGGCCGCCACCAGGAGCAGGACCAGCCCGAGCGCGACCACCAGGCCGCCCGCGATGACCACGATCAGCCCGCGCCTCCTGACCAGCCGGACCCCGAGCAACGAGGTGAGCGTGAACATCGCGCCCATCGGCGCGAAGGCCAGGCCCGCCTCGAACGCCGTGAGCCCCAGCCCGGTCTGGAGCAGCAACGTCAGTGTGAACATGAACGAGGCGAAGTACGCCATGAAGGCGACGATCGACCCGACGCCCGCCAGGTAGGAGTGGACCCTGAGCAGCGCCAGGTCGAGCACCGGCTGCCCGCCGCGCGCCCCGAGCACCCGCAACCAGCGCCAGGTCAGCGCGAACACCGGGACGCTCGCCACCATGCACGCCCAGGTCCAGAGGGGCCAGCCCAGGCTGTTGCCGAGGCCCAGGGGCACCAGCAGCAACGCCACCCCGGCCGCCAGTCCGGCCGCGCCCGGCACGTCGAGCCGGGATCGACGTCGCGTCTCCACCTCCGGGAGCAGCCGCCAGGCCAGCGGCACGACGACCAGGCCGACGGGCAGGTTGACGAGGAAGACCGCCCGCCAGCCGAGCCCGAGCACGTCGGCCGTCAGCAGCAGGCCGCCCAGGACCTGGCCGGCGATCGAGCCGAGGCCGCCGGTCGCGCCGTACCAGCCGATGGCGCGTGCCCGCTGGCCCGGCGGATAGACGGCGGAGATCGTGGCCAGCACCTGCGGCACCATGGCGGCGCCCGCCAGCCCCTGCAGCAGGCGGGCGGCGACGAGCTGGGCCGGGGTCTGCGCGATCCCGCCCAGCAGCGACGCCACCGTGAAGGCGGCCACTCCCCAGGCGAACACGCGCCGGTAGCCGTAGCGGTCGCCGAGCCGCCCGCCGGTGATCATTCCGGCCGCGTACGTGAAGGCGTAGCCGGCCACGATCAGCTCCAGGGCCGCGGGGCCGGCGCTCAGGTCACGTTCGAGGGAGGGGGCGGCCACGTTCACCACGAAGAAGTCGAACTGCGCCATGAACCACGCCGACAGAAGAACGGCCAACGCCCCGCGATAATGCACATTTCAGGTTAAAGGGTCATGAACTTCGACGCTGCGGCAGGTTTGCGTGTCGGATGCTCACCGCCGGGGCACCGCAGGGCTACTCTGCACTCAACTGCACGTCATGCGATCTTGTGACCGTCGAGTCGTAGGCCTCTCCCCAGCAGAGGAGACCCATGTCCAGACGACTCGCCCTCATCATCGCGACCACCCTCGCCGCCCTGACCGCGCTCACCGGGACCGCGCCCGCGGCGATCGGCCGGCCGGTCGTCAACGTCGCCCACCGGGGCGCGTCCGCGTACACCGGCCGGCCGGTCGTCAACGTCGCCCACCGGGGCGCGTCCGCGTACGCCCCCGAGAACACGATCGCCGCCTTCGAGCTCGCGGACGACCAGCGGGCCGACATGTTCGAGCTGGACGTCCAGGAGACCAAGGACCACCGGCTGGTCCTCATGCACGACACCACCCTGACCCGCACCACCGACGCCGAGGAGGTCTTCCCCGGCCTGTCGCCGTGGAACGTCGGCGACCTCACCCTCTCCCAGATCCGCGAACTCGACGCCGGCTCGTGGCTCTCCGGCGAGCACGCAGGCGAGCCGGTGCCCACACTCGGCGAGGCGCTGCGCACGATGAGCGGCTCGGGCATGGGCCTTCTCCTTGAGGTCAAGGCCCCCGACCGGTACCCCGGCATCGAGGCCCGCATCGCCGCCGAGCTGCGGCGCAACCCCCGCTGGCTGGCACCGGGACGGCTGGTCGTGCAGTCGTTCGACTGGGATTCGATGCGGAAGTTCCACCGGCTCCTGCCCGGCGTGCCGATCGGGCTGCTCGGCACGCCGGCGACCGCGGAGCTGCCCTCGCTGGCCACGTTCGCCGACCAGATCAACCCGCCGTACACCACGCTCACGTCCGCGTACGTCCGGCGCGTGCACGGGCTCGGCATGGAGGTCCTCACCTACACGGTCGACGACCCGGACGACATGCGCCGGATGATCTCGTACGGGGTGGACGGCATCATCACCAACAAACCCGACGTCCTACGGGACCTGACCGACGCCTGACTCCCCAGCCCCGACCTTCCGTGCCCGACCGCCTGTCCTTGCCCGGCTCCGGACCCCGACACGGCCCGGGCTTCCGGGCGTTCGGGCGTTCGGGATGGCGTCGCAAGGAGCCCGGTCTGTGGCGGTGGCAGCCGGACGCCAGTCGGGCGACAAGCGGCACTTCCGGCCAGGAGCCGGTCACCGTGGTCAACCTGGATGGGCCCCGGCCAGGCGGTCGAGGATCTCGGCGAGGATGGGCTCGGTGGTGGCGAAGTTGAGCCGTACGTGGCCCGCGCCGCCGGGGCCGAAGTCCGCGCCTTCGTTCAGCCGTACGCCGGCCTCGCGCTCGAAGACCTCGGCCAGGCCCGGCCTGCCGACGCGCAGCCAGGCCAGGTACGTCGCCTCCGGCACCCGGTAGCCGAACGTCTCCGGCAGGCGGGCCGCGATCGTGTGCCGGTTGCGGTCGAGCAGGGCGAGGGTCCGTTCCAGCCAGGCGTCCCCGTGCCGCCACGCCGCGACCGTGGCCTCGACGCCGAACACGTTCGCGGAGCCGTACACGAAGGGCGGCTGCGCCTCCAGCGCCCTGCGGGCGCCCGGGTGACCGAGGTGGGCGACCGAGCAGCGGATGCCGCCCAGGTTGAACGCCTTCGTCGCGGACGTGAGCGTAACGGTTCGGTCGGGGAGGATCGTGGCGAACGGGATGTGGCGCTGCGGCTCGTACACGAGGTCGGCATGGATCTCGTCGGCGAGGACCAGCAGATCGTGGCGCTCGGCGTGCTCGGCCAACTCGGTCAGCTCCGCGCGGGTGAAGGCCCTGCCGGTCGGATTGTGCGGGTTGACCAGGAGGAGCACCCGGCAGCCCGTCAGGTCGGGCACCTCGAAACGCCACGAGTCGCCGTCGGGTTCCATCTGGATGGGGCGGAGGGGGCGTTCCATGACGTCCAGCGTCGACAGGAACGGGTGGTAGGCGGGGGTGTGCAGCGCGACGCCGTCGCCCGGCTCGGTGCAGGTGTGGAGGAACACCTGGAGCGCCTGGTTGAGGTCGTTGAACGAGCGTACGAGCGCGGGGTCGGCCGCCCAGCCGTATTTGCCCGCCATACGCTCGGCGAACGCCTCGGCCAGCGGCCCCGCGCAGGGATCGGTCAGCCAGGCCGGATAGCCGAGGTCGCCGCCTGCCCGGCGCCGCAGCGCCTCGATCACCTCGGGTGCAGTGGGAAGGTCCATGTCGGCGATCCAGGCGGGGATCACCCCCGGTTCAACCGCCGCCCATTTCAAACCGTCGTGTGTGGCTTTGACCCCTTCAGGGGTATATGCGTAATCCACCCACCCATTTTAGGATTCTCGAATGTTGATAAGGTGCTGCCGCCGGTTGTGGCAGGCTGGGCGGCCATGATGCCCCACTCGAAGATCGATGCCATTGTCGAGACCTACCTGTCGATCGCCGACATGGAGGCGCCCGGCTTGGTGGAGGGGCTCTACCTCGAGGGCTCGGCGGCCCTGGGCGACTACCGGCCGAGCACGAGCGACGTGGACTTCATCGCCGTCACGGCCGCCGCCCCACCCGAAGACGTGCTGGAGCGCATCCACACCCGGCTCGGCGCCCACCCTTTCGACGGTGTCTACCTCACGTGGGACGACCTGCGGCGCGGCCCCGACGGTCTGGGCACCCGTCCGCAGGCGCAGCACGGCAGGCTCAACCGCCGGGGCGCGCTCAACCCGATCACCTGGCACACGCTGGCACAACACGGGCTGACCTGCCGCGGACCCAAACCGGACGAGTTCGAGATCTGGAACGATCCTGACGCGCTGGCGGCCTGGACCGACGACAACCTCGACCGCTACTGGCGACGCCTGGTGAGCCGGGCCTCCCGGCTGGCCACGCCCTGGGGCCTGATCTGCCTGGGCGGATACGGCACGCTGTGGGTCGTCACGGGCGTCGCGCGGCTGCACTACACGCTGGCGACCGGCGACATCACCTCCAAGACGGAGGCCGGACGGTACGCGTTGGAGGCGTTCCCCGAGCGCTGGCACCGCGTGGTGAACGAGGCGCTGCGCGTGCGCGAGGAGGACACCGCGGCACCGACGCTCGGCAGCCTGACCTCGGGGCTGGGTGACCATTTCGGCGCTCCCCGGCAGTCGCTCTACGGCTCTCCGTTCGAGCGCAGGAAGGACGTGCTGGGCTTCGCCGGGCAGGCGATCACGTCCGCGCACGCGTTGTACGCCGCCCGCTGACAATGGCGACAACCCCGGGGGTGACGGGCGGTGTCATCCCCGTGGCAGGTGTGCTGGTGGCGCGCGCCGTCATCGCGGCGCGTGCGGTTGGACGCGCGCCTGGTCACCCCGTCGGGTCAGAGCCGCCGGAGAACCGCCACGACCTTGCCCAGGACGCTGGCCTCGTCACCGGGAATGGGCTCGTAGTTGGAGTTGTGGGGGACGAGCCAGACATGGCCGTCCTTGCGCTTGAAGGTCTTGACGGTGGCCTCGCCCTCGATCATCGCGGCCACGATGTCGCCGCTCTCCGCCACCGGCTGCTGGCGGACGACCACCCAGTCGCCGTCGGCGATGGCCGCGTCGATCATCGAGTCACCGGTGACCTGGAGGAGGAAGAGGGTGCCCTCGCCGACGAGCTGCTTGGGCAGGGCGAAGACGTCTTCGACGCTCTCCTCGGCCAGGATCGGCCCACCGGCGGCGATGCGCCCGACGAGCGGCACGTAGGCGGCCGTGGGGCGGCTCACCGTGGACTCGACGTCGGGGGCGGCGTCAGGATCGACCCACATCACGGGCTCACCGGGCAGCCGCACCTCGAGCGCGCGGGGCCGGTGCGGGTCACGCCTCAGATAGCCCTTGCGCTGCAACGCCGTCAACTGGTGAGACACGCTGGAGGTGCTGGTCAGCTGCACCGCCTCGCCGATCTCGCGCATGGAGGGCGGATATCCGCGCTGTTGCACCGAGTCGCGGATCACTTCGAGGATCTTGCGCTGCCTGGGGGTCAGGCCCAGGGAATCTCGCCGTCGCACCGCGAGGTCGCTGACCCCGTTGGTGTCATCCCGCTCGGTCATGCTCTTCCTCCTCGCCTGGCGGCCCGCCTCACCGGCGAACCTCCCAGTCCGTGGTCTTGATGTCGCACACAGCGACCGTATCTCTGTTGAAGATCATCTTCAAACAATTGTTCGAGTCTTCCTCGAAATTACCGCGTGCGTGGTGTACAACATCGTACGGGAGTTCGATCGACATCGTGTTCGATTTGCTGATCTTTATTTGGCCTTTTCCTCGGGCCACACGGCAGGAGGTCATCCATGCGAACACCCACGAACATGGACACGACCAGCGAAGACGTCCAACAGCTCACACTCATCGCCGATGCCACGCAGAGTAAGGATCGACGGGGAGACAATACGCGTACACAGCCCGTCGCCAGGGGTAATTCCGGCAAGAGGTTGGTGTCCCGTTCGAATGGCGGAGGAAGATCCCATTTGCGCCTCGTCCCGCCGCCCCGCACGGGCGAGGCAACCAACCGCGCCGTGCCACCGGGCCGGTCCGCCACCGACGGCGACCCGACCGTCTCCACCCGACGACGCGCCGCGAACGCGGGCCCCGGCGCGGGACCGAGCGGCAGGGAAAGGCGGGCCTCCGCCGCGGGCCCTCGACGGATGGGGGCCCCGAAGCGGTCCGGACGGCCGTGGGGTCGCCGAGCGGCGGAGCGGCGGCAGCGGCGAACCCCCGCCACGTTGCGCCGCCGGACCACCCCGCCGCTACGGCTGACCCGGCGCGGGCGGGTCGTGCTGGTGGCGGCGGCCGCGCTGCTGTCGCTGAGCGGGTTCTGGCTCGGCACGCGCACCGCCGGGCACGCCGCCGTCCACGTCATGGTGCCGGCCCACGCGGGGCTGCCGTGGGTGGAGGTCCACGAGGGAGACACGCTGTGGGCGATCGCCGACGCCCTCTCCCGTGGCGAGGATCCCGCAGCCCTGGTGGAGGAGATCAAGCGGCTGAACGGCCTGCCCGACTCCCTCATCCGCCCCGGCGCCCGCCTGTACATCCCGAAGGACGACGCCACCGCCTTACGCTGACCACCTCCGGTAGCGTTGTGAGGATCGTTCACGGATGAGCCCCCGCACCGCTCCTGTGACACCCTCAACTGCGCGAACGCCCGTCCGGAGGCGCGACACGCCCGAGGCAGAAGAGGATGGCGGGCTGATCAGCGACTTCGGTGGGATGGAGTGGCTCAACTTGCGTTCATGGTCGCACGCTTCTACGGTTGGACCACAACATCTAGTAGTTACACCGATGTAGGTTCACCACACCTTGTGGTTATGCCACCGTTCCGTGGTCAGCCATGGAGCGTGCGCGAGCGTCCCCTCGTGCGGGTTCGGGTTCGTGGTGAAGCAGGGGCCTTGGAGGCGAAAGCGTGCACTGCCCGTTCTGTCGCCACCCTGACACCAGGGTCATCGACAGCCGTTCGACGGACGACGGTGCGGCCATCAGGCGCCGGCGCACCTGTCCCGAGTGCGGGCGCAGGTTCACCACGCAGGAGACCGTACTGCTCATGGTGAGCAAGCGCAGCGGCGTGACGGAGCCGTTCTCGCGGGAGAAGGTCGTCGCAGGCGTGCGGCGCGCCTGCCAGGGCAGACCCGTCAGCGAGGACTCGCTGGCGCAGCTCGGGCAGCGGGTGGAGGAGGCCATCAGGGCCAAGGGCGCGGCCGAGATCCCCTCCAACGAGGTGGGCCTGGCGATCCTCGGCCCGCTGCGGGAGCTCGACGAGGTGGCCTACCTGCGTTTCGCATCGGTATATCGCGGTTTCGAGAGCCTGGCGGACTTCGAGGCCGAGATCTCACAGTTGAAGGCGGAGAAGGGGGAGTCATGACGGAGACGGCCAGCGGTTCAGTGGCGCGCGGGGGCAAGCGTCCGCGTAAGGGACTGAAGATGAAGCGCATCTTCACCAAGCCCGGTGTGCACCCGTATGACGAGATCCAGTGGGAGCGCCGCGACGTCGTCATGACCAACTGGCGCGACGGCTCGGTCAACTTCGAGCAGCGGGGTGTCGAATTCCCCGAGTTCTGGTCGGTCAACGCGGCCAACATCGTGACCACGAAATACTTCCGCGGCGCGGTGGGCACCCCGCAGCGCGAGTGGAGCCTGAAGCAGTTGATCGACCGGGTCGTCGGCGTCTACACGAGGACGGGCATCGAGCACGGCTACTTCGCCGGCGACGAGGACGCCGAGATCTTCGACCACGAGCTGAAGCACGCGCTCGCGCACCAGGTGTTCGCGTTCAACTCGCCGGTCTGGTTCAACGTCGGCACCCAGTCGCCGCAGCAAGTGTCGGCGTGTTTCATCCTCTCCGTGGACGACCAGATGGAGTCGATCCTGGAGTGGTACAAAGAAGAGGGTGTGATCTTCAAGGGCGGCTCGGGCTCCGGGGTCAACCTGTCCCGCATCCGTTCCTCCAAGGAACTGCTCTCCAGCGGCGGCACGGCCAGCGGCCCGGTGTCGTTCATGCGCGGCGCCGACGCGTCCGCGGGGACGATCAAGTCCGGTGGCGCGACCCGCAGGGCCGCCAAGATGGTGGTGCTCGACGTCGACCACCCCGACATCGAGGAATTCATCGAGACCAAGGCGCGCGAGGAGGACAAAGTCCGCGCGCTGCGCGACGCCGGGTTCGACATGGATCTGGGCGGCAAGGACATCGTCTCCGTGCAGTACCAGAACGCCAACAACTCGGTGCGCGTCTCCGACGAGTTCATGCGGGCGGTGGAGAAGGGCGGCGACTTCGGCCTGCGTGCCCGCCTGACCGGTGAGGTCATCGAGAAGGTCGACGCCAGAGACCTCTTCCGCAAGATGGCCAAGGCCGCCTGGGAGTGCGCCGACCCCGGCCTGCAGTACGACGACACGATCAACGACTGGCACACCACCCCGGAAACCGGACGCATCACCGCAAGCAATCCCTGCTCGGAATACGTGCACCTGGACAACTCGTCCTGCAATCTGGCCAGCATCAACCTGCTGAAGTTCCTGAAGGACGACAACTCCTTCAACATCGCCGACTTCGTCAAGCTGACCGAGCTGATCATCACGGCGATGGACATCTCGATCTCGTTCGCCGACTTCCCGACCGAGAAGATCGCCGAGACCACCCGCGCCTACCGGCAGCTCGGCATCGGCTACGCCAACCTGGGCGCGCTGCTGATGGCCACCGGGCACGCCTACGACTCCGACGGCGGCCGGGCGGTGGCCGGGGCGATCACGTCGCTGATGACCGGCGTGTCCTACCGGCGCAGCGCCGAACTGGCGGGCGTGGTGGGGCCGTACGACGGATATGCCAGGAACGCCGAGCCGCACAAGCGGGTCATGCGCAAGCACGCGGCGGCCAACGACGACCTGCGCACGGTCGGCTCCATGGACGCGAAGATCCACTCCGAGGCTTCGCGCCAGTGGTCGGAGTGCCTCAAGCTGGGCGAGAAGCACGGCTACCGCAACGCCCAGGCATCCTTGCTGGCCCCTACCGGCTGCCTCACCGGCGACACACTGATCACCACTGACCGTGGCCTCGTCCGCCTCGCCGAGATCGGTGATGTGTACGGCGATCGCTGGCAGGATCTCGACATGACGGTCTCCACCGATGAGGGGCCGCGTCAGGCGACGAAGTTCTTCGTCAACGGCGAGGAGCCCACCCGTCGGATCACCACCGCGGGCGGTTACCGCATTCAGGGCACCCTCACCCACCGGGTGAAGGTCGTGGACCAGATGACCGGCGCGTGGGCCTGGAAGCGCATGGCCGATCTCCGCGAGGGCGATGTGCTGCCCATGCAGTTGTCCACCCTGGTCGGCGAACCGCGCGAGGTTCCGCTTCCGGTCCTGGACCAGGCTCACTACACGGGTGACAGGAACGTCCGGGTGCCTGGCACCGTGTCGGAGGAGCTGGCCGAGCTGGTCGGCTATTTCATGGGCGACGGCAGCCTGCACAGTAAGGGCATCAGGCTCTGCGTCGCCGATGCCGACCTCGACGTCGTGGAGCGGCTTCGGATCATCTCGAAGAGTCTCTTCGATCTGGAGCCCGTGGTCACGCAGCAGGAGGGCTACCACGAGGTCGTCCTCCAGTCCGTCCGGCTGGCTCGCTGGTGGAAGGCTTCCGGTTTCGCCAAGAGCCTGCCGAGGGCCGGCCACACGGGCAAGGGCTGGATTCCTCAGGTCCCCTCGGCGATTCTCGAGACCAACGACACGGTCGTCTACGCGGCCTTCCTCCGTGGCCTGTTCGAGGCCGACGGCACTGTCGCCGACGGCGTGCCCAGCGTCAGCACCTCGTCGGAGTCGTTCGCGAGCGAGATCCGCACGTTGCTGCTCTCGATCGGCCTGATCACCACCACCAGGACGACCACCAGCGGTTTCGGTGGCGACATCTTCCAGGTACGCCTCCGCAACGTCGATCACGCGATGGCCTTCGACGAGGTGATCGGCTTCCTCGGCGAGCGTAAGGCCCGCGCGATGGCGTTCACGGAACCGGAGCGGTCGGCCAAGAGAGACTACGTCTATCTGCCGCGTGAGGTTTGGGAAGAGCTCGCGCCGAAGGGGCACAAGTCCCGCGACGCGATCCTGCAGTCGGTTCGCAAGAGCGGGGGCGTGGCGCGCATGGCGGCTCGGCTGCTCTTCACGGAGACGTTCGACCGGCGACTGGCAAAAGCTCTCGGATATGCCTTCGAGGTTGTCGAGGCCAACGAGGACGGCGGCGTTCAGCCCACGTACGACCTTTCCGTCCCGGAAAACGTCACCTACGTCGCCAACGGCATGGTCAGCCACAACACCATCGGCCTCATGATGGACTGCGACACGACGGGCATCGAGCCGGACCTGGCGCTGGTCAAGTTCAAGAAGCTGGTCGGCGGTGGTTCCATGCAGATCGTCAACCAGACGATCCCGCGGGCGCTCAAGCAGCTCGGCTACCAGCAGGAGCAGATCGAGGCCATCGTCGAGTACATCGCCGAGCACAGTCACGTCGTCGACGCGCCCGGCCTGCGCCGGGAGCACTACGAGGTGTTCGACTGCGCGATGGGTGAGCGGGCGATCGCGCCCATGGGTCACGTGCGGATGATGGCGGCCACCCAGCCGTTCCTGTCCGGCGCCATCTCGAAGACGGTCAACCTGCCCGAGTCGGCCACGATCGACGACATCGAGCAGGTCTACACGGAGGGCTGGCGCCTCGGCCTCAAGGCCCTGGCCGTCTACCGCGACAACTGCAAGGTCGGCCAGCCGCTGTCGGCGGGCAACGGCTCCAAGAAGGAGGAGCCGCAGGCGGAGCCCGAGGTCAAGGTCGTCGAGGTCAACCGGCCGACCCGCCGGCGCATGCCCAACCAGCGGCCGAGCATGACCACCCGGTTCACCGTGGGCGGCGCCAAGGGCTACATGACCGCCTCCTCCTACCCTGACGACGGGCTCGGCGAGGTCTTCCTCAAGATGTCCAAGCAGGGTTCGACGCTGGCGGGCGTCATGGACGCGTTCTCCGTGGCGATCTCCATCGGGCTCCAGTACGGAGTGCCGCTGGAGACGTACATGAGCAAGTTCGTGAACATGCGGTTCGAGCCGGCCGGCATGACGGACGACCCGGACATCCGGATGGCCACGTCGGTGATGGACTACATCTTCCGCCGCCTGGCGCTCGACCACCTGCCCTATGAGGAGCGGGCGGCCCTGGGCATCTTCTCGGCGGCCGAGCGGGCGGCGCAGCAGCGGGGCGAGGACCCCGCGGCGCTGCAGGAGCCGGTCGACCGCGAGGCGCTGGCCCAGTCGGCGCCCATCGAGACCCGGCCCAAGGCGGAGCAGCCGGTCGCCGAGCTGACGCTGGAGAGCCACCAGCGCTTCACCGCGGACGCGCCGCTCTGCATGACCTGCGGCACCAAGATGCGCCCGGCCGGCAGCTGCTACGTCTGCGAGGGCTGCGGCTCGACCAGCGGCTGCAGCTGACCCGCGGCCGGCGGGTGGCCGTTGAGATGGATCACCGGTGGGGAGGGGCCGTACGGCTCCTCCCCACCGGTGTGCGGGCTCAGCGGGCGGGCGGCAGGCTGGGAGGCGTGGCGGGCGGGGTCTCCTCCAGGGCGGCCATGGCCAGCTCGATCGCCTTGTCGAGCTGCGGGTCACGCCCCGCGACCCGGTCCTGCGGGGTGATCACCACTTCGACGTCGGGGTCGACCCCGTAGTTCTCCACCCCCCACCCAGGGCCTTCGATCCAGAACGCGTAGCGCGGCTGCGTCACCCGTGTCCCGTCGACGAGCGTGTAGCGCGAGTCGATCCCGATCACGCCGCCCCACGTCCGCGTGCCCACGAGCGGCCCGATCCCGCGGTTCTTGACCCCGGCGCTCACGATGTCCCCGTCGGAGCCGGCGAACTCGTCGGTGACGGTCACGACCGGCCCGCGCGGCGAGTCCTCCGGGTAGCGCATCGGCTCGTACCCGCGGACCAGCGACCACGCGGTGACCTTCCTGGACAGCTTCTCCAGTATCAGCTCCGACAGGTGCCCGCCGCTGTTCTCGCGGACGTCCACGATGAGCCCGTCGCAGGCCATCTCGGTACGCAGGTCGCGATGGAACTGCGCCCATCCCGAGGCCACCATGTCGGGCACGTGCAGGTAGCCGAGCCGGCCGCCCGAAGCCTGCCTGACGTGTGCGCGGCGGTCCTCCACCCAGTCGTGGTAGCGCAGTTGCGTCTCGTCGGCGATGGGGTTCACCACGACCCGGCGCGGCTCGCCCCCTGATGCGGGGCGGATGGTCAGCTCGGTGGGCTGGTCGGCGGTGCCGGCCAGCAGGGCGAGCGGCCCGCGTACCGGGTCGACGGGGCGGCCGCCGACGGCGATGATGGCGTCGCCGGGGCGGACGGCGACGCCCGGGGCGAGCAGCGGCGAGCGGGCGGCGGGGTCGGACGACTCGCTGGGCAGGATGCGGGTGACCCGCCACACGCCGTCGCCGTCCCTGTCCAGGTCGGCGCCGAGCAGTCCCTGGCGGCGGCGGGGGTCGTGGCCGCCGGTGTTGGCCACGGCGTAGGCGTGCGAGGTGCCCAGCTCGCCCTGGGTCTCCCAGAGCAGGTCGATCAGCTCGGAGTGGCAGCCGATGCGGTCGACCAGCGGCTCGTAGCGGTCGAGTACGGCCTGCCAGTCGACGCCGTTCATGTCCTCGCGCCAGAAGTGGTCGCGCATGAGCCGCCCGGCCTCGCGGAAGCCCTGCCGCCATTCGGCGACCGGGTCGATCTGGACGGTGACGCGGTCGAGGTCGATGGTGACGACCTCGTCCCCCTCGGCGGCGGAGCGGGTCTGCAGGCCGTTCTTGCCGTTGGTGACGAGCCTGGCGCCGTCGCCGCTGACCTCGAACGAGCGCACTTCCCTGCCCAGCTCTGCTTTGGCGCGCTTCTTGAGGTCGTACCGTTCGAGCACGGTGTCGTTCTCGGACTCGGTGCCGTCGCCCAGGCGGCCGGTGAGCGGGTGGCGCAGCCAGAGGAGGGCGTCCTTGGCGGTGCGCAGGTTGTTGTAGAGCCCCGAGGACACCGGCACCGCCACCACGCGGGAGGCGATGCCGTCGGGGTCGACCTCGGTGCGCGGCGGCGCGTCGTCCTTCGCTCCGTCGTCCTTGGCGGCCTTGTCGTCCTCACCGTTGAACCCGCGGCCCTGCAGCGAGGGATCGAACGGCGACGGCGTGCCGGCCTGCAGCGGCACGAGGTAGGGGCGGCAACCTTGGGGAAACGACAGGTCGAAGCTGTGGGTGTCGTAGACGGGGTCGAACGTCCGGATCGACAGGAACGCCAGGTGTTTGCCGTCCTTGGTGAAGACGGGGTCGTAGTCGGCGAACCGCATCGGGGTCACGTCGATGACGGAGGTCCCGTCGACGCGTCCGATCTTGATCTGTGACAGCGGCTCGTGGTGGGGGTGCACCCAGGCCAGCCAGCTCGAGTCGGGCGAGAACGTCAGGCCGCTGACGTCTCCTTGCGTGGTGCGGTCGAGCTCGCGGAGGTTCCCGGTTTCGAGGTCGGCGACCAGCAGCCGCCCGTCGTGGGTGGCCACCGCCACGTGCTTGCCGTCAGGGGCTGCCTCCAGGTCGAGCACGCGGCCGAGCTGACCGGTGGCCAGCGTCCTGATCTCGCCTCCTGGCGTGCCGACCTCCAGCCCGTCCTCGCCGCTCGCGTCGGACACCCAGACGGCCCGCCCGTCGGAGTCCAGGGCCTGCGGGAGACGTACGCGGACGCCCGGCCGCGCTTGGAGCACGCCGGCGGGGCCGTCGCGGTGGGTCACCCAGTGGGCGGTGCCGCGGATCTCCACGACGCTGGCCCGCCCGCTCGGGTCGGGCGAGTACGAGCCCGCCCGCAGGGGCGCCGGCCGCCGGGCCCGCCCTGGCCGCGGCCCGCCCAGCCGCACGTCCAGCCGGTACGGCTCGGCGTCCAGGCTCTCCAGCAACCACAGGTCGCCGGCGTGGCTGTAGATGACCCGTTCGCCGTCACCGGCGGCGTGGCGGGCGTAGAACTCCTCGTGGGAGCTGTGCTTGCGCAGGTCGGAGCCGTCGGGCCGGGCGGAGTAGAGGTTGCCGACGCCGTCGATGTCGGCCAGGAACACGATCCTGTCGCCCACCCAGCCGGCCGACCAGTACTGTGCCGCGCTGTCGGCGAACAGCCTGGTGAACGTCCCGTCGCCGTCGGCGTCGACCCAGATCTTGCCCGCTGTGCCGCCTCGGTACCGCTTCCAGTGCGAGGGCTCTCGCCACATCGGCGACACGGTCGCCACCTGGACGCCGTTGACCGCGACGTCGCTCAGCCACCCGTACGGCAGGCGTGTGGCCGGTCCCCCGTCGAGCGGCACCGCGTAGGCCCAGTTCCTGCTGGTCTCGCTCTGCCCGGCCGCGCTGACCGCGAGCACGTCGCCCTCGGGGGTCCATCCGCGTACGCCGGTCGCCGTGTTGCCCCAGTGGGTCAGCCGTTCGCCCTCCGGGCCGTCGATCTCGGCCGCGAACACCTCCGGGGCACCCTCCTTGCCGCTGGTCCACGCGATGCGGCTGCCGTCGGGCGAGAATCTCGGATGCGACACCGATACGCGGTCCGCGGTGAAGCGCCAGGCTCTGCCTCCTGTCAGGGGAGCCAGCCAGACGTCGTCGTCGGCGACGAAGGTCACCATGTCACCGTGCAGGTGCGGGTGTCTGAGGTATGCGCCATTTGTCACAGATGCACACTAATGCGCGAGACCAAGGCCGACCCAAGAATTCTCTCCCCAGCGAACTCACCCTGTCCTCGGAACGACCAAGTCCGGGATGCGCCGGACATGCAGGGGAATGGTACGAATTCCGGCTTCCGCATCCTGTGAGGCACCATGAAGATCCTCGCCCGCCCGCACCAGCTCCCGCCCCGGCTGGCCGCCGCGGCCGTCATCCTCAACTCCGGGCTCAGCAAGTCAGGCGCAGGGGAGGACACCGCCGCGAGCCTGCACGGCATGGCCGCGGGCACCTATACGTTCCTGCACAGGATGAGCCCGGCCACCTTCACCAGGCTGCTCTCCAAGACGGAGATCACCCTCGGCGTGGCCCTGCTGGTGCCGCTGGTGCCGTCGCTCCTGGCGGGGGCCGCGCTGACCGGCTTCGCGGCGGGCCTGCTCGGCCTGTATCTCAAGACGCCCGGCCTGCGGCAGGAGGGCAGTCTGCGGCCCTCCGAGCAGGGCGTCGCGATCGCCAAGGACGTCTGGTTGCTGGGTATCGGCCTGGGCCTGGTGGCCGAGGAGATGCGCGACCGGTGCCGTTGACGATCTCCAGTCCGTGGACGCTAATCCCGGCATACAGGGGTAGCCGGGACGCATGGTACATATCGGCTACACCCTGATGTCGGAACAGACCCCGGCCCGCGAGCTGGTCGACTACGCCGCGGCGGCCGAGCGGACCGGCTTCGACTACGCGGTCATCTCCGACCACTACTTCCCGTGGCTGGAGGAGATGGGGCACTCGCCCTACTGCTGGTCGGTGCTCGGCGCCGCGGCCCAGGTCACCGAGCGGCTCCCGCTCATGACCTACGTAACCTGCCCCATCATGCGCTACCACCCGGCCGTGGTCGCGCAGAAGGCGGCCACGATGGGCGTGCTGAGCGGGGGCCGGTTCACCCTGGGGCTCGGTGCGGGCGAGAACCTCAACGAGCACGTCATCGGCGAGGGCTGGCCGCCGGTCGACACCAGGCACCGCATGTTCGCCGAGGCCGTACAGATCATCAGGGAGCTCTTCAGCGGCGAGTACGTCACCCGCCAGGGCGAGTTCTACGACGTCGACTCCGCCAAGCTCTACGACCTGCCGGAGCGGCCGGTGCCGATCGGCATCGCCGCCTCCGGTGGGCAGTCCGCCGAGCTCGCCGCCGAGTACGGCGACGTACTCGTGGTCAACGAGCCGCTGCCGGAGGTGGTGCAGCAGTTCCACGCGGCGGGCGGCCACGGCAGGCCCGTCTACGGCCAGCTCGCCCTCTCCTACGACACCGACGCCGAGGCCGCCAAGGAGCGCGCGCACACGTTGTGGCGCTGGGCGGCCACCGGCGGCTGGAAGGTCATGGCCGAGTTGCCCGCGCCGGTGAACTTCGCCGCCGCCACCGGCACCGTGCGCCCGGAGGACGTGGCCCGGAGCGTGCCCTGCGGCGACGACGTGGACGCGGTCGTGCAGGCCGCGAGGAAGTACGTCGACGCGGGATTCACCCACATCGCGCTCGTCCAGATCGGCCACGACCGGCAGCAGCCCTTCTTCGACTGGGCGGAGAAGGAACTGCTGCCGGCCCTGCGCTCCCTCTAAGGGACGATGTTGACCAGCTTGGGCGCCCGGACGATCACCTTGCGGGGCGCGTTCTGCAGATAGGGCGCGACCTTCTCCGAGGCCAGGGCCAGCGCCCGCAGGTCGTCCTCGCTGATGCCGGGCGGGACCTCCAGGCGGTCGCGGACCTTGCCCGCCACCTGCACCACGCAGGTGACCGACTCCTGCACCAGCAGCTGCGGCTCGGCCACCGGCCAGCCGGCGAAGGCGACGGGACCGGTGCGGCCCAGCCGCTCCCAGCCCTCCTCGGCGGTGTAGGGGGCCACCAGCGACAACATGACGGCCAGGGTCTCGGCGGCCTCGCGGACCGCCGGGTCGGCCGGGCCGGGGCCGGAGTCGATGGCCTTGCGCGTGGCCGAGGTCAGCTCCATCATGCGCGCCACCGCCACGTTGAAGCGGTAGGACTCGACCAGCCTGGTGACCTCGTCGATCGTGCGGTGCGTGACCTTGCGCAGCTCCACGTCGCCGCCCTCGAACGGCACGCCGGGCTCGCCGGTGACCTCGGACATCACGCGCAGCGCGCGGGCCAGGAACTTCTGCGAGGCTGCCGGCGAGAGGTCGGCCCAGTCGATGTCGTCCTCGGGCGGCCCGGCGAAGATCATCGTCAGGCGCACGGCGTCGACGCCGAAGTCGTCGATCTGCTGGCCCAGGTCCACGCCGTTGCCCAGGGACTTCGACATGGCCTTGCCGCCGTTGATCACCTGCCCCTGGTTGAGCATGCGGACGAACGGTTCGGTGAAGTCGACCATGCCCATGTCGTGCAGGACCTTGGTGAAGAACCGTGAGTACAGCAGGTGCAGCACCGCGTGCTCGATGCCGCCGACGTACTGGTCGATCGGGCCCCACTTGCGCACCTGCTCGGGGTCGAACGGGCCGTCGGCGTAGCCCGGCGAGCAGTAACGCAGGAAATACCACGACGAGTCGACGAAGGTGTCCATCGTGTCGGTGTCGCGCTGGGCCGGACCGGAGCACTTGGGGCACTCGACGTTGACCCACTCCGTCGCGCTGGCCAGCGGGGAGACGCCCTTGGGCGCCAGCGCCTCGCCGCGCATGTCGGGCAGCGTGACCGGCAGTTGCTCGTCGGGGACGGGCACCTCGCCGCAGTCGGGGCAGTGGATGATCGGGATCGGTGTGCCCCAGAACCGCTGCCGGGACAGCAGCCAGTCGCGCAGCCGGTAGTTGACCGCGCCCGTGCCCCTGCCGTCGCGCTCCAGGATCTCGATGATCCTGGCGATGGCCTCGGTCTTGCTCAGGCCGTCGAGCGGCCCGGAGTTGACCAGCGTGCCCTCGCCGGGCGTGGCCTCGCCGGTCTCGCCAGGGTCGGCCAGACCGGTGTGCACGACGACCTTCACCGGCAGCCCGAACTTCAGCGCGAAGTCCAGGTCACGCTGGTCGTGGGCGGGCACGGCCATAATGGCGCCGTGGCCGTAGTCGGACAGCACATAATCGGCCGCCCAGACGGGGATGCGCTCGCCGTTGACCGGGTTGATCGCGTAGCGGCCCAGGAAGACGCCCGTCTTCTCCTTGTCGGTGGCCAGGCGCTCGATGTCGCTCAGCTTGGCGACCTCGGCGCGGTAGGCCTCGAAGTCGGCGCGGTGCTCGTCGGTGACGATCTCGTCGGCCAGCGCGGCGTCGGCGGCGACCACGAAGAACGTGGCGCCGAACAGGGTGTCGGGCCGCGTGGTGTAGACGTGGACCGGCTCGTCGCGGCCCTCGATCTCGAACAGCACGTCGGCGCCCTCTGAGCGGCCGATCCAGTTGCGCTGCATGGTCAGCAGCCGCTCGGGCCAGGCGTCCAGCTGCTCCATGTCGTCCAGCAGGCGCTGCGCATAGTCAGTGATCTTGAAGTACCACTGCGTCAGCTCGCGGCGGATGACGTCGGCGCCGCAGCGCTCGCACTTGCCGGCCACGACCTGCTCGTTGGCCAGCACGGTCTGGTCGTTGGGGCACCAGTTGACCAGACCGCCCTTGCGGTAGGCCAGGCCGCGCTCGAAGAACCGGTTGAACAGCCACTGGTTCCACCGGTAGTAGTCGGGGTCGCTGGTGTGCAGGCGACGCGACCAGTCGAAGGAGACGGCGTAGCGCCGGAACGAGGTGGCCTGCGTCTCGATGTTGGCGTAGGTCCACTCGGCCGGGTGGGCGTTGCGCCTGATCGCGGCGTTCTCGGCGGGCAGGCCGAAGGAGTCCCAGCCGATCGGGTGCAGGACGTTGTAGCCCTGCTGCATCCAGAAGCGCGCGATGACGTCGCCGATGGCGAAGACCTCGCCGTGGCCCATGTGCAGGTCACCCGACGGGTAGGGGAACATGTCGAGCATGTAGCGCCGCTCGCGGGGGTCGGCCGGGTCTTCGCTCGCCCGGTAGGGGTCCTGCTCCTCCCATCGCTGCTGCCACTTGGCCTGCAGCGCCTGCGGATCGTACTCACTCACGGCTACTGTCCTTTGAATTGACTCGGACCCATAAGAAAACCCCCCGTGCACACAACGAGGGGTGGAGCCGCGACGGCGAGATCTTCAGGGCCGTCGCGGCCCGCTAAGAAGCAGGGTCGCGGAACGCATGTGTCAAGCCTAGCGCACGTCTTCGGCTGAATGCAGATACTCGATCGAGGCCGGCGGGCACAATAGATCCTTCAGGTCCAGCGAGACCTGATGGTGATGTATCCGTTGTGACCTCATTCGTCCCAGAAGAATAGCCTTGTCGCCGTGGTGTACCCAGCTGAGCCTGATCGTCCGGACGCCGACCTGCCGCTCCAGGATCCGCCGACCGATCCTGACGGCTTCGCTCGTTTCGCTGCGGAACGGCCTACATCTCCTGGAAAATCCCATGAGATCATGCCTCGGACGTCAAATCCGGATATAAGGGCAAATCCGGACACTACATCGGGAGGGCCGGCCATGGCAGCGGATGATTCCGGATCACACCTGCCGTCCTGGCCCGACGCCCCGCGACGCGACGGATCCGGCCCACGGTCGTCCGGCTCGCACGCCGCCGACGTTCCCACATCGTGGCCCGAGGCACCGGTGCCCGGCCACGGCGACCCCGCGTGGCCGGAGCCGCCGCGCAAGGACGACTCCTGGCCCGAGCCTCCCCGCCGCTCACGCCACGCGGCCTCCCCGCAGGACACGACCGGCCCGTCCTGGCCCGAGCCGCCCCAGAGCACCGCCCCGGGCGCCTCGTCCTGGCCGGACCTCCCGCCGCAGAACACCACCAGCCCTTCCTCCTGGTCCGGCTCCGCTCAGCCCGACCCCACCGCGGTGGGCACCGGCCCTTCCGCGTGGCCCCAGGCATCGCCGCAGCCGGGCGCCGGCGCCGCCTCCTGGCCGGACCTTCCGCCACAGGACCGCGCGGGGCCCTCCTCATGGCCGCCCGGCTCCACGCGGAACGCCGCCGCCCCCTCCTCCTGGCCTGGCGCACCACACCAGGACGTGCCGGCCTCGCGGCCCGAGACCTCCTCCCCCGAGGTGCCCATGTCCTGGCCGGAGGTGTCCCCCCAGAGCGTGGCCGGACCACCGCAGGCCGCCCCGGGATCCTCCCCGCGGCAGGACCGGCCACCGCAGGGCGGCACGAAGGCGCCCCAGCACCCCGAGCAGCGTCAGGTCCCCGACCCGGTGCCCGCGTGGGCGCAGCCGCCGGCCCCCGCTCCCGGCGCGTGGCCGGACGAACCGGCGCCACGGGGCAAGCGCCACGCGGCCGAGTCACCGGAGCTCACGCCCACGCACCACCAGTCCGCCCCCAACCACACCCCGCCCCACGACGGCCCGTCCACAGCCCACCCTCCCCCGTCCTCCGTCCCCGCCTCCGAGCGGACGATCACGTACGCCAAACACTCCGAGAACCTGCGAGACGATCGCGCGGTGCCCTCCACCCCCATGGACTCCCCCCACACTGACACGCCCTCCGGCGAGGACCAGGCCTCCCGCCCCGGGGCGAACCTCAACCGCGACCCCTCCGACCCCGACCGCCGCTTCGTGACGGCGGGCCAGATCAGCGGGTCACGCACCCCGCCGCCAGAGCGCCAGCAGGAGCTCTGGAACACCGTCTTCGGCGACAACTACCAGGCCATGGGCGAGCAGGACGCCCTGGAGGACAAGCCAGGCAAACCCGTCTGGATGTACGCCCTCGGCGGCTCGGTGGCGGTCGCCCTGGTGATCGCGCTGATCTGGGCGTTCCTGGCGGGACCGCTCGCGAGCGAGGACCCGGCGAGCTCCAACGTCGCGGCGCAGCCGTCCGCCTCGAAGAAGCCGCGCGCCACCAAGACCTCGTCGTCGATCGGCCCGCTGCCGAAATACTCCGGCAAGCCCTCCCCCGTCCTCGGCAGGATCCCGGACGCGCCGGCCCGCATCTCGGTCCCGCGCCTCGGCGGTGACTGGCGGCTGGACCAGCGCGCCACGGTCAAGGCCACGTACGGCTTCGACACCCGCCAGTACGTCCAGGTCGCGCCCGAGCGCTACGCGCAGCTGATGACGGCGCCGCTGTCGCAGCGGCTGGCCTCGTACTACGAGCGGGACGACCTGGAGCCGGTCATCAAGCAGGTGGTGCTCTCCGCCCGCAGGAGCTTCTTCCCCAAGGACAACACGGTCCGCAAGATCGCCCAGCAGCCGATCAAGGTGGGCGACTCCACGGGACGGCTGATCGCGTACTCGCTGACGTCGCAGACCGAGAAGGCCACGATCGTGACGATGGCCGTCAACACCGGCGGCAACGTCCCGGCCATCGTCTACATGTCGATCCCGGCCGAGAGCAAGCAGCTCCTGCCCGACATCCGCACGGTCATGAACCAGATCAGGCTGGCCTCCTGACCTGGCGCCTCGACGGCTAGAAGACGCACTCCATGTGCTTGATGCCGTTGATGAAGCTGGAGTGCAGGCGGTCCGGCTTGCCGCCCTCGATGTTCGGGACGCGGCGCAGCAGCTCGCGGAACATCACCGTGATCTCCCGCCTGGCCAGGTGGGCGCCGAGGCAGAAGTGCGGGCCCGGGCCGCCGAAGCCGACGTGCGGGTTGGGGTCGCGGGTGATGTCGAAGCGCAGCGGGTCGGCGAACACGCCCTCGTCCCGGTTGGCCGCCCAGTAGTACAGGACCGCCTTCTCGCCCTTGCGGTAGAGATGGCCGTTCATCTCGTGGTCGCGGGTGACCTTGCGGCGCATGAAGTTCACCGGGGAGGCCAGGCGGACGATCTCCTCCACGGCTCCCGGTGCGCGCCCGTCGATGTCGTCCAGCCAGAGCGCGCGCTGGCCGGGGTTCGTGGTGAGCAGGCGCAGGCCGTACGAGATGGCGTTCCTGGTGGTCTCGTTGCCGGCCACGACCAGCAGGATGAAGAACGAGCCCAGTTCCTGCATCGTCAGCCGCTCGCCGTCGATGTTCGCGTTGACCAGGGACGACGTCAGGTCGTTGGTGGGGTGGTCGGCGCGGTGGGCGGCCAGGTCCTGGACCAGCTGCTGCAGCTCCATCCCGGCGGTGAGCAGGCGGTCGGCGATCTGGGTGAGGTCGCCGCCGGTGTATTCGGGGTCGAAGCCGCCGAGGATGATGTTGGAGCGGTCGAAGACGAACCGGTAGTCGCGCTCGGGGATGCCCATCATGTCGCAGATGATCTTCAGGGGCAGGCGCGCGGCGACCTCGGTGACGAAGTCGCAGCCGGGCCCCTTGGCGAGGAGGTCGCCAACGATGGCGCCCGCCGCCGCCTCGACGTCCGCCTCGAACTGCTTGATCATCTTGGGCGTGAACGCGCGCGAGACGATCCTGCGGAGCCTCGCGTGCCGGGGGTCGTCCATGTTGATCATCGAGCCGAAATACTCGGCGAACTCGGCGGGCATGTCGGGGATGTTCGTCGCGCCGCCCTGACCGGAGCTGAAGACCTCGGGATTACGGCTGGCCTCGAGGATGTCGGCGTGCTTGACCAGCGCGTGGTAGCCGGGCCCCTTGGGCGCGAAGGAAAGCTCCATCTCCTCGAAGAAGGCGGGCGTCTCGCGCGAGCGCAACCGCTCGAACGCCCTCTCTCGCTCGTCCATGGGCCTGGCCCAGAACTCGGGGTCCGACAGATCGAAGTCGAGAACGCTCATGTGGCCATCATTCGGAAAGCGGACACTTACGTCAATGGTCCGGACGTACACCGTACGTTGCCCTTGGACATCCGGGGCGGCAGGCGCTCAGGAACGCCCGGAGCCGAGGTTGAAGCCCATCGGGCGGATCTGGGTCAGCTCGGCCGAGGACGCCGGGCCGAGCCAGTCGAGGATGAGCCGGTTGACCTCGGCGGGCCGTTCGAGATGAAGGAAGTGCCCGGCCCCCGCCACCTGCTGCACCCGCGAGCCCTCCGGCAGGAGGCCGGGCGCGTCCTGTGTCAGCTCGGCGCTCAGGCAACCGTCCTGGGCGCCGTGCAGGTAGAGGACCGGCCCGGTCACCGTGGACTCCACCTCCGGGTAGCGGCCTGAGGGCGGCGTGGCGCCCAGCATGGACCGGTAGTAGCCGATGGCCGCCCGCAGGTTGGCGGGCTCGCCGATGCTGCGCCGGACGAACTCGAGGTCCTCGCGCGCGTCGTACCCGGGCGACCAGTCGCGCCAGAGGTTGCCGATGAAGCCGGGCCTGGCGGCGGCGGCCTCGGCCACGCCCGTCTGGAACAGGAAGACGTAGAAGGAGCGCTTGAGCTGGTCGTAGTCGAGGAAGCGGGCGCCGAGGGCGCCGGGCGGCGGCACGGCGAGGGCCACGGCCCTGCGGAAGCGGCCGGCGGCGCGGTAGACGGGGAAGGCGCCCCAGTCGTGGCCGATGACGACCGCGTCCGCGTCGCCGCCGAGCTCCTCGTGCAGCGCGCGCACGTCGGCGACCAGCGCGGCCTCCTCGTACGCCCCGTCGGCGGGGACCTCGGTGGGCGCGTAGCCGCGCATGAACGGCGCGACCGCGCGGTAGCCGCGCTCGGCCAGCGCGGGCATCAGGTGGCGCCAGGTGTGGGCCGTGTCGGGGAAGCCGTGCAGGCACAACGCCAGCGGCCCCTCCCCCATCGTCAGATACGCGAACTCCACCCCATTGGCGTGGACAGTCCTGATCTCCATGACTGCGAAACCTAGCATTCGGCCCGCCGCCGGAGCACGCACTCCCGCCGCGGCGCTCTCACCAGGTGTGGCGCAGGTGGTTGATGCCGTTGACGAGACGGCGAGTGACCACTTACGTCAAGGGTGCCTCACCTCGAACTCCTGATGAGGTCGGCGCCCTTCTCGCCGATCATGACGGCCGGCGCGTGGGTGTGACCGCGGTTCAGCGTCGGCATGATCGACGCGTCCACGACCCTGAGCCCTTCGACGCCGCGTACCCGCAGCTCGGGGTCCACGACGGAGGCGTCGTCGACCCCCATGCGGCAGGTTCCGACGGGGTGGTAGAGGGTCTCGGCGCGCTCGCGCACCCACTGCGCGAGCTCCTCATCGCTCTCCGGCCCCCAGTACGGCGCCATCGGCCCACCCGCGTACGGCTTCATCGCGGCGGTGGCGAACACCCGCTTGGCCGTCCTCAGCCCCGCCACCAGGCGCCGGACGTCGGCCTCCGCGGTCAGGTAGGCGGGGTCGATCACCACGTCCCTTCCGCTCAGCCCGATCCTGCCGCGGCTGTCCGGCTGCAGCAGCACGACCCCGACGGTGAGCCCGTGGCCGGCCGGTTCGGACAGGCCGTGGTCGACGAACGGCACGGGCGCGTAGACCAGCTCGATGTCGGGCGCGGGCTCCTCGTCCGAGGTCCTGATGAACGCCACGGCCTCGCCGACGTTCGTGGTGAGCATGCCGGAGCGCAGGACGAGATAGCGCAGCAGGTTGCCGATCGACTCGGCCCTGGTCAGCGTCACCGGCTGCCGGCACTCGACGAACACGCCGGTGGAGAGGTGGTCCTGCAGGTTCTTGCCGACCTCGGGCAGCTCGCGCACGACGGGCACCCCGGCGTCGCGGAGCTCTTCCGGCGCACCCACGCCGGAGCGCATGAGCAGGTGGGGCGAGCCGATCGTGCCGGCGGACAGGATGACCTCCCGCCTGGCCCCGATCCGCCCGCCGCCGTACTCGACGCCGGCGGCCCGGCGGCCGTCGAACAGCACCCGCTCGACGGAGGCCCCGGTGATCACGTGGAGGTTGGGCCGCTTCATGGCCGGGTGCAGGTAGGCGTCGGCCGCGCTCCATCTGCGGCCGCGGCGCTGGGTGACCGGCGTGGGGCTGTAACCCTCGTTGGAGCGCCCGTTCAGCTCGCTGAGCCGGGATAATCCCAGCTCGTCGCAGGCCTGGAGGAACGCGGCGGTGGTGACGTTGGGGCTGCGCAGCTCGGACACGTACAGAGGGCCCGAGGTGCCGTAGACGCCGCCCTCGTTGCTGCCGACGCGGCGCTCGGCCCTGGTGAAGTACGGCAGCACGTCGTCGTAGGCCCAGCCGGGCACGCCCCACTGGTCGTAGTCGTGCTGGCAGCCGCGCACCCACATCTGGGCGTTCATGGAGGACGAGCCGCCGATCACTCTGCCCCTGGGCCAGTAGAGCTCGCGGCCGGACAGCTCGCCCTGCTTGGCGGTGGTGAAGTTCCAGTCGTCGCCGGTCTTGAACAGCTTGGAGAAGCCCGCGGGCATCCGGATCGCGAGCTTGCCGTCCCGCCCGCCCGCCTCGACCAGCGCCACCGACACATCCGGATCCTCCGAGAGGCGGCCGGCCAGCACGCAGCCCGCCGACCCCGCCCCGACGATCACATAGTCGTACTCCATGACCCTCCTTGAGGAGTGTTTGCTCCCTGCTTACTCCAGGCGCAGGGGCACGTCCATATCCCGAGGTGGCCCCCGCAACCTGCGTCGGGCCGTGTCCGGGGCGCCACAGCGGGAGAAATCGCGATTTTGCCCTACCGGCCGGTATGTTGCCCCTGCGAAGATGGCGCCGAAGCCTGCTGAGAGGGAGGAAGGCGTCATGCTCAATCTGTCGGTCGTCCTGGAGGACAGCGCCAGGAACACCCCCGACGGCACCGCGATCGTCTTCGGCGACATGCGGCTGCCGTACTCCATGATCGACACTGTCGCCAACCAGGTGGCCAACCTGCTGGTGTCGCGCGGGATCGGCAAGGGCGACAAGGTCGCGCTGGCGTGTCCGAACCTGCCGTACTTCCCGTTCGTTTACTTCGGCATCCTGAAGGCCGGCGCCACGGTGGTGCCGCTCAACGTGCTGCTGCAGTCCCGCGAGATCGCCTACCACCTCGACGACAGCGACGCCAAGGCCCTGTTCTGCTTCGAGGGCACGCCCGAACTGCCGCTGGGTGAGCGCGGGAGGGCCGGGTTCGAGGCGGCCGCCGGCTGCGAGCACTTCTTCGTCCTCCCCGCCACGCCGCTGGCGACCGAGTCCGAGCACGGCGAGTCGATCTGGGCCGCGCTCGGCGGGATGGCGGGCGAGTTCGCGACCGTGCAGACCGCCGCCGACGACACCGCGGTGATCCTCTACACCTCGGGCACCACGGGCCAGCCGAAGGGCGCCGAGCTCAGCCACCAGAACATGCTGATGAACGCCATGGTCAGCGACACGATGTTCCCCGACAGCGAGGGCGGCGACGTCTACCTGGCGGTGCTGCCGCTCTTCCACTCCTTCGGCCAGACCGTCGTCATGAACACGGGTTTCCTGCGCGGCTCGGCGATCGTGCTGATGCCGCGCTTCGACCCCGGCGAGGCGCTCGCGCTCATGACGAAGGAGAACGTCACGTTCTTCGCCGGGGTGCCCACGATGTACTGGGGCATGCTCTCCAAGATCCACGCGGACGGCGTGGAGGTGCCGCGCTCCCTGCGCGTGGCCGTGGCGGGCGGCGCCTCCTCGCCGGTCGAGGTGCTCAAGGACTTCGAGCAGACGTTCGGGGTCGGCATCCTGGAGGGGTACGGGCTGTCGGAGACCTCACCGGTGGCCAGCTTCAACCAGCCCGGCCGGCCCGCCAAGGCGGGCACCGTGGGCACGCCCATCTGGGGCGTGGAGATGAAGCTGGTCGACAGCGACTGGAAGACCGTCGAAGGAGAGGGCCCCGGCGAGATCGCCATCCGCGGCCACAACATCATGAAGGGCTACTACGGCCGCCCCGAGGCGACCGCGGAGGTCATGCGCGACGGCTGGTTCAGGACGGGCGACATCGCGACCCGTGACGCCGACGGCTACTATTCCATCATCGACCGCTCCAAGGACATGATCATCAGGGGCGGGTTCAACGTCTACCCGCGCGAGCTCGAAGAGGTGCTGATCACCCACGAGGCCGTCTCGCTCGCCGCCGTGGTCGGGGTCGCCCACGACTCCCACGGCGAGGAGATCAAGGCGTACGTCATCCGCACGCCCGGCGCCACGATCACCGAGGACGAGCTGATCGCCTGGTGCAAGGAGAACATGGCGGCCTACAAGTATCCGCGCATCATCGAGTTCCGCGACGAGCTGCCGATGACGGCCACGGGCAAGATCCTCAAGCGGGAGCTGCGCTAGGCGCGACGTGCCGGGCGCGTGCCTCCCGTGCCCGGCCCTGATCGGCGGCCTTCCTGTCACCACCGAGAGAAGGGGAACGCTGCCGCATGCCCGAATACCACGACCGCTACATCGTCATCACCGGAGGACCAGGCTCAGGGAAGAGCACGCTGGTCGAGCACCTGGGCGCCCAGGGGTTCGCCACGCGGCCCGAGGCCGGGCGGGCGATCATCCGGGACCAGGTGGCGATCTCCGGCCGCGCGCTGCCCTGGGTGGATCCGGAGTTGTTCGCTGAGCTGATGTTGTCGTGGGACCTGCGCTCGCACCGCACGGCCCCGGGGCCGGGACCGGTGGTGTTCGACCGGGGGCTGGTCGACACCATCGGCTACCTGCGGATGCTGGGGCGTCCGGTGCCGCCGCACCTGCTCACCGCGGCCGAGACGTTCCGCTATCACCGGCGCGTGTTCGCCGCCCCGCCGTGGCCCGAGATCTACGAGCACGACAGCGAGCGCAAGCAGAGCCTGGAGGAGGCGGAGCGGACCTATGAGGCCGTCGTCCGGGCCTACGCCGACCACGGGTACGACGTGGTGGCGCTGCCCAGGGCGCCGGTCGAGGAGCGGGCCGCGTTCGTCGCCGGCGCGGCGCCCCTCTCGTGAAGCGGCCCGCGTTCCCCTCACGACAAGGAGACCTGATGCTGGCGCTCTTCGACGGCGGGGGGCGGGCCTGCGGACGATCTGGGTCGACCGGGGCATGGTGGCGGAGCCGTCCGGGGGTGGAGCCGACCATGTCGTCACGGACGTCGTCGCCGCCATCGACTGGCTTGTTGACGAGAAATCGCCTGGTTCGTACCGATAGCGTGGATCGCGTGCGAGATCGGCCGGAGGACCGGCCGGCGTCCTCGACGAGCCGGTGGTGACCCATGGCGAGCCGCATCCGGGCAACCTGCTGTGCGCGGACGGCCAGTGGTCCCTGGTCGACTGGGACACGGTCGGCCTGGCTCCGCCCGAGCGCGACCTCTGGCTGGTCGCCAAGGAACCGGGCGACCTCGCCCGGTACGCCGAGGCCACGGGCCGCACGCCCGACCCGCGGGCGCTGGCGTTCTACCGGCTGCGGTGGACCCTCGACGACGTGGCCGAGTTCGTGGAGTGGCTGCGCTCGCCGCACGGGCGCACGCCGGACGCAGAACAGGCCTGGACGTCGCTGGCCGGCACCCTCGAGGAGTTGCGCGCGGCCTCCTGAAGGGAGCCGAAAGTTTCAGCCCGGCGTAAGCCCTCCGCCGGCCCTTCCTGGCAGCTCAGCATGTGTTCGACCGCACGGGTCCGTCCCGAGAAGATTGCCAGATTGAAAGTTTCTCTTCACACTCGCAATGTTTCAGCCGCGTGGGAGAGGAACACGATGAACCTGAGATCCCGGATAGCAGGCGCCGTGACGGCCGCCGCGGCCCTCGTCATCGCCGGCCTGATCACGGCGACCCCGGCCTCCTCCGCCCAGCTGACGGAGGTGACCGGCTTCGGCGCCAACCCCAGCAACCTGCGCATGCACCTGTACGTCCCCGACGGCGTGCCCGCCCGCCCGGCGGTCCTGGTCGCCGTGCACTACTGCACCGGGTCCGGCCCTGCCTTCCACTCCGGCACCGAGTTCGCCTCGCTGGCCGACCGGCACAAGTTCGTGGTCATCTACCCGTCGGCGACCAGGAGCGGCTCCTGCTTCGACGTCTCCTCTCCGCAGGCGCTGCGGCACGACGGAGGCAGTGACCCCGTCGGGATCGTCTCCATGGTCAGATACGTCCAGCAACGCCACGGCGCCGACCCCGACCGCACCTACGTCACCGGGGCGTCGTCCGGCGGCATGATGACCAACGTCCTGCTCGGCGACTACCCCGACGTGTTCAAGGCCGGGGCGGCGTTCATGGGGGTGCCGTTCGGCTGCTTCGCCACCACCGACGGCTCCAGCTGGAACAGCGCCTGCGCCAACGGGCAGATCAGCAGGACGCCGCAGCAGTGGGGCGACCTGGTGCGCGCCGCCTATCCCGGCTACAGCGGCCCTCGGCCGCGCATGCAGATCTGGCACGGCACCGAGGACGGCACGCTGCGCTATCCGAACTTCCAGGAGCAGATCAAGCAGTGGACCGACGTCCACGGCCTGAGCCAGACGCCCAGCCTCACCGACCGGCCGCAGCCCAACTGGACCAGAACCAGGTACGGCGGCACCGGGACCACCCCGCCCGTCGAGGCGATCAGCATCCAGGGCGTCGGCCACAGCCTGCCCCAGAGCGGGATGGCCGCCGCGGTCATCGACTTCTTCGGCCTGTCGGCCGGCGGCGGCCCGACCACCTCGCCGACCGTGACGCCGGACCCGCCGGGCGCCTGCCGGGTCACGTACACCATGAACAGCTGGAACACCGGCTTCACGGCGGCCGTCACGATCACCAACACGGGCTCGTCCCAGGTCGGCTCGTGGGCGCTCGCCTTCACGCTGCCCCCGGGCCAGACGGTCACCTCCGCGTGGAACGCCACCGTCTCACCGGCCGGCGGCCGGGTCACGGCCACGAACGCCCCCTACAACGGCACGATCGCCCCGGGCGCGTCGGCGTCGTTCGGCTTCCAGGCCACGCACGGCGGCGACACCGCGGAGCCGGACTCCTTCGCCCTCAACGGCGCCGCCTGCACGACCTCCTGACGGGAGAGCGGCTCCACCCGCACTCCATAGCCAGCCGTGAGCGATCAGGATGGACCGGCTCCCCGGGCGGCTCTTGACGGCGCGTGTAAGGTTTCCGAAGTGCTTGATCGGCATCCGCGACAAAGGTGAGCTCATGTCATACCCCTCGCACGATCGCTATGATCGCCGCCCTGGATCGGCCGGACCACGGGTCAACCCGGCGCGAGTGTGGGGAGGAGGGGTCGCCGCAGCCGTCGTGGCCGCGCTGATCGTCGTGGTCGGCGTGATGATCAGCAAGAGCCTGCTCGGCATCCGCGTGATCGCCCCCGACGGCGATCCCGTCTACGGCAGCGCGGCGACCACGGGCTACGCGATCTCGGCCGCCGCGGCCGCGCTCGTGGCCACGCTGCTGCTCTTCGTCCTCATGCTCTCCACGCCCGAGCCGGCCAGGTTCTTCAGCTGGATCGCCGGGCTCTTCGCCGTCATCATCACGATCCTGCCGTTCATGCACTCCGCCGATCTCCTGGAGCAGATCGCCACGGCCGCCATCAACCTCGTCATCGGCATCGCCATCGCCTCGTTGCTGACGTCGATCGGGCGCACGGCCCTGGAGGAGGCGCCGGAGCCCGAGCCCCACCCGTACGAGCAGCCTCGGGGCTACGATCCCCGCGGCTACGACCAGCCCCGCGGATACGATCGGCCGCACTACGAGCAGCCCCGCTATGAGCAGCCGCGCCACGAGCGGCAGGGTTATGAGCAGCGAGGTTACGATCAGCGCGGCTACGAGCGCCGCGACCACGATCCCTACGACTGACGGCGCCCGTCACGCGGGAGGACCGGCCGGCCCTCCCGCGCGGGCCGTCACGGCCAGTCGACCGCCGGCCGCAGCGGCACCCCCGACCGGCCGTTCCGGTCGAGTTTGACACCCAGCACCTGGTGGAGCTGCACCTTGTTGCGCTCGAAGCCCACGATGCAGCCCGCCATGTAGAGGGCCCACACCCGGGCCGTGCCCATGCCGACCTCCTGGACCGCGTCGTCCCAGTTGGCGTCGAGGTTGTCGCACCAGTGCCGCAGGGTCTTCGCGTAGTGCTCCCTGAGGTTCTCCTCGTGGCGGATCTCGAAGCCGAGGTCCTCCATCTGCCTGATCAGCAGGCCCACCGACTCCAGCTCGCCGTCGGGGAAGACGTAGCGGTTGATGAAGCCGCCCTTGTTGAAGGTCTTCTCCTTGCCGGTCGGCCGGGTGATGCAGTGGTTGAGCAGGCGCCCGCCGGGCTTCAGCTTCCCGTTCAGGAAGGAGAAGTAGGCCTGCAGGTTGGCCTTGCCGATGTGCTCCGTCAGGCCGATCGAGCTGACCGCGTCGAAGCCGGTCTCCTGGACGTCGCGGTAGTCCATGAAGCGGATCTCCGCCAGGTCCTCGAGGCCGGCGTCGGCGATGGCCTTCTGCCCCCACTCCGCCTGCTGCCTGCTCAGCGTCACGCCCAGGGCCTTGACGCCGTAGTGCTGGGCGGCGTGGATGACCATGCCGCCCCAGCCGCAACCCACGTCGAGCAGACGCATCCCCGGCTCCAGCCCGAGCTTGCGGGCCACCAGGTCGAACTTGGCGAACTGGGCCTCCTCGAGCGTGGAGCCCTCAGAGGGGAAGACGGCGCACGTGTAGGCCATGGACGGGCCCAGCACCCACGCGTAGAAGCGGTTGGAGACGTCGTAGTGGTGGTGGATGGCCTCGGCGTCGCGCTGCTTGGCGTGGCGGGAGCCGAGCCTGGCAAGGGCGCTCTGGCGCATCTCCTGCGGGGGCGGCGGCACGCGCATGAGCAGCGGCTTCATGCCGAGGGCCCGGACGGCGGCGAGCTTCTCCGACGTCGTGAGGTCGTTGGTGGTGATGTTCCACATGCGGTCGAGCAGGGTGTAGAGGTCTCCCTGCACGTCAAGGTGCCCGGAGACGAACGCCCGGGCCAGGCCCAGCTCTCCGGGCGCCTGCGCGAGGTAGGCCACCGCGATCGGGGACTTCACCTCGATGGCCAGGTCTGCCCCGTCCGGCCCGGCCTTGCTCCCGTCGTAGGCCGTGAACGCGACATTCGCGTCCGTGCCGACGATCTTCTCGAAGATGGTTGCCAGCGCCATCCGTGTTTCACCTTCCCCGTACACACTTTTCGTACAGGTCCAGCAGGCGACCGTTCGGGTCGTATTCCCGCTTGACCGGCCGGTAGGCCTCGCCGTTGTACAGCTGCCAGAACTGCTCCGGGGCGTAATAGGAGGTCGAGTAGAGCGACTTGTGCCCGTCGAGCTCGTGGACCGACCGCTCGATGAGCCGGTTGTAGTAGCCGTCGAACTGCCCCCGCGGCAGCGGCACCATGCCCCAGAATCCGAAGTTGACGTACAGCTTGCCCGGCTCGAGCGGATAGAGCGGCCAGCGCGAGCCGGCGCGGAGCGGGCACATCCACACAGGTGTCATGCCCACCTTGTCGTGGAAGAAGTCAAGGAACTCGGCGCCGCGCTCGACCGGGACCTCGACGTCCTGGATCACCGACTCCTGCACAGGCTGGTCGCGCCACCGGTCGATACGGGCGGTCAGGCCGTATTTCCGGTCGAGCGCCACCAGCTTGCGGTAGACGTCGGAGCGCATGTAGCGGCGCGGCATGAGCGAGCGGATCATCGGCTGCTGCACGCCGAAGGCCCGCGAGCACCAGAACCAGTCGGTGTCCCAGCGCCACAGGTAGTCGCGGACGGTCAGCCAGTCGCGGCTGCGCTGCCGGATCGACTGGTAGTAGATGCGCATCCCGGTGTAGTCGGACACGTAGGGGGCACGATCGGCGAAGCGTCCGAGCGTCAGATACATCTCCCCCGGCGTGAAGAAGACGCCGTCCACGAAGTCGACGTTCTCGCCGTCGTGGACCATGCTGTCGCAGATCTCCTGCATGGCCAGCATGCACTTGCCCGCGTCGGTGAACCTGACGTGCGTGAGATGCACGTACGGCCGCACCTTGCGGAGCTTGATCCGGATGCGCAGCGCGTAGCCCAGCGTGCCGTACGAGTTGGGGAACGCGCGGAAAAGCTCGCGGTGTTCGTTGTCCTCGCGGGCCACGACGACGCGCCCGTCACCGGTGAGGATCTCGAGCTCCTCGACCGACTCGTGCGGCAGGCCGTCGCGGAAGCTGGTGGACTCGATGCCGAGCCCGGTCACGGCGCCGCCCAGCGTGATGGTCTTGAGCTGCGGGACGACGTAGGGCATGAGCCCGTGCGGCAGCGTGGCGTCGACCAGGTGTTCGTACGTGGTCATGCCCTGGACCTCGGCCGTCATGGTCTCCGGGTCGACGCTGATGACCTCGTCGAGATCGCGGGCCGAGAGCTTGGCCGTGCGGCCCTGGTCGCGGAACCTGAAGAGGTTGGACGTCGATTTGGCCAGCCGGGGCGCGGCGCCGCCCGGGATCTCGGCGTAGGACCGCCGGATCTGCTCTACTGCCCGCTGGTGTGTCGACATCGTCGTCGTCACGGAAGCACCCCCTTGAGCCGGTAGAGATCGCCGGTAAGACGTTATCTCTCGCGGGCGGCCCGAACCAGACCGGGGTCGTTAAAGACACGAAAACTGTTTATCGTGCCAGGTGAACCGCCTGCATGGTAGGCGATTACGTAAACTTTCTGGAGATCAGCGGCCCGACACCGTTCAGCACGGCGTCCACCTTTCTCCCTTCGACCGCCGCGGCCAGGTTGTCCAGGGTGGCTGTGAGCAGGCGGCCGGTGGCCTCGGGAGTGACGCCCGCGACGTGCGGGGAGAGCAGCACGTTCGGCAGGTCGCGCAGCGGATCGCCGGGCGGCAGCGGCTCCACGTCGAAGACGTCGAGTGCCGCTCCGCCCAGGTGCCCGGAGCGCAGCGCCTCGGTGAGCGAGCCCTGGTCCACGACCCCGCCCCTGGCCGCGTTGATCAGCAGGGCGCCCTGCTTCATGCGTGCCGGGTCGACGAGGCCGCGGGTCTCGTCCGACAGCGCGATGACGGCGACCACGACGTCGGCGGCGGCCACGAGCGCGTCCAGGGCCTCGAAGCCGGGGTCGGGGCGCGGCGTGCGGGTCCAGTAGGACACCTCGCAGCCGAGCGCGCGGAACAGCGTGACGCACTCCGCGCCGATCGGTCCGTAGCCGACCACGCCGACGCGGCGGCCGCGCAGTTCGCGGGGTTGCAGGCCCTGCTGGGGCCACTCGCCCGCGCGCACGGCCGCGTCGGCGGCGGCCAGCTTGCGCGACAACGACAGCGTGGCGGCCAGGCACCACTCCGCCACCGCGACGGCGCTGACGCCGGGGGTGTTGGCCAGGGGCACCCCGGCCGCGGCCAGGGCGTCGAGGTCGTGACCGTCGACGCCCACGGACGGCTGCTGCACGAACGCCAGCCGGGGCGCGGCGGCGACCGCCTCGGCGTCCAGCGCGAGCGTGCCCGTCCAGTCGCCGAGCACGATCTCCGCCTCCGGGAGCGCCGCCAGGAGCGCGTCGCGCTCGCGGGCCGCGGGAACGCGCACGGCCACCCGGTCGCCGAGCGGCGCGAGCAGGCGGCGCATCACCTCTTCGGGGAGCGGGGGCAGGGCGAGCAGGTTCCAGGGTTTCATGCGCCTACGGTAAAGCTGCTGATCACCTGCCGCATCAGTTCCCTGTTGCGGCGCCACTGCCCCTCGGTGACCGTCCAGGACAGGATGTAGGCGGTGTCGCCGATCGCGACCGCCCTGCGCACCTCGCGGTAGCGGACGCCCGGCCGTACCCAGCGCGCGTCGCCCGCCTCGCCGGCCGTCCAGGAGAACTCCCACTCCACGGCCTTGACGCCCTGGTGGGTGATCCTCCTGAGACCGCGGTCGACGACGTTGACGGCGTTCTGCTTGAACGTCTCCTCGGAGTCGCGGATGATCTGGTGCGGGTCGAGCTCGGCGTAGACGGCCTCGACCCCGAGGTGCGCGCTCCTGTCCTTGCGGGTCCACTCGGTGTACGCCTCGGCGAGCGCGCCCCGCCAGCCCGTCGGCCGCATGATCGACCAGCCGTCCCGCGACTTCCACGCCCGCACGATCGGGACGGCCCTGGTCATGCTCGGCGTGGCCGTGGCCGTGGGCGTGGGCGAGGCGCTCGGCTGCGTCGCCGTGGCGACCGGCGTGAGCGGGCTGCTCACCGCGGCCGGACGCGTGGTGGTGCGCGGCGTGCCCTCCGCCGGGGCGGCGAACTCGAGGTAGGCCACCGTGCCGCCCGCGATGACCAGCACCGCCGCGGCGCCGGCCGCGAGCAGGGCCCGGCCGCGGCGCCTGCCCGGCTTCCTCTCCTCGACGTGCTGGTCGTCGTGCGAGGGCCGGTTCGCGATGATGGCCGCGAACAGCCGGTCGGCCTCCTCCGCGTCGATCCGGTCCTCGGGCTCCTTCTGCAGCAGGCCGCGCAGCACCTCGTGCAGGGCCGGCGGGATCCTGCGGTAGTCGGGCTCCTCGTTGAGCAGGGCGTTGAGCGTCGCCATGGGGTCGCCGCGCTCGAACGGCGAGCGCCCCACCATGCAGGCGTAGAGCGTGGCCCCCAGCGACCACAGGTCAGAGGCGGGTCCGGCGTCGGCGGCGCGGACCCGTTCGGGAGCGAGGAAGCTCGGCGAGCCGGTGACCATGCCGGTCTGGGTGAGCGACGCGTCGCCCTCGGCGGTGGCGATGCCGAAGTCGGTGAGCACGGCGCGGCCGTCGTCGGCCAGCAGGATGTTGCTGGGTTTGACGTCGCGGTGCAGGATGCCGGCCTCGTGCGCGGCCTTCAGCGCCGACAGCACCTGCCGGCCGACGACCGCCGCCTCGCGTACGGGCAGGGCGCCGGTGGTGAGCACGACCTCCTCAAGTGACGGGTGCCGCACCAGCTCCATCACGATCCACGGCCGGCCACCGTCCTCGGCCACGTCATAGATCGCGACCACGGACGGATGGTTGAGCTGGGCCGCGGTGCGCGCCTCCCGGGCCGTACGCAGGAGTTGCCGCTCCTGGTCGGCGGGCGAGAAGCCCTCGGGCAGCAGCAATTCCTTGACGGCCACCTGCCGATTGAGCAAGGTGTCGCGGCCTTCCCAGACCACGCCCATCCCCCCGCGGCCCAGTTCGCGCAGCAACTGGTAGCGCCCTGCGATGAGGCGGTTGCTCTCCGAAACCATGTCCTACCCCTGTAGCGGCGAGCGCCTGCCACGGGACGACCGCTGGACGCGGGAGTCCGTGGAGGCGCGTACGCCTTCTGCAGACACCCGCCGTACGCGGCCGCCTGTAGACCATCCGAACAGTGGGCAAGTTTCCCATACCTCCCCCAACTTCGCGGGAAGGTCGCGAAGGTCGCGAGGCTCGGAAGGGCGGCTTGCCACGGGCGACCGAAGGTTGTTCTACTGGAGCTGGGCTCACACCGAGGAGACGTACATGCCTGATGATCGCCGTGGCCCGCTGGCCGGAGTGCGCGTGCTGGAACTCGCCGGACTCGCTCCAGGGCCGTTCGCCGGGATGATGCTAGCCGATCACGGCGCGGAAGTCCTGCGTGTGGACCGTGTCAAGGCGGTTTCCGACCGGCCGCGCGCCGACGTCATGGACCGCGGCAAGCGCACGATCGGGCTGGATCTGAAGGCCCCGGAGGGCGTGTCGGCGTTCAAGGAGCTGGCCCGGCACGCCGACGTGGTGATCGAGGTGTTCCGGCCCGGGGTGGCCGAGCGGCTCGGCATCGGGCCGGACGACCTGCACGCCGTGAACGAGCGGCTGATCTACGGCCGGATGACCGGCTGGGGGCAGGACGGGCCGCTCGCCTCCACGGCCGGGCACGACATCGACTACGTCGCCGTTTCCGGCGTCCTGTCGATGCTGGGCCGCGAAGGCGACAAACCGACGCCACCGATCAACATCCTCGGCGACTTCGCCGGCGGCGGGCTCATGCTCGCGTACGGCGTGCTGCTCGCCCTGTTCGAACGGGAGCGCACCGGCAGGGGCAGAGTGATCGACGCGGCCATGGTCGACGGCGCGGCGATCCTGTTCTCCATGTTCTACCAGGCCGTGCAGAGCGGCCTGTGGGGGCCGCGCGGCACGAACCTGCTCGACACCGGCGCCCCGCAGTACGACACCTACGAGACGGCCGACGGCGGGTACGTCGCCGTGGGGGCGCTGGAGCCGCAGTTCTGGGAGGCGATGGTGACCCTGATGGGCCTGACCGACCTGCCCGACAGGAACGACAGGGCGCAGTGGCCGGCGCTGAGGGCCCGCCTGGCGGCGGAGTTCAGGACGCGGACGCGGGCCGAGTGGGAGGCCCTCTTCGAGGGTTCGGACGCCTGCGTCTCCCCCGTGCTGTCCATGGCGGAGGCCGCCGCGCACCCGCACAACGTCGCCAGAGGCGCGTTCGTCGAGGTCGGCGGCGTGACCCATCCCGTGCCCGCGCCCCGCCTGCTGGGCGTGCCCGCCCAGGATCTGTCACCCGCCACCCGCCAGGCCGACCTGTCGGCCTGGGGCCTGTCGCCGGAGGAGGCGGAGAAGCTACGCGCCCAGGGAGTGCTCGCCTAGCGGGCCCTCGTCACGGCGTGGGCCGAATAGTTCTTCAGCGTGATCGAGTCGTGCAGACGCACCCCCTTCGCGGCGCCGATCCTGCTCGCCGCCCTGGTCACGGCCGACGGCAGGTAGTGGATCAGCCGTGCGGCCTGGGCCAGCGTCCACAACTCGAACCGGCTGCCGGGCACCAGGCGCTTGGCCGCGGCGATGGCGAAGGCCCTGCTGCGGTGTACGTACGCGCCGATCTCCGCCTCGTAGGCGGGGAAGGCCCGCGTGTGGTCGCCGCCATGGGCGGCCAGCTCGCCCGCCAGGATGTACGCCCCCACGACCGCCAGGCTCGTGCTGCCCCCGACGGCCGGCCCGGGGCAGTAGCCGGCGTCGCCGACCAGGGTCACCCGGCCCCGTGACCAGGTGTCCAGGCGGAGCTGGGTGATGGAGTCGAAGTAGAAGGCCGGCGTACGGTCCAGCTCGTCCATGAGCCGCGGCACCTCCCAGCCCGCATCGGCGAAGTGCTCGCGCAGCCATTGCTTCTGGCGGGCGACGTCCCTGTGGTGGTAGTCGAGCGGCTCGGGGGTCCGGAACAGGAACACGGCCCGCGCGTCGGCCATGTGCGCCGCGCTGTAGAGCGCGGCCATCCTGCCGACCCCCGCCAGGCCCTCCATCCGGCCGTCGAGCCCCAGGTGGTCGGGCACCGAGGCGACGGCCAGGTAGGCGCCGATCCACGAGGTGAAGCGCGACTCGGGGCCGAAGATCAGGCGGCGCACGTTGGAGTGCAGGCCGTCGGCGCCGATCACGAGGTCGTACGCGCCCGTCCTGCCGCTGTCGAAGACCACCTCCCCGCAGTCGGAGATCGAGGCAATGGAGTCGCCGAAGACGTAGCCGGCGTCGTGCCGGGTGGCGTCGTAGAGGATCTCGCTCAGGTCGTCGCGCATGATCTCGGCGTGCCGGTCGGAGACCGCCGACATGAGGCGGCGCACCTCCAGGTCCACGGGGCGCGCGTGCCCCTCCCTGTACATCGTGAGCAGGTCCGTGCCGGTCCTCCTGGCCAGGACCTGCTCCAGCACGCCCATCCGCTCGACGATGTCCATCGCGGGCCGGAACAGGTCGACGGCGTGGCCACCGCTCTTCCGCAGCGCGGGAGCACGTTCCACGACGGTGACCTCGAAGCCGTACCGGCCGAGCCAGTACGCCAGCGCCGGGCCTGCCACGCTCGCACCCGAGATGAGGATCCGCACCGCACTCTCCTTACTTAACGGATGGTAAGTACGACGCTAGCACGAGCCCTTACTTAACGGAAGGTAAGGGATAGCCTTGGCCCATGCCCAGTGACACCAGAGCCCGCATCCAGGCGGTCGCCCGCGAACTCTTCGTCGAGCAGGGCGTGCGCAACACCAGCCTGCGGCAGATCTCCGACCGGCTGGGCATCACCAAGCCCGCGCTCTACTACCACTTCGCCTCACGCGACGACCTCGTGCGCAGCATCGTCCAGCCACTGATCGACGACCACGACAAGTTCGTCACGGCGCGGACGCCCGGCGACCCGCGCGAGCTGCTGGACGACTATTTCGAGATGATCTGGCGGCACCGGCAGGTGCTCGTCATGGTGATCAGGGAGCTGGCCACGCTGGGCCAGCTCGAACTGGCCGACCGCATGTTCGACTGGCGGCGCCGGCTCGTCGCCCTGTTGTTCGGCGCGGACCTCACACAGGAGCAGCGCATCCGGGCCACGGTGGCGCTCGGCGGGATGTCCGACTGCGCGGTCGAATACGCCGGCCTGCCGATCGAGGAGGTCAAGCCGACGGCCGTCCAGGCGGCGGCCGACGCGCTCGGCCTCTGATCCATCCGTGTCCGGCCCTCGCTAGAGCGCGATGAACAGGTCGGCGCCGTCGCGGTGGTGCACCTCCAGATCCGTGGTGAACGCGCGCGCCGGCGAACCGCCCGACTCGGTGTAGTGCCACACCTGCTGCCACGCCTCCACGAGGGCTTGCGGCATCGAGCCGCGGGCCTCCAGCTTCAGCGACTTGGCCGCCGGCACCCGGACGGCCACCATGGCCTCGGGCAACCGCGGCACGGTGCGCACGCCGATGCCGACGATCTGCGTGAAAGCCCCGTTGTGGTCGCTCTCGTAGTCCGTCAGCACGGCGTAGAGGTTCTCGTCCACGCGTCCCGGCACGTGCGCGAAAGCCCCCGGCGCACCCGCTCGCTTCCAGAGCGCGGGCAGTTTGGCGCGCTCCGGATCCTTCTCGTCGGCGTTCGTGGTACGTACGGCGAAGCCGACCACGGTCAGCTCGGCCCGTTCGGTGACGTCCACAGGCCCTCCCTCCCCCAAAAGTGTCCCGGCCGATCATAAGCCCCCGAGAAAGGGGGAAACCCTTGGCACACCCTGTCACCACATAAGATGGATGAACGTGAAATTTCTCAATGACCTCGAGCCTCCGTACGATCTGACCTACAGCGACGTGTTCATGGTCCCGTCGCGGTCCTCGATCGGCTCGCGGCTCGCGGTCGACCTCTCGTCCAACGACGGCACCGGCACCACCATCCCCCTCGTCGTGGCCAACATGACCGCGGTCGCCGGCCGGCGCATGGCCGAGACCGTGGCGCGGCGCGGCGGCATCACCGTGATCCCGCAGGACATCCCGCTGGACGTCGTGGCCGACGTGGTCGACTGGGTCAAGAAACGCGACCTCGTGCACGACACGCCGCTCACCCTCACCCCGCACGACACGGTCGGCGAGGCGCTGCACCTGCTGCCCAAGCGTGCGCACAACGCCGTCATCGTGGTCGACTGGGACAACCAGCCCGTCGGCGTCGTGACCGAGGCCGACTGCGAGGGCGTGGACATGTACACCCAGCTCTCCGAGGTCATGTCGAGCGAGCTGCTGACGCTGCCCGCCGGGCTCGACCCGCGCACGGCCTTCGACCGGCTGCACGAGGGCCGCCACCGGCTGGCGCCCATCGTCGACGCCGCCGGGCGGCTGGTCGGCATCCTCACCCGCATGGGCGCGCTGCGCGCCACCCTCTACCAGCCCGCCGTCGACTCCCGGAACCGGCTGCGCATCGCCGCCGCCGTCGGCGTGAACGGCGACGTGGCCGCCAGGGCCTCGGAACTGCTCGACGCCGGGATCGACTGCCTGGTCGTGGACACCGCCCACGGCCACCAGGACAAGATGATCTCCGCGCTCCGCGCCGTCAAGGCGCTCGACGCCCCCGTCCCCGTCGCGGCCGGCAACGTGGTGACCGCCGAAGGGGTACACGATCTGGTCGCCGCCGGGGCCGACATCGTCAAGGTCGGAGTGGGCCCCGGCGCCATGTGCACCACGCGGATGATGACCGGGGTCGGCCGGCCGCAGTTCTCGGCGGTCGTCGAGTGCGCGGCCGAGGCCCGGCGGCTGGGGCGGCACGCGTGGGCCGACGGCGGCGTGCGGCACCCGCGCGACGTGGCCCTGGCGCTGGCCGCCGGCGCCTCCAACGTGATGATCGGGTCCTGGTTCGCGGGCACGTACGAGTCGCCGGGAGACACCCGTACGGACGCCAACGGGCGCAAGTACAAGGAGAACTTCGGCATGGCCTCCGCGCGGGCCGTGCGGCTCAGGACGGCCGACGACTCGGCTTTCGAGCGGGCCAGGAAGGCCGTGTTCGAGGAGGGCATCTCGACGTCCAGGATGTACCTGGATCCGAAACGGCCCAGCGTGGAGGACCAGATCGACGCCATCGTGGCCGGGCTGCGCTCGTCGTGCACGTACGCGGGGGCCTCCGACCTGGAGGAGTTCCACCGGCAGGCGGTCGTCGGCGTCCAGAGCTCGTCCGGCTACGCCGAAGGCATGCCCCTGCACCAGAGCTGGTGACCGCGCGCCCCGCCGTTTCCCGACCGGGGGCGGGCGACGGTGTCCCGAGCGCATAGAGTCGTCGGGTCAGTTCTCATCGTCAACAGGAGCACTTCGTGGCACTCGAGAAGCCCGAGATCGACTTCCCCGGGGGCAACCCGCCCGCCGACCTGGAGATCGTCGACCTGACCGTCGGCGACGGCCAGGAGGCCAAGCCCGGCCACAACGTACGCGTCCACTACGTGGGCGTCGCGTTCTCGACCGGGGAGGAGTTCGACGCGTCGTGGAACCGCGGCGAGGCGTTCGAGTTCCCCCTCGGCGGTGGGCGGGTCATCGCCGGCTGGGACCAGGGCGTCGCGGGCATGAAGGTCGGGGGCCGGCGCAAGCTGGTCATCCCGCCGCACCTCGGCTACGGCAGCCGCGGCGCGGGCGCCCGCATCAAGCCGAACGAGACGCTCATCTTCGTCGTCGACCTGCTCGGCGTCAGCTAGCTTCTCCCTCCTTCCGGGAGGGCCCGCCCTGGTCACCCGGTCGAAGCCGGTCCCGAAGGCCACCTTCCAGCACCACCAGCGGAGCCGTCCTTCGGGCCCGGCGCGGAAGCCACCTTCTGGCCCGGGGCTGCGGCAGCCGCCATGGGCCCGGCGCTCGGCGCAGCCGTTCTCAGCGCGCCTAAGCGCTCACGTCGCTCGCGCACCGGGCGAATCACTGAGAATCCTTGAGTCCGGTGGACGGAAATGTCGGCCACGTGAGGCACCATGAACGTGTGCTTCTGATCGACGTGGTCCGGGTGTCCGAGGCGGTGACGCGCACGTCCGCCAGGCTGGGCAAGATCGGTCATCTGGCGGAGCTGCTGGGCCGGGTCGGCCCCGGCGAAGCCGAGATCGCGATCTCCTATCTCTCGGGTGAGCTGCCCCAGCGGCAGGTGGGCGTCGGCTGGCGCACGCTGGAGGATCTCCCCCAGCCCAAGCTGGCCGCCACCGCCACGCTGACCGCCGTCGACGCGTTGCTGAGCACGATCAAGGCGGTGTCCGGGCAGGGCTCGCAAACGGCGCGCAAGACGCTGGTGGCGGAGCTGTTCGCGGGGCTGACCAGCCAGGAGCAGCAGTTCATGAGCCGGCTGCTCCACGGCGAGCTGCGGCAGGGCGCGCTCGACGGCGTGATGATCGAGGCGGTGGCCAAGGCGTCGGGCGCTCCCGCGAGCGACGTGCGCCGCGCGCTCACGCTGCGCGGTTCGCTGCCCGCCGTCGGGGCTGCCGCGCTGGCCGGCGGGGTGGCGGCGTTGCACGCGTTCCGGCTGGAGGTGGGGCGGGCGGTCTCGCCCATGCTGGCGGGCAGCGCGCCCAACGTGGCGGCCGCCCTCGAGAAGGCGGGCACGCCCGCGGCGCTGGAGTGGAAGCTCGACGGGGTCCGGGTGCAGACCCACCGCGCGGGCTCGGAGGTCAAGGTCTTCACCCGCACACTCGACGACATCACGCCGCAGGTTCCCGAGCTGGTCGAGGCCGTGCTGGCGATGCCCGCGGACGATCTGGTGCTCGACGGCGAGGTGATCGCCCTGCGCCCCGACGGGCGGCCGCACCCGTTCCAGGTGACGGCGAGCCGGGTGTCCAGCAAGACGGATGTCGCACGGCTGCGCGAGCGGACACCGCTCAGCGTGTTCTTCTTCGACGCGCTGCGGGTCGACGGCGCCGACCTGCTCGACCAGCCCTACGCCCGGCGCCAGGAGGCGCTGACCCGCGTGGTCCCCCGAGGGCTGCTGACCCCGCGGCTGATCGCGGACGAGGTGACGGAGGCCGAGCAGTTCTTCACCGACGTGGTGAAGGCCGGCCACGAGGGCCTGGTGGTCAAGTCCCTGGCCTCCCCCTACGCGGCGGGCCGCCGTGGCGCCGGCTGGATCAAGGTCAAGCCGCGTCACACGCTCGACCTGGTCGTGCTGGCGGCCGAGTGGGGCCACGGGCGGCGCCAGGGCAAGCTGTCCAATCTCCATCTGGGGGCCAGAGACCCCGAGGGCGGGTTCGTGATGCTCGGCAAGACCTTCAAAGGCATGACGGACGAGTTGCTCGCCTGGCAGACCGAGCGTTTCCTCGAGCTCGCCGAAGGCCCCACCGACGGCTGGACGGTCAGGGTGCGGCCGGAGGTGGTCGTGGAGATCGCCTTCGACGGGGTGCAGCGTTCACCCCGCTACCCGGGCGGCATGGCCCTCCGCTTCGCCCGCGTCCTGCGCTACCGCCCCGACAAACGGGTCGAGGACGCCGACACGGTCGAGACCGTACGCGCCCTGATGGTGTGATCTTTACGGCCTCGCGACCCACCGGAGGCGGGCCGTCGAGGGCGTCGGCGCGGTCGCTGCACAGCCGCGCCGCTCTCCCCCACCCCGCACGGTCGCGCTGATCCTTTCCGCCGGCCGTAGCCCGCGTCCCGCGATGCGACCGGCCTCGGACACCGGGTCGTCCCCTCAGATCATGCTCACACCGCCTCCGGCGCGAGCGGTGTCCTCGATGACGTACATGTGCCGGTCCTCGGCCGGCTGCCACACCGCTGGGGCGAGTCCGTGAGATGAGTCACTTAATGTCCCATTAAGTTGCCTTTACTTGCTGTTTGTCGCATATGTTCGTCCTCGTCGCGCGGGCCCCCAGCCCGCCCGCGGATCGGCCGCCGTACGCCCTCGCACCCCTCGCGCCCGGCCTTTCCCTGCCCTGTCCCCTAGGTAGGACCCGTGGTTCACGTTGGGCCAGCATTCCCGCAAGCCGTCTCCGCATGACCGCAAGCTCTCTCCCGCCAAGCGGTGGACCGCCGTCGCAGCCGGCGCCGCCGTCGTCTGCGCCGCCTCGACGACCGCCTGGGCCGCCTTCGGCAACGATGACTCCACTCGGCGCACGATGGGCGCCGCTACCGGCCAGGCCACCACCTCGGATGAAGCCGCCCGCCGGAACAGCCCGCGCCCGTCCCTCCTCTCCAAGACCCCGGCGGCCCGCCCGAAGACGACGACATCCCCTGAGTCCGGCGGTGACACCGGCTCCCAGGGGTCCGCGACCCGCGGCCCTGGCGCGAAGGCAGCCCAGCGTGCAGGCGCGAGAACGGAATCCCAGGGGTCCGGGGCGAAGGCTGAGGCCCGGGGATCGGGAACGAAGATCGATTCCCAGGAGACGGCGAGCCCCGGATCACCCAAGCCGACCACGCGTTCCTCGAAGCCCAAGCTTCGTGTGTTGTCGTCCGGCAGGTGCGGCGCTTCCTACTACGGCGACCCTCAGATGACGGCCAGCGGCGAGCGCTTCAACCCCTTGGCGATGACCGCCGCGCACAAGACCCTCCCGTTGGGCAGCAAGGTCCGCGTGATCAACCCGGCCAGCGGGGAGGCGGTCACGGTCCGCATCAACGACCGCGGCCCGTACATCGGCGGCCGCTGCCTCGACCTGTCCAGGGCCGCCTTCGCCGCCATCGGCACCATCAGTGCCGGTGTGATGAAGGTCAAGTATCAGGTGCTGGCCCGCTGACCCTGGCTACAGCCGACGGCCGGTAGGACGACGACCGGCCGGGAAGCTCGAAGCCGGGCGTACGCCTGGCAGGACGCGACCCGCCCCGCGGAGGTCAGGGCCTCGGCGGGGCGGACGCGGACGAACGGGACGGGACGTCGTGTCACTTCACCAGGCGGAGCGTCATCGGGTAGCGGAAGTTGCCCTCCGTCAGGGCCGAGACGCCGCCGACGATCGCGAGGACCACCGCCACGACCCAGATGATCGGCACCAGCACGACGCCGATGATGGTGAAGGGCAGCAAGATCGACGCTCCCACGAGCGTGATCTGGAAGTTGAGCGCCTCCAGCGCCTGCCGGCGGATATAGGGGGAGGTCTTGCCTCCGGTGAGCAGCAGGATCAGCGGTGCCACGATCGGTACGCCGAGCAGCAGCACCATGTGGCCGAGTGCGGCGCCGAGGCGTTCGTTGCTCTCCGGCGCACGCTCGTGGCGGACCTCGGCCGCGGGAGGAGAGGCGAGCTTGGGCACGACCTGAGTGCCGTAGATCTCGGTCATGATCGGCATCAGGTCACCGTGCGTGCGCGCCGTCATCGCGCGCTCCAGCCGGTCGTCGAACTCGAGCTTGTCGAAGCGGCCCTCAGCGTAGGCGGCCTTGACGTGCTCCACCACGTGCTCTCGGTCCTGGTTGGTGACGCGCAGTTGAGCTGGCGGCACCTGTCCCGGCCCAGGGGTTGTCGGTACCCCAGCCATCATCGCCATGCCTCTCCTCGGTGAGAATCGAACGGTCTCCCCCCATACTGCGTCTTCGAAGGCCAGGGTGCTATCCGGAGAATCCCCGATCCGTCCCTTAGATCATCCCCGGGCGCGGAGCCCTCAGATCGTATAAAAAGGATTCATGAGATGGCGCGACCGCTACGGCCTGCGTCGGCTGCGCGGCCCCAAAGTCGCAAAGTTCGACCGTGAGGCGACAGACGCCGACATCGAAGCGCTCATCGCCTTTGCCCGTTCGCGGCGTGGCGTCGAGTTCTACGTCGAGCCAGAGACTTTCGCCACCGACACGACCGCTGTGGCGGTGGCCGACGACGGCGAGTGGACCAGGCGGAGGGTCGGCTCACCGGCCGTCATCCGCAAGGTCGCTCGCGATCTCGCCCTGCCGGTGTATGACGTTCAGCTCACCGGATATCCGCGGCGGATGCGCGATTACAACGAGCGCCGCCGCCGCGAGGAGGACACCCTCTGAATCGCCGGGAATTCAATTCCCCCTCCGTGCGATTCACCAGGCGGCCGAGGGTCATATCCATCTGCAGGGTCCAGGGTATTCGCAGGCCACGGACCACGGGTGGACGGCTATTCGAGGGGTGGGGGCTGCGCCTCGTCGTCGAGCAGGTTGACCAGGGGCAGCAACCACGCCGCGTGTACGGGCCCCATGGCGGCGTCGAGCTCGGCCGGGGTGGGGAGACGGTCTCGCAGGACGCTCGGGGAGAGCAGGTTCTGCAGGGCGTGCATGAGGAGGTTGGCCATCGAGTAGCCGGGGTCGACGGTCAGGGCGCGCTCGAGGGCGATGGTGGCCTGGACGTTGTTTCCCGCGCGCCAGGCCGCCATGGCCAGGAGGGAGGCGGCCGGTGGCGTGAAGCGGGGCTCCAGCCTGCGCGTCAGGTCTTTCCACAGGGATGCGTGGGATTCGTCCATGAGGGTCCAGGCCTCGTCGCGGACGCGGATGATCGCCAGGTCCAAGCCGAGCCTGGCGGCCTCGGCGTCGTCCAGGCGGCCGCCCTCGGCGTGGGTCCGCACCGCCGACCGGACCCGGGCCAGGCCCTCCGAGACGAACCGCCGGGCGTAGGCGTCGAGGTCGGGAGTGGCGGTGAGCCCGGCCCTGACCTCCGCGACCGCGTCGGACGTGGCCCGCTGCATCGCCATGCGCACCGGGCCCGTGACAGGGGCCAGCGTGTGCTCCAGCGCCTCGCGGTCGGGCAGGGCCACCAGGCCCCGGACCGTCGCCTCCGCGGCGATCCGGCTGGTGGACGGGTCGTAGGGGGTGCCTTCCGCGGGGCAACATCTGGGGACATCGCAGATGTAGGACCAGTAGCGGCCCTCATGGGCGCGTAGTGCCTCCCCCACGTGGACGCCGGCCCGCGGAGCCAGCCGCCTGACCTCGTCGACCGCCGGGGTCACCACCTTGCCGGGACCGTAGCCGATGATCACGATCTCCGTGACGCTCTCCCGCTGCAGGAGGGGGCCCAGCGGGTCGAGGGTGCCGGGCTCCAGCGGGAGACCCCACCGGGCCACGACCTTGGTCGCGCCGTGGTCGATGCCGATCACGACGAGGGAGGTTTTCGGGTGGAAACCCACCAGGTAGGGGACGGCTGCGAGGACGTCGGAAGGGCTGGCCAGGGTGAGGCGGGGCTCGTCGGTGAAGGCGGGAGCGGGAGTGGAGCTGTCGGTCGTCATGGGCCCCAAGGTTGCCGGGAGCGGGCGAGGGGCGGACGAGCCGAAAGTCGTTCTGGGGATGGAGCGAGGTGTCGGGCTGAGGCTGTGGACAACCCGGAGCCGGCTCAACCGGTGAAGGGCTCGACGGCGAGGCGGCCCCAGGCGACGAAGGCCGCGAGCGCCAGGTAGACCACGTTCAGCGCGACGAGCGGGTATTCGCCGCGGCGGCCGTGGGTGATCCCCGCGCCGATCATCAGCAGGATCCAGCAGACGGCGGTCACCGGCACCATCACCGGGGCGATGCCCAGCGCGGCGGGCAGGATGAAGCCCGCCGCGGCCAGGAACTCCAGGATGCCCAGGGTCTTGACGAAGCCGGCGCTCACCTGCCCGGTCCATCCCCCGCCATGGGCCGCGGCCAGCTTTTCCTGGGGGATGAAGGTCTTGGTGAAGCCGCCGAGCATGGCCACGGCGGCCAGCAGTCCGGCGGCGATCCACAATGCGAGGTTCATCAGCTGCTCCTGAAACGAAAGGTGTGCAGCCTCTATGACGAGACACCCATTACTGCTGTGACATCGGCGGGGCCGCCGGTGAGCTGGGCCGAGGGTCTGAGGAGGTGGCGCGTTCCCTGCCCGCGAAGCACCTCAGGGTGCCGGGTCGGGGCTGGGGGTGGAGGCGGGTGCCAGACGGGTGCGTACGAGAAGTGCGGCGCCGGCCACGGCCGCGGGCATGGCGATGACCGCCACGAACGGGATGAGGAAGAGCAGGAACACGGCCACCCCGAACCCCAGTGTGGCGGCCTTGTTGGCGCGGAGGAGGGCGAAGCGTTCCTTGCGGGCCATGCCGCGCCGTTCCAGGGCCAGCGTGGTGAGCTCCACTGTCATGAAAAATCCGGAAACGGCCGCTCCCAGCACCGGCACCACCGTCTGCCCCACCACGGGGACGAACCCGAGCGCGAACAGCGGAACCGTGAAGAGCAGCACGTAGAACAGCGTGACCAGGCTGTCGCGGATGGACCGCGGCAGCGTGCGCCACCAGGGCTGCTCGTCCTCCGTCTCCAGCACGTCGACCGCCCCCGACAACTTCTCGTAGAACGGATCACCGATCGCCAGCGTGAGCGCGACGAACGTCAGCACCGCCAGCGCCAGGCCGCCGAGGAACAGGGCGACGCCCACGAGCGCGCGGAACGCCTCCCGCCAGCTCCACGAGTCGGCGAACGGCGTGAGGAACGCGGCCAGATCGGTCGCGTTGGTGCCGAGGAAGATCAGCGCGACCACGTAGACGGCGAACGCGACGAGCGCCGGGATGAGCCCGAACAGCCACCAGCGCCCGTTGCGGGAGACCCAGCCGAACCCCTGGAGGAAGAAGCCCACGCCGGAGAAGAAGTCACGCACTGATCGCATGTCCGGCAGGCTAGCGCCAGAAAGCCGTCACCGCGTAGCCGAGCTCCGCGAACAGGTCGCGAAGGAGCGGCAGCGAGATGCCGAGCACGTTGCCGTGGTCGCCCTCGATCCCTTCGACGAACCATCCGCCGCGCCCTTCGATGCTGAAGGCCCCGGCCAGGGAGAGCGGCTCGCCGGTGTCGACGTAGGCGGCGATCTCCTCGGGGGAGGGCCGGCCGAAGTGCACCACGGTGGTGGCGGTCTCCGCCGCCTGCCGGCCGGCGGCGACGTCGATGACGCAGTGGCCCGTGACGAGCCGCCCCGTGCGGCCCCGCAGCAGCCGCCACCGCTCCAGGGCCTCCTCGGGCGTGGCCGGCTTGCCGTAGGGGCGGCCGTCGAGCTCGAGGATCGAGTCGCAGCCGATGACCAGCCCTTCGTCCAGCCCGCTCGCGACCGCCTCGGCCTTGGCCTTGGCCAGCACCAGGCTCAGCGCCGCCGGGGAGTAGGCCGAATAGGCCTCCTCGTCGACGCCGCTGACGATGACCTTGGGGTCGAGGCCCGCGCTGCGCAGGAGAGCCAGGCGGGCGGAGGAGGCTGAGGCCAGAACGATCACTCGCACAGCCTACCGGTCACCAGTCGGGGGTCGCTGTGCCCGGTGTGATCTCACGCCTGCTCGCGCTCCTGCGGTTGCGGGTGAGGGCCGCCGTGTCGTACGGGCTGTCCCGCTGCGCGGGCGGACCGCCGAAGATGCCGTCGAGCAGGGTCGTGACCAGGTCGTCCAGCTTCGCGGGAAGTGTGGACCGTTCGTGGTCGAGCTCGTCGGCCAGGGAGCGCGCGTCCAGGCGACGCGCGGCGGCGCGGTCGGCGAGCAGCGACATGATCATGGGGGCGACCAGCGGCAGCAGCTTCATCATGGCCCCGGGGTGCACCGCGGCGAGCTGCGACAACCCGGCCGCCGCCCGCTCGGTGCCCTGACCGCCGAACACGTGCCCGAGGATGTTGTGGCCGTCGCGGGTCAGCGAGGCCACGTCGCCGTTGAACGGGTCGGTGTCCTTGTGGTCGTCCAGGGCGCTGAGCAGGGCGTCGGCGCCGTCAAGCTGCTCGGCGTCGCGGGCCATGCCTCCGATGATCGTGCCCGCGACGGCCTGGGTCACGATGCGGGCCGTGGCCGGGTCGGTGCCGAGCATCCCGGCGACCTGTTCCAGTCCTGAGTCTCCGAGCCCGGCGAGAAGCTCGTCAGTCAGTGTCACGACAAGTCCCCCGATCGTTGTCCGAACATCTGCCCCGGCCACAATCGGCGTCAACGTCCGGATTGCCTATTTCTCGGAAAATTCCCTCGGCCGGCTCCCGGCGGTGTCCGTGGACCGGCTCAACAGGCCCGCGGCGGCGTACGCACCGGCCTCGTCGAGGGTCTCGTGCTCCAGCAGCGCCTCCACGATCGCGTCAAGCTTGTCGCGGTTGTCGCTGAGCACCTGGACGGCGCGCTCGTAGCACTCGTCCACGATGCGCCGCGCCTCCTCGTCGACCATGGCGAGCGTGACAGGCGAGGCCTGGGGCTGCTGGCCGTCGTTGGGCAGGATGGTCAGCGGGCCGATCTTCTCCGACATGCCCCAGCGGCCGACCATGCCGCGGGCGATCATCGTGACCTGTTCGAGGTCGTTCTCGGCGCCGGTGGTGATGACGCCGAACACGACCTGCTCGGCCGCCATGCCGCCGAGCGCGCCGGTGATGCGCCCGCGGAGATATTGCTCGTCGTAGGCGTAACGGTCGCTGTCGGGGGTGGACAGCGTGACGCCGAGCGCCCGGCCGCGCGGGATGATGGAGATCTTCCTGACCGGGTCGGCGCCCGGCTGGAGCATCCCGAGCAGCGCGTGCCCGGCCTCGTGGAAGGCGGTCCTGGTGCGCTCGTCCTCCGGCATGACGATGCTGCGGGCCGCGCCGAGCTGCAGTTTCTCCAGCGCGTCGGTGAAGTCGGCCGTCGAGACCTTCTCCTTGCCGCGCTTGGCGGCAAGGAGGGCCGCCTCGTTGACGAGGTTGGCCAGGTCGGCGCCGGTCATGCCGGGGGTGGTCTTGGCGAGCTGGTCGAGGCCGACCTCGGGGTCGAGCGGCACGCCTCTCGTGTGCACCGCCAGGATCGCGGTGCGGCCGGCCGCGTCGGGCAGGCCCACCTGCACCGTACGGTCGAAGCGCCCGGGACGCAGCAGCGCCGGGTCGAGGATCTCGGGGCGGTTGGTGGCCCCGATGACGATCACGCCCTCGGCCCCGGAGAAGCCGTCCATCTCGGTGAGGATCTGGTTGAGCGTCTGCTCGCGCTCGTCGTGCCCGCCGACGCCGCCGGCGCCGCCCCTGGCCCGGCCGATGGCGTCGATCTCGTCGATGAACACGATCGACGGCGCCACCTTCCGCGCCTCCTCGAACAGGTCGCGCACGCGCGAGGCGCCCACGCCGACGATCATCTCGATGAACTCGGAGGCGCTGGCCGAGAAATAGGGCACCTTGGCCTCGCCCGCGACCGCCCTGGCCAGCAGCGTCTTGCCGGTGCCCGGAGGGCCCGCGAGCAGCACGCCCTTGGGCAGCTTCGCGCCCAGCCTGCGGTATTTGTCGGGGTCTTTGAGGTAGTCGACGATCTCGACGAGCTCGTTCTCGACCTCGTCGATGCCGGCGACGTCGTCGAACGTGACACGCACCTGCGCGGCCTCGACCGGCTTGGCCGCCTTCGACTTGCCGAGCCCGCCCAGGCCGCCGCCGCCCATCATGCTGGCGCCCCGCCGCATGATCCAGATCCACAGGCCCGCCAGCAGCAGCACGGGCAGCAGCGAGAACAGCAGGTTGGAGAAGAACCCGCGCGTGATCGGCTTGGAGGTGATCTCGACCTGCCCGTTGGCCAGCTGCTGGTCGAGCTGGTCGGTGTTGGCGAAGGCCGGGATCTCGGTGGCGAACTTGGTGTAGGGCTCGTTGCTCTCGGGGTTCTTCGCCGCCGATCTGAGGTCACCCTCGACGGAAAGGCCCTCGGCGTAGATGTCCTTGACGTTCTTCGCGTTCACCTGCTTGGTGAACTCGGTGTACGAGATCGTCTCGACCGAGCCGCTGTCGACGAATGACGAGACCACGAAGAAGGCCGCGTACACGATCAGAAGGGTGACGGCGAACCGCCACCAGTTGATCTTGGGTCGCCCTCCGGGTGTGCCGGGCAGGCCTTCCGAACGCCAGGGCGGCTTGCCCTTGCCCTTGTCGGATGCCTGCGGCGCTCCAGAGCGTTCCACGGCGTCACTCCCCCAAATCGCCGCATTCAATGATCTTCCTAGCCTAGGACACGTACCCCTGCGGCCACGCGGCCGACATCGGGCCAGTGCTTGCGCTGCGTGTCAGGCACTGTGACGAACGCCAGGCCGGGCTTGCTCATTCCCCCGTCTATGACGACGACGGCCGCCCGGGAGGAGTGTTTTCCGTACTTCACCCGATAAAGCAGCATCCATCCGCGCTTGACCGGTTGCGCGGCCAGCCAGGTGATCCGGGAGCCCTTGGGGTGGTGGTTGAGCGTCCAGCGGGCGGCCAGCAGCGCCGTGTCGCGCGGCGACCTCTGCCTCATGATCGGGAGCGGGCAGGTCACGAGGATCCCGCGCAGGCTCGTGCCGCGCTGCCTGGGCAGCACCTGCTTGGTGGTGAACGGCGCCGGGTTGTGCGCCTTCCACGGCCGGCCCAGCCTCGGCACGGCCAGCCCGGTGCGCCGGTCCTTGAGGACCCGCCTGGCGGGCGGGCGCATCTTGATCTTCTTGACCTTGGAGGTCAGCTTGGGGATGCGCGGGTCGGCGTACAGCGCCTCCATGGCCGTGTAGCCGGGCGCGAGCGAGGCGCCGGGGGTGGGTGACGCCTTCGCCGCCTCGACGGGCTCGCTGACCGCGGGGGAGGGTGCGGGGCCGGACGAGGACGGTGCGGCCGGCGGCGCGGTTACCGGCCCCGCCGCGACCTCGTCCGGCCCTGACGGGAGCACCACCACGACCAGCGTCACGGCGACGGCCACGACGGCGACGGCCACGACGAGCCCCCGGTACACCACCCGCATGCGGAGATCACCGATGCGGGAGCGTTTGGGCGGAGAAGCAGGGATCCAAGGTCTGGAAGCGGTTCTCACGCGGGAACCCTTGATCTCATCTTCCCCATCGAGCACGAGCGGAGCGTACGACATATCCCGCCATGGCGTCCTCGAAGCGACCGAAGTGCAATCATGGCGTCGTGGAACGGGTGGAGCTGCGCTTCGATCAAGCCTCCAGAGCAGCCCAAACCCATGCAAACCCCGGCGGCGTTCTGACCGACGTGTTCACGCCCTGAAGACGCGCCCGGCGAGCCAGGGCGCGTCCGCGACGAACGTGCACGAACCCGGCTCGATCTCGGTGAACCCGGCGTCGCGCACGACGGGCAGCCCGCCGGCCACCCTGGCGTCGAAGTCGCCCTGTGCGCAGGCCCGGCGCACTGACACCGCCATCCCGCGCTCCCGCCAGGCGGCACGCTCGCCGGCGTCGCTGGCCCACCACGCGAGCTGGGCGGCGTGCCCGGCCTGCGCCATGGCCTTGCCCGCGGACATCTCCAGCTTGGGGTTCTCCCACAGGATCGGCGGCTCGGCGGGAGGCGCCTCGGCGGTGTCGGCCAGTTCGGTGCCCGACACCTGCAGCCGCGCGAGGTCTCTCGGCCAGTCGTCGAGCGGCACCGGCGGATGCACGCGCACCTCTGCCGTGCGGTGCCCGATCGTGCGCCCCGGCAGCGCGAGCGCCCGCCGCCACTCGGCGCCCCGAGCCCGGCGCACGACCTTGCGAATCTTGCCGGTGGACTGCCAGGCGTGCAGCTCGGCGGCCCACTCGCCCGGGTCGGCCAGCAGGCTCAGCACGGCCATGGCGGCGGCTTCCAGGGCGTCGGTGCGCTCGGGGGGCGCGGCCCGCTCGATCCTGACGACCAGCGGCAGGACGTAAAGCTCGGTGTTCATCGCTCTCTGAGGTTCATCGCTTGCTCGGGTTTCGTCGCCTCCCTAGCATGCCCGATCGCCAGGGACATGCCGGCGGCCACCAGGCAGAGGGCGCCGGCGGCGTACCAGGCGAGGTCGTAGGCGCCCAGGTGGTCGCGGGTGAGGCCGGCCCCGAACGCGGCGATCGCGGCCCCGACCTGGTGCGCGCCGAACACCCAGCCGAACACGACGGCTCCGTCGGTTCCGTAGACGCGCCGGCACAGGGCGACCGTGGGCGGCACGGTCGCCACCCAGTCCAGGCCGTAGAAGACGATGAAGATCAGCATGCTCGGCTCTGTCGTGGCCGCGAACAGGCCGGGCAGCACCATCAGAGAGAGCCCGCGCAGCCCGTAGTAGACGCCGAGGAGCACCTTCGGGTCGATCTTGTCGCTCAGCCAGCCGGACGCGACCGTGCCCACGATGTCGAAGATCCCGATGACCGCCAGGAGGCCCGCGGCGACGGGCTCGGCCATGCCGTGGTCGTGCGCGGCGGGGATGAAGTGGGTGCCGACCAGTCCGTTCGTGCTGGCTCCGCAGATCGCGAAACCACCCGCCAGCATCCAGAACGGCCGTGTCCGCGCCGCCGCGGCGAGCACGGTGACGGCTCTGAGGGCGGCGTTGGCCGTGCTGGGCGCCGTGCGCACCGCACCAGGTTGCGCGCCCAGCGCCGTGGTGCCCACGTCCTCGGGCCGGTCGCGGAGCAGCCACCACACGAACGGCACCACGGCCAGCGCCGCCGCGGCCACGGTCAGCGAGGCGAAGCGCCATCCCGGGCCCTGAGCGAGGTGCGCGAGCACGGGCAGGAAGACGAGTTGCCCGGTGGCGCCTCCCGCGGTCAGCACGCCGGTGACCAGCCCGCGGTGGCGGACGAACCAGCGGTCCACCACCGTCGCGGCGAACACCAGCGCCATCGACCCCGTGCCGAGCCCGACCAGCACGCCCCAGAGCAGCAGGAGGTGCCAGCTCGCCGTCATCAGCACGGTGAGCCCGCTGCCGCAGGCGATCAGCAGCAGCGCCACGGCGACCACGCGCCGCATGCCGAAACGGTCCATCAGGGCGGCGGCGAAGGGAGCGGTGAGGCCGTAGAGCACCAGGTTGATCGAGACGGCCAGCGAGATCGTGCCGGCCGACCAGCCGAACTCCTCCCGCAGCGGGGTGATCAGCACACCGGGGGTGGCGCGGAACCCGGCCGCGCCCAGGATCGTCACGAAGGCCACGGCCGCGACGTACCAGGCCCGGTGCAGCCCGCGACGGGTGGGGGTGGTGCTCAAAGTCATGCGCCCATCCTGGTCGAACCCCCCAGGTGGTCACGAGTGGCCGAAAAGCCAATATCTGCAAGAATCCAGCCATGACCCATCGGATCGCGGTCGTGGTGCTGGACCACTTCGCCCCGCTCGACCTCGGCGTGCCCGGCCAGGTGTTCGGGAGCGCCCGCGACGCGGACGGCGAACGGCTCTACGAGGTGGTGACCTGCTCCGAGGGCCGCATGCCGGTGCGCTGCTCGGCTGGCTACACCGTGCAGCCCGACCATGACCTCGACGTGCTCGGCACGGCCGACACGGTCCTGGTGCCGGGCATCCACGGAGGCCGGGCCCTGGTGGAGGGCACGATCTCGGAGCGGTTGTCGGCGGCCCTGCAGAATCGGCCGCGCACGATGTCGATCTGCACGGGCGCGTTCGTGCTGGCCGCCGCGGGCCTGCTCGACGGGCGGCGGGCCACCACGCACTGGAGCGATGCGGCGCTCTTCGGCCGGTTGTTCCCGCGGGTGAAGCTGGACCCCGACGTGCTCTACGTGGACGACGGCGACCTGCTGACCTCGGCCGGGGTGGCGGCCGGCATGGACCTGTGCCTGCACGTGATCAGGCGCGACCACGGCAGCGAGGTGGCCAACCGCGCCGCCCGCCGCTGCGTCATGCCGCCCTGGCGGGACGGCGGCCAGGCTCAGTACATCGACCGGCCGCTCCCGGACGGCGACGGCGACGGCACGGCGGCCACCCGCGCCTGGATGCTGGCCAACCTCGACGCCCCGCTCGATCTCAACGCGCTGGCCGCGCACGCGAGGATGAGCGTGCGCACGTTCACCCGGCGCTTCCGCGAGGAGAGCGGCGTGAGCCCGGCCAAGTGGCTCAACCGGCAGCGCGTGCAGCACGCCAGGCACCTGCTGGAGACGACGGAGCTGGGGGTGGAGGAGGTGGCCAGGCGGGCCGGCTTCGGCACGGCGGTCTCGCTGCGCCAGCACCTGCGCGCGGCCGTGGGCGTGGCGCCGCTGGCCTACCGGCGTACCTTCCGGCGCATCTGATCGGCCGCTCGCCGCAGGGCCCGGGATCCCGGCACGTTCCCCGCCTAGAATCGGCGCAAAAGATCGATGTCACGAAGGGTCGCGACATGGCCGAGGTTGACCGCTTATCTTTAGAGATCAACCCTCACGTCCCCAGCGTCGCCCGCATGTACGACTACTATCTCGGCGGCCGCGACAACTTCCCCGCCGATCGCGAGGCAGCCGAGAAGATGATCGAGATCGGCCGCCGGATGGGCAACGACGCCCGGCAGATCGCGCTGGCCAACCGCGCCTTCCTGCGGCAGGCCGTACGCGTGATCGCCGAGGCCGGCGTGCGCCAGTTCGTCGACATCGGCGCCGGACTGCCCACCCAGGACAACGTGCACCAGGTGGCCCACCGGCACGCCCCCGGCTCCCGCGTCGTCTACGTCGACAACGACCCGATCGTGTTGTCCCACGCGCGCGCGCTGCTGGCCAGGGATCCCGACGTCGTCGCGATGGAGGGTGATCTCAGGGACCCCGACGCCATCCTGGACGACCCGCGCGTCACCGGGCGCATCGACATGTCCGAGCCGTACGCGGTCCTGCTCGTCGCGGTGCTGCACTTCGTGCCCGACGACGACGAGGCCGCCAGGATCGTGGCCCGCGTCAGGGAGCGGCTGCGGCCCGGCGGCCATCTGGTGCTCTCGCACGTGTACACGGGCAACGCCGCGGCCGACGTGACCGACGCGGGCCGGTCGGTCTACCGCGGCACCACCTCCGGCGGCCTGGCCGGCCGCGACCGCGGCCAGATCGCCGCCTATTTCGACGGTCTCGACCTGATCGGCCCCGGCGTCGTCCCGGTCGCCGACTGGACGCCCGACGCCTCCCCCGACGGCCCGTACGACTACGTCAGGCCGGGCATCCTCGCCGGCGTCGGCCGCGCGTGAGCCGGGCCGGTCAGCGCTGTTCCCGCGCGTAGGGAACGCCCGCGCTCCTCGACCTGAGCAGGATCACCAGCGACTCGCCGAGCAGGCCGACGCCGATCGGCACCGGCCGCCGGGCATGGACCCCGCGGTGGAGACCGAGCGGCTGGCCGCGCTGATCGACGGGCTCACCCTCGCGGGCGTGCTCCACCCCGAGCGGATGACGCCCAAGCTGATGCGCGACGCGCTACGCCGCCACCTCCAGGCTTTCGCCGAACCACGTCCTTAGCGCCTCGTCCAGCGACTCGCCGGGCGTGCCTGCCCAGGCCACATAGCCGTCGGGACGTACGAGCACGGCGTCGGGGCCTTCGGAGGCCACCACCGGGCTCCTCAGATGGACGGGCCGGGAAGCCCTGCCGCCAGCGCGCGGAGGGCGTCGCGCAGCAGGGGTGCGAGCGGGATCGGCGGGTCGGCGCGCAGCCAGTGGCCGACGGCCGCCTGGACGGCCGCGGTCGCGGCGCCGGCGACGAGGTGGGGGTAGAGGTCACGGGAGCCGTCGGTGCCGGTGCGCTCGGCGATGGCCGCGGCCAGGGCGCCGTCGGCGGCGAAGGCCACCCGCAGCGACTCGGCCCGCAGCGCGGGCTCCCTGGACAACATCCGGATGCTCGCCAGCAACTCGGGAGGCGGCGGCGCGTGCGCGTCGCCCGCGTGCTGTTCCCACGGCTCGACCATGGCCTCCGTCAGCGCCTCCCACAGGGGCTCCTCGGAGGGCCGCCCGCGCAGCACCGCCACCGACCGCTCGATCCGGTCGGTGTGGCGGGCGGCGATCGCTTCGTGCTTGCCGGCGAAGTAGTTGTTGAACGTCCGGGGCGAGACGCCGGCCTCGGCGGCGATGTCGTCGACGCGGACGCCCTCCAGCCCCCGCTCCAGCGCGAGCCGGAGTGCGGCCGCCATGAGCGCCTCACGTGTGGCACGCTTTTTCCGCTCCCTCAACCCGCTCACGAGAGCAGCTTAGCCAAACGTGCGGTATGCGCAAATTTTCGGATCACGCAGAAATCATGAAGAGACGAGTCTCACAACAGCGGATCCGCGACGGGGACCGCGCTGTAGTCCTCTCCCGCGACCGGGCGGATCTCTCCCCAGTGCACCCATCGGGCCCGCCGCCCGCGCGACTGCGGCGGCCCCAGCAGGAACCCCCAGCGTGCGCCCCTGGCGTCGTCGCCCCAGGCCAGCAGATAGTGCCTCTCACGGGCGCGGATCGTCGCGGCGTGCTCCACGATGGGCGGCCTCCAAAGCTCGGGAAGTTCTTCGGGACTGAGATCCATGACGACCATTATACGAACTCATATTCGATAAACCTAGGAGGACACTCCCCACCTTCAGCACAACGCCCCTCCAGAACCCGGTACGGTGCGCAGAACACATAACATCGTCGGACCATCAAAGTCAGCCTGAGAAGTCATGCTCAATTAATGAGAACCCGTTTAGCGTGTGGTAAGGCTGGTTAGCTGCAAGCTGCGGACACCCCGTAGGCGACACACCGACGCAGGGCCGCGGGATGCGGATGCGTCTACAACAAGTCAGGATGGATTTATGCGGATCTTGGTCCTCGGCGGCGACGGATACCTCGGATGGCCGACGGCTCTCCACCTGTCGCAATGCGGCCACGAGGTGGCGGTCGCCGACAACTTCGTACGTCGTCAGTACGACCTGGAGCTCGGCGTGGACAGCCTCGTTCCGATCGAGTCGCTGCACACCCGCGTCACGGCGTGGCAGGAGCGGACCGGCAAGACCATCGACATGTTCATCGGCGACCTCACCGACGCCGACTTCACGTACGCGATGATCCGCGACTTCCGCCCCGACGCCGTGGTCCACTTCGCCGAGCAGCGGGCCGCCCCCTACTCGATGATCGACCGCAAGCACGCGGTCTACACGCAGACCAACAACGTCGTCGGCACGCTCAACCTGCTCTACGCGATCGCCGAGATCGACCCGGAGATCCACCTGGTCAAGCTCGGCACGATGGGCGAATACGGCACGCCCAACATCGACATCGAGGAGGGCTGGCTGGACCTGGAGCACAAGGGCCGCAAGGACCGTGTGCTCTACCCCAAGCGGCCCGGCTCGTTCTACCACCTGTCCAAGGTGCACGACAGCCACAACATGGAGTTCGCCTGCCGCATCTGGGGCCTGCGCGCCACCGACCTCAACCAGGGCGTGGTCTACGGCCAGGAGACGCCCGAGACCACGCTCGACGACCGGCTGGCCACCCGGTTCGACTACGACGCCGTCTTCGGCACCGTGCTCAACCGATTCGTCATCCAGGCGGTGCTCGGCCACCCCCTGACGGTCTACGGCTCCGGCACCCAGACCCGCGGCATCATCGACATCCGCGACACGGTCCGCTGTATCCAGCTCGCCTGCGAGAACCCGGCCGATCGCGGCGAGTTCCGGGTGTTCAACCAGATGACCGAGTCCATGTCGGTCAGAGACATCGCCGCCACGATCTCCGAGTCCTTCCCCGGCGAGGTGACCATCGACAACCTCGACAACCCCCGCGTCGAGAAGGAGGAGCACTACTACAAGGTGACCCACACGGGCCTGGTGGAGCTCGGCCTGGTGCCGCACCTGCTGTCCGACACGCTCATCACGTCGCTGTTCGACGTGGCCAAGCGCCATGTCGACCGGGTCCGTGAGGAAGCGCTCCTGCCGGTCGTCAACTGGCGCAGCCCGGGTGCGGAGCGGACCAGTGAGCGCTGACGAGGGAGCCTTCGCCCGCGCCACCGGCCGTACGGCGGAGCGCGAGGACGGCGGCCCCGACAAGCCCCGTTATCGCCGCTACCAGTACGACCTGATCGCCCCCCATTGCGGACGCAGCGTGCTGGAGGTCGGCGCCGGGCTGGGCGAGTTCGCCGCGCAGTTCACCGGCCTCGACCGGCTGGTCGTCACCGACGTCGACCCCGACGCGGTGGCGCTGCTGAAAGAGCGTTTCGCGAGCTCCGCCGAAGTGGAGGCCATGCAGTTCGACCTCTCCTCCGGCGCGCAGCTGGAGCGGCCGGTCGAGACGGTGATCGCCATCAACGTGCTCGAACACTTCGAGGACGACGCCGAGATCCTCAGGCAGCTGGCCGGTTCGGTCACGCCGGGCGGCACGATCGTGCTCTGGGTGCCCGCCTACATGAGCCTGTACGGCGAGTTCGACCGCAAGGTCGGCCACTTCCGCCGCTACACGCCCGCCACCCTGCGCGACGCCGCCCGTCGCGCGGGGCTCGGCGTGACGCTGGCCAGGCCGGTCAACCTGCTGGGCGGGCTCGCCTGGTGGGCCGCGGTGCGCATGGGCAAGGCGGGCTCGCCGAAGGCGGGCGCCGTCGGCCTGTACGACAAGGTCATCGTGCCGGTCACCCGGGTGCTCGACCGGGTGCTGCCGATCCCCTTCGGCCAGTCGGTGCTCGGCGTGCTCCGTGTGCCGCACGACGGGGAGCGCACCGGCCGTGATTGACCTCCGCCGCTTCCTCCGTGGCGCGCTGCCACGCATCTTCACGCGCTACACGCTCGGTTCAGTGGTCGCGGCCGTGGTGAGCGAGGTGACGCTGCTGGTGGCCTACGGTCAGGAGCTGCTGGGAGCCCAGGCGGCCGCGGTGGCCGCCTGGGCCCTGGGCGCGGTGACCAACTACGTGCTCGCCCGCCGGTGGGCGTGGCGGCGCAGGGGACGCCCCCGGGTGCTGCGCGAGCTGCTGCCGTTCTGGCTGACGTCGGTGACGGGGCTGCTGCTCACCACGTGGGCGACCGGGGTCGCCCACGATGTGGGGCCCCGGCTGTTCGCCACCGACGGAGCACGCGTGGTGTTCGTGGGCGCGGTCTTCCTCGGGGTTTACGGCGTCCTGTTCATGGCGAAGTTCTGCTTCTTCCACTACTTCGTCTTCGCCGACCCCCGGGCGGGCTCCGCCGGCGAGGCGGACGAAGAAGGCGAGGCGGCCGCGGACGGCGCCGAGGACCCTGACCGCGCTGTGCCGCGGCGCTCCCGGAGCCAGGTGCCGAGCACCACGCGCAAATAGCGGTAGCCGTAGACCAGGTTGCCGCCCTTCTTGGTCGTGCCGGCGACCCGCAACCGCATCGTCGCCGGCACCTCCAGCACCTTGTAGCCCCGCGAGATGACGCCGATGAGCAGCTCGGACGACTGGTACTGAGGCTGCTTCAGCGTGACGGCCCCGGTGACCTCGGCACGCATCGCGCGCATGCCGAAGGAGGTGTCGGTGATGCGCTGCCCGGTCAGCAGACTGATCATCCGGGCGAAGACGTGCACGCCAAGGCGGCGCACGCGGTCGTAGGTCTCCTGGTGCCCCAGCACCCGCGAGCCGGTGACGAAGTCGGCCTCCCCCCTCACCACGGGAGAGAGGATGCGCTCGATGTCGGCCGGGTCGTACTGCCCGTCGGCGTCGGTGGTCACGATGTAGCGGGCGCCGCCCGCCCTGGCGATGCGGTAGCCGAGCCGCAGGGCCGCGCCCTGCCCGCGGTTGACGGGGACGTCACAGACCAGCGCGCCGGCCTTGCGGGCCACGGCCGCCGTGTCGTCGGATGCGCCGTCGACGACCACGACGGTCGCCGTCTCGTGCCCGGCGATGACGGCCGGGATCGCGCTGACCACGTCGCCGATGCCGCGTTCTTCGTTGTAGGCGGCGATGACGATCGCGATGGGGGGAAGGTCGCCGCCGTACTCGGCGGTGAACTCCGCCATCGCGGCGGCGTCGATCCGCGCGTCGGTCTTCGCCAGGTGATCGGCGGTCATGCCAGGCCCTCCACACCACCCGGCACGAAGTCCGGCCACACGGTCGGCAGGCCGGTGGTCAGATCGTGCCGCGGTTCGTACCCGAGTGTCTTGGCCAGCGACGTGTCGAGCACGACCGCCGGCATCTCTCCTTGCTTGGCGGCGACGTGCTCGACCGGGATCGGCGCCCCGGTGACCTCGCGGGCCGCCTCGATCAGCTCGTTCACGCTCACCGAGCGCCCCGAGCCGACCACCAGAGGGCCGTTGTGGCCCGTGCGCCAGGTCACCTGGACGGCTTGGACGATGTCGTCCACATGGACGTAGTCGCGCAGCTGGGTGCCGTCGCCGTACACCTGTACGCCGGCGTCCTCGGCGGCGGCGCGCATCAGCCGGGGCACGAAGCTGTCCTTGTGACGCATCCCCTGGCCGTAGACGTTGGCGAAACGCAGCGCGCAGGTCTGCATGCCATAGACGCCGGAGTAGGCGCTCAGCAACATCTCGCCCGCGGCCTTGGTCGCGCCGTAGGGGGTGAGCGGGCGCAGCGCCTGCCATTCGGTGATGGGCGCGCTGCCCACGTCGCCCGTCACGGCGTTGGTGGACGCGAACGTGAATCTGGGCACCTCCCGCTCGCGGGCGAGTTCGAGCAACCCCGCGGTCGCCGCGACGTTCACCTCATAGGTTCCGGTGGGGTCCTCGACCGAGCGCAACACCGACGTGACCGCCGCGAGGTGCACGACGCCGTCGAGCCCCGCGGACACGGCCGCACCGCGGACCGCAGGGTCGCGCAGATCTCCCACCACAGAGCGCACCGCGGGGTCGGGATGGGCGTTCAGATCGGCCACCACGACCTCGGCACCTTCTGCGAGCAGAGCCGCGACCAGGCGTCTGCCGATGAAGCCTGACCCTCCCGTGACCAGCACACGAGCTCCGGCGAACTCCGACATTCGCCGCTCCTTTCGCTTGACGTTCTGGAGACCCTACCGGCGCAACCTGTAGATTCGCTCAATCCGGCTGCCCACGTTGGGGGTGTTCAGACACGTCACACGGAGCCGTCGCGCACTTAACGTAGGCTACGGTTTTCTTCATCCTGATCGTGACAGCCGAGATCGGAGCCACCCCATGGAGTGCCGGTGACCCCCGAAGTGATGTTGGGGCCGCCGTTGGCCGTCGGTTTCGCTCTGGCGGTGCTCGCCCAGCGCAAGGGCTGGGCCCCGCCGTTGTGGATGGCGCTCTGCGCCGGAGCGGTGCTGCGCGTGCTCACCATGCTGCTGGCCCCCCAGATGGCCGTCCAGCCCTACGACTTCGAGCACGACTTCCGCGACGCCGCCAACGCGGTGCTCGACGGGCTCAACCCGACGATGCACCTGCGTGAGGGGGGCTGGCATTTCCTGCCGCTGCTCGCCTACGTGCTGGCCGGGCAGCAGGAGCTGGGAGAGACGCTGGGGCTGTCGTGGGCCGTCGCCGGCCGGATCGTCCCGATCGTCGCCGATCTCGCGCTCATCCCCCTCATCAGCAGGCTCGCGGCCGAGCGCGGGGCGCTGCGCGGCTTCCAGTACGCGTGCCTGCCCCTCGGCGTCCTGGTGAGCGGGCTGCACGGGCAGTTCCCGCCGATCACGCTGCTGTTCGGCGTGGCCGCGCTCCTGGCCGCCCGCAGCGGTCGCGTCCAGCTCGCGGGGCTGCTCATCGGCCTGTCGGTGTCGTGCACCCACTGGTCGCTGCTGCTCGTGCCGGGTGTCGTGCTGGCGGTGCCCGGCCTGCGCCGGCGGGTCACGGTGCTCGTCTGGACCGTGGTGGCGCCCCTCGCCATGCTGGCCAGCAGTGCGGTCTTCCTCGACACCGCGGTCACCGAGCTGCCCGCCCTGGTGCGCGCCATCATGTCGACCCGCCCGGTGGTCGGCGACTGGGGCTGGACGGCCGTGGCGACCGGCGGCGAGCAGATCGTCTCGCCCGCCTTCGGCCGGGTCGGCCTGGTCATCCTGGCCGCCGCGCTCCTGGCCGCGCTCTGGTGGTGGCGGCGGGCCGAGCCTGAGGTGCTGACCCTCGCCCTGCTCCTGGTCTTCCTCATCGTGACCTACCGCCTGGGCGCCCAGTATCTGCTCTGGCCGCTGCCCTATCTCCTCGCCCGGCCGCCGCGCGGAGCATGGAGCGCCATCACGCTCACGAGCCTGTGGGTGACGGTCGGCTACCTGCACCTGATCTACTTCCTGACGGGCATGGAATGGGGAACGGCCCACCGGGTGTGGGTGTTCTCGTCGCTCGCCGTCATCGCCGCGCTGGTATACGCCCTGCCCTGGCGGGAGCGGGGCGTGCCCGCGACCGGTTCGGCGGCCGGCGTGCAAGGGCTTTCGGATGGTCATGAGCCGGCGGTGAACGGCCGGCGGTGATGCCTGGGCCGCTCACCCCTCCGACAATATGTGCGCACCGGAAGCGTGCATAACGCCGCTCCTTTTCAAGTCCCGAAATTGTCGGGGTCCCGCGCGGCGTGAGAGGTGAGGACTTAGCATCTCCCCATGGACGCCCACCAACCGGCCGAGGGTGGCGTAAAGCGGAGAGACACCCTCATCGTCGGAGCGGTTCATCTCCTTGCAGTTCTCCTCGGCATAGCGGCCGGTCCAGGTTGGCTGGATTTGGACCTGGCCGCTCTGTTTGTCGGATATGCCGCACTGGCCGCCGCCGTGCTCGTCATTATTCGCAAACCGTTGCTGGACCCGCCTCCCGCGACCCTGGCCATCGTGATCTTCACTGTCGTCACCCCGGCCCTGGCCGGCCTGGCAGCCCACGGGATCTTCCGGGCGGTCGCCAGCGCGGAGGGCCACCCCGTGGCCGTGAACTGGTCTCTCAACCCCCTCGACCAGGGTCGCACGGCCGAGGCGGAGGTTCGCTTCGAACCTGGATATACGCGGCTGCGTGTTCCCGTGTCGTACACAGACCCCGCGAAGGGGTTGGGGTCCTGCCCGAACAACCGGGTCGATGTTCTGATGGACGGCCGTCAGCCGAACGAGAAGAAGGAGGACTTCGGCAATGGGGATTTCGCCGAGTTCGAGATAGCCGAGAACACGAGCCGGGTCACCTTGTCCATGGAGCTGATCTCCACACAGAACTGCTCGATATCCATCAACACGAAAAACGTCACACTCCATCGGTGAGGTCCAGATGAAGTCCGGTAAGCCCTCACGGAGTATCAGCATTCTCGCGGCGGCGCTTCTCCTCGTGACCGCCTGCGGGGCTGCGGCGCCTCCTCCGCCCCTGGACGCCGACATCGTCTCGGTGGGCGTCAAACTGTACCCAGGTCTGTCTCCGGTGAACAGCCACCTTCCGGTGGGCTTCGAGGCACAGGCTCGGAGCAAGATACTGAAGCACGCGGGCGTCCGGGAGTCGGCACCCACTCCTGTATGGACGAGCAACTGGGAGACCGCGCTGAGCAACGGGAAAGTCCACATGGTGATGGGGATGATCTCCGACAGCGACCTCAGGGCGGTCAAGTTCCGGCTTGCCCGCTCCTATCTGCGGACCGACATCGGGCTGCTGACCCTTGCCGACGCCGAGCCGGTCCACAAGGTCCCCGACCTCGTCGGCAAGACCATATGCACGGTGGAGGGCACCACGGCCGACGAAACAATGAAGGTGCTGCAGAACTCCACCGGCCTGCATCTCACCTCCGTCTCGACCCCGGAAACGTGCGTCGAGAAGGTCAGGAACAAGGAGGCCTACGCCTACAGCACAGACCGGATCATCCTCATGGGATTCACCACCCAGAGTGAGAATGTCAGCAGGGAGACGGGAAAATCCCTCTTCCGGGTGCCCGACCTGCCGTTAGGAAGGCAGCAGCACATCTCGATAGCGCTGCACAAAGATCATGGCGAAGCGTGCCGGCGCCTGGTGAGCGCCATCGACACATATGTCAGGAGCAACGACTGGCTCGCCGACCTGCGAGGCCAGCTCATCGATGAATATCTGAGACTGGCGCCCGGCAACCCTCATCTGACCGACGAACAGATCAGGGAAAAGTTCGAGCCGAAGACGATCAACGCCGACCGTTGCGCCGACGGGAACGCGCTTGCAGCCCCCGCCTAGGACGATGTGGGTGGAGCTATGGGGATTCGAACCCCAGACCTCCTCCATGCCATGGAGGCGCGCTACCAACTGCGCCATAGCCCCTTGTCGCGTGTACGAGTGTAGCCGACTTCCCGACCGCCCAAGCACGCATACATCCGGCGGAACAGGGGACCGGCTCGGCGTGCGCCCGTGACGCCGAACCGGCCCCGGGTGGTCAGCCGACCGACCTGGCCTTCTCGATGAGCGTGGCGAGCTCCGCCACCATCGGGTCCTCGGAGTCGGTGGCCAGCCGGGAGGCGTGCTCCCCGAGCGTGGACAGGTCCAGGCCGAACGCCTTCTTGTCCCGCAGGTAGCCGGCGAACGCGGCGACGATTACGTCCACCTGGAGCCGGACCGGCGCCTCGTCCCACACCGACCCGGCCAGATCGTCCGCCCGCAACGACGCGCTCTCCTCGGATGCGGCCCTGGTGTCGGGGTCCTGCCAGCGCACGGTGGCCTGGGCGAGCTGGCCCTTGGCGCCGGGCTTGAGCCGCAACGCGTACAGCGCGGTGACGGAGTGGCCCGGTCCGATCTCGCCGCCGTCGCGGGTGTCGTCGCGGAACTCGTCGGCGTCCAGCGCGCGGTTCTCGTACCCGACGAGCCGGTAGCTCTCCACCACGGAGGGGTTGAACACGACCTGCGCCTTGGCATCGCGCGCCCGCAACTCGATGGTGGCGGGCAGCTGCGTGGTGAAGATCTTGTCGGCCTCCTCCTGGGAGCTGACGTAGACGGCCATGCCGTCGCCGTTGTCGGCGAGCTGCTCCATGAGCTCGTCCCCGTAGTCCCTGCCGACGCCGACGGTGAGCAGCGTGACCTGCTTGCCCGCGTGTTCCTCGACCCGGTCGAGGATGGCCTGCCACTCGGTGCTGCCCTGGTTGGCCAGGCCGTCGGAGAGCAGGATGACCCGGTTCGTGGCGGCGGTCCTGAACGCCTTGGACGCCTCCTCGTAGCCGGCGACCAGGCCGCTCTCCAGGTTGGTGCCGCCGTCGACGGCCAGCTGGTCCACGGCCTCGCGCAGTTCCTCCCTGGCGGTCAGCGGGGTCATCGAGGCCAGCACGGTGGCCTCGTCGCTGAACGCCACGATCGACACCTGGTCGCCGGGCGCGAGCTGGTCGAGCAGCTTGTTCAGGGCCGACTTGACGAGGTCGAGCCTGCCCGGTTCGGCCATCGAGCCGGACACGTCGACGACGAACGTGAGGTTGGCGGGCCGCCGCTGGGCGGCGTCGGTGCCGCGCGTCTGCAGTCCCACGCGCATGACCGCCTCGTCGCGGGACGGCAGCTTCGCGCCGTCCACGTGCACGGTGAAACCGTCGCCTGACGGCTGCGCGTAGTCCTGCCTGAACGCGTTGACCCACTCTTCGGGACGGATCTCGGCGGGCGCGGGCCAGCGGCCCTCCTGCAGGGTACGGCGGGCGTAGCCGTACGACGCGGTGTCCACGTCCAGGGCGAACGTGGAGATCTGCGCCGTGGTGGTGTCCTTGTCGCCGTCCTCCTCGGCGTTCGCCGTCCGTGTCGCCGACGGGGCCGGCCGCCGGTCGGCACTGCCCACCGATTGCGCCGCCCGTTCCCCGTCCGCCGAGCCGCCTGGGCCACCGCAGGCGGCGAGGGTCAGTACGGTCACCAGCCCGACGCCGGCCACCATGGGACGAAACTTCATCACTTCCACCTCCGCCCCGTACGACGGAATCGATCCAGCAGTGGCCGGGCCGGTGACGTAAGCGAGCGCAAACCGCGACCGTCGCGTGATCAGTTGTGACAAATGGTGTATTTGAGGTAGGCATGACGCCGTGCGCGTGTATCTGGGTTTGGCCGCGAAGCGACATGACATTCCCGCTGATGTCCTGAGCAGGGTCAGGACCGTTATCGAAACGGCCTTTCCGGTGCCCGCCGACGTCATCCGCGCACGGGAATGGCACGGCAGGGGCGTGTCGCTGCTCGCGTGGACGAACGAACCCGACGACACGCGGCAGCCGCCGCTGATCTCCGAGCACGACGGCCGGGTCATCGGGCTGAACGGCCACCTGGCCGATCCGGCCGACGTGACCAGGCTGCCCGGCGACGGAGTGGGCGGCTGCTTCTCCGCGTGGATCGCCCGCGACGGCGAGCTGACCGCGAGCACCGCCGTCAACCGGGTGTGCCCCGTCTTCTACGCCGAGACGCCCGACCTGCACGTCGTCGGCAGCCGCGCTCTGCTCGTGCACCTGGCGGCCCAGCCGGTCGACCGGATCGAACACGACGTGCTCGCCCTGCAGACCATGATCAGGCAGGGGTTCTTCCTGTCGGACGAGACGCCGTACAAGGGGGTGACGGCGCTGCGGCCGAACGCGCGGCTCGACGTCCGGGACGGGCGGCGCGCCATCGCCGAGACCCCGCTGCCGGAGGCGGCGCCGGCGCCCGCGTCGGCGCGGGCCAAGCGGGCGGCGACCGGCGAGCTGGCGGAGGCGCTGCTGGCCACCGTCGCGCCGCTGCGCGACCTGAGCGAGCCGGTCAACCTGGCGCTGACCGGCGGGCGCGACACCCGCATCCTGGCGGCGCTGCTGCACGCGGCGCGGGTGCCGTTCCGGGTGACGACGAACGGGCTCGACAGCCACCCCGACGTGATCATCGCCCGGCAGATCGCGGCCCGGCTGAAGGTCGAGCACACCGTCATCGCTCCCCAGCAGACCGCCCAGAAGGACGCCGTACTGGTGGAGCACCCGCTGAGCCGGGCCTGGGAGACGCTGCGCACGTGCGAGGGCATGACGTCGGCGTACGAGTCGATCGTCAGCTACCTGCCGTATTCCGGCAAGCCCACCATGTCAGGGCAGAGCGGTGAGACGCTGCGCGCGGGCAGCCTGAACCTGCTCCAGACCGACCTCGGCGACAAGGCGCTGCAGCGGCGCATCACCACCACCTTCGCCAAGGACGAGAAGTTGTTCACGGCGGAGGCCAACGAGCACGCACGCGAGCTGGCCAGGCCGTGGCTGGCCAGGCCTGACCGGCTGGAGGCCCTCGACCACATCTACATCTGGTACAAAGTGGGCCGCTGGCAGGCCAGCGCCCGCGCGGGGTCGCTGCGGCGCGGCGACCCGGTGCGGCCGTTCCTGGACAACCGGGTGGTGCGCGCGGCGCTGAGCCTGGACCAGGGCTGGCGCCTGTCCGAAGAAGTGATCTATGACCTCATCCTGCGCTTCGCCCCTCAGCTGCGCGATGTGCCGATCGAAGGGAAACCGTGGCGGTTCGCGGAGGGGATGACCAAGCGGTGGCCCTGGTCCCGCCTGCCCGCCGGGCACATGCCCACCGCGAAGACCGGCGGCGGGTGGAGCTGGCGCACCAGCCCCGGACCCGCGCTGACGGACATCCTGCGCACGCAGGTGCTCGGCAACCTGGACGCCCTGACCCCCGTCGTGAACCCGGACGAGGTGCGCGCGCTCTTCGCCGACCCCGTGGTCAGGAAACCGGCCCAGGCCTGGCACCTCTACACCGTCAGCACCCTGCTCACCGGCCTCTATCCCGGCAAGGAGCCCGAAGGGCTGGAACAGATCACGGTCTCCAGGCCGGATCCCGCCCGATGACGCCGAGGAGACGGTCGAACACGGGCGCGCTCTCCGGCACCGGCACCTCCTCGCCGAACGCACCGCGCTCGCGGCCCGTCGGCGCCATCTGCTGGGCGAATGCCAGCAGCGCGGCCGCCGTCTCCTCCTCCACCTCGTAAATCCTCCCCGTCGCGCGGGCGAGATCCCACCCGTGGGCCACCAGGTCGGTCAGCGCCATATGGGCCAGCACACTCTTCGGCAGGCCCATGCCCTGGCTGACGCCCTCCCACGACTCCGGCCGCGCCCAGACGGCCAGCATCCGCTCGACCCGGTCGGGGAAGTCACCGGTGTATTCCTTCTGCGGCAGGAACTCGCCGTCCTGGGCCAGCGACTCGAACAGGCTGGCGCCCCACTCCAGGTGGTTGATCAGCGCTTTCACGTCGTAGTCGGCGCAAGGGGTGGGCAGCGCGAACTCGTCCTCGCCGATCTCGGTGACCAGCTTCGACGTGCGTTCGGCCGCGCCACGCAGCATCGTCAGCGTCTCGTTCATGACGTACAGTTTGCCAGCGCCGCCGCGCCCTCCACGCGCATCACCAGTGCAGCAGGAGCAGTTCGGCGGAGAACCCCGGGCCCAGCGCCATGAGCACGGCGGGCGTGCCGGGCCGGCCGCGCGTCTCCTGGAGGACGTGGAGCACCGACACCGACGACAGGTTGCCGTGCTCGCGCAGCGACCGCCACGTCACGTCGAGCGCCCTGGGCGGCAGGCCGAGGGTTTCCACGATCTTGTCGATGACCCTCGGACCGCCCGGGTGGCAGACCCAGGTGGCGACCTGCTCGGGGGTCAGGCCGTAGTCGGCGAGGAAGGCCTTGATGTCGGCGGCCAGCACCTGCTCGACGAACGCGGTCAGCTCGGGGTCCAGCATGATCCGGAAGCCGTGGTCGCCGACGGTCCAGCCCATGAGGTGCTCGGTGCCGGGATAGAGCCTGCTGCGGGTGGCGACGACCTCGGGGCCCTGACCGCGCCCCGTCGCCACGACGGCCGCCGCTCCGTCGCCGAAGAGGCCGCTCGCGACCAGGTTCGCGATCGAGGTGTCGTCGCGCTGGATCGTCAGCGAGCACAACTCCACGCAGACCAGCATCGCGACGTGGTCCGGCCAGCCGCGCAGGTAGTCGTACAGGCGGGACAGGCCGGACGCGCCCGCCGCGCAGCCGAGCCCGAACACCGGCGCCCGCTTGACGTCCGGCCGCAGGCCCACCCGCTGGGCCAGCCTCGCGTCGAGCGAAGGGGTGGCCAGGCCGGTGGTCGAGCAGAACAGCAGGTGATCGATCTTCTCAGGGCGCTGGTCGGCCTTCTTGAGCGCGGCCCGCATCGCCTGCTCGCCGAGATCGAGGGCGGCTTCGACGTACGCGTCGTTCGCGCGGGAGAAGGAGTCGAGCTTGGGATAGTCGGCCAGCGCGAGCGCGAGATTGCGGCCCTCCACACCGGTCGCGGTGTGGAAGCGCCGCAGCAGTTCCTCATCGCACTCCGTCAGCCGGGAGAACGCCTCGGTGATCTCCGCCTGCTCGTAGCGGTGATCAGGGAAAACGATCTGTACCCCCGAAATATGCATGGACATCTCCTGCCGCTGAGCGGCCCTGGCTAACATGCCGGCCCGCTCCCGCCGCCTCCTTCAGGTCAGCGGGGTCAGCCGCCACAGGGAGGTCGTCTCGGCGGCGCGAGCCGCGTGCAGCGGGTCGTTCTCGTCCTTCGGCCGGTCATGCCGCGGCGCGGCGTCCATGCGGTCCACCACGCGCAGCCCCGCCTCCTCGAACCAGGCCAGCAGCGCGGCGCGCGTGCGCAGGCCCAGGTGCTCGGCGAGGTCGGACAGGACAAGCCAGCCCTCGCCCGCCGGTTCCAGATGCCCGGCCAGGCCGTCGAGGAACCCGCGCGTCATCCGCCCGCCGGGGTCGTAGACGGCGTGGTCGAGCGGGGAGACCGGCTTGGCGGGCAACCACGGCGGGTTGCAGACGATGAGCGGGGCGCGTCCGGGCGGGAACAGGTCGGTGCGCACGATCTCCACCTGCTCGGCCAGGCCCAGCCGGGCGATGTTGGCGCCGGCGCAGGCGACGGCCCGCTCGTCGAGGTCGGTGGCGACGACGTGGCGGACACCGCGCCTGGCCAGCACGGCCGCCAGCACGCCCGTGCCCGTGCCGACGTCGAACGCCAGCCGGTCGCCGGGCAGCGGCGCCTCGGCAATGAGATCGACATATTCGCCCCTGATCGGGGAGAAGACGCCGTGATGGGGGTGGATGCGCGCGCCGAGCGCCGGGACGTACACGCCCTTCTTGCGCCATTCGTGGGCGCCGATCACGCCGAGAAGCTCGCGCAGCTGGCCGACCGCGGGACGGGCGTCTGCGCCGTACGCCTCGGTGCACGCCTCCCGCACGTCCGGCGCCCGGCGCAGCGGCACCACGTGGCCGGCGGCGTACGGGATGAGCAACATGCCGAGCGTGCGGGCGCGCTGGGACTGCGCCTGGCGGTAGCGGTGGAAGCCGCTGCCGGGCGCGGCCGGCTTGCAGCGGCGGCCCATGGCGCGCAGGAGCTGCCGGGCGTTCTGGAAGTCACCCTGCCACAGCAGCGCGGTGCCCTCGCAGGCCAGCCGGTAGGCGGTGTCGGCCTTCATACGGTCGTCGGCGACCACCACGCGCGCCGGCGGCGGCGCGCCCAGCGCCGTGCGCCACGGCGCCGATCGTTCCTGTCCCGCCTCACTCCAATTGATCATCAGAACCCGACCGTCTCACGGACCGCGCCCGCGCGGCCACTGTTTTTGCGGGCAGGAGCCCTCTCACCAGCGCGCGCAGCCCCTGTTCGTACGTGTCGCGCGCGGTCAGCCCGGCCCACCGCCGGCCCACCTCGCTGAGGCGGGCGTATTCCCGCGCGTCCAGCTCGGCGAACACGCGGTCCCGGTACGTCATGCTCCCATCCTCGCGCCTCTTCGCCGCTGCCGCTCGCGCGGCGATCTCGCCCGCGGTGTAGTGCCAGATGATCCGGTAGGCGTCCATCGCCTGCTCGATCGTCAGCCCCGCGCTCGACGGCGACCACCGCACCTCGGCGACGAGCACCCCGAGCTGGCCGAGGTGCTGGCCACGCTGCGCGCCGAGCACCAGATGGTGGCCAGGATCATGGAACGCGTCCGGCGCTCTGAGGCCTATCCCCGCCGAGCGGGAGCGGCACGGGGGCATGAGCTTCACCGGCACTCTCCGCCCGCACCCGCACCCGCGCCTGGAGGCCGGTCATGCGGCCCCGCCACGTCACCGGCCGCCTGCGCCTGCGCCGGGGTGGATCAGAGCCGGTAGTCGAAGGTGTAGGAGTGGCCGCCGTCGGGGGCGATGACGATGCCCATTTCACCCCTGAGGCCGCGCAGCTCGCCCGTCGCCGAATCGGGCACGACCGAGATGCGCAACGACTGCTCGCCCGCGTCGCTGACGGCGTCGTGCTGGACGACGAAAGTGCCCGAGCGCCCGTGCAGGGTGCCTTCGATGCGTTCCAGCGCCACGTACGAACGCGAGTCCTCCACGGGGGTGGTGGCCACCATCATGGTGACCACGCTGGTGCCGGTCAGGTCTCCGTGGAAGGTCTTGGTCAGGGTCACGAGCCCGAGCGAGACGCCGTCGCGCTCGTCGAAGGGCGGCTTGGCGTCCCAGCCGGCGGTGTCGAAGGTTCCCTTGGCGGTCATGGGCTCATCGTGCCGGACATACCTGTCAGGTTCCGTCAGGTACCGGCGAGCCTTTCGACCACGGGCGCGAAGGCGTCCATGCACTGGGCGTTCACCGTCACGTACGAGATCCCGAGCCGGTCGCGGCGGCGCCGCAGGACGTCGGCCATCTCGTCGACCGTGCCGGTGAGGATCCCGCTGCCGGTGCGGCCGAAACGGCCGAACAGCCGGCCGGGCGGCTCGCCGCCCGCGACCGCGAGGTTCATGCTGAGCTCCAGTTCGTCGTAGCGGTCGCCGGCCAGCTCGTACAGCTCGTCCAGCTTCGCCGCCACCCGCTCCTCCGGGTGGTGCGGCGGCACGCCGATCGCGACCGTGTCGGCCTTCCCGGCGGCCAGCCTGAGCAGCTTCGTCCCGGCCGCGGCCACCAGGACCCGCACGTTCTTGACCGCGTCGATGGTCCTGGAGATCCGCTCGATGCGCTGGCCCGGCGTGCCGAACCTGACGCCGAGCGCGGCCGCGTCCTGCTCGGCGTCCGGCCGGCCCGCCCCGAGACCCAGCTCGAACCGGCCGCCGGTGAGCGTGTGCAGGGTCGCGGTCTCCCACGCGACGGCCTCCGGCGTCCGGTACGGGGCGCTCACGACGTACGTGCCGACGCGCAGGGTCGTCGTGGCCGTGGCGGCGACGGCGGCGGCCGTGAAGGGCGAGAGCGTGGCGATCGTGTCGGGCACCAGCAGCGTGGCGTAGCCCAGGCGCTCCGCCCGGCGGGCCAGGCCGGTCCACGAGGCGGCGTCGGGCGCTTGTCCGGCGACCGCGCCGAAGCGGAACGGGAGATGGTTCATGGTCCAACGATCGTGGACACCCGTGCCCGGCGCATCGTCCCCCGGACCTGTGATCCCCTACATCAGGGGGCGCAAGCCCCGGTGGCTTCCTACTCCCGCAGCAGTATCCGGGTGAAGTCGTTGGCGAACTTGCCCTCCGGGTCGAGCCGCCCCACCAGCGAGCGGAAGCTTTCCGGGCAGGGCGGCCACACGGTGAACAACTTGCCCCAGTGGGGCCGCGGCTCGAACGGGGCCAGCGTCTCCTCCACCAGTTTCAGCACCGGCAGCACCGCGGCGACGTCGCGCACCCAGGTGAAGTGGATGCCCACGCTGTCACGACCGTGGAACGGGCTGAGCCACAGGTCGTCGGCGGCGACCGTGCGCACCTCCGAGATGTGCAGGACGGGCCGGATCCGGTCACCGATCGCGAACAGCTCGCGCAGCGCCTTGACCGCGTGCTCCCTGGGCAGCAGCAGCTCCGACTGCAGTTCGTCGCCGGCGCCGCTCGGCGGGTGGTCGGCGCGGAAGTGCGGCAGCCGATCGTGCCACGGGCCGGGCACGCCGAGCTGGACCGTGCAGTTGCCGGCCGGCATGCCGGGCAGCGGGTGGCGGGGGCCGTCGGCCGGGCGGGTGGCGTACCAGCCGGGGCTGGTCAGCTCGTCGGCGCGCTTCAGCCAGACGCGGGTGTCGCGCCAGTCGGTGAAAAGGCTGACGCTGTAGCCGCTCGCCATGATCTCGTCGAAGTCGCCGAGCGCGTCCGCGGGCAGCCCCTCGCGGACGTACTGGCGCAGTTCGAAGGCGGGCACGAGGTCGAGCGTCAGCGACGTGACGACGCCGAGCGCGCCGAGCGCCACCACCGCGCCGGGGAAGCCGGCGTCGCCGCGGGAGAGCGTCGGCACGGAGCCGTCGGCGGTGACGAGGTCGAGCGAGGACACGGCGGCGGCCAGGCCGGGGATGCCCTCCCCCGAGCCGTGGGTGCCGGTCGCGACGGAGCCCGCGACCGAGATGTGCGGCAGCGAGGCCATGTTCGCCAGCGCGAACCCGGCCTGGTGCAGCACGGGCGCGAGCCGCGCGTACGTCATGCGCGCCGGCACCCTGGCCGTGGCCGCCGCGCTGTCGATCTCCACGGCCTCGGGCATGCGGTCGAGGACCACGAGGTCGCCGGTGGCGTCGGCGACCTCGTTGAAGGAATGGGCGCTGCCCAGCGCCCGCACCCGGTCGCTGGCGGCGACGAGCCGCTGGAGCTCGTCGAGGGAGGTGGGATGGTGCACGTCTCGAGCGCGGAATGCGGTGTTGCCCGCCCAGTTCGTCAGCGTCACGGCCCTCACCCTGCCACAGTCGTCCCCTGTCGATCATGCCGGGGTCGCCCGCCCCGACGGGCGGCGGCGCGGGGAGGCCGCCGCCCGTCGGCTGCGTCAGAAGCCCTGGGCCAGGCGGTAGTACGCCTGGTTCCAGCGCAGCTCCTTGGCGAACCGCTCGGTGGTCGTCCCGGCGTCGATGATCACGAGCTCGACGCCGAGCATGTCGGCCAGGTCGGTCAGCTCGTCCCGGCCGACGGCCGTGGAGAGCACCGTGTGGTGAGGCGCACCCGCGGTGAGCCACGACTCCGTGGACGTGCGCAGGTCGGGGCGGGGACGCCACACCGCGCGGGCCACGGGCAGCCTGGGCAGCGGCTCGGGCGGGGCCACGACGTCGATCTCGTTGGCCACCAGCCGGAACCTGTCACCCATGTCCGCCAGGCCGACCACGATGCCGGGGCCGGGCTCGGCGTCGAAGACGAGCCTGACCGGGTCCTGCCTGCCGCCGATGCTCAGCGGGTGGATCTCACACGACGGGGTGCCGGCGGCGATGGACGGGCAGACCTCCAGCATGTGCGCGCCCAGGATGAGCTCCTGGCCGGGCGTCAGATGGTAGGTGTAGTCCTCCATGAACGACGTGCCGCCGGGCCCCATGGCCTTGAGGGTGCGCAGCAGCACCGACGTCTTCCAGTCCCCCTCGCCGCCGAAGCCGTAACCGTCGGCCATCAGCCGCTGCACCGCCAGGCCGGGCAGCTGGCGCAGGCCGCCGAGGTCCTCGAAGTTGGTCGTGAACGCCTTGAAGCCGCCGGACTCGAGGAAGCCGCGCAGGCCCAGCTCGATCCTGGCCGCGTAACGCAGCGACTCGTGACGCTCGCCGAGCAGCTCGGGGGCGACGGTGTACTGCTCGGCGTACTCCTTGACCAGCGCCGTCACGTCGGCGTCCGCGGCGGCGTCCACGGCCTCGACCAGGTCGTTGACGCCGTAGGTGTTGACGGACACGCCGAAGCGCAGCTGCGCCTCGACCTTGTCGCCCTCGGTGACGGCCACGTCGCGCATGTTGTCGCCGAAGCGCGCCAGCTTCAGCGTGCGCACCTCGGCCAGGCCGCGGGCAGCGCGGACCCAGGTGAGGACGCGCCCGGCCACGGCCGGGTCGCTGACGTGTCCGGCCACGGTCTTGCGCGGAACGCCCAGGCGCGTCTGCACGTGGCCGAACTCGCGGTCGCCGTGGGCGGCCTGGTTGAGGTTCATGAAGTCCATGTCGATGGAGCTCCACGGCAGCTCCACGTTGGCCTGCGTGTGCAGGTGCAGCAGCGGCTTGCGCAGCGCGTCGAGCCCGGCGATCCACATCTTGGCCGGCGAGAACGTGTGCATCCACGCGATCACGCCCCCGCACGAGTCGTCGGCGTTGGCCTCCAGCATGATGCGCCGGATCGCCGCCGCGTCCGTGAGCACCGGCTTCCACTCCACCGGCATGGGCAGCTGCTCGGCGATCCGCCGGGACTGCTCGGCCACCTGGCGCAGCGTGTCGTCGCCGTAAAGTCCCTGGCTGCCGGTCAGAAACCAGATGTTCAACGCGGGCTCCTCTGTCCGTAGACATTCTGATAGCGGTCGTAGAGGCGGTCGATGTCGTCCTGCGGGATGGGCAGCGGCTCGCCGAGCTGTCTGGCCACGTGGACGGTGCGGGCCACGTCCTCGCACATCACCGCCGCCTTCACGGCGGCCTTGGGATCCTTGCCGATGCTGAACACACCGTGGTTCTGCATGAGCACGGCCTTCGAACGGTGGCCCTTGAGCGTCTCCACGATGCCCTGGCCGATCGAGTCGTCGCCGATCAGGGCGAACGGGCCCAGCGGGATCTCGCCCCCGAACTCGTCGGCCATCGCGGTCAGCACGCAGGGGATGGCCTCGCCGCGGGCGGCCCACGCAGAGGCGTAGGTGGAGTGGGTGTGCACGACGCCGCCCACGTCGGGCATGTTGCGGTAGACGTACGCGTGCGCGGCGGTGTCGCTGGACGGCGAATGCGCGCCTTCGACGAGGTTGCCGTCGAGGTCGCACACGACCATGTTCTCCGCGGTCAGCTCGTCGTAGGAGACGCCGGACGGCTTGATGACGAACAGGTCCTCGCCGGGGATCCGCCCCGAGACGTTGCCGGCGGTCCAGACCACCAGCCCGTACCGGACCAGCTCGGCATGCAGGCCGGCGACGATTGTTTTCATGGCCTCACTCCGATCGGCGGCTCGGTCGCCAGACACCGCCGCCCTCCCCCGCTCTGGTCGCTCCGCTCCCGCCGCTCCTCCGGGCGACGGCACTCCCTCGCGGGTCATGGGTGGGCCTCGTTCCTGATGGCGCGCAGGGTGTGCAGCATGTGTCCGTCTCCGAAGAAGTCGTGGAGCTTGCGGTATTCGGCGTAGAGCCGGTCGTAGGCGTCGGCGCGGGCCTGGTCGGGCACGTACGCGGCCTCCGTGCGCTTGCCCATGGCCGCGGCCGCCTCCTCGATCGAGGGGTAGGCGCCGGCGGCGACGGCGGCGTGGATGGCCGAGCCGAGCGCGGGCCCCTGGTCGGAGCCGATGGCTGACAGGGGGCGGCGCAGCACGTCGGCGTAGACCTGCATGAGGAAGGGGTTCTTCAGCAGGCCGCCGGCGACGACGAACTCCTCGACCGGCACCCCGGACTTCTCGAACGTCTCCACGATCATGCGGGCGCCGTACGCGGTGGCCTCGATGAGCGCGCGGTAGACGTCCTCCGGCCTGGTGGCCAGCGTCTGGCCGACGATCACCCCGGAGAGGTTGTGGTCCACGAGGACCGAGCGGTTGCCGCCGAACCAGTCGAGCGCCACCAGCCCGTGCTGCCCCACGGCCTGCTTCTCGGCCATCGACGTGAGCTGCTCGTGCCCGTCCGCGCCGAAGGAGTCGACGAACCAGGCGAAGATGTCGCCGACGGCGGACTGCCCGGCCTCGTAGCCCCACAGGCCGGGCACGATGCCGTCCTGGACGACGCCGCACATGCCGGGCACCTCGGCGAGCCGGTCGCTGGGCATGATGTGGCAGGTGGAGGTGCCCATGATGGCCACCATCTGGCCGGGCCGTACGGCGTCCGCGGCGGCGGCGGTGACGTGGGCGTCCACGTTGCCGACGGCGACGGCCACGCCCTCGGGCAGCCCGGTCCATCCGGCGGCCCGCGCGGTCAGCCGGCCGGCGAGGCCGCCGAGCGGGGCGAGCGTGACGCCGCCGGCCCTGTCGCCGATCCGGTCGCCCACCTGGCCGGTGGCGAGCTTGGCGGCGAACCCGGCGAATCCGGGGTTGAGCGCGGCGAGGAACTCTTCCGACGGGTAGTGGCCGTCCTGGAAGACGCCCTTGTAGCCGGCGGTGCAGATGTTGCGGCTCTCGACGCCGGTGAGCTGCCAGATGATCCAGTCGGCGGCCTCGATCCAGCGCTCGGCCCTGGCGTACACGTCGGGGGCCTCTTCGAGGACCTGCAGGGCCTTGGCGAACTCCCACTCGGAGGAGATCTTGCCGCCGTAGCGGGGCAGCCAGCTCTCGCCCCGGCGCGCGGCCAGGTCGTTGATCCGGTCGGCGTGGGGTTGCGCGGCGTGGTGCTTCCAGAGCTTGGGCCAGGCGTGCGGCTCGCCGGGCGTCTCGAAGCACAGCGGCGTGCCGTCGGCGGTGGCGGGCAGCACGGTGCAGGCGGTGAAGTCGGTGCCGATGCCGATCACCTGCTCGGGCGCGACGCCCGCGGCGGCGACCGCCTCGGGCACGGCGGTTCTGAGCACGTCGATCCAGTCCTGCGGCGACTGCAGCGCCCAGTCGGGGCCGAGCCGTACGCCGGAGCCGGGCAGTTCCGTCTCGATGACGCGATGGGTGTACTCGTGGACGGCGCTGCCCAGCTCGGCGCCGTCGTGCACGCGAACGACGACGGCACGCCCTGAGAGGGTGCCGAAGTCCACTCCGACCACGTAGGTGTTAGCGTTCACATTGGACTCCAGGGGTTATCCGGGGGCATCCCCATCATCTACCGAGTTGGGGCGGTGCTCGACCTGACGACGAAGGCGGGACGCACGACCAGGCGCTCGTACGCGGCGGGCCCCCCGTCGAGGGGCATGTCGGCGGGTGGCCCGCCGACATGCCCGTCGATCTGCCGCAGCAGCACCTCGATGCAGTGCCTGCCCACCACGTCGAAGTCCTGCCTGACCGTGGTGAGCGGCGGCGAGAAGAACGCCGACTCGGGGATGTCGTCGAAGCCCACCACGCTGATCTGGTCGGGGACGCGCACCCCCGCCTCGCTGAGGGCGCGCAGCACGCCGAGCGCCATCTGGTCGTTGGCCGCGAAGACGGCGGTGACGCCGGCCATCCGCGCCAGGCTCTTGCCCGCCTCGTAGCCGGCGCGCGGGCTCCAGTCGCCGGCCAGCGGCTCGGGCACGTCCCGGCCGGCCTCCTCGAGCACGGCGCGCCAGCCCTGCATCCGGCCCTCGGTCTCCAGCCAGTCGGACGGGCCGCTGACGTGCCACACGGTCTCGTGGCCCAGCTGGAGCAGGTGCCGCGTGGCGAGCCTGGCGCCCTCGATCTGGTCGATGCACACCACGGAGACGTCCGCGCTGTGGGTGCCCTCGACCGCCACGGCCGGCATGCCGGACGGCAGGTTCTCCAGGGCACGCGCGGCCGAGCGCTGTGGCGCGACCACCACCACGCCGTCGACCCCCTGCTCGGCGAGGTAGTCGATGGCGTCGCGGACGCCGGCCGCGTCGATCGACTTCAGGCTGACGATGCTGACGAAGTAGCCGGCGCTCCTGGCCGCCTGCTCGATGCCGTAGATCGTGCTGGCCGGGCCGTACAGCGTGGTGTCGAAGCTCACCACGCCGAGCGTCCTCGACCGCTTGGTGACCAGGGCGCGGGCGACCAGGTTGCGCCGGTAGCCCAGCCGGATGATCGCCTCCTCCACGCGGGCGCGGGTGTCGGCCCGGACGTTCGGGTGGTCGTTGAGCACCCGGGAGACCGTCTGGTGCGAGACGCCCGCCTCTTTGGCCACGTCAGCCATGACCGGCAGACGGCGTTTGGGGGTCGTCACGGTCTCTCCTTTCACTCGGCCGGGCAGGTCGCTGCTAGCGCGTGGCGCCCGCCCTGCGCTTGGTCCACACGTCGAAGGCCACCGCGGCGAGGAGGACGGCGCCCTTGACGAGCATGACGCGCTCGCTCGGCGAGCCGATCAGGGACATGCCGTTGTTGATGACCGCCATGATCAGACCGCCGGTGATCGCGCCGACGATCTTACCGACGCCGCCCTGGACGGCCGCGCCGCCGATGAACGCCGCCGCGATGGCGTCCAGCTCGAAGGCGTTGCCCGCCGTGGGGCCCGCCTGGTTGAGCCGGCCGGCGAAGATGATGCCGGCGATGGCCGACAGCACGCCCATGTTCACGAAGATCCAGAAGACCACCGACTTGACGCGTACGCCGGACATGACCGCCGCCTGGAGGTTGCCGCCGATCGCGTAGATCTGCCGGCCGAACACGGTCCTGCCGGCCATCAGCGAGTACGCCAGCACGAGCACGGCCAGCAGGACCAGCACCCACGGGAGGTTGTTGAAGCGGGCCAGTTGCACCACGAGGAAAAGGATCAGCGCGGCGCCGGCCGCCATCTTCACCACGAACAGCGCCATCGGGTCGACCACCTGCCCGTACCCCTGGCGGGCGGTGCGCGAACGCCACTGGGCGGCGACCATGCCGGCGACGGCGAAGAGGCCGACCAGCAGGCTGAACAGGTCGGCGCCGCCGAGCGGGCCGAGGCCGATGTTGCCGAGATAGCCGCTGGTGAAGCCGTTGGCGAGCGTGCGGACCTGGTCGGGGAACGGGCCGATGCCCTGGTTGCCGAGCACGGTCAGCGTCAGCGCCCGGAACAGCAGCATGCCGGCCAGCGTCACGATGAACGCCGGAATGCCGAAATAGGCGATCCAGTAGCCCTGCCAGGCCCCGATGAGGGCTCCGGCCACCAGCGTGATGAGCAGGGCCAGCGGCCACGGCACGCTCATGTTGACCATGAGCACCGCGGCCAGCCCGCCCGTGACGGCGACCACCGAGCCGACGGACAGGTCGATGTGCCCGGCGATGATGACGAGGATCATCCCGATCGCGAGGATCAGCACGTAGGAGTTCTGGACGATGATGTTCGAGATGTTCTGCGGTGTGAGCAGGGCTCCGTCGGTCAGCACCGAGAACAGCGCGACGATCAGCGCGAAGGCGATGTAGATGCCGCTCGATCGCAGGTTGAGCGACAGTCCGCCGAGCGACACCCGGCCCGGCCGCCGTGGCGATCCTCCGTCGCCCTTGGCGCCGACCTCCACGTCGGCGGGCGTGATGCTGCTCATGTGAGCTACTCCTGTCCCTTGGTCATGAGGTGCATGAGGCGTTCCTGCGTGGCGTCCCGGCGCGGCACCTCGCCCGTGACGCGCCCCTCGGAGAGCGTGTAGATGCGGTCGCACAGGCCCAGCAGCTCAGGCAGCTCGGAGGAGATCACGAGCACGGCCTTGCCCTGGTCGGCCAGGCGGTTGATGATCGTGTAGATCTCGTACTTGGCGCCGACGTCGATGCCGCGGGTGGGCTCGTCGAGGATGAGCACGTCGGGCTCGGTGAGGATCCACTTGGAGAGCACGACCTTCTGCTGGTTGCCGCCGCTCAGCTGGCCGACGATGCTCGACACGCTGGGCGCCTTGATGTTCATGCTCTTGTGGAACTCCTCGGCGACGCGATATTCCTCCATCTCGTCGACCCAGCCGCGCTTGGACATCCCGCGCAGCCCGGCGGCGCTGATGTTGCGCTTGACGTCCTCGATGAGGTTGAGCCCGTACCTCTTGCGGTCCTCGGTGGCGTAGGCGATGCCGTGTTTGATGGCGTCCTGGACGTTGCGGATCTCGACCGGCTTGCCGTCCTTGAAGATCTTGCCGGTGATGTGCACGCCGTACGTCCGCCCGAAGACGCTCATCGCGAGCTCCGTGCGACCGGCGCCCATCAGCCCGGCCAGGCCGACGATCTCGCCGCGGCGCAGCGAGAGCGCGGCGCCGTCGACCACCTTCCTGCCGGGCTGGCTGGGGCTGTGCACCGTCCAGTCCTCGATGCGCAGCACCTCGTCGCCGATCGTCGGCTCGTGCGGCGGGAACCGGTTGTCGAGCGCGCGGCCGACCATGCCGGAGATGATGCGGTCCTCCGTGACCTGGTCGGTGGCCATGTCCAGGGTCTCGATGGTGCGGCCGTCGCGGATGATCGTGACGGAGTCGGCGATCGCGGTCACCTCGTTGAGCTTGTGCGAGATGATCACGCAGGTAATGCCCTCGTCGCGCAGGCCGCGCAGCAGGTCGAGCAGGTGCGCGGAGTCGTCGTCGTTGAGCGCGGCGGTGGGCTCGTCGAGGATGAGCAGTCTCACCTCCTTCGCCAGCGCCTTGGCGATCTCCACGAGCTGCTGCTTGCCCACGCCGATGTCGGCGATCGCCGTGGTCGGGTTCTCCCGCAGCCCGACCCGCTTCATCAGCGTGGCGGCCTCGTAGTTGGTGCGGTTCCAGTCGATGAGGCCGCGCCTCGCGCGCTCGTTGCCGAGGAAGATGTTCTCGGCGATCGACAGTTGCGGGCTGAGCGCCAGCTCCTGGTGGATGATGACGATGCCGGCGCGCTCGCTGTCGCGGATGCTCCCGAACTCGCACCGCCGGCCCTCGAAGGTGATCTCGCCCTCGTAGTCGCCGTGCGGGTAGACGCCCGACAGCACCTTCATCAGCGTCGACTTGCCTGCGCCGTTCTCACCGCAGATGGCGTGGATCTCGCCCCGCCGGACGGACAGGTTGACGTCCTGCAGCGCCTTGACGCCGGGGAACGTCTTGGTGATCCCGCTCATCCGCAAGATTTGCTCGGTCATTACGCCCCTCGCTCACCGCCGGGCAGGCCCGGGGACCTCGCCGGTCCCCGGGCACCCGGCCTTACTTGAGCTGGTCCTCGGTGTAGTAGTTGCCGCCGATGATGACGTCCTTGTAGTTGCTCTTGTCGACGATCACCGGTTCGAGCAGGTACGAGGGCACGACCTTGTTGCCGTTGTCGTAGTCCTTGGTGTTGTTCACCTCGGGCTGGCCGCCCTTGAGCACGGCGTCGGCCATCTTCACGGTCTGCTCGGCGAGCTCGCGGGTGTCCTTGAAGATGGTGGAGTACTGCTCGTCGGCGATGATCGACTTGACCGAGGCGAGCTCGGCGTCCTGGCCGGTCACGATCGGGTACGCCTGGCCGCTGCGGCCGTAGCCGGAGCTCTTGAGCGCCGACAGGATGCCGATCGACAGGCCGTCGTAGGGCGAGAGCACGCCGTCGACCTTGGCGCCGCCGGTGTAGGTCTTGGTGAGGATGTCCTCCATGCGCTTCTGCGCGGTGGCCGGGTCCCAGCGCAGGATCGCGGCGGTCTTGAAGTCGGTCTGGCCGCTCTTCACCACGAGCGTGCCGTCGTCGATCTTCGGCTGGAGCACGGACATGGCGCCGTTCCAGAAGAACGTGGCGTTGTTGTCGTCGGGCGAGCCGCCGAACAACTCGACGTTGAACGGGCCCTTCTCGCCGTCCTCGACGCCGAGGCCCTTCAGCAGCGAGGTCGCCTGCTGCACGCCCACCTTGTAGTTGTCGAACGTGGCGTAGTAGTCGACGTTGGGGCTGTTGCGGATCAACCGGTCGTAGGCGATGACCGGGATCTTGTTGTCGGCGGCCTGCTGGAGCTGCGACGTGATCGCGGTGCCGTCGATCGAGGCGATGATCAGCAGCTTGGCGCCCTTGGTGATCTGGTTCTCGATCTGGTTGGCCTGCGTGGGGATGTCGTTCTCCGCGTACTGCAGGTCGACCTTGTAGCCCAGCTTCTCGAGCTGCTCCTTGACGTTGTCGCCGTCGTGGATCCAGCGCTCCGACGACTTGGTGGGCATCGTGACGCCGACCAGGGCGCCGGCGTTGCCGGCCGCGGCGGAGGCGGAGGCTTCGGCGTCGATCGTCTTCGTGCTCGAACCGCAGGCCGTCATGGTCGCGGCGAGCGCGATGGCGGACACCACGCCCCCGATTCGTCCCAACCTCATGTCATCTCCTTGCGAAGGGGGTCGCGGCAGCGCTGGACGTCGCGGCTGCCGGTAGAGCGGTGATTCCCATCACAGAACGTGACGAATAACAACAAATTTCGCGTTCACCACCGCCCGATTGTTATCGTTAACAAAGCCCTTGTCAACGGCCGCCCATAACCGACAGGTAACTATCCCGAAACGTCTCCCCGCAGGTCAACGGCTTGAGCGGGCCGAGAACACCCGCTGCAAAAGGATGAAGACGAACAACAGCAGACCGATGAAGATCTTCGTCCACCACGAGGAGAGCGTGCCCTCGAAACTGATGATCGTCTGGATCAGGCCGAGCACGAGCACGCCGAGCACGGTGCCGAGCAGGAAACCGCTGCCACCGGTCAGCAGCGTGCCGCCGATGACCACCGCCGCGATCGCGTCCAGCTCCATGCCCACGGCGTGCAGGCCGTAGCCGGAGAGCATGTAGAACGACAGCAGCACCCCGCCGAGCGCCGAGCAGAAGCCGCTGATCGTGTAGACCGCGATCTTCGTCCGGCCCACGGGCAGGCCCATCAGCATCGCCGACTGCTCGCTGCCGCCGGTGGCGTAGACCGAGCGGCCCAGCCGGGTGTAGTGCAGCACGTACGCCGCCACGACCACGACCACCACCGCGATGACCACGCTCGGTGAGATCCACAGATCGGCGAACAGGTCGATCCTGGTCTGCGCGAACGCCGTGAACGTCGTGTCCTCGATCGGGATCGAGTCGGTCCCGATCGTGTAGCACAACCCTCGGGCCAGGAACATGCCCGCCAGCGTCACGATGAACGGCTGGATGTCGAAGGCGTGCACGATCGCGCCCATCACCAGCCCCAGCCCCGACCCGATCGCCAGCACCAGCGGGATCACCACGTACGGCGGCCACCCCGGCCCCGCCATCAGGCTGGCCGCGATCATCGTCGACAGCGCCACCACCGAGCCCACCGACAGGTCGATGCCCCCCGTCAGGATCACGAACGTCATCCCCACCGCCACGACCAGCAGGAACGCGTTGTCGATGAAGACGTTGAGCACCACCTGCCCGCTGGCGAACCCCTCGTAGCGGATCCCGCCCGCCACGAACATGGCCGCGAACAAGCAGCCGGTCACCAGCACCGGCAGGTATTTCGCGGGCACGGCCCGGCCCAGGGTCATCGTGCTCATGCTCATCGCCTCACTCCGTCCGGCGGGCTCGGCCGCCATACGCCGCCACCTGCTCATGGCCTCACTCCGCCCGGCGGCACTTCCTCGCGCACCCGCGCCGGCTCCTCGGCCACGGCGCCCGGCGGGGCGGTCCTGCCCCTCCTGCCGAACACCTTCGCGCGGAAGGACGGCGACTGGATGAGGCAGACCGCCGTCACGACCAGCGCCTTGAACAGCAGCGTCGTCTCCGGCGGCACGCCGATCGAGTAGACGGTCGTGGTCAGGGTCTGGATGATGAGCGCGCCCAGCACGGTGCCGCCCAGCGAGAACCGGCCGCCGGCCAGCGACGTGCCGCCGATCACGACGGCCAGGATGGCGTCCAGCTCGATCCACAACCCGGCGTTGTTGCCGTCGGCGCTGGAGACGTTCGAGCTGATCATCAGGCCGGCCACGCCGGCGCACAGCGCGGCGAACGCGTACACCATGAGGATGATCCCGCGCGACCTGATGCCGGCCAGCCGGCTCGCCTCGGCGTTGCCGCCGACCGACTCGATCAACACCCCCAGCGCCAGCCGCCGGGTCAGGAACGCGGTGATCCCCAGCACCGCGAGCACGATCAGGACGCCGAACGGCACGGTCAGCCAGTAGCCGCCGCCGATCACCTTGTACGCCTCGCTGTTGACGGTGATGATCTGCCCGCCGGTGATGAGCTGGGCCAGGCCGCGCCCGGCCACCATGAGGATGAGCGTGGCGATGATCGGCTGGATGCCGATGCCCGCGACGAGGAACCCGTTCCACGCTCCCAGCGCCAGGCAGAGCCCGAGCGCCAGCGCCACCGCCGTGAACACGCCGGCGTCCTGGCTGATCTGCAGGCACGCCAGCGCGCCCGAGATCGCCACCACGGAGCCCACCGACAGGTCGATGCCGCCGGTGGCGATGACGAGCGTCATGCCGAGCGCGACCAGGATCAGCGGAGCCCCGAACCGCAGGATGTCGATCAGGCTGCCGTACAGGTGACCGTCCCTGACCTGGATCGACAGGAAGCTCGGGGTGAAGAGCACGTTGAGCGCCAGCAGCAGCACGAGGACCACCGCCGGCCAGAGCAGCCGTCTCATGCGTCCCGGCCCCCGCTCGCGATCGTCTCCATGAGCACGTCCGTGGTCAGCTCGTCGCCGTTGGGCAGCTCGGCCACCAGCCGCCGGTCGCGCAGCACCTCGACCTTGTGGCTGAGCCGCAGCACCTCCTCCAGTTCGGCCGAGATGAACAGCACCGCCACGCCGCCGTCGGACAGCTCCGCCACCAGCCGCTGGATCTCGGTCTTCGCGCCGACGTCGATGCCCCGGGTGGGCTCGTCGAGGATGAGCAGGCGCGGCTCCAGGATGAGCCACCTGGCCAGCACCACCTTCTGCTGGTTGCCGCCGCTGAGGTCGCGTACGAGGTGCTCGGGGTTGGGCGGGCTGATCCGCAGCGCCTTGACGTACCTGCCGACCAGTTCGTCCTGCTGCTCTCTCGGCACCGGTCTCGTCCAGCCCCGGGTGGCCTGGAGGGCCAGGATGATGTTCTCGCGCACGGTCAGGTCGGGGATGAGCCCGTCCTCCTTGCGGTTCTCCGAGCAGAACGCGATCTTGTGATTGATGGCCGCGCGCGGCGTGCGCAGAGACGCCGGCGATCCGCCGACCGCGATCTCGCCCGTGCCCGCGTGGTCCGCGCCGAACAACAACCGCGCGATCTCCGTACGGCCCGAGCCGAGCAACCCGGCCAGGCCCACGACCTCGCCCTCGTGGACGGTGAGCGAGAACGGCTCGATGGCGCCCGCCCTGCCGAGCTCGCGCGCCTCGACCAGCGGGCGGTCGAAGACCCTGGCCTCGCCGTGCAGGCGTTCGAGCACGTCCAGTTCCTGGCCGATCATCTTGGCGACGAGCTGCACCTGGCTGAGCTCGCTGGTCAGGTATTCGCCGACGAGCCGACCGTTGCGAAGGATCGTCATACGATCCGAAATTTCGTAGATCTGGTCGAGAAAATGGGAGACGAAGAGGATGGCGATGCCCTCCTCCTTGAGCCGCCTCATCACCATGAACAGCTGCTCGACCTCGCCCGCGTCCAGGCTGGACGTGGGCTCGTCGAGGATCAGCACCCTCGCGTCGACGTCGAGCGCCCGCGCGATCGCCACCATCTGCTGGATCGCCAGCGAGTACGTCGACAGCGGCGCCGACACGTCCAGGCTCAGCTCCAGCCGCGACAGCAGTTCGGCCGCCCTGGCCCGCATCCGCTTCCAGTCGATACGGCCCAGGCGGCGCGGCTCCCGGCCGATGAGGACGTTCTCGGCGACCGAGAGGTTCGTGCAGAGGTTGACCTCCTGGTAGACCGTGCTGATGCCGGCCTGCCGCGCCTCCAGGGGGCTGCCGAACGCCACGGCGGCGCCGTCCAGTTCGATGGTGCCCGTGTCGGCGGGGTACACGCCGGTGAGCACCTTGATCAGGGTGGACTTGCCCGCGCCGTTCTCTCCCATGAGCGCGTGCACCTCTCCGGGTGACAACCGCAGGTCCACGCCGTCCAGGGCTTTCACGCCCGGAAACTGTTTGCCGATCCCGCTCATCGTCAGGACCGGCGCGGGTACGGCCATACGCCTTTTCCCCTTCGCAGGTGACGGCCGGGGCCGGGGCGGCCCCGGCCGTGCGGTCAGTACTGGCGGGTGGACAGGACCTGCTTGGCCTGCTCCTGGGTGAACGTCGTCTCCTCGGTCACCACGCGGGCGGGCACCTGCTCGCCCTTGACGACCTTCTTGGCCAGGTCCATCAGCTGCGGGCCGAGCAGCGGGGAGCACTCGACGATGAAGTTGATCTTCCCGTCGGCGAGCGCCTGCATGCCGTCCTTGACGGCGTCCACAGTGATGATCTTGATGTCCTGGCCGGGCGTCTTGCCCGCGCCCTCGATCGCCTCGATCGCCCCCAGGCCCATGTCGTCGTTGTGCGCGTAGAGCACGTCGATGTCCGGGTTCGACTTAAGGAAGGCCTCCATGACCTCCTTGCCCTTGGCCCTGGTGAAGTCACCGGTCTGCGAGGCGATGATCTTGAACTTCGGGTCGGCCCCGATGACCTCCGCGAACCCGGCCTTGCGGTCGTTCGCCGGCGCCGAGCCGGTCGTGCCCTGCAACTCGACGATGTTCACCGTCTCGGTGGTGTCCTTGTACTCCTCCACCAGCCACTGGCCGGCCTTCTTGCCCTCCTCGACGAAGTCCGAGCCGAGGAAGGTCTTGTACAGGGTCGTGTCCTTGGAGTCCACGGCGCGGTCGGTCAGGATGACCGGGATCTTCGCGTTCTGGGCCTCCTTGAGCACCGTGTCCCAGCCCGACTCCACCACCGGCGAGAAGGCGATGACGTCCACCCTCTGCTGGACGAAGGAGCGGATGGCCTTGATCTGGTTCTCCTGCTTCTGCTGGGCGTCGGAGAACTTGAGCGTGATGCCCGCTTTCTGGGCGGATTCCTGGACGGACTTGGTGTTCGCGGTGCGCCATCCGCTCTCCGCTCCCACCTGGGAGAAGCCCATGGTGATCGAGCCGTCCGCGCCACCCGAGCCGTCTGCGCCGTCCGAGCCGGCACTGCCGCTGCCGCCACTACCGCACGCCGCCACCGACATCGCGGTGAGCCCGGCGAGCACCAGCGCCGAGATCCTCTTCAACACGTGGGGGGTCCCTTCCTATGTGAGCGCTAACATTCCGAGGGGAACGCCAGCGCCTCCTACCTTCCTGCCGTTCACCTTCTCCTGCTCGACACATCACGAGCGGCGGCCGAAGCCGCGCTCCTTTTCGGTCTGGCCCCGACTGTGAACGTTAACAAAGGGTCTCGTCAAGGGGCCGACGGATTACGGTCAGGTCACGCGAACCGCCGCGTCGGCGCAGCACGTGCCCACGTCACCTACTTCTGGACCCTCAGAACCGAGGCAGGCGCCCAAGCGACGTGCCGCAACCGGTGACGCGGGACGCGGCCCTCAGCGCGTCACCTCCCCCTGACGTGACCGCGCGGTGCGGCTACGGGACGAGGCGGTAGTAGGTCGTCATCCGGCCCTCGCCGTCGAGCACGTGGAACGCGAGCGCCGGCGGCAGGTCGTAGTCGATGCAGGTGTCGAACGTCGTGCCGCCCTCCCACGGAAGCCTCACCGTGGACACGACTCCGGGAGCGACCAGCAGCGGGCGTCCGGCGAACGTGGTGGCGGCCGGCATGTGCGCATGGCCGACCAGCACGGCCGGCACGTCCGCACGACCGGCGAGCAGCTCCTCCAGCCGCTCCGGCCGGTGCAACCTGATCCCGTCCAGCGGCGGGCTCTGCAGCGTCACCGGCGGATGGTGGAAGGCCACGAACACCGGGCGGTCGGCGCCGTCCAGCACTCCTTCGAGCCAGGTGATCGTCTCGTCATCCAGCCGCCCTGCGTTCTCGCCGGGGATGGACGAGTCGCACATGGCGTAGATCGCGCGGTCGGTGCGGAGCACCTGGTTGACGGGCCCGTCAACCAGGTGCTGCGCACCGAGCAGGACCCGGCGGAACTCCGCCCGCACGTCGTGGTTGCCGGGCCCGGTCAGTACGGGGTGACGCGAAGTGAGCACCTTCCCGGCCTGCTCGTACTCCTCGGCCAGCCCGTGATCGGCGATGTCGCCGGTCACCAGCACCGCGTCGAGGTCGTACGGCAGCGCGTCAAGGTAGCGCATCACCCTGTCGGCGCGCGCGACGGCGGCGGGCGTGGCGCCGATGTGGATGTCGCTCAGATGGGCGATCAGGATCATGAACGTGGATCCTTCCGATGGTCACGGCCCGGCGGGAGGAACCCCGCGGGCGGCCCGGTCGTTTCTCCGGATGAGTGTACGAAGCCGGAGGAGGGGCATTGGGCTGGCACTACAGAAAGTCGATCAAGGTGGGGCCGTTCCGGATCAACCTGTCGCGGCGCGGCGTCGGCCACAGCTTCGGCAACCGGCGTTTCCGGGTCACGACCGGCCCCGACGGCCGCCGCCACGTGTCCGTGCACCTGCCGGGCGGCTTCCACATAGGCAAGACGTTGGGGTCGCAGCGTCACCGGCACTAGTCAGCTTCTCGGCCCGGAAGGGACCGAGCTTGCGGTTCCTCGCCGTCGATGGCTTCGATCTGGTGCTGCCACGACAGACAGCGATCATCGAAGGGCTGGGCGGCCGGCGGGCGGAAGGCACCTGCTGGTCCACCACCGCCCGGAGTCGCGCTGTCGGTCCTGGTCAACTCCCTCAAAGGCGTCTCGGCGCGGCTCCTCCGCAAACAATCCGGCCCGCACGTCCGCCAATGTCTGTGGCGCGGGCATTTCTGGTCCCGTCCTGCTTCGCCGCGTCCTGCGGCAGTGCCCCACTGTCGATCATCAAGGAGTACATCGAGAACCAGAAGCGGCCGAGCTGAGCAGCTCACGCGTGCAACCGTCACAGCACCACGCGGCCTGCCGTGCAGTCTGAAGTGCTCACCCGGTGCGCACTTCGGCCGGGACACCGCGGTCGCCCGTCACGGTCAGGCGACGATGGCCAGCAGCGTGGTGACCGACGCGGCGAGCGCCGGGTCACCCGTCATGTCGGCGCGCTCGCGGGCCTGATCGGGGGTGACGCCCCTGGTGGCCAGGCGCCAGAACGTGTCCTGGTCCATCGAGACGCGGGCGGCGGACTCCGCACCGGCCTGGGACATCCTCCAGCGGCCCGCGCGCCTGGTGGCGGACCACCGGCCGCCGGCGGGCCCGGTCACCTCCAGCGCGACCGTGGTCCCCTCCGGGCGCTCCTCCGAGCGGAGTGTGTACGGCAGGGCCCGGGCGAAGACGTCCAGCACCGGCCCCATCAGGGCGGGGTCGTCGGCCCCGGGAGCGGAGACGGCGTCGCGCACCTGCTGCTGGTGCACCCAGAATTCGGTGTACTCGCGCCCGATGTCGAGCCACGCGGGGCTGCCGACGTCCGTGGCGGCCCAGGACACGTCCAGGTCGGCGGGCCCGCCCAGGTCGCGGGCCGCCCACAGGTCGTCGAGCTGCCCGCCGAGCCGGCCGAGCAGGTCGATCATCACGCGCGGGCTGATCTGGCGCAGCGCCTCGGCGAACTGGCCGTTGACGCGGGCCAGGTAGGAGGGCAGCGTCTCGTCGCCGGCGAAGACGGCACGGCCGTAGCCGTCGCGGCTGCCCGACAGCCGCCGCATGTAGTCGTTGAGCACGTGGGCCACGACGTCGTGGACGTCCCATCCGGGGCAGACCGTCGGCCTCGACCAGTCCTCCGGCGCGAGCCCGCCGAGGAGGTCCAGCAGGGCCCGCCGCTCGCGCGGGAACAGCGGGCGTACGTCGATGACAGGGCCGAAGATCGTCATACCTCCGACATTATGCGGCCGGCGGGGAATTCAACCGTCTCCGACCTTCAGCCCGAACGCCGACAACTTCTGCTCGTGGTGCTCGATGAGGCCGAGGCGCCGGTAGAAGGCGTGGTTGGCCACCCCTTCCGGCGTGGACTCATGATCGGTGGTCAGCATGAAGTAGCGGCAGTGCGCGTAACGTTCCTTCAGGTGCTCCAGCAGCCGCCGCCCGATGCCCTGGCCGTGAAACTCCTTGTCGACCAGCAACTCCTGGACGTAGCAGATCATCTCGTCGTCCGACACCGTCCGCGCCAGGCCGACAAGCCGCCCCGCCTCGTCCCTGGCGGTGAGGACCAGGTGCGAGTTCGCCAGGCTCCGGCAGACCCTGGCGATGTCACGTGTCCACGGTCCCCAGCCGACCGAGTCGTAGAGTGCGAAAACCTCGGCTTCGTCGAACGACCGCTCCGGAGCGATGACCACCACTGATGAGACTCCTTATCTTCTGCGGCAAAAAAGGATATCTCCGATGCTGCGGGACGGTTGATCCTGGTGTGCGGCCTGCCGGGCGCGGGCAAGACGACGCTCGCCCGCCGCCTGGCCGCCGAGCTCCCGGCCGTGCGGCTGTGCCCGGACGAATGGCTGGCGCGCCTCGACCTCGATCTCTTCGACGACGGGGCCCGCGACCGGCTGGAACGGCAACTCTGGCGGCACGCCCAGGAGCTGCTGCGGCTCGGTCAGGTCGTGGTCCTGGAGTACGGCTTCTGGTCGCGGGCCGAGCGCGACGAGCTTCGGCTGGCCGCCCGGGCCCTTGGGGCGGCCGTGGAGTTGCGTTATCTCGCGGCGCCGATCGACGAGCTCTGCCGACGCCTGGAGTCGCGCAACGCGAGCGGAGCCGGCGACACGGTCCCGATCACGCGGGACATGCTGGAGGAGTGGGCCCGCCTCTTCGAGGCTCCGGACCGGGACGAACTCGCCCTCTTCGACCCGCCCTGACGGCGGGGTCCGGAGGCTCGCGGCATTCGACGGCCGGCCGGCGCTCATGACCACCTGGTCATGGACGGACGGGGGCGTCGTGGGCGACGGTCGATGCCATGACCAGCAACCAGTCCGAGAAGACGAATCGTGAGATAGTCGTCGGCGCCTTCGCCGAGTTCGCGCGGGGCGACACCGGCATCCTGGCCGAGGTCCTCCACCCGGACTTCGTCGAGCACAGTCCGGGCAACCCGTCGGGTCGCGACCGGTTCATCGAGCACATCCTCAAGGCGCCGGTCGCGAACGCCGCTCTGGACCTGAAGCGCGTCATCGCCGGTGATGATCTCGTCGTGCTGCACTACTGCCTCACCCCGCACGACGACTCGCCGGCGCTCGCCGTCGTCGACATCTGGCGAGTGGCGGATGGCCTGATCGTGGAGCATTGGGACGTCGTCCAGCCGGTGCCCGGCAACGCCGAGACCCCGAACGGGATGTTCTGAACGTCCGTCACGTCAGAGATCCGCCGGTGGCGCACCCGCTCGGATCGACAGTTCCCCCAATGCGGCGGCCGTTTCGGCGTTGACGGGCAAGTACGTCTCGATGACGACGTCGTGCAACGTGAGATCGTAGGCGCTGCCGAACGTCGTCACCGTGTTCAGCAGGGAGAGCTCGTGACCGGCATACTCGATGTTGAGGGGCAGTGCTATCTCGTGCTCCATGGTGGCGGCGAACCCGGCCACGTCTTCTCCGGCACCGTAGTGGGCGAGTTCGCCGAGCAACGCGCGCAACACGGGATCGTCCGTCCGCTCCACCTGCCGGGCGAGTCGCGCGAGCATGGCCCGGCGGACCTCGCTGAAGTTCCGCACCCTCGGCGCGACACCGGCCGGGTGCAACCCGAGTCGCATCATGTTCACCGGTTCCCGCAACAGGTCGTCCCGAGCTCCTTGCATCAGGATCCGCGCGGCGGGATTGGCCCAGAGGAGATTCCAGCGGCCATCCATGGCAAGTGCCGGATACGGCTGGTGCGCGGCGACGATCCGGCGGACCGCGACGAGCGCGGGAACGAGCTCGGGCGAGTCGAGGGGCCGCTCAGGATAGCTCGGGGCGTGGCCGGCAGCCAGAAGGATCCGGTTTCTCTCACGGAGCGGGATATCGAGGTACGAAGCCAGCCGGAGTATGGTTTCCCGGCTGGGGTTGGCTCGGCCCGTCTCGACGTAACTGATGTGCCGCGTGGACACGCCAGATCGTGAGGAGAGTTCGAGCTGGCTCAATCCGCACTTGCGCCGCCAGTGGCGTAGGGCCTGCCCAGGGGTCCGAGACTCACCCATGACAGACGACATGTTCCGGCTCATGCTCTCTGTGTAGTCGCTCAGGCGGCTCACCGGGCTCGGATCCGGCAACCCTGGCAGCCCAGCTGCAGAGCTAGCCCTCTCGGATCCCGCGAACGGCGACCGAGCCTGGTCCGGAGTCGAAAGCGGCCCTCCGCCATCAGACGGAGGGCCGCTTTCGACTGTCTCGGCTTGAGTGGAGCTATGGGGATTCGAACCCCAGACCTCCTCCATGCCATGGAGGCGCGCTACCAACTGCGCCATAGCCCCTTGCGATCACCAAGTGTATAGGAGATCCGGAGCCCTCGTGTCACACCGAAGCCTCGTGATACGTCTTAGACGTCATGTCGACGTTTGAGGAGCACAGAAGCCTGCTGGCCGGAGTCGCGTACCGGATCCTCGGCAGCGTCGCCGACGCCGAGGACGTCGTCCAGGAGGCGTGGTTGCGCTGGTCAAGGGTGGACGAGGCGGGCGTCGACGACGCCAGGGCCTATCTGGTCAGGGTGACCTCGCGGCTGGCCCTCGACCGGCTGCGGTGGGCGAAGTCGCGGCGCGAGTCGTACGTCGGGCCGTGGTTGCCCGAGCCGATCAGCACCGCCCCGGACGCCGCCGAGCACGCCGAGGTGGCCGAATCCGTGGAGATGGCGCTGCTCGTGGTTCTGGAGACGCTGTCGCCGCTTGAGCGGGCCGTGTTCGTGTTGCGGGAGGCGTTCGACCTGCCGTTCGCCGAGATCGCGGAGATCATCGCACGCAGCGAACCGGCCACCAGGCAGCTCGCCCGGCGGGCGCGCGAGCACGTACGCGAGAAGCGGCCGCGGTTCGACGTGGACCGTGAGCAACGCAGGCGGATGACGGAGCGGTTCGTCAGCGCCTCGGCGGAGGGGGACCTGGACACGCTGATCGCGATGTTCGCCGACGAGGTCACGATGGTCACCGACGGCGGCGGCAAGGCCAGGGCCGCGCTGCGGACCATCACGGGGGCGGAGAACGTCGGCCGCTTCCTGACGTCGATCAGCCGCCCCGAGAACCTCGCCCGCTTCATGAGCTCGGTCGGCCTGGCGCGGGCGGAGGGGGTCTCCTTCGGCTCCGCGGTGCTGAACAACGCCCCGGCGATCGTCGTCTCGGCGGCCGGGCGGGTGGTGACGGTCATCTCGCTGGAGGTCTCGGAGGGGAGGATCAGCACGATCTACCTCATCGCCAACCCGGACAAGATCGCCCATCTGGAGCCGGCGGCGAGCGAGGCCGGCTGACCGGTCAGGCGGCGCGGCGGGTGGGGACGCCCGCCTCCCGTACGAGTGCCGGCAGGTCCACGCCCGCGTCCGCGAGGATCGCGGCGGCGCCGTTGGCGGGGTCGGCGAGCAGGCCCCACAGCACCCGCTCCCCCGTGACCGGCCCCGGCCGCCACGCCGCCACCTCGATGACCTTTCTGGCGTGCATGGCCAGCGGGAGCTGCCCGAGCGGACCGTAGAGGGTGACGCGTAGCGGGCGGACCCGCGAGCGGCGCAGGCTCCACAGGCCGGGTTCGTCCGTGCCCGCCCTGGTGCGGCGGTGCACCGCGTCGAGGTCGATGCCGATCGTGGCCAGCAGCGCCCGGGGGTCGCCGGCGCCGACGCGCTCGCGCACGTCGGCCGTGCAGGGCTTCGCTAGGCGCAGGTGGTGCGCATGGTCAGGGCCGCCTCTTCCAGCGTGCACGCGACCTCGACCCGCCCCAGCTCGGCCGTGCTGCTCACGTGCGTGCCGCCGCACGGGATGGACGCCTCACCCTCCGGCAACGAGCACCGCCAGGTGCGCCGGGCCGTCAGCTCCGGCCCCGGTACGTCGACGATGACCGGCGCCCCGGCGGCCACCCAGGCGGCGAGCTGCTCGTTCACGCGCCGGGTGACCTGCGCCAGGTCCAGCCCTTCGGCGCTGAAGCCCTTCCTCCGCAACGACTTGCCCAGGCGGTAGACGTCCACGCTGCCGCGCGGCACGATCCGCGACGAGGTGATCGCCGCCTGGTCGAAGTCGGGCCGCCCGAGCCCGTCGAGCGCCGGCTCCTTGCGCCAGCGGTCGGCCAGCGCCGCGTTGAGGGCGAGCGCGGCCAGGTGGCAGGCGGTGTGGCCGGCCGAGAGCCCCGCACGGAAGCCGGCGTCCACCTCCAGCTCCACCTCGGCCCCCACGGGCAACGGCTCCGAGGTGACGTGCAGGACCAGCCACTCCCACCCCTCGGTGCCGCGCCGCACCGGGATGTCCCCGCCGGCGAACACCTCACCGGAGCTCGACTGGGCCCCTGTGACGCAGTCGAGAACCGGCAGGCCCGCGATCGTGCCCCGATCGGCGGGCTGGTCGGGCCAGGTGTGGTCGAGGGGGTGGAAGGGCGTCTCGGCGACGACCAGGCCGTGCCGGTCCCCCACCGGCACGGCTCCTTCGATCCGCGAGCGGCCGCTGACCCGGCCGGACGGGAAGGTGACGACGGTGGATCTCATCCGCCGATCTTCCCAGCCTCGGCGGGTCGCCGCTCGTCCTCCAGGTAGCGGTCGCGGCCCGCGTACAGGCCGGTGCAGAGCTGCGCCACGAGGACCAGGAAGATCATCGTGTACGGCAGCGCCCACCCGCCGGTGGCCTCGCGCAGCACGCCGACCAGCAGCGGTCCCGCACCCGAGATGAGGTAGCCGGTGCTCTGCCCGAAGGCTGACAACCCGGCCGTGGCCTCCGGCGTGCGGGTGCGCAGCGCCAGCATCATCAGCGCCAGCGGGAACGACCCCATGCCCACGGCCACCAGCACGATCCAGGCCGGCGCCATGGACGCGGGCCCGAACCACAACCCGAGGAACCCCGCCGCGTAGAACGCCACGAGCCCCACCACGACGGGTCGCTGGTCGCGGAAGCGGGAGGCGACCATGGGCGTGGCGATGGAGACCGGGATGTTCAGCGCGGTGAACACCCCCAGGATCAGCCCGGCCTGCGACGTGGTGTAGCCGCCGTCGATGAGGATGGTGGGAAGCCAGCCGAACATGATGTACGCGATCATCGCCTGGGTGCCGAAATAGATCGCCACCGTCCACGCCAGCCGGCTTCTGACCATCCGGCGGATGCCCGCGTCCCCGGCGCCCGTGTCCCGCTCCGGCTCGCTGCGCAGCAGCGCGAGCCACGGAACGGCGGCCACGGCGGCCAGGGCCGCCCACACGCCGAGGGCGATGTGCCAGTCGCCCGACGCGCGCTCGATCGGCACGGTCGCGGCGGCGGCGAGCATGGTGCCGGCGGCCAGGGCCGTGGTGTAGACGGTGGTCATGATCCCGGTGCGGGCCGGGAAGTGCCGCTTGATCAGCGTCGGGATGAGCACGTTGCCGACGGCTCCGCCGGACAGCGCGACCGCGCTGCTCAGCAGGAATATCTCGGCGGATCCCGCCATTGACCTGATGAGCATGCCCATGCCGAGCGTGACGAGGGCGAGCAGCAGCAACCGGTGCTCGCCCACGCGCCTGGCCAGCGTGGGGGTGATCGCCCCGACGCTGGCGAAGGCCAGCACGGGCAGCGTCGTGAGCACGCCGGTGCCGACGCTCGTCATGCCGAGCGCTCCGGCGAGCTGGTCGAGCAGCGGCCCCACGCTGGTGACGGCGGTGCGCAGGTTGAGCGCGGCGAGCACGATCCCCAGCACGAGCAGCCACGCGAGAGGGCTGGTACGGCCTCTGGACTCCTGGGCGAGCACGCTCATATGCCGGAGATCCTCCGTTCATCAAATCATGGGACGAATCACCAGCCTAACAGGAGTTAAAGGGCACTTTATTCCTGACCCATGACAAGCCCCCGAGCCTCGCGGGGCCCGGGGGCGATGCCGGTGGACGATACTCCGGTCAGAGAAGGGGACGCGGCGGCCCCTCGGGGGGCTGGCCGTGCGGCGGCACCGGCCCGGGAGGCGGGAGCGTGCCACCGGGAGGCGCCCCGCCGCCGCCGACCGTGCCGGGCGGCACGGACTGCTCTCCGCCGTACGTCGAGCTGACCGACTCCACGCCCTCCATGAACTCGGGGAAGCTCTCGAACTGCGTCCACTGGTTGTAGGCCACCGTAATGGGGGCCTCTACGTCTACGGAGTGTTCGATACTGCTCATGGGATCAGCCACTGCCCCGGCGGGCACGGCGATAACGCCGCGCGGGCCGCCGTCACCGACGGCGCAGCAGCCAGTAGAGGCCCACCAGCGGCAACACGAGCGGGATGAACAGGTAACCCCGGCCGTACGCCGACCAGACCGTCTCGTCGGGGAACGCCGACGGATCCACCAGGCTGGCGGTGCCGATGATCAGCACGCCGGCCAGCTCGATGCCGAGCGCGGCCAGCGCCAGCCCGCGCGCACCCCGCAGGAGCGCCACGGTGAGCACGATGTAGACGAGCGCCGCGAAGGCCGACAACGAGTAGGCCAGCGGCGCCTCGGAGAACCGGCCGGCGATCTGCACGGCCGCCCGCGCGCCCGCGGCCAGCGAGAACAGCCCGTAGACGGCGATCAGGGCGCGCCCGGGCCCGGAGCCGATGGCGGCGCTCACGCCACGCCCTGCCAGATCTGCAGCAGCCGCCCGTTCATCACCGCGATCGCGAACCCGGCCACGACCAGGATGGCCGGCCCCCACCTGCTCCGCTCGGCCAGCGCCAGGAACACCCCGGCGGGCGGGATCAGCACCCCGCCGCCGATGTAGCCGAACAGCGTCACCTTGTCGCCGGGCCCCGCTCCGCCGGCGACCGCCGCGATCACGAAGCCGGCCTGGACGAGCAGGGCCACCTCGAGCAGGGCGAACCCGGACAGCAGCACCATGCCCATCGGCCGGTTGCGGATCGCGACGACCAGGCTCATGAGCATGAGCAGCAGGGAGCCGGCGATGACGATCGTGGAGACGACGGTGTTCATCGCAGGTAAGGCTATCGCCCGTGCAGGTCGGTCTCGATTCCGTCCAGCACCCAGGTAAGCCCGCGCTCGAAGTTGTCGTCGGGCCGCCGTCTCGCTGGTGCCGATCGCGCTCATAGGATCGAAGTCGTGGAAAGAATCCTCGTCAGCGCCTGCCTGATGGGGCGCAAGGTGCGCTACGACGGCGGCGCGAAGACCAGTTCCGACGCCTTGCTCGCAACGTGGCGGGCGGAGGGACGGCTGGTGCCGTTCTGCCCAGAGGTCGAGGGCGGGCTGCCGGTGCCGCGCCCGGCCGCCGAGATCGAGGGCGGCGCGGGCGGCGCGGCCGTGCTCTCGGGCGCGGCGCGCGTGCTGGCGGCCGACGGCTCCAACGTGACGGCCGCGTTCCTGTCAGGCGCGCGGTCGGCGCTCGCGCTGGCGCGTTCGTCCGGGATCCGGATGGCGGTGCTCAAGGAAGGCAGCCCCTCGTGCGGCGGGCTGTCCATCTACGACGGCACCTTCGAGGGGCGCCGCACGCCGGGCCAGGGCGTCACGACGGCGTTGCTCGAACTCGACGGCATCCGCGTGTTCGGCGAGGGCCGGCTCGACGAGGCCGCCGCCTACCTGCGCACGCTGGAGACGTAGAAGGCTCCGGCGAGGCCCGCGGCGAGCACGGCCGCCATCGAGCCGTGATACCACGTGAGCAGCGCCGAGCCGGCCCCGCCGAGCGCCGTGGCCAGGATGCCCAGCACCACCCCGCCCAGCGCCGCCGCATGACTGTAGACGAGCCCGCTCCAGGCCCAGGAGCGCCCGGCCAGCGCGCCGCGGGCGCCGGCGAGCACGGCGGCCGCGCACAGCGTCTCGACGACCGCGGCCGGGATGATCACGGGCTCGCCCATCAGGCCGGGAACGACACCCCAATGCGGCAGCGCGAACGACAGGAAGACCAGCGCGTAGCAGGCGGACAGCCAGCCCAGCGCCCTGCGGAGAGCGTCCATGCGGTCCACGCTCGCATCCGGCCGCACGCCGTGTCGTCGTCCCTAAGGAGACGGCTCGGATACGCCGTCGGAGGTAGGGAGCAGCCGTCTCACCAGGTGGATCACCTCGTCGATCGTCACCCTGGCGTCCTCGCCGCTCTCGCACGCGGCCACCTCGCGGCCCGCTTCGCCCATCATGGTCGTGAGCAGCACGACGAGTACGTGGCTCTCGCGCGTGTCCGCCAGGCCGAGCAGGCGTTTGTTGCCGCCGATCCAGTCCCAGCCGCGCTGCCGGCGCAGCGTGACGAACTCGGCGGGGCCGTCGTTTCCCAGGAACAACCTGGCCACCTCGCGGTGCTCCCACGAGCCCTCCAGGTAGGCGCGGGCGCCGGCGAGGAACCGTTCGGCGGTGCCTTCCGCGGCCTTGGCCGCCTTGGAGGTGCGCTCCTCCTGCCCGCGCATGAACTGCTCCCACAACGCCAGGAACAGGCCGGGCTTGCCGCCGAAGTGGTGGTAGAGGCTGCCGACGCTGATGCGGGACGCCTCGACGATGTCGGCGACGGTCGCCTCGGCGTACCCCTTGGCCAGGAAGACCTCGCGGGCGGCGCGCAGCAGCGTGTCGCGGGTGCCGCTCGACCGGCCCCACCGTCGGCTCTTCATCGGATCTCCTTCGCCGGTGCCGGGCGGTAGCGACGGCCCACAGTACCGCCGGGCGGACAGCTGGGGCGGGCAGCTCGAAGGCGGCTTTCCCGGCACCTCTAGGATCGGACACCTGGAGGTGAACTGTCATGTTGCGGGCGTTTCTGAGGACGGAGGCGGGCAGTACGACCGTGCTGCTCGGCGCCACCGTGCTCGCCCTGCTGTGGGCGAACTCGCCGTGGGGCGACACGTACGAGGCCTTCTGGCACATACCGACAGGCATCTCCTTCAACGACGCGCTGTTCTCCCTCGACCTGCGGCACTGGGTCAACGACGGCCTGATGGCGGTCTTCTTCTTCCTCATCGGCCTCGAGGTGTCGTACGAAGTGCGGCTCGGGCAGTTGCGCGACCGCCGGCTCCTCGCCGTGCCGGCCGTGGCGGCGCTGGGCGGGATCCTCGTCCCGGCCGGGATCTACCTCCTGCTGAACTTCGGCGGGCCGGGAGCCGTCGGCTGGGGCGTGCCGATCGCCACCGACACCGCGTTCGTGCTGGGCGTGCTCGCCGTCGTGGGGGCCCGCTGCCCCGATCCGCTCCGGGCGTTCCTGATGACGCTGGCCATCGTGGACGATGTGCTGGCGATCCTGGTCATCGCGCTGTTCTACACGGACAGCCTGTCCGTTCCCGCGCTCCTCACCGCGTTCGGGCTGCTCGCCGCGATCCTGACCCTGCGCAAGCTGAAGATCTGGCGGGCTCCCGCCTACATCGTGCTGGGCTTCGGGCTCTGGGTGGCCACGCTGGAGAGCGGGATCCACCCCACGCTGGTCGGCATCGCGCTGGGCATCCTGGTCTTCGTCTACGCGCCGACCGACCAGAAGCTGTTGCTCGCCGGCGAGGCCGTGCACTCGTTCACCAGCTCCCCGAGCGCGCAGGCCGCCAGGGAGGCCACGATGCGGGTGCAGCGGGCCGTCTCGGTCAACGAGCGGCTGCGGCTGCGGCTGCAGCCGTGGAGCTCGTACGTGATCGTGCCGGTGTTCGCGCTGGCCAACGCCGGGGTGGTGCTGGACGGGGAGGCCCTGCGGGCCGCCGTCACCTCGCCCGTGTCGATCGGTGTGGTGTTGGGGCTGCTGCTGGGCAAGTTCGTCGGCATCTCGCTGGGCACGTGGGTGCCGCTGCGGTTCGGATGGGGCAGCCTGCCGGGCAACCTGGTCTGGGGGCAGTTGTTCGGTGGCGCGGCGGTCTCCGGGATCGGCTTCACCGTCTCCCTGTTCATCGTGGACCTGGCCTTCGACGACCATCCGGGCATCCAGTCGCAGGCGAAGATCGGGATTTTGGCGGGGTCGCTGCTGTCCGCGGTGCTGGGATGGTTGATCTTCAAGCTGGCGTGGGACCGCGGCGGGGTGTGCGCGCCGCCCGAGGCCGAGCCCGAGGAGGAGCTGCCCGAGCTGCTTGCCGTGCCGGTGGGGCCCGGCGACCACGTGCGCGGGCCGGCGAAGGCCAAGGTGACGATCGTGGAGTACGGAGACTTCGAGTGCCCCTACTGCGGGCGGCTCCACCCGGTGCTGGAGGAGCTGCTCAGGAAGAACCCGGACGTGCGCGTGGTGTTCCGGCACTTCCCGCTGCGCACGCTGCATCCGCGGGCCGCCTCCGCGGCGGTCGTGGCCGAGTCCGCGGACGACGCCGGCCGGTTCTGGGAGATGCACGACATCCTCTTCGACAACCAGCGCTTCCTCACCGACGCCGACCTCGAGCACTACGCCGCCCAGATCGACGTCGAGCCCTGGACGGACGTCTCCCGCCACACCGCCAGGATCGCCGCCGACGAGATCTCGGGCCGCGACAGCGGCGTGCGCGGCACCCCCACCCTCTTCCTCAACGGCGTGCGCTATCAGGGCGCCCTGGATCTCGGCTCGATCAGCAAGGCGGTGGACGAAGCCCGCCGATCCACTACCGTCGAGGAGACCCCGCAACCCCCGGAGTTGGCCTGATGCTCAATGTGATCACCATCATCTTCCCCCTCATCATGGTCGTCGTGCTGGTGGGCGGCGTCATCGTGACCGCCATGAACCGGCGCGCCCATGGGCGCGGCGCGACGCTGGGCATGGCGGGCTGCGCCGTGCTGCTCGTGGGGGTGCTGGTCAACGTCGTCCTCGGGTTCATCGCCACGTCGATGTACGACGCCCTGGGCGCGGGCGGCGCCGCCATGCTCATCGGCGCCCTCGGCATGCTCTTCAACGCGACCGGCACGGGCCTGCTGATCGCGGGCGTGATCGCCCGGCGCGACCCGCAGCAACCGCACTACCCGCAGCCCGGCCAGGCGCAGGGCTGGCAGCAGCAGCCGATCCAGCACCAGCAGCCCTACCCCCAGCAGCCCCAGCAGCCCTCGCAGCCCCAGCAGCAGGGCTGGCGGCAGCCGCCTTACGGCGGCCAGGGCTAGCGGCCGCCGGCGCCCCTCTCGCGCGGCTTCCGTCGTGTCATACAGACGGAATTTCCCCCGGAAGTGTGACAATGTGGGCGTAACTCACAAGCGCGTGGGGGGGATCATGACGCGAGAGCAGCCAGACAGGCAGGAACCTGATCCCAACCGGACGATCAGGCATCGCTTCCCGCGCCCGGTCCCGCCGCCCGGCCCGCCCGCACAGGGCCCGCCGGAGTCGCCGTACACGCAGCGCCTGCCCTACACCCCCGACATGCTGCCCGACGTGCCCCTCTACGAAGCCAGGCCGCCCAGGTCCGGCTGGTGGTGGGTGATCGTGGCCGGCGGGCTGGTGCTGCTGATCGCGGCGGTGGCCGTGGCGGCGGTGTTGTGGGTGCGGAGCGACGCCGGCGCCGGGTCGCGGGCCCTCCAGGCGGAGACCGCCGTCACGCGCGCGTGACGTCCGTGGGCCAGGTGTCGAGCGCGCCCGTGGTGGTGCCGGCGCGTGCCGGCCCACTACACCCCAGGCGAGTGGCGGGCAGCGAGGTGGACGCGCTCGCTTCGCCGCCGGGAGCCGGGTCGGTGTCAAGCAGGTCTGCTCCATCCGGGTCTGCGGGCCTGGTTCGCCTCGCGCACGACCGCCCAGGCGTCCGCCACCGGGCCCAGGTGCCGCAGCTTTTCGGGGTTGAGCATGGCGCGGATCGTCTGCACCTGCCTGTCGAGGAGGTCGAGCGTCAAGGTGTTTACGATCCTGCCGTCCCGGTCGCGGAAGATCGCACCCGGCTGGCCGTTCATCTCGTGCGACTCCACAACGCCGCCGATCCGTGCGAACGGCGTAGCGATGGCAGCCAGCGTTCGGGCCACGTGTCCAGCGCCGTAGACACCGTCGCCCCACAGCGGCGCCTTGCCGCCGCTGTCGCCGACCATCCGTACGTCGTCGGCGAGCAGCACGCGCAGCCCGTCCACGTCTCCTTCTCTGAAGGCGTGGAAGAAGCGCCCGGCGAGTTCTTCCCGCTCGCGGCGATCCGCCTCGAACCGGGCGCGCCCGTCGTCCATGTGACGACGCGCCCGGACTGCGAGCTGGCGGCACGCCACCTCCGAGCGCCCCACCGCAGAGGCGACCTCGCCGAAGCCGAACCCGAACACTTCGCGCAGCACGAAAACCGCGCGCTCCAGCGGGCTGAGCCGTTCCAGCAGCAGCAGAGCGGCCATCGACAAGGAGTCGGCCAGTTCAGCCGACCGCTCCGGATCCGCGTACGGATCGGTCAGCAGCGGCTCAGGGAACCACTGCCCGGAGTATTCCTCCCGTCGCACGCGCGCCGAGCGCAGCACGTCGATCGAGATCCGCGACACCGTGGCCGACAGGAACGCCTTGGTCGACCGGGGCTGTGCCTGTGAGGCCTCGTAACGCAGCCAGGTCTCCTGGACCGCGTCCTCTGCTTCGCTCACGCTCCCGAGAATCCGGTAGGCGATCGAGAACAGCAGCGGCATCACTGGCTCGGGGCGGGTCTCGCCGATGGACGCCGTCGACCAGATCCCCAGCACCGTGGACCTGGACATGGTCCGGGCGGTGTTCGAGACCAACGTCTTCGGAGTGATCGCGGTGACCAACGCCATGCTCCCGTTGCTGAGGCGGTCACCGGCGCCGCGCATCATCAACGTCAGCAGCGGTGGCGCGTCGCTGACCATCAACGGCGACCTGGACGGCCCGTTCACGGGGCTGCCGACGTCGGCCGCGTACTCGCCGTCCAAGACCGCGCTGAACGCACTGACCGTGCAATATGCCAACGAGCTTCGCAAGGACGGCATCCTGGTCAACGCCGCCGCCCCCGGCTACGTCGCCACGGACATCAACGACCACAGCGGGTTCCTCACCCCCGCGCAGGGCGCCACGGTCCTGGTACGCCTGGCCACGCTCGGCGCCGATGGACCGACCGCCGGCTTCTTCAGCGCGGACGGCCCCGTGCCCTGGTAGCAGTCGGACGCCCCGGAGCTTCGACGGCACGTGGCGATGCTCCGGGGGTCGGTGCCGGTCAGGGGGCGTGGCGGGCAGCTCGGTGTTGTGCACCCAGGCGACCGGCTCGTCCATCGCCCCCCGGCCTGCCCGCGACCAGCACGGTGAGATGGAGGAACGAACGATCCACCAGACCAACGAAGGGGGAACACGGTGTGGCTCTGTCCAATGGATCAACGTAGTCATGGAGAAGTCTCCATTCATCTCCGATGATGCCCCGTGGTTCTGTGGGCCACATCACCAAGGAGGCAACCATGCGCCCGAGCACGAACACTCCCCCGGACGGCGTGCCCTTCGACGATCACGGAGTCGAGCCCATTCCCGCGTCCGCCAGAGACTCCACTCCCTGGCAGCAGTTCTGGATCTGGACCGGTGCCAACATCGCACCCATCAACTGGGTCCTGGGATCCCTGGGGGTGACGCTCGGTCTGAGCCTCATCGAAACCATCACGGTCATCGCGATCGGCAACCTCATCGGGTGCGCCGTCTTCGGCCTGTTCAATCTGATGGGCCACCGTACGGGCGTCAACCAGATGGTGATCGGCCGGGCGGCGTTCGGCATCAAGGGAGCCATCCTCCCCGGAGTCGTCCAGGGCCTGCTGACCATGGGGTGGGTTGGGGTCAACACCTGGGTCGTGCTGGACCTTACCCTGGCCATTCTCGCCCGCATGGGGGTGCACGGCAGTGTCGGCCTGAAGTATCTCGTCGCCGCCGTCATCATGGCCGTCCAGCTCCTGCTGGCGCTCTACGGTTTCTACGCGATCCGTACCTTCGAGAAGTACACCGTGCCGGCCACCGTGGTGATCATGGCGATCATGACCGTCCTGGCCGTCGCCCAGGTCGACCCGGAATGGGCCACCGCCACCGCCACCACACCGGCCGACAAGGTGACGGCGATCACGCAGTTGCTGACCGCGATCGGCGTCGGATGGGGCATCAGCTGGCTACCCTACTCGGCGGATTACAGTCGTTTCGTGCGCCCGGGCGCGTCCCGCTCATCAGTCTTCTGGTCGACGGCGCTCGGCATGTACGTGCCCACGGTCTGGCTCGCCGCCCTCGGCGCCTACCTGAGCAGCAGCGGGACCGGAAGCGACCCCTCCGATCTGGTGACGAACACGTTCGGCCTGCTCGCGGTGCCCGTCCTGCTCCTCGTCATGCACGGTCCCGTGGCCACGAACATCCTCAACCTCTACTCCTGCTCGCTTGCCGCCCTTTCGGTCGGCATCCGGATCGCCCGCTGGAAGCTGACCCTCATCGCCGGCGGCGTGGCGTCCGCCGTGCTGGCGGTCTTCGTCCAGTCCGACGACTTCGCGCAGGCCTTTGACCACTGGATGGTCTCCATCCTGGTGTGGATCAGCCCGTGGGCGAGCATCCTGCTGGTGGACTTCTTCGTCACCAGGCGCGGCCGGCTCGAGGTGGCGTCCCTGTATCGCGCGGACGCCTCGCCGTACGGGCCGGTCAACGGCCGCGCGTTGCTCGCGCTGGCCGCAGGGCTGGTGGCGGCATGGAGCTGGCAGTACGGCATGGTGCCGCTCACCCAGGGTCCCATCGCCCGCGCGCTGAACGACACCGACTTCTCCTGGCTGTCGGGGGGGCTGGTGGCCGGTGGCCTGTACTACGCGCTGACGCGGGCCCGCGTCCGGGCACAGACATGGACGAGGGTAGGGGAGCGGCCCTGAAGATTCGGCGAGCCAGGAGTCACCCGAGACGTCACCGCGCCACGGGGTCCGGCGTCTCCGCCTGCCAGCAGTGCGTCCAGCGGCCCTCCCCCAGTTCCGTACGTCCCGGCGCCTCGCTCGAGCACACCGGCAGCGCCACCGGGCAGCGCGGATGGAAACGGCACCCGCCAGGCGGGGCGATGAGGCTGGGCGGCTCGCCGTGCCGGGTCGCGTCGGGCGGGGTCACCCGGTCGGGGTCAGGCGCCGACTCCAGCAGCAGCCGCGTGTACGGGTGCCGGGGCGACTGGGTGACCGCCTCGCTGGGCCCGCTCTCGATGAGCCGGCCCGCGTACATCACCGTGATGTCCTCGGCGAAGTAGCGTGCGCTGGCGATGTCGTGCGTGATGTACAGCAGCGCCAGCCCGCTCTCCTTGGCCAGCTCCTCCAGCAGCCGCAGCACGCCGAGCCTGATCGACACGTCCAGCATCGACACGGGCTCGTCGGCGATCAGCGCGACGGGCTGGACGGCCAGCGCCCGCGCGATCGCCACCCGCTGCCGCTGCCCGCCGGACAGCTCGTGGGGCAGCTTGTCCATGAACTGCTCCACCGGCGTGAGGCTGACGCGTTCGAGCAGTTCGGCGACCATCGTGCGCTCCTGCTCGTCCGAGCGGGCGTGGCCGTGGATGCGCAGCGGCCTGGCCAGGTGGTAGCGCACCCGGTGGAAGGGGTTCAGCGAGGAGAACGGGTCCTGGAAGATGAGCTGCACCTGGCGCCGGTAGTCGCGGAACGCCGCCCCGCGATGCGCGCGCACCGGCTCGCCGCGCAGCAGCAGCTCGCCCGACGTGGCCGGATAGACCTGCGCGAGCAGCCGGGCCACCGTGCTCTTGCCGCAGCCGCTCTCCCCCACGAGCGCCGACACGGAGCCGGCGCGCAGGGCGATCGACACGTCCTCCACGGCCCGCACGGGCGGCCGCCTCCCGAGCCGTCCCCTCGGCCCGCGGGCCGAGGTGAAGTGCTTGGTGAGGTTACGACCCTCAAGAACGATCATGATGCTTCCTCCACACCGCTGCCGCCGTTCAGCAGACACGCCACCTCGCCGTCCGCCCCGCCCGCACCACCGGTCAGCAGGGGCAGCCGCGTGGAGCACTCCTCCATGGCCCTCCCGCAGCGCGGGTGGAAGGCGCAGCCGGGCGGCAGCGAACGCAGGTCGGGTGGGGTGCCGGGGATGCCGAGCAGCTCCTCGCGGGGCCCGTGCAGGCGGGGGAACGAGCGGAGCAGGCCCAGCGTGTACGGGTGCCGCGGCGCCCTGTGCAGCGCCGCGGCGGTGCCGGTCTCGACGACGCGGCCCGCGTACATGATGGCGATCCTGTCGGAGATCTCCATGAGCAGCGACAGGTCGTGCGTGATGAACACGACCGCGAAGCCGTACTCCTCCCTGAGCGCCCTGATCTCGTGGAGGATGTCGCGCTGCACCACCACGTCGAGCGCCGTCGTCGGCTCGTCCATGATGATGACCTCGGGGTTGAGGGCGAGCGCGATCGCGATGGCGGCGCGCTGCCGCATGCCGCCCGACAGCTCGTGCGGGTACGACCGCCGCCGGTCGGCGCTGATGCCGACGCGCTGCAGCAGCTCGACGGCCCGCTCCGCCCGGTCCTTGCGGGGCATCTTGGGGGCGTGGATGCGCAGGACGTCGTCGATCTGGGCGCCGACGGTGCTGACCGGGTTGAGCGAGTTCATGGCGCTCTGGAAGACGACGGCCAGCTCCTTCCACCGGAAGGCGCGCAACTCGTCCCGCTTGAGGGCGAGCACGTCGACGGCGGTGCCGTCCTGGCGGTGGTAGACCACCGAGCCGGAGGTGATCGCGGCGGGCGGGCGCAGCAGCCGGGCGACGGCGTTGGCCAGCGTGGACTTGCCGCTGCCGCTCTCCCCCGCGAGGCCGAGGATCTCGCCCCGCCGCAGGTCGAGCGAGACGTCGGCGACGGCGTGCACGGCGCCGGTCTGCGACAGGTAGTCGACGCCGAGGTCGCGGATCTCCAGGACGTTCATGTGCGGGCCTTCCGGACCTTGACCTTGACCGTGCGCAGGCGGGGGTTGGCGATCTCGTCGATGCCGAAGTTCACCAGCGCGAGGCCCGTGCCGATGAGCGCGATGCACAACCCCGGCGGGATGAACCACCACCATGCCCCGATGAGCAGCGCCTGGCCGTTCTGGGCGAAGTAGAGCATGCTGCCCCAGCTGACCGTGGACAGGTCGGCCAGGCCCAGGAACGACAGCCCGGCCTCGGCCAGGATCGCGGCGACCACGGTGGCCAGGAAGCTGGTGGCGATGACGGGCAGCAGCACGGGCATGATCTCGAAGAAGATGATCCGCAGCGGCCCCTCGCCGCTGGCCCTGGCGGCCTGGACGAAGTCGCGCCGCCGTACCGAGAGGGTCTGGGCGCGCAACACGCGGGCGCCCCACGCCCAGCCGGTGACCGCGATCACCACTGCCACGGAACCGACGCCGCGCTGCGGCAGGTAGCCGGCCAGCACGATGATCAGCGGGAGGGCGGGCAGCACCAGGAAGATGTTGGTGAGCACGGACAGGACCTCGTCCACCGCGCCGCCGAAATAGCCGCCGACGAGGCCGACCAGGATCGCGAGCAGGTTGGCGATGACGGCCGACAAGACGCCGACGCCCATCGAGATGCGGGCCCCGTACACGATCTGGGTGAGGATGTCCTGGCCGGTCTGCGTGGTGCCGAGCCAGTGCTCGGCCGACGGGCCCTGCAGCCCGTCCTCGCTGGTGGCGGCGGGGTCTGCGCCGATGAGCAGCGGGCCGACCAGGGCCATCAGCGCGAAGAAGACGAGGATGCCGAAGCCGATCTTGATCTTCATTCGGACTCCTGCCTGGTTCGCGGGTCGAGCACGACGTACGCCAGGTCGGCCAGGAAGTTGGCGACGAGCACGGCCAGGGAGATGACGAGGAAGATGCCCTGCATGAGCGGGAAGTCCTCGTTCTCCACGCCCTTGAGGAGCATCGACCCGATCCCCGGGTACGAGAAGACGATCTCCGTCAGCACCGAGCCGCCCACCACGAACCCGAGCGAGAGGGCGAAGCTGGTGATGTTGGGCAGGATCGCGTTGCGGGCCGCGTACGCCCACATGACCCGCCGCGAGGTCAGCCCCTTCGCCTCGGCCATGACCACGTAGTCCTCGCCCAGCGTCGTCACCATGACGTTGCGCATGCCGAGGATGCGGTCGGCCATCGACGCGATCACGATCGTGACGGCGGGCAGCGCCGCGTGGTAGAGCACGCTCGCCGCGAACTCGCCGGTCATGCCGGGCATCACGTCCAGCCCGTACGCCCTCGACACGGGGAACCACTGCAGGGTCACGCCGAAGACGAACACGAGCGCCAGCGCCACCCAGAAGTACGGCACCGCGTGCATGAACGTGGCCGCGGGCAACACCCCGTCGAGCCAGGTGCCGCGCCTCCACGCCATGAGCACGCCCAGCGAGGTCCCGATGAGGTAGCTGATCAGGGTGGCCACGCCGACGAGCCCGACCGTCCACGGCAGGCTGTCGGCGATGACCGTGGACACCTCGGTGGGGAAGAAGGTGATCGAGCGGCCCAGCTCGCCGCGTGCGAGGTTGCCCAGGTAGTCGAGGTACTGCTGCCAGAGGCTCGCGTCGCTGATGCCGAACGCGCGCCGCATCGCGTCGATGGCCTCCGGTTCGACGTTGCCCTTCATCCTGGCCACCAGCAGTTCCACCGGATCCCCCGGCATGAGCCGGGGGATCAGGAAGTTGAGCGTGATGGCGGCCCAGGCCGTCAGGAGGTAGAAGCCGAGCCGCCGAGCCAGGAACCTCACTTGGCGGCCGGCTTCAGATGCAGCAGCACCACGGCGGCGTCGGGCGAGGTGTAGGGCGACGGCATCGCGTACGGGTCCTGCTCGGACGGCCAGCCGACGTACTTGTTGGTGCGGTACTGCGCCCAGGACGGGCTGTAGAACAGCGGCAGGGTGGGCAGCTTCTCCACCATGATCTTGCCGAGTCCCTGCGTGGCCTTCTGCTGCTCGGCCTTGTCCTCGGTGGCGGCGTACTCCTCGATCAGCCGGTCGGTCTCGGCGTCCTTCCAGCGCTGGTAGTTGCCGGTCGCGGACTCGCCGACGGGCTCGGCCAGGCCGCCGAAGAGCATCGAGCGCATCTGGTAGTAGGGGGTCGGCCCGGACGCGGTGGCCCTGATCGACAGCTCGTAGTTGCCCTTGCCGACCTTGGACACCCAGTCCTGGAACGCCACGCCCCTGGTGTCGACGGTGATGCCGATCTTGGCGAGGTCCTCCCGGATGAGCTGGGCGGCGTTGACCCAGTCGGTGAACGGCGAGGGCACCAGCAGCGTGAACTTCAGCTTGGCCGGGTCGACGCCCTTCAGCAGTTCCTTGGCCTTGGCCAGGTCGACCTTGAACGCGGCGTCCTTGTACTCGGGCGGCACGTACGCCTCCCCGCCCGGCATCGGCACGCCGGTCGGATGCGCGACCTTGGTGTAGCCGCGCTCGGCCACCCGGACGATCTTGTCGCGGTCGATGGCGAGGCTGATGGCCTGGCGCACCTCCGGCTTGGACAGGATCGGGTGGGTCAGGTTGGGCAGCAGCGTCACCACGCCCTCGGGCGGGAAGAAGAACTTGTTCTGCTCCGGCTTGCCCTGCACGTAGATCTTCTGGATGTCCGGCACGAACGCGCCCGCCCAGTCGACCTCGCCCTGCTGGAGCGCCGTCTGGACGGCGTTGGCGGTGTACGCGGGGAAGCGCAGCACCGGCACCTCGGGCTTGCCCGGCTGCCAGTAGGACGGGTTCTTGACCATCTCGTAGAGCTGGGCCGAGAACTTCGACAGCGTGTAGGGGCCGGTGCCGACCGGCTTCGGGTTGGTGAAGGTGACCGGGTCCTTCTGCTTCTCCCACAGGTGCTTGGGCACGATCGGCGAGTTGCCGGCGATGTTGAACAGCTTGGCGTACGACGTGTTCTCGAAGTCGATCCGCACCTTGTCCGGCGCCAGCGCCTCGGCGCCGGTGATCTCCAGCGCGTTCCTGTTGAGCTCGGGGTTGTCCTTGAGCATCTGGAACGTGAAGGCGACGTCGTCGGCGGTGAACGGCTTCCCGTCGGACCACTTCACACCCTGGCGGAGGGTGAACGTGACCGACTTGCCCTTGTCAGACCATTCGTGCTTCAGCGCCAGCCACGGCGTGATCTCGCCGGGCTTGAGCTTGTTGAAGTACATGAGGGTCTCGTGGATCATCCCGCTCGTCCCGAAGTTCACGCCTTCGAGGTGGTACGGGTTGAAGTCCTCCTGGAACGTGCCCGCGTCCACGGCATGGATGACCAGCGGCGGGGCGTTCTCAGCTTCGCCGCTCCCGCCGGAGCCTCCGCCGCCGGAACAGCCGGCGAGGGCGAGGGCGGCGAGGACCGCCAGCAGACGTTTCACGGGGGGCCTGATCATTGGGGGGCTGCCTTTCCGAAATACTTCGTCCGGAGGACGCGCGAGCCCTTCGGGGCGGCGAACGCCTGCGCGCGGCCGAATCCGGCTGGTGCACCGCGCACGACGGTCAGCGCGCGGTAGTAGTCGACGTAGGGGAAGCCGTAGGTCTCGCCCCTGGCGTAGGCGTAGCCGGTGATGGCCTGCGACCAGATCTCGTACGCCTCCTCGCTCAGCTCGACGAACACGTCGGGGGCGTAACCCTCGGCGTCCTCCCAGTTGTCGGCGTAGTAGAGCTCGCTCGCCCAGTAGGCGGGCTGCTCGCGTTCGAGGGTCTTCAGCCCGCCGTAGAAGCGGGCGTCCTCGACGATGCGGTGGGTGCGAGCGTGATCCTTGTGGATGGACGCGCTCCAATGGGTCAGGATGACGTCCGGCCGCAACTCCCTGATCTGGTCGCCGACGCGCATCTTGACCTCGTCGTCCTCGGGCAGCAGGCCGTCCTCGTAGTCGAGGAAGCGCACGCCGGCGCCGATCCGCTCGGCGAACGTCTCGGCCTCCTCGCGCTTCTGCTTGGCGTAGTCGGCCACGGACATGCGCGGATGGCCGCGCTCGCCGAGCGTCAGGTGCAGCAGCGTCGCGCGGTCGCCGCGCAGGACGTGCTGGGCGAGCACGGCGCCCGCGGTCAGGTCGAGGTCGCCCGCGTGGGCGCCGATGGCCAGAACGTGCGTCATGCTTCTCGCCTCATCACATGGAACCGCCTGGTGATCTCGTAACCGGCCTTGGTGTAGAGGTGGCCGGCGGGGCTGGTCTCGCCGGTCCACAGGAACCACGACGAGTGGAGCCCTTCGGCCCGCATCATCGTCATGGTGAGATGGAGCAGGATCTTGCCGAGGCCGGTGCCGCGCTGCCCAGGGTCGACGCCGAAGGGGCCGAACCGCTCGGGGATGCCGCGGTAGGCCGCGTAGAGGGCGAAGCCCACGATGTCGTCTTTTTTCGCGATGACGATGCGTTCGGGGTCGCGGTGGTGGCGGATCGCCTCACCCCAGTCGGGGTTGAAGGCGTCGGCCGCGAACCGGATCAGCTCCGGCAGCTCCCCCACGGCAGGGCTGCGGAAGACGTACCCCTCGCTCTCGCGCCTGGCGCGCAGCTCGTGCACGTCCTGCGGCGTCACGTAGCCGACGAGCGTGCGGTCCATCGCGACCGGCGAGTACAACGTACGGAAGCCCAGCGACTCCAGCAGCCGGAAGCCGGCGGGGTAGAGCTCCGGGTCGGCGCCCGGCAGCACGTAGTTCGGCGTATAGGACGAAAAATCCACCCTCGTCCGGCCGACGCCCTCCAGGAACGCCAGCGCCTCCCCCACCAGCCGCCGCCCCAGCCCGGCGCCGCGATGCTCCGGCGTGACGAAGAAGAACGGGATCCAGCCGGTCTCCGGTTCCAGATCGGTGCCAGGGGCCAGGGGCGTGAGCCTGCGGACGGCGTACGCACAGCCCGCCACCCGCCCGTCCACCACGGCCACCCGCAGGCCCTCGGGATCGAAGTTCGGGTCGAGCAGCACGCAGTCACGCAACCATCCGGAGGTGGTGGGGTCTCCTGGCATGCTCTTGTTCCAGGCGTCCACCAGGAGGCGTTCGTCGCCGGGCGCGAACGCGCGGACAGTCACCATGGGGGGTCCTTTCACACTGCTGCTGTCCCGCCACAGCTTTCCCAGTGTTAACCGCCCAGGTCAAGCGATGTAGGAAGAAATTTTCCATCTCGCAGTAAAAGTGGAAAATTAGTTTCGCGTGCGGTATCTATGGATAGTTGCGCGTCCACCCCGCTTGTCCAGGCTGCGTCCGCTCCGCCTGTCCCGCCCTGGAAACCCGCCCCGCACCCCTGCGCCGGCTGCGCTCACCCGGCCCTGCGCGGGCCCGACGGATGCCTCGCGCTCGCGTCGGCCTTCGATACTTCGGTACGACCGGAACGGCCGCACGGTGCGCCAGGCGCGCTGTAAGGAGTGCGTGCTGGAGGGGCCGGTACCCCTCCAGCACGCTCCTCCGCCGGACGGGCAACCCCCTGTCCGCCCGGCGGGCTCGAAACCGCGCGACCAGCCCCGCGCGGACGCGCGATCCCTCCGCGCAGCCGCTATTCCAGACCCGCGAGGAACGTCTTGGCCAGCCGGGTCACGGCCGACTTGGCGGCGCCGGACTCGAAGACCGGCGCCTGGTAGTCGTCGGCCTCGACGATGCCGCCGCCGGCCGTCGTGCCCCTGAAGGTGAACTCGACCGTGCGCTCGCCGGACAGGACCTTGATGAGCAACTCCCGCCGGGGTTCCTCGTCCGGCTCTCCAGGCGTGGTGGTGGAGGACACCACGGCGAACGCCTTCTCCCCGAGCCCTGAGAGCTCCTCCCTGGGCTCGTACGTGGTGTGGCTCACGCTGTTGCCGATGCCGCCCTTGGCGCGGTAACGGTCGTACTTCCTGGCATCACGATCGAACTGGAAGTCCGACCCGCTGCTGCCGTCGTTCCCCCAGTCGACGACGTGGATGCGCAAGCTTCCGCCCCTGGCGGTGTACTCCTGGCCCGGCTCGTGCTTCACCGCCTCCGAGATGGCCCAGGTGCAGGTGGTCTGCTTGATGCGCCCGTCGTTGTCGCCCACGGACGGCCCGGTGACGGCGGGGAAGAACGCCGACTGCACGTCCGCGACGCTGAGGATTCCGCAGGGCCCGCCGATCTTGACCTTGGAGGCGTCCTTGGCCATCTCCGCGGTGACGCGCTCGGCGACCTTGCCGGCCGCGGCGCGCACCTCGTCGCCCAAGGGGTATTTCCGGCCGGTCCGGTTGCTGCCGCCGTACTTGACCTTGATCAGCCATGGCCCCTGCCGGACGTACACCTCGGCCGACAGGCCGCTGTGCCCGATCGAGCTCTGGCTGTACGACGCGTCGCCGTACGTGAGCTTGAGGGTCTCGCCGAACGCCGAGCCCGAGGTCCTCCCGTCGACCCGCTTGCCGTCCCGGACGTTGACCCGCCGCTCGTGCGCCTTCCTGTCCTGCTCGAACTGGTCCTTGGCGTACTCGAGCGCGTTCCGGCTCTCGGTGCTCCTGGCCCGGACGGAGATGCTCAGGCTGCGATGGCCGATGACGCCGTCGCCGACGTCCATCTTGTTATTGCTCCATCCGCAGTTCGCCCGCTTGTCGCTTTCTGTGGCGGCCCCTGTGGACGCGTCCCTTCCGCCGTACTTGCCGTCGGTGACCAGGCTCTTGCGGAGGGCGTCCGGGATGGCGTCGCAGAGCTGGGACCCGGTGATCGGCCGTAGTTTCACCACCTCGGCGGCCGGGGTCGCCGAGGGCGTCCGCACCAGTCGGGGCCGCTTGCCGGTGAGTTCGGGGGGCGGTCCTGGTCCGTCGCCGAACTGCTGGAGGAGCAGCCACCCTCCGGCCGCCCCGCCGATCAGGACGACGGCGAGCACCGCGACGATGGCGATCAGCGCCCCCTTCCCCCCACCGCCACGCCGCGGCAGCCGCCGCCGCCCTCCTGGACCGCCCGGCCACCCCCCGGGCCCTCCAGGACCGCCCGGCCACGGCCCTCCGGGACCGCCCTGACCCGGTCCACGCCCATCTGGACCACCTGGCCACGGCCCTCCGGGACCGCCCCGGCCCGGCCCTCCGGGACCCATCGACGGGAAACCGCCCGCCTGCCCCGGCATCCCCTGTCCGCCGGGCCCCTGCGGCGGCCTGGCGGGGCCGCGCCCCGGGGACGGCGGGAATGGGGTGGACATCAGCGACCCTTCATAACAGACCGGCAGAACTTCGACTGGGTGGCCACGACGGCCGAGAAAGCCGCGTCCAAGCGAGGGCCCTGCCGTCCTTCGGGCGGCCAGGCATGCGTACGCCCCCGCGCTTGAACCGTGGCCGCTCCGAGCCTACGGACGGCCCGCACGCGGGAGTGTCAGGCGAACACCCGACAACCGATCACGGTTCGGTCGAACCGGGAGCACCGCCTCGGCGGCGAGCCGCCGGACGGCGGTCCTGGGAGCCGGCCCCGGTTGCCCGATCGGCGAGCCGCCTGCACAGACGACGAACGGCGGCGCCCCTGAAGGACACCGCCGTCGTGCGAATCGTGGGTGGAGCTATGGGGATTCGAACCCCAGACCTCCTCCATGCCATGGAGGCGCGCTACCAACTGCGCCATAGCCCCTGATCACCGCTCCGAGCCCACCCGTTGCGGCGCTCGGAGAGCTTATAGCCATCCGCGCTGATTCTCCTAATCGCGCCCGCACACCGGAGGAAGGCCGTACGGCCCCCGAGCCGTACGTGCCTGCCGGACCTCAGACCTCGGCGTCCGGCCGGTCGTCACTGTTGACGGGCTCCGGCAGGGTGCCGGCGTTGTGCTCGAGCAGCCGCCATCCCTTGCGCCCTTCCTGCAGCACGGACCAGGAGCAGTTGCCCAGCCCGCCGAGCGCCGGCCACAGCTCCTCCGGCAGCCCGAGCAGCTCGCAGATCCCGAGCCGCAGCGCGGCCCCGTGCGAGGCCACGACGAGCAGCCCGTCGTCGTCGAGGCGGCCGGCCCACTTGCGCATGGCGGCCGCCACCCGGGCGGCCACGTCACCGACGGGTTCTCCGTCCGGCGCCTCCCAGGCCGCGTATTCGTCGGGCCAGCGTGCGGCGATCTCCTCGCGCGTCAGCCCTTCCCATTGACCACCGCCGCGCTCGCGGAAGTCCTTGTCGACCGCCACGTCGAGCCCGATGACCCGCCCGAGCGCCAGCGCGGTGTCGTTGGCCCGCTGGAGGTCGGAGGAGACGATCAGGGTCGGACGCAGCGATGCCAGCAGCGACGCGGCCCTGGCCGCCTGCGCCATGCCGGTCTCGTCGAGAGGGATGTCGGAGTGGCCCTGGAAGCGCCGCTCAACGTTCCACAACGTCTGCCCGTGACGCAGACACACGATCCTTTTACTCAACTGCGGGCCCGCTGCAGATTGGCCTGCATGACGCTCTCCGGCAGCGCGATGGCCGGGCAGTCCTTCCAGAGGCGCTCGAGCGCGTAGAACGTGCGGTCTTCCTCGTGCTGGACGTGCACGACGATGTCGATGTAGTCGAGCAGCACCCAGCGGCCCTCGCGCTCGCCCTCTCGGCGCACGGGCTTGACGTCGGCCTCGGTGCGCAGCCGCTCTTCGATCTCGTCGACGATGGCGCGTACCTGACGGTCGTTGGTGGCGGAGCAGAGCAGGAAGGCGTCGGTGATGACGAGCTGTTCGCTCACGTCGTATGCGAGGATGTCATCGGCCAGCTTGTCGGCCGCGGCCTCCGCGGCGATGCGCACGAGCTGGACGGATCTGTCAGATGCGGTCACGATGCGGGTCTGTCCTCCTGTGTCGGCAGCATGCCTTATGTTGAGCGTACCCTTCCGGGCCGAAACCCCTCACCCACAGCGTGACGACCTTCAGCCGGTGGCGTGATAGAGCCCGCGCTTGTTGATGTACTGCACGATCCCGTCAGGCACCAGATACCAGATCGGTTCGCCCTTGGCGACGCGCTGCCGGCACTCCGACGACGAGATGGCCAGCGCGGGGATCTCCAGCAGCGTCACCTTGCCATCGGGCAGGCCGGGGTCGTGCAGCGTGTGGCCGGGGCGCGTGCAACCGACGAAGTGGGCCAGCTCGAACAACTCGCCGGCGTCCTGCCAGCCGAGGATGGCGCCGAGGGCGTCGGCGCCGGTGATGAAGAAAAGCTCGGTCTGCGGACCATAAACTTCCGATACATCACGCAATGTGTCGATAGTAAAGGTAGGGCCAGGGCGATCCACGTCCACCCTGCTCACGGAGAAGCGGGGGTTCGACGCCGTCGCGATGACCGTCATCAGATAGCGGTCCTCCGCCGCCGAGACCTCACGCTCGGACTTCTGGTACGGCCGTCCGGTCGGTACGAAGACGACCTCGTCGAGATGGAAATGGTGGGCCGCTTCGCTGGCCGCGACAAGGTGCCCATGATGGATGGGATCGAACGTCCCACCCATCACACCCACTCGCCGCTTCCCCTGGACACCAGGCGCGTTCATCATGAAACGGACCTTACGCGGACGTCCTACGACAACATGATGGCACCCCCCTGAGTGATGTCCGCGCATCACTTCCGCTGCGGACGTAGCATGCCGGGCATGACGACCACCCCGGACCGCAACCGCGTCCAACTGCCCGGCATATCGTCCCGAGCCTACGAACACCCCGCAGACCGGTCCGCCCTGGTCGCTCTGCGTAAGTTGAGTGGGTTCGACACAGTTCTCAAGCAGATGTCCGGCCTCGTCAGCGAGCGCCGGTTGCGCCTGATGTACCTCGCGTCGGCCGTACGCGTGAGCGAGACCCAGTTCCGCGCGCTCTACGACATGGGCCGCGACGCCGCCTACACCCTCGACCTGCACCGGATCCCCGAGATCTACGTCCAGCAGGACCCGCAGGTCCAGGCCAAGGCCATCGGCTTCGACGACCCGTTCATCGTCGTGACCACCGGCCTGCTCAACCTCATGAACGAGGAGGAGCAGCGCTTCGTCATCGGCCACGAGACCTCGCACATCCTGTCGGGGCACGCGGTCTACCGGACGATGCTCGACATCCTCACCCGCCTCGCCACCCGCGTCGCCTGGATCCCGCTCGGCTACATCGGCCTGCGCGCGATCGTCGCGGGCCTGGAGGAGTGGTACCGCAAGTCCGAGCTGTCCTCCGACCGCGGCGGCCTGCTCACGGGGCAGAACCCCGAGGCGGCCAAGCGCGCGCTGATGAAGCTCGCCGGCGGCGACTACACCCACGAGATGAACATCGAGGCGTTCCTGGCGCAATACCAGGAATACGACACCGCGGGCGACCTTCGCGACGGCTTCCTCAAGGTGCTCAACCTGCTCGGCACCACCCACCCGTTCGCGGTGGTGCGCGTGGCGGAGCTGGACAAGTGGCAGCGCAGCGGCGAATACGACCGGATCATCGGCGGCGACTACCCGCGCAGGGAAGACGACGCCAACGCCCGGGTGACCGACGAGATGAAGGCCGCGGCCGAGTCCTACCGCGCCTCATGGCAGCAGTCGCAGGACCCGTTCATCGGCGTCCTGCGCGACGTGGCCGAGGGCGCCGTCAACGCGGGCGAGCGCATCTTCAACCGCTTCTCCCGCCGCGACGGCGGCCAGGGCTGACGGGAGCGCCGCACGCGGCCGATCAGCGTGATCGACCGCGTGATCCGCCGCGCACGGCGACGGCGGATCAGAGCAGCAGGGCGATGGCGCGCACGGCGGCCGCGCACAGGGCGACGAACCCGCCCAGCACGGCCAGTGCGCGCAGCCCTTCCCTGCGCAGATCGGGCAGGCGCTGGCCGATGCGCTCGATCTCGCGCCCGGTGAAACCACCGCACAACATCCCGAACACCACGCCGGCCACGGTCACCGGCGCCGGCTGCTGCCACCAGTCAGCGTCGATCTGACCCCCGCCGGTCGCCCAGAGCGCCCCGCCCGACGCCACCGCGACGGGCACGCCGGGCCACACGGCGGCCGTCGTCGTCGCCGCCGCGAGCGCGAGCGGGAAGAGCAGCACGCGCAGGGCCACGCGCGTGGCCCGTGAGCTGCGGTTCCTGACCAGCCAGTGGCTCATCCAGAGGGTCCTGGTCAGCACCACGAGCACCGTCGTGATGGCGATGGAGGCGATCGGCCAGATCACCGAGGTCACCACGCACGGCACGGCCAGCGCGGCGAGCAACAGCAGGGCGCCGTTGCCCGCGGGCAGCGTGGTGGACGATTCGGAGCGCAGGCCCGTCTTCCGCTTGTCCTGCGGCTTGGTCGCGGCCCTCGCGCGCACGGCCGCCGCCGTCCGCTGACGTGGCGCGGCCACCTTGGCCCGCGGCCCCGTGACCTTGCCGTCGACACTCGCGCGGCTCCGCGGCGCGGGCACCTTGCCCTCTGCCTGGACACGGCTCCGCGCCGCAGCAACACCGTCCGTGCGGTTCCGTGCCGCGGCCCCGTCCGTGCCCGAGCGGCTCCGTGCGGATCCCTCCGTACCCGCCCTGTTCCGTGCGGCCCCGTCCGTGCCCGAGCGGCTCCGTGCGGCCCCGTCCGTGCCCGCCCTGTTCCGTGCGGCCCCGTCCGTGCCCGCCCTGTTCCGTGCGGCCCCGTCCGCACTCGCCCGGCTTCGCGCCGCGGCCCCCTCCGTGTCCGCGCGGCCACGAACGGCGGCTCCGTCAGCACCTGACCGGCCGCGCGCGGCGGAACCGTCCGGGTTCGCGCGGTTGCGCGCCGCGGGACCGTCCGTGCCCGCCCGGCTCCGGACCGCCGCGCCGTCCGCGGTGCCACGGCCGCGCGCCGCCGCGCCCTTGCCGTCGGCGCTCGTACGGCCGCGCGGCGCAGGCACCTTGCCGTCCACACCCGTGCCACCGGCCCGTCCGCGCGCCGAGTCCTCCGTCGTGCGGCTGCGTACGGCCGTGCCCTTGCCGGCCTCCTCGGCCACCTCGACGGCCCGTCCACCGGTCGCCGCGGGCTCGGGATCGGCCCCGCTCGCCGCCCTGGCCAGCCGCGACAGCCGATCGGCCAGCAACGCCGCCGTGGGCCGCTTGCCCGGCTCCCTGTTGAGCGCCGCCCGCAGCAGGGGCAGCAGTTGCACGGGCACGCCCTTGAGGTCGGCCTGCCCGTTCAGCACCGCGTACATCTGCGCCTCGGCCGTGCCCCGCCCGAACGTCGGCCGCCCGGTCGCCGCGAACGCCACCGTGGCCGCCCACGCGTGCACGTCGGCGGGCGAGTCGACGTGCTCGTCGGCGAAGATCTCCGGCGCGGTGTAGCCGGGCGTGCCGAGGAACGTGCCCGTCATGGTGAGCCGGGTCGCGTCGAGCACCTGGGCGATGCCGAAGTCGATCAGGACCGGCCCGCCGGCGCCCATGATGATGTTGCCCGGCTTGAGATCCCGGTGGACGACTCCGGCCGCGTGGATGATCGCCAGCGCCGCCGCGATGCCCTGGGCGAGGTCGACCAGGTCGGCGTCGTCGAGCGGGCCGTTCTGGCGTACACGATCGAGCAGCGTGGCGCCCTCGATGTGCTCCATGACCAGGTAGGGGCGCGCGCAGCCCAGGTCCGCGTCGAGGACCTTGGCGACGTAGGGGCTCTCGACCCTGCGCAGCGCGCGGACCTCGCGCTCCAGCCTGATGCGCGAGGTCTCGTCCTCGGCAAGGTCGTGCAGGACCTTCAGTGCGACGTGCTCGCCGCGACGGATCGAGGCGAGATAGACCTCTCCCATGCCGCCGCGGCCGAGCCGCTCGACCAGGGTGTACGGCCCCACCTTGCCGAGCTTGCTCACCGTCCCTCCCCGCCCGGCGCGCCCATAAGGGACACAACCCTAGCGCCGTGACGCGAGTCACCGCGTGAGGCACGCCGAAGGTTAACGGCGCGCTTGAGTGGCCGGCCCGGCGGACAGCATGCTGTCGAGCTCGGCTGTGGGCGCCTCGGACAGCCGCCTGCGATTGTTCCTGCGCCAGTTGACCCGGCCACGGCTCTCCAGCCGGAGCAGCAGCCGGTCGGCGCCGAACAACACCGCGGCCATGAGGGCGAGGGCGACGACAATTTCCATGCCCCCAGTCAAACCGCGTCGTCAGGCGCCGGCCATGCCGACACGCCGGTTAACCGGCCACCACCGTGCCCTCCGACGTGCGCAAATGCCCCTCACCGGTGTAGATCCACTTGGTGGACGTCAGCTCGGGCAACCCCATCGGGCCGCGCGCGTGCAGCTTCTGTGTGGAGATGCCGATCTCCGCCCCGAAGCCGAACTCGCCCCCGTCGGTGAACCTCGTCGAGGCGTTGACCGCCACGGCCGCCGAGTCGACGAGCGCGACGAACCTGCGGGCGGCCCTCTGCGACCTGGTGACGATGGCGTCGGTGTGGCCGGAGCCGTAGCGCCTGATGTGGGCCACCGCCTCCTCCAGCGAGCCGACGACGGCGGCGGCGATGTCGAGCGAGAGGTATTCGGCGCGGAAGTCGTCATCCGTGGCCGGCACGACCTCGCCGTACGCGGCGATCTTCGCGTCGCCGTGGACGGTCACGCCCGCCTCGGCCAGCGCCCGCAGCGCCCGGGGCACGAACGCGTCGGCCACGTCGGCGTGCACCAGGAACGTCTCCGCCGCGTTGCACACCGAGGGCCGTTGCGCCTTGGCGTTGACCAGGATCTGCACGGCCAGGTCCACGTCGGCGTCGGCGTCGACGTAGACGGAGCAGTTGCCGACGCCGGTCTCGATCACCGGGACAGTGGACTCCTCGACCACCGAGTTGATCAGCGACGCGCCGCCGCGCGGGATCAGCACGTCGACCAGGCCGCGGGCGCGCATGAGCTCTTTGACCGAGTCGCGGGTCAGCCCGGGGACGAGCTGCACGGCCCCGGCCGGGACCTCGGTGCCGGCCAGGGCGTCCTGCATGACCCGCACCAGGGCGGCGTTGGAGGAGTGAGCGCTGGACGAGCCCCTGAGCAGCACCGCGTTGCCGCTCTTGAGACAGAGGGCGGCGGCGTCGACGGTGACGTTGGGGCGGCCCTCGTAGATGATGCCGATCACCCCCAGCGGCACCCTGAGCTGGCGCAGCTCGAGCCCGTTGGGCAGCGTGGCGCCGCGCACGACCTCGCCGACCGGGTCGGGCAGGTCGGCGACCTGGCGCACGGCCTCGGCGATGGCCGCGATCCTGGCCTCGTCGAGCCGCAGCCGGTCGACCATCGCCTCGGCGGTGCCCTGGGACCTGGCCTGCTCGACGTCCTTGGCGTTGGCCTCGACGATCGGCGCCGCGTGCGCGACCAGCGCGTCGGCGATGGCGCGCAGCGCCCGGTCCTTCGGCGCCCGAGGCAGCGGGGCCAGCTCGGCGGCGGCCTCTCGCGCCGCGTGGGCGACCTTCAGGAACTCTGTGCTCATGGCTACGCTCCGCTCCGCTGCCCGGGGCGCCCGGCGCCCCGGCCGTCCTTCGTCACCGGGGCCCGTCGGTCGGGCATCCGGCTCTCAACTGTGGGCTTCCAGTATGACGATGTCGTCACGGTGGATCAGCTCGCGCTCATATTCCGGACCCAGCGTGCTCGCCAGCTCCCACGTGGAGCGCCCGAGCAGGCCGGGGATCTCGGCGGCGTCGAAGTTGACCAGGCCGCGTGCCACCACGAGGCCTTCCGGTTCGCACAGGTCGACGGGGTCGCCGGCGGCGAACTCGCCCTCCACCGACGTCACCCCTGCCGGCAGCAGGGACTTGCGCCGGCCCACGATGGCGTCGACCGCGCCCTGGTCGAGGTGGAGCCGGCCACGCCCGGTGGTGGCGTGCGCGAGCCACAGCAGGCGCGTGCCGGGGTGGCGGCCGCCGGGGTGAAAGTAGGTGCCGACGTCCGCTCCGCTCAGCGCCTGGGCCGCGTGAGCGGCCGCCGTGAGCACCACGGGCACTCCGGCCCCGGTGGCGATCCTGGCCGCCTGCACCTTGGTCACCATGCCGCCGGTGCCCACGGCCGCGCCGCTCCTGCCGAGCTCGACCCCGATCAGGTCGCCGGCGCCGCGGATCTCCGTCAGGCGGCGCGAGCCGCTGCGGCTCGGCGGGCCGTCGTAGAGCGCGTCGACGTCCGACAGCAGCACCAGCGCGTCGGCGTGGATCAGGTGCGACACCAGCGCCGCCAGCCGGTCGTTGTCGCCGAAGCGGATCTCGTCGGTGGCCACCGTGTCGTTCTCGTTGACGATGGGCACGATGCCCAGCTCGAGCAGCCGGTTGAGAGTGCGCTGGGCGTTGGCGTGGTGGGCGCGGCGCATCATGTCGTCGGCGGTCAGCAGCACCTGGCCGACGCGCAGGGAGTAGCGGGCGAAGGAGGAGGTGTAGCGGGCGACGAGCACACCCTGCCCGACGGACGCGGCCGCCTGCTGGGTGGCCAGGTCACGTGGTCGCGCGGTCAGCCCCAGCGGGCCGAGGCCCGCCGCGATCGCTCCCGAGGAGACCAGGACGATCTGCGTTCCGGCCAGGCGCCGCGCCGCCAGCACATCCACCAGCGCGTCGACCCGGTCGACGTCGATCATGCCCTGAGGAGTGGTGAGCGAGGAGGAGCCGACCTTGACAACGACCTTGGACGCCGAGCTGAGCTGTTCCCGCACGTCTGGCAGCTTATCGGCTGCCGGAAAGTGCGACGCGACCGGCCGCCGCGCGCATGGCGGCGGCGACCTCCTCCGGCGTGTCACCCCGGCGCAGCGCGTACGCGGCGGCCGAGGTCACCGCCCCCACCAGCGCCCCCACCAGCGCCCCGACGACCACGACGTCGCCTTCCTCCGGATAGCTCCGGCACAACGCGTCGACGATGCGCCGCTGCGCGTCCAGCAGCCGCCGCATCATCCGGGCCTGCAGGTCGGGGACGGTCAGCATCAGCTTCACCCGGACGTCGGCCATCCCGGTGGCCAGGTCGGAACCGGTGACCTCGCTGATCATGCGCTCGGCCGCCGTGGCGAGCACGTCGGGCAGCGACTCGTCCGCCCCCCGCCCCTCGATGGTCCGTACGGCCAGCTCGACCCGCGTGCCGGCGTCGGCCAGGACGACGTCCTCCTTGGTGGCGAAGTGCAGGAAGAACGTCCTGGTCGACACGTCGGCCGCGGCCGCGATCTGGGCGACGGTCGTCGCCTCGTAGCCCTGCCGCCGGAACAACTCCACCGCCGCCGCGATCAGCGCCTCGCGCGTACGCCGCTTCTTCCGTTCCCTCATCCCCTCCGCCATACGCCCACATTACTACATTGACTGCATCAATTCATTCGATGTAGTAATTTGTCCATGGGAATCCGCACTTACGTCGTGACCGGTGCCGCGTCGGGCATCGGCGCCGCCACCGCAGACCACCTGGAGAAGGGCGGCGACCGGGTGATCCGCTGCGACGTGCGCGACGCCGACGTGACCGCCGACCTGACCACACCGGAGGGCCGCGAACGGCTCGCCTCAGCGGTGGTGGCGGCCTCTGACGGCCGGGTCGACGGCCTGATCGCCGTGGCCGGCAGCGCCGCCCCGTCGCCGCTCACCGCGCGGCTCAACTTCTTCGGCACGATCGCGACCCTGGAGGGCATCAGGCCCCTTCTGGCCGGATCAGACCGGCCCAGGGCGGTCGCCGTCTCCTCGCTGAGCGCGATCGTGGCCGCCGACGACACCATCGTCGACGCGTGCCTGTCCATGGACGAGGAGGCAGCCGTGGCCGCCGTCACGACCGCCGTCGAGGCCGGCCGGGGCCGCATCGTCTACCCGTCCACCAAGCTGGCGCTCAACCGCTGGCTCCGCCGGGCCGCCGTCAGCCCTGCCTGGGCGGAGGCCGGCATTCCGCTCAATGCGGTCGCACCGGGTGTGGTGGACACGGAGACGGCGAGAACGATGTTCCTGGACGATCCGGCCACCCGCGCGCTGGTGTCCTCCATGATGCCCCAGCCCCTCGGATTCCCCGGGCCCGTCTCCGCGATCGTGTCCCTGCTCGCGTGGACGGTCAGCCCGGACAACGCGTTCATGACCGGCCAGATCCTCTACGCCGACGGCGGCGCCGAAGCCACCCTCCGCCCCTGACCAGGCAGGCCGGCGTCGAGCCGCCCCTCCGCAGGCCCCCCGTCCTGACCGTGCACCCGCCGTACGCCATCACGCCGTGCCCTCGGGCGGGCAAACGCTCGAAGCCAGGCACAAGCCCGCCGGAACGGGGACAACCACCACACTGGGCCACCACGGGACCCCTGGCCCCTGGCACGCCCGCCCACGAGGGCGGCGGGCGGCCGGCGCCCTCGTGGGCGGGCGAGCCAGGAGAAGGCCTATCCGAGGCGGCTGTCGGAGCCCCTCGGACCCCGTATCGACTCGGCGTGGAGCGTGGGCTGCCAGTCGAAGACGTAGCCGCCCTCCATGGGCCCGATGACCACCTCGACCCCCGCGCGGGCGCCGGCCTTCGCCAGCTCCTCCTCCACCCCGAGCCGTTCGAGCCGGTCGGCGAGATAGCCCACGGCCTCGTCGTTGCTGAAGTCGGTCTGCCTGATCCACCGCTCCGGCTTCTCGCCGGTGACCTGGAACAGGTTGTCGTTGACCCGCCGCACCCAGAAGCCGGCGTCCCCGAGCTGCCTGGGCCGGATCACCAGCCGCGTGGGCTCCTCGACCGGCTTGGCGGCTCTGGCGGCGGCCACCCACTCGCCCATGGCGTACGTGAGCTCGCGCAGCCCGTCGTGCGTGGCGGCCGAGATCGTGAAGACCTTCAGTCCTCGCGCCTCGAAGTCCGGGGTGACCAGCTCGGCCAGCTCCCTGGCGTCGGGCACGTCGGCCTTGTTGAGGACGACCAGCCGCGGCCGGTCGTCGAGCTTGCCGTACGCCCGAAGCTCCGCTTCGATCACTTCGTAGTCGGTGATCGGATCGCGCCCCGGCTCCATGGTGGCGCAGTCGATGACGTGCACGAGCATGTCGCACCGCTCGACGTGGCGCAGGAACTCGTGCCCGAGCCCCTTGCCCTGCGACGCCCCGGGAATCAGCCCGGGCACGTCGGCGACGGTGAACACGGTGTCGCCGGCCGTCACCACGCCCAGGTTGGGGACGAGGGTGGTGAACGGGTAGTCGGCGATCTTGGGCTTGGCCGCGCTCAGCGCGGCGATCAGCGACGACTTCCCGGCGCTGGGGAACCCGACCAGCGCCACGTCGGCGACGCTCTTGAGCTCCAGCATGACGTCGAGCTCGTCGCCCGGCTCGCCGAGCAGCGCGAACCCGGGCGCCTTGCGCCGGGTGGTGGCCAGCGCCGCGTTGCCGAGCCCGCCGTGCCCGCCCTGGGCGATCACGTAGCGTGTGCCGACTCCCACGAGGTCGACCAGCACCTCACCCGTGGCGCTGTCCCTCACCACCGTGCCGTTGGGCACGGGCAGGACCACCTCGTCACCGTTGGCGCCGTCGCGGTTGGACCCCTGACCCTGCTTGCCGTTGCCGGCCTTGCGGTGCGGGCGGTAGTGATAGTCGAGCAGGGTCGCGGTGTTGGGATCGACCTCGAGGACGACGTCGCCGCCCCGCCCGCCGTTGCCCCCGTCGGGGCCGCCGAGCGGCTTGAACTTCTCCCGGTGGATGGAGGCGCACCCGTTCCCCCCGTCACCGGCCTTGATGTGCAGGACCACCTGGTCCACGAAGTCCGGCATCAAGCACCCTCTCCATCACCCCGGCAGGGGCATCTCCACTACACCAACGAGCCCGGCGGCAGTCCTCACGCCGGGCGGTCGCCTGTTCAACAAGCGCGGGGCCGCAGAACATCCCCGAAAAACGCCAAGGGGTGGATCGACACTCGATCGATCCACCCCTTGGCTGCGAAACCCGGGAGGAAACTACTCCGTGACGGGAACGATGCTGACGGCCCGGCGCCCGCGCTTGACACCGAACTGCACGTGCCCGGCGGCCAGCGCGAACAGCGTGTCGTCGCCGCCACGCCCCACGTTGTCGCCGGGGTGGAAGTGGGTGCCACGCTGGCGGACGATGATCTCGCCCGCGTTGACCAGCTGGCCGCCGAAGCGCTTGACGCCCAGGCGCTGAGCGTTGGAGTCACGGCCGTTCCGGGTGGACGACGCGCCCTTCTTGTGTGCCATCTCTCAAACTCCCGATCAGGCCTGGTCGATGCCGGTGATCTTCACCTGGGTGTACCGCTGACGGTGACCCTGGCGCTTCTTGTAACCGGTCTTGTTCTTGTACTTGAGAATGCGGATCTTGGGGCCCTTGGTCTCGCCGAGGATCTCGGCGTTGACCGTGAACTTGCCCGCCTCCGTGGTCACATCGCCGTCGTTGACGACGAGCACCGTCGGCAGCGAAACCGAAGAGCCGACCTCGCCGGCGACCTTGTCCACCTCGAGGACGTCACCGACGGAGACCTTCTGCTGCCTGCCGCCGCAACGAACGATCGCGTACACCGCGGAACCCTTCTACTGACTCACTGTTGCACTGCACTGAGACCCCGGCCACCCCGCGCGGGAATGGCCGCTGACTCCGAATGCTGCGCCTGTCATTCGGCCTGTCAAAACCGACGAACCGAGTAAGCGCGCCAACAGGGCACGTCACCTGACGCACCGATTCACCAGGGTACCGGATTAACGGCGCCCTAGGCGAACCGGACGGAACGTCGGAAGCCCGCCGAAGTTACTCGGCTGACTTGGCTCGGCGGGAGCGTCTCCGCCCCCTGCCGGAAGTCTGGCTGGCTTGGTCGTCCTCAGCGGGGACTTCTTCAAGCGCACCGGTCACAGTATCACGGTTGCCGGAGACCTTCGCCGCGGAAACCTTGTCGGCGACCGCCTTCTCGACGGCCATCTTGCCCTGCGTCCCGCGCGGTTCCGGCTTGGCCTCGACCGGCTCCGTGGAGATGATCAGCCCGCGCCCGTTGCAACAGTCGCAGGCCGTCGAGAACGCCTCCAGCAGGCCCTGACCGACCCGCTTACGGGTCATCTGGACCAACCCCAGCGAGGTCACCTCGGCCACCTGGTGCTTGGTCCTGTCGCGGGCCAGGCACTCCAGCATGCGCCGCAGCACCAGGTCGCGGTTGGACTCGAGCACCATGTCGATGAAGTCGATGACGATGATCCCGCCGATGTCGCGGAGCCTGAGCTGGCGGACGATCTCCTCGGCCGCCTCCAGGTTGTTGCGCGTGACGGTCTCTTCGAGGTTGCCGCCCTGGCCGGTGAACTTGCCGGTGTTGACGTCGACGACGGTCATCGCCTCGGTGCGGTCGATCACCAGCGAGCCGCCGCTCGGCAGCCACACCTTGCGCTCCAGCGCCTTGGCGAGCTGCTCGTCGATCCGGTACGACTCGAACACGTCACCCTGGCCCGCGTCCCACTTCGACAGGCGCTCGCCCAGATGCGGCGCGACGTACTTCACGTACTCGTCAACGGTGTCCCAGGCGTCGGCGCCCTGCACGACCAGCGAGGTGAAGTCCTCGTTGAACACGTCACGCACGACCCTGATCGTCAGGTCGGGCTCGGCGGACAGCAGCTCGGGCGGGCTGGCCGACTTGGCCTTCTTCTGGATGTTCTCCCACTGCGCGGACAGGCGGGCCACGTCGCGGGCCAGCTCTTCCTCCGAGGCGCCCTCGGCGGCGGTGCGCACGATCACGCCGGCGTTCTCCGGCATGACCTTCTTCAGGATGCTCTTGAGCCGTGCGCGCTCCTTGTCGGGCAGCTTGCGGCTGATGCCGGTCATCGACCCGTCGGGAACGTACACCAGATAGCGGCCCGGCAGGCTGATCTGCGACGTGAGCCGCGCACCCTTGTGCCCGATCGGGTCCTTCGTGACCTGGACGAGCACCGACTGGCCCGACTTCAGCGCCGACTCGATGCGCTTCGGCTGGCCTTCGAGACCTGCCGTGTCGAAGTTCACCTCACCGGCGTACAGGACGGCGTTCCTGCCCTTGCCGATGTCCACGAACGCCGCCTCCATCGAGGGCAGCACGTTCTGGACCTTGCCGAGGTAGACGTTGCCGACGTAGGACTGGCTTGCCTCGCGGTTGACGTAGTGCTCGACGAGCACGCCGTCCTCCAGCACCGCGATCTGGGTGCGGTCGCCCTGCCTGCGCACCACCATCATCCGGTCGACGGACTCTCGGCGGGCCAGGAACTCCGACTCCGTGATGATCGGCGGGCGCCTGCGCCCGAGCTCGCGCCCCTCGCGGCGGCGCTGCTTCTTCGCCTCGAGCCTGGTCGAGCCGCGCACGCTCTGGACGCCGTCAGTGGCGATGTCATACCCGGCCGAACGTCCCGAGCGCGGCGCGCGGATGCGCACCACCGTGTTCGGGGGGTCGTCGCCGGCCGGCTCCACGCCCTCATCCGTGCCACGGCGCCGACGCCGGCGGCGGCGGCGCGAGCTGGAGGTCTCCTCTTCCTGGGTCTCCTCGCTCTGCCCCTCGTCGGAGTCCTCTTCCTGCTCGTCGGAGTCCTCGGACTCGTCGCGCTCGCGTGACTTGCCACGGCCCCTGCCGCCGCGACGGCGGCGACGGCGACGGCCGCCGCCCTCCTCTTCCTGCTCGTCGGAGGTGTCGGTGTCGGTGTCGGGCTCGTCCTCGATCGCGGTCTCGTCGACCGGCTCCTCGGCCTCCTCCGGCTCGGCGACCGGCTGCGGCGGCTCGGCCCGCCTGGTGACGGCGGGCTTGGCCCTGCTGGGGTCGGGCGCCTGGAACAACGGCGCGAAGATGGCCGCGGGCCGCCGGAACGCGGCGCCCGGCTCGTCCTGCCTGCGCGCGGTCAGCCCGAACGGGTCGGCGAGCAGGCTCGGACGGTCGACCTCCTCGTCGAGGTCCTCTCCCGCGGGCTCGTCGTCGAGCGGCTCGTCCTCGGGCAGGATCTCGATGATGTCCTCGTCGTCCTGCCCGCCGGCGGCCGCGAAAGGCGCCACGTCCGCGCCGGAGGGCGCCACCTCGACGTCCCCTCCGGAGTGCTCGGCCCCGGATGCCGTGGCCGACGAGCCCTCGGCCTCGGACACCGTCCCTGCACCGGCCCGTGCGTCCTTCGCCTTGGCCGCCGTCCCCGCGCCGGCCTGCGAGACCTCGGCCTCGCCGGCCGCCACGGCGGCGACGTCAGCGGCCAGGTCCTCGGTGTCACGGCCGCCGGCGCCCTCGTCCGTGCCGAACGGGGCGGCGGCCTCGGCACCGCCTGTGGGCGCGCCCACGGCGACCGCGCCGCCGGCGGGCGTCGTCACGCCCTCCTGCTCTTCGGCGACCGCCCCGGGCTCAGGCTCAGCCTTCTTGCGGGTCCTGCGCCGCTTCGCCGGGGCCTCCTCGGCGGGCGCCGCGCTCTCGGGGAGCGCTCCCGCCTCTTCGGCCTGCGCCTCCGCGGCCTTCTTCGTGGTACGCCGGCGTGTCGTCGTGGCCGTGGACCGTGTCCGCGTGGCCCTCTTGGGCTTCTCCTCGGCCGCCGGCGCACCCGCGCCGGCCTCGGCGGCACCGGCCGCGCTCATCCCTCCACCGTCCGTGTCGGGAGCCGCGGCGACCGTGCCACCGGCCGCGGTCTCAACGACCGTGCCGCCGACACCTGCGGCCTCGCCGGTGTCGCCGCTTCGCACCCCGCCGGCCGTGTCACCGTTGCTCGGAGCTCCGCCGGTCGTGACGGCGGCCTCCGCGAGAATCTCGGGTGCGGGCTCACCGGCGGCACGCTGCACGGCGTTGATCTGCACCGGCTGCACCTCAGCCACCGACGGCGCCGCCTGCGCGGCTGCAACGGTGACCGGAACGGAGGCCGGCTCGTCGGGCTCCGGCGGCGGACCCGCGGGCCGGCGGGCGGAACGGCGACGCTTGGTCACCTCGGGCTGTTCAATTGTCTCCCCGTCAGGGCCAGTGGCCCCGGCGTTGGGCTCGTTGTCGAGCATGCGGGCGCTCTCCCGTCAGCTCCCGGGCGCGTCGCCGCGCCGCGCAGGAGCCCTCGTGTCTCGTTGTCCGCCGGCTCCCCCGATGAGGGGGCGCCGGCGCCAAGTCCTGTCAACGGTCGTGCCCGGCTCGCGCAGGGCACTCCCTTAACCGGCGACGTGCTCACCCGCCGGTCCCGCCTCGCCGCCGCGCGTCGTGTCGCGGTCCAGGTCGAGCGGGTCGGCAAGCGCACCGGTGCTGGCGTCGAGCGGCCCCTGCGCCAGCCTGGTCACCTCGGGGGGAACCGGCGGCGCGAAGTCGGCCACAAGGCGCAGCCCTGTGAGCACATCGTCGGGTCGAACGGCAGGCGTCATGTGCCGAACAACCATGCGCAGTATGACACACGGTCGTCCATGCACCTGAGCTGCGGTTCTGTCTGTTCCCTCGGACACCACGAGCCTCAGGACGGCCTCCCGCGCGTCGAAGCGGCGGGGGCCCTTCTTGGTGAGGCGCTCGACGTCCACCGTGCTTGCCGCGAGAAACTTCCCCACCGCCACCTCGGCGAGCTCACGGTCGGCACCGGGCAGCCGCACCTCCCAGTCGGAGACCTCCAAGCGGTCGGCCAGACCACCAGGCCCCGCCTCCACAACGTCGAGCACGTCGAGCCCGGGCGGCAACGACCCGTCGAGGCCGGATTTGACCTGCTCAGGAACGCACGGCGTGGTAACACCGATCTCGAGGTATTCGGCTTCGCTGGCGACGCCGGTCGGCGCCGCGCCCGCGTAGGAGATCTTCGGGTGAGGCGAGAAGCCCGCGCTGTAGGCCACCGGAATGCCGGCACGGCGGACCGCTCTTTCGACGGCCCGCGAGATGTCGCGGTGGCTGGTGAAGCGCAGGCGGCCGCGCTTGGCGTAACGCACACGCAGGCGCTGCACCGTGGGCGCGGGCGGAGGCCCTTCGGGAACAGGTTTCAGAGCTTGTCGTCCTTCCCTTGTAAGAGTTCCTTCCCCTCAGGATAAGCCGCGCCGGCGTGTGTACGTGTACGCCGTGACACGGCTCGCCCACTGAGCGCGCTAGACCACCGTCAGAGGAAGGAGTTTTCGCCCGGTAGGGCCGATCTGAATTTCTGTCCCCATGGTGGGGCAGACTCCGCAGTCGTAGCACGGGGTCCAGCGGCAGTCTTCGACCTCACCGCCGGTAACGGCCTCCTGCCAGTCCTGCCAGAGCCATTCGCGGTCGAGCCCGGCGTCGAGATGGTCCCACGGGAGGACTTCGTTCTCTTCCCGCTCGCGCGTGGTGTACCAGGCGACGTCGACGCCGGCCTGCTCGGCCGCCGCCATCCAGCGCTCGTAGGAGAAGTGCTCGCTCCAGCCGTCGAACCTGCCGCCGCTCTCCCAGACGGCGCGGATCACGGCGCCCACACGGCGGTCGCCGCGCGAGAGCAGGCCCTCGACGATCGAGGGTTTGCCGTCGTGGTAGCGGAAGCCGATGGCCTTGCCGTACTGCTTGTCGCCCCTGAGCGAGTCGCGCAGCGCCTTGAGCCGCCGATCGACGGTCTCGTGGTCGGCCTGGGCGGCCCACTGGAACGGCGTGTGCGGCTTGGGCACGAAACCGCCGATGGAGACCGTGCAGCGGATGTCCCGGCTGCCGGTGATCTCGCGACCCGCCTTGATGACCTTCTTGGCCAGGTCGGCGATGCCGAGCACGTCTTCGTCCTGCTCGGTGGGCAGCCCGCACATGAAGTAGAGCTTGACCTGCCGCCACCCCTGTGAGTAGGCCGTGGTGACGGTGCGGATCAGATCTTCCTCGGTGACCATTTTGTTGATCACCTTGCGCATGCGCTCGGAGCCGCCCTCGGGCGCGAACGTCAGGCCCGAGCGCCTGCCGTTCCTCGAGAACTCGTTGGCCAGGTCGATGTTGAACGCGTCGACCCTGGTCGAGGGCAGCGACAGCGAGGTGTTGGTGCCTTCGTAGCGGTCGGCCAGGCCTTTGGCGACGTCGGCGATCTCGGAGTGGTCGGCCGACGACAACGACAGCAGGCCGACCTCGTTGAAGCCGGACTCCTTGACGCCGTTCTCGACCATGGCGCCGATCGTGGTGATCGAACGCTCGCGCACCGGCCGGGTGATCATGCCTGCCTGGCAGAACCGGCAACCGCGCGTGCAGCCGCGGAAGATCTCCACGCTGAACCGCTCGTGCACCGTCTCCGCCAGCGGAACCAGTGGCTTCTTCGGGTAGGGCCACTCGTCGAGGTCCATCACGGTGTGCTTGTGCACCCGCCACGGCACGTCGGCCCTGTTGGGCGCGACCCGCTTGATGCGGCCGTCGGGGTGGTAGTCGACGTCGTAGAACTTGGGCACGTAGACGCCACCCGACTCGGCGAGCCGCGTCAGCAGCTCGTCGCGGCCGCCGGGGCGGCCCTCCGCCTTCCATTCGCGGACGACCTCGGAGATGGCGATGGAGATCTGCTCCCCGTCGCCGAGCACGGCCGCGTCGAGGAAGTCGGCGATCGGCTCCGGGTTGAAGGCCGCGTGGCCCCCCGCGAGCACGATGGGGTCGTCGTCGCCCCTGTCGGCCGCCGTCAGCGGGATGCCGGCCAGGTCGAGCGCGGTCAGCATGTTGGTGTAGCCGAGCTCGGTCGAGAACGACACCCCGAGCACGTCGAAGGCGCGCACCGGCCGGTGCGCGTCGACGGTGAACTGCGGGATGCCCTCGGCGCGCATGAGCGCCTCGAGGTCGGGCCAGACCGCGTAGGTGCGCTCGGCCAGCGTGCCCGGCAGCTCGTTGAGGATCTCGTAGAGGATCGCCACACCCTGGTTGGGCAGGCCCACCTCGTAGGCGTCGGGATACATCAACGCCCACCGCACCTCGGCGGAGTCCCAGTCCTTGACGGTCGAGTTGAGCTCGCCCCCGACATACTGGATCGGCTTCTGCACCTTGGGCAGCAACGCTTCCAGACGGTGGAAAATCGACTCGACAGGCATACCGTCAAGGGTAGCGGCGTTCAGACGGTGACAGGTCCGCAGCCCCCTGAGGGCCTTCAGGTGAACGAATGACCGCGCACCCTGATGGCCTGCAACAACCCGACCGCGATGAGATTGGCGAACGTGGCCGTACCACCGTACGACACGAACGGCAGCGGCAACCCGGTGATCGGCATGATCCCGATCGTCATCCCCACGTTGATGAACATCTGGAACGCGAACCAGCACACGATCGTCCCCGCGACCAGCGTCCCGAACCGGTCCTCGCACTGCCTGGCGATCTTCAGCCCGCGCAGCAGCACCACGCCGAGCAGCAGCACCACGGTGACGGACCCGAGAAAGCCGAACTCCTCTCCCGCCACCGTGAAGATGAAGTCGGTGTGCTGCTCGGGCACGAACCGCCCGGTCGTCTGCCCGCCACCCAGCAGCCCCTTGCCCAGCAGCTGCCCCGAGCCGATCGCGATCAGCGACTGCGTGCTGTTGTAGCCCACCCCTCGCGGATCCACGCTGGGATCGACGAACGCGGTGAACCGCGCCACCTGGTACGGCTCCAGCAACTGGAAGTAGAACACCGCGAACACTCCGGCGCCCGCCACCATCGTCAGCGCCACGATCAACCGTTTTCGCACCCCCGCGATGATCAACCCTGACGCCGCGATCACCGCCAGCACCATCGCAGTGCCGAGGTCGGGCTGGAGCATCACCAACCCGATCGTGAGCGCCGCGGCGAGCAGCGCCAGCACGACGTCGAACCCGCGCGGCCGGTCGGACCCCTCCGCCGGCTGCGCCAGCAGCATCGCCGTGATCAGCAGCAGGCCCACCTTGGCGAACTCCGACGGTTGCACCGCGAACCCGCCGCCGAGCAGGATCCACGAATGCGAACCGTTGATCGTCGCGCCCAGCGGAGTGATCACCAGTCCCAGTCCCACCAGGGACATCAGGAACACCAGCGGCGCGTACGCCCGCATCGCCCGGTGGTCGACCGAGGCCACGATGCCGCACAGCACCACGCCCAGCGCCTGGTTGAGCAGGTGCTTCTTGACCAGTCCCGTCGCCCCCGGCGCCCAGGTGCGGGTGGACGACCACACCAGCAGCGTGCCGATCACGCACAGCCCGGCCACCGCGACCAGCATGAGCCCGTCGAAGCGCCGCACGGCAGAGTTCTCGCCTGCCACCCGCCGCAGCAGCGAGGGGCGCCGGACGGCGGCCGTGCGGCCCGTCATCCTCTTGCCACCGTTCCGTCAGGCGCGAACGTCGGCAGCCGCGTCGTCAACCGCCCGCCGGGCACCGCCGGGGGCCGCTTGATGCCGTAGATGCCCTCGTAGATCTCGCGCGCGGCCGGCGCCGCCGCCGAGCCGCCCATCCCACCCTGAGAGATCATGACGACCACGACGTATTGAGGGTTCTGGGTGGGTGCAAACGAGGCGAACCACGCGGTGTCCTTCTTGCCCCAGACCTCGGCGGTTCCGGTCTTGCCGCCGATGCGTACCTTGTTCATCGGGAATCCGGCGAAGGCGCCGGCGGCGGTGCCGTCGGAGGGCACCTGGCTGAGCGCGTTCTTGATGTAGCGCCGCTCCTTCTCGCTGAGCGGCAGCTTGCCCACCACCGGCACGTCGATGGTCTTGACCACCTTGCCGTCGGGCCTGACCTGCGCCCACCCGATGCGCGGGCTGCGCAGCTTTCCGTCGGTCACCAGCGCCATGTACGCCCTGGCCAGTTGGAGCGGCGTCACCAGCACGTCGCCCTGGCCGATGGAGAAGTTGGCCGCGTCACCCGGCCGCAGCAGGAACCCCTCGGTGCAGTTCTCCAGCGCGAGACGCTTCAGGAACTCCGCCCGCGCACGGTCCTTGACCTCCGGATAGCCCTTGCGCGACCGCTCGCAGTTGACCGCGCTGGTGCGGTTCCACAGGTCCTTCTTCCAGGCCCGGTCGGGGATGCGCCCCGACGACTCGCCCGGCAGGTCGATGCCCGTCGGCCCGCCGAAGCCGAAGGACCTCGCCACGTTGGCGAACACCTCCTTCGGCGTCTTCTTCGGGTTGCGGCCGCCGTCTTTCAAGTACTGCTCGAAGGCGGCCTGGTAGAAGATCGTGTCGCATGATCTGACCAGCGCCATGTGCAGGTCGAGCGTGCCCAGGGGGATGCCGCGGAAGTTGTTGAACGCCCGTCCGCCCACCATGACGGAGCCGGGGCAGCTGTACTTGCCGTTGAGCGGGTAGCCGGCCCGCAACATGGAGGTCACCGACGAGACCTTGAACGTCGAACCCGGCGCGAACTGGCCGTTGATCGCCCGCGACACGAGCGGCTTGCCGGACTTCTCCGACATCAGCCACTGGTATCCGCGCGCTGAGATCCCGCCCGCCCAGATCGCCGGGTCGTAGCCGGGGGCGCTGGCCAGCGCCACGACCCTCCCGCTGCGGGCGTCGAGCACCACCCCGGCCCCGCCATCGGCTGCCGGCGCCGACTTCATGGCCCGCGCGAGTGCCTTCTCCACCACGTTCTGGACGCGCGCATCGATGCTGGTGACGAGGTGGTCGCCCGGAATGGGAGTGGTCTGCTCCTCGACGCCGAGCGCCTTGCCCATCCGGTCGACCTGCACCCTACGCAGCCCCGCCTTGCCTCGCAGCGCCTCGTCGTAGACGTATTCGAGCCCGTCACGCCCGACGAGGTCCACCCCCGAGAAGCTGGCCTTGAGCCCTTCGCGCTTCTCCAGCTCCGCCTCGGTGACCGGCTGGAGGTAGCCGAGCATCTGGGCGCCTGCCTTGCCTCCCGGATATTGCCTGACGGAGTGGATCTCCGCTGTGACCCCGGGAAACTCCTCCTGCCGCTCGAGGATCTGCAACGCCTCACGGGTGTCGACCTTCTCGTCCAGCGGAACCGGCTGGTACGGCGACCCCGTCCAGCACGGCTTGGCGATCCCGGGCCCGCACGGCGTGATGCGCTGCTGCAGGTGCGCCACCGGCCTGTCGAGCACCGCGGACAACTTCCGCAGCACCTTCACACCGCCGTCGGGCATCCTCGAGAGCCGCGTACGGTCCACGGACACGACCAGCGCGGTCTTGTTGCGCACCAGCGGCCGGCCGGACGAGTCGAGGATCTGCCCGCGCACGGCCGGCACGATCACGGTGCGCGTCCGGGTCTCCGTCGCCCGCGTCACGAACTCCTGCCCGCGCACCACCTGCACCTGCCACAACCGCATGGCCAGCACGACGAGCAGCGTCAACACGAGAACGTGGAGCACCAGCAGCCGCGCCCGCATCCGCATCATGTCGAGAACCTCGCCCGCCCGGCACGTGTGGTCAGCCAGATCACGATCGGCGAGACCAGCAGCGTGTAGACGACGGTGACGGGCACCTGCTCGGTCAGCGTGGACATCGTCACCCGGGAATCGGAGATCAGCCCGCCCACGCCGGCCGCCAGCAGCGGCGCCATCAGCACGCACAACACGACGGTCGTCACCGGTCCGCCCGCGCCGTGCCCTGCGACATAGCCGACGAGCGCGAGCACGAACGCGTACTGGCCGAGCAGGTGCGCGGTCGGCGGCATGACGTCGACCAGCAGGCCGGCGAAGAACCCGAGCATCGCGCCCGACGCGGACCCGCGCGACAGAGCCGTCCCGACCAGGGCGAGCAGCACCAGGTCAGGCGCGCCCCCGCCGGGCAGCGGCAGCCGGTTGACCAGCATGACCTGCGCCAGCAGCGCGATCACCACGGACAACCCCCCGATCACCGCGACCCCTCCCCATCGACGACCACACCGGACCCGGCGTACGCCCCACCCGAAGACGCCACTTTCGCCCTCGCCAGAGCCTCACCGCACAACGTCTTTCCACCCCGCCCCGCCGGAGCCGACCCCCGAGAACCCCTCACGCCGGGCCCCACCAGAGCCGAACCCCCGACAGCCCTCACCCCCGACCCCACCAGGGCCCAACCCCCGACAGCCCTCACCCCCGACCCCACCAGAGGATCATCCGAAGGCGTCACCGCACCTGGCCGCGGAGCGATCACCTCGCCCGCAGAGGCGCCCGCACCTGGCGCCGCGTCCACTCCCGGCCTCAGAACCGTCATCCCTCCTGGCGCCCCGATCACCGCGCCTTCTCCTTGGGGGGCAGCACCGCGTCACGCGGGTCACGCTTGGGCGCCTCCACCACCACACCGACCACGTCGAGAGCCGTCAGATCCGCGTACGGCCTGGCGTAGGCGATGCGCGTCAGCTCTCCAGGCGTCGACTCGACCCTCTCGATCACCCCGACGGGCACCCCGGGCACGTACGGCCTCCCGTGCTGCGATCCGAAGCTCACGATCCGCCCGCCCCTGGTCAGCGGTGCGGTCGAGTCGAGGAGCCGGAACTGCACGAGCCGTCCGTGCTCCCCCACCCCGTGCACGACGCCGATCTCTTTGGCCCCTTCCAGCCGCGCCCCCACGGCCGAGGCGGGATCGCTGAGCAGCACCACCGTCGAGCTGTGCGCCGACGCGCGGATGACCCTCCCGACCAGCCCTTCGCCGCTGAGCACGGTCATCTCCGCACGCACGCCGTCGCTGGTGCCCGCGTCGATCTGCACGGCGTCCTCGAACCCGGGCGCTCCCCGCCGGGCGACGACGTTGGCCGGCACCACCTTGTATCCGCCCGCACCGGCAAGGCCGAGCAGATCCTTGAGCTCCTTGGCCCGGTCGGAATCGAGTTTGCCGACCAGCATCCCCGCCCGCAGCTTGGCGTTCTCCGCCTTGAGGGCGTCGATGCGTTCCTGAGCGCCGGGAGCGGCCACCAGCGCCTGCACGAACCCGCCGATGGGGCGTACGACGCCGCCGCCGAGTCGCTCCACCGTGCCGAACACGTAGGCTCCGGCCGCTCGCAGCGGGTGCAGGGGCGAGTTGTCGCCCGTGCGATGGTCGATGGTCAGGATGACCAGCGCCGCCGCCAGCAGCGCTCCCAGGATCAGCCGGGCACGGTTGGAATCTCTCATCAGTGTCGCGACTCCGGAACCAGGACCTGCTGGAGCGCCTCGAACTCCTCCGCGCACTTACCTGAGCCGATGGCGACCGAGTCGAGCGCGTTGTCGACGAGGTGGACGGGCATGCCCGTCTCGACCTTGACCCGCTCGTCCAGCCCTCTGAGCAGGGCGCCACCGCCGGTGAGCGCGATGCCGCGGTCCATGATGTCGCCGGACAGCTCGGGCGGGCACTTGTCGAGCGTGGTCTTGACCGCGTCGACGATCGCGTTGACCGGCTCCTCGGTGGCCTTCCTGATCTCCTCGCTCGACACGATGATGGTCTTGGGCAGCCCGCTGACCAGATCGCGGCCGCGGATCTCCGCGTGCGACTCCTCGCCGGTGGGGCAGGCCGAGCCGATCGCCATCTTGATCTCCTCGGCCGTGCGCTCGCCGAGCATCAGCGAGTATTCCTTCTTCGCGAACGAGATCACCGCCTGGTCGAGCTCGTCGCCGCCGATCCGGATCGACTGGCTGGTGACCACGCCGCCCATCGAGATGATCGCCACCTCGGTCGTGCCCCCGCCGACGTCGACCACCATGTTTCCGGTGGGTTCGTGCACCGGCAGCCCGGCGCCGATGGCCGCCGCCATGGGCTCCTCGATGATGTAGACCTTCCTGGCACCCGCCTGGTATCCCGCCTCCTTGACCGCGCGTTGTTCGACGCTGGTGATGCCACTGGGCACGGCGATGATGATGCGGGGTTTGGCGAGGTGGCGGCGTCGATGCACTCTTTGGATGAAATATCGCAACATCCGCTCAGTGACGTCGAAGTCGGCGATCACACCATCCTTGAGCGGACGAACGGCGACGATGTTGCCAGGCGTACGGCCGATCATCCGCTTGGCCTCGATGCCGACCGCCACGATCTTGCCGGTGGCGGTGTTGATCGCTACGACTGACGGCTCGTTTAGCACGATGCCCCGGCCGCGCACGTAAACCAACGTGTTTGCGGTGCCCAGGTCGACCGCCATGTCGCGGCCGAGAAACGCGAGCTTGCTGCCCATGGGGAACGGAGCCCTCCGTAACGTCCAATGCGAATGACTACGGATCGAATTCGAATCGTAACGTGACGTACCCACCGACGGGCGCAATGAGCCCCCGCGCCCCTCAAAAATCTCCAGCCCCTACCTCAACCGCAATTTTGCCCGGATTGCACCACAACATCCGACCGGCCGCGGGAACGTCTCAACACCCAACCGCGGGCAAGACTATGGGAACGCTCCGACAAAACTCTGTTCGCGCCCCCGCAAAGAAACCGGCGAAAAGACCACGTGCCCGCGCAGCGAGAAGCTACGCGGGCACGGCAGGAAAGGGGAGACGGCTAGAAGCGGTCAGGGAAGAAGATCTTGATCTCCCTGGCGGCCGACTCGGGCGAGTCGGAGCCGTGGACGACGTTCTCCCCGATCTCGAGGGCGTGGTCGCCACGGATCGTGCCGGGGGCCGACTTGACCGGGTCAGTGGCGCCGGCCAGCGCACGGAAGGCCTCGACCGCGCGCGGGCCCTCGAGCACCATGGCGACGAGCGGCCCGGAGGTGATGAACTCGACGAGTTCGCCGAAGAACGGCCGCTCGGAGTGCTCGGCGTAGTGAGCCTTCGCGGTGTCGGCGTCGAGGGTACGCAGGTCCATCGCCACGACCTTGAGGCCCTTGCGCTCCACGCGGGCGATCACGTCACCGATGAGGCCGCGCTTAACCCCGTCGGGCTTGATCAGGACAAGAGTGCGCTCGGACACTTGATGTTCTCCTTCGAACAGAGTGGGACGCGGCGACAGGCACCGGACCTGGCCCGGTGAACGCTCCGCGGGGCACGGGCCCACGCGTCGCCATGACAGGGCCCTCAGCTTACCGTCCCGTGCCGCGCCCTCGTTTCGCTAAGCGGAGGCGGTGTCCTCGGGCGAATGCGCCTGTGGCGGCACCGCCGGCGGCTCGGGCCGCCGCTCGTCGCCCCACCGCGGCCGGCCCGTGTCGAAGGCCGACTCGGGGGGCGTGCCGGCCCGGGCTCCCTCATCCGCGGGCCCTCCGGCGCAGGGCTGCTCCGCCGCGCCGGCGTCATGCAGGGACCGCGCCTCCTCCTTCACCGGCCGCCGGGCCATCAGCGAGGCGAGCGCGATCACCACGACCAGCAGGAAGCCGCCGATCAACGCCCACCAGTGCAGGGCCCCGACAAAGCGGTCGACCAGTTCCTGGGCCGAGCGCACCCCGTCGAGCATCGTCATCTGCACCCCGGTGCCCAGCAGGAAACCCGCCAGCACCCCAGCACAGCACAACGACAGCCCGTAGACCGCCGCCCCGAACCCCACGTCCTGCAACGCCGCCGTCAGCGCCACCGCCGCCCCTGCGGCGAGCAGCGTGAACGGCACCACGAGCACCAGCCCATCAGCGGCAGGCACGACCAGCCGGACCGAGCACAAGCCCGCGACCATGGCCAGCAGCCCCAGAGGCACCAGCCACCGCGCGGCGATCCCGGCGAACAGCCGCACCGCCACAGCCGCCGCGACGGCGAGCAACCCGGCCAACCCGAACGGAACCCACAACCCGCGCAGCCCCGGCCCGCCGAGCCCGCCCATCTCCATGAGCGTGACCTGCGCCGCGCTCGGCAGGAGCACCACGCCCACCGCCACCATCGAGTACGACAGCGTACGGTTCGGTGGCGGCCCGAATGAGGCCAGCACCAGCAACCCGACGACCGCCAGGCCCGCCAGGGCGATGACCGGGATCGCCCGCCAGCCTTCGTTCGCGGTGCTGATCGCCATGATGGCGATCCCCGCCGCCGGCGCGACGGCCAGCAGCAGCCTGCAGCGGTCCTCGTCGTCGGCCGCCTGCGTGGACGGCCGGCCGAGCAGCATCCATCCGACGAGGTGGACGGCGGCCAGAGCGAGCGCCACACCCGTCACCAACGGGTAGGGCTGCAACGTCACCTTCCAGCTGCTCACCGCGTCGAGTGGCCAGAGCGCCAGCGCCTGGGCCGCGAGCAGGCTCAGACCGAACGTGCCCACCCACAGGGCGCGCAGCACCCGCGCCCGATCCCAGACGGCCGCGAGCGTGGCGGGCAGGATCAGGCCGGCGCCGATGCCACGCACCACGCGCACCGCTCCCACCAGCAGCTCGGACCCGGCATAGCCGCCCGCGGCGTCGGACAGCGCCACCAGCGTCAACCCGGCGAGCAAGAGGTGCGCGGCCTTCACCCGGCGCAACGCCACAGCGGCGAGCGGCACGGTAAGCATCAACGCGGGCAGGGCGAGCCCATGGGTGCGCATGAGCCCGATCTGGTCGATGTCGCCGGGCAGCAGCTTGGCGACGACGGAGAGCGTGTTGGGGATCGCGACGATCGCCAGCGGCAGCGCGGCCACGACGAGGAGCCCGAGCACGGCATCGAGCAGCCATGGAAGCCTGGCGCCAGCCGGGTGCGGCGACCGATGGATCGGGGGGACGGCCATGTAGGCCGACTTTAGCGGGTAGTAGCGCCTTCGACACGGCGAGCGACGATAATCGCCGTGATCCACAGTGCGGCGAAGATCGCTCCGAGGAAGAACATCGCCGGCACGAGGAAGCCCGCGCAGATGGCCAGCACCTGGACAACGCTACCGAGAACGTAGCCGAAGGACTTCTTGAGCAGGCCCGCGGCGACCACGCACAACACGGCCAGGCCGATGCCGACAGTGACCGCGAGCCACGGCTCGACCCCGACGACGCTGATCGCCACGGGTGTGATCAGCCCGGCGACGATCGCCTCCATGCCGAGCACGCTGGCGCCGAGCCGCCGCATCCCTGGGGTGATCTCGAAGTTCATCATGAACCATCCGCCTTCAGCAGCAGCCGCGCATCCCCCGCGGTGACCACGGATCCGGTGATGAGCACGCCCGTGCCGCTGAACTCACCCTCGGCGTCGGCGATGCCGATGCCCTGGTCGATGGCGTCGTCGAGGCGGTCGACGACGTGCACGCGCTCCTCACCGAAGACCGGCACCGCCAGAGAACCCAGCTCCTGCGGCGTCATCGACCGAGGAGAGGAGTTGCGCGTGACGATGATCTCGTCGAGCACGGGCTCAAGCAACTCCAGCAAGGCGTCGACGTCCTTGTCGCGCATGACCGCGACCACGCCGATGACCTTGGCGAAGTCGAACGCCTCGTGCAGTCCCTCCAACGTCGCCTGCATACCGGCGGGGTTGTGAGCGGCGTCGACCACGACCGCCGGCGTGCGCCGCACGACTTCCATCCGCCCCGGCGAGGCGACCTCAGAGAACGCCTGGCGCACGAGGTCGACGTCGAGCGGGTCGTCGCCGCCGGTCAGCGCCTCGACGGCGGCCAGCGCGCAGACGGCGTTGCCGGCCTGATGGGCGCCGTGAAGCGGTAGGTAGACCTCGTCGTAGACACCCTTGAGCCCGCGCAGCGTGAGCAGCTGCCCTCCGAGCGCCACCTCACGGTTGAGCACCCCGAACTCGAGCCCCTCCCGCGCCACGACGGCGCCGACGTCGGCCGCGCGCCTCATCAGCACCTCGGCGGCCGGCAGCTCCTGCTGGGCGAACACGGCGGTGGAGCCGGCCTTGATGATGCCCGCCTTCTCCGCGGCGATGCTGGGGATGTCGGGCCCGAGCCGATCGGTGTGGTCCAGCGAGATGGGCGTGATCACCGACACTGTGCCGTCCGCGACGTTGGTGGCGTCCCAGGAGCCGCCCATCCCGGCCTCGACGACCGCGACATCGACCGGCGTGTCGGCGAACGCCGCGAACGCCATCGCCGTCAGCAACTCGAAGAACTGGATGCGCCGTCCCTGCGTGTCGGTCAGTTCGACATACGGGATGATCTCCTCGTAAACCTCTGCGAACCGTTCCTCGCTCAGCGGCGCACCGTCAACGGTGATCCGCTCGCGCATCGACACCAGGTGCGGGCTGGTGAACCGCCCCACCCTCAGGTTGCGCTCCCTGAGGAGCGCCTCTGCCAGCCGCGCCGTGCTCGTCTTGCCGTTGGTGCCGGCAATGTGCATGACGGGGTACGCCCGCTGCGGGGAGCCAAGCACGTCAAGAAGGGCCGCGATCCTGTCGAGCGTCGGCTCGAAATCCCACTCGACGCCACGCTCCATGATCGCGCGTTCTACCGCACGATAATCCACACCCCAACCCTACTGACCTCCCCCACCGCTCACGACGCGGCCCGGTCGCGGAGGTGCCCCAACACAAAAAGAGGGGGTTTCGACGCTGTGCGCGTCGAAACCCCCTCCAGAAAAGATTGTCCGGCGGTGACCTACTCTCCCACACCCTCCCGAGTGCAGTACCATCGGCGCAGAGAAGCTTAACTTCCGGGTTCGGA
>NZ_JBDPLS010000019.1:0-165130 GCF_039871515.1 Nonomuraea sp. B1E8 | reverse complement strand
AAAAGGTCTGAACCCAACTAACAAAAGGAATCCGTCAAAAACCGACTAACGTCGATCGACGGGGTTGTGCATCATGCACTGGCTTTTAACACACTGTTGAGTTCTCAAGAAACGCACGCGTACATCCCCGCCAGAATCTTTGACCGACCCTGACGCGGAGGCTCACACTTCGTTTCCTTCAGATTACCCTATCCGGACGATTCTTGTCAAACCGCCCGATCCGGGATCTTCCAGACGTGCCCCGCTTGGAGGCAACCCTGCTAACTTACTCCAACATCCGGCCGTTGTCCAATCACCAGGCGGGACCGGCCCGAGGTCGGGGTTTGTCACAGGAGGTGTCGGGGTTGACTGCCCCGGCTCGAAAACTGTAGCAGCCCCGACGGGGTCGAAGGTCCGTTCTCAGGTAACGAATGAATCTTCCCTTCGGGGCTGCGGTTCAAACCCCGAGCCGGGCGAGCTGTGCCTCGAGCCGTGCGATGTCGGCCGACGCCTGCTCGGCACGGCCCCGCACCTTGGCCACCACGTCGTCCGGTGCCTTGGCCATGAACTGCTCGTTGCCCAGCTTCGCCGCCACCTGCGCAGCCTCCTTGCGGGCGGCCGCGAGGTCTTTCTCCAACCGCTTACGCTCCGCCACGACGTCGATGGCTCCCGCGGTGTCGATCTCCACGGACACCTCTCCGACCGTGAACCGCGCCGTGGCATTGAACGACTCCGGCGGCGCCGTGAGACGCAGCAGCGCGCGGATCGCCGTCTCCTGGCCGGCCAGCGGTGTGCCGGCCAGCCCGAGGCGGGCGGCCACCTTCTGGCCGGGCTTGAGCCCCTGGTCCGAGCGGAACCTGCGCACCTCCGTCACCAGCTCCTGCAGCGCGCCGATCTCGGCCTCGGCCGCGGCGTCGGTGTAGCGGCCGTCGGCCTTCGGCCACGACGCCACGACGACCGACTCGCCGCCGGTCACGGCCCGCCACAACTCCTCCGTCACGAACGGAACCAGCGGGTGCAGCAACCGCAACAGTGCGTCGAGCACGTGGCCGAGCACGAGCCGGGTGTGCTCCCGGCCCTCACCGAGCTGGATCTTGGCCAGCTCGAGGTACCAGTCGCAGACTTCGTCCCAGGCGAAGTGGTAGAGCAGGTCGGAAGCCTTGGCGAACTCGAACTCCTCGAACGCGGCATCAACGGCCGTGATGACCGACTGCAGGCGCGAGAGAATCCACCGGTCCGCCGGAGTCAGCTCAGCGTCGTCGAGGGTGCCCACGGTGGCGCCGTTCATCAGGGCGAACCGGGTGGCGTTCCAGATCTTGTTGCAGAAGTTGCGGGAGCCCGCCGCCCATTCCTCGCTCACCGCGACATCGGCGCCGGGGTTGGCGCCGCGCAGCAGGGTGAACCGGGTGGCGTCGGCGCCGAAGCGCTCGATCCAGTCGAGCGGGTCGACCACGTTGCCGAACGACTTGGACATCTTCTTGCCGTACTGGTCGCGGACCATGCCGTGCAGCGCGACGACACGGAACGGTGGCTCGCCGTCCATGGCGTACAGGCCGAACATCATCATCCGCGCGACCCAGAAGAACAGGATGTCGTAACCCGTGACCAGAACGGAGGTCGGGTAGAAGCGCTGGAGCTCGGATGTCGAGTCGGGCCAGCCGAGGGTCGAGAACGGCCACAACCCCGAGGAGAACCAGGTGTCGAGGACGTCGGAGTCCTGGGTGTAGCCGGCGGGCGGCTCCTCGTCGGGGCCCACGCACACGACCTCGCCGCCAGGGCCGTACCAGACCGGGATGCGGTGGCCCCACCAGAGCTGGCGAGAGATGCACCAGTCGTGCATGTCGTCGACCCAGTCGAAGTAGCGCTTGGCCAGCTCGGGCGGGTGGATGCGGGTGCGGCCGTCGCGAACGGCGTCGCCGGCGGCCTTGGCCAGCGGCGAGACGTTGACGAACCACTGCAGCGACAGCCGGGGTTCGACCACGGTCTTGCAGCGCGAGCAGTGACCGACCGAGTGCAGGTAGGGCCGCTTCTCCGCGACGATGCGGCCTTCGGCCCGCAGGGCGGCGACCACGGCGGGCCGGGCCTCGAAGCGATCGAGCCCTTGGAAGGGCCCGTGCGCGGTGATCACCCCGCGCTCGTCCATGACGGTCAGCGACGGCAGCGAATGGCGCCGCCCGATCTCGAAGTCATTGGGGTCGTGGGCGGGGGTCACCTTGACCGCGCCGGTGCCGAACTCGGGGTCGACGTGCTCATCGGCGACCACAGGGATCATGCGGCCGGTGAGCGGCACCTCCACGAGCGTGCCGATCAGGTGCGCGTAACGCTCGTCGGAGGGGTGCACGGCCACCGCCGTGTCACCGAGCATGGTCTCGGCGCGCGTGGTGGCGACCACGATCTCGTCGGAGTAGCGGATCGAGATGAGCTCGCCTTCGTCCTCGCTGTGCTCCACCTCGATGTCGGACAGCGCGGTCAGGCAGCGCGGGCACCAGTTGATGATGCGCTCGGCGCGGTAGATCAGCCCGTCGTCGAACAGCTTCTTGAAGATCGTCTGCACGGCCCGGGAGAGGCCGGGATCCATCGTGAACCGCTCGCGTGACCAGTCGACGCCGTCGCCGAGTTTGCGCATCTGGCTGAGGATCCGGCCACCGGATTCCTCCTTCCACTCCCAGACCCGCTCGATGAACGCCTCGCGGCCCAGGTCGTGGCGTGACAAGCCCTGCTTGGCCAGCTCGCGCTCCACGACGTTCTGGGTGGCGATGCCGGCGTGGTCCATGCCCGGCAGCCACAGGGTCTCGTGGCCTTTCATCCGCGCGTGGCGCGTCAGCGCGTCCTGGATGGAGTGGTCGAGCGCGTGCCCGATGTGCAGGACGCCCGTCACGTTGGGCGGCGGAAGGACGATGCTGTACGGCTCGCGTGTGCTGCCAGGGTCGGCGCGGAAGTAGCCTTCGGACACCCAGCGCTCATAGCTCCGGGTCTCGACGTCGGCCGGTGTGTACTGGGTAGGCAGCTCTGGCGTTGTCACAGTGACCAATTCTAGGGAGGCGGGAAAGCGGAACGCCCCATGGTTCGCGACCACGGGGCGTCCGGTGTGAACGACTGCGGCTCAGGCCGACTTTTCGCGCGGGGTGCGCTGCTGCTTGGCGGCGAGCTGGTCGCGCGGGACGAGCGTCGGGATCGCGTGTTCCAGCACCGACTCCCGGGTGATGACCACGCGGGCGACGTCCTGCCTGGAGGGCACTTCGTACATGACGGACTGGAGCACCTCCTCCAGGATGGCGCGCAGCCCACGGGCGCCGGTGCCGCGCAGGATGGCCTGGTCTGCGATGGCCTCGAGGGCGCCGTCGGTGAACTCCAGCTCGACGCCGTCGAGCTCGAGCAGCTTGCGGTATTGCTTGACCAGCGCGTTGCGGGGCTCGGTGAGGATCTGGATGAGCGCCTCGCGGTCGAGGTTGTGCACCGAGGTGATGACGGGCAGGCGGCCGACGAACTCGGGGATCATGCCGAACTTGAGCAGGTCTTCCGGCATCACGTCGCCGAAGACGTCGGCGGTGTCGACCTCTTCCTTCGACCGGATGATGGCGTTGAAGCCGATGCCCTTCTTGCCGATGCGCGACTCGATGATCTTTTCCAGGCCCGCGAAGGCACCGCCGCAGATGAACAGCACGTTGGTCGTGTCGATCTGGATGAACTCCTGGTGGGGGTGCTTGCGGCCGCCCTGCGGAGGCACCGAGGCCGTGGTGCCCTCCAGGATCTTCAGCAGCGCCTGCTGCACACCCTCGCCCGAGACGTCGCGCGTGATCGACGGGTTTTCGCTCTTGCGGGCGATCTTGTCGACCTCGTCGATGTAGATGATGCCGGTCTCGGCCTTCTTCACGTCGTAGTCGGCGGCCTGGATCAGCTTGAGAAGGATGTTCTCGACGTCCTCGCCGACGTAGCCGGCCTCGGTCAGCGCGGTGGCGTCGGCGATGGCGAAGGGCACGTTGAGCATCTTCGCCAGGGTCTGCGCCAGCAGCGTCTTGCCTGAACCTGTCGGCCCGAGCAACAGGATGTTGCTCTTGGCGAGCTCGAGGCCGTCGTCTCTGCCCCGGTCGCCGGACTGCACCCGCTTGTAGTGGTTGTAGACCGCCACCGAAAGAGCCTTCTTCGCCTTGTCCTGACCGATGACGTAGGCGTCGAGGAACTCGTAGATCTCCCTCGGCTTGGGCAGGTTGTCCCACTTGAGCTCGGAGGACTCGGAGAGCTCCTCCTCGATGATCTCGTTGCAGAGATCGATGCACTCATCGCAGATGTAGACGCCTGGACCGGCAATGAGCTTCTTGACTTGCTTCTGGCTCTTTCCACAGAACGAGCACTTCAGCAGGTCTCCCCCGTCGCCGATGCGTGCCACCCCAGATACTCCTTTGCGTGGGACCGCCCTGCTCACGTGAGCAGTGTCTCCGGACATCCTCCGGACTAGGCCGAACCGCTCAGGTTTCGACGTTACCGTCTTCTGGGCCCTCAGTGAGCCCCCTAGCGGCGAGTCGCACCGGAACGTGCCCTATTGGGCAGCGCTCCGGCGCGTCACGTCTCGTCTAGGAAGCCACGGCCTGAGCTCGCTTCTTCCTGGACGGGATGATGTCGTCGATCAGACCATACGCCTTCGCCTCGTCCGCGTTGAGAATTTTGTCGCGTTCGATGTCCTTGCGGATTTCAGCGGAGGACTTGCCCGAGTGCCTCGCCACGATGTCCTCGAGGAGGGAGCGCATGCGAAGGATCTCGCGGGCCTGGATCTCGATGTCGCTGCCCTGGCCGCCGCCCTCGGTGGACGGCTGGTGGATCAGCACCCTGGCGTTGGGCAGCGCGAACCGCTTGCCAGGGGTGCCGCCGGCCAGCAGCACGGCCGCGGCGGACGCGGCCTGGCCGAGGCAGACGGTCTGGATCTCCGGCCGGACGAACTGCATCGTGTCGTAGATCGCCGTCATGGCCGTGAACGAGCCGCCGGGCGAGTTGATGTAGATGCTGATGTCACGGTCGGGGTCGAGTGACTCCAGCGTCAGCAGCTGGGCCATCACGTCGTTGGCCGACGCGTCGTCGATCTGCACTCCGAGGAAGATGATGCGGTCCTCGAAGAGCTTGTTGTACGGGTTCATCTCCTTCACGCCGTAGGACGTACGCTCGACGAAGGAGGGGAGAACGTAACGGCTTTCGATGTTCATGTCAGCTCCCCTAGGAGACCGGGCCCTGCGTGGGCACCTGCCGTGCGCTGCGCACCACGTGGTCGATGAAGCCGTAGTCCTTGGCCTCTTCGGCCGTGAACCAGCGGTCGCGGTCGGAATCGGCCTCGATCTGCTCGAGGGGCTGCCCGGTGTGGTGGGCGATCCGCTCGGCCAGCGTCTTCTTCACGTAGAGCATCTGCTCGGCCTGGATGGCGATGTCTGCGGCGGTGCCGCCGATGCCGCCGGACGGCTGGTGCATCATGACACGGGCGTGCGGCAGGCCGTAACGCTTGCCCCGGGCGCCGGCGGACAGCAGGAACTGCCCCATCGAGGCGGCCATACCCATAACGACCGTGGATACGTCGTTGGGCACGTATTCCATCATGTCGTAGATCGCCATGCCCGCACTTACCGAGCCACCCGGCGAGTTGATGTAGAGCGTGATGTCGCGGTCGGGATCGTCGGCCGCGAGCAGCAGCAGCTCTGCGCAGATGCGGTTGGCGATCTCGTCGTTGACCTCCTGCCCGAGAACGATGATGCGCTCGCGAAGCAGGCGCTGGTAAAGCTGGTCCTCAAGCCGGAAGGCGGAGCCGTTCTCACGGCCTCGAGACTCAGGCTGATAGAAGGTCGGCGGGCTGGTCACAGCGTCACCTTCCGATGCGTCGTAATCGATGGGCTTTGCTTGTGACCCTAACGCGCCCGGCCCACAGGTCATGCCCGGTCCCCCGTACTGTTCGCTGACGGCGCAGGTTCGAGCGAATGGTTGCCTGTTACGCTTCTTCGGCTTGTGCGGTCTTCGTCCCCTGGCGACGTGGCACGCGTACGGCGACCTCTCTCAGACGCCTGAGGGGGCGAGCGCCGCGCGATGAGCGCCGGCCCGCCATCCGCAGGATCCTTGGGCCATCCTGGCGCCTCACAAGCCGCCTGAGCGCTCCGCCCCGGGTCAAGGGCGTCCGCCCATGACGGAGCCCCCGGACCGGCGGGTCCAGGGGCTCCGGTTGGCTCGGAGCGTCAGGCGTCGGCCTTCTCGCCGTCGGCCTTCTCGCCCTCGGCGTCCTCTTCCTCGACGACCTCGCCACCGTTGATCTCGCTGTAGATGCCCTTGAGGTCGACCTCGTTGCCCTCGGTGTCGACCACCTTGGCAGCGTCGCCGAGCACGGACTTGGCCTTGTCACGGACGATCTCGACCATGGCCAGCGTGAGCTGGTCGTTGTCGGCGAGGTGCTTGGCCAGCTCGTTGGGCTGCACGCCCATCTCCATGGCCCGGCGGACCACGAAGTTGGTCAGCTCCTGCTCGGAGACGCCCAGCTCCTCGGCCTTGACGATCTTGTCGAGCACGAAGCCGACCTTGATCGCCTTGGCGGCGCTGGACTCGAACTCGGCGAAGCGCTCCTCCTCCGTCGTCTGGTAGAGGCGGAAGAAGGCGTCACGGCTCAGGCCGCTCTCGGCCACCTGGTGGTCGAGGTTGTGCTTGCGGGCGTCGACCTCGGCCTTGAGCGCGCTGTCGGGGAGCGGGATGTCGATCTTGTCGAGCACGGCGTCGAGCGCCTTGTCGCGGGCCTGCACGACCTGGTCGATCAGCTTGTTGCGGCGAGCCTGCTCGCGGATGCTGGCCTGGAGCTCCTCCAGCGTGTCGAACTCGCTGGCGAGCTGGGCGAACTCGTCGTCGAGCTCGGGCAGGACCTTCTCCTTGACCGACTTGACGTTGATGATCACGTCGGCTTCCTCGCCGGCGTTGTCACCGCCGACCAGCTCGGTCTTGAAGCTCTTCTCCTCACCCGCGGACATGCCTTCGAGCGCGGCGTCGAGGCCCTGCAGCACGGAGCCGGCGCCCACCTCGTAGGACACCTCGCTGGCCTGCTGCTCCTCGATGTTCTTGCCGTCGATCTCGGCGCGCAGGTCCATGACGACGAAGTCGCCGTTGGCGGCGGGCCGCTCGACGCCGGTGAGCGTGGCGAAACGCTGGCGCAGCGCGTCGAGCTGGGCGTTGACGTCGTCGTCGGAGACCTCGGCGGAGTCGACCGTGACCTCGACGCCCTGGTATTCGGGGACCTCGAAGTTGGGCCGGATGTCGACCTCGGCGGTGAACTCGATCTGCTCACCGTCGTCGATCTTCGTGACCTCGATGTCCGGCTGGCTGACCGGGAACACGTCGACCTCGTCGACGGCCTGGCCGTAGAGCTTGGGCACCGCGTCGTTGAGGGTCTCCTCCAGCACTACCGCCCGGCCGAAGCGCTGCTCGATGATGCGGGCCGGAACCTTGCCAGGCCGGAACCCGGGGACGCGCACCTGCTGCGCGACCTTCTTGTATGCCGCATCCATGCTGGGGCGCAGCTCGTCGAACGGCACCTCGACGGTGAGCTTGACCCTGGTCGGGCTGAGCTCCTCGACAGCGGTCTTCACGGAATGGTCTCCTTGATCAAGCTACGAGTGATCGCGGGCGCGTCTCATCGGTTTCGGCTCACGCGCCGCGCCCACATGAGCGGTGTCGGGCATGCTCCGCCACGGCGGGATCCAACGCCGACTGCCAGTCTAGGGCAGATGCACACCCGACAACGACGTCACGACTCTCAGAACTCGTCCGCGATCGTCCGCAACAGCTCGATCGTCTCGTCCGGGGTGGTGCTCACGGCGCACAACCGCTCCATCACCTCGGTGTATCGGTCGACGTCCTCGCGCTTGTCGAGGTAGAGCGCGCTGGCGAGTTGCTCGACGTACACGACGTCCGGCAGGTCGTTGTCGGGGAAGCGCAGGATGCTGAACGCTCCGCCCTCCGCGCTGTGCCCCCCGAAGCTGAACGGCATGATCTGGATCGTGATGCTCTGCTGGCGCATCAGCTCGATCAGGTGCTCGATCTGGGCTCTCATCACCTCGGCGCCGCCGATGGGCCTGCGTAACGCGGCCTCGTCGATCACCGCCCAGAAGATGGGCCCGTCGGGTTTGTCCAGGATCCGCTGGCGTTCCAGCCGGAGGTCCACCCGCCTGGCGATCTCCTCGGCTCCGATGCCCGCCGCCCCGGCGGTCACCACGGCCCGGGTGTACTCCTTGGTCTGCAACAATCCCGGCACGAACTGGACCTCGTAGGTCCTGATCCTGGCGGCGGCCTCCTCGAGGCCGACGTACGCCTGGAACCACGTGGGCAGGACGTCGTTGAACCGATGCCACCAGCCCGGCTCGTTGGCGGTGGCGACCAGGTCGAGCACGGCGGCACGGGCCTGCGTGTCCACGACCCCGTACAACGTGAGCAGGTCCGCCACGTCGCGTTCCTTGAACCCCACCCGGCCGAGCTCCATGCGGCTGATCTTGGATTCGGAGCCCCGGATGAGGTGGCCCGCCTCCTCGCGGGTGACGTTCTTCGCTTCCCTGAGCTTGCGCAGCTGGGAGCCCAGGAGGATGCGCAGCGCCGTCGGTCCGGAACCCGGCTGGTTCTGCGTCACTTGCTTCCTCCTATCAAGGTCCGCACACACAGTGACACCACATCGCCACGTATGACAAGGTCTCAACCTCGTGTCCGATTCGGCGGCCGTCTGCCTGACGCCGCTTGCTCCTGCACAATGCAACTGCACGTGCATTTGGGTCTTGCAGCGACCCGGCCGCGTGACCCATCATGGGTTAGTGCATATTGGGCCAAACATGCACTAACGAAGGTTCAACGGGGAGGTATCGGCAGCATGGTGGAGGATCCGCTGGCCACTGCCGATTGCCTGCAGATCACCCGCGAAGTCGGTTTCGAGCACCTTCTCATGGGCGGGAAGCCGTACACGGCCTCGTGCCCGCTGCCCTTCCAGGCCGACTCGGTCAAGACCGCCAGGGACGTGACCCGCTCGACGCTGCGCGGCTGGGGCCTGCACGACTTGAGCGACGACGCCGCGCTGGTGGTGTCGGAACTGGTGACCAACGCCATCCGGTACGCGATGTACGCACGCGGGGGGCGGGGCATCGAGCTGCTGCTCATGCGGGTCGCACCGCACGTGTTGCTGGCGGTGGCCGACCCGAGCGACGAGGTGCCGCGGCCCAAGGAGCCCGACTTCATCTCCGAGAACGGGCGCGGCCTCTACATCGTCGAGACGTACAGCCAGTGCTGGGGCTGGGACCCGCTGGCGAGCGGCGGCAAGGCCGTCTGGGCGCTCTTCCGCGCCGACGCCCCTTAGAGACCCCTTAATTTCCGTACGACCCTCTTGACCTGCTTCCATGCGCGGTCGCGCGCCCCCGCATGCGCATCGGCGTGACCAGAACACTATATTGGTCATGAGTCACCAGTCATCGGAGCGGGTATGCGGGGCGAGCACGACGGGCGGGCCGACCGGATCCTCGACGCGGCCAAGGAACTGCTGCTGCGCTGGGGATACCGGCGGGTGACGATCGACGAGATCGCGAAGCTGGCCGGAGTCGGCAAGGGCACCATCTACCTGCACTGGCGCACGCGCGAGCAGCTGTTCTTCGCCGTGGCGGCCCGCGAGGCGGTCGCGATGCTGGAAGCGGTGACCGCGGCCATGCGGGCCGACCCCGACGAGATCATGCTGCACCGCTACATGCGCAGGTTCTTCCTGGAGGCGATGGACCGGCCGGTGCTGCGGGCCCTCTTCACCAGGGACGCGGAGACGCTCGACAAGTTCCTCTCCAGCCCGGCGAGGAAACCGCTGGAGGGCGCCAAGCTGATCGCCTCGCGCGACTATCTGCGGGTGCTGGCCGGGCACGGGCTGCTCCGCGCCGGGCTGCGTCCTGAGGATCTGGACTACTCGCTGCCGACCATCGTGTTCGGGTTCTTCGCGATCGAACCGCTGCTGCCCGCCGACGTGACGCTCGGGCCGGAGGAGAAGGCCGGGCATCTGGCCGACACCCTGCGCAGGACGTTCGAGCCCGAGCGGCCGTCCGCACGCGAGCCCGCCGCCGGAGAGGTTGTCGAGATCTTCGAACGGCTCTCCCGTGACTTCAGAGACGCCGCTTACGGAGGCAAACATGGAACATGACATCGGCGGGCTGCACCACGTCGGCCACCTCGTCCGCGACATGGACCAGGCGCTGGACCGCTACCGGCGGCTCGGGTTCAGCCTGCCGGGCCCGGCATATCCGGTGCTCGGCGAGCCTCCCGAGCCGTTCGGCGTGGGCAACACGCACGCGTACTTCCCCGGCAATTTCGTCGAGCTGGTCACGGTCGCGGGATCCGGGCGGGTGCCGGGCGACGCGAGGCTGATCCCCCTGCAAGCTCCCGAGGAGCGGCTGGCCGCGCTCAAGGAGGCCGTCCGCGGCACCGCGGCCAACCTGGAGGCCTGCCTGCGACGTTTCGAGGGCGTGCACATCCTGATGTTCGACGCGCAGGACATCGACGGGGCCGCCGCGCGGCTGGCGGCGGCCCGCGTGGGGCACGGCGGCGTCCATGCCGCGCAGCGCCCGGTCGAGACGGCGGACGGGACCCGGATGGAGCCCGTCCGCTATCTGGAGATCGACGGCATCGGGCCCGGCCGCGTGCCCGAAGGGCGGGTCGGGCTGGCCGCCAACGACCGCGCCTCGGCCGGCACCAGCCATCCCAACGGCGCGCACGGCCTGGTCGAGTGCGTGTTGTGCGTGGCAGACGACGCGCTTGACGAGGCCGAGCGGCGTTACGAGCGTTACCTGGGGCGTACGGCACGGCGGGACGGGCCCGTGCGGGGGTTCGAGCTCGGCGGAGAGGCCAGGGTCACGCTGGCCGCCGCGTCGAGACTGGACGAGCTGCTGCCCGGCGAGAGCGCGGCGGCCCTGCCCGGCTTCGTGGCCTACGCGGTCGGCGTGGACGACGCCGCGGCAACCGAACGCCTCCTGCGCGCCGGCGGCATCCCGCTGGGCAGGACCTCCGCGGGGGAGCTCGTCGTGCCCGCCCGCGCGGCGTTCGGCGCCGCGATCATCTTCCGCGAGACCGGCCGTCCCTAGTCGCCCTTCGCGCCGTCGATGCGCTCGCGCAGCAGGTCGGCGTGGCCGTTGTGGCGGGCGTACTCCTCGATCATGTGGACGAGGATCCAGCGGTGGGAGCAGTCGGCGCCCCTGCGTTCGCCGACGGCGTCCAGCGGCGCGGCGGCCGAGATGGAGCGGGCCAGCTCGATCTCCTCCCGCCACGTGGCGAACGCCTCCTCGACGGAGGCGGTGTCCACCTCGTTGAAGTCGGCGTCGTTGTCGCGGTCTTTGTCCCACAGCTTGGGGATGTCCTCGCCGTTCAGCACACGACGGAACCAGGAACGCTCGACATGCGCCATGTGCCTGACCAGGCCCAGCAGGGAAAGGGTGGAGGGTGGCGCGGAACGCAGGCGCAGCTGCTCGTCCGTCAGGCCGGCGCACTTGACGGCGAGCGTGCCGCGATGCCACTCGAGCCAGTTGTCGAGGATGCTTCGCTCGTCGCCGGTCAGGGGCGGAGGAACGCGGGTGTCGGCATTGGTGTCGGTCACGCGGCCAGACTCTACCCGGCGGCCCGCTGGCGGCCCAGCCGTGCCTGGAGGAGGCGGGACGCCGCCGCGCGCACGGTCTCGTCCCTGACGGTCGCGACGAAGTCGTCCGGCGTGTCGCCGCACAGGTGGCTCAGCCCTGGGGTCTCCTTCAGGAGGGACCGGATGAGCGCTCGCTGGGACGTCAGGCGGCGGGGGCGACCGGCGTCCATGAGGCACCCGTGCTTTCCCTCGTAGACGAAGGCGGGCGGGAAACGCAGACCCGGCGCCAGCGTGAGCGGGTGCGCGAGCGTGGTCCTCGTGTAGGTGGGCTCGGTGAGGTCGAGGGCGGCCAGCTGCCGCTCGTCCAGCCAGAGCACGAACAGCCTGGACGTCTCGCCGGGCGTCTCGATCGGCGCGGCGGGCACGTAGCCCGCCCTGCTCACATGGGCGGAGACGCCGGGGGCGACGCCCGGCACGTCGGCGAGCATCATGGGAACGACGCCGCACACCCCGTGGTCGAGGAACTTCCTGCGCACCTGGCTCGGCGCGGCGTTGGATCCGACGGCGACGACGCGGTGGCGAGCCGACAGCGGCCGGCAGCCCCGGCGTGCCAGCAGTGCGCTGAGCGGCTCGCCGGCCGCCCGCCACTCCCCCGGGCTGCTGCCCGCCGGCTTGAGCGGCACGTACGCGTCGTCGACCAGGACCCCGGAGGTCTCCGGGATCCGGCCTGGATAGGTGAGGGGGCGGGAGATCGGGTCGTCGTCGAACAGCGTCAACATGTCCTTGGCCGTGATGGGGGCGGGGCTTCACAGTTTATTTACCGCCGGGTGAGGACCGCCCACAGCCAGGCCGTACTCCGCCTGCGCCCCCAGGCGATCACGGCGCAGAGCACGAGCGTCGTCAGCGGCATCACCACGCCGCCACCCGACACGAACAGCTCGGTCAGCGTCGCGCCCGCCATCAGCCCGACGAACGCCAGACCTGCCAGGCCGGCCAGCCGCGGCACGAACAGCGCCACGGCCCCCGCCACCTCCAGCACGCCCACCAGGACGCGGAACCAGTCCCCGAACCCGACGGCTTCGAACGTGGACTTCGCCGGCTCGACGTTCGAGAACTTGCCCATGGCCGACATGAGGAAGACACCGGCCACGACGACCTGGAGGATCCAGAGGACGGCGGAAAGGGCGCGCCCGCCGGCCGCCGTACGATCGGTCTTGTTCTCTGTGGTGGTCACGGCGTTCTCCCCCGTCGATCGGCTGCCTGCTTCGACGCTAGGGCCGGACGCGGCCAGGGAGAATCGGCCTGGCTACCCGGCAGGGGTGCACATAGATGCACCCCTGCCGGGAGCCGGTACGTACGAAGGCCGCCCACCGATTCGGTGAGCGGCCTTCGCGACATGGTCGGGGCGACAGGATTTGAACCTGCGACTTCTTGCTCCCAAAGCAAGCGCGCTGCCAAGCTGCGCCACGCCCCGTCTCGCCGAGTGCGCATGCGGTCCGCGACTCCGGTACGCTTACGCCCTGACGACCGGATGAAGTCTAGACCAGACTTCGACCGGTTCGCGCGGACGTAGCTCAATGGTAGAGCCCTAGTCTTCCAAACTAGCTACGCGGGTTCGATTCCCGTCGTCCGCTCGCGCGAGGAGAAGGCCAGGTCATCCCGTCTCGGGGCCTGGCCTTCGTCGTTCGCGCACCGGTGCTCAACCGTTGCCGAGCAGGTCGTGGCCGACGAACGTGAACATGCGCTTTCCCACGATCAGGGGCTGCGGGGTGCCGGTGAAGCGGTGTGCGCCGACGCCGTAGCCGGCGTCCCGTTCCGACAGCCATTCGAGGTGGAAGCCGCGCTGCTCGAACCACCGGCAGATCTGCGGCACCAGGTCGGGGGGCCTGCGGTGGCGCGTCCAGATGACCGTGCCGCCCGCCCGGCACAACTGGGCGAACGTGGCGACCGTACGCTGGACGTCCTCGTCCGCGATGTTGCCGAACACGCCGCAGGCGAGCACGATGTCGGCGGGGACCATGCCATGGTAGTGGTCGGTGAGCGCGGCGTCGGCGGTGATCACCTCGACCTGGCCCAGCCCTGCCGCGCCGGCCGTCTCCTCGGCCTTCGCGGTGTTGCCCGGGTCGAGCTCCACGAGACGGGCCAGCACGTCGTCGCGGCGGGGATGGCCGTCGAGCACCTCCAGCAGGTCACGGCCCTGGCCGGCGCAGAGGCTCACGAGCCTCAGCGGACCTGGCGAGCAGGCGTCCAGCGCCAGCCGGATCCGCTGCTGCACGACCCGTAGTCGTTGCGCCAGGAGCGAACCGGGGTCGTCGTACTCGTCGTGCCACGTCTGCCAGTCCATGCGCGGATCTTATGATCGAACGCCCTTCCGCGACCGCGCGTGCGGCGGGTACGCCGGGCGGAGGGCGCTCGTAAGCTGGTGCCGATGCGTGCGCGACCGATCTCCCGTGACGTTCTCGTCGACGAGCTGGTCGAGCGGGTCTCCCAGTGGCCACGCGAGCGTCGAATTCGGGTGGCCGTCGACGGGGCGCCTGCCGGACGGCCGGAAGCGCTGGCCGACGACCTCGTCGCGCCGCTCCGGCTGCGCGGCCGGCCTGTGCTGCGGGTTTCTGCGGGTGACTTCCTTCGGCCTTCGTCGCTGCGGCTGGAGCACGGCAGGGCCGATCCTGACGCCTTCTACGAGGACTGGCTCGACGTCAAAGCGCTGCGCAGGGAGGTGCTGGATCCCCTGGACGAGGACGGCTCTGGACGGGTGCTGCCTGCTCTGTGGGACAGCCGGATCGACCGGGCGTACCGGCTGCCCTATGAGGAGCTGCCGCCGGGCGGGGTGGTGGTCGTGGACGGGACGCTGCTGCTGGGGCGGGGGCTGGCGTTCGAGCTGAGCGTGCATGTGTGGTTGTCCGCGGCGGCGCTGGGGCGCCGCACGCCCGAGGAGGAGCGGTGGCGGCTGCCCGCCTATGAGCGGTACGAGCGCGAGGTGCGGCCCCAGGAGGCGGCCGACGTCGTGATCAGGGCCGATCACCCCGACCGGCCCGCGCTCCTTCTGTGACCTGGCGCAGGAGGAGGGCACCGCGGGAGACGGGCTGCCCGCTCGCGCGCCGAGCTGCCGGGACGATGGTGGCCGCCGGCGGGCGGCCACCAGTCAGCGTGCTGTCGGGCGCTTGCCGTGGTTCGCCTTCTTCTTCTTGCGTGCCTTGCCCTTGCGTGCTCGCCTGGCCATAAGCTCGCCTCCGGAGTCGGTGTCCTCCCAACGTCTCTCTCCCATGCTGACCAGCGCAAGCGATCCGCACCGAACTAACATTCCCCAACAGCGTCGTGTCATAATTTGGTGGAATCTGTTGGAAGGAGCGGGCGTGCTCGCACAGCAGCGTCAGCAGACGATCCTCGAACGCGTGCGCAGCAACGGCGGCGTCCGGGTCGCCGACCTCGTACGCGAGCTCGGCGTCTCCGACATGACCATCCGCCGCGACCTCGAGGTGCTGGCCGAACGCGGTCTGCTGGAGAAGGTGCACGGCGGCGCGACCGCGCTCGGTCCCGGATCGACCGAGGAGCCGGGCTTCACCGCGAAGTCCGCCCGCCAGCAGCAGGAGAAGGAGGCCATCGCGCGGCACGCGGCCAGGCTGGTACGCCCCGGCACCGCCGTGGCGCTGTCGGCGGGCACCACCACGTGGGCGCTGGCCCACCACCTCATCGGCGTCCCCGAGCTGACCGTGATCACCAATTCGATCCCCGTCGCCGAGGTCTTCCACCGCAACCCGCGCGCCGACCGCACCGTCGTGCTGACCGGCGGCGTGCGCACGCCGTCCGACGCGCTGGTCGGCCCGGTGGCCGTGGCCGCGATCCGCCGCCTGCACGTGGACACGCTCTTCCTCGGCGTGCACGGGATGAGCGTGCGGGCCGGGTTCACCACGCCCAACCTGCTGGAGTCGGAGACCGACAGGGAGCTTGTGACGGCCGCGCACCGGCTGGTCGTGCCCGCCGACCACACGAAGTGGAACACGGTGGGCATCAGCACCATCGCCGAGCTGAGCGAGGCCGACGTGGTCATCAGCGACGCGGGGCTGCCCGAGGACGCACGTATCGAACTGGCCGAGCGGGCCGGAGAACTGATCATCGCGGAGGACACGCATTGAAGCGCACCGTCACCCAACTGGCCGACGGCCGAGAGCTGATCTACTTCGACCGGCGCGACGACGCCGACCGGAGCGCGATCGACCGGCGCCCGCTCGAGCCTCGGCCGGTGGCGTCCGAGCTGCGCTACGATCCGCTGACCGAGGAGTGGATCGCGATGGCCGGGCACCGGCAGACGCGGACGTTCCTGCCGACGGGCACGTCCGCCGAGTGCCCGTTGTGCCCGTCGTCGGACACACGGGCGACGGAGGTCCCGGCGTACGACTACGACGTGGCGGTGTTCGAAAACCGCTTTCCCTCCTTCTCCACAAATTTTGGGACTTATCACGATGTGGGCGGGCTGAGTGAGGTTCGTCCGGGAGTGGGGCGGTGCGAGGTGGTGTGCTTCACCTCGGACCACTCCTCATCCTTCTCCAAGCTCTCCGACGCCCAGGTGCGGCTGGTCATGGAGGCGTGGGCCGACCGTACGGCCGAGTTGTCCGGGATCGAGGGCGTGGAGCAGGTGTTCTGCTTCGAGAACCGGGGCGAGGAGATCGGCATCACGCTGGCGCATCCGCATGGCCAGATCTACGCCTACCCGTACGTCACGCCCAGGACGAAACTCCAGCTCGGCGCCGCGGCCCGCTACCAGGGCGCGGGCAACCTGTTCGCCGACGTGCTGGCCGCCGAACGTGCCGCTGGCACACGGGTGGTGGCCGGCAACGAGCTGTGGACGGCGTTCGTGCCCGCGGCCGCGCGCTGGCCGTACGAGGTGCACGTGTACCCGCACCGGCAGGTGCCGGACCTGGCGGCGCTCACGGAGGAGGAGCGTGCGGCGTTCGCCCCGCTCTACACCTCGGTGCTGCGGGCCTTCGACGGGCTGTTCGGGGTTGTGATGCCGTACATCTCGGCCTGGCACCAGGCCCCGGTGCGGCGGCATCGCGAGCTCGCGTACCTGCATCTGGAGCTCTTCAGCATCCGGCGGGCGGCCAACAAGCTCAAGTATCTGGCGGGCTCGGAGTCCGCGATGGGCGCGTTCGTCAACGACGTGCTACCGGAGGAGGCCGCGCGCATGCTCCGATCACAAGTAGATCAAGAATAGATTTCTACTTAAGGTCGCATGACTCGTGATCTACCACTAATATCCCCTTATGCATCGGCCGTAACAGCCGTTGCACCGCCTAATCCTGGGCGAGTTGCCCGGGAGCCGGGGACCCATCGCACCTGGGGTGAATCCACATCAGTGGTAGGGATACGCAGCTCCCATACCCGAACCCGTCAGCTAACCCGGCCGGCAGAGGGAGAGGAACACCTACGTGGCGGCTTCGTCCCCCGCGAGTCTTGCCATCGGTCTCATCACCGCCGCCGCCGTCGTCGTTTCCGCGGCCCCGGCGTCCGCGGCGTCCGCGGCCCCCAAACCCAAGGAGTCGGAGCTGCGCGCGCAGCTCAAACAGCTCAACAAGAAGGTCGACAAGCTGATCGAGGCCTACAACCTCAAGCGCGTAGAACTGGCCAAGGCGCAGAAGGCCGCCGAGGCGGCCAAGGCCCGGCTGGCCACCGCCGAAAAGGCGCTGACGACGGCCGAGAAACGCGTCGCCGAGATAGCCCGCCTGCGCTACCAGAACGGCAACCCCGCGGTGCCCGCGTTCATGCTGCCGGAGAACAGCGGCGGCGCCGCGGTGCTCAATCAGGTCACCGCCGAGCAGCAGGCGTTCGTGCAGGGCGTGATCAAGGCGCGCGACGAGAAGAAGAAGGCCTCCGTGGAGGCCGTCGAACTCGCCGACAAGATCCGCAAGGACGCGGCCGAGGTCGCCGGCCAGCGCGACGAGGCCGAGGACGTCATCGACGACATCGAGAAGAAACTCCAGGACCTGGTGCCGTTCGGCACCAACCGCAGGTCCGACGGCGGCTGGGCGCCCGAACTGCCGTCCGGCTCCGACAACATCACCCCGCGCACGCGGCTGATGAAGGAGCAGATCGCCAAGAACTTCGCGCTGCCCTTCACCGTCGGCTGCTTCCGCTCGGGCTCCAGCGGCGAGCATCCCCTGGGCCGGGCCTGTGACTTCATGATGAGCACGGGCGGCTCGATGCCCTCAGCCGCCAACGCCGCCCTGGGCGACCGCATCGCGGAGTGGGCCATCAAGAACAAGAGCAAGCTGGGTGTCAAGTACGTCATCTGGAAGCAGCGCATCAACCACGGCTCGGGCTGGAGCACGATGTCCAACCGGGGCAGCATCACCGAGAACCACTACGACCACGTGCACATCTCGATGAACTGAGGGCAGGTCGGTCCGGCGATCACCGCGGCGACGGGTTGACGAGCCCGCCGTCGTAGGCGGCGATGACGAGCTGGGCCCGGTCGCGGGCGTGGAGTTTCGCCAGGAGCCGTACTGACGACTACTACCTGGCATGGCGGGACACGCGCTGGCATCCGTTCAGGACGTTGTCGGGGCCGGCCTTCCTGGGCTGTCGCCTTGGGCGCGGCCTTCGGCCCTGCCTTGGCACCGTTCACGCGGGGCTGAGACAGCCCGGTCGTCAGCCCGTCAGCCGCAGCGGGTTGACCAGGTCGGCGTAGATGAGCAGCCCCGCCATGATCATCATGACGATGGCGATCGCGTAGGTCAGCGGCAGTACCTTCGCGATGTCCACGTAGCCGGGATCGGGCCTGCGCAGGATCTTGGCGTAGGCCCGCTTGATGCCCTCCCACAGGCCACCGGCGATGTGCCCGCCGTCGAGCGGCAGCAGCGGGATGAGGTTGAACATGCCGATCGCCAGGTTGAACCCGGCCAGCAGGTTGACGAAGATGGCGATCTTCTTCTCGTTGGACAGGTCGGAGGCGAGGATCTCGCCGCCCATGCGGCCCGCGCCGACGACGCCGACCGGGCCTTCGGGGTCGCGCTCCTCGCCGGAGAAGGCGGCGTGCCAGACGCCGACCATCTTCTCCGGCAGGTTGAGCAGCGAGCTCGCGACCCTGCCCGTCAGCTCTCCCATGTAGCCGATGACCTGGCCCATGCTCTGCTGCTGCATGACCTCGGTGGGCAGCACGCCGAGGAAGCCGACGTTTCTGTCGATCTTCTCGGGGTCTTCGAGGTTGGGCCGGTCCTGGGCGATGAGCGTGACGGTGAGCGTCATCGGCTTGCCGTCGCGGACGATGCCGAGTTGCGCGGCTCCCGGCCCGTGGGAGCGGATCAGGTCGGTGGCGGCGGCCCAGTCGCCGATCTTCTTGCCGTCGAGGGAGACCAGGCGGTCACCGGCCTTCAGGCCCGCCTGGGCGGCGGGGGTCGGCTTGTCGGTGGGCTTGCACGTGGTGCGCTGCTCCGTGACGGGGATCACGCACGTGTTGGTCTCGGGCGAGACGATCGGGGCCCACGTCGGCAGGCCGATGCCGACCAGCAGGATGCTGAAGAAGACGAAGGCCAGCACGAAGTTCATCGCCGGGCCGCCGGACATGATGATGACCTTCTGCCACCACTTCTTGCGGTAGAAGACGCGGTCTTCGTCGCCCGGCCGCACCTCTTCCAGGGCGGCGTCGCGGGCGGACTCGATGAGCCCCTGGAACGGACCCGTCGCGGTGCTCCTGGCCTTGGAGGGGTCGTCGCCCGGGCGCGGCGGCAGCATGCCGATCATGCGGATGTAGCCGCCGAGCGGGATCCACTTGATGCCGTATTCGGTCTCGCCCTTCCGCCGCGACCAGGCCGTCGAGCCGAAGCCCACCATGTACTGGGTCACCCGCACGCCGAAGATCTTGGCGGGCACCAGGTGACCGAGCTCATGCAGCGCGATGGAGAACATCAGCCCGAGGAGGAAAAGGATGATCCCCACGAGATAGAGCCAGTTCATCGAGTCGCGCTCCACGGCAGACGGCAGGACCGGCGAAAAAACCGCCAACCCAAGGGTAGTCGAATCTGCCGCGCGGTACGGCTTGCCCGCTTTTTGGAACGCATTGACAGTACGCGATCAAACGATCACCCTAAGAGACGATGGAGGGGGAGTCCTTGATCCGCATACTGATCGCAGAGCACCTGCCTTTGGTGCGTCGTGGCCTGCTGGCCATCCTTGGAGCCGAGCCCGATCTGCGGGTCGTGGCGCAGGCGGGATGCGCGGACGACGCGGTGCGGGCGGCCATCGAGAGCTGCCCCGACGTGGCCGTCGTCGACGCCGGGCTGCCGGGGAGTTCCGTTCTGGCCGGGCTCTCCGCGCAGGCGCCGGGATGCAAGGTGCTGATGTTGTCGGCCGATCCCCATCCAGGGCAGGTGCGCAGGGCGCTGGCCGAGCGGGCGCTGGGGTTCATGAGCCTGTGCGTGCCGCCGGAGCGGCTGGCCGAGGGGGTGCGCCTGGTGGCGGCGGGCCGCCGGGCCATCGAATCCGAGCTGGCCGCGGCCGCGCTCCAGTGTGAGACGAATCCGCTCACCAGGAGGGAGCTCGACGTGCTGCGCGTCGCGGCGGGCGGGGCCCGCTCGACCGAGATCGCCGACCAGCTCTTCCTGTCGGTGGGCACCGTGCGCAACCATCTGTCCCGCATCATGTGCAAGACCGGGGCCCGCAACCGGCTCGACGCCGTGCGCATCGCCAGCGACCAGGGCTGGCTGTGACGGGACCCGGTGGAGCCGCGCCGCTCCGCCGGGGCCCGAACCTCTAGAGGATCTCAGCAGCGTCGAGCCCGCTGCCAGTGACTGCCAACACGACCTGAACCATGTGGTTCGTCATCAGGGGCGCCAGATCAGCACCAATGCGCAGTCGTCGTTGTGGCCGGAGGCCATGGCGTTGACCAGCGGACGCGCGCCGTCGCGGAAACCGGACGGCAGCAGCCGCTCCGCCTCGCCGAGCAGCCGGTCGAGCCCGGCGTCGATGTCGCGCCCCGGCTGCTCGATGAGGCCGTCGGTGAAGAGCAACAGCGCATCGCCCTTGCGCAAGGTGCCGCTGTCGGGCTCGCAGTGCAGGTCGGGCACCACGCCGAGCACCACGCCCTTGGCCGAGGCCACCTGCCAGTTGCCGGTGCCCGCGTCGAACTTCACCACCGGCGGATGCCCGGCCGAAGTGATCGTGTAGTCGCCCGTGTCGAGGTCGAGCCGCACGTGCACCGCGGTCACGAAGCCCTCGTCGCCCCGCTGGCGGTGCAGGTAGGTGTTGCAGGCGGGCAGGAAGTCGTCGACCGATCCGAGCAGCCCGCCGAACGTGCCGGACAGCAGCAGCGCCCGGGTGCCCGCGTCGACGCCCTTGCCGGACACGTCGACCAGGGCGATCTCGACGGAGTTGCCGTCGCGCATGGAGACCAGGAAGTCGCCGCCGAACGACGACCCGCCGGCCTGCTTGAGCACCACCTTGCCGCCCCAGTCCTTGGGCAGCGGCGGCAGCTCGCCCTGGCTCTTGAGGCGGTCGCGCAACTCCAGCAGCATGGCGTCGCCGCGCAGCCCCTGCACGCCGAGTTTCCCCCTGGTGCGGGCCATGAGCACGGCGAGCACCGTGGTGAACACGATCGTCACGGTCAGCCCGACGCCGATCCGTCCGGGGCCCAGCGCGATCGCGATGTAGCCGAGCGCGACGCCGACGCCCACGAGCAGCTTGACCAGGCTGCGCAGCCGAAGCTGGAGCCCGCCGATCAGGGTGACGAGGATGAGCAGGGAGGGTGAGAACCACTCGGTCGAGGCCTCGACCGCGAGGAACCCGATGACGAGCGCGAGAACGGTCAGCGTGAGGAGCAGGTTGCGGTCGCGGGCCAGCGGCCCTCGCCGGATGAACCGGACGGCAGCCACCAGCCCCGGCACCCGCACCAGGACGGCACGGACCCGTGGCGGGATCAGCGGCGCCGGTCGGGAACTCATGATGGGCCTGACTGTATCGGTCTGACCGGTGTTTGGGCAGCCCACTTGACCAAGGCCTTGATCATTAAGCACGGATATTCGGTGGCCCTCCCGCTTTGCCCGCTCCTACCGTGGACAGATGACGTATCCGATCCGCCCGATTGACGAGTCCGAGTGGCCGGCGTTCGCGCTGGTGCTCGAAGAGGCATTCGGCTGGCGGCCGAACCCCGCGCAGAACGAGCGCTACAAGGCCGAGACGGAGTTCGACCGCACGCTCGCGGCCTTCGACGGTGACCTCATCGCGGGCGTCACGTCCATCTACAGCCTCACCATGACGGTCCCCGGCAGGCAACTCCCCGTCGCGGGCGTGACGGCCGTCAGCGTGCTGCCCTCCCATCGCCGCCGCGGCGTTCTGTCGTCGCTGATGCGCAGGCAGCTCTCCGACATCCGGGAGCGTGGGGAGAGCGTCGCCGCTCTCTACGCCTCCGAAGCCTCCATCTACGGCAGGTACGGCTACGGCAGGGCGTCGAGCGAGCTGTCGTTCCACCTCAGGAAGCAGGGTTCGGCGTTCGTCGGCAACGCTCCGTCGGACCCGTCGCTCAGGCTCAGGGTCGCCAGGCCCGCCGACGTACGCGCCGACCTGGAGAAGGTGTTCGCCTCCGTCGTGGCCCGGCGTCCCGGCCGCTACGAGCGCAACGCGCGGTTCTGGGACAACGTGCTGGCCGACGAGGAGGCCGACCAGGGCGGGGCCGGCCCGTTGCGCTCGGTGCTGGCCGAGGACGACGGCGGCGTGCGCGGTTACGCCCTGTTCCGGATCAAGTCGTCGTGGGACGCCAACGGCCTCCCCGACGGGGAGCTGAAGCTGCAGGAGCTGGAGGCGGCCGACCCGGCGGCGTACGCGCTGCTGTGGCGCAGCGTGCTCGACCGCGATCTGGTCTCCCGGGTCGACGCCCGCCCCAGGCCGGTGGACGACCCCCTGCTCACGCTGCTGGCCGACCCGCGGCAGGTGCGCGCGAGCTGGAACGACGAGCTGTGGGTGCGCGTGGTCGAGGTGGACGGAGCTCTCGTCTGCCGGTCCTACTCCGCGCCCGTGGACGTGGTGATCGAGGTCGAGGACGACGTGTGCCCGTGGAACGCCCGGCGCTGGCGGCTCGCCGCCGGCCCCGCGGGCGCGGAGTGCACGCCCGTCGAGGACCAGCCTGACGTGACGCTGCCGGTGGCCTCGCTCGGCTCGGCGTTCCTCGGCGACGGCCTGCTCATGCAGCAGCTTGCGGCGGGGCTCGTGCGGGAGCACTCCCCCGGCGCGCTGCGTTCGCTGGCCACCGCCATGTCGTGGCACCCGAAGCCATGGGCGGGGCTGACGTTCTGACGTAGGGTCGGGGACATGGCCCTGCAAAGCCTGCAGATCACCGCGACCGTCGCCATGCGTGCCCGCGACGTGTCGAGACCGTCGAAAGAGCAGCAGGAGGCCGCCGACCGGCGGCCTCTGCGCGACGAGATGCCCAGGCGCGAGCCCAAGCGCAAGGGCTAGGGCAGGGAGGGCAGCTGGCCGATCGTCTCGTAGGTGTCGAGCTGCGCGATCCGCCTGCTGTGGCGCTCGCTGCCGGAGAACGACGTGGTCAGGAACACCTCCACGAACCTGGTCGCCTCGTCGAGGGCGTGCATGCGCGCGCCAACGCTGACGACGTTGGCGTTGTTGTGCTCGCGCGCCAGGGCGGCCGTCTCCTCGCTCCAGGCCAGTGCCGCGCGGATGCCGCGCACCTTGTTGGCGGCGATCTGCTCGCCGTTGCCCGAGCCTCCGATGACCACCCCCAGGCTGCCGGGGTCGCCCGCGACGCCTTCGGCCGCGCGCAGGACGAACGCGGGATAGTCGTCCTCCGCGTCGTAGACGAAGGGACCGCAGTCGATCACGTCGTGACCGTGGTCCTTGAGCCAGGACACGAGGTGGTTCTTCAGCTCATAGCCGGCATGGTCGGCACCGATGTAGACACGCACATGACCAGTCTTCCACAGCCCTCGCCGATCAGGCCCTCTTGTAGAGTAAGGACCTGTTCCGCAGTCCAGTCCTTACGAAAGCAGAAATCGTATGCGCGAGATCCGCATCATCGGCGATCCGGTGCTGCGCACGACCGCCGATCCCGTCACCGACTTCGACCGCGACCTGCGCCGGCTGATCGACGAGATGTTCCAGGCGATGTACGCGGTCAACGGCGTCGGCCTGGCGGGCCCCCAGATCGGCGTGTCACGAAGGTTGTTCGTCTATGACATCAGCGGACGCAAGGGGCACGTGATCAATCCGCGGTTGACCGTCGACGACCCGGAGGAGGTGCTCGACGAGGAGGGCTGCCTGTCGGTGCCCGACCGCCGGACGGGCCGGCCGATCTACGCCCCTGTCGCGCGGGCCGCGGGCGTCACCGTCGAGGGCGTCGACCGGCTGCAGCGGCCCGTGCGCGTCAAGGCGCGCGGATCGCTGGCGCGCTGCTTCCAGCACGAGACCGAGCATCTGGACGGCAAGCTGTACGTCGACCGCCTCCCCAGAAACGAAGCCCGCGAAATCATGCTCAGAGCGTAGGTTGGCCGCATGAGCGTACTTTCAGGAAAGGGCGCACTGGTCACCGGAGGCTCCAGAGGCATCGGCCGGGCCGTCGTGGAGCGGTTGACGGGCGACGGGGCGCAGGTCGTGTTCTGCTACGAGCGCTCCGAAGAGGCGGCCCTGCAGGTGGCCGAGGAGACGGGGGCGCACGCCGTACGCGCCGATCTGGGCGACGAGGATGACCTCGAGCGGTTGTTCGCCGAGGCGGAGGCGCGGCTGCCCGGGCTGGACATCCTCGTCAACAACGCCGCGCTGAGCCTGAGCAAGCCGCTGGCCGACATCACCGGCGACGACTACGAGCGGGTCTTCGCGGTGAACACCCGGGCGGTGTTCCTGGCCACGCAGTGGGCGGGCCGCGTCATGCGGGACGGCGGGCGGATCATCACGATCTCGACGCTCAACACCCAGGTGCCCGCGCCCGGTCTGATGCTCTATTGCGGCAGCAAGGGGGCGGTCGAGCAGTTCGCCAAAGTGGCGTCGCGCGAGCTGGGCGGACGGGGCATCACCGTGAACGTCGTCTCGTCCGGCGCGACCGACACCGACATGCTGCACGGCGCCAACCCGCCGGAGGCGCTGGAGCAGACGGAGGCGTTGACCGCGCTGCGGCGTCTCGGCAGGCCCGACGACCTCGCCGCCGTGGTCGCCTTCCTGGCGGGCCCGGACGGGCGCTGGGTCACCGGCCACAACCTGCACGCGACCGGCGGGCTGCTCGTCTGACCCGCCGGCGCGTCGCCTCCGGCGGTTACAGCTGCAGCGCCTTGATCTCCAGGAACTCCTCGAGCCCGTACTCGCCGAGTTCCCGGCCCACGCCCGACTGCTTGTAGCCGCCGAACGGGGCCATCGGGTTGAACCGGCCGCCGTTGACGGCCACCTGGCCCGTGCGGAGCCTGCGGGCGACCGACACGGCGTGTTCCTCGGTGCCCGACCAGACGGCTCCGGCCAGGCCGTATTTCGTGCCGTTGGCGATCTCGACGGCCATGTCCTCGGTCGTGTACGGGATCAGCGACAACACGGGGCCGAAGATCTCCTCCTGCTCGATCGTCATGCCCGGCTCCACACCCGCGAACACGGTCGGCTCGACGTAGTAGCCCCGTTCGTGAGGCCGCTCGGTGCCGCCGGTGACCAGTCTGGCGCCTTCCTCCTGGCCCCTGTTGATGTAGCGGACGACGCGCTCGCGCTGGGCCGCCGACACCAGCGGGCCGATTCTGGTCGACTCGTCGAAGGGGTCGCCGACGGTGTAGCCGCGCGCCGTCTCGACGGCCAGCCGCACGGCCTCGTCGTACTGGTCGCGGTGGACGATCATGCGGGTCAACGCCGAGCAGGTCTGGCCGGCGTTGACGAAGCAGTTGGCCACGCCCACCTTGACCGCCAGGGGCAGGTCGGCATCGGGAAGGATGATGTTTGCCGACTTGCCGCCCAGCTCGAGCGCAACCCGCTTGACCGACTCGGCCGCGAGCGAGGCCACCCGCCGGCCCGCGCCGGTCGAGCCGGTGAACGACACCATGTCGACGTCGGGGTGGGCGGCCATGGCCTCCCCGATCACCGGTCCACGCCCGCTCACCAGGTTGAACACGCCCGCGGGCAGGCCGACCTCGTCGAAGATCTCCGCCAGCGCGTACGCCGCGAGCGGCGCCACCTCGCTCGGCTTCAGCACCACGGTGCACCCGGCGGCCAGCGCGGGACCCACCTTGCAGATGATCTGGTGCAGCGGGTAGTTCCACGGCGTGATCGCCGCCACCACCCCGACCGGCTCCTTGAGCACCAGCGAGTTGCCGGCCCGCGACTCGCGCGGATGGCTTTCCGCCAGGCGCGCGTAGGAGGACAGCACGGTCGCGGGCATGAGCGTCTGCACCTTGAGCGCGAAGCCGAGCGGCGCGCCCATGTCGGTGGCGATCGTCTTGGCGATCTCGTCAGCTCGCTGTCTCAGCAGGTCGGCGGCGTCGCCGAGCAGCTTCCCGCGCTCGGCGGCGGCGGTCTCCGCCCATCGGGGGAAGGCTTTTCTGGCCGCCCGCACGGCCGCCTCAACGTCGCCGGGCGTGCCCGCGGGGACGCGGTCGATGATCTCTTCCGTGGCCGGGTTCGCGACCTCGATGGACTCGTCCGACGTCGACGCGGTCCAGGAGCCGCCGATATAGAGCTGGCGCATAGCACCATCCTGACAGCGCTTGACGTGGCATTGAAAGGGCTCATCCCTGGTCGGGATGAGCCTTCTCCACCACCGCCGGCCTTATTCCACCGCCGGCGTAAGACGACGCAATGGGCATAGACGGAAACGTCAGTCGAATTGCGGTCGTTTGGTGCGAGTGCGCTTCAGCTCGAAGAAGTCCTCGTACGCGGTGACCGCCAGCACGCCGTCCCAGAGCTTGCCCGCGTCCTCACCTCGGAGGATGCGGGTGATCACGGGCCCGAAGAAGGCGTTGGCGCCGAGGCGGATGATGGGCGTGCCGACCTCCTGGCCGACGAGCGTGATGCCCTCGTCGTGAGAGGCGCGGATGGTGGAGTCCCACTCTTCGGAGTGCATGGCCTCGACGAGGCTCTTGTCGAGGCCGGCCCGCTCGAGTGCGGTCTCGACGGTCTCGCGCAGCCGCTCGGGCTCCTCGCTCCTGCCCTCGTTGTGCAGCAGGGTGCCGAGAGCGGTGTAGAGCTCGCCGATGGCCGGCTCGCCGTGCTTGGCGGCGGCGGCCGCCACCACCCTGACCGATCCCATGGCCCGGGCGGCGCGCTCGCGGTAGTCGTCGGAGACGTCTTTGTCCTCGTTGAGGATGTGGAGCGACATCATGCGCCAGCGCGGCTCGATGGGGCGAACCTTCGCCACCTCGATCAGCCATCGTGACGTCACCCACGCGAAGGGGCAGGATGGGTCGAACCACAGGTCCACGGGAATCTTTTCAGTCACGTGGGGCCATAACCTGAGGTGGTTCGGGTCCTATTCCCGCCGTGGCAGGATACCGACAAACTTCTACGAAGCGGTGAAAAGGAGCGCAACTTGGCAGGCAACCTGACCCGAGACGAGGCCCGTGAGCGCGCCCGGCTGCTGAAGGTCGAGTCTTACGAGGTCGCACTCGACCTGACGGAGGGGGACGAGCGCTTCGAGAGCGTCACGACGGTCCGCTTCGCCAGCACCAGCCCGGGCGCGTCCACCTTCATCGACCTGCATGGCGCCCGCGTGCGCAAGGTCGTGCTCAACGGCGAGGAGCTCGACGTGGCGAGCTACGACGCCGCCGCCGGGCGCTTCCCGCTGCCCTCGCTCGCCAAGGCCAACGAGCTGCGCGTGGACGCCGACTGCTCCTACATGCGCACCGGCGAGGGGCTCCACCGCTTCGTCGACCCGGTCGACAAGAACGTCTACCTGCACAGCCAGTTCGAGACGGCCGACGCGCACCGCATGTACGCCTGCTTCGACCAGCCCGACCTCAAGGCCACCTTCCAGCTCACCGTGCTGGCCCCGGCCGGCTGGGAGGTCATCTCCAACGCCGGCGCCACCGGCGTGGAGGAGCTGCCCGAGCAGGCGGGCAAGCACGGAGCGGTGCCCGCCGCCCGGCGCTGGCAGTTCGCGCCCACACCGGTCATCTCCACCTACATCACCGCGCTGGTGGCCGGCCCGTACCACAAGGTGACCACCGAGCACGACGGCATCCCGCTGGGCGTCTACTGCCGGGCCTCGCTGGCCGGCCACCTCGACGCGGACAACATCTTCGAGGTCACCAAGCAGGGCTTCGACTTCTTCCACCGGGTGTTCGGGGTGCGCTACCCGTTCGGGAAGTACGACCAGCTCTTCGTGCCCGAGTTCAACGCCGGCGCCATGGAGAACGCCGCCTGCGTTACGCTCCTGGAGGACTACGTCTTCCGCTCCCGCGTCACCGACGCGGTCGTCGAGCGGCGTGCCGAGACGATCCTGCACGAGATGGCGCACATGTGGTTCGGCGACCTCGTCACCATGCGCTGGTGGGACGACCTGTGGCTGAACGAGTCGTTCGCCACCTACATGTCCGTACTCGCCCAGGCCGAGGCCACGCGGTGGGGCAAGGGCGCGTGGACGACCTTCGCCAACGTGGAGAAGGCCTGGGCCTACCGCCAGGACCAGCTCCCCTCCACCCACCCGATCGCCGCCGACATCCCCGACATGCAGGCGGTCGAGGTCAACTTCGACGGCATCACCTACGCCAAGGGCGCCTCGGTGCTCAAGCAGCTCGTCGCCTACGTGGGCCTGGACAACTTCCTGGCCGGCGTACGCGACTACTTCGCCGAGCACGCCTGGGGCAACACCGAGCTGAAAGACCTGCTCACCGCGCTGGAGCGCACGTCGGGCCGTGACCTGTCGTCCTGGTCGAAGGAGTGGCTGGAGACCTCGTGGGTCAACACGCTGCGGCCCTCGTTCGAGGTGTCGGGAGACCGGTTCACCCGATTCGAGGTGCTGCAGGAGGCGCCGGCCGACTACCCGACGCTGCGCTCCCACCGGGTCGCCATCGGCCTGTACTCCCTGGCCGGCGGCGAGCTGACCCGTACGAAGCGGGTGGAGCTCGACGTGGTGGGCGCCCGTACGAACGTGGCCCAGCTCGTCGGCGAGGAGCAGCCCGACCTCGTGCTGATCAACGACGACGACCTGACCTACGCCAAGATCCGCCTCGACGAGCGCTCCTTGAAGACGCTGGTCGACGGCGGCATCGCCGCGTTCACCGAGTCGCTGCCGCGGGCCCTGTGCTGGTCCGCGGCCTGGGACATGACCCGCGACGGCGAGATGTCCACGCGCGACTACGTCAGGCTGGTCGTGTCGGGCGTGGAAACGGTCTCCGACATCACCGTCCTCCAGGCGGTGCTGCGGCAGGCGCGCATGGCCGTGCAGCAGTACGCCGACCCGGCGTGGCGGCAGGAGGGCCTTGAGCTGCTGGCCGGCAGGCTGCGCGCGCTGCTCGCCTCCGCCGAGCCGGGCTCCGACCACCAGCTCGCCTTCCTCCAGGCGTTCGCACCCGTGGCCGGCTCCGACGAGGACCTCGACCTGCTGCAGAGCATCCTCGACGGCTCGACCGTGCCCGAGGGCCTGACCGTCGACGCCGACCTGCGCTGGTCGCTGGTGCACGCGCTCGTCTCCTGCGGCCGCCTGACCGAGTCGGACGTCGACGCCGAGCTGGAGCTCGACCCTACGGCGACCGGTGAGCGCTCGGCCGCGCACTGCCGGGCCGCGATCCCGACCGCCGAGGCCAAGGCCGCCGCGTGGGACCGGATCGTGGGCGGCGAGCTGGCCAACCACATCGCCCGTACGACCATCGGCGGCTTCCAGGACCCGCGCCACCCCGAGCTGCTGGCCTCCTACCGCGAGAAGTACTTCGCCGAGGTGGGGCGCATCTACAAGGAGTGGACGTTCGACCAGGCGTCCACGTTCGCCGTGGGGTGCTTCCCCGCGCTGCTCATCGAGCCGGCGACCGTCGAGGCCGCGGAGCGCTACCTCGCCGACGAGGAGCCGCCGCAGGCGTTGCGCCGGCTGATCCTCGAGGGCGCCGACGGCGTGAGCAGGGCCCTGCGCAACCGGGAGACGGACGCCGCCGCCTGACGCGCCCGCCGCTGGCCCCCGCCGTCCCGGCGGGGGCCTGCGAGCTGCGCCGACTTGGCCATGGCGACGCAGCGGCGATGTTAGCCTCAAGTACGTGCTAGGCGCCGGGACCACGCTCAATGATCGCTACGTGCTGACCGGCCGTCTCGGCGGCGGCGGCATGGGCGAGGTGTGGCGTGCCGACGACACGGTTCTCGGGCGCGCGGTGGCGGTCAAGGTGCTCATGCCCGCGCTCACCGAAAACCCCTCCTTCACCCAGCGGTTCCAGAACGAGGCCAGGGCCATGGCCACGCTCCGGCATCCCGGCGTGGTCGACGTCTACGACTACGGCGTCAGCGAGGTCGACGGCCGCCAGGTGAGCTTCCTGGTCATGGAATACGTGGAGGGCGAGTCGCTCGACCACGTGCTGCGGCGCGGCGCGCTCGGCCCGGAGTCCACCATGCGACTGGTCGCCGAGGTGGGCGACGCGCTGGCCGCCGCCCACGCGCAGGGCATCGTCCACCGCGACGTCAAGCCGGCCAACCTCATGATCAGGCCCGACGGCAGCGTGGCGCTCACCGACTTCGGCATCGCCCACTCCGTCTCCGCGGGGCATCTGACGGCCACGGGCACGATGCTCTGCTCGGCCGGCTACTGCGCCCCCGAGATGGCCACCAGCAGCGACGTGACCCCCGCGGTCGACGTTTATGCCCTCGGCGTGGTGGCGTACGAGTGCCTGACCGGGCAGTTGCCGTTCCAGGGCGACACACCCGTACAGATCATCTTCAAGCACCTCAACTCCCCCGTCCCGCGCCTGCCCGCCGACGTGCCGGCCGGGCCGCGGCAGGTGGTGGAGCGGGCGCTGGAGAAGACGCCCGAGGCGCGCTGGCCGTCGGCGGCGCTGATGGCCGAGGCCGCGCGCAAGGCGCTGACCTCTCCCACCACGCTGCCCGTGCCACGCCGCCGCTCGGTGCGGGCGGTGCTCGCCATCACGGCCGCGGTGGCGGTGTCCGTCGCGGTGGCGGGATTCATCTGGCTGCGTCCGGTGACGCCCGCGACGGTGAGCCGGATGGAGCCGCCGACCGTCACCGCCACGGCCATGGCGACCTCGCCGTCGCCTTCGGCCACCACGAAGCAGCCGGTGCCGCCGGCCAAGCGCACCTCCGGCCCCAAACCCTCCCGCTCCACCACGACGTTGCCGACGCCCACCCCGACGGTCACCGCCACCGAGACCGAGACCCCGACCGTCTCGCCGACCACTCCCCAGCCCGAGCCGACCGAGGAGCCCACGACCGACGTCCCCGAGGAGCCGACGTCCGAGCCCACGATCTCCCGGCCGCCGCCTCCGGGCGAGATCCAGTGCGTCCGGGCTCCGTGCCCGTGACCTGCCTGTGGCGCCGGCGTCCTTAGCGGCTCGCCGAACGTGAGAAAGTCTTCGCGTGGACTCGACTCGTGACCTTTTCGTCGCCCTTGCCCGCCGTTATGCCTTCGCCGACCTCGGTGCGCTGGCCCCCGCCGCCGACATCGCCGAGGTGTGCGAGTTCGGTCAACGACTGCTCTCGCTCGACGCCGAGGACTTCGCGGCCGAGGCCCGGGTGGTGCCCGCCGACCTGCGGCGGCGCGCGCGAGCCTGTCACATGCCGCAGACACCGCGCGAGCAGCCGCGCGGGGCGCTGGAGTCCCTGCGGCCCGCGTACGAGCTGCTGCTCGAAGTGATCTCCGTACGGTGGCACCGGCGCGAGCTGAGCCCGATGATCGCCGCGGTGCACATCGCCGCCGAATACCTGCCGCTGCTGGCCTTCGAGCCGCAGCTCGGCCACGCGGGCGACCCCGCGCGCTGGCCCGAGGCCCTGAGCGCGGCGGGCAGCAGGTTCGGCGTGATCGGCGACCGGGAGTGCGACCACACGAAGTCCGAGCAGTCGGCCACCAACCGGACGCTACGGGTGTCGGCCGAGCCGGGCGAGGGCTGGCGAGCCTACTTCGACCGCCAGCACAGCCAGGTCGCCGGCGCGCTCGCCGTGTGCGTCGCCACCTGCCGCAACCCGTGCACGGCCATGGACTGGATCGAGCCGGAGCCGCGGGCCGACCTCCAGCTGCGTGCCCGCACGGCCCTGGCCTTCGCCGAGACCCCGCTCGTCCGGCTGCGCCACGCGGCGCCGGTGGGGCACGGATTCGGGGTGCCGTCGCCGGAGGAGGTGCTCGACGCGTGGGAGCGCAGCCGGGCCGGGCTCGACAAGAACGCCGTCGGGGCGGCGGCGCTGAAGGACGACGGGTTCCCGCTGCCGGGGCTGCCCGCGCTGTTCTCGGCCGTCGCCGACGCCCCGATCGAGCCGGCGACCCTGCTCGACGGGGTCAGCCGGCACATCGTCAGCCTCCTCGAACGCGACTGACGCCCCGGCCGGGTCAGCGGCGGGCCGCGGCCTGCTCCGCGAGGGCGGCTATGCCGTACAGCAGGCCGCCCACCAGGTCGCCCACGCTGAACGAGGTGGCCATCGACATCGCCGTCAGCCGGCAGGCGCTGTCGGGCAGCCGGAGCCGGGCGGTTTCGCCGGTGACGATCTCCAGCGCCCGCCCCACGGGATCCACGAAGATCACCACGGCGCCGGCGGCCTCGTCGCCCAGGGCGGCGTGCAGGCTCTCGGCGAAGTGCCGCCTGGAGCCCTCCGGCCGGCCGATGAACAACCCGAACCGCAGGCCGCTTCGTTGCTCGGCGGCCTGCACGGCCTTCCTGATGTCGTCGGCCTGTGGGGCGGTCAGTCCGCGCATCGTCACCTCACCACCCCGCGGACGCGCCGCCGACGCGCCTGCCGGGCTCGGCCGTCTCGGCGGCGGCCACCCAGTCGTGCTCGGGAACGTCCGTCCAGTGCGCCACGCGGTCGGCCAGCACCAGCGCGGACGTGCTCACGCCGCGCTCGCTCCTTGACGGCCCGCCGATCCACACCGGCCACGATCCCTCCCGGCGCCGTGGCGCCCGGCCCGGCACCATGACCAGCAGGCTGATCAGCACGAACAGCCCCATGGACACCCCGATGAGCAAGAGCAGAATCTCCGCCGCGCTGTTCACACCCTGACCGTAAACCGCCGCGGCGGGTCCGGCCAGACCCGTCACGGGGTGTCCGGCACACAACACATGATCAGCAGGCCCCACGCCACGTTAGGATCTTTCACGGGCCCCTGGGCATCTCTAGAGAAGAACGTAAGACATACCCGGAAAACACGCGTGGAACACGATGAGCTGGGCCATAAAACTATGGACACGGCAACACTAGGAATCGATCGAACCCCCGGGCTACGGTGAGTTACGTGGACTCCGACATCCAGCGAGAAGACGGTCACAACGCGTCACCCATCTGGGTGAGCGACAAGCCAGAAAGCGAGCAGACCGCCGCCGCGAAGCCTTCGGCGCCCACCTCCACATACGCGCCGGTCAAGCGCGTGTCCGTGCGCAGCCTGCTGCAACAGCCGCGGGTCCGCCGCCTGCGCAACCGCGCGATCCTGGCGGTGCTCGTCGGCCTCGTCGTGGGCTTCCTCGTGGGCGACTGGCGGGCGGGTGTGACCGCGGGCGTGCTCGCGGCCATCGCGGAGGCGATCTATCGGGCGCGATCCCACTCCTCCGTGCCCGCGTGGCGGCGCACGTCCGTGGCCGAGCGCCGCACCGAGGCGCAACTGCGCAAGCTCGAGCGCAACGGCTACCGCACGCTGCACGCCAGGGCGATCCCGGACAGCGAAGCCCAGATCGACCACCTCGTGGTGGGCCCGACGGGCGTCTACGCGGTCGACTCCGAGAAGTGGGACAAGCGGCTGCCCGTGCGCGTGCAGATGGGCAAGAAGCTCTTCCACGGGCCGTTCGACATGAAGCCCCGCATCACCGAGGCCAAGTGGGAGGCGTCGCGGGCGAGCGAGCTCATCAGCAAGTCGTTCGGCCGCGAGGTCTCGGTCGTGCCCTCCCTTGCCATCTACGGGCCGCAGGTGCCGTGGAAGATCATGACGATCCGCGGCGTGGACGTCTACCAGGGCGACCGCGCCCGCAAGTGGATCACCAAGCGGGAACGGGCGCTGACCGAGGGCGAGATCGACCGGATCTACGACATCGCCGCCCAGGTGCTCCCGGCCCGCTACGGCGAAGACTGAGCCACCCGGTGGCTATGCGTTCGACCGGCGGCTCCTCTCCCATCGCCGCAGGCTGAACGCCCTTCGGAGCGGCCTTCTCGTGCGCCCCGCCCGTCCCCCGTCGTGATGCGGGCGGCCGGCGGCAGTCCGATGCATGGACAGACGTCTCAGTTGCCGGGCAAGTGGCCGTAACATGTGAAGACTTGCTAGCGATGGGAGAAGCGCAATGCCGGCCCTCAGGTCACGTACAGTCACCCACGGCAGGAACATGGTCGGTGCCCGGGCCCTGCTCCGGGCGACCGGCGTAGCCGGGGGCGATTTCGGCAAGCCCATCATCGCGGTGGCCAACAGCTTCACGCAGTTCGTTCCCGGCCACGTGCATCTGCGCGAGGTCGGCGACGTCGTGGCGTCGGCCGTCAGGGAGGCCGGCGGCATCCCCCGCGAGTTCAACACGATCGCGGTCGACGACGGCATCGCGATGGGCCACGGCGGCATGCTCTACTCCCTGCCCTCGCGCGAGCTGATCGCCGACGCCGTCGAATACATGGTCAACGCCCACTGCGCCGACGCGCTGATCTGCGTGTCCAACTGCGACAAGATCACGCCGGGCATGCTGCTGGCGGCGTTCCGGCTGAACATCCCGACGATCTTCGTCTCCGGCGGGCCCATGGAGGCCGGCAAGACGCCGGGCAGGAAGCTCGACCTGATCGACCCGATGATCGCCGCCGCCGACGAGTCCGTCTCCGACGCCGACCTGCTGGAGATGGAGGAGGCCGCCTGCCCGACGTGCGGCTCCTGCTCGGGCATGTTCACCGCCAACTCGATGAACTGCCTGGCCGAGGCGATCGGCCTCGCGCTGCCCGGTAACGGCACGATCCTGGCCACGCACAAGGCCCGCAAGAAACTGTTCGAGGACGCCGGCCGGCAGCTGGTGGAGATCAGCCGCCGCTACTACGAGGAAGACGACGAGTCGGTGTTGCCGCGCTCGATCGCGACCCGCGAGGCGTTCGAGAACGCGATGACGCTCGACGTGGCGATGGGCGGCTCGACCAACACGATCCTGCACATCCTGGCCGCGGCCCGCGAGGCCGAGGTCGACTTCGGCCTCAAGGAGATCAACGAGCTGTCGCTGCGGGTGCCGTGCCTGTGCAAGGTCGCCCCTGCCACCAGCAAGTTCCACGTCGAGGACGTGCACCGCGCCGGCGGCATCCCGGCCATCCTGGGCGAGCTCGACCGGGCCGGCCTGCTGCACCGCGACGTGTCCACGGTCAGCGGCGGCACGCTCGCCGACGTGCTGGCCCGCTGGGACGTGCGCTCGCCGTCGGTCCTGCCGGAGGCCGTGGAGTTGTGGCACGCGGCGCCCGGCAACGTGCGCACGGTCAAGGCCTACTCGCAGGACAACCGCTGGGACTCCCTCGACCTCGACCGGGCCGAGGGGTGCATCCGCGACATGGAGCACTCCTACACCGCCGACGGCGGGCTGGCCGTCCTCTACGGCAACATCTCGCGTGACGGCGCGGTCGTGAAGACCGCGGGGGTCGACGAGTCGATCTGGAAGTTCAGCGGGCCCGCGGTGGTGTTCGAGTCGCAGGAGCAGGCTGTCGAGGGCATCCTGGGCGGGCGCGTCAAGGAGGGCGACGTGGTGGTCATCCGCTACGAAGGCCCCAAGGGCGGGCCCGGCATGCAGGAGATGCTCTACCCGACCTCCTTCCTCAAGGGCAGGGGCCTGGGCAAAGCCTGCGCCCTCGTCACCGACGGGCGCTTCTCCGGCGGCACCTCGGGGTTGTCGATCGGCCACGCCTCGCCCGAGGCGGCCGAGGGCGGCACGATCGCGCTGGTCGAAGACGGCGACATCATCGACATCGACATCCCCAATCGGTCGATGGAGCTGCGGGTGGCCGAGGCCGAGCTGGCGGCCCGGCGCGAGCGGCTGCTGGCCGAGCTGGGCCGCTTCCGCCCGCGCGACCGCGACCGGCCGGTCACCGTGGCGCTGCAGGCCTACGCGGCGATGACGACGTCCGCGTCCACGGGCGCCTCGCGCGACCTGTCGCAGCTGTCGCGATAAGCGCTGCCCCTGTACGGCAGGCGACCGGGTTCTCGCCTGCCGTACAGGCTCTTCTCTCGCCGCACAGATTTTCGAAAATTGTCGGTGGCCGTCCGTATTCTTGGGGTATGACGACAGTCGTGAAGCACGATACTCGCCCGCTGACGACCGCCGAGATCGCCGCCCTCGCCCTCTCCCTCGCCCACCTCGGAGCGGGTCCGCAGGCCGTCACCGCCAGGCGTGGCCTGCAGCACGCACTCGAGCACCTGGAGCTCGACGACGACGTCATCTCCACCACCCTCGCGACCCTCACCGAGCCGCTGCCCGTCGACGTCGCCTCCCGGGCCAGGCTCATGGCCGACGCCATCACCAGCCGCCTCATGATCCGCCTCCACTACCGCGACGCCTACGGCACCGTCACCGCGCGCGACGTCGAGCCGGTGACCTGCCTGGTCCACCGCGAATACTGGTATCTGGTCGGCGTGTGCAGGATGCGCCGGGCCATCAGGGCGTTCAGGTTCGACCGGATCATCGCGGTCGAACCCACGCTCACGCCGTCCCGACCGCATCTCGCCGACCGGTTCCTGCCGTTCCAGCGCCGCAAGCGCGCCAGGGCCGCGTAAGAGCCTCACCACCTGTTCGACCTGCCGCCCCGGCAGCCGGGCCGGGGCGGCAGGCACCGGAGGATCTCGCTGTCCGGCCGGCCACGGGAGTACGGGCCATCCGCCGTGCGCACCCGCCAGGTCGTCGCGGGATGTGGCGCTCAGGAGGAGCAGCAGCCTCCGCCGCAACAACCGCCGCCGCCCTGGGGTGCGGCCGCGCCGCCCGTCATGGACACCGTGGACAGCAGCTTCACCGTGTCGTCGTGGCCCTCGGGGCAGGTGGCCGGGTCGTTGGAGGCCGACATGGAGCGGGAGACCTCGAACGTGGAGCCGCAAGCGCGGCAGCGGAAGTCGTATCGCGGCATGCGCCGAGTTTACCTCCGGCGGCCGTGCGGCCGCCAAGGGCCGCCGCGCCGGGCCGTCAGTAGGTGAGACGCGCGTAGTCGGACACCGGCTCGTAGCCGATGGCCTGGTAGATGGCGTTGCTCGTCGGGTTGTCGAGGTCGGTGAAGAGCACGACATGGTCACACCGCTCGGCCAGGCCCGTCTGGCTGGCGAACGCCGTGACGGCGGCGCCGTAGCCGCGCCTGCGGCACGAAGGCGGCGTGTAGACGGGCCCGATGCGGCAGACGCCGCCGGCCGCCGGTGACAGCCCGGCGAGCGAGACCGGCGCCTCGTCCACCTCCCACACGAGCAACTCGCGGCGCGCCAGCCGCTGCGCCGCCCGCTCGGCCAGGTCGGCCGCGGGCATCTCCACCTCGTCGTGGAACGCGTGATACCAGCTCGCCAGCAGCGGGAAGTCGCCCGGGACGGCGACCCTGCCCCGGCCCGGCACCTCGGGCACGGTGAGCGCGCCGAGGCGGTAGAGCCGCTCCGACGCCGCCCTGCTGGGCTTCCCGAGCAGCCGGACGGCCTCGGAGATCACCTCGATGGGGCCCACGAGCGCGGGCAGCTCGCGGTCGAGCGCCTCGACCAGGGGTGCGACAGCCTCGACGGGCATCGAGAAGAGACCGATGGGATGCGGCGGAGTGCGGAAGACCGCGCCGCGAACCTCGCCGTCCACCGTCCACCAGCCGAAGAGCGGGTCCTTGGCGGGCATGCCCGCGCGCAGGTTGGCGAGGACGGTCAGCGGGACGGTGTTGCGCACCGGGTCGCCGAGCAGGAAGGGCTCGGCGACCGCGGCGTATTCCTCAACCTCTGAGGTGAAGGTCCACATGCCTGCTCATGGTGTCAGGAGGTGAACCCCCGCATCAAAACCTTTCAGGCCGCGGCCTCGAGGTAGGGCGCCCACTGCGGGTCTCCGACGAGCGAGGCGCCGATGAGCCTCCAGTGGGCGCCCCGTGGCACCGCCGGGCTGACGCGGAGCGTCCACCCCAGCTCCTCCAGGTACTTGTCGGCCTTCCTGTGGTTGCAGGTCGTGCAGGAGGCGACGCAGTTCTCCCAGGTGTGCGTGCCTCCCCTGGACCGCGGGATGACGTGGTCGATGGTCTCGGCCCGCTGCCCGCAGTAGGCGCAGCGGTAGTCGTCGCGTCGCATGAGGGCGGCCCTGGTCAGAGGGATGCGCGACCGGTAGGGAATGCGGACATATCTGCGGAGCCTGATCACCGAAGGAACGTCGAGCGTACGGCTCGCGGAACGCAGCACCGCGCCCCGGCCGTCGCGGTGCACGACGTCGGCCTTCTCCCGCAGCACGAGCACGATGGCCCGGTGCAGCGAGAGGGTGGTCAGCGGCTCGTAGGTGGCGTTGAGCAGCAGGACTTGGCGCATCATCGGGCCTCTCCCTGCTGCGCGCGTATCAAAGGGGACATGCCGCGGCATGTCCCGCCTGTCGGGCCCTCCTGGGGCACTCGTGCTTCCGTCACGTGGACCTCCGCCGGACGGCCCAGCGGATGGTCACCACGGCACCGTCCTGTCACCAAGTCTGGCGTTTGTACCGTGGTCCCCGCCACCCCAAAAGCATCCAGCGGACTGACTAAAGGGACGCACGGTACGTTTTATGCCCGCTCGACCAGCGCTTTACGCATCCCCGTTGGCATAGGGTTCCTGGCATGACGCGAGAGCCGTACCCGACCGCACGACGCGAAGAAACCAGTGACATCCTGCACGGAACACCCGTGCCCGACCCCTATCGGTGGCTCGAGGACCCCGACGGTCCCGAGACCAAGGGATGGCTGCTCGCGCAGGCCGAGCTGTTCGGCCGGGAGCGCGGTCCGCAACGTTTCAAGAGCCGCATCGCCGAGTTGCTCAGGTCGGGCTCGGTGGGCGTGCCGACCTGGCGCGGCGGGCGCCACTTCTTCTCGCGCCGCACCCCCGACCAGGAGCACGCCGTCTACTACGTCGTCGAGCCCGACGGCACCGAGCGGGCGCTGATCGACCCCATCGACATCGACCCCTCCGGTCTGACCACGCTCGACGCGGTCCAGCCCGACAAGGAGGGCCGCCTGCTCGCCTACCAGATCTCGGTGGGGGGCAACGAGGAGTCGGTCCTCTACATCATGGACGTCGCGACGGGAGCGCGCGTCGAGGGGCCCATCGACCGCTGCCGCTACTCCCCCGTCGCCTGGCTGCCCGGCGGGGAGGCGTTCTACTACGTGCGCCGGCTGCCGAGCACCGAGGTGCCGGAGAACGAGACGCAGTTCCACCGCCGCGTCTACCTCCACCGCGTCGGCACCTCCACCGAGGACGACGTGATGATCTTCGGACAGGGCCTGAAGCTGACCAACTACTACGGCGTCTCCGTCTCGCGTGACGGGCGCTGGCTGCAGGTCTCGGCGCACGAGGGCACCGCGCCGCGCAACGACATCTGGGTGGCCGACCTGACGGAGTCCCCCGCCGACCGGCCCGCGCTGCGGGTGGTGCAGGAGGGCGTGGACGCCCAGTCGGCGCTGGTGTTCGGCCGCGACGGCCGCCTCTACGTCCACACCGACCGCGACGCGCCGCGGGGCAGGGTGTGCCTCGCCGACCCGGCCGCGCCGGGGTTCGAGACCTGGCGCGACCTCGTCCCCGAGGATCCCGAGGCGGTGCTGAGCGACTTCGCCATCCTCGACGACCTGGAGCGCCCGGTCATGCTGGTGGGCTGGACCCGCCACGCCATCAGCGAGATCACCGTGCACGACCTCGAGACCGGCGAGCGCGTGGGCGAGGTGCCTGCGCCCGGCCTCGGCTCCATCGGCGGCATCGCCGAGCGTCCCGAGGGCGGCCACGAGGCGTGGTTCGGCTACACCGACAACACCACGCCGCCCACCATCCAGCGCTACGACGCCCGCACCGGCGAGACCACCCTCTGGGCGGCCTCCCCCGGCGCGGTGGAGGTGCCGGAGGTGCGCACCTCGCAGGTCGTCTACCAGTCTCACGACGGCACCGACGTCCGCATGCTGATCATCTCTCCGGCCGGCGAGGCCTCCGGCCCTCGCCCCACGGTCCTCTACGGCTACGGCGGTTTCGGCCTGTCCATGACGCCCGGCTACTCCGCCTCGATCCTGGCCTGGGTGGAGGCGGGCGGCGTCTACGCCATCGCCAACCTGCGCGGCGGCGGTGAGGAGGGCGAAGAGTGGCACCGCGCGGGCATGCTGGCCAACAAGCAGAACGTGTTCGACGACTTCCACGCGGCCGCCGAGCACCTCATCGCCACCGGCGTCACCACGAAGGAGCAGCTCGGCATCTCCGGCGGCTCCAACGGCGGCCTGCTCGTGGGCGCCGCGCTGACGCAGCGCCCCGACCTCTACTCCGCCGTCGTCTGCTCCGCGCCGCTGCTCGACATGATCAGGTACGAGAAGTTCGGGCTCGGCGCCACCTGGAACGTCGAATACGGCTCCGCCGACGACCCCGAGCAGTTCGCCTGGTTGCGGGCCTACTCGCCCTACCACCACGTGAACCAGGGGGTCGCCTATCCCGCGACGCTCTTCACCGTCTTCCAGTCCGACACGCGCGTGCACCCGATGCACGCGTGGAAGATGTGCGCGGCGCTCCAGCACGCCACGACGGGCGAGCGTCCCGTGCTGCTGCGCAACGAGACGGAGGTGGGCCACGGCGCCCGCTCGGTGAGCAGGACGGTCGACCTGTCGGCCGACACGCTCACCTTCCTGGCACGGCACACCGGCTTGTAGCCACGGCAGCATCAGCGCGTTGGGGCCGGCCATGGTCGAGGCCGCCCCGGTGCGCTCCTGCGCCCCTACGTGTTGCGCCTGTGCGCCTACAGCGAGCGATACGCCGAGCCGGTGACCGCTTCACCGTCACGCGCACGATGGGGCCGGCGGAGGGTGCGGAGGTGTTCCTCAAGCGCGAGGTCCGCGGGGACCGCGCATCACCATGGATCTCCTGGACCAGCCGTACGGGTCACGCGAGTACGGCTGCGCGGACCCGGAGGGCAACGCCTGGTAGTTCGGGACGTACCGGCCCTGACGGGTTTCTGTCGGTGGCACCTGCCACGATCCGGGGGCATGACCAACGATCCGCTCGCCCCCTACCGCTGGCTCCAGGCCGCCGACGGCGACCCGGGCAACCCCCTGGGCGACATCTTCTGCGTGTCCTTCTTCCGCGGGCTGGGTCCCGCCGAGGTGCTGCGCCGCTTCGGCCCGGCCGGGCCGCCGGGCAGGGAGATGAGCTTCGACGAGCTGGACGAGCAGGTGCACGCGTTCGTCGACGAGACCGCCGGGGGTGACGGCGGCGGTCACGTCGGCGTGGTCCCGCTCGGCGAATGGTGCGTCGCGATCGAGCCGTCGGGCTGGACGGCGACGTTGCCGGAGGTCATCGTGCCGCTCTCGCAGGGTTGTGAGGTGGTGACCATCAGCAGGCACGACTACGCGGAGGACGACTTCAGCTACGCGATCGACGGCGCCGTCCTCACCACCTTCCGGCCCATCATGCCCAGCGAACGGCACGGTGATGACAAGGACCGGCTCAACGAGCTGATGCGCGAGGTGGGGCTGACCCCCGAGGAGGATGACGACGACGGGTGGGAGGCGCGGTGGGAGGACATGTCGGCCAACGGCCTGGCCCGGGCGTTCCTGCTGGCGGCCCGGATCACCGGGGTGGAGTTCACCGCCGGCCTGTTGTCGGGCCCGCTGCTCGTCGGCGCCATCGGCGAGCGCTAGGAGAGCTCAGCGGGGGAAGACGACCGTCTTGTGCCCGTCGAGCAGCACGCGCTGCTCGGCGTGCCACGTGACGGCCCTGGCCAGCGCCACGCACTCCACGTCACGCCCGATGGCCGCGAGGTCCTCGGGCGAGTGGCTGTGGTTGACCCTGGCCACCTCCTGCTCGATGATCGGCCCCTCGTCGAGGTCGGAGGTCACGTAGTGGGCGGTCGCGCCGATCAGCTTGACCCCGCGGTCGTGCGCCTGGCGATAGGGCCTGGCACCCTTGAACGACGGCAGGAACGAGTGGTGGATGTTGATGGCCCGGCCCGCGAGCTTCTCGCAGAGCTCCTCCGACAACACCTGCATATAGCGGGCCAGCACCACCAAATCGACCTGATAGTGCTCGACCAGCGCCAGCACCTCGGCCTCCTGCCTGGCCTTGGTCTCGGGTGTGATCGGCAGGTGGTGATAGTCGATGCCGTGCGCCTGGGTGAGCGGGCGCAGGTCGGGATGGTTGGAGGCCACCGCGACGATCTCGATGTCGAGCGACTTGGCCCGCACCCGGTAGAGCAGGTCGTTCAGGCAGTGGTCGAACTTGCTGACCATGATCAGCACCCGAGGCCTTCTCGCCACGTCGCGCAGCCTGAACTCCATGCCGAAGTCGGGCGCGAGCGCGGCGAAGGCGCTGGTGATCTCGTCCTCCCCCAGCAGGCCCGCGAACTGCACGCGCATGAAGAACCGCTGGGCGGCCCTGTCTCCGAACTGCTGGCTCTCGATGATGGTGCAGCCGCGCCCGGCCAGCAGCCCGGAGACGGCGGCCACGACACCGGGCCGGTCGGGACACGACAACGTCAGGATGTATTCGGCGGGATCGGTCATGCTTCACTCTCGCGGGCGTGGGGTCGGCGGGCGCCTTGCGGTCGGTGCAGGCAGCGTACAACCGTGGTGGCCACGTCCGAGAGTACCTGCCACCAATGTGCGGTCGGGGGCGGCGAAGTGTCCGGCCACAGGCGGTTGAGCAGGGGTTGACCCCATAACCTTCAGCCGGGCGAACACCCTGACAACTGGATCTTCATCCATCTTCCACACGAACGCGGGTAGTTCGTGGTCATCAAGGAAAGACTGTATCCGGGGGTCACAGGGCAGTCGTCTTTCCGCCATGAGTGCCGTGAGTGGATCGAGGTGGCCCCGCCCGGGCAGGGCGGGCCGGGATGGAGCGCTTGCCGTTGGACGCCGTCGTGCTGATCGTGGTCGCCGGTCTGTTCGCCCTCGTTTCCGGGGTCAACGACGGCGGCGCCGTCCTCGCGACGGGCCTCAAACTGCCCACGGTGCGCCCCGCGACCGGTGTTCTCGTGCTGGTGCTGATGGTGGCGCTGGTTCCGCTGGTCACGCACCAGGTCGCGCTCACGTTCGTGACCAGGCTGGCCACCTTCGACGAGCCGGGCGGGCGGCTCGCGATGACGTCCGCGGTGGTCTCGGCGCTCATCGTGGTGACCGTGCTCAGCGCGAAAGGCCGGCCGACCAGCCTCACGCTCGCCGTCGTGGGCGGTCTCACCGGCGCGGGGCTGGGCTGGGGGCTGCCGGTCTCGGCCGGGTCGGTGGGCCTGGTGCTGGCGTTCGGGCTGGCGGCTCCCTTCGTGGGAGGCCTGCTGGCCTGGGTGCTCATCCGGGTCCTGGTCTCGGTGACCACGGCGCGCGCGCTGCCGCGCTGGCACTGGGCGGGCTTCCTGCTCCAGACCCTCGCGTACGCGGCCAACGACGGCCAGAAGATGCTGGCCGTGTTCATGATCGCGCTGGGCTTCTCGGACGCGCCGCCGGCGTACACGTCGCTGGTGGCCGTCCTGTTCGGCCTCGGCACCCTGTACGGCCTGCCCAAGGCGGGCCGCACGCTCGGCCGCGAGATCATCGCCTCCCGGCCCCCGCACGGAGTCGTGGCCGAGCTGGCCGCCGGCACGGCGGTGATCGCCTCCGCGGGCGTCGGCATGCCGGTGAGCATGACCCAGTCCATCGCCGGCGGGCTCATCGGCGCGGGCGTCGCGCAGGGCGGCGGCCGGGTCCGCTGGTACGCCGCCGTCAAGATCGTTGTGGCCTGGCTGCTGACCCTGCCGGCGAGCGGGCTGCTCGGCTGGGCACTGGCGTCGATGGTGAAGGGGATCGCGAGCGTGGAACTGTCATGAAGGGGAGGACGAGCGGTGGAGCGCCGTTGCGCATCGAAGGCGGCCGGGTCGTGAAGCGGCTGCGGCGGATCCGCGACCTCATGACCGGCCGTATGGACAGCGCGCTCACGGAGGCGCTGCTCGGGCAGCTGGAAGCCACCAAGGAGGGCGCTTGGCTGGCCATGGCCATGATCGGCGGTGAGGTGGGCAGGACGGGCGCGCATGAGCAGATGCGCGCGATCGAGCACCTCGGAGACGAGGAACGGGCCCGGCTCGTCGACGAGCTCAAGACGGCCCTGGTCACGCCCATCGACCGCGAGGACCTGTTCAGGCTGTCGCGCTCGATCGACGACGTGCTCGACTCGCTGCGGGACTTCGTGCGCGAGTCCCATCTCTACCGGGTGCCCGACCAGATCCGCTTCACCCCCCTGCTCGACCAGGTCATCGTCGGCATCGACGCCCTGGAGAACGCCGTCCGCGACCTCGCCTCCCGGCCCTCCGCGGTGGTGCAGGACGCGCTGGAGGCGAAGAAGGCGGGCGGGGCCATCCGCCGGATGTACCAGTACGAGATCTCGCGGATCTTCTCGGGGGAGCTCACCGCGGACGCGATGAAGCAGCGCGAGCTGGTGCGCCGCCTGGAGATCGTGGGCGTGTCCATCGGCGACGCCGCCGACGCGATCGCCGACGGCGCGATGAAGCGCTGAAGCGCCGCCCTTGGCGAAGACCGGCATTGATCTTCCCGTGGTTGGTTGCCCGGCCCGGCGCCGCCGGGCTCCACTGTGAACATGCCCACCGTACGGCCTCGCGTGGCGGTCGACCGTCTTCCGGCGGACGACCTCCCCCTCGCCGGCGTGCTCGGACCGTACGTCGAGTGGGTGCCCAGCCGGACGGCCGGGGAGATCGGCGTGGACGGCCGCGTTGCCGACAGTGGCGGCTCGGGCGGCGGCTCGGGCGGCGGCTCGGGCGGCGGCTCGGGCGGCGGCTCGGGCGGCGGCTCGGGCGGCGGCGAGGCGCTGCCGCTGCTCGTGGCCGGCGACGACGCGCGGGCGCTGGCGGGCTTCGCGGAGCGGATCTTCGCGCACGCCAGGCTGCGTACGCTGCTGGGTGGCGACTGGGGGCCGCGCGACCTGATCGAGTTCCACACCCGGCACAAGATGCAGGTGCTCGCCCACGACCCCGCGCGATACCGCCAGGCCGGGCGCGTGGTGGCCGGGGCAGGCGCCCGCCCGCTCGGCGAGGTGGCCGGCGAGTACGCCGAAGTGTTCCGGCGGGCACTCACCACCCCCGCCACGGTCGGCAAGAACGTCAACGTGCTGCAGCACTGCCTCGGCATGCTCGGCCTCGACCCGGCCAGGCGGGACGAGGCGCTGGCCGCCATCGACGCCTACCAGGCGGGCCGGGCGCCGTTGAGCCACCCCGCGACGCTGCTGCACCGGCGGGCCACCGGTTATGTGCGCGACCAGACGTATTTCGCGCCCTACCCCGACGGCCTGCGGGACGCCCTGGGTAGTCTCTTGCCGGATGAGCACCCCGCAGGAGAGCGTGAGTGACCGCCCGGCGGCGCGCGTCGTCTGTCTCGACCGTGACGGCCGGGTGCTGCTCATGCACTGGTACGACCCGGTCGGCCGGGTGGACGTCTGGGAGCCGCCGGGCGGCGGCATCGACCCCGGTGAGACGGCGCTGGAGGCGGCCAGGCGCGAGCTGACCGAGGAGACCGGGCTGCCGGGCTCGGCCGTGTCCGGCAGATGCGTCGAGGTCGGGCGCGACTTCTCGTGGCTCGGAGTCCGGTACGTGAAGACGGAGCCGTTCTTCCTGGCGGTGTTCGACGAGGCCCGTCCCGAGGTGGCCCCCAAGGGGCTGACGGAGGAGGAGCGCCACGTCTTCCGCGGCTACGCCTGGGCCGAGGAGTTGCCCGAGGAGATCGAGCCTCCCCTGCTGGCCGAGGTCGTGGCGGCGCTCACGGCAGATCCACGGTGACGCCCGCGGACGCGACCTCGAGCGGGCCGTCGTACGACGTGGCGGCCGCCTCCAGTGCGGGCTCGGGCGGGGTGTCCGGCCACAGGTGGGTGAGCAGCAGCCGGGCCGCGCCGGCCGACGCCGCGGTGCGGCCCGCGTCGAGGGCGCTGGACAGGTAAGGCGCATCCTCATCCGGCACCCGTTCCGGATATGTCGCCTCTGCCACGAGCAGGTCCGCGTCCTTCGCCAACGCCACCAGGGAGCCGGACGGTCCCGTGTCACCCGTGTAAGCGATCACCCGGCCGCCGCCGCTCAGTCGCAGCCCCGCGTTGGGCACGTGGTGCGGCAGGTCGAAGGGGTCGAGACGGAACGGCCCGAGCTCCTGCGGAAGGCCGGGCGCCAGCTCGTGCACCACGAAACTGCCGGCCAGCATGCGCCGGCCGTCCAGCGCCAGAACGGCGTCGAGCGCGCCCGGCGGAGCGTGGACGGGCAGCGGGGGAACGGGCCGCCCGGCGAGCGCGCGGGCGCGCAGCAGCGGGTTGAGGTCGGCGCAGTGGTCGGGGTGGCCGTGCGTGATCAGCACCGCGTCGACCTCGCCGGCCTGCCGGCGCTCCAGCAGCCTGGGCAGCGTGGCGTAGCCGGGGTCGACGTAGATCAGAAAGCCCTCCTCCTCGACGACGTACCCGCTGCACGCCTGACCCGCCGCCGGCCAGGCGCCGCATCCGCCGAGAACCGTGAACCTCACGCGTCGCCACCCGGCGAGTGGCCCAGCTCCGCCAGCGTCGCCGCCAGCAACCCGCGCAGCTGCGCGCCGGCCACCTTCTCGTGCTCGGCTTCCACGGACAGGCCCTGGTTGACCTGCTCCTGGTAGACCGCGCGTTCGCGCGGATCGGTGTAGGGCAGCGCGGTCAGTGCCACGGCCACGGTGGTGCGCGTGCCGCCCCTGGGCAGGACGGTCACGGCGTGCGTGCGCAGGCAGGTCTCGTCGGGGGCGCCGTACCAGCCGCACTTGACCGCGGCCTCCGGCGAGCGCGTCGCCTCGCGTGCTCCGAACGTCTGCGCCCCCTCCACCTGCCGCATCCACTCCATGACGGTCGCGGCGGCCGGATCGCCGGCCGCCCCGGCCTGGGCGAGGACCGCGTACGCGGTCGCGACCTCGTCGGCGGCGACCTCGACCGAGCCGAACCTGGACGGGTCCCCGTTCGGCGGCGACCAGGCCACACCCGTGCGCCGGCGGATGTCGTCGAGGATGACGCCGGGACCGACGGCCAGCCACAGGTTGAGCGTGTCGGTGTTGGACGAGATGACCACGGCGGGCTCGGCGTGGCGGCGCCACCGCTCGGCGTCGGTGACGCGGCCCGCGCTCACCCACGCGTACAGGGGCTTGAGCAGGGAGGCGCAGCGCAGGCGCGCCATGCCCGACCGGATGTTCACCTGGCGGGCGGGCGGCCCGCCGTAGCCGCGTCTGATGCCCGCGGCCTGGACACTGGCGCTGACATCGAGGTCACGGAGCAACTCGTTGAACGACACGCACCCCACCGTAGACCTACGGCGCGCTCCCCCATCGACCTTCGTACCACTCGACGCTCGGCGGGTCTCCTGGCAGCTCGGTGGCGCCGGGCGCGCGCAGGCCGTCGAGCGCGATGGCCAGCAGGCGGTCCCTGACCTTGCGATGCCCGTCGTCGGGCGGGTCTGGAGCCGGGCGGCTGAACTGCTCCATGAGCAGCGATATGTCCAGCGCCGTCACGTCGCTCCTGAGCACGCCCGCCTCGTGCGCCCTGGCGACGAGCCGGCCGGCGGTCTCCTCCGCCAGCCTGGCCACCCGCCACATCTCGGCGGTCACCTCGATGGTGCCCGCGATCGGGGCCAGCGCGCCGGAACGGAACTCCACGCACGTGCGTACGTACAGGACCAGGCCGTCCCACGGGTCGGTCTCGGCCAGCCCGTCCTGCGCGGCCGCCACGGCCCGCTCCATGGCGATCAGGCACAGGCGCTGGAGCAACTCCTCCTTGGTGCGGTAGCGGCGGTAGAGGCTGCCCATCCCCAAGCCCGCCTGCTTGGCGATGGCCGACACCGGTGCGTCGAACCCCTGCGTCGTGAACACCTCGTGCGCCGCCCGCAACAGGCGCAGATCGTTGCGCGCCGCCTCGGCCTGCCGGCCGCGTCTGCTCATGGCGTCCAGAATATTCCGGAGCGACCTACTCCGGTACACTAGTCGGAGCGAATCGCTCCGATTAAGGGAGGTTGTGGCATGCGCGCAGTGGTGGTGCGGCAGTGCGGAGGGCCGGAGGCACTGGTCCTGGAGGAGATGCCCGATCCGGTCGCCGGGCCCGGGCAGGTGCTGATCAAAGTCATGGTGGCGGGCATCACGTTCGTGGAGACGCAGGTGCGGGGCGGACGCGGGCCGCGGCCGGCCGAGCTGCCCGCGATCCTGGGCAACGGCGTGGCGGGCACCGTGCAGGCAACCGGCGAGGGCGTCGACCCCGCGCTGGCCGGCACGCGGGTGGTGAGCACGCTCGGCGGTTACGGAGGTTACGCGGAGCTGGCGGTGGCCGGAGCCGGCGACCTCATCCCCATCCCGGAGAGCCTGTCGCCCGAGGCGGCGGTGGCGCTGCTCGCCGACGGGCGCACCGCGGTGGGCCTGGCGCGCGCCGCGGCGCCCCGGCCCGGCGAGTGGGTGCTGGTGGAGGCCGCGGGCGGTGGCGTGGGGAGCCTGCTCGTGCAGCTCGCCCGCGACGCCGGAGCCCGCGTCGTCGGCGCCGCGAGCAGCGCCGCCAAGCGCGACCTCGCGGCCGGCCTGGGGGCCGAGCTGACCGTCGACTACACCGACCCAGGCTGGACGGAGCTGGTCCGCGCGGCCACCGGCGGGCTGGACGTGGTCTTCGACGGCGTCGGCGGCGAGACCGGCGCGGCCGCGCAGGAACTGCTCAAGGACGGGGGCAGGATCAGCGTGTACGGCATGGCGGGCGGCCCGATGACGAAGCCCGACCCCCGCGTGACGGCGGTCGCCTGGCCCGCGACGGACATGCGCGAGCTGGCCCGGCAGGCGCTCACGCTGGCCGCCGCCGGGCGCCTGCGGCCCATCATCGGTGCGACGTTCCCCCTGGAGTCGGCCGCCGCGGCGCACGCCGCCATCGAGGCGCGCGGAGTAACCGGCAAGACCCTGCTCCGCATCTGACCGCCACGCGGCCGCGCGACGGGTCAGGCGCCGGACCGCACCACCGCCACGGCCAGCGCGACGGGAACGAGCGCGACCACCGCCAGCACGGCGGCCACCCGCCACCGCCGCGCCACCCCCCTCTCCGTCACGAAGGCCCCCACGGCCCCCGCCCCGCCGAAGGCCAGCGCGGCCGCCAGGACGTGCGCGAACGACGACGTCCACGACGGCAGTGACTCTCCGGCCAGCCGGAAGGCCACCAGCACCCCGGCCGCCGCCAGCGCCACCCGACGCCCGGGCCGCACGCCGACCCGCTCCAGCGCGCGGGCCGACCAGGCGAGCAGGCCCAGCGAGATCAGGACGACGACCCCGATGGCCGGCGCCAGGCATCCCCAGTCGTCGCAGCCCACACCCGCCCACGCCAGGCGCACGGTGGCCCACCACAACACCCCGAGCGCGGCGCACACCGCGGCAGCCCGGCCCACACGCCCCGTCATGAGCCCATCGTCCCATCAGGACGGCAGGACGGCCCGGCGCTCGTCCGCCTCCGCTTCGGTGTCGCGCCCCAGAGCCCGCAGGGCGACGGCCCGGTTGGCGTACAGGTCGGGTTGCGGCTGGAGCTCGATGGCCCGCGACAGGTCCTCGGCCGCGCCCTCCACGTCTCCGGCGGTGAAGCGCAGCACCCCCCGGTTGCCCCAGGCGGCCGCCAGCCGGGGAGCCCGCTCGACGGCCAGGTCCAGCACCACCCTGGCCTCGGCGAGCCGCCCTGCCGCCGTTTCCAGCTGGCCCAGCACCGTGAGCAGGTGCGGGTTGCCCGGCGCCAGCGCGAGCCCGGCCTCGACGTCTCCCCTGGCCTCGTCGTCGCGGCCGGAGGCGGCCAGCAGCCCGGCCCTGTTGATGTAGGCGTCCACGTACGCGGGGTCGAGCTCGATCACCCGGCCCAGGTCGGCCAGCGCCCCCTCGACGTCGCCCCGCACGGTACGCAGCTCGGCCCGGTTGTAGTGCGCCTCGGGCAGCGGCGGGCCGGCCCGCATGGCCTGCTCGAAGTCGGCCAGCGCCTCCTCGTGCCGGCCGAGCCCGAACAGCAGGTTCCCCCGCTCCAGGTAGTGGTCGGGGAAGGCCGGGTCCACCGCGATCGCGGCGGCGTAGTCCTCCAGCGCCTCCTTGGTACGCCCGAGCGAGGCCAGCAGCTGGGCCCGGTTGGCCAGGAGCACCATCCGGTGCAGCGGGTGCCGCTCCCTCAGCTCGCCCGCCAGCTCGATGGCCGACTCGACCAGCGACAGCGCGGTGTGGAGCCGGCCGTGCCGCAGCTCGATCAGTGCCAGGCCGTTGCGGTCGAAGCCGAGCTTGAACGCCCGCTCCAGGGGGTCGGGCAGAAGCGTGGAGATGGCGATCGCCTCGTTGACCCACTTCCTGGCCCTGACCAGGTCGCGGCGGGCGGGGTCGCGGTGGCGGGCGTCGAGCATGGCGGTGCCGTAGGCGCCGGCGGCGTGCATCGCCGGATCCTGGCTGACCTCGCGCACCCGCTCCCACACCGCGAGGGCGTCGGCGGCGCGGTCGAGCCCGGCCAGCGCGGTCGCCGTACGCTGGGCGAAGTGCCACCAGAGCGCGCTGCCCGGCTCGGTGCGGGACATGCCGAGCTCGCCCAGCTCGGTGACGGCGTGCAGGAAACCCTCCCGCACGCACCGGTCCACGACGTCCCGCAGCTCGTCGGCGTCGCGGTCGTCGGGCGGCTGCGGCGGCCCGCCGGAGAACACCGTGATCTCCAGCAGGGCGGGCGAGATCCGCCGCATCATGACCTCGAGCAGCTCGACGTCCGTGGCATCGGCCTCGGCGGCGTTGCTCACCACGAGCGCCCGCCCGGGAGGCACGGCGGCGCGGAAGAACTCCGTGAGCCCGTTGGCCAGCCGCAGCGTGCGCCGGGGCGCGGGCACGAGGATACGTTCCTCCTCGGACAGCTCCGCGTCGATCGTCACTCGCACGGCCGGCACGATCCCGGCCAGCTCGGGCGCGGCCGCCCTGATCTCGATGTCGTACGCCGCCACGAGGTCGCTGGAGCGTTCCAGAGCGGACGGCACCAGGTGCCGCAACAGCGCGGCGGCGACGGTGTACGGGCCACGCGGCCGCCGGTGCCCGTCGATCATCGGCATCAGCAGTCGCGCGAGCCCTGCCCGGACATATGGTTCGCCCGGAACCTTGTGGTGGGACCTCGCCCCGGTCACCCCTTGTGAATGACGCTGGAGGTCCCCGCGAGTCTCACGGTGCCAGACTTGCGGACGATGATGCGCTTCATGATGCACCTCTCCACTCGGGGATAATCCCCCATTATTAGGGCACCCCACCGAATATCAAGGTTCAGGCAGAATAAGTGGTGGATTAACGGATAAAAAGCACTTGCCTTTTGATTGGTATGTGTAACCTATTGGGAGCGAAACCAGCGGTGCAATCCTGTGGCACGCGTCCGTTCCGACTGCTCCATCAAGTCGCACAGGCACTTGCCGAGCAGCGTGACCGACTGGCAGCAGCCGGGCCTGGGCAGGTTGCGCGCCCTGACGATGAGGGTGGCCCGCTCGATCAGCCGCTCCAGGCTCGGTTCGCCCCCGCCCTTGAGCGAGCGGGTGTGCCAGGGACACGACGCGACGTCCTCACAGGCGGTCTTGGCGATGATCGGCGACGGGGCGCCGTCCAGCCGCAGTGGATCGGCCCGTTTGATCCTCAGGTCGGCGAGCCTTCTGGCGGCGACTCTGGTCGCGTCCGCGAGGAGATCGCGATGGCCACGCCCGCGACGCAGGGCGGCGGACCTGCCCGGCAGCGCGAGCAACATCGCCCCGGCCATCAACGCGCCCCCGACGACCATGCTCAGGCCCATCGCCTCGTCGAACCAGATCACGGCGATCGCGGCCACCCAGACGGGTTGCGACGACATGAGGATCGCGCTGGGCACGGCGGGCACGTGCGCCTGGCCGTACGAGCGGGCCAGGAAGCCCAGCGCGCACGAGACCACCGACAGATGCGCCAGGACCGACCAGTCGTGCGGGCCGGCGGGCAGCACGATCCCGTCGCGCACGGCGTATCCGCCCGTGAGCAGCCCGATGGTGAGCAACTGGATCACGGTCAGCGCGTACGCGTGGAAACCCACCCCGCGGTTGGACAGCTGCGCGAGCAGGAGCGTGTGGCCGGAGTAGAGGGCGGCGGCGGCCAGCGTGACGCCGAGCGCGAGCACCGAGACCTCGTGCTCCTCCATCTCCTGCAGCAGCGTGAACACCGTCATGCCGGCCAGCGCGAGCACGACCCCGGCCCAGATGCGCCGCGGCACCCTCGTCTTGTGCAGGATGAGCGCCAGGATCGGCGTGATCACCACGCTGCAGCCCACGGCGAACCCGGACACCGCCGACGGCAGCCCGTGCAGGGCGACCGCCTGCCCGACCTGCCCGACCCCGAACATGACCCCGAGGATGATTCCGTAGACCCACGTCACCCGTGGAAGGCCCCCGAGGCAGCCGGGCCTGATGGCGAGCAGCGTCAGCGCCGCGAGGACGTAACGCTCAGCGAGCAGATCCTCGACCGGTATACGGCCGATGAGATCCTTCATCAGCGGGAAGGCCGACCCCCAGGCGGCGCTGACGAACAACAGAAGCACAGCTCCCAGGAGGGGGCGGGGAGCGGGCAAGACTGCCATGCCCAAAAGCATCTCACTACTATTCGCAGCCGCAGGTGTACAGTCAGCAGCCGGTGAGGGTCCTCTACAACTCGGTGTTAAGAGCCTCACCCGCGGGTTCGTACTTCCTTATCCGCGACAGCGGGAGCCGGTCGTCGCCGACAGAATCGTCGGTCTGATCATCCGCAAATCGTCCGCTTCACGAGACTGCCGTACGTCACTCTGCGTGACGAGGTGAGCCGGCGGAAAAGACACACCGGAAGCGCCGGAAGTGCGGGGAAGGTCACCCAAGGAGGGGTACGGCCCCGGAGGGGGATGGGTGGGGCCGCCGGACGAGCGGGGGTGCTAGCGGTCGAGGGGCACGCCCGTGGTGAGCAGTTTCTCGACGTTGACCACGACGAGCGCGCCCACCTGGTGCCGGGAGAGCTCGCGCCACCCCTGGCGCGCGTAGAGCGCCAGAGCGGCCTCCTGGTTGAGCGTGGTGTCGCCTCGGACGCGCTCGAAGCCGAGCTCCACGGCTCGCTGCTGCAGGGTGACGAGCATGGCCTCACCGAAGCCACGCCGCTGGACATCGGGATGGACACGCAGCCGGCAGATCTCGGCCGTGTACGTGTCGACGGGTTTCAGCCCGCCCATGGCCATCACCCGGGAGTCGATCTCGCCGACGAGGAAGTCGCCGCCGCAGGCCAGATAGATCTCCTGGATGCGGGGGAAATCGTCGTCGTAGTAGACGCCGTCGCCGGGCACCAGGCCCACCTGCGCCAGGCAGATCTGGTGGAGGGTGAGGACGGTGTCGAGATCGGACCACCGATAGCGCCGGATCTTCAGTTTCATGCGCCCCCTTTCAGCTGGGCTCGCGATCGCCGCAACTCGGCGCGGTAGCCCTCGAGCCCTGGGGCGTTGGCGTCGCGGGACGCGATCGCCTGCTCGAGCGCCAGCGCCGGCCGCACGATGAAGTCGGTGAGATATTCGTCGCTCACCAGGCGCAGCGCCTTGGTGCCGATCGCCAGTGCGGCTTCGACGTCGCCGTCGATCAGCCGGCACTGGGCCTGGTCGAGCCTGATCAGCGTCTGGTCGAGGATGTGGTCCTGGTATTTGGTGAGCGCCTGGCCGAGCACCACCTCCGCCTCGATCGTCTGACCGAGCTTGGTGAGCACGTCGCCCTGGTAGAAGTAGAGCTGCTTCTCGGTGTAGCCGAAGGCGACGTCCTCCTGGTCCTCGCTCTTCAGGTGGGAGAAGGCGCTGCGCGCCCTCGTTAGCGCGCGTTTGGCCTGGTCGACGACCTCTTTCTTGCTGTCGGCCCCCGACATCATGGCCAGTGCCCTGGCCTCGACGACCGGCGCCATGGCCTGCGCGGCGCACGGCATCGAGCCAGCCAGGTCGCGGCTCTTCTTGGCGAGGGTGAGCGCCTCGCGGGCGTCGCCGAAATAGAGGGGAACGAGCGACTCGCGAGCGGTGATCCAGGCGCGCAACGCGCGGTCGCCGGTCTCGTCGGCCGCGGTGCGCCCGGTACGGAAGAACGAGCGGGCCAGACGGTGGTCGCCGAGGTTGATCATGATCATGCCGCTCAGCCCGGACAGCTGGGCGGCCATCCTGCACAATCGTTCCTGCAGGTCGATGGGCTGGCGGCGGGACATCGCCGTACGGACCGCGCTCAGCTCCAGCAGCACGTCGCACAGCAGTCTCAGGGGGGCCGTGGTCGTGTACTGGCGGCCGAAGCTGAGCGTCGCCTCTTCCCACTGGTCGAGCATCGCGGCGGACACCGTGGCCGAGACGAGGGTTTCGTCCATGCGCCGCCTGATGCCCTCGCACGCTCCGAGCATGACCCCGTCGAGGGCTGTGTTGAGGTTCGTGTCGGTGTGGAGCAGATTTAACATCGTGCGCCGGAGGATGTTCTCGTCCTCCTGCGCCTCAGGCTCGGTGACCATGGGCTGGATGTTGAGCTCACGCTCCGTCGGCAGCAGCGGCGGCGGGTCCTTGGACTCGGAGCCGCCGAGTGCCCCCGCCGCCCGGTGCGCGTGGCCGTGGCCGCAGATGCAGGGCCCGTCGTAGCCGAGGGCGGCGGGCTCGACGCGGTAGACCGTGCACAAGTAGTGGAGGTATTCGGGCCCCGGGCGTTTCAGCCCGCTCTCGTACGCCGAGAGCAGGGTCTCGCCGATGCCCGGCGTCGGCTTGGAGTCGCGCTCGAACAGGGCCCTGACCTGCTCGATGACATCGGCCAAGGCGATCCCGTAGGACAACCGGTGCGCCTTGATGCGGGTCGTGCTGAACTGCGACGCGCAAGCCTCGTGGATCTCATCCGCGATCTGGGCCGACGTGCGCCCGGCGGCCAGGCCCTTGGCCCTGATCCGCCGGGCGATCTCGGTTTCCCTGTGCTGTCTGCCGGACATCCCGGCCCCTTCCAAACACGTCTCGACCGGTCCGCAACTGGTGACTCAGCGTAGCTCTCAGATCGCTGTGCGCCTACCCATGACTATGAACCAGAGACGACAGGTTTGAAAACGCCTTCCGCCGACCTACGGTTAAGGATCGTCCTCCCCGGGGCTGTTTCTTCCCCCCTTCGGGAGAAGAGCAACTGCCTGTAGCCGCTCAAGCTCGTTGCGTTCACCGTTGACATGAGACATCTTTGGCCCACCAGCGGCGATTGGTAGGGAGGACTAACGGTGGGGGACGACGACTTCGAGCACCTGGAGCGACTCGTATCCGAACTGGGCGCTCACGGGTTGCTCGCACGAGTGGTCCAGAGCCAGAGCGGTCGCAGGTTCGTACGGGTCATCAACCCGAACGCGACCAGCCTGTCCGAGAACGTCACCTGCAGGCCGGCCACTGTGTCCGATATGCCGGATTGGTGGTATTGCTGGTCCTGGGGCGAACGGATGCACACGGCCGACGACCCGGCCGGTGCCGCGACGAAAGTCGCCCGCGTGCTGGCCGCCGTGGCGGAATGATCGACGCGGTGGGCCGGGTGGAGCGCAGCCACCACGGCGCACCGCATCCACGGCGGCATCACAGGGCCGGCGGAGTGACCGGTGCGGAGGGTCCCGCACCTGTGGGGTCCTGGCCACTCCGCCGGTTCTGACCTCACATCTGACTGCGGCCGGTACGGCCCGCACGCCGTACCCGCGAAGCCACCCTCCCGGTCCGCCGGGCGGGTGTTGGGGGGGATCCCTCCCGGAACCGGTACGGGACATGCTTCCGGGTGCCTGTCCCTTGCCGAGCCGTCCGTCATCGGAGCGTCGCTCTCTCCCTCCGCGGCCCAGAGAGCCGACGACCCCGTCTTCCCCGGCGTGATGTGACGGCGGGCGGTTCGGTCGGCGGTATTTTGGATCGCAACGGTCCAAAGAGCCCGACTGAACCGCTTCTGGAGGGGGATCCACCTTTGTTACTGCTGGTGACGCCGTCGCCACCGCCCGCCTCACCATCGAGCGGGCTGCCGGATCCGGAGAAGGTCGTCCAGGACATGGCCGGGATCTGTACCAAGGATCCTGTTTGCTCTACCCTCGTCGGGATGTTCGACAATGCGGTATGGGCCCCCATGGCGGCCAGCGCGATCGTCATCGTGCTGATCATCATGCTGGCGATCGTGCTCCGGAAGATCGCACACCGGATGATCACGAGGGTGGTCCTCCGCGCGGCCGCGAAGAGCTCCATCGCCAGCCGCTTCCGCAAGGGCGCCGCCACCGACAGCATCGACGCGCTGCTCCGCGAACGCAGGAAGCAGCGGGCCGAGACCATGGGCTCGGTGCTCAAGCACGTCGCCTCGATCGTCATCCTGGGCACCGCGGTGCTGACCGTGCTCGACCGGCTGACGATCCCGATCGCTCCCCTGCTGACGAGCGTCGGCATTCTCGGCGTGGCCATCGGCTTCGGCGCGCAGGAACTGGTGAAAGACTTCATCGCCGGCATGTTCATGCTGCTCGAAGACCAGTACGGCGTGGGTGACGTGATCGACGTGGGCTCCGCGGTCGGCACGGTCGAGGCCGTCACCCTGCGCATCACGCGGCTGCGCGACGCCGACGGGCGCGTCTGGTACGTCCGCAACGGCACGATCACCAGGGTCGGCAACGAGTCGCAGGGCTGGTCGCGGGCCTACGTCGACGTGCCGGTGGCCTACGACGCCGACATCGTCAGCGTACGGGTGCTGCTCGAGCACCTGGCCGAGGAGGTCTGGGCCGACCCCGAGCTGCGCGAGACCAAGATCGTGGAGCAGCCGCAGGTGTTCGGCGTGGAGCAGCTCTCCGACAGCTCGGTGGTGTTCCGCATCACCGTGAAGACGCTGCCCAACGAGCAGGCCGAGGTGGCCAGGGAGATGCGCATCAGGGTCAAAGCGGCCCTCGACGACGCGGGCATCACCATGGTCGCGGTGTGAGCGCGATGCACCACCACACGAGGCACACCCTAGGCTGGTGAGCGTGACTGAGACCTCCTTCTACGACGCCGTCGGGGGCGAAGAGACCTTCCGGCGCCTCGTTCAGCGCTTCTACGAGGGGGTCGCGGACGACCCGGTGCTGCGGCCGCTCTATCCCGAGCCCGACCTGACGGGCGCGGAAGATCGGCTGCGGGGCTTCCTGATCCAATACTGGGGCGGCCCCAAGACCTACAGCGAGCAGCGCGGGCACCCCCGCCTGCGCATGCGCCACATGCCGTTCGTGATCGGCGAGACCGAGCGCGACGCCTGGCTGCGGCACATGCGCGACGCGGTCGATTCGCTCGACCTGCCGGAGGAGCTGGAGACCCGGCTCTGGGACTATCTGGTCTACGCGGCCCACAGCCTGGTGAACTCACCCACGTAACGGGGCATGACACGCCACATGGATATCCCCTGGTGGCGTGATGCCGTCGTCTACGAGATCTACGTTCGCAGCTTCGCCGACGCCTCGGGTGACGGCGTCGGCGATCTGGCCGGAGTGCGCGAGCGCCTGCCCTACCTGCGCGATCTGGGGGTGGACGCCATCTGGCTGACGCCGTTCTACCCCTCGCCCATGGCCGACGGCGGCTATGACGTCGCCGACTACCGCGGCGTCGACCCGCTGTTCGGCACGCTGTCCGACTTCGACGCGCTGGTCGCGGGCGCGCACGACCACGGGCTGCGGGTGGTCGTGGACATCGTGCCCAACCACAGCTCCTCCGCCCACCCCTGGTTCCAGGCGGCGCTGCGCGGCGAGGGCCGCGAGCGCTACCTCTTCCGCGACCGGACCAACAACTGGCAGTCCACCTTCGGCGGGCCCGCCTGGACGCAGGTCGAGGACGGCCAGCACTACCTGCACCTGTTCGCGCCGGAGCAGCCCGACTTCAACTGGCGCAACCCCGAGGTGCACAGGGAGTTCCTCGACATCCTGCGGTTCTGGCTGGACCGCGGGGTCGACGGGTTCCGCATCGACGTGGCGATGGGGCTCTACAAGGCGGAAGGGCTGCCCGACGTCGGCGACCAGTCGTTCAAGGGAACCTCACCGGTGTGGGGCCGGCCCGAGGTGCACGACGTCTACCGCGACTGGCGCAGGGTTCTGGACGGCTATCCGGGCGAGCGCATGGCCGTCGGCGAGGTGTGGACCGACAGCTCCGAGGACCTCGCACTCTACGTGCGGCCCGACGAACTGCACCAGAGCTTCAACTTCGCCTGGTTGCAGGCGCCCTGGTCGGCGGCGGCGTTCCGGAAGGTGATCGACGACACGCTGTCCGCCGTCCCGTTCGCGACGTGGGTGCTGTCCAACCACGACGTCGTACGCCACCGCACCCGGTACGCGCCCGACGACCCCGTCACCGGGCTGGCGCGGGCGAAGGCGGCGGTGCTCACGATGCTGGCGCTGCCCGGCTCGGCCTACCTCTACCAGGGCGAGGAGCTGGGACTGCCCGAGGTGAGCGATCTGCCCGACGCGGCCAGGCAGGACCCGATCTTCTTCCAGTCGAACGGCGAGCTGCCCGGGCGTGACGGGTGCCGGGTGCCGATCCCGTGGACGGTCGATCCGCCCTCCCACGGGTTCGCGCCCGGCGGGGTGCGGCCGTGGTTGCCGCAGCCGGTCACGTTCGCGGAGCTGAGCGTCGAGAAGCAGACAGGGGACGCCGGATCCACGCTCGAGTTCTACCGCAGGGCCCTGGCCTGCCGCCGTGACCTGGCGCGATCCATTCCTTATACGTTGGAGTGGCTTAAGTCTCCCGAAGGAGTGCTTTTCTTCACCCGCGGGCCGCTGATCTGCGCACTCAACTGCGGCCCCCGGCCGGTGCGCCTGCCGGAGCACGACGAGGTGCTGCTGGCGAGCGGGCCGCTGAGGGGCGACCTGCTGCCGCCTGACACGGCCGTGTGGCTGCGCCGCACGTCATAACCGCTCGCCGTCCTCGCCGCGAAAGGGGATGACGGGCAGCGAGAGCAGCGCGCCTCCCAGCCCTGCGGCGAAGGCGGCCCAATAGCCGATGTTCGTGATCAGCACGCCGGCCATCGGCGTGACGACGACGGAGACGACGTTCTGGACGGTGTTGTGGGTGCCGAGCACCCGGCCCGCCCACGTGGGCCCGGCGAGCTCGCCCGCCGTCAGGTAGGCGAGCCCGTTGCCGGCCACGGTCATCACCGCGGCCACCGCGAGCGCGGCGGGCCCGAGCCAGGTGCCCGAGAGCGTACCGGTCACCAGCAGCGCCATCACGCCCAGATTGCAGACCGTGATCAGGAGCAGGGGCCGCATGCGCAGGCCGACCCTGTCGGACCAGCGGCCGGCCGCGATGCGCACCCCGGCCCCGGCGATCGCCGCCACGCCGAACAGGCGCCCGGCCGCCACCTCGTCCCATCCGTACAGGCGTACGAGGCAGGTCACGCCGTACGTGCTGACCACGATCTGCGGCAGCACGTGCAGGGCGCTGGTGGCGTGCACCCTCCACAACGCCTGCTGCCGGTACGGCGAGCCCTGCGGCGCCGCGCCTGATCCGGAGATCGCCCGCGGCGGCTCGGCCAGGAAGATCGCCGCCAGCACGGCGGCCAGCAGGCTCGTGCCGGCGCACACGAACAGCACGCCGGCCAGGCCGTGCGCCTGCGCGACGGGCGGCAGCACGAACGCCCCGGCGGCCATGCCGAGGGTGAAGGAGACCTGGCGCAGCCCCATGGCGAGGCCGCGCTCCGGCGGCTCGAACCAGCGCAGCACGATGCGCCCGCCGCCGACCATCGCGGCCGAGCCCCCGGCCCCGGCCAGGGCCAGCAGCCCGATCACCGCCCAGATCTGGCCGGCGAACGCGGCGGCGGCGAACAACACGGCGGCCAGGCCCACGCCCGTGCCCAGGATCACCCGCTCGCCGTGCCGGTCGGCCAGCGCGCCCCAGGCCACGAGCGCCAACAGGACACCCAGGGACGGCGCGTTCGCCATGATCCCCGCCACGGCCAACGGAACGCCGAAATGTCGCTCTATTTCAGGAATGACGAGGGGGAGGCCGAACAGCCCCAGCGTGACGCTCGCGTGGGCGTTGACCCCCAGCGCCAGCATCAGCCAGCGTTTCATGCGGAGAAACGTTTGAGGTACGCCAGTTCGCTCTCCGAGAGCCTGCGCGGGGCGGCCCGCTCGACGTCGTAGGCCGCGAGCACGGACGTGGCGGTGACGTAGACCGCGTCGTCGTCGCGGATCTCGTACGCGAGGGTGAAGCGCACCGGCCTGATCTCCGTCACCCACGTCTCGACGCTCACCGGCTCCGCGCGGAAGCCGAGCGGGCGGCGGTAGTCGATCTCGTGCCGGGTGACCACCAGGCCCTTGAACGGCTCGTCACCCGCGTTGTGCGGATCGATGTGGAACATGCCGAAACGGGCGTCCTCCAGGTAGTCGAGGAAGCGCACGTTGTTCACGTGCCCCTGGGAGTCGACGTCGGCGAATCTCACCGTTCGGGGGTAGCGGTGGCGCTGGGCCGCAGTGCGTTCAACCACGTCAGTCACCGTACCTGCCCCGGTCAGGAGGATCTGCGGCGGGCCAGGCAGGCGAGCACGGTCAGCACGGAGACGGTGGCCATGGCGGCGAGCGCCCAGCGGTAGCCGGTCACGAGCTGCTCGACCGCGCCGCCGTGCAGGTGGGAGAGCGTGCCCGCGAACACCTGCTCGTGCAGCGCGGCGGGAAGCGGCGCGGTGATGATCGACAGGACGAGGCCGGTGCCCACCACGTTCCCCGTGTTCTGCAGCATGAGCCGCATGGCGTTGACGATGCCGAGCCGCGCCGAGGGCAGGCCGTCCAGGATGGCGGTGGTGTTGGAGGGCATGAACACGCCCGAGCCGAGCCCGATCAGCACCAGCCCCGCCGCCACCGCCGCGTACGGCATGGTCGAGGACATCACCACCAGCATGACCACCAGCCCGCACGTGGTCACCGAGGCCCCGGCCACGGCCAGGGTGCGGGCGCTCATCAGGCGCTGCAGGAAGCCCGAGACCACCGACGCGGTCATCGCCGCGACGGCCAGCGGCAGCACCTTCAGCCCCGCCTGTACGGGATCGTCGCCGCGCACCGCCTGGAAGTAGAGGGCGACGAGGAACACCATGCCCATACGCGCGACGGCGTTGAGGAACGACGCGAGCGTGCCGAAGGAGAAGGCCCGGTCGCGGAACAGGCCCAGGTCAACGACCGGATGCGCGGCCCGCCGCTCCCTGACCAGGAACAACGGCAGCCCCACGGCGAAGCATGCGAGCCCGGCTATCACCACAGGGTGCCCCCAGCCGAGCCGGGTGAACTCCGACAGCGCCAGCAGCAGCCCGCCCAGGGTGACCAGCACGAGCACGCTCCCGGGCAGGTCGAGCCCGCGGTCGCGGCGGTCGGGGACGGTCCTGCGCAACACGAGCGCGCCCCACACCAGGCAGATCACCCCGATCGGCACGTTGAACCAGAACACCCAGCGCCAGCCGAGACCGTCGGCCAGCACCCCGCCCAGCGTCGGCCCGATCAGCCCGGCGATCGAGAACGAGGCCACGTAGACCCCCATGCCCTCCCCCAGCCGCTCGCGCGGGAACGCGTCGCTGACCAGGGCGGCACTGTTGGTGAGCAGCATGGCCGCCCCCGCCGCCTGGACCACCCGCATGGCCACGATGACCCACGCGTTCGGCGCCAGGCCCGCCAGCAGCGCGGCCACCGTGTACGTGGCCAGCCCGAGCAGGTACAGACGGCGCCGGCCGAACAGATCCGCCAGCCGCCCGAACACCACCATGAGCACGGTCGTGGTCAACTGGAAGCCGAGGAGGATCCAGCCCGCGGCCGTCGCGTCGGCGCCGGTGTGCCTGGCGATCTCGGGCAGGGCGACGTTCATCGCGCTGCCGCCGAGACCGGTCAGCACGCTCGCCAGGCTCACGACCGATAATGTCCGCCACGCATGGCCTAAGGGGGTCGCAGCCGGCAAGGGCCTGTCCTTTCTAGATTTACATACTAGAATCTTATTTCGTCAGCCAGTGAGGAGCGAGGTGTCGGATGGGCGGGATCGTCGAAGGCCGCGTGGTGATCGTCACAGGTGCGGCCAGGGGCATCGGGCGCGGGCACGCGCTCGAGTTCGCCAGGCAAGGAGCGAAGGTGGTGGTCAACGACCTGGGCGCCGCGGTCGACGGCACCGGCTCGTCCGGAGCGGCCGCCGAGGTGGTGGCGGAGATCGAGGCCATGGGAGGCCAGGCCGTCGTCAACGGCGAGGACGTCTCCGACTTCGACGGCGCCGAGCGGCTGATCCGCTCGGCCGTCGACCACTTCGGCGGCCTCGACGTGCTGGTCAACAACGCGGGCATCCTGCGGGACCGGATGCTCGTCAACATGACGGCCGAGGAATGGGACGCGGTGATCAGGGTGCACCTCCGGGGCACCTTCGCGCCGCTGCGCCATGCCGCCGCCTATTGGAGGGCCAAGGCGAAGTCGGGCGAACACGTGGATGCCCGGATCATCAACACCACCTCGTCCTCCGGCATCTACGGTAACCCGGGGCAGGGCAACTACGGCGCCGCCAAGGCGGGCATCGCGGGCCTCACCGTCATCGCGGCCAAGGAGCTGGAGCGCTACGGCGTGACCGTGAACGCCGTGGCCCCCGCCGCGCTGACCCGCATGACCGAGAACCTCATGCCCGCCGGCGTCACGGGCGCCGACCCCGACGACATCGCGCCCCTGGTGGTCTGGTTGTCCAGCGCCGAGGCCCGCGGCGTCACCGGCCGGGTGTTCAACGTGCGCGGGGGCGCCATCAGCGTCGCCGAGGGCTGGCACGCGGGGCCGGGCGTCGACAAGGGCTCCCGGTGGGACCCTGCCGAGCTGGGCGGCGTCATCCCCGCCCTGGTCGACAAGGCCGCGCCCAACGCGATGACCAACGGCCGCATCCCCGGACGGGAGGACTGACATGCCGCTCGACCACTCCATCGTCGGTGTCGAGGGCCCCGCCCACGAGCGCACCTGGACCGCCAGGGACACCATGCTGTACGCCCTCGGCGTCGGCGCGGGCACCTCGGAGCTGGAGTTCACCACGGAGAAGGGGCAGCGGGTGCTGCCGACGTTCGCGGTGCTGGCCGCGCAGTTGCCGGGGCGGCGGCTGGGCGACTTCGACCCGGCCCTGCTGGTCCACGCCGAGCAGGGCTTCGAGCTGCACAGGGAGCTGCCTTCCGAGGGCGGCGTGCGGACGACCTCGAAGGTGACCGGCATCTACGACAAGGGCTCGGGCGCGCTCGTGACCTCCGAGGCGCGGGCCGTGGACCTCGACACGGGAGAGCCGGTCGTCTCCAGCCGCAGCGCGGTGTTCATCAGGGGCGAGGGCGGGTTCGGCGGCGACCGTGGGCCGCGCGACGCGTGGGCTCCGCCGGACCGGGCGCCCGACCACAAGGTGACCTATCGGACGCTGCCGGAGCAGGCGCTGCTCTACCGGCTGTCCGGCGACTACAACCCGCTGCACAGCGACCCCGAGTTCGCCGCCAGGGCGGGCTTCGACCGGCCGATCCTCCACGGGCTCTGCACGTACGGCGTGAGCGGGCGGGCGCTGCTGCACGCCGTGGCCGGCTCGGACCCCGGCCGTTTCCGGGCGATGTCGGGGCGCTTCACCAGCCCCGTCTTCCCCGGGGAGTCGCTCACGGTGTCGATCTGGGTGGACGGCGAGGACGTGCACTTCAGGACCGCCAAGGACGACGGCACCGTGGTGATCGACCGGGGCCGCGCCACGATCAGTCGTCGGTGATGTCCTTGAGGGGATCGAGGCGGCGGATCAGCTTCATCGCCGCCTCGATGACCTCCCTGGCCTCCTCCTCCGTGTCGGAGGTGGCGACCTCGCGGGCGGCCTCGCCGATGATGCTGGTCAGCACCGCCACGGTGAACCGGGCGAGCGCGTCGCCGCCGGCCCCGAGCAGGACGGCGTTCTGGCGTACCCACTCCCTGCCTCGTGTACGGCGCAGCAGCTCGAACCCCGGCGGCCCATCGCCGTCGATGAACAGCCTGACCAGGTCGCGCCGCTCCCACGCCCCGTCGAGGTAGGCGCGGGCGCCGGCGATGAGCAGCTCGACCGGGTCGTCGACGCCGGACTTCCTGGCCTTGGCCACGCTGGCGGCCGACGCCTGCTCGTGCGCCGCCTGATGGTCTTCGTAGAGGGCCAGGAAGAGCTCGGTCTTGCCGCCGAAGTGGTGGTAGAGGCTGCCGACGCTGGACCCGGCGCGGGCGACCACCTCGGCGACGTTGGACTCGGCGAAGCCGTGCTCGCTGAAGACCTCGCGAGCCGCCCGCAACATGCTTTTGCGGGTCTGGGCCGTACGGCTCCACTCCCACGAGGACTTGCGTGCCATGCAGGCCATCCTATCGCGCGTAATTCTAGAATTTCATTCTTGACACGGAACCTCATCGGCTAGAACCTCTTCCTAGAGAAATATTCTAGAAATTTCCGGGAGGCGGCCGTGGACTTCTCGCTCACCACCGAGGAACGCCAGATCCGCGACACCGTACGGTCCTTCGTGGAGAAGGAGGTCATGCCGCTGGAGCCCGAGGTCCTGCGCAACGAGCGAGAGGGCCGCCCGGCGCTGGACGCGGACGCCCTTCGCGACCTGCGGGCCAAGGCCAGAAAGTCGGGCTTCTGGGGCATCAACACCCCCGAGGAGTACGGCGGCGCCGCCCTGGGCCCGGTCATGTCCGCGATCATCGCCATGGAGCTCGGCAGGACCTTCGTGCCGTTCTCGTTCGGCGGCAGCGCCGACAACATCCTCTACGCCGGCACGGAGGAGCAGAAACGCCGCTACCTGCTCCCCACCATCGAGGGCGAGCGCCGCTCCTGCTTCGCGATCACCGAGCCGGGAGCGGGCTCCGACGCCCGCAACATCCGCACCCGTGCCGTCAGGGACGGCGCCGAGTGGGTCCTCAACGGCGAGAAGACCTTCATCACGGGCGGCAACGAGGCCGACTTCGTCATGGTGTTCGCCGTGGCCGAGCCGTACGGCGTGACGTGCTTCCTCGTGGACCGGGACATGGGCTGGCGCTCCGAGCCGATCCCCACCATGGGGCAGTGGGGACCGGCCTCGCTGGTGTTCGAGGACGTAAGGGTGCCGGAGGAGAACATCCTGGGCGAGCCGGGCAGAGGCTTCGAGCTGGCCATGGAGTGGATCGGGCAGGGACGCTACATGATCCCGGCCCGGGCCATCGGCTCCGCCGAGCGCATGGTGCAGATGGCCGTCGACTACGCCAAGATCCGCAAGTCCATGGGGCGGGCGATCGCGGAGTACCAGGCCATCCAGTGGATGATCGCCGACTCCCAGGTCGAGATCGAGGCGGCGAAGTGGCTGACGCTGTACGCGGCATGGCGGGTGCGGGAAGGGCTGGACGCGCGGCACGCCTCGTCGATCGCCAAGCTCAACGGGGCCGTGATGGCGAACCAGGTGGTCGACCGGGTGCTGCAGATCCACGGGGGCATGGGGTACACGAAGGAACTGCCGATCGAGCGGTGGTACCGGGAGCTGCGGCTGCTGCGCATCTTCGAGGGGACCGACGAGATCCAGCGGCGCACGATCGCGCGCAACCTGATCAAGGGACACGCGAGGCTCGGCCTGATCGGGGAGTGATCGCGGCCCCTGGGCCGGCCCGGAGCCCGGTCCCACCTACGCTGGAGGGCAGCGGCGTGCAGCCACCGCCGTGCCGGGGCGCTGCGTGACGCGCCCCGGAAGCGGCCTGCCCTTCAGAGCGACGCCTCCTCCCGAGCGCGCGGCCTGGCCCGCATGTGCATGCGCTCCCCCTGACGCCCGAACAGGTTGAGGACCTCCACCGGAGACTCACCCGCGGGACCGAACCAGTGCGGCAGGCGGGTGTCGAACTCCGCGGCCTCACCCGGCCCCATGACCAGGTCGTGACCGGCCACGATGAGCCGTACGCGCCCGGACAGGACGTACATCCACTCGTAGCCCTCATGCGTGCACGGATCGGGCCGGGTCTGCTCGGCCGGGATGATCGACTTCCATGCCTGGAGCGGCCCGGGCTGAGTGGTCAGCGGGATCACCGTACGGCCGTCGCGGACGCGGGGCCTGCAGCGGATCCTCGGGTCGCCCACCTCCGGCGCGCCGACGAGCTCGTCCAGCGGCACCCCATGAGCTTGCGCTATCGGGAGCAGCAGCTCCAGGCTCGGGCGGCGCTGACCCGCCTCCAGCCTCGACAGCGTGCTCTTGGAGATGCCGGTGGCCTCGGCCAGCGCCGACAGCGTCACGCCGCGCCAGGTGCGCACACGTTTGAGGCGGGAGCCGACCTGGGCCAGCGTGGCAGCGATCGCAGATTGTCCGTCCATGTCCCTATCTCACCGCCTTCGTCCCAGAAATGGCAACGCCAGTTGTCGGTTCGGCACTGGCGAACGCATCATCGGACGCGGAGGTGATCGTCAAGATCACGAAGGACCCGCGGCGCACCGCCGGTTTCGACGGCCCGGTCTCCACCGGTCGGACCGGCGTCCGGGCGGCGGGCAACACCGCCGATCCCACACGCCCAGGTCATCAGCGCCGCCTTCGCCATCGACACCGACCTGCCGGACGAGGACGTCGACCGCGCCCTCCACCAGCACCGCGCCCAGACCGCCACCACCCCCAAGCCATCCTGACAAGGAGTTCCGCACATGCCAGCACCCACCCGGAGCCCGGTGGACACCGTGACCGAGCGAACATTCGCCGAACGTGTCCTCCGGCCCGAGCGCCCCGTTCTGATCCGGTTCTGGACCACCTGGTGTCATTCCTGCCGGAAACACCTGGCCGCCCGGCACGTCGTCGAGCAGCAGGTGGTCCCGGCCCTGAGGAAAGGGGATGACGCGGGATGAGCGTGGACACGGCACGGCCGCGAAAGACGGCCACCCGAGGGAGGCTGCCGCTCGGTGTCTACCTGCTCGCGTTCAGCCTCTTCGCGATGGGCAGCGCGGAATTCCTGATCGCGGGGATCCTGCCGGCGGTCGCGGACGACCTGCGCATCACGCTCCCCTCGGCCGGCGCGCTGATCTCGGCGTTCGCCGTGGGCGTCGTCATCGGCGGCCCTCCCCTGGCCGTCATGACACTGCGCTGGCCACGACGGACCACGCTCATCGGCACCCAGGCCGTCTTCGCCGGCTCCGTCGCGATCGGCCTGCTCACCGGCAGCTACCCGGTGCTGCTGGCCACCCGCTTCCTCTGCGGCCTCGCCTACGCGGGGTTCTGGGCGGTGGCGGCCGTCACCGCGATCGGCCTCGTCACGCCGGACCGCACCGCACGTGCCTCGGGGGTCGTCGTCAGCGGGCTCAGCCTCGCGATGATCGCCGGCGGCCCGGCGGGCGCGTCGCTCAGCTACTTCACGGGTTGGCGGGGCGGATTCTGGGGCGTGGTGGCCCTCACCGTGGCCGGGGCCGTACTGACCCTCCTGACGTTGCCCGCGACGACCGCGGCCAAGGAGCCCAGCGTCAGACGCGAGCTTCGCACCATGCGGCAACCGCAGTTGTGGGTGGTCTACGCCGCCACCGTCCTGAGCACTGCCGCCTACATGATCTCGTTCAACTACCTGGCGGCGTTCCTGACCGAGGTCACCGGCATTCCCGGCGTGTGGGTCCCCGCGGTGCTCGCGCTGTTCGGCGTGGGCGCTTTCATCGGTTTGTCCATCGGAGGCCGGATCGCCGATCGGTGGCCCACTCGCGCACTGCTCATCGGGGCGACCGGGATCCTGGCCGGCTCCGTCCTGCTCGCGGTCCTCGCGCGGCACGCGCCGGCCGTCATCCCCCTCGTCCTGCTGCTCGGGATCGCCGGTTTCGTACTCAACCCGGCCATCTACGCGCGGGTGTTCACCATCGCGTCAGACGCGCCCACGCTTGCCGGGGCCACCACCGTCTCCGCGTTCCAGCTCGGCATCAGCCTCGTCCCGGCGCTCGCCGGGGCGGCGCTCAACGCCGGCGCGGGCATCACCTCCGTCACGTGGATCGGCGCCGGCCTGGCGGCGGCCGTCGTGCCGGCCGTCCTCGCCGACCGGATGATCTCGCGTCGCGGGCCGCGCCAGGGTTGGAGGTCGCCGTGACACCGCCTCGCGCTGCTGGGCCCGGGCGCTCGACGAGGCAGGTGGCGTCGAAGAGGGCGGGCGCTCGGCGAGGACGGCGGGGTCAGGGGAGGCGGTTGGCGAGGATCAGGGTGGCGGCCGAGGCGAACATGCCGCCGTTCCCCAGCACCACACCGACCTCCACCCCCGGCACCTGGGCCGCCGCCTCACCGCGCAGTTGCCGCACCGACTCCTGGATGGCGAACATGCCGTACATCCCCGTGTGCGTGTACGACAGGCCGCCGCCGTTCGTGTTCAGAGGGAGGCGGCCGCCCGGTGACGTGTGGCCCTCGGCGATGAAGGCGCCGGCCTCTCCCCTGCCGACGAACCCCAGGTCCTCCAGGCCGTAGATCGGCACGTGGGCGAAGGCGTCGTACACCATGAGGTGGTCCACGTCGTCATGGCCGATCTTGGCCTCGGCGAAGGCCGCCTCGCCCGAGAGCCGGAACGCCTTCGACGTGGTGAAGTCCTCCATCTGCGAGATGATCGGGGACTCCGCCGACTCCCCCGAGCCCAGCAGGTAGACCGGCGGCCGGCGGGACAGCTCCTCCGACGTGACGATCAGGGCACCGCCGCCGTCCGTCACCAGGCAGCACTCCAGGAGGTGGAACGGGTACGCCACCATCCTCGACGCGAGCACGTCGTCCACCGTGATCAGGTCGCGGTAGAGGGCGCGCGGGTTGAGATGGGCCCACCGGCGCTGGGCCACGGCGACCTCCGCCAGCTGCTCGTGCGTCAGGCCGGTGTCTTTCATGTAGCGCAGGGCCGTGATCGTGAACGACGTCGTCGGGCCCGCCACCCCGTACGGCAGCTCGAACTGGCCGATCAGCGAGTCGGGGCCCATTCCGTAGCGGCCCGCGCCCACCCGTGATCTGCCGGACTCGCCATGGGTGATCAGCACCGTCCGGCACAGGCCGGCGCGGATCGCGGCGGCGGCGTGGCGTACGTGGAAGAGGAACGACGAGCCGCCCACGCCCGTGCCGTCCAGCCAGGCGGGGGTGATGCCCAGGGCGTGGGCGATCTGGATCGGGCCCGGGGTTCCGACTGTGGCGATGCCGTCTATGTCGTCCTTCGTCATGCTCGCGTCGGCGAGCGCGTTCCTTGCGGCCTCCAGGTGGAGTTGCATGGTCGAGTGGCAGGGAAGGCGGCCCAGCGCATCGGTCTCGGCGGCGCCCGCGATCACGACGGTCATCCGCGGCCTCCGGCGGGCTCGAAGAGGGGCACGTGCACGTCCCCCCGCTGCTCGAACACCACCCGCAGCTCCATGTCGAGCGGCAGGTTCTCGGGGGTGCCGGGGACTCCCACGATGTTGCTCATCATGCGCACGCCCTCCTCCAGCTCGACCACCGCGATCGTGTAGGGGGCATCGTCCCCGAAACCGGGGGCGGGCCGATGATTGATCACGTACGAGTAGAGGGTCGCGCGGCCGCTGGCGCGTACCCATTCGACCTGGTCGCCGCCGCAGTGGGGGCAGCTCGGCCGGGGATAGAAGTAGTGCCGCGCGCACGTCTGACAACGCTGGATCCTGAGCTCGCCCGCGGCCGTGCCGTCCCAGAACGGCTGGGTCTCGGGCGTGGGCTTGGGTACCGGCTTCATCGGCTCCCCTATCTGGTTCTAGAATCTCACTCTAGATCCAGTTCGGGCAGCCCTTCAAGGGCTCGGGACGCCGTCGCCGTCCCTGCCCCGGCCCGACAGCACGTCTTCGAGCGTCGGACGGGAGTCGCCGGGAAGGCGCGGCCCCGGCTGGGCGAGCTGGATCAGCACCCCATGCGCCTCCTTCGGGTGCAGGAACACCTCACGCCAGCGCGGGTCGGCCGTGTTGAGGCCGTGCAGGCGGTAGCCGCGGGCGGTCAGCCTGGCCACCGCCTCGTCCAGGTCGCGGACATGGAAGTTCAGATGGTGAACGCCGCCCCTGCCTCTGGTGAGCTCGAAGAAGCTGTCGAAGAACGCCGAGCCTGACAAGGGCTCCATGAGCTCGACCTTGCCGCCGTTCGCATACGTGAGTTGCAGCGTGCGGTAGCCGGCGATCCGGTGGTCGCCACCGCCGCCCAGATGCCGGCCGCCCAGCAGGTCGCGGTAGATCGGCAGCAGATCCCTGATCCGGGGAGCGGCCACGGCGGTGTGGTCGAAGGACACGTCGAGGCCGTCGAGTTCGAGATCCAACGCGGGGCTCCTTAGGTGGGGCGATCCTAGAATGCGATTCTAGCGGTCGCGGTTCGCACCGCCTTGGCAGGCGTCCGAGCGCCATCACGGCCAGGGATGTCCGGAGCCGGCCACCAGGCGCGACACGAAACGCCGCAACCGGCTGACTTCGCACCCGGGCAGAAGAGCACGGACGGCACATGCCCAAGAGACACACCCGAATCCCTGCCGTGTCGCCACCCAGACGGCCGACGGGCCCGCCGTAACGGCGGGCCCGTCGTGCGGGTCAGCGGGCGTCACCCTGGAGGCCACCAGCCACGGTCGGCGGATGGCGTGACCTTGGCTGTGCCGTAAAGGATGAAGCTCTTCTCCGGACCGATCCCGTTACGGACCGATCCCGTCTTACAGATCCCCGTCCGGGCGGATCACTCCCGGTGCAGCTTCCGGTAGGTGACCCGGTGGGGACGGGCGGCGTCGGCGCCCAGTCGCTCGATCTTGTTCTTCTCGTAGTCGGCGAAGTTGCCCTCGAACCAGAACCAGTTCGAGCCCTCCTCCCACGCCAGGATGTGGGTGGCGATGCGGTCGAGGAACCACCTGTCGTGCGAGGTGATCACCGCGCAGCCCGGGAATTCGAGCAGCGCGTTCTCCAGCGACGACAGCGTCTCCGTGTCGAGGTCGTTGGTGGGCTCGTCGAGCAGCAGCACGTTTCCGCCCTGCTTGAGGGTGAGCGCCAGGTTGAGCCGGTTGCGCTCGCCGCCGGACAACACCCCCGCCTTCTTCTGCTGGTCGGGCCCCTTGAAGCCGAAGGCCGCGATGTAGGCCCTCGACGGCATCTCCACGTTGCCGACCTTGATGTGGTCGAGCCCGTCGGAGACGACCTCCCACACGTTCTTGCCGGGGTCGATGCCACCGCGCGTCTGGTCGGCGTAGGAGATCTTGACGGTGTCGCCGACCACGATGGAGCCGCTGTCAGGCGTCTCCGAGCCCGTGATCATGCGGAACAGCGTGGTCTTGCCGACGCCGTTGGGGCCGATGACGCCGACGATGCCGTTGCGGGGCAGGTCGAACGTCAGCTTCTCCATCAGCAGGCGGTCGCCGAACCCCTTGGTGAGGTCGTCGGCCCTGATCACCGTGGTGCCGAGGCGCGGGCCCGGCGGGATCTGGATCTCGTCGAAGTCGAGCTTGCGGTGCTTGTCGGCCTCGGCCGCCATCTCTTCGTAGCGCTGGAGGCGGGCCTTGCTCTTGGTCTGGCGGGCCTTCGGATTGGAGCGGACCCACTCCAGCTCGTCCTCCAGGCGCTTCTTGCGCTTGACGTCCTTCTGCCCTTCGACCTTGAGCCGCTGGGCCTTGGCCTCCAGGTAGGTGGAGTAGTTGCCCTCGTAGGCGAAGGCGCGGCCCCGGTCGAGCTCAAGGATCCAGCCGGCGACGTTGTCGAGGAAGTAGCGGTCGTGGGTGACGGCCAGCACGGTGCCCGCGTATTTCTCCAGGTGCTGCTCCAGCCACTGCACGCTCTCGGCGTCGAGGTGGTTGGTGGGCTCGTCGAGCAGCAGCAGGTCGGGCGCCTCGAGCAGCAGCTTGCACAGCGCGACCCGGCGGCGCTCACCACCGGACAGCTTGGTCACGTCGGCGTCGGGCGGCGGGCAGCGCAGGGCGTCCATCGCCTGCTCGAGCTGGCTGTCGAGATCCCAGGCGTTGCGGTGCTCCAACTGGTCCTGGAGCTTGCCCATCTCCTCCAGCAGCTCGTCGCTGTAGTCGGTGGCCATCTGCTCGGCGATCTCGTTGTAGCGCTGGAGCATCGCCATCGTCTCCGCGACGCCCTCCTGCACGTTGCCGAGGACGGTCTTCTCCTCGTTGAGCGGCGGCTCCTGCTGGAGCATGCCCACCGAGAAGCCGGGCATGAGCTTCGCCTCGCCGTTGGACGGCTGCTCCAGGCCGGCCATCATCCGGAGCAGCGTCGACTTCCCGGTGCCGTTCGGCCCCAGGACACCGATCTTGGCTCCGGGCAGGAACGACAGGGTGACGTCGTCAAGGACAACCTTGTCGCCGTGCGCCTTGCGCACGCGCTGCAGCGTGTAGATGTACTCCGGCATGCTCTCTAGCTTAGGGGCTCCTGGCCCAGGCTTCCGCCGCTCCCTCCGACCGGCGCGCAGGCTGGCACCCGGCCGGCCCGCCGACGTCCTCGCGCTGCGACCGGACGGCGGCACGCCTGATCTCGAACGCGAGCACACCACCACCCGGCCCGGAACGGCAATCACGGGGCGGGGTCGTCGGGGAGCGGTCGTGAGGGCGGCTGCATGACGGGGACGCAGACGCGGTCACGGCCGAGCTCCTTGGCTCGGTAGAGGGCCAGGTCGGCGGCGGCCAGCAGCTCGATCAGGTCGTCGCCGTGCACGCTCATCAACGCCACGCCGACCGAGATGGTGACTCTGATCAGGGCGTCGTCGGCGGGGACGGCCATGTGGCCGATGCGGGTGCGCAGGCGCTCGGCGACCCGGCGCGCCTCGTGGATGTCGGCCCCGGGCAGGAGCGCGACGAACTCCTCACCGCCGAACCTGCCCACCACGTCGTAGTCGCGCAGCTGGCTGCGGAGCGTGGCCGCCAGCCCCACCAGCACCTGATCGCCCACCAGGTGGCCATGGGCGTCGTTGACACGTTTGAAATGGTCGATGTCGATGATCAGAAGCGCCAGAGTGTCGCCGGTGCGGCGCGCCCGGACGATCTCGGTGTCGGCCTCGCGCTGCCAGGCGGCCGCGTTGAGCAGACCGGTCTTGGCGTCGGTGCGGGCGGCGGCCTGGAGCTGGGCGTGCAGGAGGCTGCGCTGCAGCAGCACCACCGGCGGCAGCGCGAGGAGCAGCAGCACCAGGTTGACGCCGCAGCCGATCGACACCGTGACGCCGAGGCAGAGCTCGACGATGTCGAGCAGCAGGCTCTCCTTGTTCCACAACACCTCGCGCCAGGGTGTCTCGGGGTCGGCGGTGTGCGCGGCGATCGCGATCAGGGAGATGTTGAGCAGCGAGAAGAGCGCGGCCGCCGCCACCGCGTAGAAGATCGGCCCGCCGTCGCCCTGCGACAGCGCCCACGGGTCGTCGACGACACGATGGAACGCCAGGGAGGCCACACACCCCGCCAGGCCGATGGCGGCCGAGCTGAACACCCGCCGATAGAGCACCGTCGCCCTCACACGCACCTGCAGCAGGATCTGCAGCACGATCGGCGAGAAGAGGGCGTAGACCGGCGGCAGCAGCAGCGCCACGGGCAGCCACCAGGCGGACAGCAGGTCTCGCGCGACTCCCGCGGGCATGCCGAGACGCCTGGTCGCCTCGATGCACACCGCGCCGCACCCCATGAGGGCGCAGAACATCAGCAGATCCCGCCACCGCAACGAGGTGGACGCCCCGAGCACCACCATCGCGATGAGATCGAGACCGACGATCGCGCACAGATAGATCACAAGCGGGCGGCGTTGCCCAAGCAACGGCCATCGACCAGCGAGTGTTGACACACCGTCATGAGACTTGATCGAGGCGTGACCAGTCGCCGCCATCGCATCTCCTCCCTCACTAACGATGTGTAACACAATAATTGCGGAGTGTGCGTTGCGCGATGGGAACCGATACGTTGATATGGACCCAACTCCCGCTCAGTCCATGAGCGGGCGGTGTTGTGGAGCCGTGCTGGAAAGGAGCAGCCATGGTGCGGGGCGTGACCTGGACCTATCAGGTGCCTTGACCACCTGATCAGAGCTACACTCCATCGGCCGCCCTCGGGGTGCCAGTTCGGGCCACGCCGGTGTCCCCTCCCCCTCCGCTCAAGCCACGCCTGCCCGCTCTCCCAGCGTGTGACCATCTCCTCCTTGCCGTCTGCGTGGCATGTGGCAACCGCCCGACCGGCCTCCCGGCGACGCCCGCCTTCCCGGGCCACCATCGGCGCGCGCCCCTCGGGGACACCCTCCGCGCCGCCCACGCTGAACCCCGGGCGCGGCGGTGCCGGGTGTGCTGGACAGGGGGCATCGGGCGGCGTCGATGCCCCCTGCGTGCGGGTCTACGCAGCCGCGCGTTCCTCCAGCTTCACCTGGCGCTCCTCGTCGCCAGAGCGCTCGTCTCCGGTAGCGGAGCGGTCGGCTTCGGCCCCGAGGATGCGAACCGTGCCGCCCTTCGACCGGGCTGGAACTCCGGCGGTGTCATCCTTCGACGGAGTGACGGCGCCGGTGGTGTCGGTTCCCGGGGTGGGCTCGGGGCGGGACAGGGGCCGGAAGGGGCGCGAGCCCATGGCCCAGTCGCTGGTCTCCTCGTCGAGGCGCTCGCGCATCTCCTTGCTCATCGAGCCGAGCCCGCCGCCGCGCTCCGGCTTGGCGAAGACGCCGGTGCCCCAGCGCAGGTCGTGTCCGACCGCGCTGGCCTCGATCTCGGGCACGAAGCGCCGGTCGCCCTCCGCGCCGAACTCGCGGATGCGCAGCTTGCCCGACACCACCACGGGCTGGCCGGCGCGGATGGAGGCTGCGACGTTGTCTCCCAGGGCACGCCAGCAGCGAACCGTGAAGCAGACCTTCTCACCGTCTGTCCACTGGCCCGTCTTCCTGTCGAAGTAGCGGTGTGAGGTGAGCACCCGCAACGAGGTGACCTTGGTGCCTTCGTCGAAGCTGTATTGCCTCGGCTCCGCTGCGACGTTTCCGGTGAGCGTGACGTAGATGTCATTCATCCCTTTGCCTCCCCATGTGGCGGGCCGGGTGCCCGCGATCTGGGGCCCAGAGTGCCGCGGGGAGGCGTGGCGGCGGAGTACGGAACGCGGTTCTGTGGACAGAGGGAAGGGCGGCGGGAGAGCCTGTGGACGGAGGGTCAGACCGACAGGTCCCGCAACGCGGTGAAGAAGGAGTGATGGCGGCCCAGCTCCCGCTCGACCGGCTCCACCACCATCGTCGCGGACACGGCGGCCACCCTGCGCCTCATCTCCCGCTCCAGCCGCTCACGCTCCCGGGACGCGCCCAGCTCGACGAAGTTGCGGGCGGCGATGCCCGACAGCGCCCCCAGCCCCAGCACCGAGGCCATCATCAGCCCCACCCAGGGGAGCGCCGCGCCCTCGCCGAGCAGCTCCAGCTGCGGAGGCAGCTGTCCCGGCACGAGCAGCCCGGCCACCAGCCAGACCACCCCGGCCACGAACGCCGCCACCAGGGTGTACTGCCACACCTTGAGCGCGCGCCACCAGCCGGGTATCCGGTCGAGCTGCGGCGCCACCTCCGTGAGGTCCTCGGTCAGCGCCTGCGGGAGCTGGCCGGAGCGCGACCGGGCGGCCTGGTGCACCGCGGAGCGCCACACCGGATGCATCCCGGCGGAGAGCCCGTCGGCGAGCGCCTGCACGGCGTTGGCGACCTCGGCCGACTGGGCGCTCACGGAACCGGTCGTGATGCCGCGGATCTCCGCGCTCACGTCCTCCAGGCGCAGGGCCTTCAGCGGATCGGGGCGCAGCTTGGCGAACCACCGAGGGTACGGCCACCCGACCCACTGGCCGGACCGCTCCGCGTAGACGTTCTCCATGGCCTCACCCACCGCGGGCACGCCCACGGCGTCGCAGAGCGCGTCGGTCAGCCCCATCCGGCGGGCCTCGCCGACCGACGACGGCGCGGAGAGCGCCTCGCCGAGCGGCATGGCCTCGCCGAGGCGCTGCTCCAGACGGTGCAGGTCGGCCTCGAGCTTCTGGATGGCGGCGCGCCGCCGGGAGACGGCCGTCGCTATGACGCTCTTGAGGCTTTCGACGCCCCGCCCGGTGACCGCCGAGGTGGGAACGACGCTGGGGTGGTCGACGCCTTCGCGGCGCAGCAGGTCGTTGAGGTCGATGACCAGCTCGGCCAGCTCCTCGGTGGTGAGCCGGTCGGCCTGGTTGAGCGCGAACACGGTGACCGCGTCGTGTCCCGCCAGGTCCGTGACGTAGCGCCGATGCGTGGAGGCGTCGGCGTATTTCTGCGGGTCGAGCACCCACACCACGAGGTCGGCCAGCCCGATGAGCCGGTCGGCCTCGGTGTCGGTGAGCGCCCTGATGGAGTCGTGGTCGGGCAGGTCGAGCAGGATGAGCCCGTGCAGCTGGCTGTCGCCCTTGTCTAGGGCGCTGGCGCGGGAGAAGCGGTGCCGCCACTGGATCTGCAGCCAGTCGAGCAGCGGCCCGGCGCCCTCCAGCCCCCACACGCAGGCGTGGGTGCGGGCGGTGGTCGGCCGGCGTACGCCGGTGGGCGAAAGCTCAAGCCCGGAGATCGCGTTGAACAGCGACGACTTGCCGCTGCCCGTGCCGCCCGCGAGAGCGACGACGGTGTGCTCGGACGACAGCTTGAGCCGGTCTCCGGCCCGCAGGAGCACCCCGCTCGCCTCGTCGAGCAGCTTCTTGTCCAGCCGCCCCGGGCCCAGCTCCACCACCTTGGTGAGCGCGGTCAACCGTGGAGCGAGCCCCGGCCTGGTGGTCGTGGTGGTGGTCATCGAGCGACCTCGAGGTTGTACGTTGCCTGGTAAAGGCGGGTTGCGACGGACTCGTCGGGGATGCCCGCGGAGTCGAGCGCTTTCACGTAACGCATGGCTTCCTCGTCGAACAGCATGCTGATCCTCGTGCGCAGGTCGCTGAGCGCCTTCGCGCCGATGCCGCGCAGGGACTCGGCACCGAGCAGGGCGTTGACCAGCCGGTGCGGCACGCCCTCGCCGTTGCTCCCGCTGAACATCGCGACCATGAAGATCAGGGCGAGCGAGTCGGGGTCGAACGAGACCAGCTTCGACACCGACCGCTTGGCCACACCCTCCGTGCGTACGAGCTCGCCCAGGTGATCCTGCCAGGAGGCGATGGCACGGCCCGTGTGGCGGATGAGGTTGTCAGAAGGGCTGTCGAGGCCCTCCGAGATCTTGGCGCCCAGCTCAGAGCGGTGCCGCCATCGCGCCACCACCTCCTCGGAGGCCCGGTGGGCGGCGGCGACGATCACTGACTCGAGGCCCGTGCGGATCGCCGCCTTGAACGCCAGCACGCGCTCGGGCGCCTGCTTGGCCGCCTTCCCGCGCCTGCGCAGCTGCAGGGAGCGCATGAGGTCGCCGGAACCGGCGAAGTCCTGCCATCGTGCCAGCACCTCACCGTGCAGCAGCGAGCCGTTCTTGTACGCCTTGTCGATCTCCATCAACGCGCCGCGGAAGGCCGCCTCCACGTCGCTGCGCAGCTCGGTCCTGAACGCGACCTGTCCCTCCAGATGTTTGGCCAGCGCGGGTACGCGGGTGCGGAAACTGTCCAGCACGCCGTTGAGCGTCTCGCGTACGGCCTGCGCCCGGCGATCCTCGTCGACGGAGAGCTCGGCCAGCCAGAGCCGCAACTCGGTGACCTCGCTGTCGGGCAGCCTGCCGTCCGCCACCTTCGCCTCGTTGATGACGAACCTGTCGATGTCGCCCATGCCGTATTCGGTGAGCATGCGGACGAAGTGCTTGAGCACGACGTCGGCGGAGCGGGGCTGCACGCGCGACAGCACGATGGCGAGCCGGGCGCCCCGCTCCTTGGCCAGGCGCAGCAGATTCCAGGCCGGGGCGTCGGCGTAGCGGGCCGCCGTGGTCACGAAGATCCACAGGTCGGCGGCGTCGAGCATGCGGTGCGCGATGTCGTGGTGCTCCTCCACGACCGAGTCGATGTCGGGGGTGTCGAGCAGCGCGACGCCCTGAGGGAGCTTCTCGGTCGAGACGACGACCAGGCTGCCCGGCCCGGCGTCGGGCGTGGGCGCGTCGAGACGCTGGAGACCGCCGAGCAACTCGCCCTCCGCGAACCACGCGCGGTCGTCCGGGTGGCAGGCCAGGACGGGGGTGCCGGTGGTCGGGCGGCGTACGCCGGTGCGCGAGACGGTCTTCTCGGCGAGCGTGTTGACCAGGGTGGACTTGCCGGCGCCGGTCGAACCCGCGACCACGATGAGCGCGGGAGCGGCGCTGGTCCTGACCCGGGGCAGCACGTAGCCCTCGAGCTGGGCCAGCAGATCGGCCTGGGCCTGCCTGGCCTCGTCCACGCCCGGCAGATCGAGCCCGAAGTGCAGGTCGGCGACGCTCTCGCGGAGGGTGTCGAGGGCGTTCGTGAGCGCCTCGGCCGCCTCCGCCGGCAACTCCTCACCGGCCGCCTGCCCGCCCGCTTCCTGACCACCGGCCTGCTCGGCCCCACTGAGCGCCTCGTCGTCACCGGCAGCGTCGGACGCGCCTGACCCGGCGACCGCGTCGACGATCTCCTCGCCACTTTTGCCGGTCGCGACACCGCCTACGGTCTCGGGACCACCACCGGTCGCGACGCCTCCGGCGGTCTCGGCTTCGCCGCGCGACCCCGCGTCACCGATCGCCGCCGCCTCGGCGGTCGGCTCCGGCTTGCCGGCCGCTCCCGGCTCGCCACTCGTTCCCGGTACGCCGGGCTCCGCGGGCACGTCGACCGCTCCCGGCTCGTCACCCGTCAGTGAGGCACCGGGCTTCGCGGGGTCGTCGGTCGTTGCCGGCGCCTTCGCCTTCCTGGGAGAGTCGCCGGCCTGAGGCTCCGGCTCGTCGGCCGGCGATTCGCCGGAGCGCGGCTCATTCGACGGTCGCCCGCCGGCGGTCCGCTTACCGGGCCGCCGTCCGCTGGGTGAACGCTTGCCGGGGGAACGCTTGCCGGACGACCGGCCGGCAGGGGAATCCTCGCCGGAGAGCGGCGCACCGGCGGTCTGCTCACCGGCGAGTTCTTCGTCAGCAGGCCGCACCCCGGCGGGCTCGTCGGCGGGCCGCACGCCGGGAGATTCCCCATCGCGGGCTTGGGCTGCCGCCTCGGTGGGTGACTCTCTGGTGGCGCGTTCCGTGGTGACCGCGCCCTTCGACGGGGCCGGGCCCTCGCCGCCCGGCCCCTCCGTCTCCGTGTCACCGGCGGCACGTGCGGGGGGTGTGCCCCGGACGGCAGGCCTGCGCGCGAAGAGGCTGGGGCGCGCGGGTGGCTCGTCCTGCGCCGGGGCTTCGGATCCGGCTGCGGGCCTGGCACCGGCCTCGAGCCCGGAATCGGCGTCGGCTCCGGAACGGTCAGAGGGCACGGAACGGGCTCCCTGACCGGAATCCGGCTGAGGACCGGAACCGGCGCCGGGCCCCGGACGGGTGGCGGGCCCGGGACGGGCGGCGGGCTGACGCGTGAACAGGCCGCCGACGGCAGGAGACCCCTCGTCCGCGGGCTGCTCTTCGCGGGCGGCAGGGCCGCGGCCGGAAGGGCCGTCATGAGGGGTCTTGCGGGGGCCCTGGCCGCCGAGCGAGGCGGGCTTGACGAAGAGGGAGGGGCGTTCGGCGGCGCCGGGGTCGTCGGGAGCCGAAGGGGCGCGCAGGGCGGCCGGCTTCTCGAACAGGGACTGCCGTCCTGACGGCTCCTCGGCGGGCTCGAGCGCAATGGAAGGATTCTCGGCCACCGCAGGCTGCTGCGAGGCCGACGGCTCACGTGCGCGTCCGTCCACCGCCTCCGGCTCCTCTCGCGCCCTCTCCGGGGCGCTGTCGTCCCGGACCTCGTCGAGGTCATCGTCAGTCACCGGGCGGAAGCTCATCGTCTGCTCCCCGGGGGACTCTCGCCGCCCGTCATCCATGGCCGTGTTCACGGCAAGCGCTCCGCTCGAACCATCTCGACCTCCTGGCCGACCCTCACGACGTCACCGACGACGACGATCGCCGGCGGGCGGATCCCAGCCGCGGACACGCGGTCGGCCACGGTGGAAAGCGAAGCGGTGACCGCCCGCTGCGTCGGAAGGGTACCGTCCTGCACCACCATTACGGGAGTCTCCGGGGCACGTCCGTCTCGAACGAGTGCCTCGGCGACCTTCGCGAGCCGCTCGACGGCCATCAGCAGCACCAGAGTGCCCTGCGAACGGGCCATCGCGGGCCAGTCGACGGTGGACTTGGGATCGCCGGGCGCCACGTGCACGGAGATCACGTGGAACTCCTGGCTGACGCCTCGATGCGTGACCGGCACCCCGGCCGCGGCGGGGACCGCGACGGCGCTCGTGATGCCCGGCACCACCAGCACCGGGATGCCCGCGTGGGCGCAGGCGATCATCTCCTCGCCGCCGCGCCCGAACACGAACGGGTCGCCGCCCTTGAGCCGGACCACGAACTTGCCCTGCCGGGCGCGGTCGACCAGCAGCTCGCTGATCGTCTCCTGGGACAGCGCCCTGCCGTAGGGGACCTTGGCCGCGTCGATCAGCTCGACGTCGGGGGCGAGCTCGTCGAGCAGGGCGCGGGGCGCGAGCCGGTCGGCCACCACCACGTCGGCCTGCGCGAGCAGCTGGCGGCCGCGCACGGTGATCAGGCCGGGGTCGCCGGGCCCGCCGCCGACCAGGGCGACGCCGACGGGTTTGGTGCGGTTGCGCCGGGCGTCGACCGTGCCGTCGCGCAGCGCACCGACGACGGCGTCTCTGATGCCGGCGGCCCTGCGCGGATCGCCGCCCGCGGTGACGGCCACGCTGATCTCGCCGACGCGGCCCGTCGCCGGGGTCCAGGCGGCGGAGGCGTCCTTGTCGTCGGCCCGCACGCACCACACGCGCTTGGCCTCGGCCTCGGCGGCGACCGCCGTGTTGACCGCTCTGTCGTCGGTGCAGGCCTGCACGAGCCAGGCGCCGTCGCAGTCGCCGACTTCGTAGGGCCGGGCGTGCCAGGTGATCCTGCCCGCGGCGATGAGGTCGTCGAGGGCCGGGGTCACGCCCGGCGACACGACCGTGACCTCCGCGCCGGCCTCCAGCAGCGCGGGGACCCGCCGCTGCGCGACGCGCCCGCCGCCCACCACGAGGACCCGGCGGCCGGAAAGCCGCAGGCCGAGGAGGTAGGGACCCATGGGGGGAATCTCCCATTCGCGAAGGTTGTGTTAGGAGGTAAAACCTACCGGCTGTCTCTGCGTCGAAGTGCTGCGCGCGGGCTAACGACCGTCAAGGAGCGGCTGACGGGGATCCCAGCGCGGCCCGCCCTGACCGTCCTTGCGGCGTCTGGCCATCGCTGACAAGGCCTCAAGGATAACCCGGTTACCGAGGTAGGCGGTGATGTCTGCGTGGTCGTACGGAGGCGCCACCTCCACCACCTCCATCCCCGCCACGGGCAGCTCGTAACAGATCCTGCGGACCGCGTCGAGAAGCTGCCTGGCCGTCAGCCCGCCGGGCTCGGGCGTGCCGGTGCCGGGCGCGTGACCCGGGTCGCACACGTCGATGTCGACGGACAGGAAGACCTGGTCGCAGCCGTCGAGTGCGATCTGGAACGACTCCGTCAGGCATTCCTCGAGCCCTCGGGCGACGATCTCGGTCATCTCGTACGAACGCATGTTCCTGGCGGCCATCCAGTCCAGCGTCTCCGGCTCCGGCCAGTAGCCGCGCAGCCCGAGCTGCAGGAACCTGTCGCCCCTGATGGCGCCGGACTCGATGAGGCGCCGCATCGGCTGGCCGTGCCCGTACAGGTGGCCGAACGAGATGTTCCCCGTGTCGGCGTGCGCGTCGAAGTGGATCATCGACGTACGGCCGGGCGCGTACGCCCTGGCGGTGCCCCTGGCGTCGGGCAGCGCGACCGTGTGGTCACCGCCGAGCACCAGCGGGACGGCGCCCGAGGCGGCGACGCGGTGCACCGCCTCCTCGATCGCGGCCAGCGAACCCTCCACGTCGCCCGAGTAACACTCGACGTCGCCCGCGTCCAGCACCCGCAGGTCGCGCAGGGCGTCGACGCGCAGCGCCAGGCTGGGCCTGGAGCCGTCGTGCGGCAGATAGCAGGCCTGGCGCAGCGCCATCGGCCCGAACCTGGCGCCGGGGCGGTTGGAGGTGCCCCCGTCGAACGGGGCGCCGACGATCACCACGTCGGCGCCTTCGTAGCTCGCCGGATCGGCCACGTCGCAGCGGTCGACGCCGAGAAACGTGATGTCGGGGCCGTACATGGAGCCGTAGCGGGACAAGCTCACACCTCCAGGTGTCACACGGGCTTCTCGGTCACCCCTGCCGCGTCGAACGTGGCCACGTCGTGCATCATCCGCACGGCCGCGCAGATCATGGGATGCGCGAGCAGCGCGCCGGTGCCCTCACCGAGCCGCATGTCCAGGTCTATCAGGGGGCGCAGGCGGAGGTGGGCGAGCGTGGCGGCGTGGCCGGGCTCGGCGGAGCGGTGCCCGGCCACGCAGTGGTCGGTGGCGGCGGGGTCGAGCGCGGCCGCCACGAGGGCCCCCGCGCCCGCGATCACACCGTCGAGGATCACCGGCACGCGGGCCGCCGCTCCGTACAGGATGAAGCCCGCGATGGCGGCGTGCTCGAACCCGCCGACGGCGGCCAGGGCCCGCAGCGCCTCACTGGGCGACGAGCCGGCGTCAGGCTGGAGCTCCTCGTGCGACAGGCCGTTGACGTGCAGCGCCTCGCGGACGACGGCGACCTTGCGCTCGTGGGTGCCGTCGTCGATCCCGGTGCCCCTGCCGGTCACCTCGGCAGGGTCCTTGCCGGTGAAGACGGAGACGAGGGCCGCCGAGGCCGTGGTGTTGGCGATGCCCATGTCGCCGGCGATCAGGCAGCGCGCGCCCTCGGCCACCAGGCCCCTGGCCACGACGATGCCGGCCTCCAGCGCCCTGACGGCCTGGTCGACGGTCATCGCGGGCCCTCGGGACAGGTCCGCGGTGCCGTACGCGATCTTGCGCTTGATGAGGTCGGGCGCGTCGGGCAGGTCGGCTGCGACCCCGACGTCGACCACCGTCACCGGCACACCCGCCTGGGCGGCGAAGGCGTTGGCGACCGCGCCTCCGGAGAGAAAGTTGGCGACCATCTGCACCGTGACCTCCTGCGGCCACGGGGAGACGCCGCGGGCGTGCACGCCGTGGTCGGCGGCGAAGATGGCCAGCGCCGCGGGTGCGGGCATGGGCGGCGGGCAGGCGCCCGCCGCGCCGGCGAGCCGGATCGCGACGTCCTCCAGCGCGCCGAGCGAGCCGCGCGGCTTGGTGAGGCGGTCCTGGTGGGCGCGGGCCTCGGCGAGTGCCCGCCGGTCGGCGGGGCGGATCGCGGCGAGCGTCTCTGCGAGCACGGCAACCTCCGGGTCAATGGACGAGCTGGAGCGGACCTCCGGGAGCGGGACGAGCTGGAGGGGGCGAACCTGTGTCGAACGGCCGTGGACCGGCGGGTCACGGAACGAGCTGGAGTGCTTCCTCGTATCGGTCGATCACGACGTCCGCCAGGGTCTCACAGTCGCCGATCACCTCGGCGCAGCGGATGTCGAGATCGGGGTGCCCCGCGCCGTACGCCAGCGCCTGCGCCCACACGCGCTCCAGCAGGCCGCCGGCGAACAGCAGATAGGGCACCACGATCACCCGCTTGGCCCCCAGGCGGCGGCAGCGCTCAAGCCCGCCGGGCACCCCGGGCGGGGTGACGGACACGAACGCGGTCTCGACCGTCATGAAGTCGTAGGCGTGCGTCTCCCAGAACAACCGCGAGACCCGGTGGATCTCGGCGTTGGCGGCCGCGTCGGTCGAGCCCTCGCCGACCAGGACGACAGCGGTGTCACCCGGCTCGACGTGCGCGTGGTGCTCCTCGGCGGGCAGCGAGTCGACGGCCCGCAGCCTCGGCCTGGCGCCCGCCAGTTCGAGAGCGCGCGGCCTGGAGATCTCGGTGGCGGCGTCGTTGAGCCGCTCGGCCAGCAGCGCGAGCACGCGGGGGTCGGGGCCGAGGGGACGGCCGTGGTCGCACATGAGCGTGGGGTGGCGCTGCTGCTCACGGGCCATCGCGGCGGGGAAGTCGTCGCTCACCCTGCTGAGGCTCAGCGGCAGCGCCACGAGCCGGTGGTGCCCCCTGGCGACCAGGGAGGCGACGGAGTCGCTCAGCCTGGGCGTGGCGCGCTCGAGGTAGCCGCCCGAGACGTCGGCGCCCGTCTGGTCGAGGCGGCAGCGGAGCCGGTGTACGAACCTGCCGAACTCCGCGGCGTAGGCGTCATCCTGTGAGCCCTGCCCGATCAGCAGGAGCGGCGGCTTCATTGTGAGGGATTCTCCGGTGCGCTAGACAAAGTCACGCGAGGATAACCGATGCACAGCGGTAGGGAACAGGTCACGTTGTGTGCGCGGGTGTCGCGTGCACGACGAAGACCGGCTCGGCGGCGGTCAGGTGGTGCGATCCGTCGGGGTCGTGGGTGAGCGTCGAGGCCAGGATCTGGGTGCCCTCGCCGCGGTAGCCCTGCTCGCGCAGGCGGCCGAGCACGGCGGGCACCTGCTCGAACTTCCTGACCACGCACACGAGCGAGCGGGGGCCCCGGGCGGCGCAGGCGACGATGACGTCGGGGCCGCCGCCGCCCACGTAGACGGCGTCGGGATCGGGCAGCGGCTCCAGTGCCGGCGGCGCCTGTCCCCTGGTCAGAGCCACTTTGACGCCATGTTGCAGCACGTTGGCGCGCAGCCTGGCGCACGAGTCCTCGTCGCGTTCGACGGCCACGACGGCCGCGCCCAGCCTGGCGCACTCGACGGCGATCTCGCCGGCGCCCGCGCCCACGTCCCAGACCAGGTCGCCGAGGCGGGGGCCGAGCTTGGCCAGGATGTACGCCCTGGCCTGCGCGGGCAGCGCGCCCTCGAACGGCAGCGCCCACTCGGCCGGCCCTGGCCGCGCCCCCGCGACCCAGCTCGGCTCCTTGGGCTGGTGGAGCGGGTCGACGACGAGCACCACGTCGGGGTCCTTCCACGGCCGGGTCGTGGCCTCCCCCATGCGGCTGTGGGTGACGCGCTCGTCGGGCCCGCCGAGGTCCTCGCACACCAGGAGCGCGCGCGGCGTGGTGGGCGCCAGTTCCCTGGCGACCTCGCCGGGACCGACGCCGGGGGCCACGAGCAGCGCCACCTTCGGGTGGGCGCGGCAGGCGTTGACGACGCGGCCGAGCTCGGCGGGGCCGGACGGGGCGACGACGAGCGCGTCCTCCCAGTTGAGCCCGGCGCAGGCGAAGGCGCGGGTGACCAGCGACATCGCCGGCAGCACGGCCGGCTTGGCGCCGTGGGCCCGCAGGGTGCGTACGATGCCGAAGAAGCCGGGATCGCCCTCCGCGAGCACGACCACGGGCCCCTCGCCGTGTTCGAGATGGTCGTCGAGGGTCTCCAGCAGCGAGCCGTCGGACACGGCCGGCGCGGAGAGCTCGAGCTGCCCCAGGATGGCGTCGGGACCTATGACGAGCCGGGCCTCGCGCAGTTTCTCCGCCGCCCTGGGGGAGAGCTCCGATCCGTCCCAGCCGACCACCGTGATCATCACGCCTCACCGTCCCTCATCTCAAGGGTGACGGCTACCGGGTGGTTTCACAAAGGGTGGAGGGGAAAGTCCGGTGTGCCTTCAGGCCAGGTCGGACGGGATGAGGCTGTAGACCACCAGGTCGTCGCCGCCGAGCGAGGCGCGGGCGACGCCCTCGCGGACGAAGCCGGCCTTCTCCGCCACGCGCTGGGAGGCGGTGTTCGGCACGGCCACGCGCAACTGGAGCCGGTTGAAGCCGTGCCGCTCGAACAGCCAGCGCGCGATCGCGAGCACGGCCTCGCCCGCGTACCCCATGCCCCGCGCCCGGGGGGCGGTCATGTAGCCGATCTCCGCGGTCCGGTGGGACCAGTCGACGTCTCTGAGGTCCACGGTCGCGGCGTAGCGGCCGGTCTCCTGCTCCACCGCGGTCCAGGCGATGCCCGCGCCCCTGATCCGGGTGCGCTCGCAGAAGTCGATGAACTCCCGCGCGTGCTCTTCGGTGTAGCCGCGCGGCACGCCCGTCCTGGCCTGGGTGACCGGGTCGGCGGCCGTGACGGCCAGGTCGGGGACGTCGCCGGGGGCGGGCGGCCTGAGCAGCAGCCGTTCCGTGCGCAGCTCCGTCCTGGGCAGGGTGTCGGTCGGAACGCGGCGGTCCTCGCGCAGCAGGCCGAACATGACGAGGTCGTGCGGGCCGTCGTCGCCCAGCACCGCGGCCCGCAGCACGCCTTCCCAGGTGAAGCCCGCTTTCTGGGCCACGCGGAGCGAGGCGATGTTGCCGATGTCGGCGGTCAGGTCGATCCTGCGCAGTGCGGTGGCCTCGAAGGTCCAGGCCACCAGCGCGCGTACGGCCTCCGTGGCGAAGCCGCGGCCGCGGTAGAGCGGGTGGACCCCGTAGCCGACCTCGGTCGTGCCGGCGCTCCAGGAGGTCTTGAACAGGCTGATGGCGCCCACGACGAGGCCCTCGGCGTCGATCATCGCCAGGTGGACGCCCTGCCCCGAGCGGCGCAGCTCGTGCACGCCCCTGGCCAGCCAGGCGGGGACGCCGGAGGCCCTGTCGGGCGCGCCCGGCGGCAGGAACCGGGCGTGCGACGTGACGATGGCACGGATCCGCGCGGCGTCCTGGAGGCCGAACGGACGCAGCGTCAGCCGTTCCGTCGCGATGCTCACGTCGGGATCGAACACCCTCGGCAGGGTACACACTCGCGATGTTTGCCCACGAAAGCAGGGGTAGGGGCGCAGTTGAGAGGAGTGAGAGCACCATGGAACGTGGGAGCGACAAGCACGGTCCCCGGCTGGACGAAGAGCAGAAGCACGAGACCGAGGGCATGGTCCGCGGCGGTGGCACGACGCACGCCGAGGAGTGGAAGGAGCCCGAGGCCATGCCCGCACCCGGCGAGGAGTCGCAGTCGTACCCGCCAGGACACGAGCCCGGCACCCCGGAGGGCATCACGCGACGCGGGGCCGACGTCCGCAGCGATCTGGCCAAGTGGCTGAGCGACGCGCACTGGCCCGCGTCGAAGCAGGACCTGGCTCGGCACCTCGCACGTGTGGACGCGCCGGACCAGGTGGCCGACATGGTGGACTCCCTTCCGGAGCGCCGCCGCTTCACGAATGTGGCGGAGGTGGCGGAGGCGCTCGGGCTCGGCGTGGAAAAGCGGAGGTGGTGACGTGCGGCTCGACCTCATCCGCCCGCTGTACGAGCGGAAGGGCCCGTACGCCTCCGTCTACCTGGGCGCGCTCACCATCACCGAGCGCAAGGCCCAGTGGCGCAGCCTGCGCGACCGGCTGGAGGTGAACGGCGAGAGCCGCAAGGCCACCCTGGACGCCCTGGAGGAGGAGGCACGCCTGGCCACGCCGGGCCGGGCGCTGTTCGCCGCCCACGAAGACGTGGTGCTGGCCGAGCCCTTGGCGGAGCCGCCTCCCCTGATGGCTCTGTGGTCGCCGCTGCCGTGCGTCACGCCCATGCTGGCGCGGCGAGGCGAGAACGTGCCGCACATCCGGGTGATCGTGGACCACGCGGGGGCGGAGGTGACGGTGTTCGGCGCCGGGTCGCCGCGCAGGACCGTCGTGGAGGCGGCCTCGTGGCCGCTGCAGAAGACCTCCCAGGGCGGCTGGTCGCAGAAGCGGTACGAGCGGGCGGTGGACGAGGCATGGGAGAAGAACGCCGTGGCCGTCGCGCAGGAGATCGACGAGCAGGCGCGCCGCATCGGTCCCGAGCTGATTTTGGTGGCGGGCGAGGCCAAGTCGCGGTCGTACCTGCTGCAGCACCTCGGCACCAAGACCGCCGACAGGGTGCTGATGGTCGAGCACGGCAGCCGCTCCAACCACGGCCAGTTCGAGGAGGACGTGGAGCGGGCGCTGGACGGCTGGCTCGACCGCAAGCGGGCCGAGCTGCTGGAACGTCACCAGGAGACGGACGGGCCGACCGGGATGGCGAGGGTCGCGCACGCCCTGCGCGAGGGCCGGGTGCAGGCCGTGCTCACGCCCGGCGAGTTGCCGAAGCCGGTCTGGATCGGCGAGGGCGGCACCCAGCTCGCCACCGACCCGGACGAGCTGCGGCGCTGGGGCGTGCCCGAGCCCGTACGGGAGCGCTCCGACTCCGCGCTGGTCAGGGCCACCGCGATGACGGACGCGGAGCTGTGGTTCACCGACGCGGTCGCCGACGTGGCGGCCGTGCTCAGGTACTGATGATCACTTCGAGCGTTCTGGGGCCGTGCACGCCTTCGACCCGGTTGAGCTCGATGTCGCTGGTGGCCGAGGGGCCGCTGATCCAGGTGAGCGGGCGCGACGGGTCGAGCCGGGCGACGGCCTCCGGCACGCCGGCCACGATCTGGCCGGCCCGCACCACGCACAGGTGGTAGTCGGGGACGAGCGTCTGCGCTCTCGTTCCCTGCCCGGGGCCGTGGTCGAGCACGATCGTGCCCGTCTCCGCGATGGCCACGGCGCACCCGGTGATCACGCCGTCGGCCGTGCCGAGGTCGGGCCAGCCGCCCGCGCGGTCGAAGCCGTCGGGGACGATCATCCGCCGGTCGCCGGCGAGCTCGTCGATCCTGCCGGGCACCTCGCCTTCGGGCATGACGTGCACGATCGCGCGGTAGTCGTCGACGCGCTCGGCGAACAGCCCCACGAGATCGTCCACCCGCTGGGTCGTGCGGTAGCCGCGCGGGATCTCGACGTCCTCCGCGCCCGCCACGGCCCGGCCGATCCTGGCGAGGATCTCGTCACGCGCGCTCATCCGGCCCTCCTCGCTTCCACCAGTCCCTGAAGGACTCGGCTGGGATCTCGGGGAGATCCCGGGTGTCCGTCCACGCCGACGCCGGCCCCGGCAGCCGTTTCGGCAGCAGCCCGCGCAGGCGGGTGGCCGCGCGCTGGGCCCCGGCGAGCCGTACGTGGTCGTTGAGTATCCAGCCGGCGACCTTCATGCCCGCCCGCTCGGCGGCCGCGTGAGGGGCCTTGGAGCGCAGGTCCACCAGGACCTCCGGGATGTCGATGGCGACCGGGCAGACGTCGTAGCAGGCCCCGCAGAGGCTGGAGGCGAACGGCAGCGAGGCGTCGAGCTCGGACGACATGCCCCTGAGCTGCGGGGTGAGGATCGCGCCGATCGGGCCGGGATAGACCGAGCCGTACGCGTGGCCGCCCGCGCGCTCGTAGACCGGGCAGACGTTCAGGCAGGCCGAGCAGCGGATGCAGCGCAGCGCCTGGCGGCCCACCTCGTCGGCGAGCACGTCGGTGCGGCCGTTGTCGAGCAGGACCAGGTGGAAGTCCTGGCCTTCGACGGCGCCCGTCCACATGCTCGTGTAGGGATTCATCCGCTCGCCTGTGGAGCTTCTCGGCAGGAGCTGGAGGAACACCTCGAGATCCCGCCATGAGGGGAGGAGCTTCTCGATCCCCACCACGCTGATGAGCGTCTCGGGGAGGGTCAGGCACATGCGGCCGTTGCCCTCCGACTCCAGCACGACGAGGGTGCCGGTCTCGGCCACCATGAAGTTCGCGCCGGAGATGGCGACCTTGCTTCTGAGGAAGCGTTCGCGCAGGTGAAGCCGGGCCGCCTCGGTCAGCGCGGGTGGGTCGTCGGTGAGGTTCTCCGGGACCTCGGGCATCTTGTCGAGGAAGATCTCCCGGATCTCCGACCGGTTGCGGTGGATCGCGGGGACCAGGATGTGGCTGGGGAAGTCGTCGCCGAGCTGGACGATCAGCTCGGCGAGGTCGGTCTCGTACGCCGCGATGCCCTGCTCGGCCAGCGCCTCGTTGAGCCCGATCTCCTGGGTGGCCATCGACTTGACCTTGACGACCTCGCGCTCGCCCGTGGCCTGCACCAGGCCGGTGACGATGCGGTTGGCCTCGGCGGCGTCCCTGGCCCAGTGGACGGTGCCGCCCGCCCTGGTCACCGCCTCCTCCATCATGACGAGGTAGCGGTCGAGGTTGCGGAGCGTGTGATCCTTGATGGCCTTGCCGGCCGCGCGCAGCTCCTGCCAGTCGGGCAGTTCGGCGACGACGCCGGCGCGCTTGCCCCGGATGGTGTGGGTGGCTTTGCGGAGGTTGTAGCGGAGCTGGGAGTTCTGTACGGCCTGCGAGGCGTTTTTCGGGAAATTTCCAGGCATGCCGAGGAACGTCGCACTCATTGGGCCTCCTCCGTCGATGCGAGAATCTCGGCCAGGTGCATCGTCCTGACCCCCGTCCTCTGGCGGCTCAGGGTGCCGCCGATGTGCATCAGGCACGAGTTGTCCGCCGCGCAGATCACCTCGGCCCCCGTGTCCAGGATGTTGCGGGTCTTGTCGGCCCCCATCGCGGCGGAGACGGCCGGGTTCTTGACGGCGAACGTGCCGCCGAAGCCGCAGCACTCCTCCGCGCCGGGCAGCGGCACGAGCTCGAGCCCGCGGACGTTCCGCAGCAGCCTGGCCGGCCGGTCGCCCAGGCGGAGGCCGCGGAGCGAGTGACACGTCGGGTGATATGTCACCCGGTGCGGAAAATATGCGCCTACATCGTCTTTCTTCAGAACGTCGACCAGGAACTCCGACAGCTCGTACACCTTCGGCGCGACCTCGGCGATCGCCGCCGCTCCCTTGCTGCCCGGCCGGGCCAGCTTCGGGTACTGCTCGCGGACCATGGCCGCGCACGACCCCGACGGCGCCACGACCGCGTCATATCCGGCGAAGACCTCGGTGAAGTGCCGCGCGAGCCGCACGCCCTCCTCCCGGTAGCCGGTGTTGACGTGCATCTGCCCGCAGCAGGTCTGGGTGGCCGGGAAGTCCACGTCGCAGCCGAGCCTGCGCAGGAGCGACACGACGGCCTTGCCCGTGCCGGGGAAGAGCGTGTCGTTCACGCATGTGATGAACAGGGCGACTCGCACAACTCTCCCTCTGAGGTATGGTCCGACCACAGTATGGTCAGACCATATCGAACTACACTCTTTCCGGCCACCATGGGGAGGTTCCGTTGGACGACGGCGGCTGGCGTCCCGTGAAGCGGACGCGGACGTTCGAGGACGTGCTCGCCCAGATCGAGCGGCGCATCGCGGAGGACGGCCTCACCGCGGGCGACCGGCTGCCCGCCGAACGCCAGCTGGCCGAGCAGCTCGGCGTCAGCCGGTCGTCCGTACGCGAGGCCATGCGCGTCCTGGAGTCGCTCGGCGTGGTGTCCTCGCAGGTGGGCCGGGGCCCCGACGCGGGCGCGGTGCTGACCTCCCGCCCCGACACGGCGCTGACCGACCTGCTCCGGCTGCACCTCGGCATGGCGGGCCTGGAGCTGCGCGAGGTGATCGACGCCCGGCACATGATCGAGCAGTGGGCCGCCTCCCACGCGGCCTCGGCACGGGCCGGCACGTCCGCGCTGGCCGCCGCGCTTTCCGGCATGGACGGGGCGAGAACGGCGGAGGAGTTCGTGGAGCACGACACCGCCTTCCACTGCGCGATCGCGGACGCGTCCGGCAACCGGCTCATCGCGGCCATCATGCGCTCGCTACGCGACTCGATGCGGAGGTACGCGGTCGAAGCGGTCGAACGCCTCGGGGACACCACGATCCTGCGTGCCGGTCACGTACGCATCCTTCGGGCCATCGAGGCCGGCGACGCGGAGGAGGCCGCCAGGGCGGTCTCGGAGCACCTGGCGCACGCGTATCCGTCGTTGTTCGATCACTGAGCCATGTCCGCCTGCCGGCAGGTGGCGCCCGAGCAGGCCGTCATCGCCTGCAGCCGCCGCTCCAGACCGGCCACCAGCGCGGGATCGGCACTCCCCGCGAGGTTGTCCAGCTGGTACGGATCCTCGTGCAGGTCGTAGAGCTGCCGCTCCCCCGTGTCGTACCGGACATAGGTGTACTGCTCCGTGCGCAACGCCCGATAGCCCGGCACCGGGGTCTGCCGGGCCGACGCCCTGTCGGCCGGCCTGGTGAACTCGACGAGCACGTTCCTGCGCCACTGCGCCGGCGGCCGGCCGCCGAGCAGCGGCACCAGCGAGCGCCCCTCGGCGAACGGCGGCAGCGGGGCCCCGCCCAGCGCGGCGAACGTCGCCGGCAGGTCCACCACGGAGGTCAGCGAGGAGACCCTGGAGCCCGCGGCCACGCCGGGGCCGCGGACGACGAGCGGCACCCTGACCGCCTCTTCGAACGGGGTGGTCTTGCCTCGCTTGAGCCGGTGAGTGCCCAGGTGGAAGCCGTTGTCGGAGGCGAAGAAGAGGTAGGTGTCGTCGAGCTTGCCCGACTCGCGCAGGGTCTTCACCAGCGAGCCGACGAGGTCGTCCACGCCGAGCATGGCCCGCAGCCTGGCGCGGAACCGCTCGTCGATCCGCTCCTCGCCGGCCGGCCCGATCCTCGGCAGCTCGCGCACCCACAGCGGCTCGCGGCTGACGTCCTTCTGGTCGAACGACGGGGTCCGCGGCGCCTTGGCGGCGGGGAAGGCGCCGGCGTGCCGGGGCGCGGGGTTGGCCGGGTTGTGCGGCGGGATGGGCGCCAGGTAGAGGAAGAACGGCTGCTTCGACTTCGTGACGAAGTCGCGGGCCTTGCGGGACAGCACGTCGGTCAGGTAGTCGTTCTCCGACCAGCCGTAGTCGGCCACGCGGCCGTTCTCGTTGAGCCGGTAGCCGTACTCCTGGTAGAGCTCGCGCACCGGCACGGCCCACTCGTCCCAGCCTGGCGGCACGTACGTCTCCTGGGCCGTGGCGCCGGGATAGTGATTGAGATATTTACCCATGAGGGCGGTGCGGTAGCCGGCCTGCTTCATCCAGGTCCCGACCGTGGAACGTTCCAGCCCTTGCTGATGAAAGCGGTCGAAGCCGCCTTCCGGCGCGGTGTTGGTCCATACGCGATGGCTGTGGACGTACTGCGAGCGCAGCGTCGACGCCCTCGACGGGCAACACCAGGGATTGGTCGCGAAATACCGCTCGAACGAGGCGCCCCGGTGAACGAGATGCCGGGTGATGTTCGGGAAATAGCCGAGCGTCCCGGTTTCGAGGTCGTCGGCCAGCACGAACACGATGTTCGGCCGGGAGCCGCCCTCGGCCGTCGCCATCGCGCCCGCCGGCAGGAGAAGCAGCAGGCAGACGAGTCGTGACAGAGCCTTCAGCACAGGCGTCCACTTCCCCTGAGATGTCCGTTGACACGGAGGAGCGCCCCGGGGTGAATGGAATGTACCTCCGGAGGTGGATCATGAAGCTCGGTCTGAATCTCGGTTACTGGCAGCGCGGCGCCGACGACGCGACGGAGTCGGTGCTCGCCGCCGAGCGGCTCGGCTACGACTCGGTGTGGACCGCGGAGGCGTACGGCAGCGACGTCTTCACCCCGCTGGCCTGGTACGGCGCGCGCACCAGCCGCATCAGGCTGGGCACCTCGATCGCCCAGATCTCGGCCAGGCCGCCCGTCACGACGGCGATGACGGCGATGACCCTCGACCACCTCACCGGCGGCCGGCTGCTGCTCGGCGTGGGCGCGTCGGGCCCGCAGGTCGTGGAGGGCTGGTACGGCCAGCCGTTCGCGAAGCCGCTGGCCAGGACCCGCGAGTACGTCGAGATCATGCGCAGGGTCTGGCGCCGCGAGGAGCCGGTCACCAGCGACGGCCCGCACTACCCGCTGCCGCTCGCGGGCGGGCTGGGCAAGCCGCTCAAGCTCATCACCCATCCGCTCCGCCCCGACATCCCCGTCTACCTGGGGGCGGAGGGCCCGAAGAACGTGGCGTTGGCCGCCGAGGTCGCCCAGGGCTGGCTGCCGCTGTTCGCGTTCCCCTCCAAGATCGAGGAGATGTACGGCGCGTCGCTGGCGGGCGCCCCTGCGGGCTTCGACGTGGCGGCCATGGTGATGGTGGTGATCTCCGACGACGTCCGCTCCGCGCTCGACGGCGTGAAGATGATGCTGACCCTCTACATCGGCGGTATGGGGGCGAAGCAGCGCAACTTCCACGCCGACATCATCGGCAGGATGGGGTACGCCGAGGCCGCCGAGCACATCCAGTCGCTCTACCTGGCCGGGAAGAAGGACGAGGCGTTCCGGGCGATCCCGGACGAGCTGGCCGACGGCATCTCGCTCGTCGGCCCGCCCGGCCGGATCAAGGAACGCCTGGAGCTCTGGCGCGCCAGCCCCGTCACGAGCCTGCTGGTCATGGGCCCGCGCGACGAGCCCTCGCTGAAGCTGGTGCGCGACCTCGTGCTGGGCTGACAGCCCTACGGGAACGCCGGTCAGTCGGGACGGGGCGCCGGGTCGGTGGTGACCGACCGCAGCAGCGGCCGGCTCAGCGCCCCCGCCCCGATCACGCCGGCGAAGCCGACCGCGACGCAGGCGAGCAGCGTGACCGCGCCCACCGTGCTGATCCCGCCCGGCATGAACGGCGTCGCGCAGAACACCCCCACCAGGATCGCCCCGCCGCCCATCACCGCCAGTGGGATGAGCGTCTCGGCGCGGCGGGCCCTGTCGAGCACCTCCAGCGGCGTGCCCGCCAGGCGCAGCAGCCCGTACGTCTGCCGCCGGTCCAGGATCGCCGACGCGGCCGTGATGCCCGCGCTGGCGATGGCCACGAGGAACGACACCGACAGCACGACGACCGTGCCGACGCGGACGTCGGCCAGGATCTGCGCGCCGAACCGCTGGTCGTCGTCCTTCGTCGTGGGGGTGCGGCCGGGGACGAGCCCGGCGAGCGCGGTGCGCGCCCGATCGACGGTCGCCGCGTCGGCGGTGCTGCCCAGGGCCGCGACGACGACCCCGTCCGACGCCTTCACGGTGGCCGGTACCTTGGCCGTCGCCAGCCGCTCGCGGGCCTGCCCGGTCACCTTCGCCGCCTGCCCGGCGGGCGCGGTGACCCGGAGCTGCGGCGGCCCCGCCTCGCCCTCGAACGCCCCCGGGCTGAGCAGGCCGAGGAAGCCCGCCACGAACCCGGTCAGCGCCACGCCGCTCACCGTGCGCCAGGCCGAGCGCGGGTCGTCCACCAGCCGCCGGCCGGCCAGCAGCCGGGCGGGCCCGCGCGCGCTCGCGGCCGTGATCCTGCCGATCATGCCGACCACCCAGGGGCCGGCCAGGTTGACGCAGAGGAACGCCAGGCCGAGCGCCGCGGCGACGATCGCGACGCTGGAGTCCCGGCTCAGCATGGGGAACACGGCCAGCGCCGCCAGCAGGGCGAGCACCCGTACGAACCGCATGGCGGGCGGGGTCTCCCGCCTGGCCACGCCGAGCGGGCTCACCACGACGCGCCGCAGCCCGATCACCGCGGAGAGCCCCACCAGCAGCGGCACCGCGACCAGCACCGCGGCCAGGACCAGCGGGCCGGGGAACAGGTCCGCGGCGAACCACGGGCCGCCCTGCATCTCGATGCCCGCCAGCAACGGCACGGCCAGGGCGAACGCGACCGTCCCCACGAGGGCGCCGGCCAGCGCGACGATCATCGCCTCCGCCACGGTCATGGCGACGACCTGCCCCGGCGTCGCGCCGACCAGGCGCAGCGCGGCCAGCCGCCGGTCACGCCTGGCCACGGTGAGCCTGGCCGCGGCGCCGCCGAAGACCAGCAGCGGCACCACCATGAGCACGCTCGCGATGAGCGCGAGCACCCGGTACGCCTCCGAGTCCTCGCTCGGCGTGCCCGCCACGTCGGCCACCTTGACCGGCGGCTTGGCGATGACCCAGTCGGCACTGCGGGCGGCGGTCAGCGCGGGGGCGTCAGGCTCGTGGCCGACGACGGCGACGAGCTCGTCCGAATGGATCAGCGCCTCGTCGCCGAGCACGCCGGCGGGATCGGGGTACCGGCCGGCGAGCTCGGCCGCGGGCAGCCGCGCGGCCAGCTCGGCCAGCGCGGGTGAGAGCCACACCTCGCCAGGGGCGGGGAAGCGCGGCATGCCGGGAGGCGCGGGCGCCGCCCGGCCGAGCGCGCCCAGGTCGACGACGGTGATCGCCTGGTCGCGTACGTAGTCGAAACGGGACGCCTGGACGGCCACCGCGCCGGACGCCGCGGGGACCGGGTTGCGCCAGGCGCCGCGCTCGCCCCTGGCCTCGAAGGCGAAGTTCGCGGCCACGGCGAACAGCAGCAGCGCCGTGGACACGGCGACGGCGCCCAGGGTGAGCCAGGTGCCGAGCATTCCCTTGCCGCCGCCCTTCAGCAGCCGCCAGGTCAGGCCGAGGTTCACGCGCGCACCCCGTCCGGCAGGAGCAGGCCGTCGCGCACCTCGACCGTGCGGTCGCACCACGCGGCCACGTCCGGGTCGTGGGTGACGACGATCAGGGAGGCGTCGTTGTGCCTGGCCGCCTCCGCGAGCAGCCGCATCGTGTCGTGGCCGGTCCGCTGGTCGAGCGCGCCCGTGGGCTCGTCGGCGAACACCACGGCCGGCTTGCTCACCAGCGCCCTGGCGATGGCCACCCGCTGCGCCTGGCCGCCGGACAGCTCACCGGGCCGCCTGGTCTCCATGGACCGCAGGCCGAGCGGCCCGAACCACTCGCGCGCCCGGCGCACGGCCTGCGCTCGCGGCACCCCGTCCAGCATGAGCGGGAGCGCCACGTTCTCCTCGGCGGGCAGCTCGGGCAGGAGCTGGCCGAACTGGAAGACGAAGCCGAAGCGGGTGCGGCGCAGGGCGCTGCGCCGGCGCTCGGACATGGCGTCGATGCGCTGGCCGAGCAGGTGCACCTCGCCCGAGTCCGGTTTCATGATCCCGGCCAGGCAGTGCAGGAGCGTCGACTTGCCGGACCCGCTCGGGCCCATGATCGCCACAGCTTCGCCGGCTCGTACCGCGAGGTCCACGCCGCCCAGGGCGACCGTCTGCCCGAACCTCTTGGCCAGGGCTCGTCCAACAAGTACGTCGTTCATGGCGTCCAGCCTCGGGCCGGCAGGGGGTGCCGCGGATCGGCCGGGCGGCCAGGACCGCATCGGCCGAACGGCCGATCTCTAGAGTTGGTGCGTGACTATTCGGGTTCTCATCGCCGACGATCAGCAACTGGTACGCACCGGCTTCCAGATGATTCTGGACGCACAACCGGACATGGAGGTCGTGGCCGCGGTGGCCGACGGCGCCGAGGCCGTGGCGGAGGCCCGCCGACTCAGGCCCGACGTGTGCCTGCTCGACATCAGGATGCCCAAGCTCGACGGCCTCGAGGTGACCCGCGTCCTGGCCGGCCCGGGCGTGGAGAACCCGCTGCGGGTCGTCATCGTCACCACCTTCGACCTGGACGAGTACGTCTACGGAGCGCTGCGCTCCGGCGCGACGGGGTTCCTGCTCAAGGACAGCGGGCCCGCGCTGCTGATCGAAGCCGTCAGGGCCGCGGCGGCGGGCGACGCGCTGGTGTCGCCGTCGGTGACCGTACGGCTGCTCCAGCACGTGGCCCGGCCCCGGCCGGCCCCGGCCCCCGTGAACGACCCGCTGACCGGGCGAGAGCTGGACGTCGTGCGCCTGATCGCCAGGGGACGCACGAATCAGGAGGTGGCCGCGGAGCTGTTCGTGTCGCTGTCGACGGTCAAAACGCACCTCGGCAGCATCTTCGCCAAACTCGGCGTCAGGAACCGGGTGGAGATCGCGGCGTGGGCGTGGGAATCCGGCGTGGTGAGCTGATTAAGCGAAGGGCTGGCGGGATACAAGTGAGTCAGAACCTCAGCGCATGGCCATGGGGGAGAACAACGTGCGCCACACCCAGGCATCGCCCGCGAGAGCCGCCCTTGCCGTACACGTGACCTTGGTCGCCCAGGTCCTCTCCATCGGCGCTCTCGTGATCTTCGAGCAGGCGCGGGGCCGCGACCTCGCCGTCCAGCTCGCCGCGTTCGGCGGCCGGCCCACAGGGGCCGACGCGGAGGCCGTGGTCGGGGCGGTGACGGTGTTCGCGGTGCTGATGATGCTGGTGGCGGGCACCTCCGTCGCGGTCGCCGCGGCCTACGTCACCTGGCTCGTGCGGGCCAGGCAGGCCAACGACCGCTCGGCCGCCACCGGTCCCGTGGCGGCCGCCTGGCTGATCCCCGGCGTCAACCTGATCGCCCCCGCGGTGCTGGTCGACGAGGTGTGGCGCGGCGCCCGGCCGCCCGCCGGCCGCCGCGGCCGGTGGCTGGCGCTGCTGACGGGCTGGTGGCTGAGCTGGCTGGCCATGCTGGCGCTGGTGACCGTGCGGCTGCCGCTCGGCTCGTCGGAGCTCGACCTGACGGGGGTGGGGATGCTGGAGCTGTCCTGCTCGGCACTGGCCGCCCTGCTGTGCGCGGCCACCGTACGCGAGCTCACCCGGCTCCAGCGGGGTCCCCGCGTTCCCCTGCCGGCGGAGCCCGGCACCGTACGCGCCTTCGCTCCCCAACCCCGCCCGGCCTCCGGCTCCACCCCGATCGGACGCACGGGCTAGAACCGGGAACGTCAATTCCGTCGTCTCCTGCTGGTGCCATCACGTAAAGTAGCGCACCATGAGCGAAGAGCAGACATTCTCTTCACAGCGAATCGGGCGAGTGAGAACCGTATCGTCTAGATTGACAGTCATGGACCCTGAGGAACTCATCGATCTCGAGGCTGTCCGGCGACGTTTTCCGTGGGTCGGCCTGGCCAGCATCGACCAGCCTGGCCTCTCGTCCAGATACCGCGAGATCATGGCTGAGGCGCACCGCGACCGAATGATCGTCGAGGCTATCGACTCCGCCCGGCGAAGTGCATGAAACCGCTCCTTTGCGACTCCGGTCCGCTGATCGTTCTTCAGGAGACATCGGCCTAGGCGGCCGTGGGGCCTGAGCTGCCGGGGCTGGCGTGCCAGAGCCGCCTGGGCGGTTCGGTGACGGCCGGGCCGAGGTCGGAGTAGGGCGAGAGCCTGAACCCGTTGGCATATTCGATGGCGCGGCCTCCGACCCCAGCGCGGTCGTCCGGGGTCCGGGTGATGACGGCGCGGACCGCCTCGATGCCCTGGGAGCGCCAGAGCGCGTCGAGATCCACCAGGTTCCAGCAGTCGACCGCGCGCATCGACACCGCCCGCGTGCCCGTGCGCCTGACCACTCCCCTGGCCAGCATGAGCCACGAGCCGAACACGATCGACGCGCACCGCCCCTGCACCGACTCGAAGAACGTCAGGTCGACCGGCCCCGTCGAGTCGTCGAGCGTGGCGAAGATGACCCGCTGGCCCGAGCGCACGGCAGGCGTCTGGGTCGCCACCTTGACCCCCGCGACCAGCACCTCCGCGCCGTTGCGCTGGGCGAGAAGGTCTCTGGAACGTACCACTCCGAGCGCGTCGAGCAGCTCGTCGTGGAAGCTGATGACGTGCCGGCTGACGTCGATGCCCAGGATCTCCAGCTCGGCCTCGACCATCTCGGTCTCGGTCATCTCGGGCAGCTCGCCCGGCGGGAGGTGCTCGCCGAAACCGAGCGGGAGCTGCACGGACGGGTGTTCCTCCCGGGAGGGTGGGGCGGCGTAGCGCCTGGACCTGCGCGGGCCCGCCCGCACGCCGATCGCCGAGGCCCGGTCGAGCGCGCCGACCTGGGCGATCAGGTCGCGGCGGGTCAGCTCGCCCGGACGCCAGCGGGGCCCGCCGGGGTGCAGGTCGTGGAGCGCGTCCAGGCCGCCGACCTGGACGATCCGCTCGATCGTGGGCCGGGAGGGCCGGGCGCGGTCCCAGAAGTCGGCCAGCGAGGTGTACGGCTGGCCGGCGACCATCCGCTCGACCTCCGCCTCGCTCACCCCCTTGACCGCCGAGAACGGCACCCGCAACGCGTACCCCTTGCCGATCTCCTCCTGGTGGAAGCCCCGCCGCCTGGCCGGGCCGTCGCCCAGCTCGGACGGGCGCACGCGCACTTGCACGCGCGGCCCGAGCCGCTCGACCAGCCAGTCTTTGCCCGACCGGTTGACGTCCAGCGGGAGGATCTTGACGCCGCACTGCCTGGCCTCGTCGATGATGACGCGCGGTGGGTACATGCCGGGCTCGTGCGTGAGCACGCCGGCGAAGAACGCCGCCGCGTGGTGCCGCTTCAGCCAGGCCGACTGGTAGGTGGGCAGCGCGAACGCCGCCGCGTGCGCCTTGCAGAACCCGAACGCCCCGAACGCGTCCAGCACCTTCCAGGCCCGCTCGACGGCCGCGTCGCCGAACCCGTTGGCCCTGGCCATGGGCACGAACGTCCTGCGTACCCGCTCGCGCCCCTCCGGGGTGTCCAGGGTGCGCCGCAGCAGCTCGGCGAACGACAGGTCGCGCCCGGTCATCACCGAGATGATCTTGAGCACCTGCTCGTGGAACACCACGACGCCGTGCGTCTCCTTCAGCGCCCCCCGCAGCCTCTCGTGCGGGTAGTGCGGCTTGCGCCACCCGTGCCTGGCCTCCAGGTAGGGGGTGACCATGTCGGAGTTGACCGGGCCAGGGCGGAACAGCGAGATGTCCACGATCAGATCGTGCATCCTGCGCGGCTCCAGCTTGGCGACCAGCTCACGCTGGCCGGGCGACTCGATCTGGAAGCAGCCGAGGGTGCGGCCGGCGCTGATCATGTCGTAGGTGTCCTGGTCGTCGTGGGGGACGTACTGGGCCTCCGGGTCGTCCCCTCGCTGGGTGTCCAGCTCGACCACGACGTCGTCCACCCGCTTGATCTCGCCCAGCGCGTACGCCAGCGCCGACTGCATCCGCACGCCCAGCACGTCGAGCTTGAGCAGCCCGGCCTCCTCGACGTCCTCCTTGTCGAACTGCGACATCGGGAACTCCAGCAGGCTGCGCTCCACCGGTGTCCTGTCGCGCAGCCCCGCGTTGCCGACCAGCACGCCGCACGGGTGCAGCGCGATGTGCCTGGGCAGGCCGTCGAACTTCTCCGCCAGCCGGAACACCCGCTCCAGCCCCGCGTCGCCGAGCCGGCTCTCGCGCAGCTCGGGCAGGTCGTTCAGCGACGCGGTGATCTGCTTGGCCCTGATGTGCGGGAACGCCTTGGCGATGGCGTCGATCTCGTGCGGCGGCAGGCCCATCGCGCCGGCGACGTCGCGGATGGCGCTGCGCGCCCGGTAGGTCTCCATCATGGACACGCAGGCCACGCGCGCCTCGCCGTAGCGTTCGAAGATGGCTTTGTAGCAGTCGAGGCGGCGGGCCGACTCGACGTCGATGTCGATGTCGGGCAGCCCGATGCGGCCCTCCGACAGGAAACGCTCCATGAGCAGGCCGTGGTCGAGCGGGTTGACCTCTCCGATGCCGATGAGGTGGTTGACCAGGCTGCCCGCTCCCGAGCCGCGGATGGCGCAGCGGATGCCCATGCCGCGGATCATGTCGGTGATGCCGGCCACAGCGATGAAATATCCGGACAGGCGCTTCTTCTCGATGATGGCCAGCTCGTCCTGGACGCGCCGCCTGGCCTCGGCGGAGCGGTCGAGGCCGCGCGCGAGCAGGCCGTCCTCGACGCGGTGGCGCAGCAGCGGCACCGGGTCGCGGCCGATCTCGGGCAGGTGCAGGTCGGGCGGGTCGTTCCGGAGCGCGAGCAGCCGGCCCGGGTCGATGGCGCACGCCTCGGCCAGCCGCCTGGTGGTGGCCAGCACCTTCGCCACCCGCTCCTGGTCGGCGCCGCAGACCTTGGCCGCGACCTGCGCCATCTCCTTGCCGCTCTTGAGGTAGGCATGGGAGGTGGTGCGGTCGAGGTGACGAGGGTGCAGCGGGACGAGCTGGCGGGCCGCGTCGAGCACGTCGCCGACCTGGTGGTCGGCCGGATCGAGGTAGCGGGCGGCGTTGGTCAGCACGGCCGGCACGCCCATCGACTCGGCCAGCCCGAGCATGCGCACGGCCGTGATGGCGTCGCGGAAGCCGTACTGGTCGACCAGCTCGATCACCACGCCGGGCACCGCGGCGCGCCACAGGCCGAGCAGCGTCCTGGCCTGCTCGTCGCGGCGTTCGGCCACCGCGCGGCCCACGTCGGACCTGGGGCCGAGCAGCACCACGAGCCCGTCGTCGGCGCCGAACCCGTGCTCGCCGCCCGGCCCGCCCGCCCACTCGCCGGCCAGCTCGCGGGTCAGCCTGGGCTCGCCCCGCTCGCCGGCGTGGTGGGCGGCCGTGACCAGGCGGCACAGGCGGGACCAGCCGCCCCCGCGGGCCAGCACCGTGACGCGGTCCTCCGCGCCGGGGCCGGTCCTGGGACGGCGGGGTGGCGGAAGCCCCGGCAGCAGGCTGGGCGCCGGGACGTCGAGCGCGAGGTTCACGCCGAGCACCGGCGCGATGCCGGCCTCGGCGCACGCCTGGACGTGTTTGATCGCGCCGTAGAGCCCGTCGCGGTCGGTCAGCGCAAGGATGTCCATGCCGTGCTCGGCCGCCCGGCTCGCCAGCGCGCGCGGGAAGGCGGTGCCGTAGCGCATGGAGTAGGCCGAGCACACGTTGAGGTGCGGGAACGGGGGCGCCATCAGTCCCACGCCCTCAGCAGCAGCCAGCCGTTGCCGGCGGTGTCGTAGCGCAGCTCGTAGGAGCCTGCCTCGCGGCCGGGGCCCGCCTCGACCCGCCAGAACCGGCGCTCGCCCGGATCGCCCTCGCCGGTCTTCCACCACTCGCGCGCGACCACCCAGTGGTCGAGGATCCGGCGCACGAGATAGAGGCGGTCGCGCCAGACGAACTGGGTCGGCTCCCCGTCTCTGGTCCACACCTCTATCGGATCGCCATAGAGTCTGCTCAAGACGCTTCTCCCCGCGGCTCTGGTCTGTATGTGGAGCCGCCCGGGGGAAGACGGGCGCTTACCTATCGAACATATGTTCTCAGCGCTCGAAACGCAAGTCGTTCGCCCCTGCCCCCGAGGCGGCCCTTCTTCCCTCGAACGGGGGAAGGGAACGCCTCCCCATGGGGACGTGCGGCGCACACGGGATTTGTGCGGATCTGGGCCGAGCAGGCCGGTATCGGTAAGCTAGCGCGCCGTGAGCGGTGAAACATCCCAGATCGGGCGCTACCGGCTGCTGAACGTGCTGGGCCGAGGCGGGATGGGCACGGTCCACCTGGCCGAGGATCCCGCCGGGCAGCGCGTCGCCGTCAAAGTGATCAACCCGGAGCTCACCCAGCACGAGCAGTTCCGCATGCGGTTCCGCCGGGAGGCCGACGCGGCCCGGCGGGTGCGCAGGTTCTGCACGGCCGCGGTGATCGAGGCCGCTCTCGACGGCGACCAGCTCTACGTCGTCACCGAATACGTGCCGGGCCCCAACCTCGAGGAGGCCGTACACCGGTCAGGGCCCCTGCGCGGGTCCAGCCTCGACGCGCTGGCCGTCAGCGTCGCCACCGCGCTCACCGCCATCCACGGCGCCGGGGTCGTGCACAGAGACCTCAAGCCGTCCAACGTGCTGCTGTCCCCCGTCGGCCCGCGGGTGATCGACTTCGGCATCGCGCGGGCGCTCGACACGCTCGGCGGCGTCACGGGCACCGGCGAGCTGGTCGGCACACCCCGCTACATGGCCCCCGAGGTGCTGCGCGGCGATCCGGTGTCGCCGGCCTGCGACGTGTTCTCGTGGGGGTGCCTGGTGGCGTACGCGGCCAGCGGGCGGGCGCCCTTCGGCGGCGACACGCTGCCGTCGATCGTCTACCAGGTCCTCAACACCGAGCCGAACCTCGACGCCGTCGAACCCGGCCTGCGCGAGCTGGTCGGGGCCGCGCTGCGGAAGGACCCGGCCGCCCAGCCGACCGCGCAGCAGCTGCTCGACCATCTCGTCGGGCGCTCGGCCGCGCCGGAGCAGGCGGCGCAGACCGTACAGGTGACCTGGCAGCAGGCCGCCACCGCCGCCTACACCGGCGTGCGGCCGGGCGCGGCGAAGGGGCGCGGCAAGCTGATCGCGGGGATCGCGGCGGCCACGGCGCTGGTCGTGGCCGGCGGGGTGACCGCGTGGGCGCTGCTCGGCCCCGATGGGCCGCCCGACGACCTGCGCGTCCTCTACCGCGAGGACTTCACGCAGACCACCGGCGGCTGGAACGGCACCTACGACCCGGACCAGAGCTCCAGCTACGGATACCGCACGGACGGCACCTACGGGCTGGACGTGGAGAAGTACAACGAGGAGCGCTGGGCGGAGGCGCCCATCCCCTTCCTCATCGCCGAGCCCACGACCACGCCCGCCCCCTCGGCCACGCCCACGCCGATGTTGCCGTCGTCCGTCGTGGTCGCCGTCACCTCCGAGGTCAAGAAGTCGGCGGGCGCCGGCGAGTACGGCGTCTACTGCCACAACCCCGAGGACGACACCTACTACGAGTTCGGGCTCGACACGAAGGGGCAGGCCAGGATCCGGCGCATCTTCGACGGCGCCGGCGGCACGCTGGCCCAGCCGGTGCAGGTCGACGGGCTGCCCGGCAAGCCCGCCCGCATCGTGGCGTCGTGCGAGCAACGGGGGACGGTGGTGCGGCTGACGATGTGGGTGAACGACCAGCGGGTGCACCAGGTGGACGACCCCAACGGAATCGGCAACGGCCATGTGGGGTTGTTCGCGCGTACGGCGAAGGACGGCACGTCGCTGCTGAAGACGACGTTCGACGACTTCGAGCTGCGCGCCCAGAAGGAGCCCTGAGCGCGCCCATCCAGCGGGCCGTGGCCTCGCTCAGAGGACGCCGGCGCGGGCGGCGGCGAGCGCGGCGTCGGCGGCGCGGTCGGCGTCCTGCTCTGTCACCGGCTCGTGCGCGACGAACAGCCGGTAGTAGACGGGGGCGACCGCGACCCTGATCACCTCGCGCACGTCGATGAGGTCGGGCAGCTCCCCCCGCGTGATCGCCCGCCGGACCACCTCGGCCGACTGCTCGTGCCGCGCCTCGAAGAAGTCGTGCAGCGCCCGCGCCGCGCCGGGATTCTGCATGGCGGCCGCCACGAACGCCGACGAGACCGGCCCCAGCTCCGGATCGTCGAACCCGGTGCGCACCAACTGCACGATGCCCCGCAGATCGCCTTCGATCGAACCGGTGTCGGGGACGGGCCACGGCTCGTCCGTGGCCAGCTCGAGAGCGTCGGAGATCAGCCCTTCGACGTTGCCCCATCTCCGGTAGACCGTCGTCTTGTGCACCCCTGACCGCTCGGCGATGTTCTCCACCGTCAAGCCCGCGTAGCCGCGCTCGCCCAGCTCGGCGAGCGTCGCCCTGCGTACGGCGTCGCGCACGCGCGCGCTCCGCCCTCCTGGACGCTTGTTCGACTGCAAAATCTACTCCAGTTGCATTAACTGTCCCCCGCATGCCACACTAAAGCTACAGCAGTTGCGATTGGAGTTCTATCCTGATCAGCCTCCGCAAAGTTTCCAAGACCTACGGCGACCGTGCCGTGCTCGTCGGCGCATCCATGTCCGTCGGCCCCGGCGAACGGGCGGGCGTCGTCGGCGACAACGGCTCGGGCAAGTCCACGCTGCTCCGGCTGCTGGCCGGGGTCGAGGCGCCCGACGACGGCGAGGTCACCGTGCCCGACGACGCCGGCTACCTCGGCCAGACGCTCGGCCTGCCGCCGTCCCACACGGTGCAGCAGGCGATCGACGCCGCGCTGGCCGGTCTGCGCGCCATGGAGCGCCGGATGCGCGAGCTGGAGTCGTCGCTCACCGACGAGGTCATGGGCGAGTACGGCGAGCTGCTCACCGCGTACGAACTGCGCGGCGGCTACCAGGCGGACGCGCGGGTGGACAAGGCGTTCCACGGGCTCGGCCTGGCCCACGTGGGCCGCGACCGGGTGTTGTCGAGCCTGTCGGGCGGCGAGCAGGCGCGGCTCGGCCTGGCCTGCGTGCTGGCGGCCTCGCCCCGCGTGCTGCTGCTCGACGAGCCGACCAACCACCTCGACGCGCCGGCGCTCGCCTGGCTCGAAGACCGCCTGCGCGAGCACAGGGGCGCGGTGGTCGCCGTGTCCCACGACCGGATCTTCCTCGACCGGGTGGCGACGGCGGTGCTCGAGGTCGAGCGGGGCGCCATCACCCGGTTCGGCGGCGGCTACACCGGTTTCCTCGCCGCCAAGGCGGCGGCCAGGGCGCGCTGGGAGCAGTCCTACGCGGCGTGGTGCGAGGAGGTGCGCCAGGTGCGCGAGCGCGCGGCCACCACGGCGCACCGGGTGGCCGCCGGGCGGATGATGCGCGACAACAACAAGGTGGCCTACGACCGCGACGCCGGGCGGGTGCAGAGCTCGGTCGCCAGCCGGGTCCGCAACGCCCACGAGCGGCTGCGCCGGCTGGAGGCCGACCCGGTTCCCCGCCCGCCGGAGCCGCTGCGCTTCCGCGGCGCCTTCGGCGGCGCGCCGGCGGCACACATCCCTTCCGGCGCGGCCGGGGCCGCGGTGGGCGAGCATGAGACCGCGCCGACGGCACACGTCTCCTCCGGCCCGGCCGGGGCCGCGGCGGGCGAGCATGGCGGCGCGGTGGCCCGCGTGGTCGTGGAGCTGCGCGACGTACGGGTCGGCGAGCGGCTGCGGGTCGATGCGCTGACGATCAGGGCCGGTGACCGCCTGCTGGTCCGGGGCCCCAACGGCGCGGGCAAGTCCACGCTGCTGCAGACCATCGCCGAGCACGCCGGGTGCACAGTCGGGTGCAGGGTCGGGTTCCTGCCGCAGGAGGTCACGTTCGACCCGGGCCAGACCGTGCTCGACGCCTACGGCCTCGGCCACGCCGACGAGCGCCGGGCCGCCCTGCTGGCCACCGGCCTCTTCCGGCCACACACTCTCGGCCAGAAGGTGGGCGCCCTGTCGGTCGGGCAGCAGCGCAGGCTCGCGCTGGCCAGGCTGCTGGGGCGGGAGCACGACCTGCTGCTGCTCGACGAGCCGACCAACCACCTGTCGCCGGTGCTGGCCGAGGAGCTGGAGCAGGCGCTCGACGCCTACGACGGCACGCTCGTCGTGGTGTCACACGACCGCGCCCTCACCCGGCGCTTCCGAGGCGACGCAATCGAACTCATGGGGGGAACCATATGTTGACCAGGATCAGCGCCGGCGCACCGTACGGCATCACGACGGGGACGGACGGAGCCCTGTGGTTCACGCTCGTCCACGAAGGGCGCGTCGGCAGACTGGTGCCCGGCGAGGAGCCGGTGATCCACCAGCTCGACCCGGCCGACGGCCTGCCGACCGTGATCACGCCGGGGCCCGACGGAGCCCTGTGGTTCACCGAGGGCAAGGGCGGGCGAGTCTGCCGCATCACCGCCGGCGGGCAGGTCACGGCGCACGCGGCCGACTCCCCCTACGGCATCGTCGCCGGCCCCGACGGGGCCATGTGGTTCACCCAGATGCGGAGCGGCAGGATCGGGCGCATCGCGGCCGACGGGACGCTGAGCGAGTTCCAGGTGCCGGTGGAGGGCGGCATGCCGGCCCTGCTCACGGTGGGGCCCGACGACGCCCTCTGGTTCACGATCAACCAGGGCAACGCGATCGGCCGCGTGTCGATGACGGGCGAGGTGACCGTTCACCCGCTCCCCACGGAGGGCGGCGCACCGGTCGGCATCACGCTGGGGCCCGACGGGGCGCTGTGGTTCGTGGAGATCGGCGCGGGCCAGATCGGCCGGATCGACACCGCGGGCGACATCAGCGAGTTCGCCCTTCCCGACCGGGAGGCCCGCCCGCACGCCATCATCACCGGCCCCGACGGCGCCCTCTGGTTCACCGAATGGGCCGCCGGCCGCCTCGGCCGTATCACGATCGACGGCGTCATCGACCACCATCCGCTCCCCTGCCTTCCCGAGGATCTCGCCCATGGGCCTGACGGCGTACGCAAGGGCGAGCCGCACGGGCTGACGGTCGGGCCCGACGGGGCGATCTGGGTGGCGCTGGAAGCGGGCGCCCTGGCCCGCATGTCCCCAGCACCGGCCGGCCTGACCTCCCAGCCGGTTCCGGGTGGGGGCCGTTCCCGTCGCGGCGACACGGTCAGGGCCGGTTGGAATCGGAGGGGCGGTGAGGGAGTTGACTAGGGGCATGCAGAGCATCGTCGTTTCCGCCCAGGGCGGCCCAGAGGTTCTCGAATACGCCGAGCGTCCCGACCCGGTGCCGGGTGGGGGCGAGGTCGTGGTCGACGTCGCCGCCGCCGGGGTCAACTTTATCGACATCTACCATCGCTCCGGCGCCTACCCGCTCAACCTTCCCACGTCCATCGGCATGGAGGGCGCCGGCACGGTCTCGGCCGTGGGGCCAGGCGTGCGTGACCTCTCCGTGGGCGACACCGTGGCCTGGGCTGACGTCATGGGAAGTTACAGCGGCAAGGTGGTGGTGCCGGCGGCCCGTGCGGTGCCGGTGCCCGACGGCGTGCCGGCCGACGCGGCGGCGGCGGCGATGCTCCAGGGGATGACCGCCCACTACCTGACCCACTCCACCCACGAGGTGCGCGAGGGCGACCAGGTGCTCGTTCACGCCGGGGCGGGCGGCATGGGCCAGCTGCTGATCCGGCTGGCCAAGCTCAAGGGCGCCAAGGTCCACACGACGGTCTCCACCGACGAGAAGGCCAAGCTGGCCCGGCAGGCGGGCGCCGACGAGGTGCTGCGGTACGACGACTTCACCGACGCCCTGCGCGGCAAGATCGACGTCGTGTACGACGGGGTCGGGAAGGCCACGTTCGACGGCGGGCTGGAGGTGCTGCGGCCGCGCGGCCTCATGGCCCTGTACGGCGCCGCCAGCGGCCCGGTCCCGCCGCTCGACCCCCAGACGCTCAACAAGCAGGGCTCGCTCTTCCTCACCAGGCCCACCCTCGTGCACCACGTCGCGGCACGCGAGGAGCTGCTGTGGCGCGCGTCCGACCTGTTCGGCTGGATCACGGCGGGGCAGCTCGCTATCAACATCTCGCGCCGCTACCCGCTGGCCGAGGCGCGGCAGGCCCACGAGGACCTCGCTGCCCGCCGTACGACGGGCAAGCTCCTCCTCCTGCCCTGACAGACCTGGACACCGCCGAACCGAGGTGGCCGCCTGGACCTGGGCCTTGTCCGCGGCGCGGTTGACGAACCGTGAGCGTCCTCACCCTGGTGGATCAGGGGGCGCCTGGGGGCAGGACGGGCACCTCGGGAGGGCCGTGCTCGATGAGCCGGAGCAGGGCGGCGGTGTCGAGGTGCCGCTCGACGAGGTCGCCGAGCGCGTCGAGCCGCGCTTCCCTCAGCCGGGCGAAGTCGGTGCCCGGAGCCGGGACGAACGCCCGCCCCGCGCGATCGGCCACGTCGGCCAGGAAGGCGCGGCGGAACCCGTCGTTCTCCAGGGCGCCGTGCCAGGTGGTGCCCCAGACGTGCCCGGCCCGGCACCCGTCGAGGAACGGCTCGCCTCCCTCCACGGCCGCCCGGCCGTGATGGATCTCGTACGCGCGTACGGGCTGCCCGTACGCGGCGCCCTCCGGCCGGCCGAGCCGCTTCTCCGGCGCGAACTCGACCCACACCGGCAGCCGCCCCAGCCCTTCGACCCGGCCCGCGCCTGATTCGACCGTGTCGACGATCTCCCGCCCGAGCATCTGGAACCCGCCACAGATACCCAGCACGGGCCCCTCCCTCTCGCTGATCGCCGCCGCCAGGCCGGTCGCGCGCAGCCACGCCAGGTCGTCAACCGTGGCCCGGGATCCGGGCAGCACCACCAGGTCGGCGTCGTCCAGCTCGACCGGGTCGGTCACGAAACGCACCACCACCCCCGGCTCGGCGGCCAGGGCGTCCAGGTCGGTGAAGTTGGAGATCCTGGGCAGCCGTACGACTGCCACCCGCAGGGTCTGCCGGCCGTGCGGCGGGCCGGCGGCGACCCTGCGGCCGTCGAGGGCCAGCGAGTCCTCCACGTCGAGCCAGAGCCCGTCGAGCCAGGGCAGCACGCCGTAGACCGGGCGTCCGGTCAGGCGTCCGAGCATGTCGAGGCCGGGCTGCAGCAGCTCGGGGGCGCCGCGGAACTTGTTCACGACGAAGCCGGCGATGTGGGATTGGTCGGCGGCGTCCAGGAGCCCCACCGTGCCGTAGAACGCGGCGAACACCCCTCCCCTGTCGATGTCGCCGACCACGATCACGGGCAGGTTCGCGGCCCTGGCCAGGCCCATGTTGGCGATGTCGCCGCGGCGCAGGTTGATCTCGGCGGGGCTGCCCGCGCCCTCGCACACCACCACGTCGTACTGCTTCCTGAGCCTGCCCAGCGCCTCCAGCGCCGTGGTGCGGAGCAGGTCCTTGAGCGCGCCGTACTCCATCGCGTCGACGTCGGCGACCGGGTTGCCCATGAGCACGACCTGGCTGCGGCGGTCGCTGCCCGGCTTGAGCAGGACGGGGTTCATTTCCGCGACGGGCTCGACGCCGGCGGCCTGCGCCTGCATGGCCTGTGCCCGGCCGATCTCGGCGCCCTCGGCGGTGACGTACGAGTTGAGCGACATGTTCTGGGCCTTGAAGGGCGCGACGCGGACGCCCCGGCGGGCGAGCCAGCGGCAGATGCCGGCGGTGACGACGCTCTTGCCCGCGTCGGACGTGGTGCCCGCGACCAGCAACGCTCCCTTGACCATGCGAGCACCGTACCGGAGCCGACCGATCACGAAATTTCCGCGATATCCCCCATTTACGAATGCTGTGACTTCTGCCACCCTGGCTAGAACGTCGCCCTAGAACGCGATTCTAGAGTTCCCTAGGGAAAGGGTGGACATGGTCGGTACGTTGGGCTCGCCACGCGCCGGCGCCATCGACGCGCAGGCTCGCGCGCCATTCGGCTGGGCACCGCTGATCGTTCTGTTCATCGTCGGACTCGTCGACCGCATCGAGCACAACCTCCTGTCGGGCGTGCTCCCCCTCGTCCAGCGCGAATGGGGCTTCAGCGACACCGCCGCCGGCTCCATCCCGACGGCCGCCGCCCTGGCCGCCGCGATCGTCTCGCTGCCCGCCGGCTACCTGGCCGACCGGTTCAGCCGTACGCGGATCATCACGGTGGTCGTCTTCGTCTGGGCCATCGCCACGCTCGGCTCCGGCCTGGCCACCGGCTTCGTCATCTTCTACCTGATGCGGGTGCTCCTGGCCGCGGCCGAGAACATCGACAACCCGGCCGCGGGCAGCCTGCTCGCCGACTACTACCCGCCGGTCAGCCGCGCCAAGGCGTACGGGCTGACCCGCGTCACCACCTACCTCGGCGGCATCGGCACGCTGCTCGGCGGCGTGCTGGCCGAGATGTTCTCGTGGCGTACGGCGTTCCTCGTCATGGTCGTCCCCGGAGTTCTCACGGCACTGCTGGTCTGGTTCCTGCGCGAGCCGCGCCGCGGCGAGCTGGACCGGCTGGTGGCCCAGGGCGAGGCCGCCCCCGCCACACCCGCGGCGGAGCCGAAGCCGCCGTTCCGGCGGCAGTTCAGGCAGGTGCTGGCCATCCCCACGCTGATCTTCGTCTGCGTCGGGCTGTCCTTCCTCACTCTCGGCCTGGCCGGCATCTTCTACTGGCTGCCCACGCTCATGGTGCGCGGCTTCGACGTCGGCGTGGGCACCGCCGGCTCGCTGAGCGGCCTGATCACGGTCGCGGGCACGCTGACGGGCACCCTGGTGGGCTCGTGGCTGGGCCGCAAGTGGCACGGCAGCCGCAAGGGCGGCCGGCTGCTCGCGGGCGGCGGCGGCATCACCGCGGGCTCACTGGTGCTGGCGCTCGCGCTGTCGACGGACTCGATCGGCGCGCTGACGGCGCTCGTGCTGCTGGCCTGCTCCCTGATGTCGATCGCGATCCCCAACATGATGGCGTGCGTGGCCGACGTGGTGCCGGCCGCCTCGCGGGGTCTCGGCTTCGCGGTGCTGCAACTGCTCATCACGGCGGGCGGCGCCTTCGGCTCGCTCATCGTCGGCATCGCCTCGGACCGGCTCGGCTCGCTGGTGTCCGGCATGTACCTGCTGGTGATCCCGATGGTGGTGGGCGGCCTGCTCACGCTCGGGGCACGGGCGTCGTTCGAGCGCGACGCGCGCCGGGTCCTGGAGGACGCCGCCCGCCGGCCCTAGGCTGGACAGATGCCGTCCGACCTGCCCATCTGCCGCACCTGCGGCGTCCAGTACGGCGAGCCGCGCACCGACTGCCCGATCTGCGACGACGAACGTCAGTACGTGGGGTGGGACGGCCAGCAGTGGACGACCCTGGCCGGGCTGGCGGACGAGGGCCATCGCGGACGTGTGGCGGAGGAGGGCCCCGGCGTGGTGGGCGTCGGCACCGCCCCGCCCACGGCCATCGGCCAGCGCGCCCTCCTCGTCCGCACACCGGCGGGCAACGTCATGTGGGACATGGTCTCCTACCTGGACGACCAGTTGATCGCCGAGATCAGAGAGCTGGGCGGGCTGGCGGCCATCGCGATCAGCCACCCCCACTTCTACGGCTCCATGATCGAATGGTCGCGGGCCTTCGGCGACGTCCCGGTCTACATCCACGCCGCCGACCGTCAGTGGGTGGCCCGCCCCGACGACGCCGTGGTCCTCTGGGAGGGCGACACCCACCAGATCGCCGACGACCTGACGCTGATCAACGCGGGAGTGCACTTCGCGGGCGGCCAGGTGCTGCACTGGTCGGGCGGCGACGGCGCCCTGTTCTCGGGCGACATCGTCCAGGTCGTCCAGGACCGTCGCTGGGTGAGCTTCATGTACAGCTATCCCAACTACATCCCCGAACGCCCGCACACCGTGCGCCGCGCCCTGTCGCTCCTGGAGCCGTACGCGTTCGACCGGGTCTACGGCGGCTGGTGGAACCGTGTCGTCCACACGGACGGCGCGGCGGCCGTGCGCCGCTCGGCCGAGCGTTATCTCGGCTTCGTCGAGGAGCGTTGAACGTCTCAGCCCTGCGGCGGCCTGCGCTGCTGCTCCTCTTGACCCGCCTGCCCCTGCTGCTCCTGCTGGGCGCGCCGCTCCTCTTCCGAGCCCGCGGCGCCGCCGCCGTAGCGCTGCTGCACCGTGTCCGCCCCCTTGCTGATGTGCTCGTCGTACTTGTGCCCGGTGCGCTCCTTGGCGTACTGCTCGGCGCGGTCGAGCACCTGGTCGGCCCGCTTGGAGTGCCCCCTGGCCAGGTTCTCCGCCTTCTTCAGCCATTCTCCGATGCGGCTCATGACCGTTTCCCCGTTTCTTTCAGGCTACGGTCGCCCCCTACCCCCACCTGAACCCATGATGTTCGCCCAGGTCGTCGGTTTTCCAGCGCCGTTCGCGGGTCAGGGGAACAGCGGCCGGTTGGCCACGCTCCAGGCGATCCTGCGGCCCACCTCGTCGAGGTATCCCTCCTCGACCCACCGGGCCTGCGGCTGGTGCCCCGCTTCCGCCATCGTGCGGACGAGGGCGGCCACGCCCCGCTGGACGTCGATCACCCGGTCGGCCAGGCCGGCGGCGCCGGCGAGGCCGTAGGCGGCGGCGAACGCCTCCACCCGGTGGCGGCGGTCGGGCGGCTCGGGGTAACGCAGCCAGCGCAGGCACTCGGCGTCGTCGCGGAAGGGCGCGAGGTATTCCAGGGCGTAGGCGACGTCGTGCAGGCGCTCCGCCGGCCGGGCGTAGTCCCAGTCGAGGATCCCGACGGGGACGTCCCCCTGCCAGACGATGTTCCACGGCCCGAAGTCGCCGTGGCAGACCACCTCGCCGCCGTCGAGCCCGCGCTGCCCCGTGTGCCAGACGAGTTCCTGCGGCGGATCGAAGCCGGCGACCGCGTCGTGGTAGGCGCGCAACAACCGGGCGCACGTCTCAAGCCCGGCGTCGCCGGCCACCTTCGCCCAGCTCCGCGGCCCGGACTCACCCTCCAGATAGGTGAGAACCTCGCGTCCCCGCTCGTCGATCCCGAGCACCCGCGGCGCGTAGGGGAACCCGACACCCTCCAGATGCCGGAGCAGCGCGTGGACCGCCGGCGTCCAGGGCTGGACCGGCCTGCGCACGGTGTCGCCCACCCGCACCACCCGGCGATGCGGCGTGTCCTGCAGCACGATCTCCTCGGCCATGGGAACCCGGGCTCCTCTCCTCGGCGGTCCGGGTCTCACGATGCCATGCCGGTCGCGGGACGTCGCCCCGTGGCGCGGCGAGAGCGGAACCGCCGCGCCACGGGGCCGCCGTCACGACCGGAACGCGGGCAGGTCCAGGCCACGCGGGTGCGGCAGGCCTCCCTTCCGCAGGTCCTTCAGGCGTTCCCGCAGCTCGCCGAGGTCCGGCGGCGGGCTCGTCACGAAGGACGCGGTCCGCCTGCCGCCCTCGCGCGTGCCGGCGACCATGACGTCGTCGCCCGCCTTCAGGTCGGACACGGACGCGTCGTCCTTCCCATCCGCGCGCACCTCGGTGTCGCCGCCGAGCACCCAGGTCCAGCTCGTGCCGTCGGCGCTCCTGACCGTCATCGACGTGCCCGAGACCTCGGCGATCCGGCCCCGCTGGTGGTTGCGCACCGTCGTCCGGCCGTCGTCGTCGCGCGTCACGGTCTCGCCGTACAGCACCTCGCCCCATTGCGGCGGGCCCGCGGAGAAGGCCTGGGAAGGGGTGACGCCCGGCGTCGCGGCGTACGCCGCGCTGCCGAGCCCTGCCAGGAGTACGGCCGCCGTCGCGACGGCCACCAGATGTTTCATGTGATTCCTCCCTGTCGGTCGCCAGGCAGTCTCCGGCGGCGCCGCTAACACGGGCGTAACACCGCGCGCGTTATGCCCGTGTTATCGGGTCGCCGCCAGGGTGGAGAGGCAGAGGCGACGCGCGGCGGAGGTGGCGATGCGGGTGCTGGTCGTGGAGGACCAGGCGGATCTGGTGGAGATCCTGCTCGAAGGGCTCCGGGCCGAGGGCATGGCGGTGGACGCGGCGTTCGGCGGGGCGAGCGCGCTGGAGCAGCTCGCGGTCAACCGGTACGACGTCGTCGTGCTGGATCGCGACCTGCCGGACGTGCACGGCGACGAGGTGTGCACGGAGCTGGTGGCGGGCGGCGCCCACCCGCGGGTGCTCATGCTCACCGCGGCGGACACGCTTGACGACCGGGTCGAGGGGCTCGGCCTGGGCGCCGACGACTACCTGGCCAAGCCGTTCGCCTTCGCAGAGCTGGTGGCGCGGATCCGCGCGCTGGCGCGGCGGTCCAACCCAGCGCTCCCGCCCGTGCTCGCGCACGGCGACCTCACCGTGGACACCGCGCGCCGCGTCGCCACCCGCGCCCAGCGGCCCCTGGACCTGACGCTCAAGGAGTTCGGCGTGCTGGAGGTGCTGCTGGGCGCGCGCGGAGCCGTCGTCACCAGCGAGGAGCTGCTGGAACGGGTCTGGGACGCCCACACCGACCCGTTCACCAACACCGTCAGGGTCACGATGATGCGCCTGCGCCGCAAGCTCGGCGAGCCGGGCGTCATCGACACCGTGCCCGGCGCGGGCTACCGGATCGGCCGGCCATGACGGCGGCGGGGTCGATCGCCCGGCTGCGTCCCGCCGCCACCATCCGGCTGCGCCTGACCGTGCTGTACGGCGGGCTGTTCGTGGCGGTCGGCGTGCTGCTTCTCACGATCACGTACGGGCTGTTCGCGCGGCAGTTGCAGGCGCGCGGCCAGGGCGTCCCCCGGCCGGATCCGCCCGTCCTGACCCCTTACCCGAACGATCCCGGATCCATCCGTGAACGGATCGTCGAGGCGCTCGCCCAGCAGCGGGCCGAGGCGCTCAGCGAGTTGCTCACGCAGTCCGTGCTCGCTCTCGCGCTCGTGTCGATCGTCGCGACGGCGCTCGGGTGGGTGATGGCGGGACGGGTGCTGGGCCCGCTGCGCGACATCACCGCGGCCGCGCGGCGGTTGTCGACGCACAACCTCGACGAGCGCATCAATCTGCGAGGCCCGCGCGACGAGCTGAAGGAGCTCGCCGACACGATCGACGCCATGCTCGGCAGGCTGGCCGCGGCGTTCGAGGCGCAGCGCCGCTTCGTCGCCAACGCCTCGCACGAACTGCGGACCCCGCTCACCGTGCAGCGCGCCGCCGTCGACGTCGCGCTCGCGCGCCCCTCGCTGGAGTCGCTGCTGACCATGGCCCGGCGGATCCGCGCCGCGACCCGGCGCCACGAGCATCTCATCGCCAGCCTGCTCACCCTCGCCCGCAGCGAGCGCGGGATCGAGCGCTACCAGCCCGTCGACCTCGCGGCGGCCGTACGGGACGCCCTCGCGGCGGCGGCGGGCGACATCGAGCTCAAGGGCCTGCGGCTCGCGCACGCGCTCGCCCCGGCTTCCCTGTCAGGCGATCCCGTGCTGCTGGAACGGCTGGCCGGCAACCTCGTCGAGAACGCGGTCCGGCACAACGCCGAAGGCGGCTGGATCAACGTGCGCACGGAGGCCGGGCCGGGCTCGGTGACACTGCACGTCGCCAACGGCGGCGCGCGCGTCGCCCCCGAGGTGGTGGCCGCGCTCTTCGAGCCGTTCCGCAGGCATGCCCCCGACCGGGCCGGCGGGGCAGGACAGGGGCACGGGCTCGGCCTGTCCATCGTCGCCGCGATCGCCCACGCCCACCTGGGCCGCTACGCCGCCAGGGCCCGGAGGGGAGGCGGCCTCGAGGTGTCGGTCACCCTGCCGCGGGCCGCCCACGCCCCCGTGCCGGCTGCGAAGGACGCGCGTGCCGCCCCTACCATTCGCGCATGACCACGTACGACTTCACGCTCACCGCCGGGGGCCCGTTCGACTTCGGCGCCTCGCTGCGCTTCGTCGAGGAGTGGCCGGCGACCAGCGCGCTGCCGTCCGACGGCCGCTCGCTGCGCTTCGCCTACAACGCGGAGGCCGACTGGCTGCCGATCGGGGTGACCGCGACGGCCGCGCCCGGCGGGGTCACCGTCACCACCACCCGCCCCGCCGGGCCGGACATCCGGGGCGAGGTGGCGCGCATCCTCTCCCTCGACGTGGACGGCTCCGGCTTCGCCGACCTCGGCGAGGCCGACCCGGTGCTCGGCGACCTGCAGCGGCGCAGCCCGGGCCTGCGGCCGGTGTGCTTCTGGACCCCGTGGGAGGCGGCCTGCTGGGCGGTGATCGTGCAGCGGTCGTCGATGGTCATCGCCTCCCGGCTCAAGCGGCGCATCGCCGAGCGTCACGGCGCCCGGGTCACCGTGGAGGGGCGGACGTACGCGGCCTTTCCTCCGCCCGTGTCCCTGCTGGACGCCGGCGGTCTCGGCCTGCCGGGCCAGAAGGAGGAGTGGCTGCGCGGCCTGGCCCGCGCGGCCCTCGACGGCGTGCTCACCACCGAGCACCTGCGCTCGCTCTCCCCCGCCGACGCCCTGGCCGAGCTCCGTGCCCTGCCCGGGGTCGGGCCGTTCTCCGCGGGTCTCATCCTGATCCGCGGCGCCGGCGCGCCCGACGCGTTCCCCGGTGACGAGCCGCGCCTGTTCGCCATCCTGCGGGAGGCGTACGGACTGCCGGAGGACGCGCCGCCCGCCGCCTACCGGCGGCTGGCCGAGGCGTGGCGGCCGTACCGCTCCTGGGCCTCCTTCCTGTTCCGGGCGTCCTCGTACGGGGTGGCGGACGACCGGCCCACGAAGTAATCGATTTCCCGCGTGCGCTCGTGGTGACCGCCCGACCCGCCCTGGTCGTCCCTGTGACCGGCTACGCGAGGAGCCGGTCGGCCCGGTCCAGCAGGGCACGGCGTTCGGCTTCGCCGTCGGCGAGCGCGGCGGCCCGCCGGAACAGGGCCGCGGCCCGGTCCCTGCCGCCGTCGCGGGCGATGAGGTCGGCCTCGGCTGCGAGCGCGGGCGGGTAGCCGTCGAGCGCGCCACCGGCGCGGGCCGCGGCCAGCAGTTCCAGGCCCGTCGCCGGACCGTACGCGTACCCGTGAGCCACGGCCCGGTTCAGCTGGATCACCGGGGAGGGCTGGATCCGGACGAGCGCGTCGTAGCAGGCCGCGATGGCCGTCCAATCGGTGGCGTCGGCGAACGCCGCGGTGGCGTGGCAGGCCGCGATCCTGGCCTGCAGCACGTACGGGCCGTCCGGTCCCGCCGCGGGACCGGCCAGGCGCACCCCCGCACTGTCCTTCCCCGCCCCGGCGCCGCCGCGCCGCGCCTGCGCTCTGTCCTGCCGTGTCCTTGCCAGGGCGGCCAGGCCCTCCGCGATCGCGGAGTGGTCCCAGCGGGAGCGGTCCTGCCGGTCGAGGGTGAGCAGGTCGCCGTCGCCGTCGCGGCGGGCATCGCGCCTGGAGTGCTGGAACAGGAACAGGGCCAGCAGCCCGGAGATCTCCGGCTCATCCGGCATGAGCCGTTCGAGCAGCCGGGCCAGCCGGATCGCCTCGTCCGCGAAGGCGGGCTCGCCCCCCGCGTCGTAACCGCGCGTGAACAGCAGATAGAGCACGGCCAGGACGCCGGACAGCCGTTCGGCGAGCGCCGGACCGGCCGGCACCCGGTACGGGATGCCCGCATCGGCGATCTTCGTCTTGGCCCTGGTCAGGCGACGGGTCATGGTGGACTCGCTGACCAGGAAGGCCCGCGCGATGTCGGCGGTCGGCACCCCGCAGATCGTGCGCAACGTCAACGCCACGCGGCCCTCCAGGGGAAGCGCGGGGTGGCAGCACGTGAAGATCAGGCGCAACCGGTCGTCCACGACCTGCTCCTTCCCGGTGCCGGGGCCGGGGCCGGCGAGCGCGAGCGCCGCCACCTCCTCAAGCTTGCGGCGCTCGGTCGACGCCCGTCGCAGGGCGTCGACCGCGCGGTTGCGAGCCACCGTCATGAGCCATCCGCCCGGGTTGGCGGGCACGCCGTCCGCGGGCCAGCGTTCGAGGGCGAGCGCCAGCGCCTCCTGCGCGCAGTCCTCGGCCAGCGTCCAGTCCCCGGTGACGCGGATCAGGGCGGCGACGATCCGCGCGAAGCTGTCCCTGCCCGCGACGGCGACGGCTGCCGCCGCATCGCCACCCGCCCGCGCCGCGCCACCACCGGTTCGCGCCGGGCCGGCGCCCGTCCGCACCGCGTCTCCGCCAGTCATCGCCGCGCCGTCGCCGGCAGGATCCGCGTCAGTCACGTGGCGGGCCGTCCTGGCCGGTGAACGGGCGCAGCTCGAGCCGTCCCGCCCGCGCCATGGGGTGGGTCCGCGCGACCTCGATCGCCTCGTCCAGGTCGGCGCATTCGAGGAGGTCGTATCCCACGATCACCTCTTTGGTCTCGGTGAACGGCCCGTCGGAGACCAGCAGCTCTCCGTTGCGCACGCGTACGGTCGTGGCCGCGGACGTGGGTGCCAGCGCGTCGCCGTCGAGGCGCCGGCCGCGAGCGTCGTTCTCCGCCACCCACGCCTCGATGTCAGGCATCTCCGACTTATCGGTGTCCGGTGCTGTGTCGCTGCAGACGAACATCATGTACTTCATGTCTATGCTCCTTTGTGTCGTGTTCTCAGCAACGTGACGAACGGGCGACGCCGATCCGGACATCGGGCGGCGAAGATCTCCGCCGCGGCCCGTATGATCCGGTGAGGTGATGATCGACGAGCGAACACCTCCGGATGCTCCCCGCGGTCGGCCGCCTGGCCAGGGCCGCGGCCGGTGACACGCGGCCGGTTCGCCACCCACGATCTCGAACTCCGCGACGACGTCGTGGTCAAACGCTACCGGTCGTGGGAGCGGCAGGAGCCCCTGCGGGAGTGGGAGGCGCTGACCGTGCTGGGCGCGTACGCGCCCGGCCTGGCCCCGGCGCCGGTCGAGGCCGCCCTGGACGCGATGCCCCCGAGCGTGACGATGTCCCGGCTGCCGGGCATCCCGCTGCGCGGCGAGCGTACGACGGACGAGCAGATCGAAGCGCTGGCCGAGGCCCTTGGCCGGTTGCGCGAGGCGGTGCCCGCCGGAGTCGTGTCGTCCATGCGACCGGCCGTGTGGTCCCCGGCCACGGCCGTGGCGAAGGCTTGGGCCTGGACCGCCGGGCGGCGGCCCGGTCCCGGGGACGACCCCGTCGTGCGGAGGGCGCACGCGCAGGGGACGGCATGGCTGGCGGGCCCGGACCCGGACGAGCTGCTCGCCGACCCGTTCCCTCCGGTCCTCGGGCAGGGAGACGGCAATCGCGCCAACTACCTGTGGGACGCCCACGACCGCCGGATCCGGCTGCTGGACTGGGAGGACTCCGGGCGCAGCGACCGCGCGTTCGAGCTGGGCGACCTCCTTGAGCACGTCTCGCGGCTCGACGGCGATCTCGACGCGGCGCGGCTGCTGGACCACATCGGGCTCACGCGGGTGGAGCGCTCCCGTGTGCTGGGTTTCCGGCGGCTGATCGCGTTCGTCTGGTTCTCCACGCTCGGGCCCGAGGGACCGTTCGCCGCGCGCAACCCGGCCGGGACGTGGGAGCGGCAGGCGGGACGGGTGCTGGAGCTGCTCGCCTGACCGGCACGCCCTGATCATCACAGGGCGCCGGCCGCGGCCGGCGTCTCATCGCGAGATGCCTCCGTCCGGCGGTGGCCTGGCCTCGTCAGCGCACCGCCGCGTCCGGCTCACGGACGCCACGGCCGGGGAGCAGCGGGGTCGCCAGTGCCGCGGCGCCGCGTCGGCGAAGATCCCGGCTCCGCCCTGGCCGGGCCGACGCCGTCCGCCCGTCCGGCCGCCCGGAAGCTGCCGTCACAGGGTGGGGCCGCCCGCTGAGCGCGGCCATGGGCCGGGCGCCTGCGCGAGCAGGTACGCCTCCAACGCCCACCGCGCGTCGGCCAGCGCGGAGTGCCGCTCGATGCCCTGCGGCGGTTCGGCGCCCACCGCGGCCAGCAGCCGGTCGGCATCCCAGGGAGCGCGCGTCACCTCCAGCGGTGGCCCGGCGAGCTCCGCCACCAGCCCCGCCGCCGGTCTCTCGAGCCGTTCAGCGGCGGCCGCCAGCGCCGCGTGCCAGCCGTGAATGAATCCGCGGACATGAACCTCTGCGCAAATGACATGGTAGTGATAGGAGGGTCGCAGATCGTATTCACATAAAAGCGCCCTGAGGAACATGTCGTCGAACCCGGGAACGATGCCCACGATATGTCTGCCCTGCAGCAACGCGGCGATCTCAGTCGCCGCCTCCCGCCGGGAGGTCCGCCGCCATGATCCGTCGGTCCCCAAGGTGGCGGCGCCCCACTCCCGCAGGCGGGGATGGTGCCGGCGCGAGAAGTTGCTCATAGCCAGGAACTCCGGGTCGGCGACCGCCTCCGGCCAGAACTCCCAGACCCGCTCCAGCCTCGCCCCTTCGTGGGGAATGACGATGGCGTACTCCCACAAGGTGTCGGGGTTTTTCGCCAAGAAGGGATCACGGCCGGTTGTCTCACCATCGACACCCGCAATTCCCTCGAACCCTTCGAAGGAGGGATCAAAAGCCATCTATTCTCTCCTTCATAGCGATCTTGTGAATTTCCTCGACCAGCCGGCGCGTCGTCACCCGGTCCGAGCCCTCGCCGAACGCGGCGTTCACCGCTGACAGCGCTCGTTCCCGCCGTTCGACCAACGAGGCGACCGTGTCGGCCTCCAGCCCGGCCTCGCCCCGCCGGATGCTCTCGATCGCGAGCCGGAGCACCTGGAAGCTCGACGCGCGCAACATCAGCAGCGCGGAGGTGGCCACGCGCAGGAGATCCGGCCGGTCACGACCCGTCCTGACCACATTGCGGATCAGCTGGTACGCCTGCTCCAGCCCGCTCCACCAGTCCAGCCCCACCTGCCACGCCCGAGCCACGCGCGGGTCGGCGTAGTCCCAGGAATAGGACATCATGGTGGGATCCATCGTGGTCAGCATCGGTGCGAGGCGGCGACTGCGCGCCATCGGAGAGTCGACCTGAATCCGCAGTTTTCCGAACGGTGCGCCCGCGTGCCGCCACAACCCGCTGGAGAGCATCAGGTCAACACTTTCCGCCAGTTCCTCCAGCGTGACGAGAGGGTCGAAGAGGATCAGCCCGATCTCCACGTCGAAACCGCGACGGACCAGGCGCCGCACCGCGCTGATCGCATGGTCGGCGGTGGCCCGCTTGCCGAAACGCCGGATCTGTGACCTGGACAACGTCTCCACACCTAGGTACACCTGGCGAAGACCCGAGTCGTACAGGTCTGCCAGTTCCGCCTCCGAGGTCGTCATCCCCTGTCGATCCCCCTGGCGTCCCATCAGGGTGTCCACCCGCATCGAGACCGTGTAGGTGAACGGTCCGTGGTCCCGTACGAGTGCGGCGATCCCGGCACCGGGCTGGAAGTCCTCGTCGGTGAAGGTGAAGCGGCGCACCCCCATCGCGGCCAGCGCCGACAGGTCGGCGGCGATCCGTTCCCGCGCGGTGGCGCTCCACTGGTCGGCCCGTCCCGGCGGCCGCGTGCAGAAGGTGCACCGGCCGAACTGGCAGCCGCGGCTGGCCTCGACCCGGCGGAAATAGTCGCCGTCCACCCGCAACGGAGGCGGGTACACCGGCTGGCCGTCCGACCGGGCGGGGGTGCGCACGAGTTCTCCGCACTCCATGAACACAACGTCGGCGAGCCGATGCCGCGGTTGCCCGGACAGGTAGGCACGGAGCGCGTTCTCGCCCCAGCCACGGATGATCAGTACGTCCGGGTCGACGCCGAGGAAACGTTCCGGAAGGTGGGTCGGCAGGGCATGCCCCAGCAGGACCTCGGGGTGGCCCCGCGCCGACCGTAGCGCACGCAGCCGTTCGATGATCTCCAGTGCCGTGTCGTACGTGCCCTGGGGTACGGACAGGCCGACCAGTTTGTGCCGTTCGCGGCGGACAAAGGCCACCAAGTCGCTCACCGCCCGTGGGTCGGTCACCGGGTTGACCGTACGGACCTCGACCTCCGTCAGGTCCTGGACCGCGGAGGCCAGCGTGGCCACGGAGAGGGGCTCGGCATCGGCAGGCTGTAGTGAGCTGTACAGCTGAACGAGCAGGAGCCTCCGGGACGAGGCGGTCACGAGCGTGCCTTGTTCAGCGATATGTGCGGTTTGTTCATATGACAGCTGAACAGGCAGCCAGGGCAACGATCCTGTTTGATCTCCTCTCGAACCGCCCGCATCTCGGGAGATCGCCAGATCCGCACCAGATCGAACCTCGGCTGCGCGAGCGAGGCCACGGCCGGCATGGACCAGCAGGGACGCAGATTGAGGTCCTGGTCGATCACGACATCGGTGTAGGCCACCGTGCATCGTTCCGGATGAAAGGTTCGGTCGCGGAAGAAGCGGGGAATCTGCTGGAGGAAGTCCGGCCTGCTGTTGATGGGGAGCGTGCCGTCCTGTGCGCCGCGGACGAGTTCGGCGATGATTCCGTCCAGCCGGGCCAGATCGGGCTCGGCCGGCCACAGATGGGTCAGGATATGGTCGTCGAGGCCGGTACCGGCGAAGTGGACCGGCTGATACTGCACAGCGATCCCCAGCCGGCGGGCGTAGTCGGCGAGGGGGATCAGGTCGTCGAGGTTGGCCCTGGTGATGGTGACGTAGAGCGCCACCCGCGGCCTGGTCCGCTCGTCACCGGCAAGGATCTCGATGGTCCGACGCACGCGAGCGACCTTCAGCCCTCGGATGGCCATGAGCCGGTCAGGAACCAGGCTGTCGATGGAGATGCCGACCTTCGTGATCCCCAGGCCGACGAGGGCTCTCACGTGGTCCCGGGTGATCAGGGAGCCGTTGGAGATCACCCGGATCCCGAATCCGCACTCGAGCGCCGCTTCCAGCACGGCGGGGAGGTCACGGCGTAAGAACGGCTCTCCGCCGCTGACCACCAGATCGCCGACGCCCAGGCGGCGTAACTCTCCGAACAGGTAAGCCAGCTGCTCCAGCGGCGGGTCGAGCCGCGGATCACGGGGCGCGGTCCAGTCGGCGCAATATCCGCAACCGGCGTTGCACCGTTTGACGACGTTGACGTAGGCGGTGCGCGGTGGCAGCAGAGGTTCGCCGCGGCTGAAGGACTCCAGCAAGAGGTCCGCATCCGGTGGAGCCATGACCACCTCCCGGGGTGTCAGCCGGGGTTCACGTCGACCATCGTGGACTGCTCGGGGTAGAAGGCCGGCGTGGTCGCCGTCACGTATTTCAGGTTGCCCTCGATGTACCAGCGTTTTCCGGCCAGCACGGTGGCGACGTCCTGGGCGCCGAGCTTGAACTCCTCACCCTCGATCCAGATCGTGCCGGCGCCGTCGATGATGTAGATGGCGAACGTGCAGTCCTCTTCCAGGAAAGCTTTGCCCGGCTCGCCGGGACGGCGACCGTTGACCTCCATATAGGACATCCGAAGCGCATGGGACTGGTTTGGATACTCGTAGATGACACCCTTTTCATCGGGGCGCACCACGAACGCGTCGCTTCTTGAGTATTTCGGCGATTCCACGGGAATACCCTCCATTATTCGAAGAGCGTGTAGCCGTCGATGCCCGGCGACCGAACCGTATCATTCACCCGGGCCGCCAAGAAGAGACAACGACCGCAGAACCCGCTCAACGCACGTGGTCGCCGGGCTCGTCGAGCGGATCACGGTGACGGTGTTCGCCGATGTGTCGAAGCGGAGGTGCTCGATTGCACCATCCTGTCTCAGTGGATCGGTTTCGGCGGATCGAAGATGATAGTACAGCATACGATCACCCTGGTTTTCCGGGCCTGGCACACCAAGGCGACGACGTGTCCGAAACGCGATGTCAGAGACTTTCGCCTGACACTCCACAACAACGGCGACGAGCCGCGAACGTTCCGCGAGACGATATGCGGCCGCCCGATATGCCGATCGGAGAAAAGAGGCGTCCAGCACCGCACCAGACTCCGTCACCCCGCGTAAGAGCCGCTCGTAAACCTCGTCCCGCATGTCCGGCCGGTAGAGCTCGCCCGAGGCGAGCCCCATCGCGGCCCGCAGGTCGTGGCTGGCGTGCAGCGGCAGATCGAGCTGCCTGGCGAGGGCTCGCGCCGTCGTGGTCTTGCCCGTCGCCTGCTGACCGGACATGAGGACCAGAAGATCGCCCGGCATCAGCGTTCCGAAAGATCGAGCAGCTCGAGCATCTGCTCGACTCCCTCCTGCGCGCCGCCGTCCGGTCTGGCGCCGAGCTTGGCGAGATCGAGGGCACGTTTGCGATGCCGCTGCAACTCGGCCCCGAACCCGTCGAGCAGTTCGCCGGCTTGCCCGCGGGTCAGGTCAGGGCTGGTCGCCATCGCCGAATAGAGCGCCACCATGTGGGACTTCGCGATCGACCACTGCGGATGGCCCGGTTCGAGGGCGTGCCGGAGCGCCTGTTCCCAGATCGCATAGAACGGGAGCAGCGAGACGTCGTCACGGGAGCGGCTGCCGTTGACGCTGAAGTGCACGAAGTCATGGTCGACGATCCTGGAGAGGCTGCCCGGGGATGAGCCGGTGCACAGTTCCCCGTTCGTGATCCACAGCTCATCAGGGCTCAGCTCACCAGATGGCCGATCCATCAAAGCGATATGAAAGGATTTAAGCGGCTCGTTGCCACCGCCGAAGTCCTTGGCGAAGGCCAGCACGGGCACCACCGCGTCCTGCAGACCGACCACGGCCTCCAGAGCCGACAACACCGAGTTGCTCACCACGCTCAGGGACTCGCCGACCACCCGCGGCGCGAACGGCTGCAACACCCCCGACAGGGTCTCCGCGATGTTGATCATGGATGAGATGAGGTTCTCCCGCACCACCTTGTAGAGCACGATGCGGATCCGGATCGGGCTTCCCAGATATGGCAGGGGACCCACCGTGCGGATGTCGCGGATGATCGCGTTGGGCCCCACCTGCATGCCCGCCGACTCGAACAGGGCCGGCCCGACGACGTACGGGATGCTGATGTGCTTGCTCCCGTAGACGCAGTCCACAGCGATCAGCACCATCGGGTCGTATCTGGTGAACCATTCGCGGGCCGCCGCGAGTTGCAACTGGTTCACGCGCACCTCGAAGTAGCCCTCTCCGGGCCCGAACCACGCCGCCTCCCCACCACCGTCCAGGTTGTGATCGTCCGGGACGGCGGAGTAGGAACGGGTGTCGACGCGTCCGGTCCGTGCCCTGCCCAGCAGATCACCGATGCGCTGCGGCAAGGGGCGCATCATTCCTCGCCTCCGCCCGGTTTGGTGGCCCCGATGATCAGGTTGTTGGCCGTGAAGTGGAACCGCGTCAACTCGGGCCGGCGCTGGTCCCGCGACATGCTGGTCTCGGCGAAGCCGGTCAACATGAGGGAGGCCGCCAGCACGGCCTGCACATAGGCCTGGATGGGCCGGTGATAATGGGTGAGCCGGGCGGGCGGATCGAGCCCGACCAGGGTTTTGACGTAGCTGAACTCCTCGACGTAACGGCGCCGTGGCCGGTAGACCGGCTGCCCGTCCTCGCTGCGCCACTCCCCTGTGGCGTCGAAGAACGTGGGGTGGACGACAGAGAAGACGAGCCGGCCGCCTGGTTTGAGAACCCGTGCCGCCTCCGATATGGCGTGGCCTATGTCGTCGACGTCCATCAGCACCATGTTGCAGACGATCAGCTCGAAGGTGCCGGAATCGTAGGGCAGCTTCCCGCAGATGTCGCCTTGGCGGAAGCTGACGGGCAGGTCTCCGGAGAGGGCTCGCGCGATCCGCAACATCTCCCCCGCGCCGTCGATGGCCTCCACAGCGGCGCCCGTCCGCGCGAGGTGGCGGGAGAGATATCCCTCACCGCAGCCCAGGTCGAGAACCCGCTTGCCGGCCGGATCGCCGGCCATGTCGAGGACCGCGTCAGTGACGATGTCGGTGAAGGCCCGACCCGAAATGTTCTCTTCGTCGTTCAGCCAGGCGGCATAGCGCTCGGCGATCGAACCCCATTCAAGAATCTCACGTCGAGCCATTCGTTGGTTCCTTCCGCTGCAGTTCTGCCAATCGTGTGACGATTTCGTGCAGAGCGGGCACCACCGCCTCGTAGTGCGCCGCGAGCTCTTTCCTTCCCAGGTCGCGGAAGACCCCGTGCGCCGCCTCCGCGTACGCCAGCCCGCTCTGCAGGTGGGCGAGCCCTTCCGCGAGGTGGATGATGGCCGCGCTGTCGGCGAGTTGCCCTTTGGACGTGAGCTGCCCGTACCGCTGCACGAAGCCCTCCAGTTCCGCTATCGACCCGAAAGCGTCGTTTTTCCTGCCCAAGAAGTACAGAGCAGCGGGCCGCCAGCCATAGACCAGCGCCATGGTGCGCCGATCTCCCGCCGACTCCGATATTTCCATTGCCTGGTCGAAGTAACGTTGCGCGTCCTCCCACCGCCCCTGCCGGGCATTGAAGGCGCCCATCCACCACAGCGTGCCCGCTTTGCGCCAGCGCTCTCCGATGCTCTCGATGAACTCGAGGTCCTCCTCGAAGTACTGCTGCGCGGCGGCGTCGCGCCGGATGGCGGCCGCGGCCGCCCGGCAGAACAGGAACGTCTCATACAGCTGAGGAGGGATCCGGTCCAGGTGCTCGAACATCTCGAGCACGAGCGTCAGCTGCTCACGCATGGCGTCGGCGTCGAACCGGTCCATGTAGGCCAGAGCCGCGTCCAGCGCCACCTTCGCGACCGCCTCCCAGTCGCCGGTCTTCCTTCCCGACGCTGCGATGCTCTGGGCGATCTCGAACAGTTCGGCCCAGAGCCCGTGCACCCATACGAATGAGCTGTACTCGACGCACAGCTTGACGTAATCCTTGTCGGCCCCTTCGGCGTCCTCGTCGGCCCTCTCGGTCTGCAGGGCTCGGATCAATGCCCGGATGTTGTGAACCTCTTGCCAGAACGGCTCCGTCTCTGGTGTGGAGTCCTGTTTGGGGTTGTATTTCTTGAGAAACCGGAGGTAGTAAGCCACCTGCCGCGTTCGCGGCTCAGCCAGCTCGTGCATGTCGCCGACGAGTTTCAGGATGAGCCGCTTGATCACGGGCAGCATGCGCAGCCGCTCGCCCGTCTGCTCCAGCAGATTCATCCCGAGCAGCGTCGCGATGCACTCGTCGCGCACGTGCGGCGAGTCGAGCGCGGCAACCTCGCCGAAGGCCTCCCTCGACATGGACCCGGCGAACACCGACGCGCTTATGAGGCTCTGATACGCGTCGTGGTTACGCATCCGCAGCGACTCCACCGAGGTGCCGAAACAGTACGCGGCCAGGTCGTCGGCCCCGCTCGCCAGCTTGGCCAGCACGGAGCCAGGAGCATGCCCGGCGGCCAGGTGGCCCACCACCCACTTGATGATGAGCGGGAGCGCGTTGCTCGCCGCCGCCAACCGCTCGTTCTGCTCGCGGCTCTGCTGGATCCCTCTCCTGCTCAGCTCCAGCTCCAGCAACCTGATCGCCTCGGACTCCCCCATCGGTCCGAGCCGGATGTGATCGGAGCACTCGACGAACTCGCGTGATGTCAGCAGCACCCGTGTCGGGGCGGGCAACTCGCTGACGAACTCGAGCACCCGGTGGTCGTCCACCGTCTCGAAGTTGTCGATGACGATGAGCACGGGCTGGTCGACCATCGCCAGCCGGAGCCTTTCGACCTGTTCGGGCACCGGGAGCCGCAGCAGCTCCGAACGTCCCATCGTCAGGGCCGTGCTCTGGAGCACGTCTTCCAGCGCGTTGACGTGCGAGTGCGGCTGAACGCCCGCTCTGGTGAGCACCTGCGTCTGCGCGCTCACCCAGATCACGGTGTCGAACGCGGGCTTGGGCGCCTCGATCACGCGGTGCACGATCTCCAGCGCGAGCGTGCTCTTGCCCGAACCGGCCGGTCCGAACACCCCGATGACCGGGCAGCTGGAGTCCGGCGGAAGCAGGTTGCCCAGCTGGCGTAGCTCCCGGTCACGGCCCACGAAGGTGGCGTAGTCGCGCTGCCGCAGGTTGTGCCGGACGCGCGGAGCCTGGGAGGCGACCTGATCCTGCGGCCCGGTCTCGGGCGCCGGCGTGTGCTCGGCCGCCCCCGACAGCAGGAGGTTCGCCACGCCGAACCACGGGCGGGTGAAGCCGAACTCGCGCCCCAGCCCTCTCCTGGCCAGTTGGACGGCGTACTCGATGGAGGCGCCCGTCCTCGTCAGCTCACGGTAGAACTCGTTGGAGAAGGCCACGGCCACCTCGTTGGAGATCGGGGCGCTCATCCCGACGACGCGGAGTGGCCCTTTGGCCGCCATGGCGTCCGTGATGCTCACGCGCTGTTCGCCATCGGATGCTTCGCCGCGAGGGCGGGCCGCGCTGTCACACGTGTGCAGCAGCACCAGTTCGGGCTGCCAGCGGTCGAAAACCGTGGCCAGCTGGTCCGCGGCGTGCCAGTGGGTGCTGTCGCCCCGGTGTGACAGGGCGATCTCGCCCTGGCCGTCGCGGACGCGCCCGTGAGCGATGAGATGCAGGATGTGCGGCCGGTCTCTGACCAGCGCCTGGTCGAGGTCCCGCAGCTCGCAGTCCTCCAGCAGGTCCAGCACTTCGAAGTGCCTGGTGCTGAGCAGCTCATGGATCGCGCCGGCCTGGATCGGCCCCTCCTGCTGGGATCCGGACGCGACCAGGATCTTGGGCCGGTCGGGCAGCTGGTCCGGGGGCCTTCCGCCCACGGCCCGCGCGACGTGCCGGGCGAGGACGAAGTCAGCGTGCGTGGCGAGCCAGCGGTCGCGGAAACGCAGGAATTCCCAAGGGAGCGGCGCCAAGGTCGCGTCCAGCCGCAGCCGGACCCGCAACACTGAAGGATTCCGCCTGGCGAGCTGCCACGCGGTGGCGAAATGCTCCGCCACCCGCCCGGGGAACGCCAGCCGCTCCATCGCGTCGCCCAGACGTTTGGGCGAGCCCCCGGCAGTGAACACGTTCGCGGCCAAGGGCCCGATCGCGAGCAGGTCGGCATCCACCCACTGACCGCTCGCCTCGTGCCCGTCGGCGGATCGAGAGTGCACGCCGTGGACCGCGTCGAGCCGGAGTTCGAACTCACTGAACCGCTGGGCCATCTCACCTCCCGAGAATGACCCGTTCAATCCCGCCAGAATGACATCGGCACGAATCGTTAAAGCGTAACCACGTGCGCTGCTTCACGTGCGATGACCTGGAAAAGTCATCCGGCAGGGCGGCGAAACCAGGAACTCATGGGGCATAGCCCGGGCGAGGAGGACAACATCAAGCACCCGGTGCCGCATCTCCCGGAAAGCATCGATTAACTATAATGTTGTTATATGCCCGATGCAATACGGGATCGATTCCTCGGCACCCTCTTACCGTTGTCATTTTCTCCTGGCCCCGTCAGGCATTTCTCCCCGCAAGATCAGCCCAGGCTCGGATGAGCCCGGGTGGGGCGGCGCTCACCCGGGCGTTCCCACCCGCTCGGTCCCCTCAGAGAGCGGTCAGGCCGACACCCATCAGGACGAGGCTCGCCACGCTCGCCACCGCGCGGAACGTGTTCCACGCGGTCCACCTGCCCGCGTAGTCCTTCCACGGCATGGTCCCCGCGTTCAGGGCGTTGTTCATCGGTACGTTGATCGCCACCGTGACGAGGAACGAACCGGCGAAGTTCACCGCGGCGGCGGCGAAGAACCAGAGGGCCGCAGGGCCGTCCGCGAGCAACCCGGCCACCAGCGCCGCCAGCGGCGATCCCAGGAACACGAGGTAGAGCCAGGGGTTGAGGATCTTACGGTTGATGCTGCGCATGGCCGCCTCCGCCTGGGCGGGGTCGATGGCGCGCAGGCCCGGCATGACGGACATGGAGAAGGTGTAGAACAGGCCCGCGAGGGCGCCGTGCAGCGCGAGTGCGACAAGGGACAGAGCCAACATGTGTTCATAGTGACGCCCGCGGCATGAGACGGTCCATGCATCGGGCGCTCGATCGTATACGCGAGCGTCCACGGCGTCACGGCCGCGACCACCGTCCCCGCCGCCGCGGGCTCCGCCCGGCCGGCGCAGCGCGCCGGACCGGTCAGCGCAGCGGGTCGAACTCGTGCAGGACGGCGGGTTGCTTGCCGGTGGTGATCTGCTCGGCCAGCAGCCGGCCCGTGATCGGGCCGTGGGTCAGGCCCCACATGCCGTGCCCGCCGGCGACGTAGATCCCCGGGCGGGCGGTCGCGCCGACGAGCGGGCGCCCGTCGGGGGTGACCGGCCGCGGGCCCACCCAGACGTCGGTGCGTTCGTCCCAGCGCACGCCGTCCAGCAGCGGGCGGGCCGAGGCGATGATCGACTCCATCCGGGCGGGGACACCCGGGGCGTCGGGGTCGCGGAACTCCATGGTTCCCGCCACGCGCAGCGCCCCCTGGTACGGCGTGCACGCCACCCGCACGTCGGGCAGGTAGATCGGGCCGGGCACCGGGCGGTCGACCGGCACGGTGAAGGAGTACCCCCGGCCGGCCTGCACGGGGACGCGGACGCCCCACTGTGAGGCCAGGCGTGGCAGCCACGCGCCGGTGGCCACCACCACCGCCTCGGCCGACACGGACGTGCCCTGGCGAGAGCTGACGGTGATCGTGCCGTTCTCGTCGCGCACGTCGGCGACCTCGAAGGCGTACACGGTGGCGCCGCGGGCCATGACCGCCGTGCCCAGGGCGTGGACGAAGCCGCCGGGGTCGACGTAGCGCTGCCCGTCGATCCGCACGCCCGCCTGCAGGGCCGCGGAGGCGAGCGGCACGTGCTCGGCGAGGCGCGCGCCCTCCAGGACGGCGTGGTCGACGGGCTGTCCCGCGTCGGCCATCCGGCGCAGCTCGCGCAGCAGGGTTTCGGCCTGTCGCGGGGTGCGGAAGGCCGCGGTGATGGGCGCGTCGACGACGGGGGCGTCCACGCCGTTGGCGGTGAGCACCTCGTACGCCTCGATGCACTCCTCGTTCAGCGGCAGGTTGGCGCGCACGGCCCGCGTCCACGACGACCACCGGGAGTTGGCGGCGAACCGGAGCAGGAACGCCCACAACTTCGGATCGACGGTGGCGGGGACGTGCAGCGGCGCCGACGGGTTCACCAGCGATTTGAGGCCGTAACGCAGGACGGAGGGCTCGTTCAGCGGGATGGCCAGGCCGGGAGCGACCCATCCCGCGTTGCCCCAGGACGCCCCGGCCGCCACGCCGCCGCGATCGACCACGTGGACCTCGACGCCGCGTTCCTGGAGGAACCACGCGGTCGACAGGCCGACGATGCCGGCGCCCACCACGATCGCCGATCGCGGCGGGTTGGTGATGCGCTCGTTGCCGGTCATGGCATGCCTCCGTACTGGACAAATACGCTCTTTCTCCCAGGATCGCGCGCGCGGGACCGTCCAGCGTTGTGCGGGGCCGACAATCGCGGCGGCCGGATTGTCCGGCCGTCACAACGGCAGGTCGTCCTCCAGGGCGGCCAGCGTGATGATCATGGCCAGGCGCTGGCGGGCGTCGTCCAGGTCGAGCGGGGTGATCTGAGCGATCTTGCGGAGCCGGTTGCGTACGGTGTTGGGGTGCACGCCGAGCCGTTCAGCGGCGACGGCGGGGTCGCCCTGGGCCTCCAGCCACGCCCGCAGCGTGGCCATGTAGTGGGTGCCGTGGCGGGCGTCGTGCCGGCGCAGAGCGCCGACCGGCCCGCGGGCGGGGGTGCGGCCGGTGCGCGCGGCGGCCCGCAGCCGCCGCAGCAGGATGTCGTCCCAGGACTCGTCGTACGCCGGCGGCGCGGCCTGAAGGGGGCCCGTCTCGTGCAGCGCCAGGCACTCGTCGGCCTCCTGCCGGCTGGCCGGCAGCTCCGCCGCCCTGGCCGGCGCCCCGATCCCGGCGAGGAGCCGCACCTGCGCGGGCAGCGCGGACCCCAGCGCGGACACCCAGGCGCGCGCCGCGCCGGCCTCCTCGCCGGGCAGGATCGTGTAGAGCGTGTTGCCCAGCAGCGTGCTGCGCCCGGGCCGCGACCAGCCGAAACCGGTGGTGGCCCGTTCGAAGGCCAGCAGCAGCGCGGCGTGCCGCTCGTTCTCGGCGTGCGCGCGGACGGCGATGACGCGCAGCGTCTCGCCGGCCAGCCCCAGCTGGCTGAGCACCGTCGCGGCGTCGGCGCTGCCCTCCAGCAGCCGGATGGCCAGGTCGGACTCCACCTGCCGCTCCAGGTCGGCGCTCGCCCGCTGGCGCAGCAGGTGCAGCGCCACCGTGCGCGCCCCGTCGCTCAGGGCGCCGAGCCGCGCCCCGGTCAGCGGGCTGCCGCAGGTCACCCAGACCGAGCCGAGCACCTCGCGGCCCGCCCGCACGGCCACCGCCATCCGCCCGCTCAGCCCGTGCTCCGGGTCCTGCTCGACGAACACCGGCTCGTCGGACGCGGCCAGCCGGTCGAACACCCCCCGGGACCTGAACAGCTCCCGCAGCCGGTCGGGAACCTGCCGCACCAGGATCGTCTCCAGCCGGGCCGGGTCGCCCGCCTGCTGGGAACGTGAGTACGCCAGCACCCGCGACAGCCGGTCCTCGATGGTGACCGCGCCGCCGACCACGTCGGCCAGGCTGTCGGCCAGGGCGAACAGGTCCGTCGGCCCGCGACCCGCCTCCGTCTCCCGCCCTTCCAGGACGAGCCCGTACACCACGCCGGCGAGCTGGCTCCACGACACGGCGGGGTCGACCAGCATCACCGCCACGCCCTCGCTCTCCCCGGCCGAGGAGGCCTCGCGGGCGGCCTCGGCGCCGGCGCGCACCATCACCACCGTGGCCCGCGCCGACACCGCCCACCGGACCGCCTCGGCCGCCGACGGGGCGCCGACCGCCAGCAGCACGTCACCCTGGAGGCGCTCGTCGGCAGGGTCCGGCATCGCCACGCTGCGCAGCTGGACCGAGCGCGTCTCGGGCCGCCCGCACAGCCGCACCCCGTATCCGCCCAGCACGTTGACCAGGCGATCGAGTCGGATCACGGGCTTACCCTGCCCCGGCGATCAGCGGCCACGCGCGGCGAGGCCGGCGGCCAGTGCGGGCTGCAGGCACAGCCGCATCAGGCCGCGTACGGTGGCGTGCTGCGGCTCGGGCGGCGTGCTGACCGGCATGCGCAGGACGGTGTCCAGGCGGTTGAGCAGCTGCGCCTGGAGGGCGCCGCCCCCGGTCACCGTCAGGCCGTGGCCGCGCGCGGCGACGCGAAGCCGGGCGGGCAGGCGGCGCAGCAGCGCGGCCGTCATGTCGACGACGCCGTCCAGCACGTACGGCAGCAGGCCCGCGCTGGTCGTGGCGCCCAGCTGGATGGCCACGGCGTCGCTGATGACGCCGTCGCGGATGGCGACGGCCTCGACGATGCCCGCGCCCACGTCGAGCAGCAGCAACGGCCGCGAGCCCGTGACGTCGAGGCCGACGCCGACGGCGGCGGCCAGGGGCTCCTCCACCAGCGTGACCCCGCACCCGGCGGCCTCGGACACCGCCGTGCGCACCGCCCTCCGGTCGCTGGGCGACGCGGCCACGGGCACGCCGACCACCACCTGCTCCATGGAGCGGTCGCCCGCCGTCTGGACGTCCCGCAGCACGAGGCGTACGAGGCGCAGGCACGCGCCCGGGTCGGCGACCATCCCGTGCCGGATCGGGCGTACCGGCTCGGCGACATCGGCGACGGGCGGGGAGGCGACGACGGCCGAGGGGCGGTCGGCGATGGCGGCCCCGCTCGACGTCAGCACTCTGGTGCGCGCGGTGCCCAGATCGAGCGCCACCCGTCCGTGGCGGGCGTGCTGGAGGGTACGGGCTGATGCGAGCTCGGCCATGGCGGTGTTCGGCTCCTTGCTTGACGCGAGAAGGAAGGAATGAGGGGTGTCCCACAGGGGGGACGGTCGCGCCGGCGGGCAGCCGGGCGCGCACGGCCGCGCGGCGCGACAGTGGGCGAAGGGTCAGACCATCGGCGGGCTGCGTGACCCCGCGGCGCGGTGCCCGAACTGCTGGGGCGCTCCGACGGCGGCCGAGCCGTGCGGCGGGGGCAGCAGCGCCAGATGGGCGGCGTCGCTCTGCCGCGCGCCGGGCTGCGCCGGCACGAGGGGTTCGCGGCCGTCGGGGAATTGTACGAAGGGCCTGCGCGGGGTGTTCCACGGTCCCGTCACACGGCCGACCATAGCCCAACTGAGACAATGGCGGCATGCAGAAAGTCTCGCTCACGGCCCTGGCCCGTCAGCAAACCGATCTGGCGGCCGGCGCCGGTGGCGGTCACACCGCCGACACCGTGTACGGCGGGCACGAGAAGGTGCTGCGCCAGACGGTCATCGGCATGAAGCAGGGCTCGCACCTCGCCGAGCACGAGAACCCGGGAGAGGCGACGGTGCAGGTGCTGCACGGCCGGGTGCGCATGTTGTCCGGCGCGGAGTCGTGGGAGGCGCGCACCGGAGACCTGCTCATCGTGCCCGACGCCCGCCACAGTCTCGAGGCGCTGGAGGACTCCGCGGTCCTGCTGACCGTCGTCAAGCGGCGCTGACCCCGGCGCGACCGATCCGCTGTCACCGGTGGGGCGCCCACCGGTGCGTTTTCCTGCGCCCGCCCGGGGTCCGCGGGGCGGCCTCTTGACAGGGGGCCCGCGATTTGAAAACTTCCTTGACAGATTGAGGCTGACAACGTTGTCATCCTCCTTCCGGCAGATCGTTGTGAGCACCCCCTGGCCATCCGGTCCATCCCGGTCCCATCCCCGTCCCGTCCCGACAAGGCACGACCCACGCAGCCGCCTTCGTGACGCTGCTCGACCGAGTCCCCGTACCGGCTGACGCACGGAAGGTACCCCCCGATGAAGCACCCTCGCCGACGATCTCTCATGACGGCGGTCTTATGCGCGGGCGTCGCCCTCGCACTCTCCGCCCCGGCCGCCGCCGCGCTGACCACCCGGTACGGCCCGGCAGGCGCCACCGCACAGAAAGGTCCAGACCCGATTCCCAATCCCGGCCCTTCGGGCACCCCGACCCCCGGCCCGTCCTCCAGCCCGCCGCCCGACCCCAGGGCGAGCGAGCCGGCTCCGTCCGCCGAGCAGGCGCGGCGAGCGGCGCAGGACGGGCAGAAGCTGGCCCAGGCGGAAGGAGCGGCCTTCGCCTCCTCCTTCGAACCCGGCGACCCCCAGCCGACCTGGACCAACACCACCGAGACCGACGCCAAGGGCGGCAGGAAGGCCGAGAACGTCTCCGGCACCCTGCCCGGCGGCATCGAGGGCAACATCTCCGACAGGATCGCCCGGATCGACGTCAGCGGCGAGTTCTTCGACGCCGGCGAGGTGAAGGAGAACCTCGCCGACACCGACGCGAGCACCAAGTGGCTGGTGGACAGCAACACAGGCTGGGCGCGGTACGAACTGTCCGAGCCGGTCGCGGTCGTGCACTACGCGCTGACCTCCGCCGACGACGTGCCCGAGCGCGACCCCCGCGACTGGCAACTCCAGGGTTCGCAGGACGGGAAGACGTGGACGACCCTGGACACCCGGACCGGCGAGACGTTCTCGGCGCGTCACCAGCGCAAGGAATACCGGTTCGCCAACACGACCGCCTACGCCCACTACCGGCTGAACGTCACCCGCGTCGGCGGCGCCCCCATGCTGCAACTGGCCGAGTGGGAGCTCTCCGACGGCCGCACCGGCGCCAGGCCGCCCAGCGACATGCGCAGCCACGTCGGCGAGGGCCCGACCCGCGGCCACACGTCCAGGCCGCGCGCGGGCTTCAGCGGCCTGCGCGCCCTCCGGTACGCGGGCGGCACGACGTCGGGCAAGGGAGGCCACTCCACCAACAAGGTGTTCGAGGTGGACATCCCGGTCACCTCCCGGATGGAGCTGTCCTACCTGGTCTTCCCCGAGTTCACCTCGGCCCACCTGCGCTACCCCAGCACGTACGTCTCCGTGGACCTGGCCTTCAGCGACGGCACCTACCTCAGCGACCTGGAGGCCGTCGACCAGCACGGGGTCCGGCTGGCGCCCCGGGAGCAGGGCGAGTCCAAGACTCTCTACGCCGACCAGTGGAACTTCAAGCGCGCCGAGATCGGCAACGTGGCCAGGGGCAAGCGGATCAGCCGCATCCTGGTGGCCTACGACAGCCCCGTGGGCGAGGCCGGGTTCCGCGGCTGGGTGGACGACATCAAGATCGTCAAGGAGCGGAAGCGGCAGCCGTACGAGGGCCGTGACGGGCGCGACGGGCAGCGGCCCTCGCAGTACGCGGTGACCACCCGCGGCACCCACTCCACGGGCGGGTTCTCGCGGGGCAACAACTTCCCGGCCACGGCCGTGCCGCACGGGTTCAACTTCTGGACGCCGATGACGGACGCCTCCTCGACGCGGTGGCTCTACGAATACCACCGGGCCGGCAACGCGGCGAACCTGCCCGAGATCCAGGCGTTCACCGCCAGCCACGAGCCCAGCCCGTGGATGGGCGACCGGCAGACGTTCCAGTTCATGCCGTCGGCGGCCGAAGGGGCGCCCGACCCGGCGAGGACCGCCCGCGCGCTGCCCTTCCGCCACGAGCGGGAGGTCGCCCAGCCGCACCTGTACGCGGTCACGTTCGACAACGGCCTCAAGACGGAGATCGCGCCGGCCGACCACGCGGCGCTGGCCCGGTTCACGTTCCCCGGCTCGTCGGCCAAGCTGATCTTCGACAACGTGAACGACAGCGGCGGCCTGACCCTCGACGTGTCCGGCGGCGTGGTCACCGGCTATTCCGACGTGCGCAGCGACCTGTCCACCGGGGCGACGCGCATGTTCTACTACGCCACCTTCGACCGCCCGGTCACCGGCGGCGGCAGGCTGACCGGCCAGGGACGCGACAACGTGCTGGGCTATCTCGCGTTCGACGCGGGAGAGACCCGCACGGTGACCATGCGGATCGCGTCCTCGCTGATCAGCGTCGAGCAGGCCAGGAAGAACCTGGAGCTGGAGATCGGCGCCTCCGACACACTGGAGCAGGTCAGCGAGCGGGCGCGGAAGGCGTGGGACGCCAAGCTCGGCGTCATCGAGGTCGAGGGCGCGAGCCACGACCAGCTCGTCACGCTGTACTCCAACCTCTACCGGCTGTTCCTCTATCCCAACTCCGGCTACGAGAACACCGGCACCGCGGACGCCCCGGTGTACCGGCACGCCGTGCAGTCGGCCACCGAGACCCCGCCCAGCACGCCCACCGAGACCGGGGCGAAGGTGGCGGACGGCAAGGTGTACGTCAACAACGGCTTCTGGGACACCTACCGCACCACCTGGCCCGCGTACGCGCTGCTCACGCCGAAGGCGGCCGGGGAGATGGTGGACGGGTTCGTGCGGCAGTACGAGGACGGCGGCTGGATCGCGCGCTGGTCATCGCCGGGCTACGCCGACCTGATGGTCGGCACCAGCTCCGACGTCGCCTTCGCCGACGCCCACCTGAAGGGGATCACCGGGTTCGACGCCGAGACCGCCTACGAGGCGGCGCTCAAGAACGCCACGGTCACCCCGCCCACCCGCCACGTGGGCCGCAAGGGCCTGTCGACCTCCGTCTTCCTCGGCTACACGAGCACGGAGTCGACGGGTGAGGCCATGTCGTGGGCCATGGACGGCTACATCAACGACTTCGGCATCGCGAACATGGCCAGGTCGCTGGCCGAACGGTCGAAGGGCGCGAAGCGCGCCCGCTACCTGGAGGAGTACGAGTACTTCAGGAACCGGGCGCTCAACTACGTGCACATGTTCGACCCGGCGGTCCGCTTCTTCCAGGGCAGGAGCGCCGACGGGTCGTTCCGGCTCAAGCCGGACGCGTACGACCCGCGCGAGTGGGGCCACGACTACACCGAGACGAACGGCTGGAACATGGCCTTCCACGTGCCGCAGGACGGCCGCGGCCTGGCCAACCTGTACGGCGGCGCGGACAAGCTGGCCGCCAAGCTCGACGCGTTCTTCGACGACCAGGAGACCGCGCTGTTCCCGGGCTCGTACAACGGGATCATCCACGAGATGCGCGAGGCCCGCGACATCCGGATGGGCCAGTACGGGCACAGCAACCAGCCCTCGCACCACATCGCCTACATGTACGACTACGCGGGACAACCGTGGAAGACCCAGGCCAAGGTGCGCGAGGCGCTCTCGCGACTCTATCTGGGCAGCGAGATCGGCCAGGGCTACCCGGGCGACGAGGACAACGGGGAGATGTCGGCCTGGCAGATCTTCAGCGCCCTCGGCTTCTACCCGCTGCAGATGGGCAGCCCCTCCTACGCGATCGGCTCGCCCCTGTTCACGAAGGCGACCGTGCGCCTGGAGAACGGCGGGAAGCTGGTGATCAGGGCGCCGGGCAACAGCGCGCGCAACGTCTACGTGCAGGGGCTGAAGGTCAACGGCAAGCCGTACGGGAAGACGTACCTGCCGCACGACCTGATCGCCAAGGGCGGCGAGCTGGTGTTCGAGATGGGGCCGAAGCCTTCGCGCTGGGGCACGGGGAAGAACGCCGCCCCGCCCTCGATCACCGGCGACGACCGGGTCCCGGCGCCGCTGCACGACCTCACCGGGCCCGGGCGCGGCACGGCGTCGGCGCCCGGCGGCGCCGACGTGAGCGCGCTGTTCGACGATGACTCGGCCACCGGGGCGACGGTGCCCGAGTGGGTGCGCTATTCCTTCGACGGCGAGCGCACGGCGCGCTACTACACGCTCACGTCCGGCTCGGGCGATCCCGCCCAGGATCCGTCCAGCTGGGTCCTGGAGGGCTCGAAGGACGGCAACGCGTGGAAGTCGATCGACAAGCGGACCGGTGAAAGCTTCGCGTGGCGGTCGCAGACGCGCCCGTTCAAGATCACCAGCCCGAGCGCGTACGCCCACTACCGGATCAGGTTCACCGGCGGCACGGCGGTCTCGCTGGCCGAGGTGGAACTGCTCGCTCCCGAGCCGCCCGCCACGTCGACGCTGGTCATCGAGAGCTCCGGGGTCTTCGCCGCCCCAGGCGAGACCGTGAGGCTCTCGGCGACCGTGGCCAACCATGCCACGGAGCCCGCCCGAGGCCGGCTCACCGCCACGGGACCCGAGGGCTGGACCGTCCAGCCCGCGTCCGCCGACTTCGGGCCCGTGGCGCCGGGCGCGTCCCAGACCGTGGCGTTCGAGGTGGCGGTGCCGGCGACGGCCGGTCCCGGCAGCCACCCGATCCGGCTCGCCGCCACCTCCGACCAGGGGACCGCCGGCGAGCAGGTGGCGGTCACGCTGATCGGCGACACGGTGGAGTTCACGCCCGGCACCCCGGCCGAGGAGCCCTGGCTCCTCGACCCGGGCGGGTCCAAGCTCGACGGCGAGGTGTACGACGGGCGTGCCCGGTTCACCGACGGCGACAGCCACGCGACCTACCGGTTCGAGCTGCCCGCCCAGGTCACCGGCGGGTCGCTGACGCTGGACATCGCCAACCACTTCCTCGTGGAGGTCTCGACCGACCAGCAGACCTGGCGGACGGTGCTGCGGGAGGAGAACGACGTGCGCGACCGGTCCAACCGGGAGGAGCGCACGCTCGACCTCGCCGGCCTGCGGGGCGGGTCTCCGGGGTTCTACCTGCGCATCGGCGACAGCCGGCCGGATGACGGCTGGGGGTCCTGGCTGGCCAGGGTACGCCTGGAACTGGACCGTACGCAGGCCTGACGGGTGAAGCGGCGGTCACCCGGCCGGGGACAGGACGAGAGCCGGGTCCAGGGCCAGGGTGGCCGCCGCGAGCCCGAGGAACACCATCGCCAGGTAGAACTGCGGCGCGTGGTCGCGGACGCGGAGATGGGCGAAGAGAGCGCAGACGAAGTAGAGCACGAGCCCGGCGGCGGCGGCCGTCCCGGCGAGCGGCACACCGAGCAGGCCGAGCGCCAGCCCGAGCGCGCCGAGCACCTTCAGCGCGCCGATCGGCCAGACCAGCCAGGACTCCGGCACGCCGGTCCGGTCGAGCGCGGGGCCCAGCGTGCGCATGATCGGTTTGAGCCGGGTCATGGCCGCGAGCCCGGAGAAGGTGTTGGCGGCGATGGTCGCCACGGCGGTGACGACGTAGGCGGTAGACATGGGCGCTCCTGGCGGATCGACGGGGCAGGCGGTGACCGCCTCGGCAACCAAGAGGGCCGGCGTGCCCGGAGTGTGACATCTCCTCGTCAGCTTCTTGACGATCACCGCCCCTGGTCCCACACGGTGGGAAATCGATTTCACCTGCGGAGATGCCGGCAGATGAGGCTCCGCTCACGCGCCTGGGCGTTCCGCGCTGGGCCCTGTCAGCCGGGAGGCGGTCTCCAGCCGGGCGCGGATCTCCTCGCGTACGGGAAGGGCCAGCGCGTCCCGGTGGGCCTGTTCGAGCAGCGCCCCGATGTGCACCCGCGCGCCCGACTCCGCCGAGCGCACCGCCGCCTCCACCATGGCCAGGGAGCGGATGTTGCGGGCGATCGATCCCGACGGCTCCACGCCCGTACGCAGTGCCGTGAGGAACTCCGCCAGCGCCCCGGCGATCTCCTCGTGCGTGCCCGCCGGCACCTCCGACGCGCCGCCGGTGCTGGAGGTGACGCGGTCCTCGCCGTCCCAGGTCACGGTGCCTCCGGGGCCGGAGGCCCGCCACCGGCCGTTCCAGGGCGTCTCCAGCCCCTCCGCGACCCAGGAGCCGGTGAAGACGTAGCGGGTGCCGCCCTCGAACAGGAACGTCGCGGTCGCCGCCGCGTCCCCGCGGTACCAGCTCCATGCCGGGTTCCAGCTCTCGCACACGACCGAGATCGGCTCCGCGCCGAGCAGGTGGCGGGCCGCGTCGAAGGCGTGGATCGCCATGTCCACCAGCAGCGGCTGCTCCATGACGTCGCGGAAGCCCCCGAAGCGCTCGCCGCGGTAGAAGCCGGTGGTCAGCAGCCCGGGCGTGCCGAGCTCGGCGATGCGGCGACGGTATTCCTCCAGGGCGGCGTAGTAGCGGCGGGACTGGCTGATCATCAGCAGCCGGCCGGTCGCCTCGGCGGCGGCGACCTGGACGACCGCCTCGGCCAGGGTCGGCGCGGCCGGCTTCTCGCACAGGACCGGGAGCCCGGCGAAGAGCGCCTCGATGTTCACCTCGTTGTGGGCCGCCGGGACGGTGACGTTCACGACGGCGTCGGGCGCGGTGTCCGCGAGCAGGTCGCCGAGCGAGGCGCCGACCTTGGCGTCGGCGCCGGTGGCGCGTACGGCGGCCCGCGCCCGATCGACGTCGAGGTCGGCCACCCCGACGAGGTCGACGTCGCGGGACGCGGTCAGGGTGCGCATCCAGACCAGGCCCATCGCGCCCGCTCCGACCTGGACCACGCGGAGCGGCCGCGCCCGGCCGGCGGCGGCGCTCACTCCGTGGCCCCCTTGCCGGGCGTCGCGCCGCGGTGATCCTGGCCGGCGCCGAAGTCGCCCGTCTCCTGCCGGAGCGAGGCCGGCAGGTCGCGCCGTGGCGGGTCGGCGGCCACCCACTCGACTCCGTTGGCGATGACGTGCAGCACGTCCGGGTGGTGGTACACCGGGTAGTCCTGGTCGCCGGGGCTGAAGTAGAAGATCTTGCCGTTGCCGCGCCGGAAGGTGCAGCCGCTGCGGAACACCTCGCCGCCGGTGAACGAGCTGATGAAGATCAGCTCGTCGGGTGCCGGGATGTCGAACTGCTCGCCGTACATCTCCTGGGCGGGGATCTCGATGGGGTGGGGGATGCCGCGGGCGATGGGATGCGACGGGTTCACCGTCCAGACCAGCTCGCGGTCGTTCGCGCTGCGCCAGCGCAGCGTGCACGTGGTGCCCATGAGCCTGGTGAAGATCTTCGAGTAGTGGCCGGAGTGCAGCACCACCAGCCCCATGCCCGCCAGGACGTGCCGGTGCACCCGGTCGACCACCTCGTCCGACACCTCGCCGTGCGCGGCGTGGCCCCACCAGGTGAGGACGTCGGTGCCGGCGAGCACCTCCTCGGTCAGCCCGTGCTCGGGGTCGTCGAGCGTGGCCGTGGTGACGGTCGCCCGCTCCCCCAGCCAGTGCTCGATGCCGCGGCGGACGGCGTTGTGCATGCCGTCGGGATAGATCTCGGCCACGCTGGGTTCGGTCTGTTCATGCCGGTTCTCGCCCCACACCAGGACGGTGACGGATCGAGCGTTCAAGGGCGTTCCTTTCGTGGTTCATGTGACCGCGCGGCTGACGGTGATCACGCCGGCGGTGTGCAGGCTGGTCAGCAGGGCCCAGTCGTCGGCCGGGTCGAGCCAGATCTGGAGGTCCGCGGGCCCTCGCGGCCTGGGCAGCGGGCCGGCGGGCTCGTAGAAGGTCGCGACCAGCACCAGGGGGACCGGCGCCTCCCACCGGGCGGGTGCCGGGGGTTCGTGCCGCCCGCCGAGGATCACGGCGCGTTCCGCGTCGCCGCAGGCGTCGAGCCGGGCTCCGGCCGCGAGCCGGGCCTGCAGCCTGACCTGCAGGTCCATGGCGAGGCGAACGCGTGCCGTCGCGCGCTCGCCGGCGGTGGCGAGCGCGGCGTAGCCGGGGGCGAGCAGCTCGACGAGGTCGGCGGCGTCGTCGGCGTAGCCGCGGCGGGCCCCGCCCGCGTAGATCATCTCCAGGTGGTACGGCCGTCCGTCGTGCCTGACGGGAGCGGCCGGAGGCGGCTCCGCCGCCGAGCCGTTACGGACGATCACGACGTTGTCCCGTTCCCTCATGAGCCAGGCACCCAGCGCGTGGCGGCGAACAGGGCCGTGAGCTGCTCCTTGTCGGCGGCCCGCCAGAAGAGCTCGTCCATCAGCATACGGAAGGAGCGGCTTCCCCGCTCCGTGACGTCCAGCGCGGGATCCTGCGCGAGAAGCGCGGCGTGGGCGCCCAGGTGGTCGCGCCGGTCGCCGTTCGGCGGATGGCCCAGCGTCGCGGTGCGGAACGCCGCCTCGACCAGCGCCAGCGACACCTTGACCTGTGACTGGATCACGGCGGGGTCGAGCGAACCGTCCCACAGCCGCAGCTCGATGTGGTCCTTCGCGGTGCCGCGCATCGCCTCCATGTTCAACGCCAGCTCCTGGCCCGTGTTGGCGTGCCGTACCGGATCGATCTGCTGGTAGCCCGCGGCGGGCAGGTCGTTGGGCCGGCAGTAGGCGAGACCCCGGTGACCGGCCCGCTCCGGGTTCTGCGCGAGCCGGAACAGGGTGTCGGCGTGATGGTCCGCGTAGCGCAGCACGGCGGCGTAGTTCTCCACGATGTGGTCGTAGTCGTGGGTGCTCACGTGGACGTGCCCGCCGGTCGAAGGGCTCGCCGTGCCGCCGTGCGACCGGATGATCTCGCAGGCGACGCGGAGGTTCTCCCACGTCGCGGGCTCGTCGTACAGGATGGGCGAGACCAGCTCGCCCGCGACCGTGCCGTCCCTTTCCAGGCTCCACAGCCCGCGCCCGCCGTTCCTGCCCGAACGGTAGCCCTCCCCGTGCATGGTGTGGCGGCTGTGCACCTGGGCGTCGCCGGTCAGGCCGGCCTCGCGCAGGGAGCGGGCGATCGCCTCCAGCCTCCTGACGTCGGTACGGTCCGGCAGGTCGAACTCCAGCTCCAGCCCGAACCCCCGCCCGCCGTCACGGTCCGCGAGGGAGGCGGTGGCGTTCTCCGACATGTACGGGATCACCGCCTCCCCCGCGACCGCGCGCTCCATCGCCCGATCGTAGGCACGGCGGAACGCGCCGACGTCCCTCGTGAACGACACCTCCGGCCGCTCCGGCCAGCGCCTCCACGCCTGGACGCGGGAGTCCAGCGAGGCGACCCGCTCCTGCTCCGCCACGGCCAGCGGATCGGGCCCGGCGAGCAGGGACAGCGAGCGGCGCAGGGGGGAATGGGCACTCCGGTACGCCTTCTGCGCCCGCGCGTGTTCCCGGGCCGCGGCCTGCCTGGCCTCCTGGACGGCGGAGGGCGAGAGATCGTGCAGGCCCGGGGGCACGTTCCGCGGCTCCGGCGGCGGGCCCTCCGGGGCACGGCCGGCGTGCGGGGTCAGAGCGTCGATCACCTGCCGCCGATCGACCGGCCCGAACAGGTCGAACCCGGCCTGCTGGACGTCGGCCGCCCTGCGCGCCAGCCGTTCCACGGACTGGCCGAGACCCGCCTCCGTGGCCAGCCGGCGCAGGGGGTCGAACATCCACAGCCGGGACGGCGCCTCGGAGCGGGTGAGCTCGGCCAGCCGCGCCAGGGACCGCGCCTCGTCGTCGCGCGGGCGCGGGAAACCGTGCTCCGCCGCGATCCGCAGACCGTCCCAGCGGTACGGGTCCCGCGCCCGGTGCGCGGCGAGCAGGCCGACGAGCTCCCGGACGTCGGCCGCCCGCGTGAGGCCGGCGCCGTACGCCTGCGCCTCCTCGGCCAGGCGGACGAGGTGCCCGACGGAGCGTCCCAGCCCCACGTCCTCGGCCAGCCTCTCCAGCGGAGGACCGGCGCGTTCCCTGCCGGGGCCCGGCGGCGCGGCGATCTCGTCCAGGTGCGCGAGCAGCCGGGCCGTCGCCTCGCCGGGATCGGTCATGGCGTGCCTCTCGGCGAGCAGCACGCCGTTCCACAGGTAGGGGTCCTCGTGCCAGAACCGCTCCATGCCCCGGCGGAAGGCTGCGGCCCCGCTCGTCCCGGCGGGGAAACAGCCGTTCTCCTGGGCCGCCCTGACGACCGGCAGCACCTCGGCGACCCGGCCGGCGCCAGGCCCCACGTGCCCGTCGAGCAGGGGCCTGACGAGGTCCCTCGCGCCGCTCTGGGTGAGCCGCTCCCCCATCATGCCGACCATGAGCCCGACCGCGCGCGCCTGCGCGGCGGTGACGTCCCGCAGGCCGAACAGGTGCCGGTGACGGTATCCCGTCCAGCGGAAGGAGTCCGCCGCCATGGTCGCCCGGAGACTGTCCACCAGCGCCGCGCGGCCGGCGGCCCCGTCCGGGGCCATCGCGAACCGCTCGGCGTCGTTGTAGAGATCGACCAGAGCGTCGATGTCGCGGTGCAGGCCGAGCTCGGCCGCCAGCCGGTGCACGGCCCGCCCCGCCGCCGGCTCGCCGGAGATCCGGCTCATCCGCGCCAGCGCCCACGCCGTCGTCTCGCTGTCGTTGACGACGCCCAGTTCCCGTCTCAGACGACGGCCCTCGGCCAGGAGCTCCGCATCTGGGACGGGCCGCCGGGCATCCCCGCTGTCAGGCGACCAGCCATCGCGCGCAGGCCGCCGGGCGTCCCCGCTGTCAGGCGTCCAGCGGTGCACCATCGCCGCGGCCTCGGCGAAGTTCCGCGGCCGGGGGTCCGCGACCGTCGGGACGTCTCCGGTCGCCTGACGAGCGCCCACGGGGTCCACCGGGTCCAGGACCGGCACCGTCCCCTCATGGGGCGTCCACGTCAGCTTCGAGGCCCGCGTTCCGGCGTCCGGCGGCGTGTTGTGGTCGCGTGGCTGCCGGACGACAGGGCCGGGCGAGTCGCCGCCTGGCCCGCTCCGGCCGCCCGGCGCCGGTTCACTCGACATCGCGGGCCGCTCTTCGCCGGACCCTGGGGGCCGCTGGTGCCCGAGGTCGCCATCCACAGACCGCTGATGGGCCGGGAGGTCCACGGGCCGCTGGTGGACCGGGAGGTCCACGGGCCGCTGGTGGACCGGAGCGTCCGCCAGAGGGACGGGGGCGTCCGCGGGCCGCTGGTGGGCCGGGGCGGTATCCGCGGGTTCGTGATCGTCGTCGTGGTGCCGTTCGGCCGTGGCTTCTGGGGGCGCGTTGATCGTAGGGATGTTGGCCGGGAGCAGCGAGTCACGGGGGAGCTCACCCGGACGCGCCACCTCGGACCGCGGCGGTCCGGCCGGGGTCTGCTCGGCCGGGTGGCTCTGGGCCGGCCGTACGGGAACTCCGCCCTGCTCGGCGCTGGACAGGGGCGTGTCGTGACGCCGGGTGACCTCGCCCACGATCGTCTCGCCCTGGTGCGGCGGGGCAAGAGTGCCGCCCGGTTCAGAGGTCCGCCGGTTGATCAGCGCGCCGACGTCACCGTGGCGTTCGGGCCGGGGCTGGTGCACCGGGGTCGGGGAGTCGGCGACCGGTGCGCCGGCGCCCGCGTCACCAGTGCCCGACGTGCCCGTGGCCGAGCTGCCGGCGGACCCGTAACCGGTGACCGAGCTGCCGGCGGACGCGTTGACCGTGGCCGAGGTTCCGGTGACTGGGGGGTCGCCGAGTTGGGCGACCGCCTGCATCGGGGTGTAGCTCACCCTCGCCGCGGGCGGGACGTCGAGGCCTCCGGAGACGCCGGCGATGAGGGCAAAGGCCAGGTGCGAGGTGTCGAGCTGCCCGCTGAGCGCCAGTCCGGGGACGGCGCCGCCGGTGCCCGCCAGCCCGCCCAGCAGCGCCTGGCCGTACATGCTCTGCCCGTACGCCACGATCCTGTCACGCACGGCCAGCTCGGCTTCGGAGGCGAGGTACACCATGTTCCGGCTCAGCAGCCGCGAAAGCCCCGCGTTCGCGCCGGCGAACAGGGCGCCGGTCAGGGCGCCGCTGCCGGTTGACAGCGCCAGCGACGCGACGTCGAAGTCACCGGCTTCGCGGTCTCCCCAGATCTGCTGAGCCACCTGCACGCCGAGGTCGAGGCCGCCGCTGATGCCACCGAACGTCAGCATGCCGCTGAGGACGAGCCGCTTGATCGTCTGGATGCGCATCCGGGTCAGCAGCGTGTTGTGCTGGATGAGTTTGAGTACGGCCGGGCCGTTGACGTAGATCCACACCAGGAGCCTGACGATCACCGCGCCGAGCAGCGCCAGCGAGGCGTAGATCATCCATTCGGTGTGCTGCATCCGCACGCCGTGTTCGCGCAGGGCCGCGGCCTCGTCCCGCAGCGCCTGTTCCAGGAGGTCGAGCAGCGCCGGCCCGGCATCGGGGCCGGTGGCGCCCGGCTGCCCGCCGAGCGCGGTGAACGCCTGCTCGAACGCCTCCTTGGCGGGGCCCTGCCATTCCCAGCCGCGCAACATTCGTGCGACCGCGCCGGCGTCGTCGGCTCTGAGCCCGGCCAGGAGGTCGGCCAGGTGCTCCAGCGTGGTGGCCTCGGCGAGGATCCCGGGGACGTCGGCCTCCGGGACCGCCCCGCCGGTCAGCGGCTGCGCCAGCGGCTTGACGATGTCGGGCACCAGGCTGAGATCGAGCCTCATCAGGCGGTGTCATCTCTTTCGATCGACGGTTCGGGCCGGCGGGTCACGACGGCGGTCGTGGCTCCCGTCGCCCGTGTGCCCCTGGTGCGCCGGGTCGCGGCAGGAACGACTCGAAGCCCGTCTCCTCGCCGAACAGGTCATCGAGAGGGAGATCGGAGGTGAAGGGCTCCATCAGCTCCTTCATCTCGCCGGAGATCTGCCGGGTCGCCTTGCCGATCTGCTCGACGATCGAGGCGGACAGCTCGGACGGCGACAGCTTGCGGTAGACGCGCGGGTCGAGGTCGATCGTCCGCACCTCGCCGCGCGGGCCGACGGTCACGGTCACCATGCCGTCCTTCGAGGTGGCCGTCGCCGACAGCAGCCGCATCCTTTCCTGCATCTGCTTGAGCTGCTCGGTCTCCTGGTTCACCTCCTGGACGAGTTCCTCCAGCAGCCGCCACGGCTCGTCCGTCGTCATCGTCCGCCCCTCACGCCCACCACACAAGCTCCATAGGTCTCGTATGTACCATCCTTTTCTGGAATATGCTGCCTGTCGACCTCGGGCGGCGCGCTCGCTAGGCTGCGACCCCGTGGAGTTCAACGGCGTCGTCGCCCACGGCCAGGGGCACCTTGACCGGCTGGCGTGCGCGGCCGGCGACCTGGCCGGCGACGTGTCCGGCGTGCACGCCGGGTTCGAGGCGTCGTGGGGCGCCGCGCGCGCTGCCCTGGGCGACGACGACTACGGCCGCGGATACCGGCGGGGGCGCGGGCAACGGCTGGACGGCATCGACGCGGGGCTCGCACTCCTGGCCACGGCGCTCAGGGAGCAGGAGACAAGCTTGCGGGAGGCGTCGAAGCACTACCAGGCCTGCGAGGACGCCAGTACGCTGCGCACCTGACCCGCTCAGGCCGCTGCGCCCAGAGACGCCTGACCCGCTCACGCCCGTCAGGCGCGTGCGCCGCAGACGCCCGGCATCTTTCCGATCAGGGCGTGGGCGATGCCGCTCCCGCCGACCGCCGCGACGACGGCGTCCTGGCCGGCCATGGCCCCGCGCACGCTCGACGGGTCGGTGGCGTCCCCCCGCACGACGGCGAGCAGGTCGCAGAAGGAGGAGCGGGGCGTCTCTATGCGGTCGTGGTCTTGTCCTTCCACCAGGACGGGTTGTCGGTGTACCAGCGCACCGTCTCGGCCAGGCCCTCGTCGAAGCCGACGCGCGGACGATAGCCGAGCGCCCGCAGCTTGGCGCCGTCCAGCGAGTAGCGGCGGTCGTGCCCCTTCCTGTCGGCCACCCGTTCCACCACGTCCCAGCCCGCGCCCACGGCGTCGAGCAGGCGCCCGGTGAGCTCCACGTTGGTGAGCCGGGTGTTGCCCGCAACGTGATAGACCTCGCCCGGCACGCCGCGCTCGGCGACGAGCCGGATGGCCCGGCAGTGGTCGTCCACGTGGATCCACTCCCGGACGTTGCCCCCGTCGCCGTAGAGGGGGAGCCTGCGGCCGGTGAGCAGGTTCGTGACGAACAGCGGGATGAGCTTCTCGGGGTACTGGCGGGGTCCGTAGGTGTTGCCGCATCTGGTGATCACTACGGGCAGCCCGTGGGTCGTCGCGTCGGCCAGGGCGATCAGGTCGCCGCCCGCCTTGGCCGCCGCGTACGGCGAGCGCGGGCGCAGCGGCGCGTCCTCACGCCACGAGCCCGACTCGATGCTGCCGTACACCTCGTCGGTGGACACGTGCACCACCTTCGGGACCCCGGCGTCGAGGCAGGCCCGCATGAGCGTCTGGACGCCGAGCACGTTGGTGCGGACGAACTCCGCCGCCCCTTCGATCGACCGGTCCACGTGCGACTCGGCCGCGAAGTTGACCACCAGGTCGTGGCCGGGCACGAGCTTGGCGAGCAGGCCGGCGTCACAGATGTCGCCCTCGACGAGGTCGCAGGCGACCCCATCCAGGTTCGCCGGGTCCGCGGCGTAGGTGAGCCGGTCGAGCACCGTGATCGTGTCCGCGTCCGTGGTACGGGCGAAGTGGGAGCCGATGAACCCGGCACCGCCGGTGACGAGGATCCTCATGGGCGTTCACGAGGCCATGGCGGTCTCCACGACCACCGCGCTGTCCTCGTCGCCCCGTCCCGCGGCGACCACCTCGTCCAGCCGTTCCACCGCGCGCGAGCACACCGGGAGGTCCAGCCCGCCCGCGTCCGCGTCCGAGACCGCCAGCCGCAGGTCCTTGGCCATGAGCCGGGCGCGGAAGGCGGCCGGCTCGTACGTGCCGTCGCGCATGAAGGCGGCGCGGAAGGCCAGGGCCGGGGAGCAGAACGCGCTGCCGGTGATCGCGTTGATCAGCATGGTGCGGTCGAGCCCGGCTCGCACGCCCAGGGCCACCGCCTCGGCCAGGGCCACGGTCTGGACGCCGAGCAGGAGGTTGAAGGCCAGCTTCATCGTGCACGCCATGCCGGGCGGGCCCAGATAGCGCAGCTCATCTCCGATGGCCGTCAGGACGTGCTCGATCTCGGCCACGTCGCGCTGGTCCCCGGCCGCGAACAGGCGCAGCTTGCCCTGCGCGGCCATGGCGGGGTTGCCGATCAGGCAGAGCTCGACCCGGCGCACCCCGTGGGCGCTCAGCCGCTCGGCCGCCTCGGCGGCGTAGGCCGCCGAGACGGTGGTGGTGTCGACGACGATCGTGCCGGGCTTGAGCGCCGGCACCATGCGCTCGAACAGCGTCTGCTCCACGGCGCCCTCGTCGGCGAGGCTGAGCAGGACGACGTCGCTGTCGCGGGCGGCGTCCTGCGGTTGCGGAGCCCACCGGGCGCCGGCCTGGCGCAGCGGATCGGCCTTGGCGGCCGTCCTGTTGTGCACGGTGAGCGGGAAGCCGGACTCCAGCAGGCGCCGGGCCATGCCCGCGCCCATCGCGCCGAGCCCGACCACGGCGAGCCTCATGACGCCTCCGCCGGCCTGGTGTCGGCGGACAGCTGGGAGATGCAGCGCATCGTGGCGTCGCGGAAGTAGGTGCCGAACTTCTCCGGCGAGCTAGTGTCGCGCTCCTTCAGCAGGTAGGGGGCGAGCTGCTTCTCCAGCGCGTGCACGCCGCCGTGGCGGGCCATCTTCGCCGAGACGGCCTCCAGCGTGCCCTCGTAGTGGATGATCCGGACCATGAAGTCGTCCTTGATGAACACGGCGGTGCCGAGCAGGCGGCCCACCTCGTTGCCCTGCTCGTCGTGGAGCTCGGAGCTGTCCACCCGCTTGAAGTTCCGGAAGATCTCGGCGATCTCGTCCTCGTGCCCCGGCTTGACCCGGTAGGTGATCGCGGCGTACGTCATCACATTCCTCCATCGACGTTGAGCGTGGTTCCGGTGATGTAGCGGGACTGGTCTCCGGCCAGGAACAGCACGGCGGCCGCCACCTCGTCGGCGGTGCCGAGCCGGCCCAGCGCGGTCATGCCGGCCAGCCGTTCGCGCAGGTGCGGGGGCGGGCCCTCGCCGGGGCCGGCCGCGTCTATGACGCCGGGCGCGACCGCGTTCACCCTGATGCCGCGCGGCCCCAGCTCGCGGGCGAGCGACCGGGTGAGCCCGATGAGGGCGGCCTTGGACGCGGTGTAGTGCGCGCTGGCGGGCCGGCCGCGCAGCGCGACGGACGCGGACAGGTTGACGATCGAGGCGCCGCCGGACATCAGCCCCAGCGCCTGCCGGGTGACGAGGTAGGCGGAGGTCAGGTTGGCGTCCATGATCTCGTGCCACTCGCCGGGGTCCAGCTTGTCCACGGGGCGGGCGCCGTCCACCCCCGCGTTGTTGACCAGCACGTCGAGCCCGCCCAGGCGCTCGGCGCAGGCGCCGGCGAGCGCGGCCACGTCCGCCTCCCGGGTGACGTCGGCGGTGACCAGCTCGTACGGGAGCGAGGCGGGCGCACCCCGGTGGCAGGCGACGACGCGGGCGCCGGCGGCGGCCAGCGCGCGGGCGGTGGCCGCGCCGATGCCCCGCGAGCCGCCGGTGACCAGCACCCGCTTGCCGGCGAGCGCGGCGTCGTACGTCATGATCGCTCCTCGGGGTAGGCGGCGGTGACGGCGTACAGCGCGAAGCTCTGCCCGCGTGAGCCGTCCTGGAAGGAGCGCAGCGGCGCGGTCGTCTGCCGGTGCCGGGTGCCGGCCTCCCACGTGCGGAAGGACTCCAGGCTGTCCCACTCGCTCAGCACCAGGAAGCCGCCGGGCTGGGTGAGCGAGCGCAGCAGCTCGTTGCCGAGCAGGCCGGGCGTGCCGGCCAGCTCGCGGCTGACCTGGTGGTAGGCCTCGGCCAGCTCGTCGTGGGAGTCGCCCGAGGCCCTGGCGTAGACGAGCACGCGCACTCTCGGGCTGGTCATGTCCTGGCCACGGGGTCCATGGCGTAGACCACGTTCATCGTGACCATGGATCCGCCCGAGCGGAACGGGTGCAGCCGTACCCGGTGCTGGAGGTGCTGCTCGCTGGTCTCGAACTCCCGGAAGCGGGGCTCGTCCACCCAGTCGCTGACGATGTAGTAGACGCCGTCCTCCTCGGCGCTCTTCGACAGCCACTGGCCCTCGTTGGCCGGGTGCTCGGTGACCGCGGTGCCGACCCGCAGCCAGGTCTCCTCGAACTCACGCTCTGCGCCCGGTTTGATCTGCATGCGCAACATCACGCGAAAAGTCATCGCTAGATCCCGCCGTCCACGTTGATGGTCTCGCCGTTGATGAACGCCGACTGGTCGCCGGCCAGGAAGGTCACCACGGTGGCGATCTCCTCGGGGCGGCCCATCCGGCCGAGCGCGATCAGCCGCCGGTAACGCTCGCGCACCTCGTCGGGCACGCCCGCCTCCGTCTCGACGGGGCCGGGGGCGACCAGGTTGACGCGGATGCCGCGCTCGCCGAGCTCCTTGGTCAGCGACCTGGTCAGGCCGATGAGGCCGGCCTTGGCCGCGGTGTAGTGGGCGCGCAGCGGGATGCCGACGGTGGCCACCTTCGAGCCGATGTTGATGATCGAGCCGCCCTGGCCCATCAGCGGCAGCGCCCGCTGGATGACCATGGCGGTGGCGGTCAGCCCGGTGTCCACGACCCGGTGCCACTCCGCCGCGTCCAGCTCGGCGAACGGGACATGGCTGATCGCGCCCGCGTTGTTGACCACGATGTCGATCCGGCCCCATCGGCGCTCGCACTCGCCGACGAGGGTGTCGATGTCCCGCTGCTCGGTCACGTCGGCGGTCGCGACGTGGTGCTCGCCGCCGATCGCCCGTAGCTCCTTCTCCAGGGTCCGCGCGGCCTCGCCGCCCTGCCTGGTGCAGGTGACGACGCTCGCGCCCGCCCTGGCCAGGTCGAGCACGATGGCCCGGCCGATTCCTCTGGCGCCGCCGGTGACCAGCGCCTTCCTGCCGTTGAGTCGCATGGCTTCTCCGATGTCACATCAGGGTGGCCGCGCCGGCGCCGGCGGCCGCGAGCGCGGCCAGGACGAGCACGGTGCGGATGAGGTTCCAGGTGCGCCACCGGGTCCTGGGGTCCCGCGCGGCCCAGTCGGGCGGCGGGTCGCCGGGGTCCAGCGACGTCACGTACTTGTTGATCGGCACGTTCTTCACGACCGAGATGGCCATGACGAGCGCCAGCAGCGCCGCCGCCGCGGTGTAGAGGGCACGCGCGCCGGCGGACGGGGCCATCACCGCGAGGGCGGCGTCGGCCAGGAAGGTGATGGCGTTGACGATGGGCATGAGCGGGTCGTAGCGCGGCCACAGGAAGCTGATGGCGCGCACGTACCCGTCGTAGGGCATGGCCTTGGTGTACGGCTCGATGCCGATGACGGTCGAGAGCATGACCCCCGCCGCCAGGCCGCCTCCGGCCAGGGACAGCGGGATGAGCAGCGAGATCATCGCACCGTCTGGGCCGCGGCTTCGACGCGGCGGCGGATCAGGTCGAGCTGGACGGCGGAGTTGCCGTTGATCCTGGCGGCCATCGCCGCGTCGTCCAGCGGCGCGCCCGGCTTCATCTGGAAGTCCTGCCTCCAGCGCATCAGGATGCCGCCGTCCACCTCGGTGTAGTCCCACGCGATGTGCATGTAGTCGAACCAGCCGGTCTCCACGCGGTGGGCCCGCACGGTCCGCTTGACCGGGTCGGCGGTCCGCTCGGACACCCAGCTCCAGGCGTTGCCGTCGGCGTCGGGGTGCATGGTGAGCCGGAAGCGGACGGTGTCGCCCTTGCGCTCGAGGATCTCCGCGGCGGCGTACTCGCTGAACAGCCGCGGCCAGTTCTCCACGTCGTTGGTCATGCTCCAGACCACCTCCATCGGCGCGGCGATGACGATCTGGTTCTCGGTGTGTGCTGCCATGGTGTGTCCTTACGCTCTGACGACGATTGCCGAGTTGAATCCGCCGTAGCCCCGGGCCAGCACCAGTGCCGCGCGCAGCGGCGCCTGCCTGGGGGTGTCGCGGACGAGGTCGAGCCCGAATCCCTCGACGGGTTCCGAGACGCCGACGGTGGGCGGGATGACCTGGTCGCGCAGGGCCAGCAGCGCGGTGGCCAGGTCCAGCGCGGCGCCGCCCGCGTACAGGCGCCCGGTCATGGTCTTCGGCGCGGTGACCGGGACACCCAGCGGCCCGAACACCGCGGTGACCGCCTCGGCCTCCTGGCGGTCCAGCTCGGGCACCCCGGCGGCGTCCGCGAAGACGACGTCGACGTCGCCGGGCCGGGCGCCGGCGTCGGCCAGTGCGGCCTCGATGGCGCGGCGCAACCCTGGAGGCCGGTCGGACCACGGCGGCGGATCGAACGTCGCCGCGTGACCGGCTATATAGCCATACGCTGTCTTTTTCGTGTCGGTGGGCTCGATGACGAACATCGCCCCGCCCTCGCCCGGCAGGTAACCGTCCGCTCGGGCGTCGAAGGGCAGGAACGTCCCCGACGGGCTGAGCCTGCGGTTGCTGAGCTGCGCGACCAGCCCGTACGGGCACAACGACGCGTCGGTGCCCCCGGACAACGCCAGCCGCACCTGGTCGCGCAGCAACCGGCACGAGTGGGCCACCGCGTCCAGCCCGCCGGCCTGTTCCGCGCAGACGACGCCGCACGGGCCGCGCATCTTGTGGCGGATCGCGATCTGGCCCGTGCTGGCCGCGTAGAACCAGGCGATGGACTGGTACGCGCCCACGTGCCGGGGCCCGTTCCGCCACAACTTCTCGATCTCCCGCTGCCCGAAGTCCGTGCCGCCGGACGAGCTGGCCGTGGTCACCGCCATCTCGTACTCGGGCAGCCCGGCCGGGTCCACCTCGGCGTCGGCCAGCGCCATCTCGGCCGCCGCCAGCGCCATGTGGGTGAAGCGGTCGGTCTCGGCGACGAGCCTGCCCGGCACCCGGCCCTTGGCGGTGAACGACGACTCGCCACCCCTGGTGACCGGGTAGCCGCCGGCGTCGAAACGCGTGATCGGCCCGAGCCCGGACCTGCCGTCCAGGACCGCGCGCCAGTAGTCCTCCGCGCGGTCGCCGTTGGGCGCCACCACCCCCATCCCGGTCACCGCGCTCATCGTTGCCCCCGCCCCAGCACCATCGCCGTCTGGAAGCCGCCGAACCCGCTGCCCACGCTGAGCACGGCGTCCACCCGCTGGTCGCGGGCGGTCAGCGGCACATAGTCGAGGTCGCACTCCGGGTCGGGGGTGTGCAGGTTGGCCGTGGGCGGCACCACGTTGTCCCGCATCGCCAGCAGGCAGGCCGCCGCCTCGATCGCGCCGATCGCGCCGAGCGAATGCCCGACCATCGACTTCAGCGAGCTGACCGGCACCTCGTAGGCGCGCGGCCCCAGGGCCCGCTTGAAGGCGGCGCTCTCGTGCCGGTCGTTCTGCTTGGTGCCCGAGCCGTGGGCGTTGACGTAGTCGATGTCCGACGGGTCGAGCCTGGCGCCGTCCAGCGCGGCGCGGATGGCCTCGGCCATCTCCCTGCCGTCCGGCTTGAGCCCGGTCATGTGGAAGGCGTTGCTGCGGGAGGCGTACCCGGCGATCTCACCGTAGATCGTCGCGCTGCGGCGGCGCGCCGACTCCATCTCCTCCAGCACCAGGACGGCCGCGCCCTCCCCCAGCACGAACCCGTCCCTGTGCAGGTCGAACGGGCGCGAGGCGTGCTCGGGGTCGTCGTTGTTGGGCGAGGTGGCCTTGATGGCGTCGAAGCAGGCCGAGGTGATCGGCGAGATCGGCGCGTCGGTCGCGCCGGCCACCACCACGTCGGCCGTGCCCTGCCGGATGAGACGGGCGCCGAGGCCGATGGCGTCCAGGCCCGACGTGCAGCCGGTCGAGATCAACCCGACCTGTCCCTCGGCCCCGCAACTCCACGCCACCTCGGCGGCCAGGGTGCTGGGCGCCATGAACCCGTACAGGTGCGGCACGCCGTACGCGTCGTCCACCAGCCACCGCCTGCCGCCGTCGCTCAGGACGACGTACTCCTCCTCCAGGCTCATCGTGCTGCCCACGGCGCTGCCCAGGCTGACGCTCACCCGCTCGGGCGCGACGTCCTGCCCCAGGCCGCTGTCGGCCCACGCCTCCCTGGCCGCGACCACGCCGAGCTGCGCGGCCCGGTCCATCCTGCGGACCTCCTGGGCCGACAGGCCCTCCGACACCGGGTCGAAGTCGCACTCGGCGGCCATCCGGGAGCGGAAGCCCGACGGGTCGAAGAAGGTGATGGTACGCGTCGCCGTGCGGCCCGCCGTGAGCATCTCCCAGAAGGCCTTGGTGCCCGGGTCACCGGGAGCGACGACGCCGATCCCGGTGACCACGACGCGGGCGGACGACATCAGGCCTCTCCCGCTCGTTCTTCTGTGTCGACGTGCCCCAGCTCGGGGCGGGGCGCCAGCGGGCACAGGTGGAAGACGATGAGCGCGTCCTCCGTGCCGGTGTTCTCGACGCGGTGCCGGGTGAACTTCGGCACCATGACGGCCTGGTCGGCGCTCATCTTGACGTCCTCGCCGTCCAGCCTCGCGACGATCGTGCCGCGGGCGACGAACATGTACTCGTCGGAGTAGGGGTGGTAGTGCTCGGCGACGGACTCGCCCGGCTTGAGCAGCGTCACGCCCATGAAGCCTGTGGTCGAGCCCACGGTCTTGGGGCTGAGCAGCACCCGCAGGTCGCCGCCGCGGCGGCGGTTGGGCTCGACGTCGTCGATGTGGACGATCCGGGGTCCGGCCTGCTTGTCGGTCACGAGCGCTCCCAGGTGTAGAAGGGGATGGCCATGGCGTCCTTCGGCTCGCGCCAGTTCGGGTCGTACGGGCTGACGTGCTCCGACAACCTCTGGCTGACGTCCAGGTAGAGCGGGTGCCGGCGCGCCTTGTCCAGGTCGGGCTTGATGTCCTGGTCGGCCTCGACCAGGTGGAAGTACAGGTCGTGGAAGCGGAAGAGGGTCCTGCGGGACACGCCGATCAGGTGCGGCAGGTCCGTCGCGTCGGAGTCGGCGAAGATGCCCGCGATGGCGTCGGCGTGCGAGGCCTCCATGTGCGCGACGATGAGCGTTCTGTGCGGCAAGGTGATCTCCTACTTGATCGCGATGGCGAGGGTGTCGGTGGGGCCGAGCGGCCGGACGGAGGTCTGCTGGAAGCCCGCCTCGCGCATCCACGCCAGGCACTCGCCCTGGGTGTACTCCGACCCGTCGGTCGTGGTGAGGATCATGTGCAGGCTGACCAGGAGGTTGTCGGCGTCGGCCGGCTCCTCCTCGATCATGCGGTCGTAGACGAGCAGCACCCCGCCGGGAGCCAGCGCCTGGTAGGCCTTGCCGACCAGCATCCGGCGCTCCTCCTCGGACCAGTCGTGCAGCACGTGCCCCATGATCAGCACGTCGGCCTGCGGCAACGGGTCGTTGAAGAAGTCGCCGGGCACGAACGAGGCCCGGCCGGCCAGCCCGAGCCCGGCCAGGTGCGCGTCGAACCTGGGCTCCATCTCCGGCAGGTCGAACACCATGCCCTTGAGGTGGACGTGCGCCCTGACCAGGTGGGAGATCAGGTTGCCGCGGGCGCCGCCGACGTCGGCGACGGAGTCGTGCTCGGTCCAGTCGTAGACCTTGGCCAGCTCGGGGCCGAGGTGCCCGCTGAGCGAGTCCATCATGGTCAGGAAACGGTCCAGGAACGCGGGGTTGCCCACCAGTTCCCGGAAGTCGCCGTCGTTGGCCTGCGGCCGGCCGGTGCGCAGCGTGTCGGTGAAGCTGCCCCACGCCGGATAGAGCATCTCACCGGAGCGCGACAGGAAACCGCCGACGTAGGCGGGGGCGCCGCGGACCAGGAAGCGGGAGGCGGCCGGGCTGTTGCCGTACCTGCCGTTCTCGCGCTGGAGCAGGCCGGTGACGACGAGGGTGTCCAGCCACTGGCGGGTGGCGCGGGGGTGCAGGCCGAGGCGCTCGCACACCTCCTCCGCGGTGGCCTCCACGTCTTCGAGCGCGGTGAACAGGTCGAGCTCTACCGCGGTGAGCACGACCTTGGACATCGCGTACATGCTGCCGAGCCGGAAGATGTCGGCCGGGGTGCTGATCGGTGCGTCCGGTGCCACGGGGGCTCCCTTCTGAGTGATGATCGGGTCAGGCGTCGGGCGTCACGGCCTCGATCAGCCGCAGGTCGCCCGCCTCCCCGCGAACGCCGCCGAAGCCGAGGCCGGCACGGTCGAACAGCTCGGCGAACTCCTTCTCGGTGCGCTCCTTGCCGCCCGCGACCAGGAGCATGTGCAGATCCATCAGCCGGGCCCGCCGCTCGGCGGGGCCGCTCGCGAGGAGCTGCTCGACGACGATCACGCGGGCGCCGGGCGGCGCGGCGCGCCGGCAGTTCCGCAGGACGCGCAGGCACGTGTCGTCGTCCCACATGTGCAGGGTCTGCTTGATGAGATAGACGTCGCCGCCGCCGGGGACGGCCGTCTGGCAGTCGCCGGGGAAGGCGCGGAAACGCGCGGCCAGCGGGCCCTCGCGCAGCGCCGGGTCGACGGTGTCCAGCGCCTGCTCGGTCTCGACGAGCACGCCGGTGACGCCGGGGTGGCGTTCCAGCACCGCGCGCAGCAGGTTGCCCTTGCCTCCCGCCAGCTCGACCACGCATTCGCCGTCCTTGACCGGCAGCGCCTCGGCGACCAGCGGGTCCTCCCGCTGCGCCACGACCGACAGGCCGTGCTGGAACGCCTCGCCGGCCTGCCTGTTCTGGTCGAAATAGGCGAAGATGTCCTGGCCGTAGTGGGCCTGGAAGGCGGCTTCGCCCGTTCTGACCGAGTGGGCGAGCAGTCCCCACAGGATCCAGTTCCAGTCTCCGCCCAGGCGGATGATCGCCGCGGGGCCGCCGGGCGCGTCCGAGCGCAGCGCCCGGGACAGGGGGGTGTGCTCGTAGCGGCCCTCCGCCTCGGCGAAGATGCCGTACGCGGTGAGCAGCCGCATGAACCGTTCGAGCGTGTCCCGCCGCGCGCCGGCGGCCGAGGCGAGCTCCTCCAGGGTGACGGGCTCGCCGTCCACCGCGTCGGCCAGGCCGAGCTGGACCGCCGCGCGCACCACCGCGCTGGCGTGCACGCCCGTCGAGAGCTCGAACACCTTCGCGGCCGCTTCGTCGCGCATGACCGCCATTGCCATGTGATACCTCCGGGTCATCCGGCGGCCGGGTCCTCGAGACCCGCCGACTGCAGAGGCTGGCTGCGAGGGCTCAAGGATCGCTCCAGCACCGCTTGAGCAGCGGCCCGCGGATCGGTGAGGGCCGGACCGGGCGACGGCCAGCACCGCTCAGGTGATGCTCGAGCGGAACGAGCCAGCATGGGCGTCCCGGCGGGCCTGCTCCGCCCGTCGTGCCGATCAAAGGGAGTGACGGATGGAACTGGGGCTCACCGGAAAGAGTGTGCTCGTCACGGGCGCCAGCAGCGGCATCGGACGTGCGGCGGCACGCCTGTTCGCCGCGGAAGGGGCCAGGGTGGCCCTCACGTACCGGGTCAACAAGGACGGTGCGCAGAGCACCGTGACCGAGATCGAGCGGGCCGGCGGCACCGCGATCGCCGTGCAGTACGACCTGGGCGACGCGGACTCCATCAGGACCGCCGTGGCCGGCGTGATCGACGCCCACGGCGGCGTGGACGTGCTGGTCGCCAACGCCTCCCCCTGGTCGGGGCCGCACCTGCCGCCCCGCGCCTTCGAGGACGTGCCGGTCGCGGAGTGGCAGACCCAGCTCCGCGAGGAGCTCGACGGCGCCTTCCACACGGTGCAGGCGGTGTTGCCGTCGATGAAGGCGCGCGGCTGGGGACGGCTGGTCTTCGTCTCGGCGGCGTCGGTGCGCTCGGGCATCCCCGGGGAGGAGGCCTTCATCGCCAGCAAGGCCGGCCTCAACGCCTTCAGCCGCACCCTGGCGGCCGAGGCGGGCACGAGCGGGATCCTCAGCGTGGTGGTGTCGCCCGGGGCGACAGCGACCGACACCACCCGGCGTGCCCTTCCCCCGCAGGTGATGAGCAAGGTGGCCGCCTCGGCCGCCACGGGCCGCATCTCGACGCCCGAGGAGGTGGCCAGGGCCATCGTGTTCCTCGGCTCGGAGGCCAACGGGAACATCACCGGCACCATCGTCGAGGTCACCGGCGGAACCTGATCCGCCCCTACGCCGCCGCGGGCCCGAGAGGTCCCGCGGCGGCTTTCCGCACTCACCGACGCCGTCCCTCCGGACCCGAGGGACCGCGCCCCTCGACCAGCCCGTGGCGATCCCCTCCGGACACGGGACGACCGCGGCCTCCCGTCAGGCCGCGGTCGTCTCCTTCCAGCACGAGCGCGCCGTGCCGGCCGGTCAGGCTGTGGCGATGCGTTCCAGGTGCGGGACGACGGCGGCGGGGGCCGGGCGGGCGGCGATCTCCTCGCGCAGGCGGGCCGCGGCCTCCTTGGCCCGCTCGTCGTGCAGCAGGCGCAGCGCCCGCTCCCGCAGCTCGGCCGGACCGGCGTCGTCGGGCGGCAGCAGCTCGGCCGCCCCGGCGCGGACCAGGCGGGTGGCGTGCGCCTCGTGGTCGGGCAGCTGCGGCACCAGCAGCTGCGGCAGGCCGGCGGCCAGGCCGGTCAGCGAGGTGCCGGCGCCGCCGTGCGCCACCAGCAGGTCGCAAGACGGCAGTACGGCGTGCAGCGGCGCGTCCTCGACGACCCGTACGCCCTCCGGCAGGGAGCCGAGCAGCGGGCGCTGCGCGGCGGTCACGGCGGCGACGACCTCGGCCTCCGACCCCGCCAGCGCGCTGACGGCGTCCCTGGCCAGGAAGCGGCGCACGTCGACGCGGGCCATGGTCGTGCCCCACGTCACACAGATCCTGGGCCTGTCCGCGGGGCCGAGGCGGGGGTCCGCGCCGGCCCCGTTGTACGGGACGTACCTGATGGGCGTCGGCCGGTAGTCCACCTCCACCTGCACGCCGGCGGGGAACGGGTCGATCGTGGCCGCCCCGAGGGGATCCAGGTCGTCGAGGCCGTGCCGCTCCGCCATCGGCGCCAGCAGCTCCGGCAGGAACCGGCGGGCGCGGTGGACGAGGTCTGCCCCGTACAGGTGGCGCACGGCCGGCACCCCGGCCGCCGCCGCCGCGATCGGGGCCGCCCAGGCCGTCGGATCGTGCACGACCAGGCCGGCCCGCCATTCCCCGGCCAGCCGTACCAGGTCGTCCACCATGGCCTCGGCGTTGGCCTGGAACATGCGCAGCGCGCGGGGGGCGCGCCCGTTGGCCAGGGGCCCCGGGGGGACGGGCGGGGTGCCGAAGCGCCGGGTCGGCAGCGCGTACCCGCGGACCAGGTCCACCGAGTCCACGTCGGAGCCGACCACGGCGTACGGCAGCCCGGTCCGCCGCGCGGCGGCCGTCAGCGACGGCTGGCAGGCCACCAGCACGTCGTGCCCGGCCGCGCGCGCCGCCCAGGCGAGGGGCACCATGGCGTACAGATGGGACGGCCACGCCCAGGCCGTGAACAACACCCGCACCGCTCCACCAGCTCTCAGCTCAGCGCCGCATCGGCGATCAGATCAACCTGTCCGGGGTCTGCCGTGCACGGCAGCAGGATCAGCTCGTCGCAGCCGGCCTCGGCGTAGCCGCGGGCGAGCTCGCGCAGCCGCTCCGGGTCCGTGGCCGCGCCGGAGGCCACCAGCGCCGCCTTGTCGCCGATGAAGGCGTAGTAGGAGCGCAGGTAACGTTCGGCGTGCTCGCGTCCGCCCGGGCCGAGCGCGACGTAGGACAGCGCCAGCAGCCTGGGAGCCTGCGTCCTCCCCTGCCGCCGCCATTCCGCGCGCACCGCGTCGGCCAGGTCGGCGTAGCGGGAGACCGAGCTGCCGCCGCCGATCCACCCGTCGCCCACCCGCGCCGAGCGGCGCATGGCCGCCGCCGAGTGGCCGCCGATCAGCAGGGGCGGCCGGCGCCGGGGGCGCAGGCCCTGGCCCGCCTCCGACCAGGCGTCGCGCAGCTCGCGTACGACGGTGTCGAGGCGCTTGCCCCGGCCGGCGAACGGCGTCCCCGTCGCGTCGAAGTCGTCCTCGCGGTCGCCCGAGGCGAGGCCGACCACCAGGCGCCCGCCGGACAGGTGGTCGAGCGTGGCCAGCTGTTTGGCCAGCAGCGCGCTGTCGCGGCAGGCGGCGATGAGGATGGTGGTGGCGAGCTTGATCCGTTCGGTGACGGCGGCGGCGGCCGTCAGGGCCAGCAGCGGCTCGTAGTTGGGGTACACGATGCGGTCGAGCGCGCCGAGCGTGCTGAAGCCGAGCCGGTCGGCCCTGCGGGCCCACTCGACGAGCCGCTCGCCGGTCAGGTCCGGCACGGTTGTGGGCAGGGCGAGTCCGATGTCCATGATGGCGGGCCTCTCAGCCGCGGTCGAGGATCCGGCCGGTCACCGAGCGCAGCACGGCCTCCGGGTCGGCGGGGAGGGCGGGTGCGCGCCAGGCGACGAAGCCGTCGGGTCGGACGAGCACCGCGCCCGACGGGCTCACCCCGTACGCGCGCGGCCAGCTGCCCTCGGGGGCGGCCAGTTCCGCGCCGCCGATCATCCGCGCGTCCAGCCCGGCGCGGGCCGCCGCCTCGTGCCAGCCGCCGCCCTGCGAGCCGGTGAGGAGCACCGTTGCCTCGCCGAACAGGTCCAGCGTGGACACCGGCACGCCGTCGCGGACGATCGGGCAGTGCGGGGCCCGGGTGCCCGGCGCGCCGAGCAGGGCGGGCTCCAGCGCGGGCGGGCCGCCGGTCTCCTCGGGGAGCACGGCCGCGGAGTCGTACCGGTAGCCCAGGATGATCGCGGCGTAGCTGACGGCCTTCCCGTCGCCGTCGGCGGTGCTGGTGCGGTCGCGCATGGTCTTCATGGCGTAGTCGATGGTGTGCCCGGCGACGGCGCGGCGTTCCTGCTCGTAGGTGTCCAGGAGGCCGGGGCCCGCGTCGCCGGACAGGACGGCGGCCAGCTTCCACGCCAGGTTGTGGGCGTCCTGCACGCCGGTGGCGGCGCCGAGCGCGCCGGTCGGGGGCATGGCGTGCGCGGCGTCGCCGACGAGGAACACCCGTCCGTGGCGGTAGCGCTCGGCGAGCTGGGCGGCGACCTCGTAGCCGAGCACCTTGGCGCCGGTCCGCTCGATCTGCACCTCGATGTTGTCGACGCGCAGGTCGGGCACGCCCACGGCGGCGCGGATGACCGCCACGCACCGGTCGTCGTCGAAGTCGTCGGCGGTGCCGGCGGCCGGATCGTAGGGGGTGACGAACACCCAGCGCGAGCCGTCCATCGGCATCATGCGGGTGCCGGGCTCGGGCTGGTCGAAGTAGCCCAGGCCGAGGTCCCGGCCGCGCAGGGGGCCGCTGAGGTCGGCCTTGAAGACGAGGCTGACGATGTTCTGCAGCACGCCGGGGCCGGTCACGCCGATGCCGAGCCGCTGCCGCACGGAGCTGCGGCTGCCGTCGGCGGCGATGAGGTAGCGCGCGCGGATCCGGCGCTCGCGGCCGGTGTCGGCGTCGCGCACGGTCGCCGTCACCCCGTCCCCGTCGTCGTCGAACGACGTCAGCTCGGTGGAGTAGCGCACGTCGGCGCCCAGCTTCACGGCGTGGTCGGCGACGATCTCCTCCAGCCTGTTCTGGTCGATGGAGCACCAGTCGCACGGCGTGGCCTCGCTGAGCCCCGGCGCCTCGTTGCGCATCGGCATGGAGAACAGCTCGGCGTCGTTGAGCGTCCTGGCCCTGATCACCGTCTTGGTGCTCAGGTCGGAGGTCAGGGACTGCGCGGCGACGATCGTCTCCTCCAGACCGGCCGACCGGAAGATCTCGACGGTGCGCGGGTTGATCACCCGCGCCCTGGGGTGGCGCAGCGTACTGGGCTTGCGCTCGACGAGCGTCACCCGTACTCCCGCCCTGGCCAGGAACAGGGCCGCGGTCAGGCCGACGACGGCGCCGCCGGCGATCAGCACCTCGGTGTCTTCGTGTGGCATGGCTGGCCTCATCCCTTCGGTCCTCGGCACATGTACCAGGGAGCAGAACCGGCGTCGCGCGACGCTGGACGTCCGGTCGAGTTCCGCTCCAGCCCCCGTCCGCCCCGGATCGAGCGCGGCTCGAACACGGCCTTCCACGATGGCCTCGCGACGATCTGATCCGAGAGAGCGGGGCATGCCATGCGACTGGGGATCAACGTCCCTCTGAACGACGCCGACCTCGTCATGGAGGCGGAACGGCTCGGGTTCGAGGTGGCGTTCGTACCGGAGGGATTCCGTTCGGACGCGGCCAGCGCGCTGGGATACCTCGCGGCCAGGACCACGCGGATCCACGTGGCCTCCGGGGTGTTCCAGATCCCGGCGCGGACCGCGGCCATGACCGTGATGACGGCCGCCACGCTGGACGGCCTGTCCGGCGGCCGGTTCCGGCTCGGGCTGGGCGTCTCCAACGCGTTCGTCACCGAGGGCTGGCACGGCACGCCGTTCGGCCGCCCGCTGGCCAGGACGCGCGAGTACGTCTCCATCGTGCGGGCCGCGCTCGACGGCCGCCAGGTCGACCACAAGGGCGAGCACCTGCAGGTGCCGCTGCGCGGCGGCCGGGGCACCGGCTTCCGCCTGCACGCCACGCTCGTCAGCCCGCGCATCCCGATCTACCTGGCCGCCGTCGGCCCGCGCGGGCTGGAGTTGGCCGGGGAGATCGCCGACGGCTGGTTCGGGGTCTTCAGCTCGCCCGAGCGGGTGGCCGAGGCGGTCGGGCACATGGAGGCCGGGCGGCTGCGCGGCGACCTGGCCGGCGAGCCGTTCGAGGTCATCCCCTCGGTGTCGATCGCCGTGGACGACGATCTGGAGGCCGCCGCGCTGCCCGTCAGGCACCACGTGGCGCGGTTCGTCAGCCTCGGGCACCGCGCCGACAACTTCTACTTCCGCCTGCTGGAGCGGCTCGGCCACGGCGAGGCGGCGGTGGAGATCCAGGACCGGGCGCGGGCCGGCGACGCGGCGGGCGCGGCCGCGGCGGTGCCGTTCGAGTTCGTCGACAGCACCTCGCTGCTCGGGCCTCCGGACCGGGTGGCGGAGCGCATGGCCGCGTACGCGCGGGCCGGCGTCACCACGATCGCCCTGTCCCCCGTCGGCTCCGACCCGGTGGCGCGGCGCACATCCCTCCAGGTCGCGGCGGAGGCCGTCGACCTGGTCACTCCCGGCAGATAGGGCCGGCACACAAGGAGGAACCATGTCAGACAAGGCAGGCAAGCGTCCCGGGTTCGCCCGGCGCGTGGCGTTGGTGGCGGCGGCGGGCGCCCTGACGCTCGGCTCGGTGGCCGGCCTGGCCGGCTCGGCCAGCGGCGACACCGAGTGGCGGCGTTCGCCGGTCGGCACGTGGGCCGTGGAGATCACGTTCGCGTCCGGCACGAAGACGGAGCGCGGCCTGTTCGCGCTGCGGCCCGACGGCAGCTTCAGCCTCGCCGTCGGCAAGCGGACCGGGTTCGGCAGCTGGCAGCCCACCGCCGACGGCTTCCGTTACGCCTTCAGGCACTACGCGTTCAAGGCCGACGACACCTTCGACTTCGAACTGCGCGGAGCCCAGGAGGGGCAGGTGGACGCGGACGGCACGTTCACCACGACGGGGACGGGAACGTCCCTGGACGCCGACGGCAACGTCCAGGGCGTGTTCGAGACCCAGGTCGAGGGCGAGCGCTACAGCCTCCAGTCACCGTGACAGCAGCGGGGG
>NZ_JBDPLS010000018.1:0-167719 GCF_039871515.1 Nonomuraea sp. B1E8 | reverse complement strand
TTCCAGGGCTTTGTTGTAGACGAGGCGGACGCAGCCGAATGTCCGGGCAAGCTCGGAGGCTTGCTCGGGGGTCGGGTAGAAGCGGTACTTGTAGGCCCGCTTCACGATCCGCGCCATGCCTCACATCCTACCGCACGATCAGCTAACAATCGTGTGTGTGTTCTATACGGCGGTCCGCCTGGTGGCGCATCGCCTCACCCTGCCCTGCTCCGCAGGAGACCGATTCCTCCCCCGCCTGAAGGCGGGGGTCTCCTCGGAGGTATCCGATGAAGCATCTGCGAATCATTGCGGCATCCAGCCTGACCGTCCTGGGTGTGGGCCTCGCCGTCTTCACGATCTTCGCTTCCGCACCGAACAGCACCGCAACCACCCATCACCACCCGGCTCAACCCGTCGCGGGCCAACCCCTCCCCGGCGCCGGCCTGGACCGCATCCTCGCCGCCATCAGGTGTGACCGGCCGTCGGTTCAGGTCGATGCGAGCGAGCTACGCCAGGTGTCCTGCCAAACCGGCGCCGGCCGCTACGTCGTCATGACCTTCACCACGCGAGAGAACCAGGACGCGTGGTACGAAGGAGCCCGGGCCTACGGCGGGACCTATCTCGTAGGCGACCGGTGGACCGTCGTCTCCGACCCGAAGCTCCTGGCCGAGTCTCACGCTCAACTCGGCGGCCGCATCGAGAGCCACCAGCACTGAACGTACGCCCTGACCGGCCCATGCCGTCGGCGGTGACGTTGCAGGGCTTGTAGAAGCAGTGGGCGAAGTGGCCCGGCACGTCGAAGCCGGGAGGGCTGAGCGGCAGGTGCGGGTGCGAGTAGCAGTAGACGTCCTTGGCGACGGCTCCTCCGAGGCGGAGCTCCTTCGGGTAGCAGGGGTAGGTGATGGCCGGCTGGCTGTGGGCGAAGGTCTCGATCGGGCGGTCGTGGTCGACGCGGACGAGCAGCGCGATGAAGCCGCGCCGGCGGGCCGCGTGCAGGTTCGCGGGGTCCGTTCTCAGGATCTCCTCGTACGCGCGGGCGGCCTGGTCGAACTCCCCGGCCTTGAACGGCGCGTCCGCGTCAGCGCCGCGGGCTCGCGCCGTCGCCGCCCCGCCCGGCAGCGGCGCGGTGGCGGCGGCGTCCGCCGTTCCGACCGCCGGAGGGTCTGCTCTCAGCGCCACTGGTAGCGGGTTTGGGACGACTGGCTACCGGCGGCGAAGGCGAACGCCTTGTCCGGCCGGATCCGGTAGAGCTGAACATTTCCGGTCCGAATGGCTTCGCCGAGTTGATACCAGGTTCCGTCCTCGCGGGTGAGCTGCCAGCCATAGGCCTGTTCGAACGCCGTCGCCACGGCCTGCCTGGTGGCCTGGTCGGTGACCAGGCTCGCGGTGCCTTCGATGACGTAGTCCATGCCGGTCAGGGTGCCGGTTCCGGTGGTCAGCGCGCAGTGCGGGTTGGCGTTGAGGTTCTTGGCTTTCTGCTCGTTGTCGCCGGTGGTGAACCACATCGCGCCGAGCGCCCAGATCGCCAGCAACGGTGTCACGTGGGGGCGGCCATCCCGGCGCACCGTGCACAGCTGGAACTTCTGGGTGCGGCGCAGTGCCCACTCCGTCTCCTCCCACGGCGTCGGGCCGGCGCCTGGCGAGGAGAACGGACCGAGGCTGGTCTGCGGCGGGGTCGAGTCGCCGGCCATGTGAGTGGACATGATTGTCTCCTTGCGATCGTCGCGAACCCCGCCCCGGCGCGGCCGCGGGGAAAGCTCAGCGGGTTCCGGCGAGATGGTCGGCCAGGATCGTGGTGACCGACAGCGCGGTGTCGAAGTTCGGGACGAGCCGGGTTTTCGTCAGCGCGAAGGCGACTCCCCGCGTGGGGTCGGCGTAGGCGTAGCTTCCGCCGCCGCCCGGCCATCCGAGTGCCACGGAGTTCTCCACGGCAGGGGCGCCCATCCTGCCGATCGGGAAGCCCAGCGCCATTCGCGCCGGAGTGCCGAAAACCTGATCCGTACCCTCGAACGCGAGCGCGGACAGTTCCGCCAACCGGGCGGAGTCAACGAGCTTGCCCTGCAGCACGGCGTTGAACATCGCGGCAAGACCGTGCGCGGTGGCGATACCCACCGACGGTACATCGGCGCGCAGGATCTCGCCGTTGTTGCCGAAATCGGCACTCGGCCGGCTTTCCCACGGCGCGAGGATCGCATCACCGTCGTCCGGGGCGGCAGGCCATTGCCGCGCCCGCTGTTCCAGGCGCGCCAGCCCCGGCAGCGACTCCCGCGGAGCGGCGAAGTAGAGCTGCCCCTCGATACCCAGCGGCGCAGTGATCCACTCACGCAGCAGCTCGCCCATGGGCCGCCCGGTCGCGCGGCGGGCCAGCTCGCCGATGAGATAGCCGAAGGTGTAGGAGTGATAGCCCACGGCGGCGCCCGGCCGCCAGCGCGGCTCGGCGGCGGCCAGCGACTCGCACACCCTGGACCAGTCGGGAAGCTCGGCCGGGGTGATCTCGCGCGGCATGGCCGGAAGACCGACCGTGTGGGTCAGCACGTGCCGCAGTGTCGCCGTGGCCTTGCCGCGTGCACCGAACTCGGGCCACAGGTCCGTGACCGGGCTGTCGTACGCGAGGCACCCATGCGCGACGAGCAGATGCGCCAGCGTGGCCGCCATGTTCTTCCCTGTGGAGAAACTGAAGATCGGCGTACCGGAGGTGACCGGCCGCCCGGTGGCCGGGTCGGCCGTGCCCGCCACCGCGTCGACGATCAGCGCGCCATCCTGATAGGCGGCCACCTGCACAGCGGTCTCCGCGCCGGTGGCGACCAGCGTGTCGATATGACGCTGAATCTGTTCCTGTATCTCACTCATCGCAACCCTCGTCCATGTCACCGCTCGCGCGGAGAAAGCACCCCTCCGGCTTGCGGAGAATGCTGTGCCGCACACCGCGCGGTCACAGGCATCCTGGATGCTTCTCCCGAGGGGCATCTTCCGAAGGCAGACGACCGGCAACAGGAAAACTCATCGCCGAACGTGAACAGAGCTGCGGTCCGGTGGGTTGACCGTCACGAGCTCGTCGAGGTGGCCGTCGAGCCATCGCAGCGCGCGTACGCCGCCCCTTCGTCTCGCCGCGGGCCAGGCGCTGCCTCAGCGCCTGGCCCGCCGCCAGGGCGGCCACGTCAGCCTGATCGCCCGCCGGCCGCCACCGAGACTGACGCCGTGGGTCCGGACAAGTCCCGCGGTCGGCACGGATTCGGGGAGCTCATCCGGCAGGACAGGTCGTCAGACTTCTTCGACGCTGCTCGGCTCACGCCGGGACAGGTCGATTCCGAGCTCCTCCGCGGCGCGGAAGACGTCCTCGTCGGTGTCACGCATCTCGATGGACATGCCGTCGCTGGAAAGCACCTCGACGTTCAGGCACAGCGACTGCATCTCCTTGATGAGGACCTTGAAGGACTCGGGGATGCCCGGCTCGGGGATGTTCTCGCCCTTGACGATGGCCTCGTAGACCTTCACCCGGCCGAGAACGTCGTCGGACTTGATGGTCAGCAGCTCCTGCAGGGCGTAGGCGGCGCCGTAGGCCTCCAGCGCCCACACCTCCATCTCACCAAAGCGCTGGCCACCGAACTGGGCCTTCCCGCCGAGCGGCTGCTGAGTGATCATGGAGTAAGGACCGGTCGACCGCGCGTGGATCTTGTCGTCGACCAGGTGGAGCAGCTTGAGAATGTAGATGTAGCCCACCGAGATCGGATAGGGGAACGGCTCGCCGCTACGGCCGTCGAAGAGGCGGGCCTTGCCGCTCCGCTCGACCAGCCGATCCCCGTCACGGTTGGGGACCGTGCTGTCGAGCAGCCCGATGATCTCCTCTTCGTGGGCGCCGTCGAAGACCGGCGTGGCCATGTTGGTGCGCGGGGCGACCCTGTCGAAGCCCTTCTCGCGCAGCCGCCCGGCCCAGGCCTCCTGCACCCCGGAGATGTCCCAGCCCCTGGCGGCGATCCACCCCAGGTGGGTCTCCAGCACCTGGCCGACGTTCATCCGGCCGGGCACGCCCAGCGGGTTGAGGATGATGTCGACCGGGGTGCCGTCCTCCAGGAACGGCATGTCCTCGACCGGCAGGATCTTGGAGATGACGCCCTTGTTGCCGTGCCGGCCGGCCAGCTTGTCACCGTCGGTGATCTTACGCTTCTGGGCCACGTAGACGCGGACCAGCTCGTTGACCCCCGGCGGCAGCTCGTCGCCCTCCTCACGGCTGAACACCCGCACGCCGATGACCTTGCCCTGCTCACCGTGCGGCACCTTCAGCGAGGTGTCCCGCACCTCACGCGCCTTCTCACCGAAGATCGCGCGCAGCAGCCGCTCCTCGGGCGTCAGCTCGGTCTCGCCCTTCGGGGTGACCTTGCCGACCAGGATGTCGCCGGGCACGACCTCGGCGCCGATGCGGATGATGCCGCGCTCGTCGAGGTCGGCCAGGACCTCCTCGGAGACGTTGGGAATGTCGCGGGTGATCTCTTCCGGACCCAGCTTGGTGTCACGGGCGTCGACCTCGTGCTCCTCGATGTGGATCGAGGACAGCACGTCGTCCTGCACCAGCCGCTGGGACAGGATGATCGCGTCTTCGTAGTTGTGGCCCTCCCACGGCATGAACGCCACCAGCAGGTTCTTCCCGAGCGCCATCTCACCCTGGTCGGTGCACGGCCCGTCGGCGATCACCTGGTTGACCTCGACCCGGTCGCCCTCGGCGACGATGGGCTTCTGGTTGAACGAGGTGCCCATGTTGGAGCGCTTGAACTTCGCCACACGGTACGTCGTCTGCGTGCCGTCGTCGTTGAGCACCGTGACGTAGTCGGCCGAGACCTCCTCGACCACACCCGCCTTCTCGGCGCTGACCATGTCGCCCGTGTCGGTCGCGGCGCGGTATTCCATGCCGGTGCCGACCAGCGGCGCCTCGCTCTTGAGCAGCGGCACCGACTGGCGCATCATGTTGGCGCCCATCAACGCCCGGTTGGCGTCGTCGTGCTCGAGGAAGGGGATCATCGCCGTGGCCACCGACACCATCTGGCGCGGCGACACGTCGATGTAGTCGACCTCGCCGGCACGGGCGAGCTCGGTCTCGCCGCCCTTGGTGCGCACCAGGACGCGAGCCTCGGCGAACGACCCGTCGGGGTTGAGCACCGTGTTGGCCTGCGCCTTGACGAAACGGTCTTCCTCGTCGGCGGTGAGGTAGTCGATCTGGTCGGTGACCTTGCCGTCGACCACCTTGCGGTAGGGCGTCTCGACGAAGCCGAAGGCGTTCAGCCGGGCATAGGAGGCCAGCGACCCGATCAGGCCGATGTTGGGGCCTTCAGGGGTCTCGATCGGGCACATCCGGCCGTAGTGGGACGGGTGCACGTCACGGACCTCGAAGCCGGCCCGCTCACGCGACAGACCGCCGGGACCCAGCGCGTTCAGGCGCCGCTTGTGCGTCAGCCCGGCCAGCGGGTTGATCTGGTCCATGAACTGCGACAGCTGCGAGGTGCCGAAGAACTCCTTGATGGAGGCGACCACCGGGCGGATGTTGATCAGGGTCTGCGGCGTGATCGCCTCGACGTCCTGCGTGGTCATCCGCTCGCGCACGACACGCTCCATGCGGGCCAGACCCAGGCGGACCTGGTTCTGGATGAGCTCGCCGACGCTGCGCAGGCGGCGGTTGCCGAAGTGGTCGATGTCGTCGATCTCGACGATGACCTCTCCGTTGGCGCCCGGCATCGACTCCTCGCCCGCGTGGAGGCGGACGATGTACTCGATCGTGGCGACGATGTCGTCCTCGGTCAGAGTGCCCTGGGTGATCTCGGCGTCGACCCCGAGCTTCTTGTTGATCTTGTAGCGGCCCACCTTGGCCAGGTCGTACCGCTTGGGGTTGAAGTAGAGGTTCTCCAGCAGGGTCTGCGCCGACTCCTTGGTCGGCGGCTCACCCGGCCGCAGCTTGCGGTAGATGTCGAGCAGCGCGTCATCCTGGCCGGCCGTGTGGTCCTTCTCCAGGGTGGCCCGCATCGACTCGTACTGGCCGAAACGCTCGAGGATCTTCTCGTTGGTCCACCCCAGTGCCTTGAGAAGCACGGTGACGGCCTGCTTGCGCTTGCGGTCGATGCGCACACCGACGCTGTCGCGCTTGTCGATCTCGAACTCCAGCCAGGCACCCCGGGACGGGATGACCTTGCAGCCGTACAGATCCTTGTCGGACGTCTTGTCGACAGTGCGCTCGAAATAGACGCCAGGCGAACGAGTCAGCTGCGAGGTGACGACACGCTCGGTGCCGTTGATGATGAACGTGCCCTTCGGCGTCATGAGCGGGAAGTCGCCCATGAACACCGTCTGGCTCTTGATCTCACCGGTGGTGTTGTTGATGAACTCCGCCGTCACGAACATCGGGGCGGAGAAGGTCATGTCCTTGTCTTTGCACTCGTCCACCGAGTATTTCGGCGGCTCGAACCGGTGGTCGCGGAACGACAAGGACATGGTCCCCGAGAAGTCCTCGATCGGACTGATCTCTTCGAGGATCTCTTCGAGACCCGACTGGGTCGGGACGTCCCTGCGCCCGGCCTGGCGAGCCGCCTCCACCCGGGCCTTCCACTTCTCGTTGCCGAGCAGCCAGTCGAACGACTCGGTCTGCGGGGCGAGAAGGTCAGGAACTTCGAGAGGCTCCTGGATGCGCGAGAATGACACGCGACGGGGACCGGCGGGTATGGCGGAGGCGTTGCGCGAGGCTGCCAACAGAGGTCCTTCCGGAAGGCACGGACGGAATCGAACTGCGCGCACGCCAAGCGCCCGGCAGAAGCCGGGGGCGTCAGAGGGCAGCGCGAGGAAGCAGCATAACGCAGAAGAGAAACGAATGTCTACACTTAATATAAGTGTCAACCTCGCTGCCGCCTTCAGAATGTCACAGCCGGGTCGATCTCGTCAACTTCTCGCCGTCGCGGCGGCGGCGTAGCGGCGGGCCAGGTACGCGAAGGCGTCCTTGAGCTCGGCGGGGCCGACGACCTCGATGTCGGCGTCGAACCTGCCGATGGCGGCGGCCAGACCGGTCCATGACCACGAGCCCAGGACGAGCCGGCAACGGTCCGGCCCGAGCTCCTCGACGACCCCGTCGCGGGTGTATCGGGACACGTCGGCGGCGGGCGCCCCGAGGATCACCTCGCCGCGGCAGGGCCGGCCCTCAGCATCGCCGGAGCCCAGGAACCTGCCGGCCACGAAGGCGGCCACGTCACCCCCGGGCAGTTCGCGCGGGGTGAAGCGGGGTCCGGCAGGGGTGCGCGGGGTGATCCGGTCGGCGCGGAACGTACGCCAGTCGTCCCGGTCGAGGTCCCACGCGACCAGGTACCAGCGCCCGCCCCAGGTGACGAGGTGATGGGGCTGCACCCGGCGCGGCGGATCGCCCATGCCGTCGTCGTCGCCCCCCGGCGAGGACACGGGAGCGTAGTCGAAGCGCAGCACCTCGCGGCCGTGGACGGCGGCGCTGAGCGCCATGAGCACGCCGCCGCCGACCCGCGGGCCGGGCCGGGCCTCGGGCCGCTCCACGGCCGTGACCTGGAAGGTGTCGATCCGGCGGCGCAGCCGTGCGGGCATGACCTGCCGGACCGTGTTCAGCGCGCGTGCCGCGGCTTCCTCGATCCCGGCGCCGGTGGTGGCCGCGATCTGGAGCGCGATGGCCAGGGCGACGGCCTGCTCGTCGTCGAACAGCAGCGGAGGCAGTTCCGCGCCCGCGTCGAGCCGGTAACCGCCGTCGGGTCCCTTGAACGCCACGATGGGATAGCCCAGCTCGCGCAGGCGGTCGACGTCACGGCGCACGGTGCGCGGGCTGACGTCGAGCCGCTCGGCCAGCAGCGCCCCCGGCCAGTCCCGGCGCGCCTGGAGCAGCGAGAGCAACGACAGCAGCCGGGCTGAGGTCTTCGGCATGGTTCCCATGATGCCCCGAGTAGCGGCCACATCCTGGCCGCTACCGCTGCGACACCTGGGGCCAGGTGCTCGCCGCCGACGGTTTTCACGTGATGGCGTACGACGTGCCCGCGCACGTGCCGTGGAACCCGGGCGAGAACGCCTCGGCCAGGGCGGCGCCCGCCGAGAACTCGATCCGGTGCGGGCCGGCCCGTGGTCGTGCGCTCCGAATGTTTCGGCCAAACGTTGAAAGTTTCATGAACCGGGCACGGTACGACTCGCCGGTCATGCCCGCCGACCAGGCCAGATGCCCGCCCATGACACCGCCGGCCGGCCGAAAACTCACGTTCGCATGGGCGTCGTTGACAGCCTGCCAGGGCCGGACGAACACTGTCGCTGCCCGCCCCCAGCGAGCCCTCACGAGGAGGAAGCACGCACATGAACGACGCCCCCACCCCCCGCCGCAGACGCGGCCGCGCCAGGTTGTTCGCCGCCCGCGCAGGAGCCGTGGTGCTCGCCGTGGTCACCGCGATGTTGCCGTCCGTCGCCAACGCGGCCATCACCTCGAACCAGACCGGCACCAACAACGGCTACTTCTACTCGTTCTGGACCGACAGCAACGGAACGGTCTCCATGGAGCTGGGCTCCGGCGGCAACTACAGCACCTCATGGAGGAACACCGGGAACTTCGTCGCCGGCAAGGGCTGGAGCACCGGCGGACGCAGGACCGTGAGCTATTCGGGCAGCTTCAACCCGTCGGGCAACGCCTACCTGACGCTCTACGGGTGGACGAGGAACCCGCTCGTGGAGTACTACGTCGTCGACAGCTGGGGCACCTACCGGCCCACGGGCGAATACCGGGGCACGGTCACCAGCGACGGCGGCACGTACGACATCTACAAGACGACGCGCTACAACGCCCCCTCCATCGAGGGCACCAGGACGTTCGACCAGTATTGGAGCGTCCGGCAGCAGAAGAGGACCGGCGGGAGCATCACCTCGGGCAACCACTTCGACGCATGGGCCCGTAATGGCATGAACCTGGGCAGCCACGACTACATGATCCTCGCGACCGAGGGTTATCAGAGCAGCGGAAACTCCAACATCACGATCGGCTCCGGCGGCGGCAACCCCGACCCCGGCGACCCGGGCAACCCGGGCGGTTGCACGGCGACGCTGTCAGCGGGCCAGCAGTGGAGCGACCGGTACAACCTCTCCGTGTCGGTCAGCGGTTCGAACAACTGGACCGTGACGATGAACGTGCCGTCTCCGGCCAGGATCATCGCCACGTGGAACATCAGCGCCACCTATCCCAGCTCCCAGGTGCTGAACGCCAGACCCAACGGCAACGGCAACAACTGGGGTGTGACGATCCAGCACAACGGCAACCACACCTGGCCGTCCGTCTCCTGCAGCGCGGGCTGAGCCACCCCGGACCGTGGCGCGGCGCCCCCTTGACCCCTGACGCCGCGCCACGGTCATCAGGGGTCAAGGGGCAGTGCGGCTCAGCCGGCGGGTGGTCCCTGGCCCTGGGGAGCCCGGCGATCCCACGGGTGTCGCGGTCACAGCGGGGCGGTCCACCATTCGGCCGCGATGGACAGCCCGGCCAGGCGGAGCGCCTCGCGTTTCGCCTCGTCCGCGTGGCCGCACACCACCACGACCTGAACCGCGCCGCGCCGCCCGGCCTCCTCCGTGACCGCGCGCAGCAGGTCGGTGCCGATCGTGGTTCCGCGCCCGGTGCCGTTCTGCTACTTTGGCCGTATGACCAACTTGGCCGACCGACCAAATTCGCCCCGCGGGGATCGCCGTCGTGAGCAACTCGTGGCGGCCGGCATCGCGGTGCTGCGGGACGACGGCTGGCAGGGCGTCACGACCCGTGCCGTGGCACAGCGGGCCGGCACCAATCCCGGCCTGATCCACTACCACTTCGGCGGGCTGGCCGGGCTCCACACGGCGATCTTCCGGCAGGCCACCGATCTCATCCTGGGCCCGCTGGTCACCGAGCTGATGGAGGCCGCGGACGAGCGCGCGGCCCTGGCGACCGTACGGCGCCTGCTGCCCCAGGCGACCGGCGACGACCAGACGACCCGGCTGGCCGCCGAGCTGATCGCGGGCGCCACCCGCGATCCCGCGCTCGGCGTGGTGCTCCGCGACGAGTTGCGCCAGGCCCGCGCGCTGATCGCCGGCCGTCTCCGCGGGGCGCGTCCCGGCTGGACGGCGGACCGCCTGGACGGGGTCGCCACGCTGGTCGTCGCGGCGATCGACGGGCTGATGTTGCACTACATGATCGACGGCGACCTTCCCGTCGGCGCGGTGCTGTCCGCGGTGGAGGACCTGCTGGCGACGCCTGACCCCTCGTGAGCGCGGCGGAGGGTTCCCCCTCCGCCGCACACGGCCGACCTCGAAAGGACCTGTCATGGAGATCGTCAAGAAACCCGCACCGCCGACCGGGCTGCGCCGCAGGCTGTGGCGCCTTCCCATCGTGTTGTACCGGGTCGGCTTGGGCCGGCTGCTGGGGCAGCGGGTCATGCTGCTCACCCACACCGGCCGCGTCTCCGGCCGGCCCCGCCAGGCCGTCATCGAGGTCGTCCAGCACGACGAGCGGGGCTATGTGGCGGCCTCCGGGTTCGGGCGGCGTGCCGACTGGTACCGCAACGTCCTGGCCGATCCCGAGGTGACCCTGCACGTGGGCGGACGCGCTCTGCGGGCCACCGCCGCGCCGATCCCGGACGAGCAGGGCGCGGAGATCATGGCCACGTACGCGCCCCGCCACCCCGCCGCCGCCCGCCAGCTCTGCAAGATCATGGGCTTCGCGGTCGACGGCAGCGTGGCGGATTACCGGGAGGTGGGGCGGCACATACCGTTCGTCCGCTTCACCCCGCACGCCCCTGGCGCGTGACGCGACCTGATCTCCGGCTACGTGGTGCCCGACAGGCGCTGCCGGGTGCGGGCCGGCGCCCACTCCGGCAGCTCGGCGAGGATGTCGGCGAGGGTGACGTCGGCGAGGCTGGCCCGCCATGCCCGGTGGGCGTCGGCCATCTTCTCGGCGAGGACGCACATGCGCTCGCACTCCTCCGGGGGCAGCGCGCCGCGTCCCCGCTGACGGATCTCGCGGCACTCGTACGGCGTGGACCGGCCGTCGACGGCCTCGACGATCTGCAGCAGCGTGATCTCGGCGGCGGGCCGCGCCAGCCGGAAGCCTCCCCTCGGTCCGGTGGACGCGGCCAGCAGCCCGGCCTTGACCAGCTCCTTGAGCTGCTTGGTGAGGTAGGCCGCCGGGAGGTCGTAGTGGAGCGCGAGCTGCGCGGCCGACGCGCTGGCTCCCGGCTCGAGCTGGGCCAGCGTGGTCGCGCAGTGCAGAACCCACTCGGTGCTCACAGGCAGCTTCACGCCCCGATTCTATCGCAGCTATTATGGACCCGTTTAGTCCATAATTAAGGGGATCATCATGCGGATCGCAGTCGCCGGCGCGACCGGGAACATCGGGTCGCTCACCGCCGCGACCCTCGAACGCGACGGCCACGAGGTCGTGCGCATCAGTCGTTCGCTCGGCGTGGACCTGGCGACCGGCGACGGGCTCGACGACGTCCTGGCCGGTGCGGAGGCGGTCGTCGACGCCATCAACGCGCCGGCGGCCGGCCCGGAGGAGACGGTGGCGTTCTTCGGCGCCACCACGCGCACCCTGCTGGCCGCCGGGGAGCGGGCGGGGGTGCGCCACCACGTCCTGCTGTCGATCGTCGGGATCCATCGCGTCGAGGGCAACGCCCACTACGCCGGCAAGCGGGAGCAGGAGCGCCTCGTGGCCGCCGGGCCGGTGCCGTGGACGATCGTGCCGGTCACGCAGTTCCACGACTTCGCCGAAATGGTGGCGGGCTGGACGGAGCAGGACGGCGTCGCCACGATCGCGCCGCTGCTCGTCCAGCCGATCGCGCCCGCCGACGTGGCCGGCGTCCTCGCCGAGCTCGCGGCCGGGGAGCCTCGGGGGCGGTACGCCGACGTCGCGGGCCCCGAGCCGCAGGACCTGGTGGACATGGCCCGGCGCACCCACGAGGCGCGGGGCCGTACGGTGCGGCTCGTGCCGACGTGGTCGGGGATCTTCGGCCCGGCGATGGCGGGCGACGTGCTGCTGCCCGGCGAGGGCGCGCACATCGCGCCGACCACCTTCGACGACTGGCTCGCCGGGCAGGGGTAGCCGAAGGGCCCCGGCGCCCCCGGATGACCTGCCGGTGCCGGCGGTACGCCCACCGGCTCGCGTCACAGGGGCATCACGGGTCCCCTTCCGGTGGGACCCGCGTACGGTGCCGGAAAAACTTTGCCGAAGCCCTGGAACGCCTGCGAGAGCGGCGATCCAGGGCTTCCCCATGGCGAACGACATTGCATAGCGATTTGTACCGCTTGCAGCGTTTATGGGGCGTTATATACCTTCTTGGGATTACGGCATACGGCACAGGCGAACGCTTGCCGAACCGTTTGCCGCGACGTTGACAGGCCGAATCCGCACAGCGCGGAACCGGGGACCCACCTTTCCGGGGTGAATCGCACGCCAGCCGAGGGCTGCGCGCGTAGGGCACTTCCAAGCCCGAACCCGTCAGCTAACCCGGTAGGCACATGGAAGCAAGGAGTCAATCCCCCCATGCGCGAACTCACGCGACGTCTCACCCTGTCCGCCGCCGGCGCCCTGCTGGCCGGAACCACCGCCATCGCGGGCGTGAGCCTGCCCGCGCACGCCTCGCCCGTCGAGCCGGCCCCGGCCCAGGCGGCCGAGCAGCGCACGCTCACCTACGGCCAGGACGTGTCCAACCACCAGCCGCTGCACGACTGGGCCGCCAGCCCTGCGCAGTTCGGCATCATCAAGGCCACCGAGGGCACCGACTTCCGCGACGCCGCCTTCGCCAGGCACTGGAGCGAGCTGGGCAAGAAGGGCATCGTGCGCGGGGCGTACCACTACGCACACCCCGGCAACGACCCCATCGCCGAGGCCGACCACTTCCTGTCCATGGTGAACTCCCAGCCCTCCAAGCCCGGCGACCTGCTGGTGCTGGACCTGGAGACCACCGACGGCAAGTCCGTCGAGGAGGTCAACGCCTGGGCCAAGGCGTGGCTGTCGCACGTGAAGGCCGAGACCGGGGTCACCCCGATGTTCTACAGCGGCTGGAACTTCGCCGACACCTACGGCAAGGGCCTGGCCGAGTACCCGCTGTGGGTGGCCCACTACAGCAAGCCGAAGGGGACGGTGACGCCGCCCGCCGACTGGAAGACCTGGACCATCCACCAGTACTCCGACTCCCCCATCGACCAGAACGTCTCGGCGCTCACCCCCGACGAGCTGCGCGCCCTGGGCCGCACGTCGGCCTGACCGGGTTCGGGCAGGCGGGAACCTCCGCACAGCACCTGCCTGCCCGCCGCGGGTCAGGCCGCGTACGGGTCCTGGCCCGCGCGGATGCGGCCCACCATGGTCTTGAGCGCCTCCAGCGCGGTCAGGTACGTCAGCGGGCCGAAGGACACGCGGGCGACGCCGAGGGAGGCCAGCCTGCCCAGGTCCATGCCGGGCATGCAGGCGACGTTGACCGGCCCGGGGACGGCCTTGACGAGGTCGCCGACCACCTCTTCCGACGGGGCCATGATGGGGTAGACGCAGTCGGCGCCGGCCTCCAGGTAGCGGCGCCCGCGCTCGGCGACCTCCTCGGTCGAGGTGGAGCCGGTCAGGAACACGTCGACCCGCGCGTTGATCACCAGGTCGGGGCCCGCCTCCCGGAGGGCCGCGATGCGCGCGGCCTGCGTCCCGGCGTCGACGAGTCCCCCGGCCCGGTGGTCGGTGTCCTCGATGTTGAACCCGGCCGCGCCGATGGCGGTGAGCCGCTCGACGAGCTCGCCGGGCGGCAGGCCGTAGCCGGCTTCGGCGTCGACGGTCACCGGCACGTCCACGGCCCTGATGATCCTGGCGGCGATGTCGAACATCTCGCCGACCGGTGCGCCCTCGTGGTCGTCGCGTCCCAGCAGGGCGGCGATGGACGCGCTGGCGGTCGCCAGGGCGGGATAGCCGGCCTCGGCCACGACGGTTGCGCTGCCCGCGTCCCACACGTTGGGCAGGATCAGCGGGTCGCCGGGCTTGTGCAGGTCGCGCAGGAGAGCGGTGCTGGTCTTCGGCATGGTCGGTCCTTGCCTGTGAGGGTCATGTCCCTCTCTTGACTCCCGCGGCCTTCAGTTCGGGACGGCTGCACGGTGTGATCCTCGCCACAGCAGGCGACGTCAGGCGGACGGCTCGACGGCGCGTCAGCGCTCGCCCGTCCCGGCCGGCGACCGTTCCAGCGCGGAGTGCCGGCGGCTGTAGGCGAAGTAGATGACCAGCCCGAGCACGAACCAGGCGGCGAAGCGCAGCCACGTCACCGGGTCCAGGAACGTGATCAGCCAGATCGAGAAGACCACCCCGACAGCGGGCACGACCGGCATCCCGGGGGTACGGAACTCGCGGTGCAGGCCGGGCTGCCGGTAGCGGAGCACGATCACGGCCAGGCACACGACCACGAACGCCAGCAGGATGCCGATGTTCGTCAGCTCGGCGGCCTCCCGGATCGGCAGGAACCCGGCGATCACCGCGGAGGCGGCGCCCACGATCCAGGTGACGCGCGAGGGCACCCGCCGTACCGGGTGCACCTTGGCGAACCATCGCGGCAGCAGCCCGTCACGGCTCATCGCGAACCACACGCGGGTGACGCCGAGCATGAACGTGAACATCACGGTGAGGATGCCGATGATGGCGCCCACCGCGATCACGGACGCCAGCCCGGAGAGTCCGACCGAGGCGAACGCCGAGGAGAAGCCGCTCTCGGGATCGATCTCCCGGTAGTTCTGCATGCCGGTCAGCACGAGCGTGGCCAGCACGTACAGCACCATGGCGATGATGAGGGAGTAGATGATCGCCCTGGGCATGTGCCGCCGCGCGTCGCGTGACTCCTCGGCCGCGGTGCTCATCGCGTCGTAGCCGAACACGGCGAAGAACACGGTGGCGGCCCCGGTGATGGCCCCGCCGATCCCGAAAGGGAAGAAGGGGTGGTAGTTGGCGGTGTTGATGTGGAAGAAGCCGACCACGATGACGAGCAGCACGACGGCGACCTTCACCCCCACCACGAACGTCTCGAACCGGGCGGCGCTGCGGATGCCGAGGTTCAGCAGGAAGGCGATGAGCAGGCAGAGCAGCACCGCGAACAGGTCCACCACCCGGCCCTCGCCGGTTCCGGGCGCGCCGAGCATCCACGAGGGCAGCGCGAATCCCAGCTGCTGGACGAGGAAGCCGAAGTAGCCGGAGATGCCGATGGCGACGACCGCGACGATCGCGGTGTACTCCAGCAGCAGGTCCCAGCCGATGAACCAGCCGACGATCTCCCCGAGGACGGCGTACCCGTAGGTGTAGGCGGACCCGGCCTTCGGGATCATTCCGGCGAACTCGGCGTACGACAGCGCGGCGGCGGCGCTGGCGACGCCCGCGATGAGGAACGACACCAGAACGGCGGGCCCCGCGGTCTCGTTGGCCACCGCGCCGGCCAGCGCGAAGATGCCCGCGCCGATGATGCCGCCCACGCCGATGGCCGTCAGCTGCCACAACCCCAGGGTTCTGGCGAGCTCCCCCTCGTGCTCGGTGGCCATCTGCTCCACCGGCTTGCGCCTGAAGACGCCTCGCGACGTGACCATGACGCCCCCCAAGCGATCGTGTCCCCCGTGGATCCGCCTTCCCACCTGCGGCGTCAAGTAAGCTCACGCGCCGGGCAAGAGCGCGAGGGCAGCACCCGGCGAGGGGATGCCGCCCCGTTCACGGCTCAGGGCGTCTTGTACTCTGCCGCCCTGCCGCAGTAGCTGGTGCCGAACGGGGAGTTGCTGTAGCGGCACACCTGGACGACCACGCGGTCGATGGAGGTGACTCCGGTCGGGTCGGACAACCCGATCGAGACCGCCACGGTCGCGTCGTCCGCCTTCACCTCCTCGGAGTCGACGACGGTAGTGCCGTTGTAGGCGGTGAAGGCGGCGCGGGAGTGCATCGCGTCGGGGCCGCAGATCGACGGGCCGGCGCTGTCGGACAGGGTGCCCTTGACCTGGACCGTGGGCCGGATGACGGGCCCTTCGACCCACTCCAGCGTGCCCTCGGTGACGCCGTGGCGGCACCGGTCGCCTGCGTCGGCGGAGAATTCCACCGTCGCCCGGGCCGCCGCGGGCTGCGCCGTCAGCAGCACCGCGGTGATCGTGGCGGCGAGCCCGGCCCATAAGCGTGAACGCATGACATCGGCCTTCCGTGTGATGGGGTGCTTCCGGCCCTCCATCGTCGATCACGAGCCGGCGATGTTCCACCGCTGCGAGGCATTCCTGCGCGCAGTTGCAGTGGCCGCCCGCCCGGAGCGGCGCCGGCGTTCGCCTGCGATCCCGTCACACCAGGACGATCAGCTGCACGGCGACCACGACGTCCACGACGCCGCACCACTCGGCGTACGAACGCGCCACGGTCTTGTTCCGCCACAGGTGCACGAAGTCCCACACGCCGTGCAGCAGCCAGCCGGCCGCGACCACGTAGCGGCCCAGGTCGGGGTCGACGACCAGCCCGGTCAGCGCGAGCGCCGTGAACACCACCCAGCCCAGCGCCTGCAGCCGGAACTCCCCGGGCCGTCGCAGATGGCCGTCGAGCGCGCCCCACACCAGCACGATCAGGGCGATCGACACGAAGACGGTGGAGATCGCGACCACGTCCAGCATCCGCAGCCCGACGACGGCGACGAGCCCCACACCGAGCAGCGGCCACGTGAGAGCCCGCCTTCCCACCTTGGCGACGACCAGGTACAGCAGCGGCAGCAGGGTCAGCACCTGCGCGAAGATGCCCACCGCGCCCTCACCGCCGCCACTCGACGGCAGGGCGGTCATGGCCAGGGCGAGCGCCGTGGGCCAGCGGTTCAGCAGGAAACGAGCCCAGTGCGTGCGACCGGGTGTCCGGCGGTCCATGTGCGGCTCCTCATTCCCGGCGTGTTGTGCCGTCGTCTCGTCCATGTGGTGCGAGGTCGCCATGACGCGGCTCCTTCCGAATAGGGGGGCGGGGTATCCGTCCCACGTTCAGCCTGGCCGAGCGGGCTCGCCCGCGACAGGGCCGGAACCGCACGTGCAGGCCTCGATGTGTCACCCGCTCTGATGACATTTGTCATGCGGCGGTCAGGCGGCGGCCCGGACCCGTACTGCTGCGAGAATGGCCGCGTGCGTGACCTGCCGGCCGATACGGGGCTGCGGAGCTTCCGCCGCTTCACGTGGTGGACCCTGATCCTCCTCACCTGCTCCCTCCTGATCCTCAGCAGCGGGCCGTGGATCCTGAATCCGGGGGTTCCCGCGGCGGCCAGGCCGCCCGCCGCGGGCGGGCTGGCCGTCACCGCCGTGGCCGCCGCGGTCCTGTTCGGCCGCCGCCTGAGCGGCGAACCCGGCGGGTCCCCAGGCCGCGCCCCGGCGGTGTGGCTGGCCGCTGGCTGCGCGGGCGCGACCGTGCTCGGCGGGGTGCTGCTGGCCGCCCGCGGTTACGGAGCATGGTCCCTCGCGCCGGCGACGATGGCCTCGATCGCCGCGACGTACCTGCCGGCCGGGCGCCGCTGGACGCTGGTCGCCGCCGCGGCGGCCGCGGCCGGCGTCGCGGGCGGCGGCGTCGCGCTGGCCCTGGGCGACGATCCGCTCCTCGCCGCCGCCCTCCCCGCCGGGCTGGTCGCCCTGACCGGCTGGGTCACCCTCGGCATGTTGTGGTCCTGGGACGTCGCCGATCGGCTGAACCAGGCCCGCCGAATGTCCGCGGAGCTGGCGGTCAAGGACGAGCGGCTGCGCTTCGCCGCCGACCTGCACGACATCCAGGGCCACCACCTGCAGGTGATCGCGCTCAAGAGCGAGCTGGCCGCGCGGCTGGCGGCGGCGGACCCGGCGCGGGCCGCGGCGGAGATGCAGGAGGTACGCCGGCTGGCCGCCGACGCGTTGCGCGACACCCGCGCCGTCGTGCAGGGCTACCGCCGCACCACCCTGGAGGCCGAGATCGCCAACGCCACCAGGGTGCTCGCCGCGGCCGGCATCAACGCCACGACGCACGTCGACCCCGCCGGCCCCTCCGACCCGGCGGGCCTGCCGGAGACCGCCCGCCACCTGCTGGGCCTGGTGATGCGGGAGGCCACCACCAACGTGTTGCGCCACAGCCGGGCACGGCACGCCGAGGTCGGCTACCGGGTCGCCGGCGACCTGGCCCGGCTGCGCGTCGGCAACGACGGCGCCTGCGGCCCGCCCGGCACCGGCACGGGCCTGGCCGCTCTGGCCGAGCGCCTCACCGCGGCAGGAGGCGAGCTGACCTGGGAACACGCCGGCGACCGGTTCACCGTGACGGCCACGCTGCCGGTGGACGGCCGCCCATCACGTACGCGAAACTCGGAGGCGTGATGATCCGGCTGCTGATCGCCGACGACGAGGACCTCATCAGGGGCGCGCTGGCGGCGCTGCTGAGCCTGGAGGAGGACCTCGACGTCGCCGCCGAGGCGGCCACCTCGACCGACGCGGTGCGCCTCGCGCGCGAGCACCGGCCCGACATCGCCGTGCTCGACCTGGAGATGCCCCCGGCCGACGGGCTGCGCGCGGCCGGGGAGATCCTGGCCGAACTCCCCACCAAGGTCATCCTGGTCACGAGGCACGCCCGCCCCGGCGTGTTGCGCCGGGCCCTGTCGGCGGGGGTGAGCGGGTTCGTGCCGAAGACGACGCCGGCGGCCCGGCTGGCCGAGATCATCCGTGATGTGGCGGCCGGGCGCCGCTACGTCGACCCCGACATCGCCGCCTCCGCGCTGACCGAGGACGACTGCCCGCTCACCGGCCGCGAGCTGGAGGTGCTGCGCGCCTCCCGCTCGGGCGCCACCATCAAGGAGATCGCCGCCCAGGTCCACCTCGCGCCGGGGACCGTGCGCAACTACCTGTCGGGAGCCATGGCCAAGCTCGGCGTCACCTCCCGCCACGCGGCCGCCCACCGCGCCTGGGAGGAGGGCTGGATCTAGCCGCCGTCACGGGGCCGACTTGATGTTCTTCATCGTGAAGTTCGACGTGACGCCCCTGACGCCGGGGATCGTCATGACGTACTGGCTGAGGAAGGTCTCGTAGGCGGCCAGGTCGGCGACGGCCACGCGCATGAAGTAGTCGGGGGTGCCGAAGAGCCGGCGCAGCTCGACGACCTCCTCGGCCCGCGCCAGGGTGCGCTCGAAGCGCTCGACGGTCCCCGCGTCCTGCGAGTCGAGGGTGAGGTCGATCAGCACCTCGAAGGACCTCCCCACGGCGGCGGGGTCGATGACGGCCCGGTAACCGCGGATGACGCCGTCGGCCTCCAGCCGCTGGACGCGTCTCAGGCACGGCCCCGTGGTGAGCCCGACCCGGTGGGCCAGCTCGACGTTCGTCAGCCTCCCCTCGCGCTCCAGTTCGGTGATGATTGCTCTGTCTATCGCATCCACAGTAAGAACATTGCACCAGAGCGGCCTTGGCGGGCAACATCGGCAACCACATGGCGGGCGATATGCGAGACCATGGAGAGGTGCGACACCACGTTCCCTCGCAGGTCACCACGTCCCTCCCAGCCACCCGGCGGCAGCAGGTCGCCGCCGGGGTGCGCGACTCGTTCTCCGCCGGGCTGGGGATCCTCCCGCTGGGGATCGCGCTCGGCCTGCTGGTCGTCCAGGCCGGCCTGCCCTGGTGGCTGGCCCCGGCCCTGTCGCTGTCCGCCTTCGCCGGCTCCGTGGAGCTGCTGGTGGTGGGGATGGCGGCGACGGTCACGCCGCTCGGCGCGATCGCCCTGACCGTCCTGGTGGTCAACTTCCGTCACGTGTTCTACGCCTTCTCCTTCCCGCTGCACGTGGTCAGGCACCCGCTCGCCAAGGCGTACGCCGTCTACGCGATGATCGACGAGGCGTACGCGGTCAACGCCGCACTGCCCGAGGCCGAACGCTCGGCGCCCCGGCTGCTGGCGATGCAGATCGCCTGCGAGGCCTACTGGGTCGGCGGCGGCCTGGCCGGCGTCGCTCTCAGCACGGCGCTGCCCGGCCCGGTCAAGGGCCTGGAGTTCGCCCTGGTCGCCCTGTTCACGGCGCTCGCCCTGGACGCGGTCCGCTCGCGCCGCGAGATCCCGTCCGTGCTGCTCGCCGTGGCGAGCGTCGCGGCCGCGCTCATGCTGACCCCCGGCGTCGCCCTGTTCACCGCGCTGCTGGTGTTCCTCGCCCTGCTGCTGGCCCGCCACCTGCTCGCCACCCGCCGGGCCGCTGAAGGGACCGCCGGGGAGGCCGTCGGGGAGGCCGCCGGTGCCTAGCACGCCCTACCTGCTGGCCGTCCTCGCGATCGTGTTCGGCATCACCTTCGCCCTGCGCGCCGTGCCTTTCGCCGCGCTGCGCGCGCTCCGCACGTCGGCGACGGTGCGGCAGCTGTCGATGTGGATGCCGGTGGGGATCCTCGCGATCCTCGCCGTCACCACCCTGCACGGCACCATCGCCGCCGAACCACGGGCGACCCTCCACGCGCTGCTCGCCGTCGCCGTCACCGCCGGCGTCCACCTCGCCTTCGGCCGCCGCACGATCCTGAGCGTCGGCATCGGCACCACCGTGTACGTCGTCCTCGTCAACGCCTTCTGACCTCGCCCGGGGTCAGCGTACGACGGTCGTCTCGTACGTCTCGACCGAGTCACTTCCGAGCGTCAGCGCCGCCCCTCCGGCCAGAATCACGCCCAGTGCCGCCGCTCCCGCCAGAACCCGCCGCCTCCAGGCCCGCGTGCGCCGCACCGGCACGGCCTCCGGTGCCTGCGCCGGTGCGGGCTCGGGGCTGCGCACCAGCGACCCGATCAGCGCCCATCTCGGCCCGGTCCCGCCCGGCGAACGCCAGATCACGGTGCATCACCTGCTGGCCCACACGGCGGGCCTGCCCGAGGCGCTCGGCGACGACTATGACGTGCTGGAACCTGCGCGGCAACGGCGGCATCCTGTCCACCGCCCGCGACATGTTCCGCTGGCACCGCGCCCTGACCGGCGACGCCGTCCTGACGGACAGCGCCAAGGAGAAGCTCTCCACCCCGTACGCGCCGATGCCGAATTCGGAGGAGTCGTACGCGTACGGCTGGAGTGTGCTCGACACCGGCGACGGCCGGATCGCCTGGCACGACGGCGGCAACTCCTGGTCGCTGGCGACCTACGCCAGGTCCTTGGACGACGGCGTGATGGCGTTCTGGGTCAGCAACCACGCCTACCGGGACTCCCGGTGGTACCTCGAGGACCTGGAGCCGGACCTGACGCTGGACCTGCTGGATCACGCCCGCTCCGCCGCGCGACCCACGACCTGGGCGCGCCCGGCACCCTGCTGCTGCTCGGCCTCTACTGGGTGACTCCTCCGCTCCCTGACGGGAGCGGCTTCTCGCTAAGCCGCTTGCGCAGCCTGGCGAAGGGCAAGCCCTGCCCTCATGATGTTGACCGCCGCATTCACGTCGGCGTGTGCGGCATGCCCGCACGCCGTGCAGGCGAAGTCGGCTTGGGTGGCGCGGTTCTCCTTCGCACAGTGCCCGCAGCGGGCGCAGGTGCGGGAGGTGCCGGCGGGGTTCACCGCGATCAGCTTGCGACCGGCGCTTTCAGCCTTGTGCGCGAGGATCGTCAGGAACACCCCCCAGCCCGCGTCCAGGATGCTCCGGTTGAGGCCGGACTTGGCGGCGACGTTGCGGCCGGGGACTTCGATCGTGCCGGACGCCGAGCGGGTCATGTTCGCGATCCGCAGGTCCTCGTGCACGATCACGTCATAGATGCGGACCAGGGCGAGCGCGGCCTTGTGCGCGCCGTCCAGACGTTGCCTGCGCACCCTGGCGTGCAGCGAGGCCACGCGGGCCACCACCTTACGCCGCCGCTTGGAACCCCGTTCCTTCCGGGCCAGGACCCGCTGAGCGGCGGCCAGCCGGCCGACGGTGGCGGCCAGGTGACGGGGGTTGGCCACCCGGTCACCGTCGGAGGTGGTGACGAGCGACGCCACGCCCATGTCGATCCCCGCGACCGCGCCGGTGGCGGGCAGCGGTTCAGTCGGCACGTCGTCGCACGACAGCACCACGAACCAGCGGTTGCCTTCCCGCTTCACCGCGACCGTCTTCACCCGGCCCCTGACCGCGCGGTGCCGGTGAACGCGGACATGCCCGACCCCCTGAAGGCGCACGTAGGTGACGGTCGGGTGGCCGGGCTGGGAGTCCCACCGGCAGCCGTCGCCGTCCTTCGGCCACTCGACCGTGTCGAACCGGCCACGCCCCTTGAAACGCGGAAAGCCCGGCGCGCGTCCGGCCTTGACCCGGTCGAAGAACGCGCGAAACGCCTTGTCGAGCCGTCGCAGGGTGGCCTGCTGGGAGGAGAACGACCAACGCCCCTGCCCGTCCGCATCATCGGCGCGAATGTGTTTCAGCTCGGCCGACTGCTCCCCGTAACGGACGCTCACCCCCGCCCTGGCACAGGCGGTGCGCCGGTGCTCCAGAGCGGCGTTGTACAGCTGCCGGTGGTCCTCCACACACGCCGCCAGCGCCGCCGCCTGCCGGGCCGTGGGGCGCAGCAGGAACTTGAACGACCTGCGCACACCCCACCTCCCGTCACGTTCGGTAACGACACCGCCACGATACCGGCTGGCGCCGACAAAACCAGGAAGGACATCCGTGATGCGCGGACCTGACAGGTCAGGACACACTCGGGCCTTGACGGCCCTCCCGCTCCCGATTCACCCGTCGCCTCAAGTCGACGGTCCCCTCGGGAGACTCTGATGGTGTTCGGCGTCGGCGCGGTGCTCGGCGGGCTCGCGGCCGGCACGCTGCGGCGGCTGCCGCTCTGGCCCGTGACGGTCGCCATCGTGCTCGGCTGGGGGCTCCTGCTGCTGCCGTTCGCCTTCGATGTGCCGGTGGCCGTGACCGTCGCGTGTTTCGGGCTCGGCGGCGCGGTCTACGGGCCGTTCGTGGCGCTGTCGGTGACGCTCATGCAGGCGAAGTCGCCGCCGGAGCACCTGGCCGCGATGCTCGCCGCCCGCAGCGCGGCGCTGCTCACCGCATCGCCGCTCGGCACGGCGCTGGGCGGACCGGTCACGACGGCGCTGGGCCCGCGAGCCACGCTCGGCGCCTCGGGACTGGCCACCGTGCTGCTCGGCGCCGTCGCGTGCGTCCTGCTACTTGCCAGGCGCCGGGGCCGGTGAGCCGGGAAGGGTTCGCGCAGGTCCTCCCCGGCTCGGCCGCGCGCGCCGCCTAGCCGGCCTTGTGCCTGGCCGCCGGGGCGCGGTCCGGCGCGACCATGACGACCCGGTGAACCAGCCATTCCAGCGGCCCGCGCCGGATCCACCGCAACCACAGCGGCGAGACGGCGAACGCGAAGACCACCATGCCGGCGAACAGGGTGAAGGAGTAGGGCGGGTCGCCGGCCACCCGCTGGATGAAGACCTGGTGGGCGGCGTACCAGGTCAGCGCCAGGCTCCCGGCCGCGGTCAGCGGCCGCAGGACCACCTGCCAGCCGGGCCGCTCCAGCAGGGTGAGGAGCCCGGCCAGCAGCAGCAGCGCGACCCCGGTCATCATCGGCGCCATCGGGATGCTCAGCGCGTACAGCTGGTGCGGCGGCAGGGTCAGCACCGACGCCCACGGCTGCACCATCGGCCCGCCGGTCGACTTCATCATCGCCGCCAGCGCGGCCTCGGCGCCCAGCGGGACGAGCGCCACCCACGACACCAGCCAGCTGACGGCCACCAGCAGGGCGCCCCAGCCGGCCATCCTGACGCGCACGGCCGGGCTGCGCAGATCGAGCCGGCCGATGGCCAGCCCGGCCAGCAGCAGCGGGATCGCGTACGGCGTCTGGAAACCACCGCCCATCAGCAGCTGGTGAAGTTCGGCTAGCCAGTCCTGCGGGCTCAGCAGCACCGTCAGGCCGAAGGCCGGCTCGGCGCCGGCGGCGTTCATCGGGGAGATGGCCCAGGTGCGGCCGAAGTTCAGCACGACGAAGCAGAAGACGGGCAGCGCGGCCCCGAGGACGCCGGCGGCGGCCAGGAGCGTGCCCGGGCGCAGGCGTACCAGCGGTATCAGCATCAGCAGCCACACGGCGTAGAACTCGAGGATCGACAGGTTCATGCCGGACAGCTGGTCCACGCACAGGCTGATCAGCAGCAGCATGGCCGCGCGGATCGCGAGCCGTCTCCTGGCGGTCGTCAGCCGCTCGCCGTCCGGGGGCGCGGGCCCACCGGTCATCAGCGCCACCGAGATGCCGGCCATCAGCACGAACAGGCTCATCGACCGGCCGGAGACGGCGTGCTCGACCCAGTCGAGCACCGCCGGTTTCTCCGGCATGGGGGCCGGGCTCGACCATCCGGTCGGGCTGACGTGCATGTAGACCATGCCGACGATGGCCAGCGCCCGCACGGCGTCCAGCCCCAGCAGCCGCCCGCGCGGGGGCCGGGGTCGGTTCGCAGGCGGGGCGTCACGGGGAACGTCCACGGGATGGTTCATTTCAGGTCGGCCTCCCAAGGCAGGGACATGGTCCCGGCTTTCTCCGGGCGAACGTTTCGATGTCTTCTCTGTATGCGTCACGCAATTTCTTCGACGGGGCTCTCACGCGTTATCGGCCGCACGGTTTCCGGCCGCGGCACCGGCCCTGACGCCCAGGCCGGGATGGAGCGCGAAGCTCCATGGCGACCACCGTAAAGGCGGTCGCCGTCGATTCCTTTCCGCTTTTACATCGAAATGCCAGCGGTAATCCATAGGTCTTGTAACAATGCGCGGCAGGTATTATCTGCGGCATGTCGCTGAGAAAACCGTCCGCCGTCGCGGGAGCCGTGCTGTGCGCTCTCGCCCTGGCCGGGTGCGGGATCGATCCGCGGGTGCGGGTGGAGGGGCAGGCCAGCCATGACCGGGCCTCGCCCGCGCCGGCGCAGACGGCTGCCGGCGCGCCGTCCGACCTCGACGGCCTGCAGGTGCTGCGGGACGATCCGCGGCTGGGCACCCAGAGCACGTCCGCGATCAGGCGGTGCGAGCACGGCAAGTTCCCCGTCTACTCCGAGGAGATCTCCCTGTCCGGCGACTGGGGGCGCGTCCGCCTGGTGGCCGTCACCGTCTACACCTGCCCGGGCCGGAGTTGCGGATATGAGGGCACCCGTGGCACCTATGTCTACCGTCTCGCCGGAGATCAGCCGGGTGAGCGCGTCTACGCCCACGAGGGCGCGGGCAGCCGCGTCGAGGTCCGCGACGCGGCCCTGGTCCTGGTCCGGCCGGAATACCGGCCGGGCGACGCCGCCTCCTGCCCGACCGCGACGCGGACGACGCCGCTGCGCTGGAGCGGCCGCACGCTCGTCCTCGACGGCGCGTGAGACGACCCGAGAGGTTGAACAGGGATTCCATGGACGCCACCGAGACCCCGCACGTGTTGTTCGTCGAGGACGACGAGGTGATCAGGGAGGTGACCCAGCTGACCCTCGAACGCGACGGCCTGACGGTCACGACCGCCGCCGACGGGATGTCCGGCCTGGAGTCCTTCCGCGCCCGCACCCCCGACGTGGTGCTGCTGGACGTGATGCTGCCGGGCATGAACGGAGTGAGCCTGTGCCGGCGCATCCGCGAGGAGAGCCTCGTCCCGGTGATCATGCTGTCGGCCCGGGACGACGCCGTCGACGTGGTCGTCGGGCTGGAGGCGGGCGCCGACGACTACGTGACCAAGCCCTTCGACGGCTCGGTCCTGCTGGCCCGCATCCGCGCGGTGCTGCGCCGCAGCGCTCAGGGCGGCGCTCCGGCCGGGCGGCGCGCCCGCCCGCTGCGCTTCGGCGATGTGGAGATCGACGTCGACGGCATGCGGGTGCTGCGCGGCGGCAGGCCGGTGGCGCTCACCCCGACCGAGATGCGACTGCTGCTGCGCTTCGCCGAGTCGCCCGGCACGGTGCTCAGCAGGGACGTGCTGCTGGAAAGCGTCTGGGACTACGCCTACGGCGGCGACTCCCGGCTGGCCGACATCCACGTGCAGCGGCTGCGCAACAAGATCGGCGGCGAGCGCATCGAGACGGTGCGCGGCTTCGGCTACAAGCTGCGCGCGGAGGGCGAGTGAGGCTGTGGAGGGCGACGGGGCCGCGGCGGATGAGCCTGCGCTGGAAGATCAGTGCCACGGTCGCCGCGGTCAGCGTCGTCGTGGCGGTGGCGCTGAGCCTCATCGTCCATCTCGCCTACGCCCGCAAGCAGGCCGACGACGCCCACCGCCTGCAGGCCGAACGCATCCAGCTGCTGCTGCGCGAATATCACCGCGGCAGCCAGCCGGCCTTCGGCAGCCGGCTGGACGACCCGGCCGTGCCGGCGGACCTGCGCGCGGCGGCGCGGGACGGGAACGTCGCCACCGCGCTGCGCCAGACCTCCGAGGGCACCTTCATCTGGGCGGCGGCCGGCACCGGCGACCACGTGCTGTCGTTGCGCTCCGACTACCGGCACAGCCTCGATGACCTGGCCGCGCTCGACCGGGTCCTGCTGCTGGGCTCGGCCGCGGTCGTCGCCGGCGGCACCCTGGCCGGGATCGCCATCGGCGCGCGCCTGTCGGACCGGCTGCGCCGGGCGGCGACCGCCGCCCGCCACGTCAGCGCCGGCGACCCCACCGTCCGGGTGGGTGCGGCGATCGGCGGCCGCTCCCACGACGAGGCCACCGAGCTCGCCCACGCCGTCGACGCGATGGCCGGCGCCCTGCGGGCCCGCCTCGAAGCCGAACGCCGGGTCACCGCCGACATCGCCCACGAGCTGCGCACCCCGCTCACCGGCCTCACCACCGCCGCCGAGCTCCTGCCGCCCGGCAGGATGACCGACATCGTGCGGGAGCGCACCCAGGCCCTGCGCGCCCTCGTCGAGGACGTGCTGGAGGTGGCCCGGCTGGACACCGCCACGGAACGCCCCGCCCTGTCCGACGTCGCTCTCGGGGAGTTCACCACGCACCGCGCGGCGGCGCTCGCCCCGGACGCGCAGGTCGTGGTCCGCGCCGGCGCCGTCGTGGCCACCGACCCGCGCCGCCTGGAGCGCATCCTGGCCAACCTGCTCACCAACGCCACCCGGCACGGCCGGCCACCGATCACCGTGGTGGTCGACGGAGCTCGCGTCACCGTCCACGACCGCGGCCCCGGATTCCCCGGCCATCTGCTGCGCGACGGGCCGGCGCGTTTCCGCAAGAGCGGCGACCAGACGGCCGCAGGTCACGGCCTGGGCCTGACCATCGCCGCCGGTCAGGCCGGCGTGCTGGGCGCCCGGCTCACCTTCGCCAACCCGCCGGAAGGCGGCGCGCTGGCCACGCTCGACCTCGCCCCCGCAGGCGCCGGCGACCCCCGTCCGTGATATGATCATGTTGTCATGAACATTCATGACACTTCCCGGCCTCACGTGGTGCTCGCAGGCGACCCCGGCAGCGCCGCCGCCCGTTTCGTGGCGGCCATGAACGCCCGTGACATTCAAGCCTTCGACCACGTCTACGAAGACGGCGCCGTCCTCGTGCCGGTCCCCGGCCATCCCGTCACCGGCGCCGGCCGCCTGGCCGCCAACCAGCACCTGCAGAGTTTCGGCCTACCGATCGAGGCGCGCCCCCGGCACGTGTACGTCGCCGGCGACATCGCCCTGCTCATCGTCGACTGGTCGATGCGGGGCACCGCCAGCGACGGCAGCCGGATCGACATGTCCGGCACCGCCACCGACGTCGTCCGGCGGGGCACCGACGGCCAGTGGCGCTACGTCATCGACAACCCGCATGGGACGGCCTCGCTCCCCGAGAGCACCTGACCCCGCCATGCGGCAGGCGCGGGGGCCGGGGGAGCCCGGCGGGGCTCCCCCAGGGCGATGACCCCTGCCGCGCACCCGGCGGCTGGTGACCCCTGCCACGCGCCCGGCGGCCGGTGAGACCTGCGGCGGGCTCAGCGGCCGGTGAGCTGGGAGCGATCGACCTTGCCGGTCGGGTTGCGCGGGACCGACGGCACGAACACGACGTCGCGGGGCACCTTGAACCCCGCCAGTTCCGCCTTCACCGCGCTCTTGAGCTCATCGGCCGACAGCGTCACGCCCTCCTCGGCGACCACGTACGCCGCCAGGCGCCGGCCGTACTCCTCGTCGGGCACGCCCAGCACGGCCACGTCGGCGACGCCCGGCAGGCGGGCCAGGAGGTTCTCGACCTCCTGCGGGAAGACGTTCTCCCCGCCGGAGACGATCATGTCGTCGTCGCGGCCGTCGACGAACAGCAGCCCCCGCCCGTCCCGGTGGCCCAGGTCGCCGGTGCTCATCAGCTCGCCCGCCCGCGCGCCGAACGCCAGCCCGCCGCCGACCAGAACCCGCCCCGTCTCGCCTGCCGGCAGCTCCTCCCCGTCCGGTCCCGCGATCCGCACGGTGGCGCCGCGCGGCGGGCGGCCGATCGTGTCAGGGGCCTCCCGCAGGTCCTCGGGCGTGGCGAGGGCGGCCCAGCCGGCCTCGGTGGAGCCGTACAGGTTGTAGAGCACGTCGCCGTAGGCGTCCATGAACGCGGTGGCCAGGTCGGGCCGCAGCGCGGCGCCGCCGGAGACCACCACCCGCAGGCCGGGCAGGTCGCGGGGCTCGCGGGCCAGCAGCCGGGACAACATGGCGGGCACGGCCACCAGCGCGCCGGCCCGGTGCCGCTCCAGGGCGTCGAGCACGGCGTCGGGGTCGAATCGGCGCATCAGGACGACGGGGCATCCGAGCACGAGCGCGGCCGCGTACCAGAGGATGCCGAGCCCGTGGAACAGCGGCGGCGCGATGAGCATCGGCTCGCCGCCGCGCACCGGCACGGTGGCCAGCATCGAGACGAACGGCTCGGCCAGCTCCGCCACCGACAGCCGCCGGGGCGCGCCCTTGGGCAGGCCGGTCGTGCCGGAGGTGAGCAGCACCAGCCGTCCCGGCCGCCGCGGCACCGGAGCGGGCGGGACGCCGGAGCGCATGAGCTCGTCCAGGTCGCCGACGCGCCGCCCGGCGAAGTCCACGGGCGGCAGGCCGGGCGCGGCGACGAGCACGTCGGCCTGTTCGCGGCGCAGCACGTCGCGCAGGGCCGGCCCGGCCAGCCCGGTGTTGAGCAGCAGCAGGTCCGCGCCCAGCCGGGACACGGCCGCGACCGCCTCCGCGAACCCGCGGTGGTTGGGCCACATGACCGCCACCGTCGTACCCGGCTGCACGCCGAGCCGGTGGTGCAGGCCGGCGGCCAGCGCGGCGGCGCGCCCGTCCAACGCGGCGAACGTGAGCGCGCCGTCCTCGTCCACCACGGCCTGCCGGTCCGGCCAGCGCGCCGCCGCCATCGCCAGCCCGGCGGCCGGGGTCACGTGGAAATGCCGGTACGCCTCCACCACGCGGGCGAGCGCGGCCGGATGGGTCGGTCGCAGCAACCCGTTGCGGGTGAGGGCGACGGCGGCCCGCGCGCCGAATTCGCCCAGCTCGGCCAGTTTCTCGATCATCGCCGTACCCCAGGCCTTTCTCACGGGAGGAGGTACGCGTACCCGCCCAGCCCGGCCGGGAACCCGCGGCGCCGCGATCAGCCGCCGCCCCGCGGCATCCACGCCACCGCCACGCCGTGCTCACCCGTGCTCGTCCACACCTTGATCGAAGGGATCCCTTCGTGCAGCTCGCACACGTCTCCATCACGCCCGAAGCCAGGGCCGCCGTACGCTCCCAGCTCGGCACGTTGTTCACCGACCCGCCCACGCTCGACGGCGGCGGCTGGCGGACTGGACGGCCCGGCTCCCGGTCACGTGACCAGTCGGCGCTGGGCGGATCGGGCGGCCTACGCTGAACTCATGGACGCTGATCTCATCTCCACGGCCGGCGAGCTCTGGGACGCCGATCCGGGCTGGCTCAACACCGCCTCCTACGGCCTGCCGCCGCGGCGCGCCGCCGACGAGCTCCAGGCCGTGCTGACCGACTGGCGGCACGGGAGCAGCGACTGGACGCCCTGGGACGCCTCCGTCGCCCGTTCGCGCGCCGCGTTCGCCCGCCTCGTCGGCGCCCCCGTCGCCGACGTGTCGATCAGCTCCACCGTCTCCCAGATCATGTCCACGGTCGCCACGGCGCTGCCGCCGGGCGCGCGCGTGGTCGTGCCCGAGATCGAGTTCACCAGCAACCTGTTCCCCTGGGCGGTGGCCGCCCGGGTGGAGACCGTCCCCGCCGACCGGCTGGCCGACGCGATCGACGGCTCCACCAGCGCCGTCGCCTTCAGCCTCGTCCAGTCCGCCACCGGCCAGGTCGCGCCGCTCGCCGACATCGTGGCCGCCGCCAGGGCCTGCGACGCGCTCGTCATCGCCGACGCGTCGCAGGCCTGCGGCTGGCTGCCGGTGGACGTCGCCGGCATCGACGCGCTGGCCTGCGCCGCGTACAAGTGGCTGATGGCGCCGCGCGGCGCCGCCTTCGGCTACCTGTCGCCCCGCCTGCGCGAGCGCATGCGCCCCCTGGCCGCCGGCTGGTACGCGGGCGCCGGCGAGAGCGGCTCCTACTACGGCCCGCCGCTGCGCCTGGCCCCCGACGCCCGCGCGTTCGACCTGTCACCCGCCTGGTTCTCGTACGTCGGCGCCGCCCCCGCCATCGAGCTGCTGAACGAGCTCGGCGTCCAGCGTGTCCACGACCACGACGTGGCGCTCGCCAACCGCTTCAGGGCCGGGCTGGGCCTGGAGCCCTCCGACACGGCCATCGTCTCCGTGGACGCCCCGGGCGAGCGGCTGGAGGCGGCCGGCATCCGCGCGGCCGTACGGGCCGGGAAGGTACGCGCCAGCTTCCACGTCTACACCACCGCCGACGACGTCGATCGCGCCCTCGACGCGCTGGCCTGATCCGAGCGGGCGGCCGCGTTCACGTGCCGCCTGTGTGGTAGACCTCCAGCTCGGCGATCGAGGTGAACGTCCGGGTGCCGCCAGGGGCGCCGATGATCCGCACCCCGTCACCGCCGGTCGCGTCGAAAGCCAGCTCGTACGCGCGGAAGGGCCCCGCCGTGTCGTCGTACGGATATCCGGGGGTGATCCGCAGCCCGCTCACGTCCGTCCACTCGTGGTCCTTGCGCACCTGCACCCTGAGATCGGCGCCGAACCAGCCGCCGTCACCGAACATCTTCCCGCTGGTGAAGACGACCTTGTCCATCGTGTAGGCGCGCGGCCAGGTGTATCCCCACCAGCTGGCGCCCTTGCGCTCGTCGTTCCAGTCGTCCTCGCTGCGGGATCTGTCGCCGTCGTTGTAGTACGCGGTGTTGCCGAAGTGCGCGACCCTTTCGACGGCCGCGGTGCCCGGTGGGCCGATGACGGTGGGAGGTGTCGGAGAACAGCTGTGAGCAATCGATTTCTGGCCGAACGTACAAGCGTGGCGTGACAGGCGTCAAGCCCTCGCGTGCCAGAGACCGGGCGGGAGCCCGCCCCGCGGGGCCGGCATATTTCGAGAAAGTTTGAAGTGTGACAGGATGATCTTGGAGTTTTCCCTGCTGGACGCCGAAGGCCCGGGAGCGCCGAGCCCGGCGATGGTAGAAACTTGGTGCGATGCCCACTATCTACGATGTCGCCCGTGAGGCCGGCGTGTCCGCCGCCACCGTCTCGCGCGTGCTCAACGGCGCGAGGACGGTCGATCCCGCCATGGTCGCGCGGGTGCTCACCGCGGTCCGCGAGCTCGGCTACCGCCCCAACGCGGTGGCCCGCAACCTGCGGCGCAGCCGCACCACGCTCTGGGCCGTGATCATCTCCGACATCGGCAACCCGTTCTTCACCGCCACCGTGCGCGGCGTCGAGGACGTCGCCCAGCAGGCGGGCTACTCGGTCGTGCTGTGCAACAGCGACGAAGACCCGGCCAAGGAGGAGACGTACGTCGCGGCGGCGCTGAGCGAGCAGATGGCCGGGGTGATCATCGCGTCGTCGGGCAGCGCCAAGGCGGCGAAGAGCCTGCTCGACTCCCCCATCCCGGTCGTCGCCATCGACCGCCAGTTGCCGCGCGGCGAGGTCGACACCGTGGTGGTCGACAACGAGGCGGGCGCGCGCACGGCCACCCGGCACCTGCTCGACGCCGGCTACCGGCGCATCGCCTGCATCACGGGGCCCGAAGGTGTGAGCACCGCCGACCTGCGCCTGCGCGGCTACACCACCGCCCTGTCCGCGCAGCAGCCGCCGGCGGAGCCGCTGGTCGCCAGGACCGACTTCCGCGAGCAGGGTGGCTACGACGCCATGGCGTCGCTGCTGTCCTCCGCCGAGCGCCCCGACGCGGTGTTCGTGGCCAACAACCTCATGACGGTGGGCGCGCTGCGCTGCCTGGCCGACCGCGAGGTGCGGGTGCCCGGGGAGATGGGCGTGGTCGGGTTCGACGAGATCCCGTGGGCCGACCTGGTCCGCCCGTCGCTCACCACGGTGGCCCAGCCGACGTACGAGCTCGGTCGCATGGCCGCCCGCCTGCTCGTCGACCGCATCGCCACCCCGGCGGGCCGGCCCGCCACGGTCGTCCTGCCCGCCGAGTTGCGCCCCCGCCAGAGCAGCGCCCGCTGACCTGGCGCCCGGCCCGCATGTGCACCCCTAGGCCCACCTACGCGCCCTGCCATGGCGTCCTTATGGGGCGCGCTCCCCTTGTTTGTCCAAATATGGGCCTCTATCGTCACAAATAGGCTCTCATTCTCGTTAAATGAGCATCTTTACTCATTATTTGAGAAAGGCACTGTTGTGGACGAAGGAGACCAACCGCCGCTCGCCGGGATCCGGGTCCTCGAACTGGGCAGCTTCATCGCCGCGCCGTTCGCCACCCGGATCTTCGCGGACTTCGGCGCCGAGGTCGTGAAGATCGAGCGGCCCGGCACCGGGGACGAACTGCGCGGCTGGCGGCGCAGCAGGGGCCGGACGTCGATGATGTTCCGTACCATCGCCCGCAACAAACGTTCCGTCACCGTGGACCTGAGCACCGGCGAGGGCCGGGACATCGCGCTCGGCCTCGTGCGCCACTGCGACGTGGTCGTGGAGAACTTCCGCCCCGGCACGCTGGAACGTCTCAGGCTCGGCTCCGACGAGCTGACGGCCGTCAACGCCGACGTCGTGCTGGTCCGCATCTCCGGTTACGGGCAGACGGGGCCGTACCGGGACCGGGCGGGTTTCGGTGGTGTGGCCGAGGCGTTCGGCGGCCTGCGGCACGTCACCGGGCATCCCGACCGCGAGCCCGTCCGGCCCGCCGCACCGGTCGGCGACGCCCTGGCCGGCCTGTACGGCGCGATCGGCGCGCTGATGTTGTTGCTGGCCAAGGCGCGGGGGCGCCCGCACGAGGGGCCGCGGGTCGCGGACGTGGCGCTCTACGAGTCGGTGTTCATGGCCATGGAGTCGCTGGTCCCCGACTACGACGCGTACGACGTGATCCGCCGCCGCACCGCCGGCAACCTACCCGGCGTGGTGCCCAGCGGCATCTACCCCACCAGCGGCGGCGGATCCGTGATCATCGCGGGGAACTCCAGCGGCGTGTTCGGCCGGCTCATGACCGCGGTGGGCCGCCCCGACCTGGGCGCGGATCCCACGCTGGCCGACGGCTCCGCCCGCGACGCGCGCGAGCCCGAGCTCAACGGGGCCATCTCCGCGTGGACCGCCCGCCACACCGCCGCCGAGGCGGTCGACCTGCTCAGCCGGGCCGGCGTTCCCGCCGGGCCCATCTACGACGCCGCCGACATCGCCGCCGACGAGCACTACCGGGCTCGCGACATGCTCCGGCCGCTCAAGGTCACGGTCGACGGGGAGCCCGAGGAGATCCGCTTCCCCGGCGTGGTGCCGCGCGTGCCCGGCGCGCCCGGCGACGTGCGCTGGGCCGGCCCCGAGCTGGGCGCGCACACCGACCAGGTCCTGGGCGAGCTGCTCGGCTACTCGGCCGGCCGGCTCGGCGAGCTGCGCGCCAGGAAGGTGATCTGACATGCCCTGCCGGCGGCGCGAAGAAGGCGAACGGACCCGCCCGTCACCGGTGACGCCGGAAATGAGGGCCTGACATGCCCGTCGCCGCCGAAGTGACGGTCAACGACGTCGTGCTCAGGGACGGGCTGCAGGACGAGCCCGTCGTGGTCTCCGTGCCGGACCGCGTCGCCATCGCCGCCGCGCTGGCCGCCGCCGGGGTGCGCGCGATCGAGGCCGCCTCCTTCGTCAACCCGGCCAGGGTGCCGCAGATGGCGGGCGCGGAGGAGCTGTTCGCCGCGCTTCCCCGCGACGGCTCCGTACGCTACAGCGCGCTCGCGCTCAACGCCCGGGGCGTCGCCCGTGCGGTGGCGGCGGGAGCCGACGAGATCGTGCTCGTCGTGTCGGCCGGGCAGGGGCACAGCCTGGCCAACGCGGGACGCGGCGTCGAGGACGTGCTGGCCGGTTTCCGCGACGTGGTGGCCGGCCACCCGCGGGCCACCTTCACCGGCGGCGTCTCCACCGCGTTCACCTGCCCGTTCGACGGCGAGATCGCCCCGTCCAGATTGCTCGCGGTGGCCCGCGGCCTCGCCGGGATGGGCGTGGCCCGCATCGTCCTGGCCGACACGCTGGGCACCACCGAGCCTGAGCGGATCGCCCGTACGCTGGCCATGATCCGGTCCGCCCTGCCGGACGTGGAGTTCGGGCTGCACCTCCACGACGCCCGCGGCCAGGCGCTCGACACGGTCGACGCCGCGCTGGAGCTGGGCGTGACCCGCTTCGACGCCGCCGCCGGCGGCTACGGCGGTTGCCCGTTCGCGCCGGGAGCGCACGGCAACCTCGCGACCGAGCGCCTGGTGGCGCACCTGCACTCCCGCGGCGTCCGCACCGGCGTCGGCGAGGGCGCCCTCGCCGACGCGGTGGCCCTGGTCAGGGAGTGCCTGGCCCGGGGCACGCCGCCGGCGTGACACGCGGACCCCGGTCAGTGCGGGCCCCGCCTGCCCGGCCCTGCACCGACAATGGGCGCGCCCGGGAAACGGGCGGAAACGGCTCGGGGCCGGCGCGATGACGCGGGCAGCCGGCCGGACGGCGTCCGCGCAGGTCACGCGGAGATATCGATTCCTGGATCTGGCGAGCGGAGCCGTAGGGTCCTTGACGCTCGGCATGCCGACTTCTACATTCTCTGAGAAATCGATTGCTCGCCCCCGAGCACTCAACTCCAGGAGGATGCGATATGTCGGCCTTCGCGAGGGTGACCCGCCGATCGCTGCTGCGCGGCGGAGCCGTCATGTTAGGTTCGGCCGTGGCGGCGCCGCTGCTGTCGGCATGCGGGGGCGGTGACCAGGGCGGCAACCCGAAAGAGCTGACGTTCTGGAACTTCTACGGCCCCAATCCGCAGGCCGACGCCCAGAGCAAGTGGTTCACCGACCTCGTCGCGGAATGGAACGCCAACAACGACGTCAAGGTCAAGCTCCACTACCTGCCCGGGCCGGAATATCTGGCCGGCCGGGCGCTGCAGACCGCGTTCTCCGCCGGGCAGGGGCCGGACATCTTCCTGCTCAGCCCGGGTGACTTCCTGCGCTACCACAACGGCGGCGTGCTGACCGATCTCACGCCGTACCTCAAGACCGACCAGATCGCCGACTTCGCGGACGGCGCGCTCGACACCCGCAAGGTCGACGGGAAGATCTACGGCCTGCCGATGGAGCGCGAGCCGCTGGCCGTCTTCTACAGCGTCGACGCCTTCGAGCAGGCGAAGTTGTCGGAGGGCGACCTGCCGACGACCTGGGGCCAGCTGCTCGACGTGGCCGGCAAGCTGACCTCCAAGGACCGGTTCGGCCTGCTGTTCGAGACCATCCCCGGCTACTACCAGAACTTCACCTGGTATCCGTTCATGTGGATGGCGGGCGGCTCGGCGGTGCCGGAGAACGGCGGGCCCGGCTTCGACTCGCCCGCCGTGCACAAGGCGCTGAAGCTCTGGCAGGACAGCGTCACCGGCAAGATGTCCCCGCGCAAGCCGCAGGGCGACGGCGGCAACGACACCCCGGCCAACCTCGGCAGCGGGTTCGTCGCCATGCAGCAGACCGGCATCTGGGGGGTGTCGCAGCTGGCGCAGAACAAGAAGGACTTCGAGTACGGCGTCTTCCCGCTGCCCGTGCCGGAAGGCGGCACGTACACGACGTCGGTCGGCGGCTGGGCGTTCGTGGCCAACGCCAAGGGGGCCAACCCCGAGGCCGCGGCCAGGTTCATCGCCTGGGCCCTGGGCGGGAACGACGCCGAGGGCATCGAGCGGGGCCGCCGGTGGAACACGGTCGTCAAGACGAACCTGCCGGCCCGCACGTCCGTGCAGGAGGCCGCCAGGTCGGCCGGCGCCTTCGACGATCCCGCGCTGAAGGTCTTCCTGGAGAAGGTCGTCCCCGGTTCCAGGGGCGAGCCCCGTTACACCCCTGAGGTCTACAAGGCCGTGTCGGACGCCATCCAGGCCGCCCAGCTCGGCGGCGCGGATCCGGCCAAGGCGGCGGCCGACGCCGCGGCGAAGATCGGCACCTTCCTGAAGGGCTACAAGGGTGCGGCGATGTTGTGACCGGCGTGCCCCGTCCGCGGCGTGCGCGCCCCGGACGCCCGACCACCTGATCAGCGGAAAGAGGCGATAAGGCATGGCGACCGTTGCCGACCCCGGCACGGCGGTGCGGCGGCCGCCCGGCGCCGCGCCCCCGGTGTGGAACCGGCGCAGGCGCGAGGCACTCGCCGGGTACGCCTTCGTGGCGCCCGACCTGCTCGGCCTGATGATGTTCGTCGGGCTGCCCATGGCCCTTTCCCTCGGCGTCTCGCTGTTCAGCGCGGACGGCTTCGGCGGCTACACGTACGTCGGCCTGGACAACTTCCGGCAGATGGCCGAGGACACCCAGCTCTGGCAGAGCGTCAAGGTCACGCTGACGTACACGCTGGTGTTCGTGCCGATCGGTTTCGTGGTCAGCCTCGGCCTCGCGCTGCTGGTGCGCGACCACTTCCCCGGCGTCGGGCTGGTGCGGACGATGTTCTTCCTGCCGCACGTCATCAGCCTCGTCGTCGTCGGCATCGCCTGGCAGTTCCTGCTGGTCGACAAGCAGGGCGCGGTGCCCACGCTGCTGCGGCCCGTGGGGCTGGGCGACACGTCGTTCCTCGGCGATCCGTCGCTGGCGCTCGGGTCGCTGGTGGCGATCAGCATCTGGTTCCTGATGGGCTACAACATGCTGATCCTGCTCGGCGGGCTGAAGGACATCCCGAAGGAGTACGAGGAGGCGGCCGGCATCGACGGGGCCACCGCGTGGCAGAAGTTCCGCCACGTGATCTGGCCGCTGCTCCGGCCCACCAGCTTCTTCGTGCTGGTCAACTCGGTCGTCGGGTCGGTGACCGGGCTGCAGGCCTTCGACCTGGTCTATGTGCTGACCCAGGGCGGCCCCGCGGGCAGCACGTCGAGCGTGGTCTTCTACGCGTCGGCCCTGACCACGGTCGTCGTCGGGTTCCTCGTCGCGGCGACGGGGACGATGTTCGGGCTCACGAAGGGAGGCCGGTTCGATGCCGGTTAGGCTGCGCGCGATCGTCGGATACGTGCTGGCCATGGTCACCGTGGCCCCGGTGGTGTGGCTGCTGGTGGCGGTGCTGAGGCCGGCCGACGAGCTGTTCGACGTGACGCTGCCGAGCAGGCTGACCCTGGACAACCTGCTCTACGTGCTGACCGAGATGCCGATCGGCCGATACATGGTCAACAGCGCCATCGTCTCCGTGGCGGTGACGGTGATCGCGCTCGTGCTGCACTCGATGGCGGCGTACGCGCTGGCCCGGCTGCGGTTTCCCGGGCGGCAGGTGATCTTCTCGATGATCGTGTCCACGCTGCTGGTGTCGCTGCCGGTGATCCTCGTGCCGCTGTTCCTGGTGGCCAGGGAGCTGGGGCTGCTGGACACGTACGCGGGGCTCATCCTGCCGGCGATCTTCCACGCGTTCGGGATCTTCCTGCTCCGCCAGTACTACCTGACGATTCCGCGGGAGCTGGAAGAGGCCGCGGACCTCGACGGGTGCGGATATTTCCGGCGCTGGTGGCAGGTGGTGGTGCCGCTCAGCCGCCCGGTGCTCGCCTCGCTCGCCGTCCTGTTCTTCCTGGCCAACTGGAACGCGTTCCTCTGGCCGCTGACCGCCATCCAAGACCCGGAGCTGCGCGTGGTGCAGGTCGGGATCTCCACCCTCCAAGGCCAGTACGGCTCGGCCTGGAACTATGTCCTGGCCGCGACGGTGGTCGCGGCCGTGCCCACCTTGGTCGCTTTCGTGCTCGGCCAGCGCCGGCTCGTCGAGGCGATCAAGACCTCCGGACTGAAGTAAGGATCACATCAGCATGACCTATGGCGACTTCGGCAGCAGCCTGCGCGACCTGCCCCGGCTGCGGACGTCCAGGCGCAGGCGCGTCTCCAGCTACGACCGCACGGGCGGCAACGACGACCGGCTGAAGGTCGAGGCGGGCACCACCGTGACCCTGGCCGACATCGAGGGCCCCGGCTCGATCAACCACATCTGGTGCACCGTGGCGCTCCCCCAGCAGGACGTGCCCGACGCGGCGGACCTCGACTACCTGCGCCGCCTGGTGTTGAAGATCACCTGGGAGGACCAGGAGCACCCCAGCGTGCTGGTGCCGCTCGGCGACTTCTTCGGCATGGGCCACGCCAGGACGGCGAACTTCGTCTCGGCGCCGCTGCAGATGAGCCCGCAGAACGGCAAGGGCTTCAACTCGTGGTTCCACATGCCGTTCGCTAGCCGGGCGAAGGTGGAGCTGGTCAGCGAGCTGTCGTCCGAGCCGGTCTTCTTCTACTACTACATCGACTACGAGGTGTTCGACGCCGCCGCCGACGAGCTCGGCTACTTCCACGCCCAGTGGCGCTGTGAGCGGCCGACGGACGGGATCGAGCAGGGCGCGCAGAGCAACCGCGAGTTCCAGGTGGAGGGCGTCAACGACACCGGTGACGGCAACTACGTCCTCCTGGACGCCGAAGGGCGCGGCCACTACGTGGGCTGCGTGCTCAACATCCGCAACCTGCGCGAGACCAGCGACTGGAACTGGTATGGCGAGGGCGACGACATGATCTTCATCGACGGGGAGCCGTTCCCGCCGTCGTTGCACGGCACGGGCACCGAGGACTACTTCAACACCGCCTGGTGCCCCACGCAGACGTACCACGCGCCGTACCACGGCATCACCATGCCCGGCGGCGACAACTGGAGCGGCGAGATCTCGCTCTACCGCTTCCACGTCGAGGACCCGATCACGTTCACCGAGTCGATCAGGGTGACGATCGAGCACGGCCACGCCAACAAGCGCTCGGACGACTACTCGTCGGTCGCGTTCTGGTACCAGACGCTGCCGCACAAGCCGTTCGGGATCGCGCCCGTCGAGCAGCGGCTGCCGTTCCCGCCCCGGTAGTAATCGATTTCCAAGCGCCGCGATAGACTGCCGTAGCTCAGCTGCCGGGCCTGCCACGAGATGGGACGAGGTTGCTCAAAATCCAAGATGTCGCGCGACACGCCGGGGTCTCCGCCGCGACGGTCTCCCGCGTGCTCAACGGCCGTTCCACGGTCAACCCTGAGCTCGCGGCCCGCGTCCACGCGGCCGTCAGGGAGCTGGGCTACCGGCCCAACGGCGTCGCGCGCAACCTCAGGCGCCGGCAGACCACGCTGTGGGCGGTGCTCATCTCCGACGTCGGCAACCCGTTCTTCACCTCGCTGGTGCGCGGGGTGGAGGACGGCGGGCGGCAGTTCGGCTACTCGGTCGTGTTGTGCAACACCGACGAGAACCGCGCCAGGGAGGCCGAGTACATCGCGGTGGCGCTGGCCGACAACATGGCCGGCGTGATCATCTCCCCCGCCGACGACTCCACCGACATCAGCGCCCTGGTCGCCGCCGGCACCGCCGTGGTGACCATCGACCGCGAGCTGGCCGAGACCGAGGTCGACGCCGTGCTGGTGGACAACGAGAAGGGCGCGGAGATGGCCACGGCGCACCTGCTGGAGTCGGGCTACCGCCGCATCGCCTGCATCACCGGCCCGCGCCGGATGTCCACGGCGATGCGGCGGCTGCGCGGCCACCAGCGGGCGCTGCGGGCCTTCGGGCTGCCACAGGACCGTTCCCTGATCCGCCACGCCGACTTCCGCGAGGAGGGCGGCTACTCGGCCATGGCGGCGCTCCTGGACGAGGGGGTCGAGATCGACGCGGTGTTCGCGGCCAACAACCTGATGACCGTGGGGGCCGTGGAGTGCCTCACGGAGCGCGGCGTGACCATCCCCGGCCAGGTCGGGGTGATCGGCTTCGACGACATCCCCTGGGCGCGGCTGTTCCGCCCGGGGCTGAGCACGGTGCGGCAGCCGACGTACGAACTGGGGCGGGCGGCCGCGCAGCTGCTCGCCGACCGCATCGACAACCCGGCAAGGCCGGCCGCCCGCATGGTGCTGCAGACGGAGCTGCACCCCCGCGAGAGCTCCAGCCCTCGCGCCGGCTGACCCCTCCGTCACACCCGGGCCGGCGCCGCTCCCGCGCCGGCCTTTTCGCTGCTCGTACGTGGTAGCGCTACCAGGCGTTCACTGTTGCCATTCTGTGATGTGAAGCGGCATTGACGGTCCAGGAGGCGAGATCTAGCTTGGGTGGAAATCGATTTCTGAGCAATCGATTTCTAAGCATGGAGGTCAACCACCCGTGGCACGTATCGGAGTGCTGAGCATCTCGGACGGGCGCGACTTCGTCGCCCGCGATCTCGTGGAACACATCGACGCCGCCACCACCGCCCTGGCGGAGGCGTTGCGCAAGGAGGGGCACGAGGTGATCGTGGCTCCGGAGATCGTGTCGACCAGCGAGCTGGCCACCTCGCAGGCCCGCCGGCTCGCGGATCAGCGGCCCGACCTGACGATCTTCAACTACGCGGTCTGGGCCTTCCCGCATTTCACCATGCTCGCCGCCGAGGCCACTCCGGGGCCGCTGCTGCTGATGGCCAACATCGACCCCGCCCAGCCGGGCATGGTCGGCATGCTGGCCGGCGGCGGCGGTCTCGACCAGATCGGCAGGGTGCACGCACGGGCCTGGGGCGACATCGAGGACCCCGCCGTGAGGAGCCGCGTGCTGACCGAGGTGCGCGCCGCGCGGGCCGTCCGAGGGCTGCGCGGATCGACGTTCGGCCGGATCGGCGGCCGGCCCATGGGCATGTACACCGCCGTCGCCAACACCGACCAGTGGATGCGCACCTTCGGTGTGGACGTCGAGGAGATCGACCAGTGGGAGATCGTGCGCCGCAGCGAGAACGCGTCCCAGACCCGGGTGAAGGAGGCTCGCGAATGGCTCGAGACCAAGGGCAACGTCCACTACGACGGCAAGCAGCTCACACCTGACCTGCTCGAACGGCAGATCCGTACGTACTACGCGATGCGCGAGCTCATCGACGAGTGGAAGCTGGACTTCTCCGGCATCAAGGGCCAGCCCGAGCTGACCACCCACTTCTGCACGATGGACATCGCCGAGTCCTTCCTCAACGACCCCTACGACTGGGAGGGCCCGAAGGAGACGCACGTCTGCGCGACCGAGGCCGACATGGACGGCGCGCTGAGCATGCAGATCCTCAAGCTGCTGAGCGGCGACCCGGTCCTGTTCGCCGACGTGCGGCACTACCACGCCGACAAGGACGTATGGGACCTGTGCAACTCCGGCCAGCACGCCACCTGGTACGCCGCCCGCTCCGACGACCCCGCGGAGAACCTGGCGAAGACGCACTTCTACCCCGAGGTGTTCTTCTTCCCCGCCGGCGGCGCCAGCGTGCACCACCTGGCCGCGCCCGGCGCCGCCACGTTCGCCCGGCTCACCCGCAGGGACGGCGCCTACCGCATGCACGTGATGCGCGGCGACTTCGAGCTGTACGACGACGCCACGAACGAGGCCATGGCCAGGCAGTCGACGTTCGAGTGGCCGCACGCGTTCACCAGGCTGCACGTGCCGGCCACCGAGTTCCTCGGGCGGTTCGGCTCCAACCACATCCACGCCGTGCCCGGCGACCACGTCGCCGAGCTGCGGGCGGTCTGCACGCAACTGGGTGTCGAGTTCGAGGGGTTCGGCGATGCGGCTTAACACGATTCTGCCGGCGGCCGTCCTGGCGGCCGGGGCGTTGGCGGCCCCCGCGCAGGCCCAGCCGGCCCAGCCGGCCCAGCCGGCCCAGCCGGCCCAGCCGGCGTCGGGCAAGGGGCCGGTCGGGTGGGACGTCTACCGGCGGCTCGACCGGCTGCCGGAGCTGACGACCGGCGTGCAGACCGAACAGTTCTCCAGCTTCGACCGCACGGCCGACAACAACGACGGGTTCGAGGGCACGTACTCCTGCCTGCACACCTCCGGCCAGGGTTGCGTGATCGCCGAGCACACCGGCGCCGGCGAGGTGCAGGCCATCTGGTTCACCAGGGACGGCGGCGACGTCACGAAGACGGGCACGATCACCATCGAGCTGGACGGCCGCAAGGTCGTCGAGGCGAGCCTGCAGGACCTGGTGAACGGCAAGCTCGGCGCGCCGTTCGTCCATCCCCTCGTGGGCAACGCCGACCAGAGCTCGGGCGGCGTCTACGTCGAGGTGCCGATGCCGTACCGGGAGTCGATGCGCATCACGACCGAGCACAACCCGCTCTTCCACCACGTCTCCTACCGCACGTTCGCCGACGCCGAGGGGGTGCGCACGTTCGACCCGTCCGACAAGGCGCAGGACGTGATCGACCGGCTCAAGGCCGGCGGCGACCCCAAGCCCGCGCTCCCGGGCGCGCGCACCCACGACACCGCGATCGACCTCGCCCCCGGCAGGTCGGTCCGGCTCGCCCGCACGCACGGCTCCGGCCTGCTGTCGCAGATCAGGCTCCGGCTGCCCCAGGCCGAGCAGGTCCTGCCCGAGACCGAGGCCGACGAGGGCCGGGCCTTCGGCAAGGACGGCTCCAGCGAGTTCACCGTCACGATCGACCCCGGGAACGACGGGGTGCGGCTGACCCGGCGCATCGACCCGGCCATCGGCAAGCAGGTCGCCAAGGTGCTGGTGGACGGCCAGGAGGTGGCCCAGTGGCCGCCGAGCAAGGTCGGCGCCTCGGGCATGTGGGCCGAGGAGTCCGTCGACCTGCCGGCGAGCGCGACCAGGGGCAAGGCGCAGATCACGATCAAGAACGTGTTCCAGTCGTCCGACCTCGACTACAACGAGTTCACGTACTGGGTGGACAGCGGCGGCGAGCGCACCGACACCGTGGACGTGGGCGACGCTGCGGATGAGGCCGCGCACGACTACACGATCGCCGCGCAGACCTGGCAGGGCGAGCGGACCTTCGCCTTCCCGATGGAGGAGGACGAGCTCGCCAGGGTCAGGGCGGCCCAGGAGGTGCTGCAGGGGCTGCGGCTGCGGATCGCCTTCGACGGCAGGCGCACCGTGGACGCGCCGGTCGGCGAGTTCTTCGGCAGCGGGCACGCGATGATGCCGGTCAAGTCGCTGATGTACGCCGTCGACGCCGAGACGAGCACGATGTCGGCCTGGTGGCCGATGCCGTACGGGAAGGGCGCGACGGTCGAACTGCACAACGGCACCGGCCGGGCGATCGAGGGAGAGGCGTCGGTCACGTCGGCCGACCGTCCCATGGCAGTGCAAGATCGCCGAACGGCAGCTCATCGAGGTGGCCAAGGCGCTGTCGCAGAACGTCCGCGTCCTGGTCATGGACGAGCCGACCTCGGCCCTGGCCGACGCGGAGGTGCGGCGGCTGTACACGGTCATCCGCGACCTGACCGGGCGTGGCGTGGCCGTCATCTACATCTCGCACCGCCTGGAGGAACTGGAGGAGATCGCCGACCGGGTGGTCGTGCTGCGTGACGGCAGGCACGTCGGCGAACGCCCGGAAGTGGACCGGGACGAGCTGATCCAGCTGATGGTCGGCCGACCGCTGGGCGAGATGTTCCCGCGGGCGGACGGCGGCGGGACCGGCGAGGAACTGCTGAGGGTCCAGGGGTTGTCGGTGGCGGGCGAGCCCGGCTCCGGCCGTACCCCGTTGCGCGGGGTCTCCCTGTCCGTACGGGCGGGCGAGATCGTCGGCGTGGCCGGCCTGATGGGCGCGGGCCGCAGCGAGCTGCTGGAAACGATCTTCGGCGTGCACCGGCCGGCAGGGGGCTCGATGAGCCTGGGCGGGCGGCCGTACCGCCCGCGAAGCCCGAAGGGCGCGATCCGGCGGGGCGTCGCGCTCGTCGCCGAGGACCGCAAGGCGCAGAGCCTGGTGCTGGGCCACAGCATCGCCTTCAACGCCGGCCTGCCCTCGCTCGGGCGGTTCCTGCGCTTCGGCATGGTGGACGCCCGCCGCGAGCAGGCGGCCGTCGAGCGGCAGGTGAGCGAGCTGCGCGTCAAGGCGCCCGGCACCCGGTTCACCGTCGGGAACCTGTCCGGCGGCAACCAGCAGAAGGTCGTGCTGGCCAAGTGGCTGCTGACCTCGCCGTCACTGATCCTCATGGACGAACCCACCCGCGGCATCGACGTGGGGGCCAAGGCGGAGATCCACGCGCTGATGTCCGATCTGGCCGCCGGCGGCAAGGGCGTGCTGGTGGCCTCGTCGGAGCTGCCCGAACTGCTCGCCATGTGCGACCGGATCCTCGTGTTGTGCGGGGGCCGGATCACCGCGGAGTTCTCCCGGGCGGAGAACCCCACGCAGGAGGCGATTCTCGAAGCCGCCATGGCACGACAAAAGGTGACGACCCCATGACGACCAAGACCGCGCCGCCCACGCCCGCGAAGGCGCCGGGTGAGAACCGGCTGCGGCGCACGTTCTCCGCTCTCGGCGCGGCTCAGGCCTACATCGGCCTGGTCCTGATCCTCGCGGTCGGCATCGCGACGAAGGGCGACATCTTTCTCAACGAGACGAACCTCACCAACGCCGTCGGCGCCTTCGCCTCGCGCGGCATCCTGGCCGTCGGCGTCACGCTGGTGATCCTGACCGGCGGCATCGACCTGTCCGTCGGCTCGCTGCTCGGCATCGCCTCGATGACGGCGGCGATGATGTTGTCGAAGCATTCGCTGGAGCCGTGGCAGATCGTGCCGATCTGCATGGTGGTGGGCGCGTTCTTCGGCTTCCTGAACGGTGCGGGCACGGCCTGGCTGCGCATCCAGTCGTTCGTCATGACGCTGGCCATGTTGTCCGTCGTACGCGGCCTGGACCGGCAGGTCAGTGACAACGTCAGCGTCGGCACCCAGATCGCCGGGCCCGACGGGAAGCTGACGCCGCAGGCGGAGGCGTTCCAGTTGTTCGGCACGCCGGGGCACAACCTGTTCGACCGGATCTACTACCCGGTGCTGGCCTTCATCGTGGTCTGCGTGGTCTTCCACTTGATCCTGACGAAGACCCGGTTCGGCCGGCACGTGTACGCGGTCGGCGGCAACCCGACCGCGGCCCGCCTGTCCGGGGTCAACGTCACGGCGATCACGATCGCGGTGTTCACGCTGTCGGGCATGCTCGCCGGGTTCGCGGGGCCCATCGACGCCGCCTACAGCGCCTCGGCCGATCCGCAGGCCGGGCAGTCGTACGAGCTGGACGCCATCGCGGCCGCGGTCATCGGCGGCGCGTCGCTGGCGGGCGGCAAGGGCACCATCGCGGGCACGTTCGTCGGCGCCCTCATCCTGACGCTGCTGGACAACGTGCTGGGGCTCAACGCGGTCAGCGACAACTGGCAGCTCGTCATCAAGGGACTGATCGTCGTCGTGGCGGTGGTCCTGCAGCGCCCCGATCTCTTCAAGTTCTTCCGAGGAGGGTCTCGATCGTGAAGAAGGCCATCACCATCGCGCTGTGCGCGGTTCTCGCAGCGGCGTGCGCGTCGAAGGCGCCCGGCCCGTCGACGTCGGCGGACGACGGTGAGAAGAAGAAGTTCGTCGTCGGCTACTCGCAGTCGAACAACGCCGAGCCGTACCGGGCGCAGCTCAACCTGCAACTGCAGCACTTCATGAAGAAATATCCGGACATCGAGCTGCTGCCGATCGCCGACGCCAAGCAGTCGAGCGCCACGCAGGTCTCCCAGGTCCAGAACTTCGTCACGCAGAAGGTCGACGCGCTCATCGTCTCCCCCACGGAGCCCGCGCCGCTGACGGCGGCCGTGGAACAGGCGTGCCAGGCCAAGATCCCGGTCATCATCCTCGACCGCACGGTGAACACCGACTGCTACACCGCCTTCATCGGCGGCGACAACGTGCTCATCGGCAAGAAGGCGGGCGAGGAGGCGGTCAAGCTGCTGCCCGACGGCGGCACCGTCGTCGAGCTGCGCGGCATCATGTCCAACCAGCCGCAGATCGACCGCGACAAGGGCTTCCGCGAGGCCATCGCGGCCAACCCCAAAATCAAGATCATCGCCGACCGCGAGGGCAAGTGGCTGAAGGAGCAGGCCACCCCGATCATGCAGCAGTGGCTGGCCCAGCACGAGAAGATCGACCTCGTGTACGGGCACAACGACCCCATGGCGCTCGGCGCCTACCTGGCCGCCCAGGCCGCGGGCAAGGCCGAGCAGATCAAGTTCATCGGCATCGACGGCCTGGCCATCCCCGACGGCGGCATCCGCGCCGTGCAGCTCGGCCAGCTCTCGGCCACGTTCATCTACCCGACGGGCGCGGAGGAGGCGGCCGAGACCGTCAACAAGATCCTCCATGGCCAGCAGGTGGACAAGAAGCAGGTGCTCGGCACGACGCAGGTCACCAAGGTCAACGCGGCCGAGCTGTACAAGAAGTACGACCTGTCGGGGCAGGGCTGATGTTCCTCGGCATCGACATCGGCACCGCGAGCTCCAAAGGCGTGCTGGTGGCGCCCGACGGGACGGTGGTGGCCACGGCGGTGCGTGAGCACCGCACCGCCACGCCCCGGCCCGGCTGGTTCGAGCACGACGCGGACGAGGTCTGGTGGGCCGGCTTCCTGGCCATCGCCGGGGAGCTGGCCCGCCCCGACGTCGCCGCGCTCGGGCTCAGCGGCATCGGACCGTGCGTCCTGCCCTGCGCCGCCGACGGCACGCCGCTGCGCCCGGCCATCCTCTACGGCGTGGACACCCGCGCCACCGCCGAGATCGCCGCCCAGACCGAGCGGTACGGCGAAGCCGCGATCATGGACAGGTGCGGGTCGCCGCTCACCTCGCAGGCGGCCGGGCCGAAACTGGAATGGCTGCGGGGCCACGAACCCGGCGTGTGGGAACGGACCCGGCGCGTGTTCATGGCGCACTCCTGGCTGGCGTACCGGCTGACCGGCGCGTACGTGCTCGACCACCACTCGGCCAGCCAGTGCACGCCCCTCTACGACACCCGTACCCACACGTGGATCACCGAATGGGCCGCCGACATCGCGCCCGGGCTGGAGCTGCCCGCGCTCGCGTGGAGCGGCGAGACCGTCGGCACGGTCACGGACGCCGCCGCGGCCGGCACCGGGCTGCCCGCGGGGATCCCGGTCGTCGCCGGCACCATCGACGCCTGGGCGGAGGCCCACAGCGCGGGCGTCACCGCGCCGGGCGACGTCATGCTGATGTACGGGAGCACCATGTTCATCATCGAGGTGCTCGCCGCGCGGGCCGCCTCGCCGCACCTGTGGGGGACCGCCGGGGTCGCGCCGGGGACGTACAACCTGGCGGCGGGGATGGCCACCTCGGGGGCGATCACCGGATGGCTGCGCGACCTGACCGGCGCGTCGTTCGAGGAGCTCACCGCCGAGGCCGCGGCCGCCGGGCGCGGCGCGGAGGGGCTGCTCATGTTGCCGTACTTCGCCGGGGAGCGCACACCGCTCTTCGACCCGGACGCGCGCGGCGCCCTCGTCGGGATGACCCTGCGGCACGGGCGCGGCCACCTCTACCGGGCGGCGCTGGAGGCCACGGCCTTCGGCGTGCGGCACAATCTGGAGGCCATGCGCGCCGCGGGCGGCGCGGGCAAGCGGCTCGTGGCGGTCGGCGGCGGCACGCGGGGCGGGTTGTGGACCCGGATCGTGTCGGACGTGCTGCAGCAACCGCAGGTGCTGCCCGCGCACACGGTCGGCGCGGCGTACGGCGACGCCATGCTGGCCGCCCAGGCGTGCGGCGTGGCGAGCGAGGGCTGGAACCCGGCCGTCGCCACGGTCGAGCCCGATGTGGGCGCGGCCGCCGACTACGACCGGCTCTACCACCTCTACCGCGACCTCTACCGGTCGACGCGCCACATCGCCCACGCGCTCGCGTGAGCGTGCGCCCGGCCGGACACGATGACTTTCGTGAGGGGCCCTCAGCGGGACACGATCGGCTTCGTGAGGGGCCCTCAGCCGGACACGATCAGCTTCTCGATGCGCTCGGCGGCGGCCACGACGAGGTCGCCGTACTGGTGGCCGGGCCCTTCCCTGCTGACCCTCGACAGCGGGGCGGACAGGCAGAGAGCCGCCACCACCTCGTCGTTGACCCGGACGGGCGCGCTGACCGAGCTCAGCCCCAGCATGCGCTCGGAGACGCTTTCGAGCCAGCGCCGCTCGGGATGCGCGGGATCCGGCGGGTCACCGGCCTCCAGGATGCGCGCCGCCGAGCCGCGCCCGGCCAGCGGCAGGCGCGAGCCGACGGGCAGGGAGGCACGCAGCTCGGCCTCGGACTCCGCGCTGGCCACGCAGAGCCGGTGATCGCCGCGCCGCACCCAGATGGCCGCCGTCTCCCCTGTGCGCGCCCGCAGGTCGTCGAGCACGGGGCCGGAGACCGTGATCAGGCCTGAGGAGGTGAAGCGCCGACCGACGTGGTAACGCCCCTGGGGGTCACGGCGCAACAACCCGTGCTTGACCATGGACGCGGCCAGCCGCTGCGCGGTCGGGACGGACAGGCCGAGGTGGCGGGCCAGCTCGGTGGCGCTCATCGGGGCACGCTCGACGGTGTCGAGGATGGCGACCGCCCGGTCGATCACCCCGACCCCTGTGACCAGGTTTGCCTGCTCCTCATCCCTCACGGCACGACCTTAGCTCCGCCGGGCGAGCCGCGCCACGACACCGGTCAGTTCTTGATCCCGGTGAGCGTCACGCCGTCGATGGTGGCTTGTGGACGAGCTCGCCTCTGGCGGGCCGTCCTGCACCAGTGCAGGTGAAAGATACGGAAAGAAAGGATATGGCGGGACGGATGCCGTGCCCTGCTGCCCGTAGAGTGACGATTCGGACAGCGGTCGGGGACGGGGCACGATCTGGATGGTGGGGGACGACGGTCGCGGGCTCATGACGTGTTTTCCGCCGGGTTCGCCGGAATGACCGAGTGCCGGCGGACCGTCGAGGCGCTGCACGCCGAGCGCCAGTGGACGACGTACATGGTCGAGGCGTCCGGGGAGCTGCTGTCGTCCCTGAACCTCGACCGCTGCCTGGAGACGACGGCGCGCCTGGCCGCCCGGCGGCTCGCCGACGCCGCGCTGGTCGTGTTGCCGACGCCCGGCCGCAGGTTCGTGCTCGTCCGCTGCGATGCGCGAGGCGAGGTGGTCCGCGAGAGCGCGGCCATCGATACGCGTACGGTGCCAGGCCTCGACGAGGCGCTGCGGGGTTTCCCGCCGGTGCCGGCCCGCTGGATCGATCCGGCCGACGCCCCCGGCTGGGTGCTCCATGACGGATTCGGGGAGATCGGCTCGGTCGCCCTGGCCTCGCTGCCCGGCCGCGGCCTGCCCGCGGGCGCGCTGGTGCTGCTGCGGCACGAGCGCCGGGCCGGATTCTCGGACAACGAGGCGGTGTTCACGAGGCTGTTGTCCGCGTGGGCGGGTGCGGCGATCTCGGCCGCCCGCCTGTACGCCGAGCAGGAGGCCATCACCGAGACCCTGATGGCCGAGCTGCTGCCGCCTCCCACGCCAAGGCTGGAGGGCGTGGAGGTGGCGGCCCGATACCGGCCCGCGGGCGCCGGGGAGCGGATCGGCGGCGACTTCTACGACGTGCATCCCGTCGCGGGCGTGGGGGGCGAGTCGCTCGTGGTGCTCGGCGACGTGTCCGGCAAAGGGCTGGAGGCCGCCGTGCTCACCGGCAGGATCCGCAACACCCTGCGGGCCCTGTCGGCCCTGGCGGACGACCACCAGCGCGTGCTCGAACTGCTGAACGACGTCCTGATCGGCGACGGCGTCCCGACCCGCTTCGTCACCCTCGTCCTCGCCTCGTTCAAGCGCCGCGGCACCCGCGTCGAGTTGCGGCTGACCAGCGCCGGACATCCGCCACCGCTGATCCTGCGCAACGACGGCCGCGTCGAGACGGTCAGGACCGTCGGCACGCTGATCGGCCTGCTGGAGCACATCACCAGCGTCACCGCCTCGGTGGAGCTGGAGCCGGGCGAGACGTGCCTGCTCTACAGCGACGGCATCATCGAGGCCAGGGGCGGCCCGCTCGGCGACGAGTTCTTCGGCGAGGAACGGCTGTGCGAGCAGCTCGCGCAGTGCGCCGGCATGCCGCCGAAAGCGCTGGCCGAACGTGTCGAGATGCTGGCATCAGAGTGGGCCGGCGACGGCGAGCACGACGACATGGCGGTGGTCGCCATCACGGCGTGCCGCGACGTCCCACCCGGCGCGGCAGGAGAACGGCTCCCGTGAACGCCGGCATCGAGAAGCACGTCGAGACGTTGTGGGCGGCGGCGATGGCGGGCGACCAGTACGCCGCGATCGACGCGGCGACGGCCGCCATCGACGCCGGCGTCCCCATGGAGACCCTGCTGATGGACGTCGTCGCCGCCGTGCAGGCCCGTGTCGGCCACGAGTGGGCGGCCAACCGCATCACCGTCGCCCAGGAGCACACCGCGACCGCGATCAACGAACGTGTGCTCGACGCCCTGGCCCACCACCCGGCCATGAGGCAGAACCGGGCGCCGGGCAGGGGACGGGTCGCGGTGGCGTGCATCGACGGCGAGTGGCACGCGTTCCCCGCGCGGCTGCTGAGCGAGGTGCTGCGGGTGAACGGCTGGCACGTCGACTACCTGGGCGCGCAGATCACCACGCCGCACCTGGTCGCGCACCTGCACCGGACGAACCCGGACGCGGCGGCGCTGTCCAGCTCGCTCGCGATCCGGCTGCCCGCCGCGCACGCGGCCATCACCGCCTGCCAGGCGGCGGGCACCCCGGTGCTGGCGGGCGGAGCCGCCTTCGGCCACGACGGCCGTTACGCCCGGCTGCTGGGCGCCGACGCCTGGGCGCCCGACGCCCGTGCCGCCGTGGATCTCCTGGCCGCCGGGCCGCTGCCGCGCAGGACCGCGCCCGGCGCCAGCGGGCCGCCGCACCTCGCCGGACACGAGTACACGCGACTGGACCGGTCCGCTCCCGACCTCGTGAGAGGCGTCATGGACGAGCTGGGCCGGCACGTACCCGAGGTGGCGGCCTACACCGAGCGGCAACTCGGGCAGACCGCCGAGGACGTGGCCTACATCGTCGACTACCTGCGGGCCTCCCTCTATGTCGAGGATCCCGAGCTCTTCTCCTCGTTCCTGGAGTGGATGACGGGCATCCACACGGCGCGCGGCATCCCGGCACGTGTGGTGCTTGCCGCCGTCGACGTGCTGGCCGGCCTCCTCACGGGTTTGCCGCATGCCCTCGCCACGCTCGCGCGGGCGCGTGACGCGCTGCGCGCGTGAGAACCGGCGGGCGGGGCCCCGAGCTCGCCCAGGGCCCGCGGTGACTAACGCCAGGTGATGTCGGAGGAGGAGTAGAGGCAGTTCACGCCATCCGCCCCCTCGCCGATCTTCTCCGGCTCGTCGCCCTTCGGGACGCCCCGGTACTTCTCGCAGATCGTGGTGTCGTCGCCGTACACCGTGATCCGGCTGAAGCGGGCCGTGTCGCCCCAGTTCGTGTTGATGCCGGCCAGCACGTCGGTCGAGCGGGCGGTGACGCCGTCCATGACCACGTGGCGCTGGTAGGAGCTGGAGCAGTTGCCGCAGGCGCGGTAGAGCTTGCCCGCGTTGTGCACCTGGAAGTTCCTGATGGTCAGCGTCCCGGCGCCGTTGTGCTGGAACACCTTGTCGGAGGCGGACTTGGCGCCGCCGCCGTCCACCAGGTAGGTGGCCGACGAGCTGGACGACCTGAACGTGGCGGCGTCCTCACCGACGTCGTTCCACCACACGTTGCGGATCGTGCACGAGCCCTCGCAGTGGATGCCGTCGCCGGCCGGGGCGTCGATGATGACGTTCTGGATGGTGCCGCCGTTGTCCACGACGAACATCGGGTCCTGGCTCTCCCCCTGGCCGCCGTCGCCGATGCCGTAGTAGCGCTTCATGCCGCCGTCGAAGAACGTGCCGACGTCACGGGTCTCGGTGATGTGCACGCTGCCGGTGTCGGAAGGCCACTCGCCGCTGCCGTCGCCGCCTCCGCCGCCGCTGCCCATCTTGACGAGCTGCCACTGCTGGTTGGCGCCGCCGAGGTCGTCCCACTGGGAGATCCTGGCGCCGTCGCCGGTGCCCCACTCCCACACCTCCAGCGCCTTGCCGCTGTTGCGGTTGATCAGCCGGACGTGGCCGCCGTCGGAGTCGGCCAGGCGGAACTGCTGGTTGGCGGCGTTCAGGTCGGCCCACTGGACGATCTCCGCGCCGCCCTCCGTCGACCACTCGTAGACGTCCAGCACCTTGCCGCTGTGGCGGGACTTGAGCCGGTAGTAGCCGCTGCCGGAGCTGACGAACTGCCACTGCTGCTGGTTGCCGTCGTTGCGGGCCCACTGCACGATGGGCGCGCCGTCGTTGGTCGCGAAGTCGTACAGGTCGAGGGCCTTGCCGCTGTGCCGGTTGACCAGCACGTACCACGCGCTGGTGTCGACGCTGGCCGCCTGCGCCGGGAGCGGCGTCACGGCGATGGCGCCCACCATGGCCGTGAACACGGCCGTCAGCATGGCGGCGAGGGTCGCCGGCAGCCGGCGCCATCGCCTGGAACGGGGGTCACGTGTCAAGGTCGTCCTCCTCTGTTGGTAAGCGCTTTCCCAATGGGTGTGACACTGCCGGGATAGCCGAGTTCGTTGGGAGATCCGCCTTACTCGAAGGCCGGTTGTCGCCGTTCGAGCTTTGATCGCACGCGCCGGGGCCACCGTCAACCGGCCCTCAGAGGCATCCCCGCCGACCTGCGCGTTCCCGCGGTGAAAGTTTCATCCCCGAGCCCCGGCGGGATGGCCGGCCGCGCGCAGGATGCCCGCCGCTATCGCCTGGGAGGCGCTCCATCGGAAAGGGCGGGCGCCACCCGGTACGGCTGCCCGAGAAAGCGCGTACGAGTGTTGGCCTACAATCGTTGTCATGGCTTTCACCGAGAGATCGGCCGCCACACGGACCTCCATCCTCTCGGCCGCCAGGAAACTCCTCATCGAGCGGGGCTTCGAGGGCATGACGATCAGGGCCGTCGCCGCACAGGTGGGCGTCGACCCGTCGATGGTCATGCGCTACTACGGGAGCAAGGCAGGGCTGTTCAGCGCCGCCGTGGACGTCGACCTGCGGCTCGACCAGGTCGAGGAGCCGCCGCTCGACCGGCTGGGCGAGCTGCTCGTACGCCACTTCCTGGCCCGCTGGGAGGGTGACCTGTCCGACGACGTGCTGATCCTGCTGCTCCGTTCCGCGAGCACCAACCCCATGGCCGCCGAGCGCATGCGGGAGGTGTTCGCCGGCCAGATCGCCTCACAGGTGGCCCGGCTGACCGGGGCCGAGGGCGCGGCGCACCGGGCGGGGCTGATCAGCACGCAGCTGCTCGGGCTGGCGCTCACCCGTTATGTCCTGTGCCTCCCGCCGATGGCCGAGGCCGACACCGAGACTCTGGTGCGGGAGATCGGCCCGGTGGTGCAGCACTACCTGACGGGATCAGGCATCGCGGCGTGACGGTCAGCCGGGGGCCCACACCCTTATGTGGCTACATAGCGTACATGTAGTATTACTGAGTGTGAGCAGTCAAGAGACAGTGATATCCCTTCCGCACACGTTGCGGGAGCGGTGCGGCGACCGCCCCGCCACCTTTCCCGAGATCCCGCACCAGCAACTCGACCAGATCGCGCCGCTGGAACTGCAGGAAGAGTTGTGGCGGCGGATGGCCGGGCTCGGCCACGTACGCACCGGCGCCAGCGTCGTCTCCCTGCCGGAGACCCGCGCGCTGCACCTGGACCCGGAGCACGCGCTCGGGCCCGGCACGGCGTTCGTCCGCGACAGCACCGAGTTCGCCCACCTGCACGGCGCGTCCGACGGGAGCCTGCACCTGCTGCTGCCCGAGCGGGACGCCGCCGAGGCCGTGGCGCGAGGGTGGGGCGAGTTCCACCCGCTGGTGCTCGAGGGCCGCTGCCCGCCCACTCTGATCATGGTGTACGGCCCGCGCGACGACGACGAGCTGGAGACGGTGTGGGAGCTGGTGCGCCGCAGCCACGCCTTCGCCTCCGGCCAGATCCTCTGACCGGAGGCGAAGGAGTCGTCAGGCGAGCACGGGGAAGTTGGCGCGCAGCACGTTGTGCGGATCGCGGGCCCGCTTGATCTGCCGCAACCGGCCGGCGGCCTCCTCGGTGAAGGCCTGCGCGGCCCGCTCCCCCGGCGCCAGGAACGTGTACGGCTTGCGCCCGCTGACGTCCAGCTCCCCGGCGTACCACCCCTGCTTGGCGCCCACGGCCGCCACCAGCTCGGAGGTCGGCGCGATCCCGAACAGGTAGAGCAGGTACGGCTCCGCGAGCGGCCCGCTGGGCCCGGCGCCGGGCCGCTGCCGGGCGAGCGCGCCGCCGAGGTGCCTGATCTGGACGCCGACCAGCGGCTCGATCGGGCTGTCCAGCAACGTCGCCGCCGCCGCGTCGTCCAGGCCGGTCAGCAGCTCGGCCCGGGAGCGCCCCGGCCCGGGGTCGACAGGATCGGCGGTGATGTCGCCGAGGTCCGCCACGGCGACCGTGCCGCGCTTGTCGGCGATCACGTCGTCGATCCTGCCGAGCCGGCCGAGCAGCGCCCGGCCCTCGTCCTCCGTGCCGAGGAAGGCCAGGTCGAGCACCACCATGGGCGGCGCCTGCGGGAACTGCACCCGGTTGAACCAGAGGCTCAGCTCGTCAGGGGCCTCGGCGGTGAGCTCGCGGAAGGCCTCGAACACCTCATGGGAGCGGTGTCCCGGCCAGATGATCCGCCCGCCGTACAGGGCGGGCGCCGGATGCAGCTCGAACTCCATCGCCGTCACGACCGCGAAGTCGCCGCCGCCGCCGCGCAGCGCCCAGAACAGGTCGGGGTCGGAGTCCGCGGTCACCCTGGCCGGCTCGCCGTCGGCGCCCACGACGTCGAAGGCCCGCACGCTGTCGGCGGCGAAACCGTGCTTGCGGCTGAACCAGCTCAGCCCTCCGCCCAGGGTGTAGCCCGTCACGCTCACCACCGGGCTGCTGCCGGCCAGGCCGGTCAGGCCGTGCTTGCCGGCCGCCGCCAGCACCTCACCCCACCTGGCCCCGGCGCCCACCCGGGCCAGCCGCTCCTCCGGGCGCACCTCGACCTCGCCCAGCCTTCCGGTGCGCAGCAGGATGACGCCCTCGGTGTCGCCCGAGGCGCCGTGCCCGCTCGGCTGCGCGCTCACCGACAGCCCGGCCCCGGCCGCGTACCGCACCACGGCCGCCACGTCGCCGGCGTCGCCCGCCTCGACGACGGCGGCCACGGGTTGATCCACGGACAGGTTCCAGGCTTTCGAGGCCTGCTCGAATCCGTCGTCGCCGGGCAGCAGCACCCGGCCGTCCACCACGCTGCGCATATCGGCGTTCGTCATGATGTCTCCTTCAACGATCATCTCCCGATCCTGCCGGGGTCAACGCTATGACGAGTGACCAGGAGGAAACGTGACAGGTTCACATGGTCGGCCGGAAGGCGATCGTGCGCTTTCTCGCCCACGACTTCCCTCTCTCTTCTCCGCGCGCGACGGTCGAGTGGGAGCTTGACGACCTGGTTCCGTCTTTTGCTCATATGGTGGATCCCGGGGTTTAATCGCTCATCTCAGCGACAGAACGGGGCCATGCCGAGCACGGACCTGACGCCTCCCAGCAGGTGCTGGACGAAGTACCGGTCGCCCTCCATCGGCTCATCGGTCCACGCCTTGACGTCGTGCCCGAGGGTGGTCAGCCAGGCCTTGCCGCCGTCGTAGTACTGGCACCAGCTCACCGGATGATGCCGGCCGTGGCCGGGGTGCCCGAGGTTGCCGCGTACCCCGCGGGCCAGCGTGTTCTCGTCCACCTCGGCCAGCACCCGGACGTGAGTGGGCGCGGGGACGAGGTTGTACCACTCGTCGGAGAAGGTCCAGGTGCGGGGAAGCCCCTGGGTGGAGGCGTCGCGGCGGTTGGCGGTGACCACGGTGCCGGGCTGGTTGGCGCTGTGGTCGTAGAAGTTGGCGTTGCCGAGCAGGCCCTCGTACCAGGGCCAGTTGTACTCGGTGCCGAAGGCGTTGTGCACGCCGATGAAGCCGCCGCCAGCGCGGACGTACTGGCGCAGCGCGGTCTGGGCGGCGTCGTCGAGGGTGTCGCGGGTGGTGCTGAGGAACATCACCGCGTTGTAGTTCAGGAGCCGCCCGGCCGAGGCGAGTTGGGCGACGTCCTCGGTGTAGTCGACGGTGAAGCCGTTCTCCTGGCCCAGCTTGACCATCGCCTTGACGGCGACGTTGTCGTCGTTGAGCGGCGGGTTCATGCCCGGGGCGAGCGGGGTGCCGAGGTGGGCGTGACGCGGGCCGGCGGTGCGGCTGTAGACGAGCAGCTTGTAACCCTCGGCGGGGTCGAAGTTGCCCCAGTCGTGATAGCAGCGGGGGTCGGTGCCCCGGCAGACCCCGTAGTCGGGATCACCAAGGTTGCGCGCCCCCTCGGGGGAGGTGGCGGAGCTGGGGGCGGTGGCGGTGAGCAGGACGGCCGCCGCTGCGGTGGCGATGACGATGGAAAGTTCGCTGCGCATGGACACCTCGCATTGCGATCCGCTAGGCGGATCGATAGGTCCACTTAGAAGCTTGAGCGTAACCACGGATCATCTTCGTGGGAAGGGAGATTCGCCACCGGCGGGTCTCCCTTCCCACGCTCAGAGCCACGTGGGCAGAACGGACGGCGGCATCGGCCCCTTGTTGCGCCGCCCCTGCCCGGCTTCCTCCCAGGCGTGCGCCAGGATGCCGACAGATCTGCTGAGCACGAAGAGCCCGCGTGCCAATGGCGCGGGGAAACCCAGTTCGGCGTAGACCACGGCGGTCGCGCCGTCGATGTTCATCGGCACTGGTGCGATCAGCCGCTCGACCTCGATCGCGGCTCGCAGGTGTGCGCCCGGCACCACTCCGGCCGTGACGGCCTCGGACACCAGGTCGAGGAGCGGATCCCGGCGTGGATCGCGCGTGTGGAAGCGATGCCCGAACCCTGGCAGATACTTGTCCCGCGAGCGCTGCCGGGTGACCACGGCGGCCACGTCGCCGTCTGCGACCACCTCCTCCAGCAGGGCCACGCACTGTTCGCCCGCGCCACCGTGCACGTCGCCGAGCAGGTTGACGCCTGTGGCAACCGCATTGTTGAGTCCCACCCCGCAGGTGGCGGCCATCCGGGCGACGGCGATGGACGGAGCGTGCGGCCCATGGTCGACCGAGGAGACCAGGGCCGCCTCCAGCAGCGCCGCCCGGCGCGGGTCGGGGCGCTCGCCGCGGAGCATGAGCCAGATCATCTCGGCGAAGCCGATCCGCCCGATGAGATCCTGGACCGGCTGCCCCCGCAGCTCGATGACGTCGGGCTCGATCCGCGACACCGCGGTCGCCCACCAGCCGGCCACCGCGGTCTCCTGACCGCCACCTGCCGCGGGGGCGGCGTCCTTGGTCCTGGCTCGCTCGCTCATGACACGGCCCCGAACTCGTCGTTGTGCTCGCCGAGCAGCGGGGCCGGCCCGCGTGGGCGCAGGGCGACGCCGTCGACGACGACACCGTTCCCTGTCACGGTGACCCGCCGCCCGTCCGCTCCGGCGAACGGCACCTCCGTCAGAAAGCCGCGGTGACGCACCTGATCGAGTGCGAGCGCTTGGGGGACGGTGAGGATGCGGGCGGCGGGCACGCCCTCGCGGGAAAGTATCTCTTCCCACTCCAGCGCGGTCTTGGCCACGAGCGCCTGGTTGAGCTCCTGGTTGAGCTCCCGCCGGTGGGTCTTGCGCGCTTCCCGCTCGGTGAAGCGGGGGTCGTCGGGCAGGTCGGGCCGCCCGATGAGCCGGCACAGCGTCTCGAACTGGGGCTGCTGGTTGGCGGCGATGTTGAGCGGCCCGTCGGCGGTCTCGAACGTGCCGGAGGGGGCTGCGGTGGCGTTCTGGTCGCCCATCGGCTCCGGTTCCGCACCGCTGATGAGGTAGTTCGACACCGTCCAGCCCATCGCCGAGATCGACGCCTCCAACATCGACAGGTCCAGAAAGCAGCCCTGCCCTGTGCGGTGACGTCCGGCCAGCGCGGCGGACACCGCCATCGCCGCCATCAGCCCTCCGATGGTGTCGCAGATGGGAAAGCCCACCCGCAGTGGCGCGGTGTCCGGGGTGCCGGTGACGCTCATCATGCCGGACAGCCCTTGGATGATCTGGTCGTAGGCGGGCGCCGCGCTCATCGGCCCGCTCTGACCGAAGCCGGAGATCGCGCAGTAGACCAGGCCGTGGTTGAGTTCGCGCAGGCGGTCCCAGCCATAGCCGAGCCTCGTCAGCACGTCGGCGCGGAAGTTCTCCAGCAGGACGTCGGCCCCGGCCACCAGCGACTCGAAGGCGGCCCGCCCTGCCGGGTTCTTGAGGTCGAGCTCTACGGACTTCTTGCCGGCGTTCTGGGCGAGGAAGGAGGCCCCCATCTGCTCCCGGTTGAGCTCCGGGTCGGGTCCGAGCCGCCGGGCAAGGTCCCCTGCGCCGGGCAGCTCCACCTTGACCACATCCGCGCCGAACAGCATCAGCTGGTAACTGCAGTACGGCCCGGCCAGAACGTTGGTCAAGTCCACGACCTTGACGCCGTCCAGTGGCAACTGCTGCATTCACGCTCCATAGGGTCAGGTCAGTGGATGGTCGAACCCGCGCTCCGACATGCGCTTGGCGGCCTCGCGCAGATCTGCGGCGAATTCCCCGACACGGTCTTCGGTGAAGCGGACGGTGGGGCCGCTGAGCGTCAGCGCCGCCACGGTCGCCCGCGAGCCGCCCGTGACCGGGACGGCGACCGCCGACAGGCCGGGCTCGCGCTCGCCGTGGCTCACCGCGTACCCTCCGTGCGCCGCCTCGTCGATCCAGCTTCGCAACGTGGCCAGGTGCGCCGCACCGTCGGGAGAGGAGCGGGCCACCCGCTGGAGCAGCCGCTCCGAGGCGTCCTTCAACAGGATCTTGGAGGAGGCGCCCGCCCACAGGGGCAGCTCGTCGCCGACCCGCACCACGTGGCGCAACGGCTGCGGACTCTCCTGCTGGGCGATGCAGATGCGGTGCGTGTCGCGCAGCACGTAGAGGTTGACGGTCTCACGATGCCGGGCGCCCAGCTCACGCATGAGCTGAACGGTCTCGGGCGGCAGTTCCCACGCTGATCGGGCCAGGTGGGCCCAGCGCCACAGCGCCGGCCCGGCCGTGTAGCCCTTGGGCGTGGCCCACAGCAGACCCATGTGCTCAAGCGTCTGCAGCAGCCGCAGAGCCGTGGTCTTGGCCAGCCCGGTCTCGTCGACGACCTCGCGGATCGTCAACGTCCGGCGATCCTCGGTGAGCAGGGAGAGAATGTCGAACGCGCGCTGGACGCTGCGCACACCCCCGCTCTCCCCCGGCTCCGCAGGAAGGTTTGAAGGCACGGATCCTCACTTGTGAGTCGAAGGTGAACCTGCCGCTCACCTTCTCATGTGGTCCGTACGCTAACACTCAGTCCGCTTAGCGGTCCACAAGAACCATCAAGCGGATAGCTCGGCCCTCTTGCCAGAACCTTTGGCAGGCTCATACCGTGAGGCAATCCACACGGCGGAATTTGAGAACCACTGCGCGGATCGATGGGAGTCCTCAACCATGCACACCATCACCGAAGCCAGGTGCTTAGTCGCCGGGGAGTGGTCGGCCGGCGGAGAGCACGCCGACCGCGTTGGCCCTTACCTGCGGGAAGTCGTAAGCCGGGCACGAACCGCCCTACCCGGCGACATCGACGCGGCCCTGGCCTACGCCCGGCAAGCGGCCAGACGTGTCGCGCGGCTGGCGCCCGCCACCCGGGCCGACGTCTTGGAACGTGCTGCCGCCGCCGTCACGGCGCAGGGCGACCGTCTGGCGAACCTGCTGGCGTTGGAGCTGGGCAAACCCATCAAGGACGGGCGTGGTGAGATCCTGCGTGTCGCCGACACCTTGTCCGTCGCCGCGGCCGAGGCGAGGATGATCGGCGGCGAGGTGCTGCCCGTGGCGGGCTGGGGCCGCGGGGTGGGCAACACCGCGCTCACCCAGCGGGCCCCCGCGGGCCCGGTGCTGGCGATCACGCCGTTCAACGCGCCCGCGAACCTGCTCGCGCACAAGCTCGCCGCCTCCTTCGCGGCCGGCAACACCACGATCGTCAAGCCGCCGCCGCAGGCCCCCGCGGTTTCGACCGCCCTGGTGGAGCTGCTGCTGGAGGCCGGCATGCCGGTGGAGGCGGTGCAGGTCCTGCATGGGAGCGGCGACGTGGGCGCGCGGCTGTGCGCCGCGCCGGAGATCACCGTCGTCAGCTTCACCGGCGGCGTCACGTCCGGCCACGCCGTCGCCCATGCCGCCGGGCCGAAGCGGGTGATGCTGGAGCTCGGCGGCAACGCCGCCACCATCGTCTGCGAGGACGCCGACATCGCCGAGGCGGCGTCCGTGTGCGCGCGCACCGGCTACAGCAACTCCGGGCAGAGTTGCATCTCCGTCCAGCGTGTGTACGTCCACCGCAGCCGCTTCGAGGAGTTCGCGCAGGAGCTGACCGCACAGGTCAAAGGCTTGGTCGTGGGCGATCCCCTGGATCCGGGGACCGACGTCGGCTCCATGGTGGACGACGACGCGGCCGAGCGGGTGGTCCGCTGGACCTCCGAGGCCGCCGGTCAGGGCGCCCGGGTGACGGCCGGCGGCACGCGCGACGGCGCGGTGATGGCGCCGACCGTCGTCGTCGCGCCGCCCGCCGAGGCTCGGGTGGTTCGCGAGGAGGTGTTCGGCGCTCTGGTCGCCGTGCTGCCCTACAACGACTTCGACGCTGTGATCGAGGCGTGCAACCGCAGCCCGTACGGGCTGCAGGCCGGGCTGTTCACCCACGACGTCCGCCGTATCGTCACCGCCTGGCGCGAGCTGGAGGTCGGCGGCCTGGTCGTCAACGGCTCCTCCAACTTCCGGCTCGACCACGTCCCGTTCGGCGGGGTGAAGGACTCCGGCATCGGCCGCGAGTCGCCGCGCTGGATGATCGAGGACTTCACCGTGACCAAGACCCTCATGCTCAAGGGCCTGACGATCTGGGGAGACCAGTGACCACCACAGCCGCTCACGCCCTCGTCGCCCAGCTCGAGGAGCTCGGCGTCGAATACGTCTTCGGCACGTGCGGCCACACCAACATCGCCGTGCTGGACGCGCTGGCCGACAGCCGCATCCGCTTCGTCATCGGCCGCCACGAGCAGGCCGCCGCGCACGCCGCCGACGGCTACGCCCGCGCCTCCGGCAAGCCGGGAGTCCTGCTGGTCCACGTCGGGCCCGGCCTGACGAACGCGGCCACCGGCGTCATGACGGCCGCGCTGGACTCGGTGCCGCTGGTGGTGATCTCCGGCGACATCCCGTCCTACTACCAGGGCCGGCATCCCCATCAGGAGATCAACCTGCATGCCGACGCCGACCAGGCGACCGTGTTCCGGCCGTTCGTCAAGCGGGCCTGGAACGTGCACCGGGCCCAGGACCTCGGCCGCTTCGTCGAGCGCGCCTTCTGGACGGCCACGGCGGGACGTCCGGGCGCCGTGCTGGTGAACGTGCCGATGGACGTCTTCTCCCGCCCCGCCGCGCCGTATCCGCCGATCAGTCACGCGACGCCGCCCGGGCTGCCACGGGCCACAGCCGAGCTGATCGCCGCGCGGTTGGCCGCCGCGGAGCGGCCTCTGATCTATGTAGGTGGCGGGCTGCGCGAGAAGCCCGAGGCCCTGATCCGGCTGGCCGAGCACCTGGACCTCCCCATCGTCCACTCGCTCATGGCCAAGGGCACCGTACCCGACGCGCACCCGCTGGTCCTCGGCATGCCCGGCTTCTGGGGGCTGGAGCTCACCAACGCCTACGCCCGCGAGGCGGACGTGGTGCTCGCGCTCGCCACCCGCTTCGCCGAGACCGACTCCAGCTCCTGGGATCCCCGCTTCACCTGGGATTTCTCCGGCAGCACGCTCATCCAGATCGACATCGACCCGGCCGAGATCGGCCGCAACTACCCCGCCGCGATCGGCGCGGTCGCCGACGTCCGGCTCGCGGTCGAGGCGATCGCCGACGCCGCCACGTCTCACGCCGCGCATTCGAGACCCGAGCTTCGCAAGCGGATTCTGGAGGCTCGATCGGAGTTGTTCTCGGCCAGCCGGGAACGCGGCAGAAGCGCGGACTTCCCGCTGCGGCCCGAGCGCATCTTGAAGGACCTGCGGGACACATTGCCGCCGGACGCGTTCCTGGTCACCGACGTGGGCTGGAACAAGAATGGCGTCGCGCAGTGCTACGAGCTGCCCGCCGAGGGCCGCTTCATCACCCCAGGCGGCGCCTCCACCATGGGCTTCGGCCCGGCCGCCGCCGTGGGCGTGCAGCTCGCCTGGCCCGAGGCCGTCGTGGTGGCGCTGATCGGCGACGGCGGCATGAGCGCGCAGTTCCCCGCGCTGCCGCTCGCGGTCGAGCAGGGCGCTCCGGTGATCTTCGTAGTGATGAACAACCGCTCCCACGGCACGATCTCCGACCTGCAGTCGGCGCACTTCGGCCGCAGCCACGGCTGCGACTTCATCGACCCCGGCGGGCGGCCCTACAGCCCCGGCTTCGCCGCACTCGCCCAAGCCTGCGGGGCCGACGGATATACCGTGGCCATCCCTGACGACCTCGGCACAGCACTACGCGAGGCCGTCACGAACCGACGACCCGCCGTGATCGATGTGCCGATGGTGAACGAGCCGGTGCCGACGCCCGGCCACTGGAACATCAAGGACATATACCAGGGTCTCTTCACCGACTGACAGGCCGAAACCGTTGTAAGTTCGAGATTCCCTCCGCCCCTCCCGTCGCTTATAACGAACGTACTAGTCCGTGAATTAAGACTCACCTACCCTCTACGAGGTGAACCGTGCGTTCCACGAGATTCTCCATCGCAGCAGCGGTCCTGATCACCGTCGCCGCCTGTGCCCCACCCGGCCAGCAAGCCGAAACCGCAGCCACGGCCACCGGCCCGATCAAGATCGCCAACGTCAACGCGCAGAGCGGCCAGCTCAGCTCACTCGGCCAGTGGGAGCACAAGGGCGTCAGACTCGCCATCGACGAGGCCAACAAGGCCGGGGGCGTCAACGGACGGCAGATTCAGCTCGACCTGTTCGACAGCCAGGGCGACCCGACCGTGGGCACGAACGTGGCCAGAAAGATCGCCGCCGAAGGCTACATCGCCATGCTCGGCACCGCCGAGAGCGCGGTGACCCTGGCCATGGCGCCCATCCTGAAGGACGCCAAGATCCCTAACATCACCTCGGGCCAGTCGCCCAAGCTGGCCGAGCTGAAGAGCCCTTTCATGTTCCTCAACGCGCCGACCAGCGTCACCTTCGACGAGACGCTGGCCAAGCACCTGGTGGACGACAGGGGCATGAAGAAGATCGCGCTGATCAGCAACAACGGCGCGTACGGAGCCGGCGAGCACGACGCGTTCCTGGCCGCGCTCAAGAGCAGGAACGTCACCCCGCTGGCCGACGAGGTCGTCACCCCCGACCAGAAGGACTTCAACTCCAACCTCGCCAAGATCCGCGAGCAGGATCCGGAGGTGCTGTTCATCGGCGCCGAGGAGGTCCAGTCAGGGCTGATCGCCAAGCAGGCCCGCGAGCTTGGAATCAAGGCGGTCTTCGCCGGCGGCGCCCCGGTGGGCACCGACGTGTACGCGACCACCGCCGGCTTGGAGAACGCCGAAGGCACCATCGTCAGCTCCCCCTACTTGAGCAACGAGGCCAGCCCGCAGATCAAGGAGTTCGCCGCCAAGTACAAGGCCGCCTACAATGAGGACGCCCGCATGCACGTGGCCAAGGCCTACGACGGCGCGTCCATCCTCGTCGAGGCGCTCAAGCAGACGGGCGGCGAGGGCGGTCAGAAGCTGGCCGACGCCATCCGCGGCACCAAGCGCGCCGGACTGCTCGGCACCTACACCTACGACGCCAACGGCGTCGGCATCCACGAGACCAAGATCGGCCTGGTCGAGGACGGCAAGGTCGTGCCCGAGGCCGCGAGCTGACGTGCAGGTCTTCCTTCAGACCCTGATCGGCGGGATCACCTTCGGGGCGGTGTACGCGCTGGTGGCGATGGGCTTCTCGATCGTCTACCGCACCATGGGCCTGGTCAACTTCGCCCACGGCAGCGTCGTGATGATCGGCGCGTACGCCGCCTCAACCTTCTACATGGCCAGCAAACTGCCCTTCGCAGTGGCCGTCGTGGTCGCGATCGCGGTCACCGGCCTGATCGGTCTGGTGATCGAGCGCTTCCTGCGTCCGCTGGAGAACAAGGACTTCACGCTGATGCTGATCGGCACGATCGGCTTCGGCGCGGTCCTGGAGGCCGGCGCGGTGCTCGTCTGGGGCGCGACCGGGCACGCCGTGCCGTCGCCGGTCGCGACGGGGCCGATCGATGTGGGCGGCATCCGCATCCCCGCCTACAGTTTGCTCGTCATCGCCGTCGCCGCCGCCGCGACCGGGCTGCTGGCGCTGTTTCTGCAGCGCACCAAGCGCGGCGCGGCCATGCAGGCAGCCGCCATGGACCACCAGGCCGCCACCGCGTGCGGCATCCACGTCGGCCGCAGCAACGCCCTGGCCTTCGCGATCGGCGCGGGGCTCGCGGCGCTGGCCGGCAGCCTCATCGGGCCCCTGCTGTACGTCAACCCGACCATGGGCGGCACGCTCGGCATCAAGGGCTTCGCCGCGGCCATGCTCGGCGGGTTCGGCAGTATGCCGGGTGCGATCGTCGGCGGCCTGGCCTTCGGCCTGCTCGACTCCTTCGCCGCCGGCAACTTCCAGGAGTACTCCGAGCTCGTGACCTTCCTGGTGTTCGCGGTGATCGTGATGATCCGCCCCACCGGCATTTTCGGAGAGGCAATGGTGAACCGCGCATGAAACGTCTGGTGCTCATCGCCATCGCCACGGTCGTGGCTTGGCTGCTCCCCTACGGACTGGGCGGCTACGCCATCCACGTCGCCGACGTCGCGATCATCTTCGCGATCCTGGCCATCGGGCTCGGCCTGACGATGGGCGTGGCCGGGCAGATCAACCTGGCCCAGGTCGCCTTCTTCGGCGTCGGCGCCTACACGGTGGCCATCCTGACCACGGAGGCGGGGTTCGGCTTCTGGACGGCGGCCGTACTGGCGCTGCTGACCGCGGTGGTGTTCGGCGTGCTGACCGGCATCCCGGCGCTGCGCATGCAGTCGCACTATCTCGGCATCGTCACTCTTGGTCTCGCGCTGGCCTTCACCAACTGGGTCACCAACTCCACGATCGCGGGCCGCGCCGAGGGCATCAGCGACATCCCGGTGCCGCCCATGTTCGGCATCGATCTGTCCAGCGGCTACCTGTTCTACTACGTCGAGCTGATCATCTTCGCGATCGCGCTGGCCTTCGCTCTGCTGGTCACCCGCTCGCCGCTGGGTCGTCGGCTGCGCGCGATGCGCGACGACGACCTGGCCGCGGGCTCGCTGGGAGCGGAGATCCCGCTGCTGCGCATGACCGCGTTCGTGCTGTCCGGCCTGTACGGCGGCCTGGCCGGCATCCTGTACGCCGGGCTCATCCGCTTCGTCGCCCCCGAGTCCTTCAACATCGCCAACATGTTCCTGCTGCTCGCCATGGTCATCATCGGCGGCCGGAGCAGCATCCTGGGCTGCGTCGTCGGCGCGATGGGGCTCTCCCTGATCAGGGAGGCCCTGCTGGACGCCTCCGGCTACGCCCAGCTCGGCTACGGCTTGGTGGTCGTGCTCGTGGTGGTCTTCGCTCCCAAGGGCCTGGCGGGCCTGCCCGGCCAGATCAGGCACCTGGTGCGCCGGCACACCGGCGCCTCACGGGCTCAGCTGGGCCCGTTCCTGCCCTACGACGCCGCGCCTGTCGTCGACGGTGAGGCCGCGCTGGAGGTCCGGGAGGTGACGATGCGGTTCAAGGGGCTGGTCGCTCTCGACGCGGTGTCCCTCACCGTTCCCACCGGTCAGATCCGCGGCATCGTCGGCCCGAACGGCTCGGGCAAGACGACGCTGTTCAACGTGATCAGCGGCTTCTACACGGCCACGCAGGGATCGGTGGAGCTGCACGGGCGCGAGGTGACGGGGATGGCACCGTACCGGCTCTCGCAGCGCGGCGTGGCGCGCACGTTCCAGAACCTGCGTCTGTTCGAGGAACTCAGCGTGCGCGAGAACCTGCTGCTCGCCCTGGACCGCACCCGCACCTTCTGGATCTGGCGATACCCGATCCTGCCGTGGAAAGTGCTGGGCCAGGAGCGGGCGCTGCACCGGAGGGCGGAGGAGCTCATCGAGCGCTTCGGACTCACCGAGGTCTGCGACGCCGAGCCGCGCTCGCTCCCGTACGGGATCCAGCGCCGCATCGAACTGGCCCGCGCCATGGCCATGTCCCCGACCCTGCTCCTGCTCGACGAGCCCGCCGCCGGGCTGAACGGCGAGGAGGTGCGGCAGCTCGCCGAGATCGTGACCTCCATCAGGGCCTCGGGCGTCACCGTCATCATCATCGAGCACAACATGGGGCTGGTCATGTCCCTGTGCGACCAGGTCACCGTGCTGTCCAGCGGCAAGGTCATCGCGGACGGCCCGCCGGCCGAGGTCGCCGTGCACCCGGATGTGGTGGCCGCCTACCTCGGTGACTCGATGGATGCACCGACCGAGGAGACCGCCGAGGCCGCAGTAGCGGAGGCGACCCGATGACCACGCTCACCGTCGAAGAACTGTCGGTTCACTACGGGGGTGTCCGCGCCACCCACGGCGTCTCCTTCACCGTCGAACCCGGCCAGTCGCTGGGCATCATCGGCGCCAACGGCGCGGGCAAGTCCTCCACTCTCAAGGCCGTCATGGGACTGGCGCCACGTCAGGCCAAGGCCATCCGCTTCGGCGACCACGACCTGCTGCGCGCGCCCGCGCACACGCTGGTCAGGCACGGTATCGGATACGTTCCCGAAGGCAGACACGTCTTCCCAGGGCTCACGGTGGAGAAGAACCTCCTGCTCGGCGCGTACACCAGGAGCTGGAAACGCACTCCCATCGACGAGGTGTACGAACTGTTCCCGGTGCTGGGCGAGATGCGCCACCGTCTGGCGGGGGCGCTGTCCGGCGGGCAGCAGCAGATGCTGGCGGTGGGCCGGGCTCTGATGTGCCGGCCCCAGGTGATGCTGCTGGACGAGCCCTCCATGGGCCTGTCGCCGATCCTCGTCGCCGAGATCGCCGGCGTGCTCAAGCGGCTCAACGCCGACGGCCTGGCCATCCTGCTCGTCGAGCAGAACGCCAAGCTTACCTTCGACGTCACCACCACCTGCCTGGTCATGGAGAACGGCGCGATCGCCGCCACCGGCGCCTCCGCCGAGCTGAGCAACGACCCCCAGGTCCGGCGCATCTATCTCGGCCTGTGACGGTCCGCTCCGGCGCGCCGCTCGCGGCACGGGGTTTGCTCCTCCCGGCGGTCGCGCCCGGCGCGGCGCCGGGTCCGTCACTCGTCTGAACATGCCCGGCAGGGCGGAGACGTCATGGGCATGGGAGGAACATGGTCCGCCAGACGGATCGAATGGTCCGTTGACGAGCACAGGGACGCGATCTATGGTGCGTCCATCAGACGGATGCATCAGTCCACAGAATGGAACGTTAGGGGATGGTCATGGTTCGTCGCAGAGAATTACTCGCGGGCGCCGTTGCCGCCGTCGCGCTTGCGAGGGCCGGACAGGCACCGGCCTCGGCAGCCACCGAGCGCTCCGATCGGGATTTCCCGAAGATCGGCGGCAATCTGGCCAACCAGAACCACAGCCGGCTGCGCGCCCTTCACCGAGGCAACATCAAACGGCTGCGCGCCGCGTGGGTGAACAACATCGAGGGCGGCCTGGCATCCGGCAACAGCCAGAGCACCACCGTGGCCGTGAACGGCGTTCTCTATATCGAATCGGCGCTGGGCAACGTCGTCGCGGTGGACGGCCGTACCGGGGCGACGATCTGGAAGTACGAGCAGACACGCGGCGCGGTCACCCGCCGCGGCGTCGCGATCGGCGCCGGCAAGGTATACACCTGCGCCAACGGCAACTGGCTGATCGCCCTCGACCAGCGCACCGGCCAGGTCCTCTGGGAGCGGCAGCACAACGGCTACGGCAACTTGGAAAAGGTGGCCGTCACCTACCACGACGGCATGCTCTACTGCGGCACCAACGGTGGCCCGCGCGGCGCGGCCCTCGCCTTCGACGCCGAGACCGGCGACCTGGTCTGGCACTTCTGGGGCACCGCGGCTCCGGGCGAGATCGGCGGCGGCACCTGGGAGGGCGACTCCTGGCAGGTCGGCGGCGCGACACCGTGGATGCACTGCGCGATCGATGCCGAGCTTGGCATGGTCTATTGGACGTTCGGCAACGCCAGGGGCAGCAAATCGTCGCAGGACGGCTCCGAGCGCGGCGGGCAGAACCTGTTCGCCAACTCGATTGTGGCCATGGATCTGAAGACCGGCACGTACCGCTGGCACTTCCAGTCCGTCCACCACGACATCTGGGACATGGACAACGTCATGGCGCCGGTGCTGGTGGACGTCCGCGTGCGCGGCCGGATGCGCAAGCTCGTCGTGTACGGCAGCAAGACCGGCATGTACTACATTCTCGACCGGGTCGACGGCTCCGCCCCGCTCGGCATCGACGAGCTGCCCGTGCCGCAGGAGCCGCGGCAGAAGACGTGGCCGACGCAGCCCTTCCCGCGCCAGGGCGGCTGGACAGAGCTGGAACCGGTGTGGCAGCCGCTGGGCACGGAGATCCCCGGCCTCCCGCACCGGGCAGTGCCGAACTACACCATCGGCTCGCTGTACACGCCGCACTGGGACGAGCCGATCCTCACCATCCCCGGCCACGGCGGCGGCGCCGACTGGAACCATCAGTCCTACAGCCACAGCACCTGCCTCGTCTACACCGGCTTCGGGTACGTGGCCGCCGCCCACTCCCTCACCGAGTCCTCCAACGGGCTGCGCCCGCCGGGCGAGTACATGACCGGCGGCCTCGTGGCGGTGGACCCGTCCACCAACCGGATGCGGTGGAAGAAGAACCTGCCCTACTCGTCGGCCCACGGCAACGGCATCCTCACCACCGCCTCCGACCTGCTGTTCATCGGCCAGCCCGACGGCAACCTGCTCTGCCTGGACGCCCGCGACGGCCGCGAGCTGTGGCGCTGGCAGACGGGTGCGGCCATCAGCAGCAGCCCCATCGCGTACGAGGTGGACGGCGAGCAGTACGTCGCCGTCTACGCCGGCGGCACGGGCATCCCCTACGGCAACTCCGCGCCGCGCGGCGACCACCTGTGGGCCTTCAAGCTCGGCGGACGGGTGCACCCGGCCACCGCGCCGCCCCCGCCCGTGGTGCGCCGACCGGTTTCGGGCGGACCGGTGGAAGGAGCCGCCGTGAACGACACGGTCGTGCTCGCCCGCGTCTACGCCGACGGACAGGTGGGCGCGGTCGAGTCCACGGCCGTGAACGCCATGGCGCCCACCCACCTGCGGGTGCCGGTGGGGACCACGGTGACCTTCGTCAACCCGCCGGACAACGTGCACGTGCACGGGGCCACCCAGTTCTTCGAGGGACTGTTCGACGTACGGCTCAGGCCTGGCGAGTCGTTCCGATACACCTTCACGAAACCGGGCGAGTACTTCTTCAACGACTGCCACAGCCCCCGACCGACCGGGAAGGTCGAGGTCACGGACTGATCAGCGCGACGTCGGGGCTCAGGAGAGGGAAACGTTCGAGCGCCGGCGGGTCATGGCCGGCGATCACGAGCCGGGGCCGCCGGCCGGCTCCTGGACACGTCGGAGGCCAGGACCACGCCCGCGCCGCGTAGATAGGCCACGACCGCGTCCCCCACCATCCGCCGTAGCCGGTCACGGTGTTCGGGTGCGGTCATGTCGCGCCCGAACAGCGCGCCGAAGGTGTGCTGGTTGGCCACCCGGAAGAAGCAGAACGAGCTGATGAGCATGTGCACGTCGATGGCGTCGGCTTCGGTGACGAAGTCGCCGCTCGCCGTGCCCGCGTCGAGGATCGCCTTGATGAGGTCGAGCACGGGCGTGCCCAGGCCGGCCAGCGCCTGTGACTTGCGGATGTGCTCGGCCTGGTGGATGTTCTCGATCGTCACCAGCTTGATGAATTCGCGGTGCAGGTCGTGGTGGTCGAAGGTCAGCTCGGCCAGCGTGCGGATGGCCTCTAGCGGGGCCAGGTGCTCCACCTCGATGGCCCGCTCCATCTCGCGCACCTCGGCGTAGGCCTTCTCCAGGACGGCGATGTAGAGCCGTTCCTTGCTGCCGAAGTAGTAATAGATCATGCGCTTGGTGGTCCGCATGCGGGCGGCGATCTCATCGACCCGCGCCCCCGCGTAGCCGTGGCGGGCGAACTCCTGCTGGGCGACCACGAGAATCTCCGCCTTGGTGCGGTCGGGGTCCCGCTGGCGTTCGGGGGCGGCGGGCTGAGAGGTCACCAGCCCATCCTAGTGACCTCCCGCATGTTGCACGGCGAGCCGGATGGGGGCGTTCGCGGCACCGTAGCCCTGATAACCACCGACGCGCTGGACGAGTTCGAAGAAGACCCGGCCCACCGTGACGGTGTAGAGGTGAAGGAACTCGCCGCCGTGCTCGTCCCGGTCGTACAGCACCCCGAGGCGGCGCAGCTCGTGATCGGCCTCGTGGCGGGCCACCAGGTCATCGTAGTAGTTGCCCGGGATGGGCAGGAGCAGGCCGGGATACTCGCTCCGCAGCCTGCGGGCGGCAGCCACGACGTCGTCGCAGGCCAGCGCGATGTGCTGCCACGGAAGGTGGTCGGCGCCGACCTGGGCGATGTTCATCACCATGCGCACGGCGCCGCCGGGGCCCGACATGGCCTTGCTGCGCAGCATCCCGTACGGGTCGGGCACCTCCAGGCTTTCCTGCGGGCGCAGGCCCAGCACGCTGCGGTAGAACAGCGCGGCCTCGTCGAAGTGGTGCCGCGGCTGGGCGAGCGCGACGTGGTCGATGCCGGTGACCGGGCCCGGCATCGGCCCGGCCGGCGCGAAGTCGGCGAGCCAGGCCTCGTCGCAGAAGAAGATCTCGGTGCCGTCCGGCGCGGCCACCGCCTCCAGCTTGGCCTCCTCAGGGGCGCGCTCGCGGGGCAGGACCGGCGAGAGCAGTGACTCGGCGTGCCTGGCCGCGCCGGCCGGATCGGGGCTGTCGAGGCCGATGGCGATGAGCGCGGGGTCGGCTCGGGTGGCGTTGAGCAGCAGCCGAGCGCCGCCCTGCTCCCACAACTCGACCGGCTTGGTGGGGTGCGTGCCCGTGCGCGCGAAGCCGAGCGCGCCCAACAGCCTGCCTACCGATCCCGTGCCGGACAGCTCGGCGAAGGCGAACCCCGTGGCGACGGCCGGATGCGTCTCACCGCGCAGGCTCTGCTCCAGGGCGATCAGCGAGCGCATGCCGTCCAGCGCGGTGCGCTCCACCGACGCCTGGCGGAAGACGTCGTTGAACACCTCCAACGACAGCGGCCCGGCGTAGCCCGCACGCAGCACGCTGGCCACGAACCCGGTCAGGTCGAAGGTGCCCTGCCCTGGGAAACAGCGGTAGTGGCGGCTCCATTGCAGCACGTCCATGGCCAGCAGGGGTGCATCGGCGAGCTGCAGGAAGAAGATCTTCTCGCCGGAGATGGCCTCGATGCCGATGGGGTCGGAGCCGCGCGAGAGGATGTGGAAGCTGTCCAGACACACGCCCAGGTTGGGATGGTCGGCCAACCGCACGACGCGCCAGGCATGCAGGTACTCGTTGACATGCCGGCCCCAGGCCAGTGCCTCGTAGGCGATGCGGATGCCGTGGCCGGCGGCGCGCTCAGCCAGCAGCCGGAGCTGCTCGGCGGCCAGCTCGTCCCCGGCGATCGCGTCGGACGAGACGTTCGAGCAGACCAGCAGCATGTCCGCACCGAGCCGCTCCATCACCCGGAACTTGTGCTCGGCCCGGCGCAGGTTGCGCGCCAGCGTGTCGGCGTCCACCGCCTCGAAGTCGCGGAAGGGCTGGTAGAGGTCGATACCGAGGCCGAGATCGGCGGCCCTGGCCCGCACCGCCTCCGGCGGCAGTGGGCTGGCCAGGAGATCATTCTCGAAGATCTCCACCCCGTCGAACCCGGCAGCGGCGATGGCCTCCAGCTTTTCGGCCAGCGTGCCGCTCACGGACACGGTGGCGATGGACTTGCGCACGGTTTCTCCTCTTCAGACGGCGATGAGGTCGGTCAGGTGGGCGAGCATCCGCTCGGCGTCCGGTTCCCGGCCGGTGAACAGCCTGAACGCGTGCACGGCCTGGAAGACGACCATGCCGCCGCCGTCCAGCGTGCGGCAGCCGAGCGCCCGGGCCTGCTTGAGCAACTCCGTCTCCAGCGGACGGTAGACGATGTCGGCCACCCACAGCCGGGGGTGGAGCAACTCGGCCGACAGCGGCAGGCCCGGATAGTGGGCCATGCCGGTCGGGGTCGCGTGCACCAGTCCGTCCGCCCGCTCCAGCTGCTCCGGCAACTCGGCCTGGACCGCGGATCGGGCGCGCCCGGCGCCATACCGGGCGGCCAGTTCACCAGCGAGGGCGCGCGCCCGCGCCACGTCGGCGTCGATGACGGTGATCCGGTCGGCTCCCATGGTGAGCAGTGCGTGCGCCACCGCGGCCCCCGCTCCCCCGGCACCGAGCTGCACGACCCGGTGGGTAGGCGCGTCGGGCAGGCCGCGGGCGAACGACTCGGCGAATCCCGTCCAGTCGGTGTTGTGGCCGATGGCCCGATCGCCGTCGAACACCACGGTATTGACCGCGCCCAGCATGCGGGCATCCGACGACAGCTCATCCAGGAACGGGATGACAGCCTGCTTGCAGGGGTGGGTGACATTGAGCCCGTCGTAGCCGAACCGCCGCGCCGTACGGACCAGTTCGTCCATGTCACTGCCCACGCGATCGATGTCGAGCAGCCGGTAGACGTAGTGCAACCCGTGGTGCCCGGCCTCCTGCTCGTGCAGCGGCGGGCTCAAGGAGGGGCCGATGCCCGAGCCGATCAACCCCACCAGGAATGAATCCATCACGTCTCCCTTTCCAGCAGGTACGACAGACGCGTGAACGCCGGCGCGGGCCCGTAGACGACCAGCACTGCACGTCTGGCTCTACTAATGTACGTACTAGTGAGTTACGTTACTAGCTCCGATGCATTCCCTGCTCGCAGCAATGTCCCTTCGAGTACCTGCCGAACGCGAATGGCAGCGCATGCCGCCAGTCGCCTCGTGACGCGGGGGCAGTGCTCGCCCCTGGCACCCTTACCGCCGACGGCTGCTGACGGGTCCGCGTGATCTGTTTTCGGTAGATTCACGATGGATCAACCCATCGTCGAGCAGACCAGAGGAACACGTGAGCATTCCGGACCTGACCGACGTCCATCCCGCGTGGCTTCCCCCCGGCGCGTTCCGCGCGGTCGGTGCGCGCCGCGTCCTCGTGCTCGGCGACGGGCTCCTCACCGGCACCGTACGCGCGGAGGTCGAGCAGGCCTGCGCCCGGCACGGGGGCACCCTGGAGCAGGACGCGGCGGGATCCCCCGACCTCGTGCTCGCGCTCTCCGGCGCGGTTCCCTCGACGGCGGCCGTACGGGCGGTCCTGGCGGGGCAGGGCGGGTCCGCCATCGGCGATGAGGGCTACCTGCTCGCCCGCCGCGACGGTGTCACCGTGGTGCTGGCCGACGATCCGGCCGGCCTGCTCTACGGGCTGTTCCACGTGGTCAGGCTGGGCGAGGAGGCGTTCGCGGGCGAGCGCCCCGCCGAGCCGCACCGGCCCGCGGCGCGCCGGCGCATGCTCGACCACTGGGACAACGTCGACGTGCATCCGGTGATGGGCCAGGTCGAGCGGGGCTATTCCGGCGGGTCGATCTTCTGGCGGGACGGCGGCCCCCGCGGCGACCTGGCCAGGGTACGGGCCTACGCGCGGCTGCTGGCCGCGACCGGCGTGAACGCCATCACGGTGAACAACGTCAACGTGCACGCCACGGAGGCCCATCTCCTGACCGACCGGCTCGGCGACGTGGCCGCCATCGCCGGCGAGGTGCGCCCGTACGGGATCCGGGTGCACCTGTCGGTCAACTTCGCCTCGCCGATGAGGCTCGGCGGGCTGCCCACCGCCGACCCGCTCGACGAGCGGGTGCGGGAGTGGTGGGCGCGCACCACCGAGCACGTGTACGCCGCCATCCCCGACTTCGGCGGGTACGTGGTCAAGGCCGACTCCGAAGGCCAGCCGGGCCCGTTCGCGTACGGGCGCAGCCACGCCGACGGCGCGAACACGCTCGCCGACGCCCTGGCCCCGTTCGGCGGGATCGTGCACTGGCGGGCCTTCGTCTACAACCACCGGCAGGACTGGCGGGACCGGTCGACCGATCGTGCCCGCGCCGCCCACGACCATTTCGCGCCGCTCGACGGGCGGTTCAGGGACAACGCGATCCTGCAGGTGAAGCACGGCCCGATGGACTTCCAGACGCGCGAGCCGGTGTCGCCGGTGATCGCGGCCATGCCGTCCACCCGCCTGGCGGTGGAGCTGCAGGTGACGCAGGAGTACACCGGCCAGCAGCGGCACGTGTGCTACCTGGCGCCGATGTGGAAGGAGGTGCTCGGGTTCAGGCCGTGGGGCCCCGGCGAGGCCGGGGACGGGGACGGGGACGGGGACGCGGCTGGGGACGCGGCTGGGGACAGGGCCGGGCGCAGCGTGGCGGACGTCGCGATCGGCGAGTCGGGCGAAGGCGGCGGCCTGGTCGCGGTCTCCAACGTCGGCGACGACTTCTACTGGACGGGCCATCCGCTCGCCCAGGCCAACCTGTACGCCTTCGGCCGCCTGGCCTGGGACCCGCGGCTGGAGCCCGGCGCCGTCCTCGACGAGTGGATCGGCCTCACGTTCCCGCCGGCGGAGGGCGGTGACCCCGGGCCGCTGCGGCGCACGCTGCACGCGATGATGGACGGCTCGTGGCGCACCTACGAGCGTTACACGGCGCCGCTGGGCGTCGGGTTCATGGTCCGTCCCGGGCACCACTACGGTCCCGACGTGGACGGCTACGAGTACACGCCGTGGGGCACCTACCATTTCGCCGACCGCGACGGCGTCGGGGTCGACCGCACCCGCGCGTCCGGCACCGGGTTCACCGGCCAGTACCCGCGGCCGTGGTGCGACGTCTACGAGTCGCTCGGCACCTGCCCCGACGAGCTGCTGCTGTTCTTCCACCACGTCCCGTACGGGCACGTGCTACACGACGGCACCACGGTCATCCAGCACATCTACGACACCCACTTCGCCGGGGTCGAGGAGGTGGCCGAGAGCCGGCGGCTCTGGGAGCGGGCGGAGCTGGGGGACGCGGCGCTGCACGCCCGGGTGACGGAGCTGCTCGACGAGCAGCTGCGCTGCGCGGAGGAGTGGCGCGACCAGGTCAACGCCTACTTCTTCCGCAAGTCGGGGGTGCCCGACGCCCGGGGCCGGCGCATCCCGTGACGCGCCGGCGGCTCAGGCGGTGAACCTCTCCCTGATCTCGTCGATCATCGGGCGGCTGTTGCGCAGCAGCGCCGCCGCGAAGACGACGGCCAGGAGGGTCACCGCCGCCTCGGTGGCGACCAGCGTGAGACCGGCCGCCACCACGAGCAGGCAGAGGTTGCTCACGGTGACGCCGGGAAACCGCACGAGCGAGTACGACGCCAGCCGGGCGACGTCGGCCGCCCGGAACGCGAACAGCGAGGTGATCACCAGCGCGGCGGCGGCCCAGAGCGCCGCCGCCACGGCGACGGCGACGAGCAGCACCGCCCACCAGCCGGGGACGCCCGCGGCGGCGAAGTTCGCCAGGTTCGTCCCCACGACGGCCAGCCCCGCCAGCCACGGCGCCCAGATCTTCATGACCCCGGCGACGTTGCCCCGGTAACCGCGCCAGAACGCCGCCGCGGGACGCAGGTCCGTCAGGTCGGACCTGCGGTGGCGCAGGGCGTAGAGGGCGGCCGACAGCGCCGGTCCTGCGGGCAGCGCGCACAGCGCGGCCAGCGGGATGTTGCTCGCGTCGCGGTCGAGCAGGACGAGCGCCGCGAGCCCGGGCGCGGCGGTGACCAGGAACAGCAGCTCGACGACCAGCAGGGTGTAGACCAGCGCGGCGACGCGCGAGAGCGGCCCCGTGCCGAACCGCCGCTCCGCGGGCGCGTCGCTCATCGGGAAGGCTCCGGCTCCACTCAGCCGTGCTCCTTCTTGAACCGTTCGTAGGCGGTGTTGACCAGGTTGATGTAGGAGGCCATGTTGTTGCCCTCCAGCTCCTTGACGTAGGCGTCCCACTCGCTGAGGTCGCGCTCGCCGAGGATGAACTTGAGCGTCTGCTGGGTGACGAAGTCCTTCAGCGGCGTCTCCCACAGCGTGGCCTGCTCGCGCTCCTCCTCCTTCAGCGGGTGGGGCGGATCGACCGGCCAAGGCTTCCTGGCGTTCATCACCTTCTGGAACTCCAGCTCCTCCTCGGAGAAGGTGGACTCCAGCAGCTTGGTGGGACCGCCGTAGGCGAACACGCCGTTGGAGAAGCCGAAGTCCTTCTGCAGGTGCTTGGACGCGTCGGGGTTGAGCCCGACGAAGTCGACGTCGTCGGCCAGCTTGTAGCCGCCGGAGGCGTCCTTGGTGTGCGTCGTGCCCTCGACGCCCCACTTGGCGAACTCCAGGCCCTGGTCGGAGTACCAGAGCCAGTCGACGAACTGCATCATGGCGACGAAGTTCTTGTGCTCCAGCGCCTTCTTGGAGATCATGACGCCGTTCTCGAGCCGGGTGCCGATCTTGTAGTCGCCGACGGGTCCCATGGGCACCGGGATCTTGGCGATCCTGGCGTCGGGGTTGGCCTTCGTGAGCGCGCCGCGGAACTCGTTGACCAGGGTCTGCGCGTTACAGCTGATCACGAACGACTTGCCGGAGATGAGCTTCTGGTCGGCCTGCTCGTCCTGCTGGGTGAAGGCCTCGGGGTCGAGCAGCTTCTCCTTCACCAGCTTGTGCAGGTATTCGATCATCTGCTTGTACTGCGGCATGGCGCCGGTGTAGACGAACTTGCCGGCGGTGGCGTCCCAGAAGGCGTGCTGGTACTCCCAGCCGCCCTTGGTGCCGTAGGCCTGGGCGACGAGCTTGAGCAGGTTGCCGCCGGGCGTGGGGATGCCGAACCGGTCGGTCATGGGGTAGAGATCGGGGTATTTGGCCTTCATGGCCTTGAGGACGGTGTAGAGGTCTTCCCAGGTCTTCGGGACCTCCAGGTCGAGCTCCTCCAGGATGTCCATCCGGACGGCGAGGGTGTAGTCGACCCAGACGTTCTCGTGCAGGCCGGGCAGCAGGTAGATGCGGCCGTCGGCCTGCCGGAGCGTGTCGAGCTCCGGCTCCATCTTCCACTTGGCGACCTTGTCCTTGAAGTTCGGCATCAGGTCGAAGTACTCGCTGACCGGCAGGACCGCGCCGGAGGCCACGAAGGCCTCCTCCTGCGGGTGGTACGTCTTCGGGATGATGAGCGGGGCGTCCCCTGCACCGATCATCAGGCTGCGCTTCTTCTCGTAGTCGCTCAGCGGCACCGCGACCGGCTTGAGCGTCACGTTCGTGCGCTTGGTCAGCTCTTCCCAGAACAGCCAGTCGTTCTTCAGCGGGTAGAACGGGTGGTTGTTGTAGAGCACGTCGAACGACAGCGGCTCGGTGGCCTTGAACTGCTGGGCGACACCGTAGTTGGCCATCGCGCCCGCCTTGTTCGCGGACTGGGCGGCCTGCTTCGGGGCCTCGTCTTCGCCGCAGCCGGCGAGGACGAGGGTGAACGCACCCAAGCCGATGATCGCCTGACGCCGTGAAAGTTCGCGCATTTGGGTTCCTTTGCCGTGTCCGGGGGGTTGTAGAGGCGTGAGGAGGCTAACCCTTGACCGCGCCGAGCATGACTCCGGAGACGAAGTACCGCTGGACGAAGGGGTAGACCGCGAGGATGGGCAGCACGGTGAGCATGATCGTCACCGACTGGATGTTGGCCGCGACCTGCGTGAGGTCCGCCGCGCCCGCGCCGGCGTTCTCGGCGCCGGTGGCGCCCGCGATGATGTTGCGCAGATAGACGGTGACCGGGAACAGCTCCGTCCTGTTGAGGTAGAGGAACGCCGAGAACCACGAGTTCCAGAACGAGACCGCGTAGAACAGCACCATCGTGGCGATGACCGCCTTCGACAGCGGCAGCACGATCCGCCCCAGGATGCCGTAGGTGTTGAGCCCGTCGATGGCGGCGGCCTCTTCCAGGTCGCCCGGCAGGTTCTCGAAGAACGCCTTCATGACCAGCAGGTTGAAGACGCTGATCGCGTTGGGCAACACGATGGCCCAGATGGAGTTCGTCAGCCCGAGGCTGTTGACCAGCACGTAGTTGGGGATGAGGCCGCCGTTGAAGAACATCGTGAAGACGGCGACCCAGATGAGGAACGTCCTGCCCTTGAGGTGCCTCTTGGACAGCACGTACGCGTAGCAGGTGGTCAGCACCATCGCGATGGCGGTGGCGACGACGGTGTAGACCACGGTGTTGCGGTAGTTCGTCCAGAACATCGGGTCGGCGACCACGATCTGGTACGTCGTGAGGTTGAACCCGCGCGGGATGAGGTTGACCTCGCCCGACAGGATGTACCGTTCCTCGCTGAAGGAGCGGGCGACGATGTTGATGAACGGATAGAGCGTCACGATCACCACGCCGGTCAGGACGACGGCGTTGACCACCTGGAAGGCCCGGTAGCCCCGGCTTCTGGCGAGTGTCACCACAGGCTCGTCCCCACTGCTCGACGGGAGATCAGGTTCGCCGACAGGATCAGGGTCAGCCCGATGAGGGCCTCGAACAGGCCGATCGCGGCGGCGTAGCTGAAGTTGCTGGACTCGACACCCATCCGGTAGAGGTACGTGGAGATCACGTCGGCGGTCGGATAGGTCAGGGGGTTGTAGAGCAGGAGCACCTTCTCGAAGCCGACGGCCATGAACGTGCCGATGTTGAGGATCAGCAGGGTGACCGCCGTCGGCCGGATGCCGGGCAGGGTGACGTGCCAGATCTGCCGCCACCGGCCGGCGCCGTCGATCCTGGCCGCCTCGTAGAGCTGCTCGTCGATGGTGGTGAGGGCGGCGAGGTAGAGGATCGTGCCCCAGCCGACGGTCTGCCAGATCTCCGACGAGATGTAGATCGTCCGGAACCACTCGGGTTTCTGCATGAACGTGATGGGGTCGTCGCCGAACGCCCGCACCAGCTGGTTGACCGGCCCGTCGATGGCCAGCGTCTGCATGACGATGCCGGCCACGACCACGATCGACAGGAAGTGCGGCAGGTAGGACACCGACTGCAGGAACCTCTTCAGCCCGCGGTTGCGGACCTCGTTGAGCAGCAGCGCCAGCACGATGGGCAGCGGGAAGCAGAACAGCAGGGTCAGCCCGCCGAGGATCGCGGTGTTGGTGAAGACGTTCCAGAACGTGGGGTCGTTCAGGAACAGGTTCACGTAGCGCAGGCCCACCCATTCCTCGCCCAGCACGCTGCCTCCGGGCTCGAACTTCCGGAACGCGATCACGTTGCCGATCATGGGGGCGTACCGGAAGATCGCGAAGAACAGCAGCGGGAGGATGGCCAGCGAGTACAGCTGCCAGTTGCGGCGGAACGCCCCGCTCCAGGAGGTGGCGGCGCCGGCGGGCCGCCGGCGCCGGATGGGGGGCCGGGTCTCGCTGGTGTCCGGCGGCGGGTTCACGGTCGTGGGGGTGTTGCTCATCCTCTCTCCTCCGCTGCGATGCGCTCGATCCGCGCCCGTGGCCGCATCCGCCGCTCGTGGCCGACCTCGCGCACGTCGCCGGTCAGGCGCAGCGGCACGGCCGCGACCACGTCGGCGCTCGACCGCGCGAAGCGCAGCTCGACCTCGCCCGGCTCGACGATGCGCCGGCCGCGCACCCCGGTGAACGAGGTGACGTCCGCCGGCACGTCGAACGTCACGCGGGCGGCCTCGCCCGGCTCCAGCGGCACGCGGGCGTGACCGACCAGGCGGACCACGGGCCGCGTGGTCTGCGCGACCGGATCGTGCAGGTAGAGCTGGACGACCTCGGTGCCGGGCCGCGGCCCGGCGTTGCGGACGGTGACCGCGACGCTCACCTCGCCGTCGACCGGCCAGGCGGCCGGCTCGCCGGGCTCCGTCACGTCGCTCCACTCGAACGTGGTGTAGCCCAGCCCGTGGCCGAACGGGAAGGCGGGGGTGGGGTCGACGGACGACACCTGGGAGCGCCGGCCCAGCCACGGCGACAGGTAGGTGGCCGGCAGGCCGCCCGCGTCGCGCGGCACGCTGACGGGCAGCCGCCCCGACGGGTTCACCGCGCCGGTGAGCACCTCGGCCAGCGCCTGGCCGCCGCGCTGGCCGGGGAAGAACGCGTACACGATGGCGGCGGCGCCGTCCACCTCCTCGCCCAGCGCGTACGGCCGCCCGGCCAGCAGCACGAGGACCACGGGGGTGCCGGTGGCGAGCACGGCCCTGACGAGCTCGGACTGGACGCCCGGCAGGCGCAGGTCGGTGGCGTCGCAGCCCTCGCCGGAGGTGCCGCGGCCGAACAGCCCGGCCCGGTCGCCGACGGCCAGCACGCACACGTCGCTGGCGGCCGCGACCGTGGCGGCGGCCGCGATGCCGGAGGTGTCGTCGCCGGTGATGTCGCAGCCGGGCGCGTAGGCGAGGCGGGGCACGAGCGCGCCCAGGGCCTCGCGCAGCGAGGGGATCTCCAGCCCGAGCCCGTGTTCGGGGTGGGCGCCCACGTGCGCGGGGAAGGCGTAGCAGCCGAGCATCGCCATCGGGTCGTCGGCGACCGGCCCCACGAGGGCCACCCGCCGGCCGGGCGCCAGCGGCAGGATTCCCCCGGTGTTGCGCAGCAGCACGGCCGACTCGCGGGCCAGGCGCAGGGCGATGTCCTGGCTCTCGGGGTCGTCGAGGCGGAGCCGGTCGGCGCCGTCGGGCAGGCACTGCCAGCCCTCGTCGAGCAGGCCGAGCTCGGCCTTCTGCGTCAGCACCCTGCGCAGCGCGCGGTCGACGAGCTTCTCGTCGACCGCGCCCGCCTTCACCGCCTCGATCAGCGGCTCGCCGAACGTGTCGACGGTGGGCAGTTCGACGTCGATGCCGGCGCGCAGGGCGAGCCCGGCCGCCTCGGCGGCGTCGGCGGCCACGCCGTGCAGCTTCTGCAGGAACCGGATCGCGAAGTAGTCGGCGACGACCGTGCCGGTGAAGCCCCACTCGTCGCGCAGCAGCCCGGTCAGCAGGCCGTCGTCGGCCGCCACGGGAACGCCGTCGATCTCGGCGTAGGAGTTCATCACCGACCGGGCGCCGCCCAGGCGCAGTGCCATCTCGAACGGCGGCAGGACGACGTCGGCCAGTTCCCTGCGGCCCATCGGCACGGGGGCGAGGTTGCGCCCGCCGCGCGAGGCGGAGTAGCCGGCGAAGTGCTTGAGCGTGGCGACGACGCCGGCGCCCTCCACTCCGCGCACGTAGGCCGCGCCGATGGTGCCGACCAGGTAGGGGTCCTCGCCGATGGTCTCCTCGGTACGGCCCCAGCGGTAGTCGCGGGTCACGTCGAGCACCGGGGCCAGGCCCTGGTGCACGCCGGCCGCCCGCAGGGAACGTCCGATCCGCCCGGCCATCTCCTCGATCAGCCCGGGGTCGAACGTCGCGCCCCAGCTCAGCGGCGCCGGGTAGACGGTCGCCCGCCAGGCGGCGAACCCGGTCAGGCACTCCTCGTGCACCTGGGCCGGGATGCCGAACCGGCTGGTCGCGACGATCTCGGCCTGGGAGGCGGCCAGCGACCGGGCGCCGGCGACGGGGTCGACGGGCGCGGTGCCGTACGGCCTGGTCAGCTGGCCGAGCCCGTGGCGGATGACGGTGCTCCACTCGGCGCCGCCCGCCATCTCGGTCTGGTGCGGGGCGACGCCCTCTCCCGAGGCGTCGGCGCCGACCCACACCCCGACCAGCTGGGCGACCTTCTCCTCCAGCGTCATGAGCGGGATGAGGGCCTCGGCTCGCTCGCCGGGGGACAGCCCCGGGTCCCGCCATCGCGTGCTGTCGTCCGGCGTGGGGCTCGTGTCGATCGTTCCTTGGCCCGTCATGCCATCCCTTCGGGCTCCTCACGGCAACATCCCACGCGCATTGCGGTATGTGAAGCCGAAACTTTCAAGGAAAACTGCTTAATATTGCGGCAACATAAGGGGCCTCGCGGAAAACTGTCAAGAGTGTCTCCAACTGCTATGTTGCAGATCTGACCGGCGTACGAGGCTCCGAGCGCACCGGCTCTGCCGGTCGTCGTGTGGCAACAACTTTCCTGAAATTTTCGGAGCAATGTGAGGGTGTCGTGGCAGTGACGAATCCGGACGCGTCGGTCAGGAAGAACCGTACTGCGAATGCCGTGATCATCGTCACCCCGGACGGCGTTCCGCTGCCGGATCGGGATGTGGCCGTCGTTCTCGCGCGCGACATGACTCCGCCCACCGGCGCGGGCATGGGCACGGGCGGCCGGTGGGCGGGAGCAGGGGAGGTCAGTCCTGCAGGGCGGTGCGCAGCTTGGTGAGCACGGCGCGCAGGATGCGGGAGACGTGCATCTGCGAGATGCCGAACTCCGTGGCGATCTCGGACTGGGTCATGTTGCCGTAGAACCGCATCAGCAGGATGTTGCGCTCCCGGTCGGGGAGCGCGTCGATGAGCGGCTTGATCGCGTGCTTGCCGAGCATGTTGTCGAGCGAGTCGTCCTGCGCGGGCAGGAAGTCCCCCAGGTCGGCCGCGTCGTCCTCGCCGCCGACCGGCGCGTCCAGCGACAGGGTGCTGTACGCGGCGGACGCGTCGAGGGCGAGCAGCACGTTCTCCTCCGAGATGCCCATCTTGCCGGCCAGTTCGGCGACCGTGGGGGCGCGGCCGAGGGTCTGGGTGAGCTCGCTGGTCACCTTGTTCAGCTCCAGGCGGCGCTCCTGGTAGACCCGCGGCACCCGGATGGCCCAGGTGCGGTCGCGGAAGTGCCGCTTCACCTCGCCGACCATCGTGATCATCGCGTAGCCGCGGAAGTCGTGCCCCAGGGTGGGGTCGAATCCGTTGATGGCCTTCATCAGGCCCACGTACGCGGCCTGGCGCAGGTCCTCCATCGGCTCGCCGCGGTAGCGGTAGCGGCGGGTGACCTCGCCCACCAGAGCGTCGTACATGGCCACGACCCGCTCACGGATCCGTACCTTGCGCAGCTCCGGCGTCTCGGGCCGGTGCATCTCGGTGAGCAGCTGCTCGGCGGTCATCTCTTCGAGTGCGATCTCCAGGACGGCCATCTGATGCTCCAAAGGTCAGATCATGGCGGCCCCTGCAGACGCGAAAAAGCCCAGACAGAGGCACGCCACACGTAAAGCGTGGGTCGGAGCCCTCTGCTGGACTTCTGGATCAGAGTATTCCCCATTCGGGGGCATTAATCAACATATCGGGTTACAGATTCGCTCGGTTGCTCCAGCGACCGTCAACGCACGGTGAAGACGAAGGTATGCGGGCCGGACGGGACGGCCGCGGTCAGGCGTACGCGGTGCACGGTCTCCGGCACGCCGTCGTGGCCGCGTACCTCCAGCTCCTCCGCCTGGGCCCGCCACGGGGGCGGGACCTCCAGCACGACCGGCCCCCAGCCGACGGTGTCGCGGCCCACCTCGGGGCGCAGGCGGGAGACGAACAGCTCCGTCACCGGGCAGTCGCCGCCCGCGAAGGCGAAGGTGTCGGTGAGCTCCAGCCGGGCCGGCCGCCAGGCGAAGGCGCGGGTGAAGCGGATGAGCCGGGGCGCGTCATAGGCGGCCGTCAGGTCCAGCGTCCACTCCACGGTGTCGCGGCCGGCGGCGTACCGGACGGTCTCGGCGCGGCGGTCACGGCCGGGGCGCTGCGCGACGCCGTCGATCAGCGGGATCGAGTGCCACTCCGCCGAGGCCTGCGGCACCGCGTAGCGGCCCGCGCCGAAGTAGTCGCGCGTGTACTCGGGGGCGCCCAGATCGTCCAGGACCGTCCTGCCATGGGCGTGGAGGACGAAGTGGCCCAGATCGAGATGGTTGTGCGGCTCGTCGTTGTGGCCGCCCTTGGCGGCGAAGGCCGTGGCGCCCGCCCTGGCGACCACGATCGCGGCGTCCGGCAGGCGGTCGTACGGCGCCGGCGGGGTGCACGGCGCCTGTCTTGTCCGTGCCGTCCACCACAGGGTGCGGCTCAGGTGGGCCCAGCGGTAGCAGTGGTCGTCGTGGAACGACGGCTCCCGCCCCCGCGGCACGGGCACGCCCAGGCGTTCGGCCAGGCGGTTCATCAGGCCGGCCGGGTAGGCGCCCGTGCCGGAGGAGTCGGCGAAGGCCGGGCGCGCGCCGCCGCCGAGGTCGATCCTGGCGGGGTAGGCGGCCATCTCGCGGACGTGGGGGTCGTCCAGCAGGTCCCTGCCCGTGCGCTCGCGCAGCGCCTCGGCGAAATAGACGAAATAGCCGAAACCGTAGGACCAGTAGTCGGGCCCCTCCAGGCAGGCGCCGTCCGGGCCCGCGCCCGCCAGGAACGACTCCAGGGCCCGCTCCAGGCGGGGCAGGAGAGCCGGCAGGTGCCCGGAGTCCAGCGCCAGCGCCGCCATCCCGGCCGCGCCCGCGCAGACGGCCGCCCAGTTGTGCCCGGCCGACTCCCACCACAGGGGAGGCGCTCCCTCCTGGAGCGGGCGCAGGACCCTGCGCTCCACCTCCTCGCGCGCCCGGGCCCGCACCCGGGGGTCGAGGTGCTCGCCGAGCAGGCCCACCGCCTCCGCCAGGGCATGGCCGGTCTCGGCGGCGAACAGGTCGACGAACGCGTTGACCGGGCGGTCCCGCGGCTCGTGCGCCGGCAGCACCCAGGTGTACTCGTCGCACACCGACCACAGCAGGTCGTCGAGCGCCGGGTCGGGGCGATCGTCCAGGTGCGCGGCCAGCATGAGGGCGGCCAGGCGGCGACGGCGCTCGAAGTAGACGCGCTCGTAGGCCTGGCGGTCGCCGGAGTCCGCGTAGCGGCGCCACAGGGCGAAGGTCAGCGCGGGCAGGGGCTCCGTACGCGCCCTGACGGCCTCCTCCCGCGCCTGCCGCGCCAGCGCGTCCCAGCTCATCGGCCTCAGGCGATGCGGTGCAGGTCGGCAGGGCGGACGGCGCCCCGGAGCGGGCGGCCGCGGGTGAGGCGTTCCACCTCCGCCACCGCGAACTCCCCCAGCCGCCGCAGCTCCCGGCCCCTCGCCCCGCTGATGTGCGGGGTCACCAGGACATTGGGCAGGGCGAGCAGCGGGTGGCCCGGGGGCAGCGGCTCGGGGTCGGTCACGTCGAGGACGGCGCCGATGCGGCCGCCCGCGCAGTGGCGTACCAGGGCGTCGGTGTCGACCAGGGCGCCGCGGGCGGTGTTGACGAGCACCGCCCCGTCGCGCAGGAGCGACAGCCGCCGGTCGTCGAGCAGGCCGCGCGTCTGCGGCAGCTCGGGCGCGTGCACGGTGAGGAGCTCCGCGCGCCGGCACAGCTCGTCGAGGGGGACGAGGCCCGCGCCCAGCGCGGCGGCCTCCTCGGGGCTCGCGTACGGGTCGCTGAGCAGGATGTCCGCGCCGTGGGCGCGCAGCCGTGCGATGACCATCCGGCCCACCCGCGAGGCGCCGACGACCCCGACCACCGCGCCGGCCAGCCCGCCGCGCTCCCCCGGCGTGGCCACGCCCGGCAGCGCGTCACCCGACCAGCCGCCGGCGGCGTACGCCCGGGCGCGGACGAACGCCTGCTTGGCCGCCAGCACCAGCATCGCCAGCGTGAAGTCGGCCACGGGCACCGCGTTGGCCTGAGCGGCCGAGGAGACGACGATGCCCCGGTCGAACACCTCCGCCGTCAGATGGCCCTTGACGCTGCCCGCCGCGTGGACGACCGCGCGCAGCCGGGGCGCTGCGGCCAGCACGCCGGCGTCGATGCGCGGGCAGCCCCAGCCGGTGATCAGGATGTCGGCGTCGAGGGGCCCGTCGAAGCGGTCGATGACGCGGTCGTGCACCCGGGCCACCAGCGACAACCGGCGCCGCAGGTCCGGCGGGAACAGCTCGGGCAGCAGCGGGGGCCGCAGGGCGAAGGCCACGAGCGGGCTCATCGGGAAGGTCGCCGCGGGCCGAGCGGCCGGACCGAGCCGCGTACCACGATGTGGGTGCCGAGGACCAGCGGGCCGGCGCTCACCCGGCCGAGCGCGAGCCGCACGGCGGCCCGGCCGAGCTCGTCGTGCGGCAGGTGCACGGTCGTCAGGCGCAGGTCCTGCGCCGGCGGGACGTCGTCGTAGCCGACGATCGAGATGTCCTCGGGGACGCGCAGCCCGTGCTCGTCCAGCGCCTGGACGGCCCCGGAGGCGACCAGGTCGTTGCCGGCGAAGACGGCGGTGAAGCCGGGCGGCCCCTCGGCCAGGCGGCGTTTCATCGCGTCGTACCCGGCCTCCCGCGAGAACTCCGCCTCGACCTCCAGCGCCGGGTCGGCGGGCACGCCGTGCTCGGCCAGCGCGCTGCGGTAGCCGGCCACCCTGCTGTCGGAGGTGGTGTGGCCGGGCCGCAGCCCGAGGTAGAGGATCCTGCGGTGGCCGGCCGAGAGCAGGTGGGCGGTCACGGCGTGGGCGCCGCCGGTGTTGTCGTAGCCGACGACCAGGGCCGGCACCCCCTCCCCCAGCGGCGGGCGGCCGCACAACACCAGGCGTGAGCCCGCGGCCGCGAGCGCGTGCGCGTACTCCGTCATCCGCTTGCGGTAGTCGTCGTCCAGGATCACGCTGCCGACCAGGATGACGGCCTCGGCCCGCTGCTCGCGCAGGAGCCGCACGATCGACAGTTCGCGGCCGGGGTCGCCACCGGTGGTGCAGATCAGCGACAGCCGGCCCTCGAGCGCCGCCTGCTCCTCCACGCCCTGGGCGATGTAGGCGTAGTAGGGCATGGCCACGCTGTCGACGACGATCGCGATGGCGCCGGGGCGGGCCGCCGACAGGGCCCTGGCGTGGGCGTTGGGGACGTAGTCGAGCTCGCGCACGGCCCTGACGACCTTGTTGCGGGTGGCGGCCAGCACGGGGTAGTCGCCGGCGAGCACCCGGGAGACGGTGGCCACGGACACCCCGGCCCGCCTGGCCACGTCACGGATGGTGACCCGGCCGGACGGGGTCACGTGGCCCTGCCTTTCCGAGGCTCCCCGGTGACGATGCCGCCGGGGACGCGCGGCGCCACCTGCTCCCGGGCCGGGCCGGTGCACGCGCGGGCGGCCCGATCGGGCGGCAGTCTCACGGCGGGCCTCCAGGAGGGTAACCGGTTACTTGGCTGATGCCCGCGACGCTAAGAGATCTGTCAGGGTCCGTCAAGACCGAGTCCAGCAGCTTTGTAACGAAAAGTTAACAGCGCATTGACGCCACCCCTCGGACGCGTCTAGCGTCCGCCTCACGACGTCAGAAGTAACCGGTTACCTCGCATCGGCACCGATCTCACTCCCCCACGAGAGGTGGCCCCGATGGACAGACCACTCACCCGCCGCGGACTGCTCAAAGGATCCGTGCTCTTCGTCGCCGGCGCCGCCGTCTCCGCGTGCGGCGGCGACCCGCTGGCCAAGACCAAGACCCCGCCCGCCACCGGCAGCGCCAAGATCACCCTCAACCACTGGTACCACGAGTACGGCGAGGAGGGCACGCAGCAGGCGGCCATGCGCTACGCCGCCGACTTCACCAAGGCCAACCCGGACATCGCGGTCAAGGTGTCCTGGATCCCCGGTGACTACGGCACCAAGTGGACGGCCGCCGTCCTGACCCCGGACGGCCCGGACGTCTACGAGGTGAACGACGTCGGCCCCAACATGGTCAAGGCCGAGCAGGTCACGCCGCTCGACGACGTGCTCGGCGCGGAGAAGGCCGACTTCGACCCCAAGGTGCTGGAGCCGTACACGTGGGGCGGCAAGGTCTACGCCGTGCCCATGGTCGTGGACCCGATGCTGGTGTTCTACCGCAAGTCGTTGTTCCAGAAGGCCGGCGTGGCCGTGCCGGCGAGCTTCGCCGAGTTCGCCGCGGCGGCCGAGAAGCTGACCACGGGCAGGCAGAAGGGCCTGTTCGTCGGCAACGACGGCATCGGCGACCTGGGGATGCTGGTGCCCTGGTCCAACGGCAACCTGCTGGTCGACGACCGGAAGATCACCTACGACGACCCGAAGGTGGTCGAGGCGCTGACCGCGCTCAAGGCCCTGCACGACAGCAAGGTCACCCTGCAGGGCTACTCGACCGACTGGTGGGATCCCGGCGCGCTGATCACCGGCGCGGCGGCCATGCAGTGGGTCGGCATGTGGGCCGTCCCCGGCATGACCGCCGAACTGGGCGACGACTTCGCCGCCTTCCCGCTGCCGGCCTTCGGCCCCGGCGGCCGCCAGGTGGTCAACATGGGCGGCTGGGTGCAGGTCGTCAACGGCAAGAGCGCCAACCTGGAGGCGGCCACGAAGTACGTGCGCTGGTTGTGGGTGGAGAACACCGCCGCGCAGACCGACTGGAACCTCGGCTACGGCTTCCACATCCCGCCCCGCACCAGCACCGCGAACGCGGCGGACAAGCTCAGGACCGGCCCGGCGCAGGCGGTGATGGAGGCCGCGAACACGCACGGCGTCAAGCAGCCCGCGCTGTGGACCCCCGAGGTGCGCCAGCCCTACGACGACGCCGTCACCGCCATCGTCAAGAAGGGCGCCGACCCGGCTAGGACCCTGGCGGAGGCGGCCGAGCGGTCCCAGGACATCCTGGACAAGGTGCCCACGCTATGACGACGGCCGCGCCCGCCCGCCCCCGCGCCGGCGGGCCGCACCGCGCCCCCGCGCGGTGGGCCTCCAGATGGCCGGCCTGGCGCGCGTTCGTGCTGCTCACGCTGCCGATGGTGGCAGGGCTCTTCCTGTTCAAGTACGTGGCCATCGGCTGGGGCCTGCTGCTCAGCTTCAACGACGCGCGCGGCACGATCAGCCTCGGCTCGTGGAACGGCCTGGACAACTACCGGCGGCTGCTCGGCGACCCCGCCTTCACCAGGTCGCTGGTCACCATCCTCGTGTTCACGCTGTTCATCGTCCCGGTGACGTTCGCGCTGGCGCTGGGCCTGGCGGTGCTGGTCAACCGGCTGCGCGGCGGCCGGGCGTTCTTCAGGACCACGTTCTTCATCCCGGCGGCCGTCTCGTACGTGGTCGGCGCGCTCGTGTGGAAGATGAGCCTGTTCAGCGGCACGCCGTCGGGCGTGGCCAACAGCCTGGCCTACCTGCTCGGCCACGAGGACTCGATCGGCTGGGTGGCGACCGTGGACCCGCCGCTGTACTGGATCGTGCTGGTCACGGTCCGGCTGTGGCTGCAGACGGGCTTCTACATGATCCTGTTCCTGGCCGGCATCCAGCAGATCCCCGGCCAGTTGTACGAAGCGGCGCAGGTGGACGGCGCGCACACCGAAGGGCAGCTGTTCCGGCACATCACCTGGCCGATGCTGCGCAACACGTCGGTCGCGGTGACGCTGCTGCTGATTATCAACGCGTTCCAGGCGTTCGACGAGTTCTACAACATCCTGGCCTCCAACCTGTCGGGGCTGGGCGGCGCGGACGGCAGGACACCGCTGATCTACCTGTTCCAGACGGCGCTCGGCGAGCAGAACTACGGCGCCGGATCCGCGGGGGCGTTCGTCGTCACCGCGCTGATCGTGGTGTTCACGCTGCTGCAGGGCCGCTTCGCCGGCTTCGGCAGGACCGAAGAAGAGGAGGGGCGATGAGGAGACGGCATCCGGGCTCCTACGCGGCGGCGATCGTCTTCGCGGTGCCGTTCCTGCTGCCGTTCTACCTGCTGATCCGCAACGCGCTCATGACCAGGCGGGAGCTGGGTTCGCTCGACTGGCACTGGTGGCCCGAGGAGATCAGCTTCCAGGGCTTCGCCGACGCCTTCGGCAACGAGGCGGTGCCGCTGGCGCACGCCCTGTGGAACTCCACGCTCATCGCGACGATCTCCGCGCCGCTGTCGACGCTGCTGGCGTCGATGGCCGGATACGCGCTGGCCCGCATCCCCGTGGCGGCGTCCAGGCCGGTGTTCTTCTTCATCATCGCCACGATGATGGTGCCGGGCGCGGCCACGTTCATCCCGACGTTCGTCGTGGTCGGCTCGATGGGCGGGGTCAACACCATGTGGGGCCTGATCGTCCCCGGCCTGTTCAGCGCGTTCGCCGTGCTGCTGTTCCGCGGCTTCTACCTGCGTTTCCCACGCGAGCTGGAGGACGCGGGCCGGGTGGACGGCCTGGGCTTCCTCGGCCTGTACGCCCGGCTGGCGCTGCCGAACTCCGGCGCCCTGTTCGCCTCGCTCGGCATCCTGTCCTTCATCGAACACTGGAACGCCTTCCTGTGGCCGCTGGTCATCGGCCAGGACCCGGAGTACTGGACCGTGCAGGTGGCGCTGTCCACCAACCTCAACCAGCAGGCGGTCAACCTGCCCGCGCTGTTCGCCGGCGCGCTCGTGGCCATCCTGCCCCTGGTGGCTCTCTTCCTCATCGCCCAGCGGTGGATCGTCAGGGGCGTCCTGCTCACCGGCATCAAGGGCTGAACCGGCGGTGCACCGGGACGCCCCCCGCAGGGCGCGCCGCGGCCCCGCCCGAAAGGCCTCGCGGGCGGGGCGCGGTCTTGGTTACGTGCGCGTACGTACCGGAACCTTTTGACGGGCGCCCACGTCTTCCTGGCCGACGAACCCCTCCTGGCCGTACGCAAGATCTGGGCGCCGCTGGGACAGCACCTAGATGCGGTCATGTCCGGGTAAATACCCTGACCATGCCCTGTTTCGCCACAAATTGCGACGATACAGTGACGTACTGTGAACGAGACTAAGCGTGTGGAAATAACCTGGCCCAGCCTCGGCATCACCGTGGCGGCCCAACTCGACGAGCGCAACCCCGCCCTGGCCCAATGCCTGTGGGACGCGCTCCCCTACCGCAGCCTGCAAGGGCACGCCCTGGTCGCGGGATACCACCTCTACCACGTGGCCCCGGTCCACTCGCTGCTGCACGCCCCCGCGGAATACCGCGTGGACCGCCGCACCGTGCCCGACGGCACCCTGTTCTGCTCGCGCCTGCAGCACCTGGGCATCAAGTACGGCGAGCTCACCGAGCCCATGACCGCCACCCCTGTCGGCCAGGTCGCCGAAGAGGACCTCGACGCCCTCATCCAGGCCGGCCGCGAGGTCTGGAACGCCGTCTACGCCACCAAGGAACCCATCATCGCCGAAGTGCGCCGCGCCGGCGGGGACGGCGGCCACGTCCTGCCCCGGCTGCCCGTCGGCGACCCGCAGCTCAACGAACTCGTCAAGGACGTCCACGCCGAGACCCAGCGCATCTGGCTCGACCCGCCCCGCGAGCTCGTCGACCTCCACGAGGGCCGCATCCCCTCCGGCGCAGGCAGCTACGAGACGGTCCTGACCACACTCCTGTTCGTCAACGGCGAGACCCGCCCGCTCGGCTACAGCTGCTACGGCGGCCTCGTCCGCGCCGCCCTCGACGGCATGCCCATGCCGTGGCTGCGCCAGATGACCCGCCAGCTCGCCGCCACACCCGCCGAGTTCCTCGGCTACTGCGGCCTCGACACCCTGTGGGACTTCACCCAGCGCCTCCTGGCGGGCCTGGAACGCCTCGACAGCCACGAGGACTTCATCTCCGTCATGGCCCACATGGCGCTCTACTGCAACTGCCTGGGCGGCTGGAACCTGCACCTGTTCCCGTGGCAGGCCGGCGAGAGCCTGCGCGCCGTACGGGAGCTGGTGTGAACGGCGGCTCACGGGTGGTGGTGGTCGGCGGCGGCGTCATCGGCCTGTCGATCGCCTACCACCTGGCCGAAGCCGGCGTCGACGTCACCCTGCTCGAACGCGGCACGCTCGGCTCCGGCGCCTCCCGCGCCACCGCCGACGTGGTCCGCTCCTACTTCGCCGGCAACCCGGTCAGCTCAGCGCTGGCCGTACGCAGCCTGCGGGCCTACCACGCCTTCCCCGACCGGCCCGGCACCGACCTGCCCCTGCGCCAGGTCGGCTACCTGATCCTGTTCACCGAGCCCGAGCAGCTGTCCGTCTTCCAGGCCGACCTGCCCGCCCAGCACGCCGCCGGCGTCGACGTCCGCCTCATCACCGCCGAGGAGGCACGAGAGCTCAACCCCCTCGTCGGCGACGACACGCCGCTGCTGGCCGCCGCGTACTCGCCGCAGGCCTACATCTCCGACACCACGGCCATCGTCACCGCCTACGCGCAGGCGGCCGAGAAGGCCGGCGCCGTCCTGCGTACCGGCTGCCCGGTCACCGGCATCGACGCGCAGGCCGGCCGCATCCGCACGGCCAGCGGCGAGATCGGCGCCGACGCGATCATCTGCGCCGCCGGCGCCTGGTCGGCCTCGCTCGTCCGCTGCGCGGGCGTCGACCTGCCGCTCACCGAGCCCATCGAGCAGGAGCTGCTCACCACCGACCCGCTGCCGCCCGGCACGCCCGACGTCCCGGTCACCCTGCACGCAGCCACCGGCCTGCTCATCAGGGTCCGCGACGACCGCATGCTGATCGGCATGGGCTACCCGGGGCCCGACCGGGAGGCCTGGCGGCGCGAGGTGGCCGACCGGGTCGCCGACGTCTACCCGAGCCTCGCGGAGCTCGCGCTGCACACCGCCGTCACCGGCCTGCGCGACGCCAGCCCCGACCGCACCGCCTTCATCGGCCACCAGCCGGGCCCTCCTGCGTTCCTGTACGCCACCGGCTTCTCCGGCCACGGCCTGTGCAACGCGCCCGCGGCCGGCGAGCTGGTCCGCGACCTCTACCTCGACCAGGACCCCGGCTTCGACGTGACCGCGCTGGCGGTCGGCCCACGACGAACGGGATGACCATGACAGACGACCACCGCTTCGTCCTCGACCCGGCCACCCCCGACCTGCACGGCGACGACGACCGGCTGCGCGCGGCCGGACCGCTCGTCCCGGTGACCGCGGAAGGCGTGCGCACCTGGGCCGCCACCCGCTACTCCACGCTGCTGGCCGTGCTGACCCACCCGGACCTGTCCAGGGAGCTGCGCTACTGGAAAGACCGCGACAGCGCCCCGCCGGGCACGGCCATCACCCGCATCGTCACCGACACCTCGATGCTCAACGCCGAAGGCGACGAACACCGCAGGCTGCGAGCCCCGCTGACCGCCGCGTTCACGCCCCGCCGGCTGAAAGGGCTGCGCCCGAGGATCGAGGAACTCACCGCCGGACTCATCGACCGGCTCGCCGCGATGCCACCCGACCGGCCGGTCGACATGCGCAAGGAGTACGCCTACCCGCTGCCCCGCGACGTCATCTCCGACATGATCGGCATCCCGGCCGCGCACCAGGAGAGACTGCACGCGCTCACCGACGCCGTCGCGCAGGTCGGCGGCAGCCTCGACGACACACCCGACCTTCGCCAGGCCCTGCACGTGCTGCTCGGCCAGATCATCGACGAGCGCCGCGACAGCCCCGGCGAGGACCTCATCACCGACCTGATCACGCTGCGCGAGCAGGACGGCGGCCGGCTCTCCAACGAGGAGCTGTTCGCCACCATCGAGCTGCTGTTCATCGCCGGCCACGTCACCACGGTCAACCTCATCACCAACGCCATCGGCGCCCTGCTCCACGTGCCCGACCAGGTCGAGCTGCTACGCGCGGGCAAATGCCCCTACAGCGCGGCCGTCGAGGAGACCCTGCGCTGGGACTCGCCGATCGCCTACTTCCCCATGCGCTACGCCCGGCGCGACGTCGAGATCGACGGCGTACGCGTGCGCGCCGGGGAGCCCGTGCTGGCCTGCTTCGCCTCCGCGGGACGCGACCCTGACCAGTACGGCGAGGACGCCCACCTGTTCGACCTCACCGACCAGCCGGCCACCCACCTGTCCTTCGGACACGGCCCGCACTTCTGCCTCGGCGCGCCACTGGCCCGCCTCGAGGCCGAGGTGGCGCTGTCCGCGCTCTTCGACGCGTTCCCGGAGATCGCGCCCGCCGTACCGGCCGAGGAGCTGCGCCCGCTGGACACCCTGCTCGGCAACAGCACCCGCACCATGCCCGTCCTGCTGGGCCCGCGCGCCCAGTGACCCGCCGCAGGCCTGGCGCTCAGCCGCCAGAAAATCTGTTGTCGTCAGGGTAGACATTCGCGCCTACGGGGGGTAGTGTTTCTGACATCGCAAGGGATGAATCCACGAGGGCAGCGCAGAACGAGCACCATGACGAACTGCCCGGACGGACGTGGACAGCAGTGCGGAAACATGAGGAAAGGCAGGAAGGCAGAAGGTCGGACTGCCGCGGCCAGTGCGGTTGGTAGAGGGCCGGGGCGGTGGACGCGCTGCCGTTGCACAACGTCGACGCAGGCTGTCGACGCAGGAAAAACCGGAAAGGAGTGTTGAACGCCATCAGGATCGCCCGTTGCCGGCTGGATGTCATCGCCGCACGGGTACCGCAGCTCCACGAACAGGACGGTGGTCTACGGTCACGATTACGCGATCCCCGCACCTCGCCTCAGCTGGCGGGCGTCTGCGGAAGAAGTGAACCGGCCGGATGGCCGGTCGATGGTGTTAAACCTCATTCGGGCCCCGGCGCATCCATGCGCCGGGGCCCCTGTTCGCATTCAGGAAGGTTGATGGATCAAGCACACCAGGTGTCGCCCTCCGGGCGAAACCCGCACCACCGCACACAGGACACGGCGGCCGGCAAGGCGGCCGCCGCCTCCGGCAGTCCCGAGCAACGGCTCGATGACGACGACTACCCGGCCTACAGCATGGGCCGGGCCGCCGAGATCCTCGGCGTCAGCCCGGCGTTCCTGCGCAGTCTCGGCGCCGCCAAGCTGATCGAGCCGCTGCGCTCAGAAGGCGGCCACCGCCGTTTCTCCCGTTACCAGCTCCGCCTGGCCGCCCGTGCCCGCGAACTCGTCGATGCGGGCACGGCCTTGGAGGCGGCCTGCCGCATCATCATCTTGGAAGACCAGCTCGCCGAGGCGCTGCGCATCAACGAAGAACTGCGCCAACGTAACTGACCACCGCATTAGGGCCCCGGCAGAGCCGGGGTCACCGCGACCCACCACGCAGCATCGACGTCGTGACAGCGTCGCGACGAAAGGACGAGGCGGCTTGCCTGAGCCGTAGGAGTTCCGGGCCGCAACACGGCACCTGAGTGCTCACGCCCGCCGGTCGCGTTCTACGCTCCATGGACGACGATTGGAGCCGACGCCGTGCCACAGACCGACCTGCCACCGACCGGCGCCCCCATGCGCCTGGCCACCACCATCCGCCCCTACGACTGGGGCTCGGTCACCGCCCTGCCCGAGCTGTTCGGGACGGAACCCACCGGCCGGCCGCAGGCCGAACTCTGGATGGGCGCCCACCCCGGCGCCCCCTCGACCGTCGACGGCATCCCCCTCAACGACCTCATCGCCCGCGACCCCGCCGCCACCCTCGGCGAGCGCTCCACCACCCGGTTCGGGCCCGCGCTCCCCTACCTGCTGAAGGTCCTCGCCATCGAGCGGCCGCTCTCCCTCCAGGTCCACCCCACCACCGCGCAGGCCGAAGCCGGCTTCGCCGACGAGAACGCCCGCGGCGTCCCCCTCGACGACGCCACCCGCACCTACAAGGACGCCTCGCACAAGCCCGAGATGGTCTGCGCCATCACCCCCTTCCACGGCCTGTGCGGGTTCCGCGACCCGGCCGCCACCGCCGACCTGCTCGACCGCCTGCGCCTGCCGGACCTGCGGCCCTGGACCGACACGCTCCGCTCCGGCGAGCCGGACACCGCCCTGCGCACGGTGTTCGCCGAGATGCTCGACGACGCGTCCCGGCCGCTGCGCGCCCAGGTCGAGCGCGCCCTGCTGGACATCTGGCCCGACACCGGGCCTGACGCCGGGCCTGACGCCGAGCCCGACACCGGGCCCGGCACCGGCGGCGACGACCTCGCCCCCTACGCCGGCATCGCCCGCGCGTGCCCCGGCGACCCCGGCATCGTGGCCGCCCTCCTCCTCCACCACGTCGACCTGCTCCCCGGCCAGGCGCTCTACCTCGGCGCCGGGGTGCCCCACGCCTACCTCGGCGGCATCGGCGTGGAGATCATGGCCAACTCCGACAACGTGCTGCGCTGCGGCCTCACCACCAAGCACGTCGACATCCCCGAGCTCATGCGCGTCGTCGACTTCACGCCGGCCGCCCCGCACGTCGTCCCTCCCGGGTGCGACACCGCCGGCGAGCACCGCTACCGGCCGCCCGCCCCCGAGTTCGCGCTCACCCGCTACGACCTGACCGGCCAGGCCGTCCACACCCTGCCCGGCGGCGTGCCGCGGATCGTGCTCTGCCTCGACGGCGAGAGCCGCCTCGGCGACGGCCTCACGTTGCACCCCGGGCAGTCGGCCTTCGTGCCGGCCGCCGCGCCGCCGGTGCGGCTTTCCGGCAAGGGCACCGCGTACGGCGCCGAACCCGGCGCCTTTACAATGTAGATTCCTAGGCGTCGAAGCTCGGGCTCCGGGCGGCCGAAGCCCGCTTGACCTCGCACGTTACTGTAAGACATGGTCACGAAACGGCGCGGCGGCAACCTTCCGCGCGAACTGACCAGCTTTGTCGGCCGCCGCCACGAGCTCGCCCGGGCCCGGCGGCTCATGACCCAGACCCGCATGCTGACGCTGACCGGCGCCGGCGGTGTGGGCAAGACGAGGCTCGCGCTGCGCATCGCGGCCGACGCGCGCCGGGCGTTCCGTGACGGTGTGTGGCTGGTCGACGTCGCCCCCCTGACCGACGGCGAGTCACTCGCGCCCGCCGTCGTCGACGCCCTGGGATTCCGCGACGAATCGCCGCGACGGCCCGACTCCGGTCTGGCGGAATTGCTGGAGTCCAGGCAGCTGCTCCTGGTGCTGGACAACTGCGAGCACATCCCCCTGGCGGTTGCCGTACTGGCCGGCAAGCTGCTGGGCGCGGCCCCCGAGCTACGGATCCTCGCGACCAGCCGCGAGGCCCTCGGCGTGGAGGGCGAGTGCGTGTTCACGGTGCCGCCGCTCGCCCTGCCCGAGCGCGGGAAGTCCCCGGCCACCAACGAGGCGGTGACCCTGTTCGCCGAGCGGGCGGCGGCCGTCCAGCCGGACTTCGCCCTCGGGGACGACAGCGAGCCGGTGGCCGAGCTGTGCCGGCGGCTGGACGGCGTTCCGCTGGCCATCGAGCTCGCCGCGGCGCGGCTGCGGGTGCTGCCCGTGGCCCAGATCCTCGATCGGATGCACGACCGGTTCCGGCTGCTGGCGGACCGCCGGCAGGCCGCCGTCCCCCGGCACCGGACGCTGCGCGCGGCGATCGACTGGAGCTACGACCTGTGCGATCCCGCCGAACGCACCCTGTGGGCCCGGTTGTCGGTGTTTCCCGGCGAGTTCGGCCTGGAAGCCGCTGAGCAGGTCTGCTCCGGCGACGGGATCGCCGCCGACGAGGTGTTCGACCTGCTCGTCGGGCTGCTGGACAAGTCGATCCTGACGCGCGCCGAGCGCGCCGGGCGCGCCCGCTACCGCTTCCTCGACGCCATCAGGGAGTACGGCCATGGCATCCTGGCGGACTCCGGCGAGGAGCCGGTGCTGCGCCGGAGGCACCGCGACCACTATCTGAGCCTGGCGCGGCGGGCACGGCACGAGTGGTTCGGCCCCGACCAGGCGGAGTGGGTCACCAGGCTCCAGCACGAGAAGGACGGCATCAGGACGGCGCTGGAGTTCAGCCTCGACGAGCCCGGCGAGGCGCACGCGGCGCTGGAGATCGTCAGCTCGCTGTGGCATTACTGGCTCTTCGCCGCGGGTTCGTTCGGCGAGGGCCGCCGCCTGCTGTCCCGGGCCCTGGAGTCGGCCCCCGAGGCCACTCCGGTCCGCGCCGACGCGCTGTGGGTGGCCGCCTGGTTCGCGCTCAGGCAGGGCGACCTGGACGCGGCCATGCCCTTGCTCAGCGAGTGCCGCGACCTCGCGCTGCGGCTGGACCATCCGGCCGCGCTGATGAGTGCCGCCCATTTCTCAGGGCTGGCCGCCCACCTGAGGGGCGAGCACCGCGAGGCGCTCGCGCTGCTGCTGGAGGCGCGCGAGCGCTACTTGGCCGACGGCGATCAGGCGGGCGTGTGGATGGCACTGTTCCACCTGGTCATCGTCCACTCGGCGCTGGGCGACAGTGACCAGGCCGCGTCCTCGGCGGCCGAGTGCCTGGCGATGTGCGAGGGCCGCAGCGCCTACCTGTCCAGGTCCAACGCGCTGTGGGTGGCGGGCCTGGCGCACTGGTTCCAGGGGGCGCAGGACCAGGCGGCGGCGCTGGTCAAGAAGGGGCTCGACGTCATGCGCCGCCACGACGACCGGTGGGGCGTCGCCGAGAGCCTGGAGGTGCTGGCCTGGATCGGGGCGGCGAACGGCCAGGAGGAGCGGGCGGCCACCCTGTTCGGCGCCGCCGGCACGGCGTGGAGGGCGGTCGGCACGGCGACGCCCGGGCTGCGGCCTTTCACCGACTTCCACAACATCTGCCAGACGCGGGTGCGCGGCGCCATGGGCGGCGGCGCGTACATGAGCGCCTTCCAGCGGGGCGCCGGCCTGTCCCCCGACCAGGCCGTCGACTACGCGCTCGACATCGACCGCAGCTCCTCGGCCGAACGCCCGCAGCCCTCCGTCCTCACTCCCCGCGAGCAGGAGGTGGCCGAGCTGGTCGCCCAGGGACTGAGCAACAAGGAGATCGCCGCCAGGCTGGTCATCGCGCCGCGCACCGCCGAAGGGCACGTCGAGCACATCTTGACCAAGCTGTCCCTCTCGTCCCGGGTCCAGATCGCGACGTGGTTCACCACCCACGGCCGCTAGAACGGGCGACGCCGAGTCCCCATCCGGCGCTGTCGCCGCGAGGGCCGTCCGGGCGCCGGGCGTCGGCGCTCCGGGACAGCGGGGCCCCCTCAGGCGTTGGGGCACCGTCGGGGTGGAGCAGGCTCGCCGCGCACGCGCACGCGCACGCGCCCGCGTGAGCCGGGAGCGCCGGCGCCACGAGCGCGACGACCGTCAGGACCAGCGCGACCATGACACGGGACAACCGTCGCATGGGACACCCCCTCCGCACGGAACGGCCGCGGGGGACGGGGCCGCGTGATCAGAAGATCAGGGCTCAGCGGCCCCGTCAACGACGACCCTAGGGGAGGCGGCGGATCTTCAGCACGTTGTCGGTGCGGGTGCCCGGCCGGCCCTCGGGGTCGTGCTGGCTGCGCTCGTACTCCTCGCTGCGCAGCACCTCCCACTCCCCCTCCGGCAGGTCGAGCGCGTCGAGCACGTCCTGGGTCGTCGGGAAGTGCACGCCGGGCATCGGGTCGTGCTCCCAGCTCGGCCAGCCGCCGTGCCCGAGGACGAGCAGCACCCCGCCGGGCGCGACGGCCGCCGCCGCGGAGCGCAGGATCTTCTCGCGCGGCAGCTCGCTCTTCGAGTGCAGGAACGAGGCGGAGACCAGGTCGTAGTGCCCGTCGGGGAACGTGCTGCCCAGGTCGTGCCGCTGCCAGTCGATGCGGTCGGCCACCTCCGCGGCCTTGGCGTGCTCGGCGGCCCGGTCGAGCGCGACGCGGGAGATGTCGGTGGCGGTCACCCGCCAGCCCCGCTCCGCGAGCCAGATCGCGTCGGCGCCCTCGCCGCATCCCAGGTCGAGCGCCCGGCCCGGCTCCAGGTCGGTGGCCTCGCGCACGAGCATGACGTTGGGCCGCCCGCTCCAGATCTGCGGGCGCTCGGTGTAGAAGGCGTCCCAGAACTCCTCCGGGGAGATCTGGCCGCCCGCGTGCGCCCGGCGGAGGGCGACGGCCCGGCGGGTCTCCTCGGCGATCAGGTCGGCGTTGATGGCCGCGCCCGCGCGCACGCCCGCCGCCGCCGCGCCGATGACCTGCTCGACCAGGTTCGTCACGTTCCCCGCCACCCACACGCCGGGCACGCTGGTCGCACCCGCCGGATCGGCGGGGACGTAGGTGCCGACCACGTGCCCGGCCATCTCCTGCTCGGCCGTCTCCAGCCCCAGCCCGGCGAGCAGGCCGGAGCGCGCGGTCAGCCGGGTGGCGACGGCGAGGGCCCGGCGCGGCACGACCGTGCCGTTCACCCGCACGCCGCTGAGCCGCCCGCCGGTCAGCTGCAGCCCGGTGACACGTCCTTCCACCACCGTGACGTCCCTGGCGACGAGCTGCTCGACCTCCTCCTCGCCGAACTCGGGCGCGGTGTGGCGGAAGAGGGTCACGTCGTCGCTCCACTGCCGCCACAGCAGGGCCTGGTGCACGGCGAGCGGGCCGGTGGCCACGACGCCGATCGGCTGGTCGCGTACCTCCCAGCCGTGGCAGTACGGGCAGTGCAGCACGTCGCGGCCCCACCGCTCGGCCAGCCCCGGCACGTCGGGCAGCTCATCGACCAGCCCGGTGGTCACCAGCAGCCGGGCGGCCTCGACCTGCGACCCGTCGGCGAGCACGAGCCGGAACCCCTTGCCGGCACGCTCGGCGGTCTCGACCGTGCCCGTGACGATCTCGCCTCCGTACCCGGTCACCTCCTCGCGGCCCGCCGCCAGCAGCTCGTGCGGCGGCACGCCCTCGCGCCCCAGGTAGACGTGCACACCATCGGCGGGCGCGTTGCGCGGCTCCCCCGCGTCGATCACCAGCACCCTGCGCCGCGCCCTGGCCAGCGTGAGCGCGCCGCTCAGCCCGGCGGCGCCGCCGCCGACGACGATCACGTCATATCTCGTTTCCATTGCCGCTCCTCTTGTCCGTGTGGTGCGGCCACTGTCCGCGACGAGGCGCGGGTTTGACAAATATCATTGCCGAAATGGCAAGCTGGATCCATGGAACTCGACGAAGTGCTGCAGGCGGTGGGGCCGCGGCTGCGGGCGTTGCGGCAGGAGCGCGGCGTGACGCTGGCGCAGTTGTCCACGAGCACGGGCGTCTCCGTCAGCACGCTGTCGCGCCTGGAGGCCGGGCAGCGCAAGCCGACACTGGAGTTGCTGCTCCTGCTGGCCACGGCCCACCAGGTGCAGCTCGACGAGCTGATCGACGCGCCCGTCACCGGCGACCCGCGGGTGCACATGCGGCCGGTCAAGCTCAGGGGAGGCAGGACGTACATCCCGCTGACCCGCCGGCCGGGCGGGTTGCAGGCGTTCAAGCAGATCTACCCGCCGCACTGGCCGGGCTGCGAGCTGGAGCAGCAGGTCCATGAGGGTTACGAGTGGCTGTACGTCCTGTCGGGGCGGCTGCGCCTGCTGCTCGGGCGGCACGACGTGATCCTCACCCCGGGCGAGGCGGCCGAGTTCGACACGCGCACGCCGCACGCCTTCGCCAACCCCGACTCCGAGCCCGCCGAGGTGCTGGCGCTGTTCGGCCCGCAGGGCGAGCGCATGCACGTCAGAGCCAAGCCCGCCCCCAAATGAGGGCGGGCCGGTCTCTCGGCCGCCGGGAGGCGGCGTTGCCCTACGATCAGCGAACGACGTGGATCCTGAAGTACGCGACGGTGCCGCGCGGGTCCGGGTTGAGGTGGGTGCGCTCGACGGCCGCACGGAACCGGTACCTGCCGGGGGCGACGTCGTCGGCCGCGATCCGCAGGTTGAGCTCCACCGTCTGCCCCGGGTAGATGGTGTCGATCGTGCAGGTCACCTCGCCGCGCGTCCCCTCGCAGTCGGACTCGGAGTCGGGCACCAGGCGGAACCCGCGCGGCAGCCTGACGCTGACGGGCACGTCCGCCGCACCGCTCAGGCCGTTCATGGCGACCGTCAGTGTGGCTATGGTGCTCTCGCCCTGCTCGATCGTCCCGTCCGCCACGTCCGCGCTGATCGACAGCTGGTCGTAGACCCCCTCCGGGTCGGCCGCCTTGACGATGGCGCCGTACGAGTCGATGCCCAGCGCCGTGGCGGTGGTGCTGCCGTTGTCGCCGTTGTGCGACCGGCCCGTGGAGGTCACGCCGACGAGGCCGCTGCCCGGGGCGCGCAACATCCACGGACCGCCGTTGTCGCCGTCGACCAGCTGGCAGTTGTGGGTGGTCAGCCCGCCGAACCGCACGTCGTTATGGCGCGGCTCGTAGGGGCGGGCCGGGCGGGTGCGGCCCTCGCACCACATCTGGTCCTTGCCCTGGTAGGCGCGGTTCTTGTGCACGGCCGGGTAGCCGATCGTGTTGACCTTGAAATAGCCTCCCTGGTTGCGCAGCACGGTGTAGCCGCCCACCCGGTCCTGCAACGTCTGGTCGGTGTAGATGTTCTCGACCTCCACGAGCGCGACGTCGTACGGCGAGTTGGCGCCCCCGCCCTCGTGGCCGGTGTAGGCGCTCGGCTTCCACGCGCGCACCGCCCCCCAGCGGCTGTACGGCTCCCGCTCCTTCCGCCCGTCGTAGGCGGGCACGAACAGCAGGTAACGATGCCAGCCGTGGTGCCGCGGATCCTGGCGGTATCCCCCTTCGTGGTGGTCGCCGGGCTCGCCGTACACGCACTGCGCGGCGGTGACGATCAGCGACTCGTCGCGCGAGCGCACCACGGCCCCGGTGCAGGACCTGAGCTTGTCGTGGGCGTCGACGAAGAACAGCCGGCCGGCCGCGCGGGTGTGCGGGAGCTTGCTGTAGGGGCGCCGGACCTTGCCGTAGCCGTTGCTGTCACCGCCGGGCGTCAGCCGCTGGGACGACGGGATGCCGGTGACCCGCGCCGCGCCCTCGCCGTGGTACGGCGTCAGCTCGGTCTCCGGCAGGGGCGCGCCGAGCGCGGCCGCCATGCGGGCGGGCGTCCAGAAGTCGCTCGACTCGTGGGCGTCCATCTCCGGCGACTTGTCCGCGCCGTGCGGCCACCGCGGGCGCGTGTCCGCCGGCCCCGCCGCGGGCGCAGCGGCCCGACCGGCCCCCGACGCGGCGGCCACCGGCACCATGAGGCCGGCCATGGCCAGGGCGGCGGCCGTCGTGATCGGGATGGTCCGTGATCTCATCTGTCCCCCTGAACAGGCGATGACTGAATGACGGGGAAACTGTAAGTCATCGACGTGACACCCTCCGTGCATGTCGGCGGGCGTCGACCACACTCGCGCCGGTTACGGGGGTTGCGCGCTGCCGGGCGTGTCGGCACCCGACGGCCATAGCAGGAAATATCACCATGCGCACCGACCGTGCGAAATCATCCGTCACGGGCGATATCACCTTGGACGATGGGGGATGCGCCTATGAGCGGCGGCGCCGCCGTTCGTCGACCAGGGACCAGGCGTCCTCCCACGCGCGGTACCGGCCGCGGTTCACCAGCCACCGGAAGCCCGCCAGGGCCGTCAGCACCGCCGCCACCGCGGCCAGCATGACGAGCATCCCCGTCACCACGCCCGCGACGTGGATCTCCACCGCGGTCGGCGGCGGGAGCGCCGGCCGGCCGGTCTCGTCGACCCAGATCCGCACCGTCGTGCCCGCCTTGGCCAGGGCGGGCGCGCGTACCTGACCGGTGTGCTCCTGCCCGGAGGGCATCCGCCACCGCGCCTCGACCGGGCCGCCCCTGGGCACCGAGCCCAGCGACGTCGGGCTGACGGGCACGTCCGCCAGCAGCGTCGCGTCCACCTGCAACCGCCCGCCGGCGCCCGCGCTCGCCGCGCTCTGGTACGCCTGCCGCCCGGCCGTCACCGCGGGCCACACGCTGAGCAGCACCAGCAGCACGGCGACCAGCAGCGCGAGACTTTCCAGGCGGTCGGATCGGCGGCGCAGCGGGTTGCGGTCGAACCGGTATCTCCGCACTTGTCGCATCACCGAGTCGCGCATCACGAACACCCCCTGACGGCACTCTCCGGGTGGCGCCATCCGGCAGAGGCATGGGTCCCTCATAGGTCCCTGCCCGCCCGAACCCCGCTGTATCAGGATATTTCCTGGTTAAACCCGACATGGGCGCATGCCGCGCGCAAGCCCCGCGTTCCACGCCGAGACGGGTCGCGGCCGGGCCGGCGCCGCACGGTGATCACCGGATCGCGGCCCCCGCTCGCGGCACTTCTGCTCGTTCTGCTCATCCGCCGGGGAACCGCCGGCCCGACGGGGAACGTCTCTCAAGCACAGGGGGCCGCCTGCGTTTCATCATTTCTCTGCTCAAGGGGAGACACATGGACGGGGTTTCCTACGCGATCGCCATCTCGCTGGTCGCACTCATCGCCCTCGCCGCGGCACGTACACACCTGGCGTTGTACGCCGCCCGATCCCGGACGGCGGCCGCCACAGGCTCTCCACTCGACCTCTACCAGGCGGCCTATCTCGCGGGCGGGCCGCGCCGGGTGATCAACACGGCGCTGGTCTCGCTGGTCGCCCAGAGTGGGGTGCGGGTGTCCAGCGAGGGGGTCGTCACGGCGGTGCAGGGCTTCCGGCCGAGCAAGCGGGTCCGGATCGAGCGAGCGGTCTACCGGCAGGTCAAGGGCGAGGTGGGTGGATCCACCGCTGCCGAGGTGCGCCACGGCGTCGGCAACGCGGAAGCGATGCGATGGTTGTCCACGCCCCTGCTGCGGCGGGGCTACCTGATGCCGCCGGCCGTCCGGGTGAGGGCGCGGCGGCGTACCAGCCTGCTGGTCGTCCTCGCGGCGCTGGCGGGGCTCGCGGCCGCGGTGGGGACGGCTCTGCACGGGCCCGTGGGCGCGGTCGCCATCGCGGTCGTGGCCGCCGTGGCCGGGCTCGGCTGCTCGTTCCTGCTCCGCCGGCGGCTGGCCGACCCGCTCACCAAGGCCGGACGGGCGGCGCTGGAGCGGGCGGACGTCCGGGCCCTCGCGGACGGCACGTGGCAGAGTTCCGACGACATCAGCGAGGTGGCGTTGTACGGGTTGACGAAGCTGCCCGACCGGCGGCTCGCCGACACGCTGCGCCGCGACACCCGGGCCAGGACCCGATCGCGCGCCGCGTGCTGCGCTCCAGGGCACTGCGGGTCGTACGGAAGGAGGAGCATCCCGGTCCACAACGCCGCCATCGGCTCCGGCGGAGGGTCGTGCGGTGGCGGGTCGTGCGGTGGCGGCTTCTTCGACTTCGGCAGCCTGTTCGGCTCCGACCGCTCGGGGTCGCACTCGGGCGGCGGCCACGGCGGAGGCGGGGACAGCGGAGGCTACGGCGGAGGCGACTTCAGCGGCGGCGGCAGCAGCGGCGGCAGCGGGGACGGCGGAGGCGGTGGCTGCGGCGGAGGCGGCTGCGGCGGGGGCGGTATGTGACAGAAGCGGCGCGTGCCGGAGGTGGCGCGCCACGAAGGGGGCGCGCCACGAGGCCGGCGCATCACGAGCGCGTGCCGGGCGCGTGGCGAAGACGACGGCGAGTCATGAGGCGGGCCTTGCGCTACGCCGACGTTACGCCACATATCGTGGTGGCCTGGGTGACTGGTGACTGAGGTGGTGACTGCGATGCCGGAGGCGAGCATCGACGTGGCGGCGCTGAAGCGGCGCATGGGGCGGGTGGGCGTCTGGAACGCCACGCTGACCGGCGAGTCCGCCGCGGTCGAGCGGGACGCGGCGGGCGAGATCGAGAGCCTGGGCTTCGGCACGCTGTGGTTCGGTGAGACCCCGGCGGGCAAGGAGTCGCTGGTCCATGCGGGGCTGCTGCTCGACGCGACCCGGAGCATGATGATCGCCACCGGGATCGCCAGCATCTGGGCCCGCGACGCCACCGCCGCGGCGAACGGCGCGAGCGCGCTCGCCGAGGCGTACGGCGGACGGTTCGTGCTCGGCCTGGGCGTGAGCCACGCGCCCGCCGTGGAGATGCGCGGCCATGACTACAGCAGGCCGGTGTCGGCGATGCGCGACTACCTCGACGCCATGGACGCGGCGAAATACGGCGGCCCGCTGCCCGCGCCGGCGCCGCGGCTGCTGGCCGCGCTCCGCCCCCGGATGCTGGAGCTGTCCGCCCAGCGCACGCAGGGGGCGCACCCCTACTTCGTCCCCGTGGAGCACACCACGCGCGCCCGTGCCGTCCTCGGCCCCGATCCCGTGCTCGCGCCGGAGCAGACGGTCGTGCTGGACAGCGATCCGGCACGCGCGCGGCAGACCGCCCGCCGCTTCATGTCGCTCTACCTCGGCCTGCCGAACTACGTGAACAACCTGCTCGACCTGGGCTGGAGTGAGGACGACGTCACCGATGGCGGCAGCGACGCGCTGGTCGACGCCATCGTGGCCTGGGGCGACCCGGAGGCGATCATCGAGAGGGTGCGCGACCACCTCGACGCGGGCGCCGACCACGTCTGTGTCCAGCCGCTCGCCGCCACGACAGAAGACCTGCTGGAACACCTGCGCGTCCTGGTCGGCGCCGGCCTCGCCTCGGTCTGACCCGGTCCGTTCGAGGCGGGGCGCCGGCCCCGCCTCGATCCGACCCGGCTCAGCTCCCGCGCGGTCCGAGGCTCACTTCAGCGCGTACGCCCGCTCGATGGTCTGCGTGACCGTGGCTCCGGCCTCGTTCGACGCGGTGACCCGCAGCGAGACGTACCCGCTGGTGGCGCGGAGCGGCGGATGCACCACGAGCGCCTGGTAGCGGTCCTGGCCCCGCTTCCCGGTGAGCGCCGGCAGCCAGGTGGCGCCGTCGTCGACCGAGTACTCGGCCTTGAGCCGCTTGACCGCGTGCTGCTTCGGGACCGATCCGTGCGGGCCCGCCCCGATCTCGAACGTGAACGGCAGGCCGGCCCGCGCCCGGTTCAGCAGGTCGAGCGGGAGGTCGTAGCTGAGCAGGATCGCCGGCTGGACGGCGCACGACGGCCCGTACGAGCAGGTCTGCCCGTCAGGCGTGCCGGACGGCGGCGAGGAGGCGAACGACCACTCGGTGCTCACCTGCGGCGACAGTGTCCGTTTGGTGGTGTCGACGCTCTCCAGCCGGTACGCCGCGCTCCCCTCGGGGACGGTGAACGAGCGGGGCGCGCGCCCCTGCACCGGGATCTCCCGGTCGCCCGCGAACAACCGTGGCGCGGACTTGACCTCGGCCGTGCTCAGGTCGGTGAGGTGGCGCGGGTCGGAGTCCGACCACCGGTCGAGCGGCACGAACCGGTCACCGTCGCGGCACATCACGCACGGCACGCCGGCCGGGTAACCCTTGGGCTGCTCGGCGGCGCCCGGCGCCAGGGGCGCCTTGAACCAGTGCTCGCTCTGCCGGCGGTCGTGCCGGGTGAAGCGGTCGCTGGAGTGCAGGCGCAGGCTCTGGTTGCTGATCTCGCGGCTCCAGGTGACCTTGTCGTCGACCGGGCCGAAGTACTCGGTGCGGGCCAGCGGCATGGTGAGCGGCTGCCCGTACGTGATCTCGCCAGGCTCCTCGCCCGTGGTGGACGACCCGAACTCCCGGCCGGCGGTGCCCGGCTGGTCGGCGTGGTACTGGGCGTCGATGCGCACGAGGTCCCGGGTGTCCACCTTCGGGGCCTTGCTGGGGATCCGGTCGCGCTCGTCGTAGCGCAGGCGGTACACCGGTCCCCCGTCGTCCGGCACCAGGCGCATGGAGACCGGCCGCCCGTCCACGGCGGCGCGCAGCGCGCGGCCCTGTTCGGCGCTCAGCCCCAGCCCCAGGAACGTCCTGGTGGAGTAGGGCGCCCTGGCCCTGCCTCCGTCGACGTCGAGGTAGCCGGCGAAGCCGGCGGCGCCGCGCTCGGCGGCGAGCCTGGCGGCCTGGTCCATCGCGCCGGCCGCGTCCCGGTACGAGGCGTCCCCGACCGGCACTCCGGCCAGGACCAGCTTGCCCGCCACGTCGACGTCCTGGAAGTCCGCCTCCCTGCCCTGTCCCACGGACACGACGGGAAGGGTGCGGTCCCCGGTCAGGGCGGCGTGCGTGTCGGCGACGTCGTAGACGGGGTCGAGCCGGAGCCGGCCCGCGGTCGCGGAGGCCAGCGCGGCGGGGTCGAGCCGCCACCCGTGGGAGAGCCGCATCTCGCCGGCTTGGACCCTGCCGACGGGCGTGACGTAGAGGTCCTGGCCGGGGCCGGTGCCCGCGTACACGGCGACGGGGTTGTCGCGGTCGGTGAACGTGCGGACGTACCAGGCCCTTCCGTCGCCTTCGGTCTTCTCCCCGGTGACCGGCCGGATCGGCGCGGTGTCACGGGCGTCCAGGGTGACGGTCCTGTCGCCGTCGAGCGTGACGGTTGCGATGACCATGCTGCTCCGGTTCGCGGTCGTCGCGTCGTTGATCACCGTGACGACCTCGTACTCGCCCGCGGGCAGCGGCACCTGCCGGTCGCCCCGGGCGTCGGTGCGGGCGGTGTAGTAACCGGCCGGGTGGAACGGGTCCTCGGGGCTGACCTTCCGTTTCGTCGGGATGTAGTAGACGAGCGGCTCGGTGCCCTCGCGTCCGCTGCCGAACTCCTTGACGCCGTAGGAGTTGATCAGCGAGACGGTCAGCTGGTGGGTGGGCAGGCCGGTGTAGTAGCTGAACGGCGTGACCAGTTCGGCGCCGCCGCCGCTCGCGGTGATCCAGCCGCCGTACGCGCCGATCTCCCCCTTGGCGGGATCGACGGTGACGTCGACGGTGGCGGAGCCGTTCGCGGGCACGGTGACGCTCCCGGCGCTGAGGCTCACCGCCCCTTCGGGCGCGGGCCTGCCGCTCCAGCCGCGGGTCGCGGGCGCGACGGCCAGGGTGACGTCCTCGCTCCCGGTGTTGCGGTACGTGACCTGCCGCGTGACGGGCTCGCCGGCGAGCACGCGGAAGTCGACGGCCCAGGTCGCGAACACCTGCTGGGTGACCGCGCGGGCCACGTCGACGCGGCCGCTGCCCTGCTCGAACCAGCTGTGGCCGCCGTCGCGCGCGGCGGTGGAGGTCAGCGCGTCGCGCAGCTCGCCGGCGTCCCAGCCGGGGTGCTGCTGGGCCAGGATCGCCGCGGCGCCGGCCACGTGCGGGGTGGCCATGGAGGTGCCCGAGCCGGTGGTGTAACGCTCGTTGCCCGGGTACGGTTCGCCGGACGAGGCGGAGGAGAGGGCGGCCACGATGCCGTCGCCGGGGGCGACGATGTTCGGCTTGACGGCCGCGTCGTGCAACCGGGGTCCCCTGCTGGAGAAGCCGCTCAGCGACGTGCCGGTGTCCTTGTCCACCGAGCCGACGGCGACGGCCTCGCCGGCGGCGGCGGGGGTGTCCACCGCGAGCGTGTCCCCGGCGTTGCCGGCGGCGGCGACGAACAGCGTGCCGTGTTTCCTGGTGAGCTCGTCGACGGCCTGGCTCATCGGGTCGGTGCCGCCGCCGCAGCAGCTGCCCAGGCTCAGGTTGACCACGTCGGCGCCCTGCTCGGCGGCCCATTCCATGCCGGCGATGGCCCACGACCAGTCGCCTCTGCCGTTGTCGCCGAGCACCTTGCCGATCAGCAGGGAGGCGCCGGGCGCGACGCCCTTGTACGTCCCTCCCGACGCGCTGCCGGAGCCGGCGATGGTGGAGGCGACGTGGGTGCCGTGGCCCTTCTTGTCGGTGATGTCCGGTGACGTGGTGAAGTTCTCGCTGGCGGCGATCTTCCCGGCGAGGTCGGGGTGCTCGGCGTCGATGCCCGTGTCGAGCACGGCGACCTTGGTCCCGGTGCCGTCGAAGCCCTTCTCCCAGCCGGCGGGCGCGCCGATGAGCGGCACGCTCTTGTCGAGCGACGCGGTGACCTGCCGGTCCAGCCAGACTTTGGCGATGCCGCCGGCCGTCCTCTCGAGCGCGGGCCGCTCGCCGAGGAAGCCGTTCCAGAACCGGCCCGCGTCGGCCGGCTTCACGGTGAGCGCGGCCCCGTCGACGCTGGGCAGCGGGCGCACGTCCGTGGCGCCGGCCAGGGCTCTCGCGGTCGCGGGCAGCGCGGACGCGGTGGGCTCGCCCCGGTAGGTGACCAGCAGCGGGATGCGGTCGGTACGCCCTTCTCGGGCCAGCGTGACGACGTCGAACAGCGTCTCGTCCAGGGTTCCGGACGAGACCAGCGGCGCGGCGTCGGACGGAAGGACCAGCCGGCCGCCGTTCCCGGCCGGGAGGGTCGCGAAGGTGACGGGCGTGCCGTCGGGGCGCGGGGCCTCCTGGATGGAGATCTTGGGTACGCCGTCCTTGACCGGCGTGTACGTGACGACGTCGCCGGTGATGAGCGTGATGGTCAGCGGCGCGCCGGCTTCGGCGGCGACCTGGCCGGCCGTTGCGGGGACCGCGGTGATGGTCTGGCCGGGAGGGGCGGCGTGGCCGGGGCTCGCGCCGAGGGCGAGGACGAGTGCGGCGCCGGCTAAGAGCGCCGGGAGCCTGTGGTGCCGGTGGTGCACGAGGGTTCTCTCTTCAGCTACCGGTGGGAACGCTCCCACGCTGGAAGATCGGGTTCGCCTCCCTTCTATCAGCGCCCACAGGGCCCTCAACCGGCGCGGGCCAATTTTCGGTATACCGAATCGGCGTCCCGCGACGGGTCAGACGTTCCTGTAGGGGCGCAGCGTCTCGTCGAGGGCGTCGCGCATCGCGTCGGCGAGGGCGCCCTCGCCGGTCAGCGCCCAGAGGATGAGCACGCCGTTGTAGGTCACCTGCACCGCGTGGGCCAGCCGCGCGACGTCCGTCTCGCCAGCGAGCTCCCCCGCCGCCACCGCCTCGGCCAGCAGCGCGGCCATCTCGTCGCGCGTACGACGGGCGTGCTCGGCGGCGTGCGCGCGGAACCCGGTGTCGGTCAGGTCGAGTTGCAGGAAGCCGAGGCTGTTGGCCAGCGCTTCGGGGGTGGCCACGCCCTCCGACAGGCCTGCCACGGCGGCCCGCAGCGCCTCCAGCGGCGACCCGTGCTCCTGCCTGGCCCGCAGGAACGGCTGCGCCACGCTCTCCTTGGCCTGCCCGGCCACCGCGAGGAGCAGGCCGCGTTTGGAGCCGAACCGCTGCACGAGGGTGGCCGGGGACAGCCCGGCCTCCTGCGCGACCGCGGCCAGGGTGAGGCTCTGCGGCCCGTGCCGGCCGATCGCGCGGGCGGCGGCTTGGAGGATCGCCTCGTCGCTGGTCGTCCGGGGCCTGCCCATGGTGCCTCCGCTGGTCAACGAACGGTCATTCATGGTATCCGCCGAGGCCGGGCGATCGCGGTACGGCGAGTAGGCTGAACGCTCACATGGATGTCAGAGGCAAGCCTGTGCCGAGATCATACGGGGAGGACGACGTGCGCATCGGTGAGCTCGCGTCACGCACGGGAGTCAGCGTCCGGTCGTTGCGCTACTACGAGGAGCAGGGGCTGCTCATCAGCGCCCGCAGCGCGAGCGGGCAACGGCACTACACGGACGACGTGGTCGGACGGGTCACGCTCATCCAGCGCCTGTACGCGGCGGGCCTGTCCAGCCGCACGATCGCCGAAGTGCTCCCGTGCGTCGATTCGCCCAGCGAGGACACCTCCGACGCCGCCCTGGAACGGATGGCGCAAGAACGCGACCGGCTCTCCGCGCACATCGCCGACCTCGTCCGCACCCGCGACGCGCTCGACGAGCTGATGGCGGTGAACCGCGCATATCGCGCGAAGCTGCGGGCGTCGCCGGTCGGCTGAGCCAGGTTCGCGCCGCCGGCACCCCCGGCGGCAGGGCCTCGAGACGCTCTCACCGGCCTGCCGATGCCGTTCACGACGTGACGGTGACGCCCGTCACCGCGAAGCGTTCGACCGTCGCCACGTGACCGCCCGTGGAGGCCACGACGGTGAGGGTCTTCCCCGGCCGGGCCGTGAAGTCGACCGTGGCCGACCAGGCTGCCTTCCGGCCGCCGGCGGGCACGCAGCACCGCTCGCCCAGCGGGGCGTCCGAGCCCGGCCGGCGCACGTGGACGGTGATGCTCTCGTCCACGCCCGAGATGCGCCCTCCCACGGTGAGCGGCGAGCTCACGGCGGCGCCGTACGCCGGCTTCGTCAGCGTGAACGAGGTGTCGTCGGTGCCGACGACCTCCCACGGGGCGTCCTCGCCCGGCCCGTACCGCATGAGGTGCACGACGGCCGCGACCGCCGGCCGGTCGCCCTCCTGGCTGCGGTAGCCGACGTGCACGCGCGCGTGCACGCCTTCCTGCTCGGTCCTGACGGCCCGGTCGATCTCGGTGAAGCCGAGGTAGTCGCGGGTGAAGGCGAGCGCGGTGCGGGCGGCGTCGAGGTGCCATGCCTGGTCTCCGTCCGCGCCCTGGGCGTCCCGCCAGCGCGCCGCCTCCTCCTGGGTGGAGAACGGCCACAGCGGCTGGTACCGCCCGGCGATGAGCGACTCGCCCGGCGCTGGCGTGCCGGCGTCCGGGGTCGTCGAGGGAGAGCCGGACGGGCTGGGCGGGCCGGTGGGCGCGGCCGAGGGCGGCGCGGTGCTCGCCTCCGGGTCCGTCCCGCCGCCGCAGCCGGCGACGGCGAGCGCCGCCAGCAGGGGCAGCACGCGGAACACCTTCATGCGGACCTCCTGCGACAGAGCTCACCGTGGCGAACCCAACGTACCTCCGATGGTCCGGGACCGCGGGAAGCCCGCGCGCTCGCCGTCCCGGCCGTCCCGTCCCGGGTGGAAGCCGGGTCGTACGGTCAGGGCTGGCCGGCCCGTACGCGGGTAGCGTCCTGACATGTCCACCTTCGACCTGAGCAGACTCCGCGCGGTGGTCTTCGACACCGACGGGGTGGTCACCGACACGGCCCGGGTGCACGCGGCCGCGTGGAAGCACGTGTTCGACGCCTTCCTGCGGGGCCGGGGGGCGGCGCCGTTCGACATCCGCGCCGACTACCTGGCGTACGTGGACGGCCGGCCGCGGCTCGACGGGGTGCGGACGTTCCTGGCCTCGCGCGGCGTCTCGCTGCCGGAAGGCGGCCCGCGCGACGAGCCGGGGGCGCCGACCGTGCACGGGCTCGGGCTGGCCAAGGACGCGTTGTTCCAGGAGCAGATCGACAGGCACGGTGTGGCCGCGTTCCCTTCGACCGTCGCGCTGCTGCACGACCTGCGGCGCCGCGGTGCCCGTACGGCGGTGGTCTCGGCCAGCAGGCACTGCCGCGCGGTGGTGGCGTCCGCGGGCCTGCTGCACCTGTTCGACGTGGTGGTCGACGGCAACGACGCGGCCGGGCTGGGGCTGCCGGGCAAGCCGGATCCCGCGCTGTTCCTGGAGGCGGCCCGCCGCCTGCAGGTGTCCGCGGCCGAGGTGGCGATCGTGGAGGACGCGTTGCCCGGGGTCGAGGCCGGCCGCAGGGGCGGGTTCGGGCTGATCGTCGCGGTGGACAGGAGCGGCTCGCAGGAGGCGGCGATGCGCGCGGCCGGAGCCGACGCGGTGGTGGCCGACCTGGCCGACGCGAGCGTGACCGGGCGGGTGCCCGTGGGGCGGCGATGAACGCCTGGACACTCGTCTACGAGGGGTTCGATCCCGCCGGCGAGGGGCTGCGCGAGGCGCTGTGCACGCTCGGCAACGGCCGGTTCGCGACGCGGGGGGCCACCCCGGACGGGCGGCCGCGCACCCCGGGCACGTACCTGGCGGGCTGCTACGACCGGCTCGACTCGGTGGTGGCCGGCCGTACGGTGACGAACGAGGACATCGTCAACCTGCCCGACTGGCTGCCGCTGACGTTCGCCACGCCGGAGTCCGGCTGGTTCCGGCCTGAGGAGGCCGGCCTGCTGCGTTACCGGCACGAGCTGGACCTGCGGCACGGCGTGCTGACGCGGGAGCTGCGCTGGCGCGACGGCGCGGGCCGGGTCACGCACGTACGCCAGCGCCGCCTGGTGTCCATGGCCGACCCCATGCTGGCCGCGCTGGAGACCACGTTCACCGCGGAGAACTGGTCAGGGCCGGTGCGGGTGCGCTGCACGCTGGAGGGCCGGGTGACGAACTGCGGCGTGGCCCGCTACCGCGACCTGCGCGGCGACCATCTCACCGGGCACGAGACGGGCGCGGACAACGGCATGGCCTGGCTGACGGCGACCACGCGCAACGCGCACGTCATGGTGGCGCTGGCCTCCAGGATCGACGGGGACACGCCGCCCGCGCGGCCCACGCTGGGCGGCGACCACATCACCTCCGACCACGTGCTCGACCTGGCCGAGGGCGAGCCGGCCCGGATCACGAAGATCGTGGCGCTGACGAGCTCGCGCGACCCCGCCGGCCACGACCCGCGCTCGTCGGCCCTGCGCCACGTACGCCGCGCGCCGCGCTTCGACGAGCTGCTGGCCCGCCACGCGTCGGCGTGGGAGTGCCTGTGGCGGCGCGCCCGGCTCGACGTGGACGGCCCTGAGCTGTCGCAGCTCGTCCACCTGTACGTCTTCCACCTGCTCCAGACGCTCTCCCCGCACACCGCCGACCTCGACGCCGGGGTGCCCGCCAGGGGTCTGCACGGCGAGGCGTACCGGGGGCACGTGTTCTGGGACGAGTTGTTCGTGGAGCCGTGGCTGAACCTGCGTTTTCCCGAGATCTCGCTCGGCCTGCTGCGCTACCGCTGGCGGCGCCTGCCCGAGGCCAGGGACGCGGCCGCGGAGGCCGGGTACGAAGGCGCGATGTTCCCGTGGCAGAGCGGCAGCGACGGGCGCGAGGAGACGCAGAGGCTGCACCTCAATCCCGTCTCCGGTCGCTGGCTGCCGGACAACTCCCACCTCCAGCGCCACGTCGGCCTGGCCATCGCCTACAACGTGTGGCACCACTACCTGGCCACCGGCTCGATGCCGCCGTGGTGCGCGGAGCTGGTGCTCGACATCGCCAGGTTCTTCGCCTCGCTGGCCGAGTTCCGCGACGGCCGCTACGAGATCCGCGGCGTCATGGGCCCCGACGAGTATCACGACGCCTACCCGGGCTCCGACGAACCCGGCCTGGCCAACAACGCCTACACCAACGTCATGACCGTGTGGCTGATGACGCTCGCCCGCGAGACCGCCGTGCTGGCGCCGCAGCTGGCGCCGCCGGCCGCCGAGCTGGCCCTCTGGGACGACGTCAGCCGCCGCATGCGGGTCGACTTCCACCACGGCGTCATCAGCCAGTTCACGGGGTACGGCGACCTGCTGGAGCTCGACTGGGAGCGCTATCGCGGCGTGCGCCGCCTGGACCGGGCGCTGGAGGCCGAGGGCGACGACGTCAACCGCTACCAGGCCTCCAAGCAGGCCGACACGCTCATGCTCTGCTACCTGCTGGGCGACGCGCAGCTGACCGCCATCCTGGAGCGGCTCGGCTACGCGCCCGACCCCGGCCTGATCTCCAGGACGATCTCCTACTACCTGCGGCGCACCAGCCACGGCTCCACGCTCAGCGCCGTCGTGCACGCCTGGATCCTGGCCCGCCGCAGCCGGGAGCGGTCCTGGGAGTTCTTCATCGAGGCCCTCACCGGCGACGTCAGTGACGTGCAGGGCGGCACCACCCCGGAGGGCATCCACCTGGGAGCCATGGGCGGCACGCTCGACCTGCTGCAGAGCTGTTACCTGGGCCTGGAGCTCGAACGGGGCGGGCGGCTGCGGCTGGATCCGCTGGTGCCCGACCGGCTCGGCCTGGTGTGCATGCCGCTGCGCTACCACGGGCGCCAGCTCTTCGTCGACGCCGACCATCGCGAGGCGCGCATCAACGGCACCGTGCGCCGCACCTATACGCGAGGAGATGTGATCATGACTGGTACCGGCGATTTCGGGCGCCGCATCATTCACCACCGCGAACGTCTCGGCTTGACCCGGGAGCAGGTCGCCGACAAAGCCGACATGTCGCCCGGTTACGTGAAATATCTGGAAGAGAACGCCGACACGCCCGACACCGGCGCCCTCTACCGCCTGGCGGACGCCCTGCAGACCACGGTCGAGGAGCTGCTCGGCGGCGGCCGGGACCGTCCGCCCGGACGCGGCCCCGCCATGGCCCATCCCACCCTGGAGGTGCTGGACCGGGAGGAGTGCCTGCGGCTGATCGAGTCCGGCGGGATCGGGCGGGTGGCCTTCAACGGCTCGCACGGGCCGACGGTGCTGCCCGTCAACTACAAGCTGCACAACGGCGACATCGTCTTCCGCACCGCGGCCGGCGGCGCCATGGACGACGACCTGCGCAGCGGGGTGAAGGGGGTCGACATCATGATCGCCTTCGAGATCGACCGGATCGACGAGGTCAACCGCGAGGGCTGGAGCGTCCTGGTGCAGGGGCCCGCCCATCACGTGCCGGCCGAGGAGGTGGCGGACGCGGCAGGCTCCGGCGTCACCCCGTGGGCGGGCGGCGAGCGGCTCCTCTACGTCCGCATCTCCCCGCGGCAGATCACGGGCCGCCGCATCCACGGCGTGTGACCGCACCTCACGGGGCGCGTACCACGGCGACCGGGCAGTGGGCCCGCTGGAGCACGCCGTGGCTCACCGTGCCGAGCACCGTCGCGGTGAGCCGGCTCAGCCCGCGCGACCCGACCACCGCCAGGTCGGCGCCGCTGGACGCGCGTACCAGCGCGGGAACCGGGTGCCGGTCGACGAAGGAGTCCTCGATCGGCACGTCCGGGTACATCTCCCGCCACGGCTCCATCGCCGCCTCCAGTTCCTGGCCGAACCCGGCCCCCGGCAGCGGCCCGTACCCCACGGGGTGGGGCGCCAGCACGGACACCTGGCGGCCGTACACGACCCGGACCCGCGCTCTGCGCGCGTTCGCCTGCTCCAGCGCGTACGCCATGGCCGCGTCGGCGTCGGCGGACCCGTCGTACCCCACCACGACCTCGCCGCGTTCCGGCCCGGGCGGCTCGTGCACGATGACCGCGGGGCAGCCTACGTGCCCGGCCAGCGCGAACCCGGTGGAGCCCAGCATCAGGCCGGCGATCGCGCCGCGTCCCCTGCTGCCCAGCACCAGGCTGTCGGCGTCGGCGCCCTCGGTCCGCAGCCGCTCGACCACCGCGCCGGTGATCAGCACGGCCGTCGTCTCCACCTCGGGCGCGATGGCGTGTACCCTCTCGACGGCGTCCGACAGCAGCGCCTCGCAGCGCTCGCTCAGTGTCAGGCGCGTGCCGGCCAGCGGCCGCTCCGGCTGCCACGGCTCGCGTACGTGCACGATCCGCAGCGGCCGCCCGCGCCGCGCGGCGTCGTCCGCGGCCCACGTCAGCGCGGTCCAGGCCCGGTCCGTCCCGTCGATCCCGACCACGATCGGTCCGCTCATCGCCGCCCTCCCGTCCGGCCTGTCCCTGTCCCGCACAGCTACCCCGGAGCGGGGAGTCATTCAGCGGCAGCCCGTCGCGCCGAACACCAGGACGTTGGTCGACTCGCGCTCGTCGAAGTTGTCATCGGAGCCGATCACGAGCGTGCACTCGCCGCCGGCCAGGCGTGGCCCCCAGGCCAGGCTCTCCCAGTTCTGTACCGGGGGCCGGAAGGTGCCGAGGTCGAAGACCAGGCGCTTGGTCACCGCGCGGTACGGGCTCCCGCTCGCCAGTGCGTCCGTCTCCAGCACGTCGGTGGCGTCGCGCAGGTCGATCTCGTAGAGCTTCGCGCGGTAGCCGGTGCCCTCGACCCAGGAACGCTCCAGCGCCAGGTAGCGGGACTCGTCGATGGCCAGCAGCTCGGACACGCCGGTGTCCGACTGCCCCGTGGGCGGGACGGGCGCGGCGGGCAGCGGGTCGAGCGGGTAGACGTACTGGCCTTTCGGAGTGCCCTGGCGGCTCCACACGGTCAGCCGCGCGGGCGCGCCGCGTTCGGCCGTCGGCGGCTGCCCGTCCTCGTAGCGCGGGCCCTCGGTCACGGCGGTGATCGTACGCCTGGACACGGCCAGGCCCTCGAACCCGAGATTGCGCCGCGGCCCGGTCTCGGCGGTCGTGAGCCGCAGGTTGTCCGGCAGGGGCAGAGCGCTCGTGTGGCGGCCGCGGTGGTCCATCGAGCGCACCGCCGGGGACGACACCGGAATATCCGGATTCCGGGTGTCCGGTCGATCGCCTTCGTCGCCCCAGAACAGCCGCCGGCTCCACGGGTCGTACCTGATGGACTCCGGATCGGCCGACCCCTGCCTGCCGTAGGCCGGGTACGGTGTCCCGTCGGCCCTGAGCATCGTCGTGACCCCCGTCAGGCGTATTCCGGAGAACGCCCCCGACCGGCGGTCGATGTCGAGCCGCCCGGTGTAGAAGCGGGCGGGGTTGTAGCGCCAGCGGTCGTCGGAGATGAAGTACCACGTGTCGGTGCGGGGGTCGCGGTCGATGCCGGACAGACCGCCCACGGTGGTCCCCGCGAACTGCACCAGGTGCGGCACCCGCTGCTCGCCCAGGAAGCGCGTGATCCGCACGGACTGCGGCGGCGCGCTCCCGGCCGCCGCAGGCGGTGCGGCGCTCACCACCATCGCGAACGCGATGGTTATTTCCATTGTTTTCCGCGAACGACCCATATGATCCCCCGTAATTTCACCGGCCGTCGAGCGAAATCGACGGAGGACATGAAATCGCGGATCACCAGGGAAGTCCACGGACGCCAAACTCGCACGTCACCACAGAAATCAGGGAAATTCCCCTTTTTTCGGCGCCCGTACCGCATATCTCCCGGACATCAAGAAATGTCAGGAAGCGTGAGGAGGTGCAGGGTGCCGTCGCGGAGCACCGCGGCCGCGACGTCCAGCACGCCGGCGTCGCCGTCGGCCTTCACCGCCGCGCCGGCCCAGGCCCCGGCCGCGCCGCGGGACCGGTTCCACACCCCGGACCCGGGCACCACGGTCTGCACCTCCAGCCCGCCGTCCGGCAGAGCGGCGCTCGACAGGGCGGTCACCGACCCGTTGGCGTCGATCTTCACCGAGCTCGCCCACGCCCCGCCCGCACTGCGCGAGCGGTTCCACACTCCCGCGCCCGGCACCGCGGTCTGCACCTGGAGCGTGCCGTCGGGCAGCCCGGCGGCCGAGAGCGCGCGCACCGCGCCGTTCTCGTCGATCCCGACGGAGCTCGCCCACTGACCGCCGGCGCCCCGCGTGCGGTCCCAGACCCCCGCCCCCGGCACCAGCGTCTGCACGTGCAGGCTGCCGTCCGGCAGGGCCGCCGCCGACACGTCGGAAACGGAACCGTTGCCGTCGATCCTGACCGAGCTCCCCCACTCGCCGCCGGTGCCCCGCGTACGGTCCCAGACCCCCGCCCCCGGCACCAGCGTCTGCACGTGCAGGGTCCCGTCCGGCAGGGCCGCCGCCGAGATGCGGGAGATCGAGCCGTTGTCGTCGATCCTGACGGCCCGCTCGTCCCACTTCCCGGACGGGCTGCGCCCGCGGTCCCAGACCCCGCTGCCCGGCACGAGGGTGAGCACGTGCAGGCTGCCGTCCGGCAACGCCGCCACGGCCACGTCGGAGATGCCGCCGTTCGCGTCGATCTCGGTCGCGTCGGGAGCCCAGGCGCCCGAGGAACTACGGGTGCGCTCCCACACCGTGCCGCGCAGGCTCTGGTCGGCGACGCCGTAGTACGGGCTCCACACGCGCGCCTTGTAGAAGGCCGCGCCGGTGCGCCTGCGCGTCATGGCGGGCGCGAAGAAGTCGACGGTGTCGGTGCACCAGGTGCTGTCGGTGCACGCGCCCGGCGGCGTCTTGGCGGCGTCGGGCCTGGTCTGCACGATCTGCCCGGACGGCTGGTCGCCGATGGACTTCACCGCGGCCCGGTTGGCACCGCCCGGCAGGTCTCCGTCGAAGGTCTTGGTGGCCTTGTCGTACAGGTAGGCGGCCGAGCCCGTGGTGAGCCAGAGCTTGCCGGGGTCGGTGGCGTGGCCGTACACGTCGTGCCCGCCGCCGGTCGGCAGGACGGCCCTGCGCTGGATGTCCTCGCGCAGCGTCGGCCGGGCGGGGGTGCCCTCGACGGCGAGCGCCGTCAGGATGTGCTGCCCGGACGCGGGGTCCTGGCCGATGACCCACAGCCGCCTGATCGCCGGGTCCCACAGAGCGGCGTGCGCGTCGGTCAGCTCGAACTCGGCGTACGTGGCCGCGTTCGGCCCCTGCGAGGACGCGTACACCCTGACATAGCCTCCGGTGGAGGCGGCGACCGCGATGTTGCCGTCGGGCAGCAGCTCGGCGGCGTGCAGGTTGCCCGGCAGGATCCGTGCCCACTGGCGGACCCCCTCCGGATAGGACACGATGGCCGCGATGCCCCGGCCGCCTCCGGCCGCGACGACGACGCTCTGCGCCCCGGACGGCCTCGTACGCAGCTTGAAGTCGGCGATGAGCCCGAACGCCGACACCTCGTCGCCGGAGAACCGGCCGGGCGTGACGCTCGGCTCCCACGACCACTTCACGGCCGCCGAGCTGTTCCAGTCGGTGACGGCGGGATCGAAGGCCAGCAGTCTTCTGCCCGTCTGGTCTCCTCCGGCGACCCAGTAGTCGCCCGGCGCCGCGGCGGCGCCCCCGGCGGGGACGACCAGGCCGGCCAGCATGACGGCGACCATCGATGACACCCGCACGCGCTTCCTCCTTCGGCGACGACCCACCGATTATCCGTGAACCGGGCCCGGGGCCCAATGCCGTCAACGCTGCTTCCACGCCGCCGCGCGCACGCGTCGGCGGTCAGTTGTGCGGGCTAGGGGCGGGTGCCGATGACGGCGGTGGCGTCCAGCTCCTCAGAGCGCTCGGCGCGGGCGCGCAGCCCGGCGCCCGCCACGGCCGCGGCGGTGGCCTCCGCCTGGCGTTCGCTGGTCTCGACCAGCAGGTGGCCGCCCGGCACCAGCCACCGCGGCGCCTCGGCGATCACCCGCCGGGCGACGTCGAGCCCGTCGCCGCCGCCGTCGAGCGCCATCAGCGGCTCGTGCAGCCTGGCCTCGGACGGCAGCAGGCCGATCGACCCCGACGGCACGTACGGCGGGCTGACGATGAGGAGGCCGACCCGGCCGCGCAACGAGGAGGGCAGCGGCTCGAACAGGTCGCCCTCGTAGACGTGCGCGCCCGGGAGGTTGCGCCGGGCACAGCGCACGGCGGCCGGGTCGACGTCGGCGGCGTGCACCTCGGCCCCGCCTCCCCCGGCGCCGGCGAGCTCGGCGAGCACCGCGGCGCCCATCGCGCCCGTGCCGCAGCACAGGTCGAGGATCACGGGCGGGCCGGCGGCCGCGCGGGCCAGTGCGACGGCCCGGCGGACGAGGAACTCCGTGCGCGGCCGGGGCACGAACACCCCCGGCTCGACGACGACGCGCAGGCCGCAGAACTCCGCCCAGCCCAGCACGTGTTCGAGCGGCTCGCCGGCGACCCTCCTGGCGACCATGGCGGCCAGGACCTCGGGGGCCGACGCGGTGGAGAGGAGCAATGCCGCCTCGTCCTCGGCGAACACGCATCCTGCGGCGCGCAGCCTCGTGACGATCTCAGCGGTCTGGACGGGTGACGGGAGAACAGACATGGAAGCCTTCCGGGATGCCGATGGGCGCTCCCGCGGTCACCTGGTCCCGGTGGTCCGCCTGGCCGGGAAGGGGAGCACCCAGCCTGTCACAGCGGTAATGGGTCTCACCTCCCTGGCCGGTCCGTTCGGGGATGGTCACGCTAGCAGATCCCTGTCGCAAAGGTCCTGTCCGTCCCCCGGTCACCGGCCTACATTCGAGGTGGAGAACGGAACGGGGGCACGGCATGGGTCCTGTGGTGATCACCGGCGGTTTCGGGAGGGTGGGCAGCCTGGTGCGGCCCGCGCTGCTGGCGGAGCACCGGCTGCGCGTCGTCGACCGGACGGCCGGGACGACCCTGCCCGGCGAGGAGTCCATGGTGGCCGACCTGGCCGAGCCAGGGGTGGCCGAGCGGGCGCTGGCCGGGGCGTCCGGGCTGGTCCACCTCGCGGGCGACCCCAGGCCGCACGCGACGTGGGAGGAGGTCTACCGCGCCAACGTGGCGCTCACCCGCCGCGTGCTCGACGCCGCCACCGGACAGGGCGTGCCGCGGGTGGTGCTGGCCAGCACGGTGCACGCCATGGGCGAGTACAACCGGCCGGAGCACCGTCCGGTGGACCCGGCGTGGGAACCCCGGCCCTGCTGCGCGTACGGGCTCAGCAAGGTCATCACCGAGAACCTCGGCCGGCTGCACGCGGAGCTGACCGGCGCTTCCGTGGTCTGCCTGCGGCTCGGCTCGACCGGCTACGCGCTGGACGAGGCGAGGTACCTGGGCATGTGGCTGTCCGGCCGGGACGCGGGCGCGCTGCTGCTGGCGGCCCTGACGGCCGGCCCGGGGTGGAGCGTGCACTTCGGCATGTCGGCCAACACCCGGCGGCACTGGGATCTCGCCTCGGCCGGGAAGCTCGGCTACGAGCCGCGCGACGACAGCGAACCGTACGCGGAGACCGCCGGGCCGCCCACGGTGATGGTCTGCCGCATCTTCGACGGCGCGGACAACCCACCCGCGCAGCCCTGAACGGGGGGCAGGCACCGCCCGGTGGCCGCGCGGTGCGGGGCTCAGGCGGACTTCTCGCGCGGTTCACCGTCGTGGTGGCCGCCCGGCACGAGGGTCGGGCGCAGCGTCACGGGCAGGGAGGCCAGGCGCAGCGTGCCCGGGTCGGGAGTGTACGCGGCGTCGCCGGCGAGCGCCAGGTCGGGGAAGCGGCGCAGCAGCGCGCCGAGCGCGGCGCCCGTCTGCACCCGGGCCAGCGAGGCGCCGACGCAGAAGTGCGGGCCGTGCGCGAACCCGAGGTGGCCGGACGCCTCCCGCCGGATGTCGAACGTGCCGGGATCGTCGAACACGCGGGGGTCACGGTTGGCGGCGGCGATCGCGGCGGTGACGGGCTCTCCCTTGGGGATGAGCACGCCGCCGATCTCGACGTCCTCGGCGGGGAAGCGCGGGATCGTCAGCAGCTGGGGGCCGCACCAGCGCATCAGCTCCTCGACGGCGCGCGGCATGAGCTCCGGGCCGGCGCGCAGGGCGGCGAGCTGCTCGGGGTGGCCGAGCAGGGTGACCACGGCGTTGGCGATGAGGTTGACGGGCGTCTGGCCGGCCAGGACCAGCTGCCAGACCATGGTGACCAGCTCGACCTCGCTCAGCCGGTCGCCGTCCTCCTCCATGACGCGGGCGAGGTCGGAGATCAGGTCGTCGCCGGGCTCGGCGACGCCGCGGGCGACGGCCGCCGTGGCGCCCTCCATGATGGCCGGGATGGCCTCCCGCAGGCCCTGGCCGTGCCCGGTGGCGACGGCGGCGCCGTACTCACGCCAGCGGGGGCGGTCGGCGGCGGGGATGCCGACCAGCTCGCAGATCACCTCGATCGGCAGGGGCCGCGCGAAGTGGGCCAGCAGGTCGACGGCGCCGTCCCCGGCGGCGTGCCCGGGCAGCTCGTCGAGGAGGCGGTCGGCGATCCGCTCCATGCGCGGCCCGAACGCGGCGGCCTTGCGCGGCGTGAACGCGGGTGCGACCAGCCGGCGCAGCCGGGAGTGCTCGGGGCCGTTCAGCACGGACATGGTGCGCATGTACCGCCGGCAGTGCTCGGGCACGTCGAACTGCACATAGCTGTCCGCGCTGGTCTTCAGGCGCGGGTCGCCGAGCATCGCCCTGGCCTCCGCGTGCCGCGTCACGGCCCAGAACGGGCCGAACCCGGGCGCGGCCAGCCGCACCACGGGCGACTGCTCGCGCACCTGGGTGAACGCGGTGAGCGGGTTCCCGAGAACCGCGGGGTCGCTCAGGTCGATCTGGGGCACCTCGGTCATCGCCGCTCCTCGTCCATTCACATGATAACAACATCTGGATGGTGAGAGTATCTCGATCGGAGAGTGCGCGGTAACATGAGGACGCTTCGGATGCGAACCCGGGAAAGTCGTTCGCCGAGGGAACCGGAAGGCGCCGACGTGCGGTCCAAGCCATGGGCGACGTTCACGCCGGCGCCCATCGCGCACCGCCCGCTCAGGTGGCGACGGTGGCCGCGACGGGAAGCCGGCCGAGGCCGCGGGCGGCCCTTCCCGTCCGCCGGCGAGAGCTGGACGCCGCCCCCGCCAACGTCACGCCACGCTGCCGTCCAGCACCTTGGCGAGGAAGGCGTCCAGGTCGGCGGCGGCCCGCGCGATCAGCCGGAGGATCAGAGGGCGGCGGGCAGGACCGGGCGGCCGCGCACACCCGGGTCGGCGGCGAAGAGCGCGCCGGCGGCGGGCTGCTCGCCCCTGTCGACGTCGAGCGCGGAGGTCGTGATGAACAGCCGGTCGAGGCCGTCGCCGCCGAACGCCACCGCCGTGACCTTGCGTACGGGCAGGGTGACGACCGCGTCGAGCCGGCCATCCGCGTCGTACCTGTGCACGGCCCCGCCCTGCCAGAGCGCCACCCACACCCCGCCCTCGGCGTCCACGGTCAGCCCGTCGGGCGCCCCCTGGGCCGGGTCGACGACCGCGAACGGCCGCCGCCCGCTCAGCCCGCCGTCCGGGGTGTAGTCGAGCACGTCCACGCGGCCGGTCCCGGTGTCGGCGTAGTAGGCCAGGCTCCCGTCGGGGCTGAAGTCGAACCCGTTGGAGATCGTCACTCCTGGCAGCACCACGCGCAGCTCCCCGCCCGGCCCGGCCACGTAGAACGAGCCGCGCCCCGGGGTGGCGTCGTAGGCCATGCTGCCGATGTAGAAGCGGCCGTCGGGGTCGCAGCCGCCCTCGTTCATCCGGATGGCGGGGTCGGTCCACGCCTCGCCCAGGGAACGCAGCGGGGCGTCGAGGTCGTCGGAGTCGGACAGGAGCAGCTCGCGCTCGGCCGCGACCACGTAGCCGCCGGAGACGCGGGGCCGTACGACGGCGGCGAGCGCCCCGGCGTGCCGGCGGCGCACCCCTCCGCCGGCGTCCAGCGCGAGCACGTCACCGGCGAGCATGTCGACCCAGCGCAGCCCGCCCCAGCGGCTCGACCACACGGGCCCCTCGCCGTGCTCGGCGACGGGGTCGGTCACGGTGTACGCGGCGATGGTCATGCGGCTCTCCTCGGCGGGATCACGGGGGCGTGGTCCACGACTCTAACGGCGGCCCGCCGCCAGGCCACGGCGTCAGTACGCCACCGTGAACCGGCACCGGCGGTGCCGGGGTCGCTCGGCCTCGTCGAGGAGCGCCACGGCGAGGTCCTCCATGGAGATCATCGAGCGGCCGTCGGCGCCGACCAGCAGTTCGTCGGCGCCGAGCCGGTAGCGGCCGGTGCGCTCGCCCGGCTCCAGCAGCGCCGGCGGGCTCAGGTAGGTCCAGTCGGCGCGCGGGGCCGCGCGGCAGGCGGCGAGCTGGGCTTCGCAGGCCAGCGCGATGGGCCGCCAGGAGGGCGGGAAGTCCGGGGTGTCGACGACGGTGAGCCCGCCCGTGCCGGGCACGGTCAGCCCGGCCGCGCCACCGACGAGCAGCAGCCGCACGCCGGTGGCCGAGGCCCCGGCCAGCAGGGACTCGGCGGTGGTCACCAGGTCGTGCTCGTGGCCGGGCGCGGGGCGGGTGGCGCTGATGACCAGATCCTGCCCGGCGCTGAGCGCGGCGACGTCGCCGACGTCCGACGCGTCGCCGCGGCGGACCTTCGCGCCGGGGTGCGGCAGCGGACGGCGGGCGGGGTCGCGGACGACGGCGGTGACGTCGTGGCCGCGCGACAGCGCCTCGGCCAGCGTCCTGCTGCCGACGGCGCCGGCGGCGCCGAAGAGGGTGATGCGCATGACGGTCAGGATTCCTTTCCTGCGAGTACGGCCTGCGCCGGCCGCGGCCGGGCGGGGCGGAGCTGGGCGGCGACGAGCGCGGCCAGGACGACGACCGCGCCGAACGCCTGGGCGGCGGTGAGGCGCTGGCCGAGCACCAGCCAGCCGAGCGCGGTGGCGACCACGGGGCTGAGCAGGCCGAGGAACGTCACCTGGGTCGCCGACAGCCGTCCCAGTCCCCAGAACCACAGGGCGTAGGCGAAGGCGGAGCCGATGACGGCGAGATAGGCGTACCCGGCGAGGTTGGCGGTCGTGAGGACGGCGGGCGGCGGCCCTTCGACGAGCAGGGCCACGGGGAGCAGCAGCAGGCCGCCGGCGACGAGCTGCCAGCCGGTGGTGGCCAGCAGCGGCGCGGGCGAGCGCCACCGCTTGCTCAGCACGACCCCGGTGGCCATGACGGCGGCGCCGCCGAGGGCCGCGGCGACGCCGAGCGCGTCAAGGCGCGCGTCGGCGCGCAGCACGAGCAGGCCGACCCCCGCCACGCCCGCCATGGCCGCCAGCGCGGTGCGCAGGGACAGGCGCTCGGCGAGCAGCCCGGCCGACAGCAGCGCGACGAGCAGGGGCTGGACGGCCCCGACGGTCGCGGCCACCCCGCCGGGCAGCCGGTAGGCGCCCACGAACAGCAGCGCGAAGAACACCCCGATGTTCAGCGCCCCCAGCACCAGCGAGCGCCACCACCAGATCCCCTCCGGCAGGCGCCTGGTGATCGCCAGGAGGAGCAGCCCGGCGGGCAGGGCCCGGATCAGCGCCGCGAGCAGGGGCCGGCCGGGCGGCAGCAACTCCGTGGTGACCAGGTAGGTCGTCCCCCAGATGGAGGGGGTCAACGCGGTCAGCAACACGATTCCCGTTCGATTTCTTAGCACTAAGACAAAGTAACTCACCACTAAGATATTTGCCTACGTGATGTACCTCACCGCTAAGACATCGCTAGGCTGGAGGAGTGGCAGATCACGTCGACCTCGTGCTTGAACAGTGGGCCGCCCAGCGCCCTGACCTGGATGTCTCCCCGATGGCGGTCATCGGCCGGCTGTCGCGGCTGTCGCGGCTGATCACCGCCGAGCTGCGCCGCACCTTCGACGCCCACGGGCTCGACCCGGCCTCGTTCGACGTGCTGGCCACGCTGCGCCGCAGCGATCCCCCGCACCGGCTGACGCCCGCCGAGCTGATGCGCGCGTCCATGGTCACCTCGGGGGCCATCACGCAGCGGCTCGACCGCCTGGAGGCGCGCGGCCTGGTGACGCGCGCCCCGAGCGACCTGGACGGGCGCGGCGTCCACGTGACCCTCACGGACGAGGGGCACACGTTGATCGACGAAGTGCTGCCGCACCACATCGCGACGGAGCAGCGGGTGCTCGCCGCGCTGCCGGAGGAGCGGCGCGACGACCTCGCCGACACGCTGCGCACCCTGCTGGAATCCCTCGGCGACACGACCGGCCCCGCCTGAGCGGGGGCGGTGGTCAGCGGCGGCGGCCGGCGCCGCGCGCTCTTCCTCCGCCCCTTGCGCGAGGCCGGGACGGCCGGTCCTGCGGGGCGGACCAGTGCGCCGGGCGGGTGAGCGCGGCGGGCAGGCGGGTCGCCCGGTCGCCCCTGGCGGAGTCGATCTGGGGCTGGGTGAGGAAGAGGGCGCCGTCGAGGTCGGCTCCCGACAGGTCGGCCCCGCGCAGGTCGGCCCCGATGAGGTCGGCCTGGCGCAGGTCGGCTCCCCTCAGGTCGGCCCCGATCAAGTACGCACCGCGCAGGCTGGCCGCGCGCAGGTCGGCGCCGCTCAGGCGGGCGCCGATCAGGTCGGCTCCCCGGTGATCCTTGCCCGCGCGCCCCGCCCTGACCAGCTCGCTGACCCGCAGCAGCAGCGTGTTGACGCGCACCCGCTCCGCCTCCACGTCGACCTTCTCCAGCTCGCCGGCGCTGCGCAGGGTGAGGCGCTCGGTCGCGGCGAGGGCCTCGGCCAGCTCCGCGTGCACGGGCCGGGCGGCGTCGAGCGCCAGCGCCTCCGCCAGATACCACAGCAGCTCGTGCAGCTGCCGCATGACCGGGAACACGGAGTACATCAGCCGGGCCGTGCCGGGCGCCTCCCGCCAGCTCGTGCCCTCGAACGTGACCTGCGAGACCTTCTGCCCCGCCCCGAAGCAGTCGAAGACCGTGCAGCCGGCGAAGCCGCTCTGCCTGAGCCGGTCGTGGATGGAGCAGCGGAAGTCGTCGCGCAGATTGTGGCAGGGCTGCCCGGCGTCCTTGTCGGCGGCGAAGTCGGCCGAGGCCGAGAACGGCAGCGCCACGCAGCACAACCCGAAGCAGCTCTCGCAGTCGGCCAGCAGGCCGAGCTCGCGCGGGTTCGTTCCGGGCACGTGCAGGTCTCCTCACAGGTGACGGGGTGCGGCCCACCCACCCTAGTCAAGGATGCGTGTACGGCGTCGTGGTGGTGAGCGCGGCGAACCCCAGCCGCTCCAGGATGGGACGGCTCTGGCTGGACGCGTCCACCTGCAGGTAGGGGTGGCCGAGCGCGACCGCCTCGCGGGCACGCCAGGCGACCAGCGCGCGGTAGACGCCCCGCCCGCGCCATCCGGGCACGGTGCCGCCGCCCCACAGCCCGGCGAAGCCGGTGCCGGGATACAGGTCCAGCCGGGCGGCGCTGACGGGCTCGTCGCCGGCCAGGGCGAGCACGGCGTTGAGCGTGCCGGCCGCGAGCCGGTCGAGGAGCTGCCGCCTGAAGTGGTCGCCGTCGCGCTCCCCGACGTGGCCGAAAGCGCGCTCGTGCACGCCGGCCATCAGCTCCACGCCGTCCGCACCGGTCACCGGGACCAGGCGTACGCCCTCCGGCTCGGCGGGCGGGCCCGCTGCTATCGCGGCGGACTCGGCCACCATGACCGTCTCCTGCGGCTCGGCGGTGAACCCGGCTGCCAGCAACCGGTCGCCGAGGTCGGCGGGGAGGTCGTGGGCGTACAGCTTCCACTCGAACGCCAGCCCCAGCGACCCGAAGTGCCGCACCTGCCCCGCGATCGCCGCGTCCGCGTCCCGCTCGTCGAGGCCGGACCACAACACGCCGTTCCAGCCGTGCGCGGGGCCGGTCTGGCGCACCACGCCGCCCGCCCGCTCGACCCGCATTCCCGGCCCGTCGGGGCGGGCCTCCCGCCGCAGTTGCCGGTCGAACAGGGCCAGCACGTCGTCATGTTTCACGCGGACACCTCAGCATTCCCCGGACGTGCCGGGCAACCGGTTTTACCCGCCGTAACGCCGCTGCCGGGCGGCGAAACTCCGCAGCGCGCGCAGGAAGTCGATCTCGCGGAAGGCGGGCCAGTACGCCTCGCAGAAGTACAGCTCGGAGTAGGCCGACTGCCAGAGCAGGAAGTTCGACATGCGCTGCTCGCCGCTGGTGCGGATCACCAGGTCGGGGTCGGGCTGCCCGGCGGTGTACAGGTGCGGGGCGATGTCGTCGACGGTCAGCGTCGAGGCCAGCTCCACCATGGACTGCCCCGACTCGGCCCGCTCGTACAGCAGCTCGCGCAGGGCGTCGACGACCTCCTGGCGGCCGCCGTACCCGATGGCCAGGGTGAGGTGGAAGCCGGTGGCGCACGTGCGGGTCGCCTCCACGGCGCTCTTGAGGGCGCGGGCCGTGGTGTCGGGCAACATGTCGAGCATTCCGGCGACGTGGACCTGCCACCGGGCGTCGGGCCGGTCGAGCTGCTCGGCGACCATGCGTTCGATGACACCCAGCAGGGAGGCCACCTCCTCGTCGCCGCGGCGCTGGAGGTTCTCCGTCGAGCAGAGGAACACGGTCAGATGGTTGATGCCCAGCCCTTCGCACCACGCCATGACGTCGGCGATGTGCTCGGCGCCGGCTTTGTGGCCGAGGCCCGGATGCGCCAGGCCCTTCTGCTTGGCCCAGCGCCGGTTGCCGTCGATGATCAGGCCGACGTGGCCCGGGAGCGGGCCCGCCATGACCTGCCGGCGCAGGCGCCGGGCGTAAAAGGCGTGAAGGAGGTCAGTCGTCTGCACCCTCACAGGATGGCGTGCCCGGACGGTCGGTATCGGATCTTTCCGGATTTCGGTCGGTGATCCGTACCAGCTTGTCGGGGTTGGTGACGGCGTAGATGCCGGCCACCTGCTCACCGTCGGGGGTCAGGTCCAGCACCATCATGCCGAACGGCGCGTCGCCGTCGAACAGCACGGCCGACGGGTCGCCGTTGATCTCCCGGTAACGCACGTCCAGCCCTTCCGGCACGCGCCCGGGGCCCGCGGCCAGGAGCCTGGCCACCTTGTCGCGGCCGCGGACGGGACGCAGGCGGGCGGGCGCGGGAGCCTTGCCTCCTCCGTCCGACCACAACGTCACGTCGGGGGCCAGCAGCCGCAGCAGCGCCGCCAGGTCGCCGCCGAACACCGCCGCCAGGAACTTCTCCGTGGCCCTGCGCCGCACCCCGGGGTCGACGTCGTAGCGGGGGCGCCGGGCGTGGACGTGCTCGCGGGCGCGGTGGGCGAGCTGGCGCACGGCCGCCGGCGTGCGCCCGAGGATCCCGGCGATCTCGGTGTGGGCGTAGCCGAACACCTCGTGCAGCAGGAACACGACGCGTTCGAGCGGGGTGAGCGACTGGAGCACCACGAACAGGCCCATCGACACCGACTCGGCCCGCACCGCGGGGCCGGCCGCGTCCTCGCCCTCGGTGACGAACGGCTCGGGCAGCCACGGGCCGACGTACTCCTCGCGCCGCCTGCTGATGCTCGCCTGGCGGGCCAGCGCCGCGTTGACCGCGATCCGCACCAGGTAGGCGCGCGGGCTGGCGACCTGCTCACCGGCGGACGGCGCGCTCCGCCTGGCCCAGGACAACCACGTCTCCTGCAGCACGTCCTCCGCGTCGGCGACGCTGCCGAGCATGTTGTAGACGATGGAGAACAGCAGCTCACGGTGGTCGATGAAGACCTGCGTGGCCTGCTCGTCGGACATCGCGGCGTTCCTCCCGGCGCGGCTTGCGGCTGTCACGGACATAGAGCCCGTACGCCCCGCGAGTGTGACATCGGCGCCGCGAATGTGACCGGCCTCCCTCCGGCACGCGGGCGGGGGGCGGTTCCGGCCCTCGCCGCTCCCCCATCCCGCGACGAGCCCTCGAAGAGACCCGAGTCCTCATCCCGGGCGCCATCGACAAGGGAATGACCGAGGCGGCGAAAGTCTTCGGCGTGGGTCGCTCAACCATCTTCGGCTGGCTCCGGTTGCGCAAGGAATCCGGCCCGCTCGCACTCGCAGTCAGGATGCCGCCGGGACGTGAACCCGCTCTGACCGACTGTTACTCGGCTCGGTGACGAGCCGGCGTTCCAACTGGACGATGGGCTTGGAGTGCGCGCTGCCGTGATTTCCGAGGATCACCGACACGCAGTCCAGATCGGGATAGACGTTGTAGCTGTCGCCCACTCCCTTGCCACCGCCGGTGTGGCCGTAAATACGCTGGAAATTGTAGATGCTGGTCGCGAATCCATAGCCGTAGTGCGTGCACTGCAGCAGCGGATCCGGCTCCTCCTCGGGGGCCACATCCGGCTCCTTACCACTGGTGGCCAGCTCGGCGAACGAGTGCCTGAGCAGCTTGCCGTCCTCTCGCAACGCCATCACGAACTTCAGCAGTTCCCGAGCGGTGGAGAAGCAGCCGCCGGCCGGCAGACCGATGAACGGGAATTCGTCACTCGTCGTGAAATCGAAAGGCTCGCCCTTGTTCGGGGTCGCGTAGTTGTGGGCGATGTCGTCCGCGGCCAGCACCTCCGGCCTGGTGTAGAAATCCGTGCGCTCCATCCCGGCCGGAGCGAACACGTGCTCACGCACGTAGTCGTAGTAATTCTGCCCCGACACCTCGGCCACGATCGCACCGAGCACCGTGAACCCGTCATTGCTGTACTGCCAATCCGTCCCCGGAGTGAACCGCGGCTCCTGCGCACGGATGGCCTTCAGGGTGCCCTCCCACACCTCCTCGACCGAGTCCCACGCCTGCTCCACCGGATCGGGCGGCCGGACAGGGGGCCGGCCGACACCCGAGGTGTGCGTCAGCAACTGGTGAACGGTCGCCGTCTTGGCCACCGCGGCAGGGAACCCGCCCAGGTAGGTGCCCAGCTTCTCCCTCAAGTCCACCTTGCCCTGCTCAACCAGCTGCAACAGCGCCGTGGCCGTGAAGGACTTGCCGATCGAGGCGAGATTGAACAGAGTGTCGGTCCGGTTGCGGATCGACTTTCCCTTGTCGGCCATGCCGTACGCCCGCTCCAGCACCGGCTTGCCGCCGTACGCCACCAGAATGGTGCCGGAGAACTTATCGGCACCGGCCTGCTTGGCGACGTACTGGTCATATTCCCCGCCAGGGCGCATCGCCTTCGGCCCCCTGGCACGCCTCGACGACTCAGCGGATGCCGGACCTGTACCCGCCATCACGGCACCAGCCGCCGCGACCGGCACGGCCCCCATCAAACCCAGCACCGACCGCCGGGACGCCCCTGACCGTTGACCCTCCATGACAATGCCTCCTCATACACAACCGATGCGATGTCTCCCAACGCCAGCAGGGCCGCAATCGGTTGGAGTGCTGTCGCTCTGACCATTCGGAGGAGATTCAACAGAACAGCGTGTTTCGCCCGCGTTACCGCCCTGGGCGTGGCCCTTTCCTGGCCAGAGAGGCGGCGAACTATTACATCCGGGTGTGAAGTTGCCAATTGCGCCCGGCCAGGCGATCTTCTCCCAAGCGTTTGCTCATCTGTTGGCGCGGCTGCCCGCGGGTGCGGTGCCCAAGCAGGTGGCCTTATGGCACCAGAGTGAGCGCCTTGGCCAGAGCGGGATCGCGGCCTGCGGCCAGATCGGCGGGGGTCATCGGGGCCTGGTAATCGGCGGGGACGCCGATGGTGTTGATCAATTCCCGGTTGGGGCCGAAGTGGTGGACTGACGGCAGCTGCAGCGCACTGCCGTCGTTCAGCGAGTACGTGATTCCCGCGCCGGCCACCCAGCCCGCAGTCCGGGTGCCGACCAGCGGGGCGATGTCATGCCACTTGGCGGCGGCGCTGAAGTCGTCGCAGGCAGAGACACAGGCGCGGTCGACCAGCACGACGAGGGGGAGACCGAGCAAGGGAACGCTGTCGTCGGTGCGCGTGGGGACGCACTCGTCGTGGACGTCGCAGTGGTAGTTGATGATCTTGTCGTGGGCGAATGCGCCGAGCAGCCTGGGGACCTCCGTCCCTCCTCCGCCGATGTTCCCTCGCAGATCCAGGACAAGCCCGCGGAGCTCTTTGTCCTCACGCAGCCGTTGCACCGCCGCCAGCGTGTCGTCGGCCGAGCCCTGGTAGAACCCGGGGAGTTCGACGTAACCGATGTCGCCGTCCAACCGCTTGGCCGACGCCTCCAGCGAAGGCGGATCGAAAGGTCCAGGCTCGATCGACACCGTACGCTCGCGTCCGCTCGTCGGCTCTTTCAGCTTGAGCCGTACCGGCTCGCCGTCGGTAGCGTTCAGCCGGTTGATGACGCCCGTGGAAAGCAGCCCGCCGAGGAAGGGCGGCGCGCCGTCGACTGAGACGATCACGTCGCCGGGACGCACGCCCTCCTTGGCAGCCGGGCTGTTCTCGACCACGTCGGTCACGAACAGCGGCTCGGTGGCGGCCGGGTCGAGGTTCTCCCTGCGCGCTCCCGACACCGTGATGCCGAGTCCGCCTGCCTCCCCGCCCGGCTCAGGGCGCACCCACTTCGTGTGGTTGCTGTCGAGGCTGGTGACCATGCCGTTCATCACCGCCGCGGCGAGCGCCTGCTGTGTGTCGGCGTCAGCCTCTATCTGCTCGTAGACGTCGCTGAACGCCTGCCAGTCGCGGTCGCGGTCCCCGCTCATGGGTGGCGTGGTGGCGTCCGATTGGTCCATGCCGCGCCGGTGGAGCTCCTGGGTGAAAGCGGCGAAGGCGGCGGCCACCAGGTCCCGGTGGTCCATTACCGGGCCCGCGTAGAAGCGGGTGAGGATGCAGTCGTAGGCCTGCTTCAGCGTCTCAGGCGTAGTGGGCTTGAGGTCCTGCGACGGGCGCCCGGGGGTGCATGCCTCCGCCTGGACGGCGGCTGCCTGGGCCGGTTGGCTCGCGGCGAGGCCCGACGCCGGCACGGCCCAGCCCGAGAGCAGCAGAGCGCTCGCCACGCCGGCCGACGCCACGGCGCCGCGCCGTGTCCCGGACATCCTCCGGATGCGTTGTGTGATCTTCATGGCCGGTATCATCACGGTAGGCGTGTTTCCGGGACGTTTCGGTTTCTGGCGAACACCTGACTGGGCACCGCTATCGTGCACGCCCCGCAAGGAGGCTCTCCCACAGTCGTTCGGCTTCGGCGACCCGGACCCACAGGCTTTCGGTGACGCGATCGCCTATTGCCGACTGCACCGTCCGGCGAATGTGAGCCAAGTGTCCCCTCTCCGTCCGGTGTCACCGTTCCTGGACGCCTCCGATCTTCTGATGGCAGGCCGGGGCGCGGCCACCGCTTTTCGCCCGGTGCCCCCCGAGCGGCCGCCGCGCGTGGTGCCTGCGGCGTACGTCACGCGTGGCCAGGAACAGCAGCACCGCCCACACGGCGCAGTAGGCGCCGAAGACCGCGCCCCCGCGATCGGTCACCAGCGCGCCACCCGTCATCCCCACGGCGCCCACGGCGGCGATCGCCGTGCAGACCCCGTGCGCCCAGAGCACCACCAGGTACGGCAGGCGCCCCGTGAACCGGATCCGCCCCGCCAGCAGGATCGCCATGATCACCACCCCGGACGCCACGTTGCCCCACTGCGCCACTGCCACCTCGCCGGGGCCGTAGGCGAGGTAGCTGTCCGGCGACACCTGTGGCCCGCCGGTGACGCCCAGCTTGCCCTCCAGGGCGTAGACGACCTTCGACGCCACGTACAGACCCGTCCATGCGACGCCCGCCATCACGATTCTCATGGCACCGACTCTGCCGACGGGGCCGCCGCCGGGGCTCCCCCGCCAGGGGGACGGGCCTCCCCCTGAGGAACCGTTCGGCGGCTGTGCCCACGGCGAACGGCCGCGCCCGCTCAGCCGGCCCGCGGTAGCGTCCCCGGCATGGTGACGATCGGCGGCGTTGAGATCGCCTGCGAAGAGGCCGGCCCCGAGGAGCCGGCGGGCACCGTGGTCCTGGCGCACGCGGGGGTGGCCGACATGCGCATGTGGGACCACCAGTTCGCGGCGCTGTCGCGGCGCCACCGCGTGGTCCGCTACGACTGGCGCGGCCACGGCCGGTCAGGCGACGCCGAGGGCGAGGTCTGCCATCACGAGGACCTGCTCGCCGTCATGGACGCCATGAAGATCGAGCAGGCGGCCCTGATCGGCTGCTCGATGGGCGGCGCGTACGCCGTGGAGGCCGCGCTCGCCGCCCCTGAGCGGGTCGCCGCGCTCGCCCTGATCAGCTCGGGCCTGGCCGGTCACCGGTGGCCGCGGGCGATGCTCGATCAGGCCCGCGACCGCGTGCACGCCTCGGTGCCGCCCGACCGGCTGGCCCGCTACCGCGCCGGCGCCGCGGGCCACGTCGACCCCGCCGACGTGCGCGCGATGGCCGAGGCTCACACGCTGTGGCAGGTCGCCGGCCCGGACCGCGGTCGTGATGCCCTCTCCGACGAGGTGTGGGCGGCGGCGGTGGAGATGTGCGAGCTGGTGTTCCGACGGTCGTGGTCCGGCCCCAGGTCAGCCGAACGCCACCTCGACCCGCCCGCGGCCACCCGCCTGCCCGAGATCGCCGTGCCTGCCCTGGTGGTCAACGGCCTGTCGGACGTGCCCGGCATCCAGGAGGTGTCCGGCCTGCTCGCGGAGGGCATCCCCGGGGCCCGCCGCCTCGACCTGCCGGACACGGGCCATCTGGCCCCGCTGGAGCGGCCGGCGGAGGTGACCGCGGCCCTGACGACGTTCCTCTCCGAGGTCTTCACCTGACGCGCCCGTTCACCCGCTCCGGGCGGCCTCGGCAACTCACGCGCCGCCGTCGACCCGCTCACGGGCGACCTGCTGCCCCACCTGTCGCACGAGGAACGCGAACGCGTCGAGCCCCTGGCCAGGCACGGTCTCCAGCGGCCCGGCGGCCGGGGAAGGCGTGCCGGCGCGCCGCGAGCACGATCGCCAGGGCGACCGCCACCAGCGGCAGGGCCGTCCACGGCAGCGCGCCCGCGCCGGCGCCCTCAAGCACCAGCCCGCCGGCCAGCGACCCGCCCGCGATGCCGGCGTTGTACACCGTGGTCTGCATGGAGGTGGCCACATCGGCGTTCTCCGACCCTGACGCGTTCACCAGCGCCGTCTGCAGCAGCGTCGGCACGCCTCCGAAGGCCGCGCCCCACAGCGCCACCGCCGCCAGGGAGACCGGCCCCCCGAGCGCGCCCAGCACGACCATCGCCCCCGCCACCACGGCCAGCACCACCACGAGCGTCACGCGCAGGGCCCGGTCGATGACCGCGCCCACCACCCAGATTCCCACGACCGTCCCCACGCCGAACACCAGCAGCACCGCGCTCGTCCGCCCGGCCCCGGTCAGCGCGGCGAGCGGCGCCAGGTACGTGTACACCGCCTGGTGCGCCACCAGCACCAGCACCGTCACCCCCAGCACCGTCGCGACCCCGGGGACGGCGGCGACCCGCCGCAACGGCACGCGTCCGGCCGCCGTCTCGCCGGGGAAACCGGGGACCGTGGCCAGCACCCACCCCACCAGGACGACCGCCGCGACGGCCAGCGCGCCGAACGCGGCCCGCCATCCGAACGTCCCGGCCAGCGCCGCACCCGCCGGGATGCCCGCGCACAACGCCACCGTGATCCCGGCGGAGACGATCGCGATCGCCCGCCCCCGCCGCTCGGGCGGCACCATCCGGGCGGCGTAACCGACCAGCATCGCCCACAGGATCCCGCCCATCGCCCCGGCCAGCACCCGGACCCCGAACGTCACCGCGTACGACGAGGACAGCGCGGTCGCCGCGTTGCAGGCGGCGAACCCCACCAGCGTCCCCACCAGCACCGGCCGCCGGGCGAAGCGCCGCAACAGCGCCGTCAGCGGGATCGCCGCCAGGAACGACGCCACCGCGTACGCCGTCACCAGGAACCCGGCCCGCCCTTCCGGCACCTCCAGCGCCGCTCCGATCTGCGGCAGCAGCCCGGCGGGCAGCAACTCCGTCATCACCGCCGTGAACGCCGCCGCGAACAACGCGAGCAGTCCCGGCCACGGCATTCTCCCGTCGCGCACCCCATCAGCCATGGGACTAGGCTGAAACCTTCACATCAGTGTGAAGGCAAATCCCAGCGGACCGAGGCCTGCCATGAGAATCGGGGAGCTCTCCCGGCGCACCGGCGTCCACACGCGCATGCTGCGCTACTACGAGGAGCAGGACCTCCTCCACCCGGAACGCGCGGACAACGGCTACCGCGTCTACCCGCCCTCGGCCGTGCACCGGGTCCAGCAGATCCGCGGCCTGCTCGACTCGGGGCTCACGACGGAGATCATCCGCCGCATCCTCCCGTTCCTCGACGGGCCGGGCGGGATCCACCTGCACCCGCAATGCCTCACGCCCGAGCTCGCCGGCCTCCTGGAGGCCGAGGCGGAGCGCATCCAGCAGCGTATCGACTGCCTCGCCCGTAACCGCGACGCCATCTGGGCCTACCTGGCCGCCGTACGCGATCTGCGGACATGATCCCGCCGCCCGCCTTCCGCCGGGTTCCGCGTGCAGGCCGAAGGCGACCCGTGGCCGCTGCTGTGCTATCCGCGGGCGGTCAGACCGTAGTCCTGCGCGGCCACCCTGTTGATCAGAAAAGCGCGTGGCGCTCCGCGCCCTCACAAGATCGCTACGTATAGTGATGGCCGATGACACTTCGTGATTACAGGGGGAGATCATGAGAAGTACCCTCATCGCCACCGGCGGTGCACTGGCCGCGGCGGCCGTGGTGTTCGGGGCCGGCGCGGCCGCCGCCGACTCCGGCCGGCACCCGCACCACTGTGACCTCGCGGTGAACGAAGACTCGACCTACCACCACGTGACGCATCACGGAAGGTTCGCCGGCACCCGCGACATCGACGCCTGCGCTCCGGGCCACGGGCACGGGCACGGGCACGGGCACGGGCACGGGCACGGGCACGGGCACGGGCACGGCAAGCCGCACCATAGCGATCGCAGCTGGGTGTTCGACTGGCTCAGCCGCTGACATCCCGCGACCCGCCCGGTCCCGGCCCTCCGCGGGGGTGCCGGGACCACGGCTTCTCCGCCGCGCCCTCCGGTCGTCCGCGTTCGGTAGCCTGGCCCGGTGCGACTTGGCGTGAACGTGCCCAACTTCGGCCCCGGCACCGACCCCGGCATCCTGCGGCGGTGGGCGCAGACCGCCGAAGGGCTGGGGTTCGACCTGCTGATGGTGTCCGACCACGTGGTGATCACCCCCGACGTGGCGCAGAAATATCCGGCGCCCTTCTACGAGCCCTTCACCACCCTCGCCTGGCTCGCCGGGTGCACCAGCCGCATCGCCCTCGGCACGACCGTGCTGATCGTCCCCTACCGGCACCCGCTGCTCGTGGCCCGCATGGCGGCCAACCTCAACGACCTCAGCGGCGGGCGGCTGGTGCTGGGTGTCGGCGTCGGGTGGGCGCGGCAGGAGTTCGAGGCGCTCGGCGTGGCGCACGAGCGGCGCGGCCGGCTGACCGACGAACATCTCGCGGCGATCCGCGCCGCCTGGGCCGCCGAGCACGACTACCGCTCCGGCGCCATACCGATCTGGGTGGGCGGCAACAGCGACGCGGCGCTGCGCAGGGCGGCACGGTTCGGCGAGGCCTGGCACCCGCTCAAGAACACCATGTCCTACCTGCGGGAGACGTGGCCGCGGCTGGAAGACCTCGCCGCCGAGCAGGGACGGCCGGCGCCCGACCTGGCGCCCAGGATTCTGCTGCGGGTCACCGCGTCGCCCGTCACGGGCCCCGACCGGCTCGCGGGTGAGGGCACGATCGAGCAGATCGCCGACGACCTCGAGCAACTGCGCCTGCTCGGTGCGGAGACCGTCGTCCTCGACCCCTTCTCCGGCGACCCGGACGAGACACTCCACCCGGAGGCGGCCTGGGAGATGATCGCCGCGGTGGCCGCCCGCAGAGGCGCCCGCTGATAGCCTTTATGGCGTAAAGAGTTTGTTCCGCGTGGGGAGTTCCGCGTTGGTCGTCTTCGCCGGGCAGGGTGACGCACGCCGTTCGATGGCACTGCTGTGGCGCACGGGAGGGCCGGGAGAGGTGCGGCCCGGCCCCAAGCCGGGGCTGAGCGTCGACGCGATCGTCGACGCCGCCATCGCCGTGGCCGACAGCGAGGGCATGGCGGCGCTGTCCATGCGCAGGGTCGGCGAGCGGCTCGGCCGCACCGGGATGGCGCTCTACACCTACGTGCCGAGCAAGGGCGAGCTGGTCGACCTGATGTACGACCGGGCCCTGGCGGAGGTGCCCACCGGGCACGACCTGAGCGGCGGGTGGCGGGCGGCCGTCACGTCGTGGGCCGAGCACGTGCTGGCGTTCTACCTGCGGCATCCGTGGGTGCTGCAGGTGTCGCAGGCGCGGCCGGTGCTGGGGCCCAACGAGTTCGCGGTGCTGGAGGGCCTGGTCCGGATCCTGCGCGAGACCGGCCTGCGGCCGCGCCGGTTGCGGGGGGTCGTGGCGCTGCTGTCCGACTTCGTCCGAGGTGCGGCGAGGACGGTCTCCGAGTCGCGGCAGGCGCCGTCGGCGACCGGGGTGTCCGACGAGGAGTGGTGGCAGGCCCGCTCGTCGCTGCTGGAGGAGGTGGCGCCCGGGTTCGCCGCCCGGTTCCCCATGGTGACGTGGGTGGAGTCGGAGGACGACGAGCCCGCGACGGACGAGCCCTACCTCGAACACCGGGTCGGCGAGACGTTCGCCGTCGGCCTGGCCGTGCTCCTCGACGGCATCGAGGCGGCCGTCAAGTCCGGCTGAGCCCCGGCCGGCCCGCTCGCCTCAGCGCGGATCGGCGGGGTCGTCCCGGCCCGACCGCCGTTCCGCCAGCTCGTCGAGGTCGCGTACGAACCAGATGTGCTCGCCCCGGTTCGACTCGGTCACCCACGCCTCCAGCGCGGAGCCGGGAGGGGCGTGACGCGAGACGTCGCCGACCACCGCCAGGCCGATCCGGTAGTTGACGAACTTCTGCGCGAACTCTCCCGCGACACCGCTGCGCAGGACGAAGAAGTCGTCGTGCAGGCGCTCCATGGGGACGGCCACCCAGGTGGCCTGCCGCCCCCAGGCCTCGCCGATCAGGTCGAGCGCGTCGCGGGCCTCGCGCAGGGGCTCGCCGTGCGGGTCGCAGACGTACAGGTCGGGCATGGTGGTCTCCAGACGGTGATCCGGTCAGTGATCGGGTTCGGCGGCGAGGTCATTCGCGCACGAGGGCGTCGACGATCCGCAACACCTGGGCGGTCTCCTCGAGCCCGCCCAGAACGATGATCTTCAAGTGGGAGCGCTCCTCGTCGTGGACGAACTCCACGCGCAGCCCGCGTGGCTCGCCGGCCAGGGCGCCCAGGACCATCGTGCTGACGCGATCCATGTCGGCCCTGGCGATGCCGTCGATCTGCACGATGCTCGACACCTCGGCGCGGCGCGCGGGAGCGGGCGCGGCGACCGGCAGGCCGGTGAACGCCGCCAGGTCCTCCTTGGTGATGCGGTACTGCTTGCCGATCCGGACGGCGGGCAGCCGTCCGGATCGCACGTAGTTACGCACGGTCTTGACGTGCAGCCCCAGCTGGGCCGCCACCTGCTCCACGGTGTAATGCTCCATAACACTCCCTATTATGGGGCATGAAAGGGAGTGGCAGGGATGTTCAGAACCTGAACGACGCCCGTCGCACCTATGCGCTGTCTCACGGATCAGTTCTCTGCGGCACCCCCGACTAAAGTCAACATTCCTACGTGCCGAACGGCAGATGTGGCGGCCTCCCCCCGCGCGCCAGGCTTCCTGGCATGCCACCGATCACCATCGCTCCCACGTCGGTTCACCCCAACGCCTGGTTTCCCGGGCGCTTCCTCGGAGGCGGCGCCCTGGTGCTCGGGCCGCTCCTGTGGTTCGCCGGGTTGACGCTGCGCCACCTGGCGCAGAGCACGGCGGAGTTCACGCCGCGGCAGCGGGCGTACTTCGCCACGCAGCCGTTCGCCGCGCCTGAGCAGCTGGCCGCCTACACCGTGAACCCGGGGCTGGCCACGGCCGGGTACGCCTGCTACACGGCGGGAGCCATCGTGTTGTGCCTGGCCATCGTCGTCCTGGCCCGGGTGGCCGCTGCCCGATCGCCCTGGACGGCCCGCGTGGGCGGCGCGATGGTGGTCGTGGGACTGTTCTCGCGCCTGTACTGGGCGGGTGTGGACGAGACGGCCCTGCAGCTCATCGGGACGCTCGGGCTGGAGCGCACCACCGAGATCGTGATGGACCTGTACGCGGACATCTCCTACGGGCCCTGGCGCGTGCCGGTTTCGGCGGCCTTCGGCCTCTACATCGGGACACTGCTGCTCGGTCTGGCCGCATTCCGCTCGGGCACGTTCGGCACCGGGCGGCTGGTGTTGTTCCTGTTCTCGGGCTGGTTGTGGACCGGTGTGCTGAAGAGGAGCGAGCTGATCGACGGGGTTCTGTCAGGCGCGGCCCTGTGCCTGGTGCTCGTGCCGCTCGGGATCAAGGTGCTGCGCGATGCCGTGCCGGAGCTGCGCACGCGAGCCGAGCCCGCCGGGGACTGGGCCCCGTTGCGGGTGCTCAGCTGGTGACAGGCCCTTCCTGTGTCCTGGTGAGTGAGTCGCCGCGCGTCAGAGGCCCGCGCGGATCAGGGCCGGGAGAAGACCGCGTCCAGCTCCGGGATGCGGGCCCGGTAGCCGTCGAGCAGGTCGCGGGCCACCCCCGCCGAGTCGACCAGCGGATGCAGCGCGAACGCCGCCGCCGCCAGCCGCGGCGACCCCGACAGCGCCGCCTCGATGGCCGTCTGCTCCACCGCCTTCACCTGCTGGACCAGGCCGAGGAAGCGGCCGGGGAGCGGGCCGGCGGCCAGCGGCCGCACTCCTCCGCCGCCCACCGCGCACGGGATCTCCACGACCGCCTCGGCGGGCAGCCCGGGCACCGCGCCGCCGTTGCGCACGTTGAGGATCATGGTGGACGGCTCCCCGCGCGCGATGGCGGCCATGAGGGCGAGCGCGATGCCTTCGTAGCCGCCCGCCTCCAGGTCGGCGGCGTCGCGCTCGCCGGCCGCGGTCACGTCACGGGCCTCGGCCATGTACGACTCGTCGCGCTCCCTGCGTGCCCTCTCCCATGCGGCCAGGGCGTCGCCCGGCCGGGCCCGCACGGCCGCGTAGAAGTCGTCCTGCTGCCGCAGCAGGGTCTCGCCGCGGGTGCGGCCGGAGATCGCGGCGACCGACTCGCGGGTGAAGTAGTAGTAGTACAGGTATTCGTTGGGGATCGCGCCCAGCGTGCGCACCCAGTCGGCGCCGAAGACGCGGGCCTCCTCCACCTGCCGCAGCGCCGCGTCGTCGGCGAGCAGGCGGGGCAGGACGTCCTCCCCCTGGTGGGTCAGGCCGCACAGCCAGCCGAGGTGGTTGAGCCCCACGTACGCGGGCGACACGCGTGCCGGGTCGACCCCGAGCGCGGCGGCGGCCCGGCGCACCAGCCCGATCGGCGAGTCGCAGATGCCGATCACGCGGTCGCCGAGCACCTGGCGCATGGCCTCGGTGATCATGCCAGCGGGGTTGGTGAAGTTGATGACCCAGGCCTGGGGGGCGAGGGCGGCCACCCGCTCGGCCACCCGCACCGCGACGGGGACGGTGCGCAGGCCGTAGGCGATGCCGCCCGGGCCGGTCGTCTCCTGGCCGAGCAGGCCCAGCTCCAGAGCGACCCGCTCGTCGGCGACGCGGCCCGCCAGCCCGCCGACGCGGATGGCGGAGAAGACGAAGTCCGCGTCGCGCAGCGCGGTGTCCAGGTCGGTGGTGACGCGCACCTCGGGCGGGTCGTCGTGCCCGGCGGCCTGGGAGCGCAGCACGTGCCGGACGGCCTCGAGCCGCTCGGCGGACACGTCGTGGAGCACCACCTCCTCCACGCGCGGCTTGGCGGCGTCGCGCAGGAGCGCGCCATAGACGAGCGGGACCCTGAAGCCTCCGCCGCCGAGGACGGCCAGTCTCATCCGCACCCCTTCATGTGAGAAGCACCTGGGCGCCCGCGGCGACGCAGGCGCCCAGCGTCGTCTCGTCGGCGCCCTCATTGGTGACGATCACGTCGATGTCCTCGGGCCCGCACACCCGCAGGGCGCCGGTGCCGGGGAACTTGTGCCGGTCGACGAGCAGCACCACCTGCTCGGCCGCCGCGATCATGGCGCGCTTCAGCGGGACCTCGGCCAGCGTGGTGTCGACGAGCTGCCCGTCGGGCCGCACCCCGCTGGCTCCCAGGAACACCCGGTCGGCGACGACCTGGCTGAGCGCCGCCTCGGTGAGCACCCCGACCAGCGAGTGGTACGTCCTGCGCACCATGCCGCCGAGCAGCAGCAGCTCGACCGCGGAATCGGAGCGGAGCGCGTCGAGCACGGCCAGGCTGGAGGTGACCACCGTGACCCGCCGGCCGCGCAGCCGCCGGGCCAGCCGCATCGTCGTGGTGCCGATGTCGAGCAGCAGCACCTCGCCGTCGGCGACGAGTTGCGCGGCCCGGGCGGCCACGGCCTCCTTGTCCTGCTCGTCGACCCCGGCCACCTCGGCGAAGGGCCGGTCGTCGTCGGCGTCGGCCAGGGCGCCGCCGCGGACCCGCCTGAGCGTGCCGTCGCGGTCGAGCACCTCCAGGTCCCTGCGGATGGTGGACGGGCTCACGCCGAGCTGGCTGGCGAGATCGCGGACGCTGGTCGCGCCGGAGAGCCGGACCCTTCGCATGATCTCGGCATGCCGGAGGCGCTGAAGCACGGCGCGAGTCTATCAGTCAAATCCGCGCAAGAGTGAGCATCACTGCGCAAAAACACCGGCAAAGCACTTGAAGTACGCGAGCAAACATGCAAGATTGCGCACCATCACAGTGTCGAGGAGGCCCCATCCCCGTGTCTGCCCAGGCGTACGACCCTCTCGCCGAAGAGCGCACCCCGGAGGGTCCGCAGTTCGACGTGTTCCTGGCGGGCACCGTCTTCCTCGACATCATCTTCACCGGCCTGCCCGCCATGCCCGCCGCGGGCACCGAGATCTGGGCCGAGGGCATGGGCTCGTGCCCCGGCGGCATCGCCAACCTGGCCATCGCGACCAGCCGGCTGGGCCTGCGCACCGCGCTGGCCGCCGCGTTCGGCGACGACGACTACGGCGACTTCTGCTGGCGCACGCTAGAGGAGCAGGAGGCGGTCGACCTGTCCAGGTCGCGGCGCTTCGAGCACTGGCACTCGCCGGTGACGGTCTCGATGGCGGTCGACCGCGACCGCAGCATGGTGACGCACGGCCACCCCGCCCCCATGGCGAGCGCCGAGATGATCGGCTCCCCGCCCCGCTCCAGGGCGGTGATCGTGACGATCTCTCCCGACGAGCCGCTCGGCTCGCCCGGCGGCTCGAGCAACTGGGCCGAGCCGGCCCACCGGAACGGCGCCCTCATCTTCGCGGACGTCGGCTGGGATCCGTCGGGCTCCTGGCCGGCGTCGATGCTCGATCAGCTGTCCTTCTGCCACGCGTTCATGCCCAACGCGATCGAGGCGATGGCCTACACCGGCGCCGACACCCCGCGCGACGCGCTCTACGCGATCGCCGACAAGGTCCCCCTCGCGGTGGTGACCGACGGGGCCAACGGCGCCATGGCCATCGACTCCACGACGGGCGAGGAGGCGTTCGTCCCCGCGCCACGGGTGACGGCGCTCGACCCCACCGGCGCGGGCGACGTCTTCGGCGCCGGGCTCGTGCTCGGCACGCTGTGCCGCTGGCCGCTCGCCGACCGGCTGGCCTTCGCGCAGGTCTGCGCGGGGCTCGCGGTGCAGCAGTTCGGCGGCTCGCTGGCCGCGCCCGGCTGGGGCGACATCGCCGACTGGTGGCACGAGGTGCGCGCGGCGGCCGACCACAGCGGCGCCTACGGCAGCTCGCTGGCCCGCCGCTACGCCTTCCTCGACCGGCTGGTGCCCACCGTCCCGGTGGGCGCGGTCCGCCGCGCCGCGGCCACCATCGCCCGCTACGCCGACGTGGGCATGCCGCCCGGAGCCACGGGTACGCAGCCGCACCAGACCCCCCACGAGGCGTCCGGCGACCCCGGCGACGAGGGCCCGGCCACGTCTCGCGTGCCTGCGCAGAAGGAGTAACACCATGATCGCCCCGACGCGAGAAGGCCGGAGCACGAGATCGCCGGGTTCCAGGACGCTCGCCGCGCTCGCCGCGGCGGCCCTGGCCCTCACGGCGTGCGCGCCCGGCTCCTCGGCCCCGCCGGCGGCCACCCCCGCGCAGCCGAGCGCGTCGGCGGTCCGCACCGACGCCGCGACCCTCGGCGACGTCACGCTCACCGTCTGGGACCAGGAGGTACGCGGCGGACAGGCGGCCCAGATGAAACAGCTCAACGCCGCGTTCGAGGCGAAATACCCCAACATCAAGCTCAACCGAAGGTCCCAGTCCTTCGACGACCTCAACACCACCCTGCGTCTGGCGCTCAGCGGCAACACGCCGCCCGACGTGGTGGAGGCCAACAACGGCCGCTCGTCGATGGGCGCGTTCGTCAAGGCCGGGCAGCTGCTGCCGCTCGACGCCTACGCCGAGGCGTACGGGTGGAAGGAGCGCTATCCGGAGTCGGTGCTGCGCTACTCGCGCTACAGCGCCGACGGCAAGCTGTTCGGCGAGGGCAACCTGTACGGCCTGCCGCAGGTCGGCGAGGTCGTCGGCATCTTCTACAACGCCGCCAAGCTCACCGAGCTGGGTCTGGAGCCGCCGAAGACCTGGGAGGAGTTCCAGGCGGCGCTGGCCAAGGCCAAGGCGGCCGGCGAGGTGCCGATGCAGCTGGGCAACCTCGACAAGTGGCCCGCCGTGCACGTGTTCGGCACCGTGCAGAGCCGCCACGTACCCGCCGGCCAGATCCGCACGCTGGCCTTCGGCCGCAAGGGCGCCTCGTGGAACACGCCCGAGAACACCAGGGCCGCCCAGCAGCTCGTCGACTGGGTCCGCAAGGGCTACTTCAACAAGGGCTTCAACGGGCAGGGCTACGACCCGGCATGGCAGGCGTTCGGCAAGGGCGAGGGCGTCTTCATGATCGCCGGCACGTGGCTCCTGGCCGACCTGCAGAAGAACCTGGGCGACGACGTCGGCTTCATGCTTCCGCCGGGCGCCACGGCCGGCGCCGCGCCCATCGCGACCGGGGGCACCGGCCTGCCGTTCGCGATCACGGCCAAGAGCCCGCACCCCGAGGCGGCGGCGGCGTACATCGACTTCATCACCAGCGCCGACGCGATGAAGGTGCTCACCGACACCGGCAACCTGCCCGTCGCCGACACGGCCGCGCAGAAGGTGGCCGAGGGCCCGCAGCAGGACGTCTTCACCGCGTTCGGCACGGTGACCGAGCAGAACGGGCTGGTCCCCTACCTCGACTACGCCACCCCGACGTTCGCCGACACACTGGGCGCGGCGCTGCAGGACCTGCTGGCGGAGAAGGCGAGCCCGCAGGAGTTCCTGGCCACGCTGGAGAAGGACTACAAGACGTTCGCTGAGAGCAACGGGTGACCCAGCGGACGGGCGCGGCCCGGCCCCCGGGGGAGCCGCGCCGCGTCGCCTACCTCTACCTGCTCCCGGCGTTCGTGATCTACGCGGCGTTCCTGCTCTACCCGATCGGCCGCGCGGTCCACCTGTCGTTCTTCGACTGGGACGGGCTGTCGCTCGGCCGCTGGGCGGGCCTGGACAACTACGTGGCGGTCGTCGCCGACGAAGGGCTGCGGGCGGCCTTCGGGCACGCCCTGGTGCTCATGGTGTTCTACGCGGTCGTGCCGCTGGCCATCGGGCTGGTGCTGGCGGCGATCCTCCACCACGCCAAGGTCCGCGGGCTCGGGTTCTTCCGCACGGTGGTGTTCCTGCCGCAGGTGATCGCCATGGTCGTGGTGGCCGTCGCCTGGCGGCGCATCTACGCCCCCGACGGCACGCTGAACAGCCTGCTCGGCGCGCTCGGACTCGACTCGCTGACGCGGGGCTGGCTGGGCGACCACACGTTCGCGCTGCCCGCGGTCGGGGTGGTCGGCACGTGGTTCGAGACAGGGCTGGTGACCGTGCTGCTGCTGGCCGGCATGAGCCGCATCCCCGGCGAGTTGTACGAAGCGGCGCGGCTCGACGGGGCCGGCGCCGTCAAGGAGTTCTTCGCCGTCACGCTGCCGTCGGTGCGCGGGGAGATCGCGGTGGCGCTGACGTTGACCATGATCGCCGCGCTGCGCACGTTCGACCTGGTGTACGTCACCACGCGCGGCGGCCCGGGCGACTCCACGTCGGTGCCGTCGTACGAGGTCTACCACCGGGCTTTCGGGCTCGGCCAGGTCGGCTCGGCGGCGGCCATCGGCGTGACGCTCACCGTCGTGATCTTCGCCATCTCGTTCGGCATCAACCGGTTCGCGGACAGGAGCACCACGTGATCTCGCGCGCGGAGCGGGTGGCCAACTACGTCATCCTGTCGGCGTTCGCCGCCTTCGCGCTCTTCCCCATCGTGACGATCCTGTCGGCCGCGCTCGGCCCCGCCGACAGCGGCGGGACGTCCGGGCTCGGCAACTTCGCCGCGGCCTGGGAGATCGGGCACTTCGGCACCTACCTGCGCAGCAGCTTGCTGGTGTCGGGGTTCGTCGTGGTCGTCAGCGTGATTCTGTCGATCATGAGCGGGTACGCGTTCGGCACGATGCGCTTTCGCGGCCAGTCGGCGCTGTTCTACCTGTTCCTCGTCGGGATCATGATGCCGAGCGAGGCCATCGCGGTCCCGCTCTACTTCGACCTGCGCACGCTCGGCCTGATCGACACGTTCTGGTCGGTGACGCTGCCGCAGGTCGCGCTGTCGGTGGCGTTCGGCACGTTCTGGATGCGGGCGTACTTCCGGGCGTCCAACCGGGCGATCGTCGAGGCGGCGCGCATCGACGGCGCGTCGAGCTGGCGCATCCTGTGGCGGGTGCTGCTGCCGCCGGCCCGGCCCGCCGTCGTCACCCTGACCCTCCTGGTCTTCATGTGGACCTGGAACGAGTTCCTCATCCCGCTGATCATGGTGACCAGCGAGTCGTTGCGGACGGCTCCGCTGGGTCTGGCCTTCTTCCAGGGCCAGTACACCTCCGGGTTCACCCTCCTGGCGGCCGGCTCGGTGATCGTGGCGACGCCGGTCGTGATCTTCTATCTGTTCCTCCAGCGCCATTTCGTCCGCGGGCTGCTCCAAGGGGCGGTCCGCGAGTAGTCATCCGGAGGTTCCATGCGTCCAACAGCCGTGGGCCGGCTGGCCGTGGCGGCGGCCGTCCTGCTCGCCGTCCTGCCGGCCGCACCGGCCGTCGCCGCCCCACCCGGCTCCCCCGCCTCCCCCGTCGACCTCGACGCGCTGTTCGTCGGCGCCCACCCCGACGACGAGGCCTTCAGCCTGTCGACGCTCGGGCAGTGGAACGAGGACCACGGCGTACGCACCGGCGTCGTCACCGTGACCAGGGGCGAGGGCGGCGGCAACGCTGTCGGGCCCGAGGAGGGCCCGGCGCTCGGCCTGCTGCGCGAGGCGGAGGAGCGCACGGCCGTGGGCAAGGCGGGCGTGCGCGAGGTGTTCAACCTCGACGACGTCGACTTCTTCTACACGGTGAGCGCCCCGCTGACGGACCAGGTGTGGGGCGGCGACACGCTGGAGAAGGTCGTCAGGATCGTCCGCACGACCAGGCCCGAGATCCTGCTGACCATGGATCCGGCCCCCACGCCCGGCAACCACGGCAACCACCAGCTGGCCGCGCGGCTGGCCGTCGAGGCGTTCTACGCGGCGGCCGACCCCAAGGCGTTCCCCGAGCAGATCAGCCGCGAGGGGCTGCGTCCGTTCGCGCCCGCCCGGCTGCTGACCGGCGGCGGGCGCGGCACCTCCAGGAACGGTCCCGACTGCGCCTCGACGTTCCGGCCGGACAATCCGGCGCAGAACGTGTACGGCGTGTGGAGCGGGCGCGCCTCCGCGGCGCAGGGCGCCACGTGGGCCGCCGTCGAGCGCGACGCCCAGCGTACGTACGCCTCCCAGGGCTGGGCCGGCTTCCCCGACGTCCCGGCCGACCCCGCCCAGCTCGGGTGCGACTTCTTCACCCAGGTGGACGCGCGGGTGCCGTTCCCCGAGCCGGGCACGGACGCGGCGGCGGCGCCCACGGCCATCCTCGACGGCGCGCTGACCAGGGCGAAGGGCGCCGTGCCGCTCGGCACGCTGTTCGCCCTGCGGACCGGTACGTTCGACGTGCGCCCCGGGACCGCGTTCACCGTCGAGGTCACCGCGACCGCTCCCCCGCGCACGCCGCTGGGCCGCTCGTCGGTGGCGCTGCGCGTGCCGGACGGCTGGCGGGTCAGCGGGTCCGGCGACCTCGGCAGGCTCGGCCCCGGCCGCAGTGGCGAGGCGACGTTCACGGTGACGCCTCCCGAGGGCGGCGCGGGACAGCGGGCCGGAGAGCGGGCCCGCCTCGCGGCCACGCTGACCACCGAGCGGGGCGGCGGCTACACCGACCGCCAGGTCGAGCTCAGCCCCGCCGTCCGCGGTGAGCAGCAGCCGCTCCCCCAGGTCGCCCAGTTCCGCACGTGGGTGGCCGAGGTGGGCGTGCCGCAGTTGCGCGGCCTGGTCACCCCGGTGCTCACGCTGCCGTCGGGCGGCTCCCGCCAGGTCGGCGTCGTGGTCACGAACCTGAGCGAGCACACCCGGTCGGGCACCGTACGCCTGGACCTGCCCGACGGCTTCACCGCCGATCGGGCCGAGGCCGCCTTCGACGACCTGGCGGCGGGCAGGTCGGCGACCGTGCCGTTCACCGTCACCAACTCCGACCCGTCGCTGAAGACGTCCAACGAGGGCGGCGACTACGCCTACACCATCACCACCGGCACCAGCACCGCCAGCACCGGTGAGGACGGCTCCAGCACGAGCAGGCCGGCGCTCGAACTCGTGCCCGCGGCCACCGTCCCGCAGGCCGGTTCCGCGCCCGCCGTCGACGGCGCCGAGGGCGACGGCGAGTACTCCGGCAGCGCCCTCGACGTCTCCCGCCGCTGGGAGGGCGACGCCTGCTCGTCGGCGGCCGACTGCTCGGGCACGGCCAAGGTCGCCTGGCACGACGACACGCTGTACCTGCTGGTCCACGTGAAGGACGACGTGCTCGGCACGCGGCTGCCCGCCTCCGACTGCAAGCGGCACTGGCGCACCGACTCCGTGGAGGTCACGCTGGATCCGCGCGGCACGTCCGAGAACACCTCCACGACGTTCAAGGCCGCGGTGCTGCCGGTGACCAGCGAGGGCCCGCCGTGTTTCCTGCGGGACGCCGACCACCACCAGGGGCCGGGCGAGGAGACCGCTCCGGGCATGCGGGTGGCCTCGGCGGTGTCCGACGGGGAGTACACCGGCGAGTACACCGTGGAGATGTCCGTCCCGATGGAGGTGCTGCCCGCCGCCGTCGATCCGAAGCACCTCGGGCTGAACGTCCTGGTGTACGACTCCGACACCCAGGACAAGACCGGCCAGACCCGGATCGGCTGGTCGACGTGGGGCGGGGTGCAGGGTGACCCGTACCGGTGGGGCGTCGCGACGCTGCCCGGATACGAGCCGCCGGCGGACCGGCCGACCACCCCGGCCGACCCGGTGATCCCCGACACGGCCCTGTCCAGCCTGGACTCGCCGCAGTCGCTGGAGCAGGCGGTCCGCGTGCACGTGCCGCCGGCCGGCGGCCCCGCGGCCAAGCCGTCGCAGAGCGGCGAGGCCGTCTCCGCGAAGCGCGGTGAGGGTGCGGTGAAGGTGCGGCTGCGGGCCGGCGCGGCGGGCAAGGCGCACCTGTTCGTCCGCGACGGCCGGGGCACGGCGGGCGGCCGCGTCGTCACCGTGCCCCGCGAGGGGACGTCGACGGTGACGGTCACGCTGGACCGGGCCCTGGGCACCGATCCGAAGGTCGTGGCCGGGTGGGAGGCCACCGGCGGCGGGACGGCCGTCTCGCAGGTCCCCGTGCGCTGACGTCGAACGAGGGATGAGCGCGTCCCGCTCGGGCGGGACGCGCGACTCGTGTTCAGGAGGTGGCGCCGGCCTCGCGGATGACTTCGTAGCGCAGCCAGAGCATCCCGTCGCCGCCGACATGGGCGAAGAGCAACCGCAGCCGGGTGGGAAGCTCTGCGGCCGCGAGCTGGGGGCCGTCGAAGAGCGCCGGTGTGCCGCGCCCGCCGATGGCGGCGGGGATGACGAGCAGCTGGATCTCGTCGATGAGACCGGCCCGGAGCAGCGCGCCGTTGAGCCCGCCCCCGGCCGTCGAGACGACGCAGGTGACCGCCAGCTTGTCGCGCATGCGCCGCAGGGCGGCGGCGAGGTCGACGCGTTCCCCGCCGGCGACGAGGTAGGGGATCCGCTCCCGGCGGAGATGGGCCAGATAAGCCGCGGGCGTGGCGCGGGCCACCAGCACCAGCAGGTCGAATCCGCCGTTTCGCTTCATCGACCACGGCACCCGGCCCCGGCTGTCGACGACCGTGAACCACTTCTCGTGCCCTGGCCGCCCGACGACCTCCTCGGGCAGGAAGTCCGTGAACAGTGTGTCCACCGGCTCATCGAACTCTTCGGGCAATCCGGTCAGCGGCCCGGTGGAGTCGGTGACGAGCGACCCGCTCCCTTCCAGGACCGCCTGCGGCTGGTGCAGACCGGCCAGCAGCGCCGAACGTGCGTCCTCGGCCGCCTGCGCCCCCTCCGGCTGCATGGATTGCCAGATCCGGGCGGCATCGGCCTCCATCAGCAGGCGATCGCTGCCGAGCGTCACTCGCCCGTCGACCGACGTCGACACGGAGACCACGACGCGCGGCCGGGCGGCCGGCCCGGATTCCTGCTCCATGACTGCCCACTCCTCATGCCGGGGATCTGACGGTGGCCCCCTTTCTATCGATGGCCACCGACAGTTACGCGGGCCCAGCTCCGCCCCGGCGGGAGCTCATTCCTGGCCTGCCTGATCTCCTTGATCGCCCGCGTGATCTCGCGCTCGGCCCGCTTACGGGCGGACCCAGCGCTGATAGACGTCCAGGTCGACGTTGCTGCCGCAGACGATCGTGACCACGTGGCGTCCGGCGAACCGGTCAGGGTTTTCCAGCACGGCGGCGACGCCGAGGGCCGCCGAGGGCTCGGCGACGAGCCCCGCGTGCTCCAGGAGCATCCGCATGCCCGCGACGATCGACGCCTCCCGGACCAGGACGGCGTCGTCGGCCACCTCGAGGAGGTCGTCCAGGACCTCGGGGATGGGATAGCGGCCGGCCACGCCGTCGGCGATGGTGTCGGCCGACTCGGTGGTGACGACCCGGCGCTCGTGCCACGAGCGGGTCATCGCGGGTGCGCCGAGGGGCTGCACGCAGATCACCTCGACCGCCGGCAGCAGGGCCTTCATGACGTGGCCCACGCCGGTGGCCATCGCGCCGCCGCCCAGGGCGATCAGGACGGCGTCGAACGAGGGCGTCCCGCTCGCCAGCTCCAGGCCGATGGTCGCCGCGCCCTCGCAGGTCTCGATGTCCAGGCTGTCCTCGACCAATCGCACGTCACGCTGTCGCGCGATGCTCGCCGCCCGCTCGCGGGCCGTTTCGAAGTCGCCCTCCACCAGCTCCAGCTCGGCACCCAGCGCGCGGATCCGATCGAGCTTGGCAGCCGGCGCCCAGCGTGACGCCACGACCGTCACGCCGAGACCACGGCGGCGACCCGACCAGCCGAGCGCCTGGCCCAGGTTGCCGGCGCTGGCGCACACCGCGGCCTCCCTGCCCTGGCCGGCCAGCCGGCTCGCGACCAGTTCGGTGCCCCGCCCCTTGAAGCTGCGGACCGGGTTCGCCGTTTCCAGCTTGACGCTCACCGTGCAGCCAAGCCGGTGTCCCAGCGCGTCGCACTCGTAGAGCGGCGTGTCCAGGAATTGCGGGTGGATCACCTGGCGGGCCGCGCGGATCCGGTCAAGGTCAAGACGCGTGTGGGGCACGACTGATTCCATAGCCTCATATTTCATCACTTACTGCGCCCGTCCCGTCGGACCTCCCCGCGCGCCGGGCCGGGACCACCGCTCGCGAGGCAATCGCCAGTTTCGCGAGAGGGCTTGCGCCGTCACGCGGTCAGGGATATGTCGGCCGAGGAACGACCGGATCAGCCGCCCTACCGTTTCGGGCGAGTCGGCCGGCAACCCGTGACCGGCCTCCGGCACGATCTCCGTGCGGTTGCCGGGGAGCCTCACTACCGGGGTTTCTTGCTTCATATCCTCCCGGGGAGGCGCGGCAGAGCACATCTGTCCAGATTGAGGAGCGGGATGGCCGACGTCATCTTCGTCGCCCTGGCCGGGGGACAACCTTCACCGAGCTGGACGTCGAGCGGTCATCGAGCGCGCGCCCAAGGTGGCGCTGATCGACGAGCTGGCCCACACCAACGTGCCCGGCTCCGAGAACGCCAAGCGCTGGCAGGACATCGAGAAGATCCTCGACGCCGGCATCGACGCCGGCATCGACGTCGTCTCCACCGTGAACATCCAGCATCTGGAGTCCGTCAACGACGTGGTCCAGGAGATCACAGGAGGCCGAGCTCACCCCCGTCCAGATCGGCGAGCTCACGGTGGACCTGAACCGCAAGACCGTCTCCGGGGAACTGCGCCTGACCCCCACCGAATGGCGCATCCTGGAGATCCTGCTGAGCAACCCCGGCAAGCTCATCACCCAGCGCCACCTGCTGAGCGAGGTGTGGGGCAGCAATTACGTCAAGGAGACGCACTACCTGCGCCAGTACATGACGCAACTGCGCAAGAAACTCGAACGAGACCCCGCCCACCCCGTACACCTGATCACCGAACCGGGCATGGGCTACCGGTACACCCCCTGATCTCCCGCGCCGTCCCTGCCCTCGACCGCCACCCATCGGACAAGCGGCAGAATGGTCAACGTTTGAGCGCCGCCGGCCTGGTGGAGGCGAATTGGCCTCCCATACCTGCCCCAATAACCTGTCGGCATGGATGTCGACACCCGGCTGTTGCGCTACTTCGCCGTCGTGGCGGAGGAAGAAAGCCTTACCCGTGCCGCGGAGCGACTGTTCGTCTCCCAGCCGGCGCTGACCAAGCAAATCAAGCAACTCGAGGCCCGGCTCGGAGTGTCGTTGTTCGCCCGCTCCCGGAACGGCATGGCCCTCACCGAACCTGGCCGTTCGCTGGCCGAGCACGTGCCCGCGCTGCTGGCCGGACTGGACCAGGCACTGCGCGCGGCCAAGAGCACGGCCGCCCAGGCCGCCCGCGTGCTGCCGGTCGGCTTCCTGGCCAGCGCCGCGAACGAAGCCACCCCGCACATCATCGCCGAGTTCGCCCGCCTGCGGCCAGGCTGGCGAGCCGACCTGCGACAGGCGTCCTGGGCGAACCCGACGGCCGGATTAGCCGACGGAGACGTCGATGCCGCCCTGGTGCGACTGCCGTTCCCCGGCCAGGAGAGCTTTCGTGTGGAAGAGTTGTTCTCCGAGCCCCGCTTGATCGCGCTGCCCACCGCGCACCCCTTCGCCGTACGCGAGGAGATCCCCTTCCGGGATCTGTGGGATGAGCCGTTCGTGGCCGCCCCCGAGGAAACCGGACGGTGGCGCGACTTCTGGCTGGGCATCGACGAACGGGAAGGCCGCCCCGCCCGTGTCGGCGCCGTCACCGACCATCCGGACGAATGGCTCAGCGCCATCGCCAACGGTTACGGCATTGCGCTCGCTCCCGAGTCCGCCGCTCGTTTCTACGCCCGCCCTGGCGTCACCTACCGGCCGGTGACCGGCGTCAGTCCTACGCGGGTCGGCATCGCCTGGGCTCCCTCTGACGACGCCAATCCCGTCGTCCAGGACTTCGTACGCTGCTGCCTGGACACCAGGCCCTCCCCTCCGGTGCCACCCGAGCGCTGAAACACTTCCTGGTCAGGTCAGGAGGTCGCCTGCGTAGCGGGCGTACACGGCCGCGCAGCGGCGCATGGCGGCTTCGTCGACGTACTCGTGGGGGCCGTGGGAGACGTCCAGGCGGCCCGCGCCGTAGCCGAAGGCGGGGATGCCGAGCTGGGCGTACCAGCGGATCTCCAGGATGCCCGCGCACATCTCGAACCGGGCGGGCGTGCCTTCGACCTCGCCGACAACGCGGGCGAGCGCGCGGGCCGCGGGATGGTCCTGGTCGGTGGCGGCGGAGGGCTGGAGCTGGGTGGTGCTGAAGTTGGAGCCGCCACCGGACAGGCCACCGACCACGAGCATGCTGCCACGGGCGTCGCCGGGGTTCATGCGATACGCGGTGTGCCGCCCGGCCAGGTCGGCCGCGTACCGCTCGGCGGGGCGGGCGATGTGCAGCATGTGCTGGAAGGCGTTCACCCCACGATCCGCCTGTCCGACATGGGCCTCACGGCCCTGGATGTCGACGCGGAGGGAGACGGCGCCGCGGGCGGCGTGCCAGATGCTCCCGCCGCTCGGCTCGGCGGTGATCATAGCCAGCGCGCCGGGGTCGATCAGGCCCGCGGCGCGCAGGTGCCCGGCGCCTGCGACGCTGCCGGTCTCCTCGTCGCACACCAGGTGGACGACGATCCGGCCGTCGCCGAGCAGGCCCAGCTCCTTGGCGGCCGCGGCGCCGTAGAGCATGCTGACGATGCCGCCCTTCATGTCCGCCGTTCCCCGCCCGATGATCTTCCCGTCGCGGCGTACGGCCGTGAACTGCTCCCGGCTCTGAGCCGGCACCGCGTCGAAGTGCCCGTGGAAATAGATGAGCTTGCCGCCGTCGCCTGCGGTGCCGCGGACGACGCACGGGTCGGCCAGGCCGCCGGACGGGTCGGCGACGTCGATGACCTCCGGTGCCGGCCCGAGCCGGTCCATCGCCTCACGCAGGACGCCGGCGCAGCGGCGCAGCTCGCGGCCGGGCGGGTTCTCGGAGTCGACGGCCACGAGCCGTTCGAGCAGGTCCGCCATTTCCCCGGCCCGTTCGTCCAGCCAGGCCTCGACCTGTGCGGCTTGGTTCGTCATGGAGCTTGGCCCTTTCTCGGACGCCGTCACGTTCCGGCTGATCGCCACCCTTGCCGGGTGGGCGGTGTGATGTCCAATGCCCGCGGCCCTTCCACATCGGAATGATCGTGCCGTCGACCTGATCGCCCGCAGGGCCGACGCGGTGGTGGAGCTTCCGCCCTGGTTCAGGGGCGCGGACGGGCGGGTTTCAGGAGTTCGTACAGGCTGGAGAAGCTGTCGTCGCCGTACCCGTCCGCCGATCGCCGGTCGAGCAGCGCCTTGAGCGGGTGGTGGACGCGCGGGTCGACGCCGCGCTCAGTGCTGGCGGCGATCAGGGTGTCCACGGCGGGGCGGTTCAGGTCGATGGTGGAGGCGGCGTCCGCGTAGGAGCCGGATGCGGCCTCCTTCGCCAGGTGCGGCAGGAACGCCGCCATGTCGCGCAGCCAGACGGCCGCCAGCGGGGCGAACCTCTCGGGGCCGTCATCTCGCAGTGGTCCCCAGCATGCCGACCGGCTCTGTCGGTCCTCTGTCGGTCCTCTTTCGGAACGCCGGCGGCCGGCAGGACTCGGTTAGCCTGACGGCGTGTACTTCCGCGTACTCGGCCCGCTGTCCGTGCTGACCACGGACGGCGGGGCGGTCCGCCTGCCCGAGACCAAGATCCGCGCGCTGCTGGCCGACCTGCTCGTGCACGCCGGGCGGCCGGTGGCGGCCGAGCGGCTGGTGGACGACCTGTGGGGCGATGCCCCGCCGCGCAACCCGGCCGGCGCGCTGCAGACGAAGGTCTCCCGGCGGCTCCACGAACAGGCCGCGCGGCTGGCCGCCGAGCACGCCTACCGAGCCGGCGAGATCCACGCTCTCATCGGGCTCGCGCTGGTCGCCCGGCGCGCCCACGACCTGGACAACGCCGAGCGGCACCTGCTCGACGCGCTGGAATGGCACCGCCGGGTCGCGTTCGGGCCGGGGCCCGCGCTGCTGCTGGCCGAGCTGGGCTTCGCCGCCGAGCAACGCGGCGACGCCGGCACCGCCCTGGCTCGCCACCGCGAAGGGCTCGAACACGCGCGGGCGGGCGGCGATCCACGCGCGGTCGCGCTCGCCTACGAAGGGCTGGCCGGTGCGCACGCCCTCGCGGGACGGCCGCAGCGGGCAGCCCGCCTGCTCGGCGCCGCGGCCAGGCTCCGCGCGGACGCCGGCGCTCCCCTTCCGCCGGCCGAGCGTGGCGACGCCGACCGCGCCACGGCCACGGCCGTCGCCGCACTGGGCCGGGAGGCGTTCGACGCCGAGTACGGTGCAGGGTTCGAGGGAGCCTCCGCCTAGAGAGTGATCTGCCTCACACGCTGTAACAACGAGCGGTCACGGGGTGTCTTGAGGGAGAACACAGCGAAAGGGGAGACTCCATGACCGAGAACATCGATGTGGTCGTGATCGGCGGCGGATATGCCGGCGTCATGGCGGCCAATCGCCTGACCCAGCGCGACGACGTGACCGTGACCCTGATCAACCCGCGCCCGGATGCCGACATCCATGCCAACCGGTTATCGAAGCAGGTATTGGACACCAACTAGGCGGCTCCACCAGGCTGGGAAACGCTCAAAGGGCCGATCAAGGGGGAACGAGCCGACGTGCCCGTGACGACGACCCGCCACCAGGTGGCCGACGAAGGTGTCGCGGAGGGTGTCGCGGAGGTGCGGACGGCCATCGCGGCGGCACCGCAACCCCTCGACGTCCTCGGTAGCCACCGGATGTTCGGCTGAGCAGAGAGAACGCGCCATGCTCACTGTGTACGCAACTGTCACCATCGTCACGATCGTGTTCAACGCCTGGGCCGCGATCGCCGACTTCCTCAAAGCCGACTTCGTGCTCGCCAACGGAGTCCAGCTTGGTATCCCGCAATCCTGGCTGCCGACGCTCGGAGCGCTCAAGGCAGCCGGAGCCGTGGGGCTGCTGCTGGGGCTCCTGGGCGCCCCGTGGGTCGGCATTGCCGCCGCCATCGGCCTCGTCCTGTTCTTCGTCGGCGCCATCGTCGTGCACTTCCGTGCTCGGGTCTATCTGAAGACGCTGATTCCGGGCTGGTTCCTGGGGCTGGCCATCGCATCGCTCGTCCTCGCCTTCCAGCAATGACCATGTTCCCGCTGATCGGCCAACGCGACACCCCATGGACGCCACGCCCGCGGGGTGCTGGACGACGCGTTAAGCGCGGGGTGGCCCATGTCACACCCGTTCCTGTCACACATCGCCGGGCAGGCCCGTCAATCAGGCGACCAGCAACAACGACAAGGAGCCCACCATGGACGCTCGTCTGAACGTCTTCGGCAACCAGCTCGCGGCCAAGGCGATGAAGCACTTCGTCGCGGTGAGCAAGGTGGTCGCGGACTCGAGCCTGCCGGCCACGACGCGGGAACTGGTGCAGCTGCGCGCCAGCCAGATCAACGGCTGCGCCTTCTGCATCGACATGCACACCAAGGACGCCGCGCACGCCGGGGAGAGCTCGGTGCGGCTCAACCTGGTCGCGGCCTGGCGGGAGGCGACGGTGTTCACCGAGGCCGAGCGCGCCGCCCTGGAGCTGGCGGAGGAGGGCACCCGCCTCGCGGACGCGGCCGGCGGTGTCTCCGACGAGGTCTGGGCGAACGCCGCCAAGCACTATGACGAGGAGCAGCTGACCGCCCTGGTGACGCTCATCGCCACCATCAACGCCTTCAACCGCCTGAACGTCATCACCCAGCAGCCGGCCGGCGACTACCAGCCCGGCCAGTTCGGGTAAGGGGAAGGCCCGGACCCGCCGGCGCCGGGGCACCGGCGGGTCCGGCGGTACGTCCCGGAAGTGGATGTCCGCCGCCCGTGCGAGGGCCGTACGGCGGGCGCTCCTCACGCGTCGAGGAGCCGCCACGTGGTGAGGGCGATTCTGGCGCGGGTCAGCCCGGCCGGTTCCGTGAGGTCGATGGCCAGGGCCTTGCCGATCTGTTCGAGCCGGCGGGCGATGCTGCTGTGGTGCAGGTGGAGGAGGTCGGCGGCCTGGCGCAGGGAGCCGGTGGCGCAGTAGGCGTCCAGGGTCTCCAGATCCTCCGGGGTGCCGGCCATGCGGTCGATCGCGGCCACGTCGGCGTTGCCGCGCGCGACGTCCGGGGGGATCTCGGCCAGGAGGGCCAGCGCGCCCAGGTCGTCGTAGTGGATGACCGGCCGGCGCGGGGTGGTGTAGCGCAGCGCGGTGCGGGCCTGCTGCCAGGACGTGCAGGGGCTCGCCGCGACGCCGATGCCCGCCTGCACGTCCGCGGGGAACCGGCTCTGGTCGACGGTGGTGGCCAGGATGACGCCCACGCCGCCGAGCGGCGCCGCCTTGACCGGGCGGGACGGGCAGATCAGGCCGCCGACCTGGTCGAGCGGGAGCTGCGAGCGTACGGCGGCGACGCGGACGGGCAGGTCGGCGGCGAATCCCAGCAGCCGCAGCGCCCGGGCTCTGGCGGCCTCCTCGCTGCCGGGGCTGATCGCGAGCTCGACGAGGGCGGGGTCGGCCATCGTGGTGCTGGCGGGGCCGTACCTCTCGACGACGGCCGCGGCGGCGATGGCGAGCCGGTCGAGCAGGAGTTCGTCGAGCAGGACGGGAGGGGCGGCGCGTTCGAGCCAGACCGTGCCGATCTCCTCGTCATCGAGGGTGATCGGCGCCGTGGTGGACGCGGGGGACGGCGGGTCGGCGGGCTGCCTGCCGTCGGGTGAGTAGCGGATGACGCGTCCCGGGCCGTGGAGCCGTATCCCGGTCACGCACCCGGCCAGGTTGGCCGACGCCCGGGCGAGCGCGGGGAGATCCACCCGGCGGCGCATCAGCGTGTCGTAGAACATGACGACCCGGATCGCGCCACCGGCTTCCGTGTCGAGGTGCGACAACCGTACGGCCAGTGCCTCCATGCCCGGAAGGGTACGCGACGATCGGCGCGCGACCCAGCTCTGATCGGCGACGGTTGGCGGATGATGGCGCGGGGCGGCAGCGGCCAGGATGAGCCGCATGGATCCCGAACTGGAAGCCTTCATCCCGCTGTTCCCCCAGTCGGATCTTCGTGATCCGATCGCCGAGCGGCGGGATTTCGCCGCCCTGGCCGCCGCGGTGGCGCCGCCGGACACCTCGGACCTGGAGATCGAGGACCACATGGTGCCCGCCGATCCTGACGTGCCGGTGCGCGTCTACCGCCCCCGGCAGGCGGCGCGGGGCGCCGTCGTGTGGCTGCACGGCGGCGGCTGGGTCATGGGCGACCTGGAGACCGAGCATCCCTGGGCCGCCCGGCTCGCCGGCGTCTCCGGCACGGTGGTGATCTCGGTCGGTTACCGCCTGGCCCCCGAACACCCCTTCCCCGCCGCCCTGGACGACGCCTACGCCGTGCTCCGCTGGACGGCCGAGCACGCCGCCGGCCTCGGCCTGGACCCTGCCCGCATCGCCGTCGGCGGCCACAGCGCCGGCGCCGGACTGGCCGCCGGCATGACCCTGCGGGCCCGCGACGAGCACGGCCCGTCCATCCGCTTCCAGCTGCTCAACCAGCCCGGCCTCGACGACCGCCAGGAAACCTGGTCCGCCCGCGCCTTCACCGACACTCCCTGGATGAACCGCGACAAGGTCACCGCCGCCTGGCGCCACTACCTCGGCGACGCCCCCGCCACCCCCTACGCCGCCCCCGCCCGGGCCGGCGACCTGACCGGCCTGCCCCCCGCCTACATCGCCACCGCCGAACTGTGCCCCAACCGCGACGAGGACATCGCCTACGCCGCCCGCCTGCTCCAGGCGGGGGTCTCGGTCGAACTCCACCAATGGCCCGGCACCTTCCACGGCTCACAGGCCATCCTGTCCGCCGAGGTCTCCCAGCGCCAGATCGCCGAACTCGGCGCCGCACTCCACCGCGGCCTGGCCGGGTGACGCCGCCCGGGGAACGCGGCCACCGCCTCGACACGGCCCTGGCCGCGACGAGATCCACGAAGACGGGAGACTCATGACCGCCACCGACCTCGCCCAGGCCGGGGAGCAGTCCGCCCCACCACCGGGCGCGGTTTCCGGGCCGGGGCAGAGCATGGCACGGTTGCTGCGCCCCCACGGATGGGGTTTCGCCGCTGTCGTCCTGTCGCAGGTGATCGGCTCCGTCGCGGGCCTGGCGCCGCTGCTCGCAGTCGTCGAGCTGGGCCGTGTCCTGCTGTCGCCGGGCCCCGTCGACCACGGCCACGTCTGGTTCGTGGTGATCGCGGGCGCGGCCGGGCTGCTCGTCCGGCTGCTGTTCACGGCCGCTTCCTCGGGGATCGGGCACGTCATCGACGGCCAGGTGCAGCTGACGTTCCGCCGGCAGCTGGCGGAGCGGCTGGGGCGCGTACCGATCGGCTGGTTCTCCCGGCGCGGGACCGGAGAGCTGGCCAAGGTGGTGGGTGAGGACGTGAGCGCCGTGCACCCGTTCATCGCCCACTCCCCCGGCGAGCTGGTCTCCGCCTTCGTGGTGCCGCTGGTGTCGCTGGTCTACCTGGCCACCGTCGACTGGCGGCTGACGTTGATCACGCTGATCCCGGTGGCCATGGCGGTGTCGCTGGTCCCGCTCATGATGCGGCCCGCCCGGCTGCGTGAGCAGGAGGAGTTCGACGCGGCCATGGGACGGATCGCGAGTTCCGCCGTCGAGCTCGTCCAGGGGATCGCGGTGGTCAAGACGTTCGGCGGGTCCGGGCGCGCCCACCGCACGTTCCTCGAGGCCGCCGACGATTTCGTCAGCGTCTTCTTCCGGTGGGTGCGCAGCATGTCCCTGATCGCGGCGGGCATGCAGGTGGCGCTGTCGCCGCCGTTCGTGCTGCTGGTCGTGCTGGTCGGCGGGGCGGCCCTGATCACGTCCGGCGGCATGGCTCCGGCCGGCCTGCTGCCGTTCCTGCTGCTCGGGCTGGGTCTGACCGCTCCGGTGGCGGCCCTCGGCCACGGCTTCGACGACCTGCAGGCCGCCCGGCGCGCGGTCGGCCGGATCAAGGACGTGCTCGAGGTGCCGTCGCTGCCGGAGCCGGACGACCCGGTCGCGCCGCGGGGGCACCGGGTGGAGTTGCGTGACGTGCGGTTCGGTTACGACGACGGTCACGAGGTGCTGCGCGGAATCGACCTGGTGCTGGAGCCGGGGACGGTCACCGCGGTCGTCGGGCCGTCGGGAAGCGGGAAGTCCACGCTGGTCCAGCTGCTGCCGCGGTTCTTCGACCCCACCCACGGCTCGGTCCTCCTCGGCGGCGTCGATCTGCGCGAGCTCGGCAGCCGGGAGCTCTACCGGAAGGTCTCCTTCGTCTTCCAGGACGTGCGCCTGCTGCGCGCCTCGGTCGCCGACAACATCGCCCTCGCGGTGCCGCACGCCGACCGCGACGACGTGGTCCGCGCCGCCCGGCTGGCCGGCATCCACGATCGCATCCTGGAGCTGCCGCGGGGATACGACACCGTGCTCGGGGACGACGCGCGGCTGTCGGGCGGCGAGGCGCAGCGCATCTCCATCGCCCGCGCGCTGCTGGCCGACGCGCCCGTTCTGGTGCTCGACGAGGCGACCGCGTTCGCCGACCCGCGGACCGAACAGGCGGTACGCCGGGCCCTGGCGACGCTGGAGGGCGATCGGACGATCCTGGTCATCGCCCACCGCCTGGAGACGGTCGCCGACGCCGACACCGTCGTGATGCTGGAGAACGGGTCGATCGTCGAACGCGGCAGCCCCGCCGAACTCCTGGCACGGAACGGAAGGTTCGCCGCGTTCTGGCGATCCCACCGATCGGCGGTCGCCGGCACGAGCGGCACCCCCGGTGACGTACGACAAGGAGATGAGCCCCGATGATCCGCATGCTGCTGCGCGTGCTCGGACACGAGTACGCCGGGACGATGCGCCGCACCATGGCCCTCATGACGATCACCGCGACGGCCGAGGGCCTGTCCTACGCGCTGCTGGTTCCCGTGCTGCGGGCGCTGCTCGGGGACACGCCCGCGGACGCCTGGCCGTGGCTGGCCGCGTTCGCCGCCGCGGTCGCCGTCTACGCCGTGCTGCGCTACACCAGCGACCTGTCCGGCATGCGCGTCGGGACCACGATGGTGCGCGGCCTGTACCACCGGCTCGGCGAGCATCTGGCCCGCCTGCCCATCGGCTGGTACACCGCCGGCCGGGTCGGCGAGGTGTCCCTCATGGCCGGTCGCGGGCTGCTGGCGGCGATGAGCGTGGCGGCGCATCTGCTGGCGCCGTTCATCTCCGCCGTGGTGACTCCCCTGGCCATCGTCGCCGTGATGCTCGTCTTCGACTGGCGCATGGGGCTGGCCGCGCTGGCCGCCGTGCCCGTCGTGGCCGCGATCCAGATCTGGACGGCCCGCTCGATGGCCGCCACCGATGACGAGCGCCACGAGCGCGACCACGAGGCGGCCGGGCGGGTCATCGAGTATCTCCAGGCCCAGCCGGTGCTGCGGGCCGGCGGCCGGACCGCGGAGCGCTTCGCGCTGCTCGACGACTCCCTGCGGGCAGTCCAGCGCGCGTCCCGGCGTAGCGTGCTGGCGACGCTGCCCGGCATGGTGGGGTTGACGCTCGTCGTGCAGGCGATCTTCACCGTGCTGCTGGTCCTGGGCGCCTACCTCGTGCTCGGCGGGTCCATCGGCGCGGCGGAGTTGCTGACGATCCTGGTGCTGGCCGCCCGCTGCGCCGACCCGCTGCTGTCGCTGTCGGACATCGGCGGCCGGCTGCGCGGCGCCCGGTCCGAGCTGGACAGGCTCGACAAGGTGTTGCGCGCCGAGCCGCTGCCGGAACCCGCCGAGCCGATCGAACCGGCGGGCCATGACCTGGAGCTCGCGTCCGTCACCTTCCGGCACGGCGACCGTACGGTGTTCGACGACGTGTCGTTGTCCGTGCCGCAGGGACAGCGGCTCGCCGTCGTCGGACCGTCGGGCGCGGGCAAGAGCACCCTGCTGCAGTTGCTCGCGCGGTTCCACGACGTGGACGCGGGCGCGGTGCGCGTGGGAGGAGTGGACGTGCGCTCGGTCGACGCGGAGGTGCTGATGGCGCGGATCGCCATCGTCTTCCAGGACGTCTACCTCTTCGACGGCACGATCGAGGAGAACGTACGTCTCGGCCGTCCCGACGCCGGCGAGGCGGAGGTGCGGGCGGCGGCGGCCGCGGCGCGGCTCGACGAGGTGGTCGAGCGGCTGCCCGGCGGATGGGCGGCCAACGTCGGCGAGGGCGGCGCGCTGCTGTCGGGCGGCGAGCGCCAGCGAGTCTCGATCGCGCGGGCGCTGCTGAAGGACGCGCCCATCGTGCTGCTGGACGAGGTGACCTCCGCGCTGGACCCGGAGAACGAGACGGCCGTCCACGAGGGGATCGAGCGCCTCATGGCGGGCCGGACGGTGGTGATGGTGGCGCACCGCATGCGGACCGTCCGGCGTGCCGACCGTGTCGTCTTCGTGGACGGCGGCCGGATCGTCGAGGACGGCGGTCACGACGAGCTGCTGCGCCGCGGCGGGCGTTACGCCGGGTTCTGGGAGATCTCCACGGCCGGCGTGTGACCGGTTGGGGCGGTGAGCACGTCAGGCCGCTGAGGTCCGCGAGGGTCAGGTGCCGTTCGGGCGTGGCCGGGCGCGGACGTGAGCGCGTTCCCCCTGGGGCCCGAACAGGATGAGCACCTCGACCGGTGTGGGCCCGGCGTTGCCCATCCAGTGCGGGGCACGCGTGTCGAACTCGGCCACCTCGCCGGGCGCCAGGGTCATGTCCTGGTCACCGAGCACGAGCCGTAGCCGGCCGCTGAGCACGTACAGCCACTCGTAACCTTCGTGCCGCTGCGGAACGGGCTCGGCGGGGCCCGCCGCTCCAGGAAGGATCAGCTTGTACGCCTGGGCGCCGCCCGCCCGCTGGGTCAGCCGGATGTAGGTCATGCCGTCGCGCCGGATCGGCCGCAGGTGGACGCGCGGGTCACCGGTCTGCGGCGCCCCGATCAGCTCCTCCAGCGGCATGCCGTGCGCCCTGGCAAGGGGGAGGAGCAGTTCGAGGTTCGGTCGCCGGTGGCCGCTCTCCAGGCGCGACAGTGTGCTCTCCGAGATGCCGGTCTCCGCAGCCAGGCCGGCCAGGGTGAGGCCGCGATGGCGGCGCAGCCGGCGAAGCCGCGGGCCCATGGCCGTCAGCGCGGCGTCGAGATCGTCGTCCACAGTGGCCGTCCATGCTGAATTGGCAACGAGGAACTCCAGCACCGGACGCGGCTGCCGCGTCCGCTCCGCCATCAACCGCGGACGGATGCGCCCCTCACCCAGCACACATCGATGGCGCGTCACCGGGTCGGGGTGACGAACCAGGTGTGCACATGGTCGCCCGGTCGGAGATGACGGTGCGGGTGTGGTCAGTCCGGCAGCAGGTGTGACACCAGGGTGCGTGCCCATTCGGGAGTAGGGGCCTGGTCGGTGAAGACGGCGCGGTAGTAGAGGGGGGCGAGCAGGGCGTCTGTGGCGCGTTCGATGGGCGGGGTCTCGTTACCCCGGGCCTGTTCCCGTTCGAGCATGGCTTCGAGCTGCCGCTGGCGTTCCGCCCGGCACACGCCGGCGTTCTCACCACCCGTGCCGACGATGGCTCGTACCAGGGTGAGGGTGTCCGGGTCGCTGAGGTCCTTGGCGAGGTCGGAGGCGAAGCGTTCGAGGTCCTCGCGCAGGCTTCCGGTGTCCGGCACCACGACATCTCCGGAGAAACGGCTGGTCGCGACGTCGGCGAGCAGGTCTCCGACGGAGCCCCAGCGGCGGTAGACCGTGGTGGCGTGCACGCCTGCGCGGGCGGCTATCACCGGGATCGTGAGTTCGCCGGCCTCGTCGCTGAGCAGTTCGCGGACGGCCTGATGGACGGCGGCGCGGACCCGGGCAGAGCGGCCGCCGGGCCGGCTCTCGGTGCGAGATGAGGAAGGCGCAGGACACATGTAACCAGTATCGCACTGATCGTTGCTTTTTAATCGCAATGATCACTGCGTTTGTGATACCTTGAAGCCACTAACGCAACGATCACTGCGAGATGCCCATGTCTGTTGAGTCTTCTGACGTCCCCGCACCGCTCGTCGGCGGTCGTCACTGCCGCGTGCCACGGAAGGGAGCCTTCCCCTCCGTGGCCGCCGTCCTCGTCCTCTTTCTGGCCGCGTCCAGCGCCCCGTCCCCGATCTATGTCATCTACCAGCAGCAGTGGCAGTTCACGGCGTGGGTGCTGACGGTCGTCTTCGCCCTGTACGTGTTCGGCCTGCTCGGCTCGTTGCTCGTCGTCGGAGCGCTGTCCGACCATCTCGGCCGCCGGCCGGTGCTCGCCGCGGCGATCGCACTGGAGATGATCGCGCTCGTCCTGTTCCTGGTCGCAGGGAACGTACTCGTCCTGTCGGCCGCCCGGGTGTTGCAGGGCATCGCGACCGGGGCGGCGACGACAACGCTGAGCGCCACGCTGGTCGATCTCGAGCCGTCCCGGGGGCGGGCGGGCGTCGTCACCTCGGTGGCTCCCCTGACCGGGCTCGCTGCCGGCGCTCTCGGCAGCGGCGCGCTGGTGGAGTTCGGCCCCGCCCCGACCCGGCTGGTCTACGCGCTGCTGCTCGGCGGGATGCTGCTGGCGGCGGTGGTCGTCGCCCTCGTCCCGGAGACGTCGCCGCGCCGGCCGGGAGCCGTCGCCTCCCTGCGACCCCGGGTCGCGATGCCCGCGCACCTGCGCGCCGACATCGTCCCAGTGGTGCCGGCGATGATCGCCACCTGGGCCCTGGCCGGGATGTACCTCTCGCTCGGCCCGTCCGTCGCGGCCGAGTCGCTGGGGCTGCACAACCACCTGATCGGCGGCGTCGTCGTGACGCTCCTGGCCGGAACCGGAGCACTCGCGGTCTTCCTGCTCCGCTCCCGGCCCGCCTCCCGGCTGCTGGCTCCCTCGTCCGCGATGCTCGGGCTGGGCACCCTGATCTCGCTCGGTGGGGTGGCGCAGGACCTCGCCTGGCTCGCCGCTGCCGGCACCGTCGTCGCGGGTCTCGGCTTCGGCGCGTCGGTGCTGGCGACGTTCGGCACCTTCGCCCGGATCGCCAGGCCGCACGAGCGCAGCGCGGTCTTCGCCCTGGCGAACACCATCAACTACCTGGGCAACAGCGTGCCCGCCGTACTCGGCGGAATCGCCGTCACCACCCTGGGACTGAGGACCGCCACCATGATCTACGCGCTGGCGATCGCGGTGATCACGTTCTCCGCCTTCGCCCTGCGCCTGAACCAGCTACGGGCCAACCGCCGCACCGTCATGGCCACGTGCGGCTGAGAGCCCGCGCCCACCCTGCTCCACCCAGCACATGCGTAACACGTAACAAGTAACAAGGAGACATCGTGACGGAGACAAGCAGGAGCAAGAAGCACCTGAGGATCCGGCGAGCGGATCACACGACCATCCGGTACACGGCCAGCGGTCCGGTCGGAGGGCCGACCCTGGCTCTCATCCACGGCTGGGCGTGCGACCGCGGCGACTTCGACGCCGTGACCGACCATCTGCCCAAGAACCACCGTGTCCTCGCGATCGACCTTGCCGAGCACGGCGAGTCGCGGTCGACGCGGGAGCTATGGACGATGGAGGAGTTCGCCCGCGACGTGGCGGCCGTGCTGGAGGCCGAGTCGGTGGACAAGGCGGTCGTGGCCGGGCACTCCCTCGGTGGGGCGGTCGCTGTCGAGGTCGGCCGGCTGCTTCCCGATACGGTCTCGCGGGTGGTGGCGCTCGACGCGCTGCACTATCTGTCCCTGTTCCCGGCGATGAGCGACGAGCAGGTCGAAGCGATGCTGCGCCTGTTCCAGGAGGACTTCGCCGCCGGGGTGCGGGGCCTCGTCGAGGGAGGCTCGCCGGCGGGGACCGATCCGGCTGTCAAGGAAACGTATTTCGAGAAGATGGTCGCCGTACGGCAGCCCGCGGGGCTGCGTTCCATCGAAGGGCTCATGCGCTGGGACATGGATGCGGCGCTGCGCGAGACGAAGCAGCCGATCACCGTGTTCGCGATCCGTGACCTGGTGACGCAGGAAGCGATCGACCGCTACGGGGATCGGCTCGACATCGTTCTCATCGAGCTGGGCAGCCACCACTTCCCGGTGGAGGCGCCCGAGGGCACGGCGAAGCTTCTGGCCGATGTGGGAACCGACTATTGACATCCTCCCCCTCCTGAAGGAGGGGGATTCCCACGGTCGCCCGTGAGGGTTCCTGCTTCATCGCCGGTTGCCCGTCCGAGAGGATTCTCGTTGAGGTCTTACACCAGCTCCACAGGCGTTT
>NZ_JBDPLS010000017.1:0-168764 GCF_039871515.1 Nonomuraea sp. B1E8 | reverse complement strand
ACCGTTCACCCGGAAGGTGCGTCCGTTCTGTGCGATGTCTTGATCTAAGCAGTCAGATCATCGCAGGTCGGAGGCACCTTCTTCATTTATCGATCTTCAGGGCGAAATTCGGGCTGAATAGCTGAGGTCAGGTGGATGCCGCTGGTCGTGGTGTATTCCTCGGTGGTGGCCATGCCCGCGCTGATGGCCATGCGCTGCACGATCTGGCCGCCGCGGCGGACGACCATCTGGTGGGTCCTGGTGTCGATCGTGCTGGTCTGCGAGCGGCCCACGGTGAAGACGAACGTGGAGTCGACGGCGCCGTGCAGACCGTCGGCCGCGCGCACGCCCGCCAGGTGCGCCGTGACGGTGACCTGCTGCCGGGGCGCCCAGAACTCCCGGGGGCGGAAGACCACCCGCGTGTCGCTGGTCCACCGCCACGCGCCTTCCACCGGGTGCTCGGCGGTGACCTCGAGCGCGCGCTCGACGGCCGTCCGGTCCTCCACGGGGGTGTCGAAGTCGATGATGATCGGCATGCCCGTGCCGACCGTCTCGCCGGGCAGGGGGGCGGTGGCGGCCACCCGGAACGTACGCCCGGCCGCGCGGGTGCGGAAGCGGCCCAGTGCCACCGTCGCGGGACCGCCGGCGACCGTGGCCGTGGCGCTCACCGTGTATTGGGCCGCGGGTCTGAGCGTCCAGTGGGAGCGCCAGACCGTGCGTGATCGGTCGAGCCCGCCGGGCACGGGCTCGCCGCGTTCGTGGACCGTGACCTGGGCGAGCGTGCCGCCCCGCGCCCTGATCACCAGTCCGCGGTCGGTGCGGGCGCGCTTGGCGTCGAGGGGCGGCCACACGCGCACCACGGGCGGGGCGGGCGAGGTCTCGGCCGGGAACGACGCGCAGCCACAGACCAGGAGGAAGGCGACAAAGGTCACCACGGCACGCCGCATGTCCACTCCTGCTTTCCGAGAGTGAGAGGGGCTCCCTAGGGTAGCGGTGTGTCAGCATGCAAGCACGCGGAGTGACTTATCGGACGGTTCCGGAAACCTCCCCCAACGTCAGGTCGCCGGCCGTCGCCCGGATCGTCACGGTGTCGCCATCCTGCAGGAACGCGCGGGTCTCGCCGCCGGCCAGCTTGATCGGGTCGGTGCCGTTCCACGTCAGCTCGGTGAGCGAACCCCGCTCGCCGCGTTCGGGGCCCGAGACCGTGCCGCTGGCGAACAGGTCTCCGGTGCGCAGCGAGGCGCCGTTCACCGTCATGTGCGCCAGCATCTGGTCGGGTGTCCAGTACATCGCCGCGTACGGGGGCCGCGACACGGTCTCGCCGTTCAGCACGACCTCCAGCGTGATGTCGAGCCCCCAGTCGCCCTGCCTGCGCAGGTATTCGGCGGGCTCGGGATCCTGGGCGCGGCCGGGGATCCTGGGCAGCGCCTCCAACGGCGTGACCCACGGCGAGACGGACGTGGCGAACGACTTGCCCAGGAACGGCCCGAGCGGCACGTACTCCCAGCCCTGGATGTCGCGCGCGCTCCAGTCGTTGACCAGCGTCACCCCGAACACGTGCTCCTCGAACGCCCCCGCGGGCGAGCCGTGATCGGACGGCACGCCCACCACGAACCCCAGCTCGGCCTCGATGTCGAGCTTCCTGCACGGCCCGAACACCCCCGGGCCGAGCTGGCCGTGCGGGCGTCTGACCGGCGTGCCCGACACGACGACGGTTCCCGACCTGCCGTGGTAGCCGACCGGCAGGTGCCGCCAGTTGGGCTTCAGCGGCTCGTCGCCGGGGCGGAGGATCTTGCCGAGGTTGCTCGCGTGGTCGATCGAGGCGTAGAAGTCGACGTAGTCGGCGACCTCGAACGGCAGGTGCAGGCGCACCTGCTCCAGCGGGATCAGGTGCGCCTCCGTCACCGAGAGGTCGCCGGTCAGTTTGTTCTGGATCAGCGTCCTGGTGTCGTGCCAGGCGGCGCGGCCCCTGGCCATGAACGGGTTGAGCGTGGGAGCGGCGAACACCTCGTCGTGCAGCGCCGGCGCCAGGTCGAGCACCCTGTCGCCGTACCGTACGCCGACCCTGGGCGCCTGTCCCGGGCAGGAGAAGACCCCGTAGGGCAGGTTGTCGACTCCCCAGCTCACGCGTTCACCTCCACGAGTCCGAGCGCGCGCAGGTCCTCGATGGGCGTGCCCGTGCTGCACGAGCCGTAGCTGACCAGCAGTTCGCGGGCGCGCTTCGCGGTGTCCCCGGTCACGGACCGCGCCAGGCGTACGAGATGGCCGACGTCGGTGGTGCGCAGCGCCGGCCCGGGGTCGCGCCCCTCCACGGCCTCGCAGACCGCCACCAGCAGGTTGAGGAAGCCGTGCCGGTCGACGCCGAGCGAGGGGTCGAAGTGGCGTACGGCGTGGTGCAGCCCGGCCGTGGCCTTGAACGGGATGCCGTGCTCCACGCATGACCTGATGAACGCCGCGAGGTGGTCGACCGGCGGGAAGTCCTCAGGCGACGGGCCGCCGCAGCGCACCTTCAGTCCCACCCCTGCGGGCGGTTCGAAGGTCACCTTGTGCGGCGGGACCTCGACGAAGAGCCGCACCCCCTGCGGCAGGGACAGCCGGGCCGCCACCGCGGCGACCGGGGTGTCGGCGGGCGCGCGGATCTCGACGATGTCCACGGGCAGGTCGTCGAAGGCGGGCAACTCGTCGGTGTCGACGATGAGGCCGATGCGCCGCGGCCGGAACTCCATGCCGCGCAGCCGGTCGAGCCGGCTGGCCGGGCAGAGGAACCGGTGCGTGAGGACCGGGCTGCCGCCCTCCAGGTCGCGCCGGTTGCGGGACAGGGCCTCGTCCATGTGCAGCGACGTCGGCGGGAACAGGCCCGCGTCGTCGATCAGTGCCGTGAAGATGCTCATCGTGCCCAGGTCCAGGCGTAGCCGGGATCCTCGCAGGACAGCGCGGCGGGGCCGAGGTCGAGCGGGCGGAACGTGTCGACCATCACGGCCATCTCGCTCGTCGTCGTGACACCGCGCCCGACCGCCTCGATCACCGCCTCGACCGCTCCGGGCTGCGGCCCGTGCGTGAACCCGGCGGGATGCAGGGAGATCGAGCCGACGTCGATGCCGGACCCCTTGCGCGCGGAGTAGTCGCCGCCCGCGTAGAACATGAACTCGTCGGAGTCGACGTTGTGGTGGTTGTACGGGATCGGGATGGCCTCGGGGTGGTAGTCGAGCGGCCGCGGGCAGAAGGAGCACACCACGAACCCCGGCCCCTCGAACGTCTGGTGCACCGGCGGCGGCGCGTGCGTCTTCTTCACGATCGGCTCGAAGTCGTCGATGTTGAACGCGAACGGATAGAGGCAGCCGTCCCAGCCGACCACGTCGAAGGGGTGGTTGCGGTAGACCAGCCGGGTCAGCCCGCCGCGCGTGCGTACGAGCACCGGCACCTCCTCGCCCTCCACGACGAGCGGCTCGCCTGGGGCGCGCAGGTCGCGCTCGCAGTAGGGCGCGTGCTCCAGGAACTGCCCGTGCTGCGACAGATAGCGCTTGGGCGGCCTGATGTGCCCGCCCGCCTCGATGGCCAGCACGCTGACCTGGCCCTCGGGCACCCAGCGGTGGATGGTGCCGGTCGGGATGACGACGTAGTCGCCCTCGCCTGCCTCGATCACGCCGTACGTGGACTCGAAGCGCACGGTGCCGCGCTGGACGTAGACGCACTCGTCGCCCATGGAGTTGCGGTAGAGCTCGCTCGGCCGGTCGCTGGTGGCGTACGACAACCGGACGTCGCCGTTGCCGGCCAGCAGCATGCGGCCCGTGACGAGGTCGCCCGCGCTGGACAGCTCCTGCGTGCGGAAGTGGCGAGGTGAGAGGGGCAGGTTGGGTTCGAGGCGGGCCTCGGCCGTGGGCGTGACCGCCTCCGCCTTGACGATGGCGGTGGGCAGGTGGCGGTGGTAGAGCAGCGAGGAGTCTGACGAGAAGCCCTCCTCGCCCATGAGCTCCTCCGCGTAGAGACCGCCGTCCGGCCGTCTGAACTGCACGTGCCGCTTGCGCGGCACCTCCCCCACGACCCGGTAGTACGGCATCTGCCCCTCCATTGTGTCCGCTAATCGGACGGCAGTGTCCTCTATATGCGACTACCGTCCGCTATCGGTCTGGAGATGTCAACCCAGGGCCGCGGCCAGTTCGGCCGCCGCCGCCACCACTCGCGGCCCCGCGGACACCTCCAGCGGCCCGAACGTCACCACCCCCACCGACGCCTCAAGCCAGGGCAGCCCGGTGACGGGCGCGGCGACACCCCGCGCACCCTCCTGCAACTGCCCTTCCGTGACGAAATAGTCGTCGCCGCCCTCGCGCAGCCCCAGGATCGCCCGCCCCGCCGCGCCTTTCGCCAGCGGATGGCGCGAGCCCTCGCGGTAGGCCACGTGCATGTCGGTCCAGGACGGCTCCACCACCGCCACGGCCAGCCCGTCGTCGCCCTCGGCCACGGTCAGGTGCGCGGTCGCGCCCACCTCCTCGGCCAGCCGCCGCAGCGCCGGCATCGCCGCCGCCCGCAGCAGCGGCTGCACGGCCTGCGCCAGCACCAGCACCCCGAACCCCAGATGCACCCGGCCGTCGGCGTCCCTGCGGACGAACCCCTCGTTCATCAGCGTCGTCAGCAGCCGGTAGACCACCGGACGGCTCAGCGACAGCTCGGCGCTCAACTCGGTCGGCGTGCGGCCGTTCCTGCCGTCGGCGAGCAGGCGCAGCAGGCGCAGCCCGCGCTCCAGGGTCTGGGCGGATTCAGCGGCCATGCGACCGATTATCCAGCCGGGCGAACGGAGCGGGGGAAGGCGGCGGCGTGGGGCGATCGAGCCTGCCTCACGGAGTGAGGCCATTCCGGGCGTCTTCGAGGTCCCGGTACGGATCCGCGTGGCGGGCAACTGCGCCGGCGTGGTGGCCCGGATCATCGTCGGCTGAGCCTTGCGGGCACGTGCCTTTTGCGGTCACCTGGTGTCATGAAATCGGTCATCGTGGTCGGAGCGGGCATATGGGGGTCATCACTGGCGTTGCGGCTGGCCGAAACCGGCTGGCAGGTGACGCTCGTCGAGCAGCACAGGCCGGGGCACGTCCGGCAGTCCAGCGCCGGTGAGACCCGGCTCCTGCGCTGCTCGCACGGCGACGACGCCTGGTACGCCCAGCTCGCCTGGCAGGCCAGGGACGGCTGGCGCAGGCTGGAGGAACGGGCCGGCGAGGAGCTGTACCACGAGGCCGGCATGGTCTGGTTCGCGAGGACGCCCGACGGGTGGGAGCACAAGAGCGCTCAGGTGCTGAAAAATCTGGACATCCCGTGTGAGGTGCTGGACCCGTCCGACGGCGGCCGCTTCTTCCCCGACCTGCGCGCCGACGACCTCCGCTTCCTGCTCTGGGAGCCGTACGCGGGCGTGCTCAGGGCCAGGCGGGCGACCCAGGTGACGGCCGCCCTGGCGGTGGCGTCCGGGGTCCGGCTGGTCAGGGCGCGGGCGGTGCCTGTGGCGGGCGACACAGCGGGCGACACAGCGGGCGGCACAGCGGGCGGCACAGCGGGCGACGCGGCGCCGTACCAGGCCGCGGTCGAGATCGACGGCGAGGTGCGGCACGCCGACCGGGTGGTGTGGGCGTGCGGCGCGTGGTTGCCCGCGCTCTTCGACGACGTTCCGGTTACCGTGACGAAGCAGGACACGCTGCACTTCGCGGTGCCGTCCGCGTGGTCCGTGCCCGAGACGCCCGCCTGGGTGGACCACGGCGCCTCCGCCTACGGTCACGGCGACGTGGACGGGGTGGGGATGAAGGCCACCTCCGACGCGGAGGGGGAGCCGTACGAGCCTGAGCACGGCTCGCGGGAGGTGGACGCGGCCGCCGTCGAGCGGGCACGCGCGTACCTCCGGCGCAGGTTCCCCTCGCTGGCGCAGGCGCCGGTGCTGTTCAGCCAGGTGTGCCAGTACGCGCTCACGCCGGACGCCGAGTGGATCGTCACCGAGGTGTCGCCAGGGGTGTGGCTGTTCGGCGGGGACTCGGGGCACGGGTTCAAGCACGGGCCCGCGCTGGCCGGCTACGTGGCGGGCGTGCTCGACGGCGACCACGCGCCCGAGCCGCGCTTCGGGCTGCACGAGCGGATCCCGTCGCGCGGGCTGAGGACCAGCGGCCACGTCCTGTAGGGCCGGCGGCCGGGTGGGGTAGGGCCTGCCCTACCGGGCGTTCGGGGGACGGCGGGCATGATTGCGGCGGTGTTCCCGGTGGAGACTTCAAAGGTCACCACGTCTTACCAGGAGGCCCGCGATGAGCACCGTCACCCGGCAGTCCACCACCCTGCCTGTCCAGCCGCCGCCCGTTCTGCGGACCGCCGCCACGCTCTGGCTGGCGGCGGTGGCGCTGGGCGTGTTCGAGGCCGTCCTGATCGTCTCCGGGATCCTCGGCGAGGGCTCGGCCACGCTCGCCGAGCTGCTGCCCGGCCTCGGGTTCCGGGTGGCCGTGTTCGCCGGGGCGACCTATCTGGCCCTGCGGCTGCGGGCAGGGGCCGACTGGGCGCGCTGGGCGCTGGCCGGGACGCTGGGCGTGTTCGGCACGATCTCGCTGCTGATCGAACCGGTCGAATGGCTGCTCGCGGGCGGCTCGATCAGCCAGGCCGTGGCCGGGATGGACCTGATGGGCGTGGTAGGGGCCGCCGCGAGGACCCTGCACCTGGCGGCCGTGATCGGCGCGCTGGCCCTGATGTTCCAGCCGCGGGCCAACGCCTATTTCCGGGCCTCTCGCAGGTCAGGTTGAGGCCGGCTCCAGCCGCGCCTTCGGCTCCGGGGCGCGCAGGTTGCGCACCCCGGGGAAGAGCAGCGCCGCCAGCGTCGACAGCACGACGATGACCGCGCACCCCAGCAACGCCGCCTCGATGCCGAACAGGCTCGCCGCCGGCCCCGCCAGCAACAGGCCGAGCGGGCCGAACATCAGGGACCCGAGCATGTCGTACGAGCTGACCCGCGACAGCGACTCGGCCGGGATCTCGCGCTGCATCGTGGTCATCCACAACACGCCGAACACGTCGAAACACACGCCGAGCACGAACGCCCCGGCCACGATGCCCCAGAGCGGGGCGTCGAGCCCGAGCAGCGCGGTCGGCAGCGCGGTCGGCAGGCAGAGCAGCACGGCCACCAGGATCGGCCGCTTCGGCCGCAGCCGCAGCGACACCAGCACCCCGGCGATCGTCCCCACGGCCTCGCCCGCCAGGAACGCCGACCACGCGGCCGGACCGCCCAGGCTCTCCTTGGCCAGCAGCGGTCCGAGCACCCCGTGCGAGGCCTGGATGGCCATGATCATCAGGGAGAACTGCGCGACCACCACCCAGATCCACTGCCGCGAGCTGAACTCCCGCCACCCGTCACGCAGGTCGGCCAGCACCGAGTGCCGCTCGCCCCTCGGACGCTCGCCCGGCTTCACGCGCAGCAGCGCGACCAGCACGCCGGCCACCGCGAACATCGCGCCGCTCACCGCCAGCGCCCAGCCGCCGCCGAACAACACCACGGCGCCGCCGCCCAGCACCGCGCCTGCCACGCGGGAGACGTTCATGCCGAGGCCGAGCAGCGCGTTGCCGGTCTGCAGCCGGTCCTCGGGCACGACCTCGGGGATGATGCCGGTCAGCGCGGGGAACGCGACGGCCGTGGCCACGCCGCTCAGCGCCGCCGCCGCGCTCAGCGCGGGCAGCGGGGTCCAGCCGGTGAGCATCATCACCGCCAGCGCGAAGAAACCCGCGGCCATCAGGAACTCGGCGGCCATCAGCACCCGATTCCGCGGCAGCCGGTCCGCGATGACGCCGCCGACCAGGGTGAACACGACCATCGGCAGCGCCTCGGCGGTGAGCACGACCGACAACGTCGAGGCGGTGGCGCCGGGCAGGTTGAGCACGCCGAACGCCAGGGCCACCGGCGCGAACGCGCTGCCCAGCACGGAGATCGTCCGCGCCGCGAGCAGCAGCGCGAACCTGCGGTCGCGGAGCAGCCCGAGATCGCTCATGAAACTGTGCACCCGCGGCCCCCTGTGAAGGTCAAACCCCACCATTCTCCAGGGGCGTCCCGCTGTTGTCGCGCGAATATTTCTTGTCACGCCGGTGACAAGAGCGCCCCCGGAATGTGCCGGCGGCGGGCAAGAATCGAGCCTGCCCGTCCCGTAATTTGCTAGGTCCCTGCAGTCGGCGAGGGGATCGGGCCATGCGGTACACGCGGATCGCCCGTGTGCTGCTCCTGCTGAGCCTGGTGGGGGCGGTCCTCGCCGCGCCGCCGGGGCTGGAGCTGTTCGGGCGGATGACGGACGGCGCCCAGGACCCGCGGTCCGGCTCGGCGACCGCCGCCCGCTGGAGCGAGGCGTGGTACGCCGCCCCCGACGTGGTGGTCCTCTACCGGCACCCGTCGGTCAAAGTGCGCGATCCCCGGTACAAGAAGGCGGTGCACGACTCGCTGCGGCGGCTGCCGGCGGCGCACGTGAGCGCGCTGGCCACGTACTGGACGACCGGGTCGAAGGCGATGGTGTCCGGCGACGGGCACGCGACGTACGCGCTGGTCACCCTCCGGGACGGCGCCGAGCTGGAACGCTATGCGGCGATCGCGGACCGGCTCAGGAGTGTCGAGAACCTGCACGTCGGGGTGGGCGGGCCGGTGCCGCTGCTGGCGGAGCGCAACGCGCAGGCCGCCGCCGACCTGGCCCGCACCGCGGCCGTCGCCGCGCCGGTGCTGCTCGCGCTGCTCGTCCTGGTGTCAGGGAGCCTGGTGGCCGCCGCGGTGCCGGTGCTCGCCGGGCTGCTCGCCGTCGGGGGCACGGTGATGCTGCTGCGGCTGCTCACCGAGGTGGTCGAGATCTCCATCACCTCGCTGTACGCCGCCGCCGTGCTCGGGTTCGCGCTGGCCGCCGGGTACGCCGTCTTCATGGTCAAGGCGTTCACGGACGCGCTCGGCGACGAGGCGTCCTGCGAACGGTCTCTTGTCGCGGCCGGACGTACCGTGGCCCTGTCCGGGACGGCGGTGGCCGTGTCCCTGCTCGGGCTGCTGCTGTTCCCGCGGGCGTCCCTGAACGCGTTCGGGCCCGTGGCTGCGGCCGTGGCGCTCCTCGCCACGGGCGTCGCGCTGGTCGTGCCCGCCGCCCTGCTCGGGGTGCTCGGCCGGGGCGTGGCCGCGCTGCGGATCGTCCCCGGACTCTGGTGGCGGCCACGCGCGGTCCTGCCGCAGCTGGTCGCGACGGGCGCCGTGCTGGCGGCGCTGGCGGTGCCGTACGCTCAGGCCCAGCTCGGCGGCGTGGACCGTCGTGCGCTGCCCGCCGGCGCGGAGAGCCGCAGGGTCGCCGAGATCGTCGAGCAGGGTTTCCCCGGGAACCCGCTCGGAGCGCTCGACGTGCACGTCCTCGTCGAGCGCTCCTTCGCCGGCAAGCCCCGCGAACCCGGGCCGCTCGGGCAGGGCCACACGCCGATCAGCGCCGTCACGCGGGTGACCGCCTCCGACGTACGGTCCCTCGCCGGCCGGCTCGAACGGCTGCCGCACGTCACGGGGGTCTCCGTATCCGGGCTCTCCCAGGAGCACGGTGCGGTCCGCCTGTCCGTCCACCACGCCCTCGACCCCATGTCCGCCGCCGCCGGGGAACTGGTCGCCTCGATCAGGTCGGTGGATCCGGCGCCGAAGGTGCGCGAGGTGGTGGCCGGCGGTCCTGCGGCGGCCCGTACGGACCTGCTGGCCGCTTACACGGGGTCGCTGCCGTGGGCGGCGCTGGTGGTCTGCGCGCTGTCGTACGCCCTCCTGGCTCTCACCCGTCTCCGCCGCCGCTCAGCGCCCCCGTCCCGCCTGTCTGGAGCGCCCGCGCCTCCAGCCCGCCCGTCCGGAGCGCCCGCCCGTCCCTCCGCGCCCCCGACCGGCCCTTCCACTGCCCCCGCCCGTCCCCCCGCGCCTCGGACGCGCCCCTACGGGGAGCCGGCCCGCTCTGCCGGGCCGCCGGCTGTCGCGCCTGGGCCGGCCGGCGCCGGGAGGGGCAGGCAGGAGGCGGCGGATCGGCCGGTCGTACGTTTCGGGAGCGACGCCGGGGTGCTGCCGGTGACCGTGAAGGGGCGGCCGGCGGTTTTCGGGGCGGACACCGATCCCGTGCCGCTGACCCAGGAGGATCGCGAGCTGTCCGAGCGGCCCGAGCGGCCCGCGTGGGTCAGGGTGACGGCCGGGCGTACGAGGGTGGTCCGGGCCACCCGAGGCGGATGGACGTGGGCAGAGGTGGAGGAGTGACCCCGGTGAACATGACGCGAACGCCTACTTCGCGTCGGGATAGCCGTGAAGTAAAGGCCTACATTTCATTGAACGTTGTTGATCGTCCGGATATTGTGCGAATGCCAACGATCACCCCCTGGAAGTAAGGTGCCATGCGACTGCGGCAGCTCTTCGTCATCGGACTGGCCCTCTCACTTTTGGGCATCGGCGTTCCCGCGTGGTCGGAGGACGACCCGAGGAGCTGCAACGACCTCCTCTCCGAGGACACTCCGGCGTACGTCGTCTGCCGCTGGATGGCCACCCCGGAAGAGGCCGCCGACATCGCGAAGTTCTGGCTCGACAACGACGGCGAGCACATGGTCGAGGCCGGCCCGATGGACCCGATCACGATCGACTGCACCCAGCCGGGCAACGAGTGCGCGACGGACTCGGAGGGGGACGGCGAGGCGCACGACGCCGGCTCGCCGGACGTCCCGGGCGCCGAGGACGGCGGCACGCCCGAGTGCCAGAACGGCGAGCAGTGCTACGTCGACGGCAGCGGCATCACCCCCGAGCAGAAGGCCGCCGCCAAGCAGACCCCGGCGGGCCAGGCCGCGCAGACCGTCTCCCAGACGAACATGCGGATCTGGATCGACACCGAGCTCGCCGACGACTACAAGGCGGGCAAGCTCGCCGAGGCCGCCAAGAAGGTCGCCGCGCTGGCCGCCGCCCAGCCGGGGGTCGTGGGTGTCAGGTTCACCTCGAAGCTCGGCGCCGACAACCAGGCGTTCGGCAGTGCCGACGAGCTGGACGCGTTCGTCAGCGAGGCCACGACCACGCTGCGCGGGCTGCTCCCGGGCAAGAAGCTCGCCGCGCACACGGTGGTGCCGCTGTTCGGCTGCGGCTCGAACGACGCCTGCAAGGCCGAGATGACCACGAAGTATCCGCTGCTCGACCCGGAGCGCATCGGCGGCTGGCTCGCCAAGGGCCTCATCGACCAGCTCGCCCTGGACAGCGGCCACCTGGCCACGGAGTACGCGACCTGGAAGATCGACGCCGCCGAGGCCCAGCGTAACCAGTGGATCCAGGTCAGGGCCCGCGCCTGGGACGCCTACGGCCAGATCGCCGCCGAGGACGCCTCCTTCGCCGCCGCCGGCAGCGCCCAGCTGAACGAGGAGCAGGCCGTCCAGGCCATCACCGACCGCATCGCCGCCCCGCTGCAGGACGACGCCGCCGAGACGGTCACCCTGTGGACCCGCTGGCAGAACGACCAGGGCCAGGTCAACCGCGTGTACGGCGAGAAGTGGGCCGCCAACACCACCTGGGATCAGCTCAAGAAGCTGGGCACGGTCCGCGCCCGCCTGGCCACCGTCTACGACCCGGCCAACCCCGAGGTGGACATGGCCACGGACCTGAAGAACCTGTCCGAGGTCTTCGGCCAGATCTACCTGCACGCCGCCTGATCGTCCGACCGGTAAGCCGGGCATCGCCTCCCAGGGGCGATGCCCGGTTTTCTGTCATGGGCGGGCATTCCGGATGTCCAGGGGCTGGTTTCGGTATGTTACGAACCTCGAACCACCCAAACCCCGACAGAAGGGAACGGCACGTGTCGGACGACGCCGGCCTTCAGGCGCTCCGCGAGGCGGCGCGTCTCTCTCCGGACAACCTTCCGCTGCGCCGGCACCTCGCCGGTCAGCTTCTCGCCGGCGGCTACCTCGCCGACGCCGAGGCCGAGTTCCGCGGGGCGCTCGCGCTCGCCCCGAAGGACGCCGAGCTCACGGCCGGGCTGGCGGAGGCGTTCATCAGGCAGAGCGCCCACGGGGCCGCTCTGGCGGCGCTGGAGCCGCTGCTCGACACGCCCGGCCACCCGCCCGTACTCGGGGTGCTGGCGGCCAGGGCGCTGCTCGGAGAGGGCGACCCCGCGCAGGCGGCCCGCCGCTACCAGGAGGCGGTCTCCCGCGACCCGTCCGTGGGCGACGCCGACCTCGCCGCCCGCCTGGCGCCCCCGCCCCCACCCCCGCCGCAGGCGGCGCCCCCGGCCTCGTCGTACGCCGGACCCCACGCCGGACCCCACGCCCCGCCTGCCCCCGCCTACCACGCGCCCTCCCCGGGGCCCGCGGACCGGGCCACCGCCGAGGTCGAGCACTCTCAGGTGAGTTTCGCCGACGTGGCGGGCATGGAGGCGGTCAAGGAGGCGCTGCGCGTCAAGCTGCTGCTCCCGCTCCAGCAGCCGGAGATGTTCGCCGCGTTCGGCAAGCGCGCGGGCGGCGGCGTGCTGCTCTACGGCCCTCCCGGCGCGGGCAAGACCCACCTCGCCAGGGCCGCCGCGGGGGAGCTCGGCGCGAAGTTCGTCAACGTCGGCCTGGCCGACATCCTGGACATGTACATCGGTTCCAGCGAGCGCAACCTGCGGGCCACGTTCGACCTGGCCCGGCGCAACCGGCCGTGCGTGCTCTTCTTCGACGAGGTCGACGCGCTGGCCGCCCGCCGCTCCGACATGCGCCAGGCGCACACGCGGCAGCTGGTCAACCAGTTCCTGGCCGAGCTCGACGGCGTGGACGAGCACGCCAACGAGGGAGTCCTCGTGCTGGCGGCCACCAACGCCCCCTGGTACGTGGACCCGGCCTTCCGCCGGCCCGGCCGCTTCGACCAGCCCGTGCTCGTCCCGCCGCCGGACGCCGCGGCCCGCGCGGCCATCCTGCGCATCCTGTGCCGTGACAAGCCCCTGGCCGAGATGGACTACGACGCGGTCGCCCGGGTCACCGACCACTTCGTCGGCGCCGACCTCAAGGGCCTGGTGGACCGGGCGGTGGAGGCCAAGCTCCAGCAGTCGATCAGCGCCGGCCGTCCCATCCCGCTGACGACGCCCGACCTGCTGGCGGCCGCGCAGACCATCCGCCCCACGGCGGTGCACGAGTGGATGGCCACGGCGCGCAACTACGTGATGCACGCGAACGACTCGGGCGCGTGGGACGAGCTGCTGCCCTGGGTCAAAGGCAAACGGTGACGACCACGGGCGACCCCCTGGAGCGGGCGCGGACGCTGCTGCAGCTGCGCAGGCCCGCCGACGCCGAGCGCGAGCTGCGCGGCGTGCTCGCCCAGGAACCGCAGTACGCCACCGCGCACGCCTTCCTGGCCCTCGCCCTGGTCCAGCAGGGCAACGCGGCCGAGGCCGTCGAGGAGTCGGACGAGGCGGTACGGCTGGCGCCCGACCACTGGTCCACCCACTACGTGGCCGCGCAGGTGCACCACCGGGCCCGCCGCCCTGCCGCCGCGCTGGCCGCCGCCACGACCGCGCTGCGGCTCAATCCCGAGCACCCGCCGATCTGGGAGCAGCTGGCCCGTGCCCACATGCTGGCCGGACAGTGGCGCCAGATGGCCGACGCGGCGCAGCGTGGGCTGGCCATCGACCCGGAGGACCCCGACCTGGTGAGCCTGCTGTCGCTGGCCTGCACCCAGCTCGGGGATGCGCAGCCGGCCAGGGCCGCCGCCGCGCACGCCGTACGGCTGGATCCGGAGAGCGCCGCCGCACACCTCGCCTACGGCCGCGCGGAGCTGGCCTTCGGCGACCCCCGGCGGGCCGCGGAGGCCTTCCGCGAGGTGCTTCGCCTCGATCCCGGCTTCGGCCACGCCCGGGATCTGCTCGTGGCGGCGCTCAAGCAGCGAAACCCCCTGTACCGATGGCTCGCGGCGGTGCGCGGCAGGTTCCGCGGCGGGTGGCGGCTGCTGTTCCTGCTGCCCGCGATCCCGCCGGTCATCCTGGTCTTCATCGTCGTCGCGCTGCTGCACTGGGCGGCGTGGGTCGCCGAGGCGGTCACCACGCTCCGGCTGGCCCGCGGCAAGGCCACCCAGCTGCTCTTCGAGGTCGTCGAGTCCCGTGTGGCCGTGCTCTGCTGCGGCCTGGTGGCCGTGGGCGCGGTGGCCCTGGGCCTCGGGATCGTGCTCGGCAGCGAGCCGCTCGGCACCGCGGGCGTCGGGGCCATGGCCCTGGTCACGCCCGCCCAGGAGGCCGCGCACACCGGTTCGGAGCCCCGCCGCAGGATCCTGTACGGCTGGGCGGTCCTGCTCGCCCTGGCCCTCGTCGTGTCGGTGGTCATCGCCTCGGTGGGCGTGGCGATGCTCAGCCTGTACGCCTGCCTGGCGACGGTCTGGGTGGCGGCCGGCGTGCGCGGCAGGCCGGAACTCCTTTAGCGCAGCGTGCCGCCGGATCGCCCTCCGGGACGGCCAGGCCGAACTTGGTCGCGAGCACCATGGCGCCGAAACCGATGGCGGGAACCTGGAGACTTCACGCGGGCGCCACCGGAACGAGTTCACCGGGCTCCATGACGGCGTGAAGGTCGTCGCCGCCCATGGTTCACGTCCTCTTCTGTCCCCTCGCCCTCCCCTTTGCGGGGCTGGACGCCGACGCCAGGTCACCGGCCTGGCTGTCGGAAACCTGATGCTCCAACGCCTTCATGATTTCGGGTGCCAGGGCGTCTGCGAGTGCGGGCGCGAGCGCATCGGCCAAGGCGGATGCATAGATCTGCGCGAGCAGAAGCTTTTCCACCGACGATGTCTGGGACTCCGCCCGCGATGCCGACGCGCGGGTCAGGGCTTCCATGAGGTCGCCGCCGCGCGCGCGGGTTTTGGCGGACGAGCCGGCCTCGCTGAGGATTTTGCGAATGGCCTCATCGATGACGGATTCCCAGGGGTCGTGCTCGGGCGTGTTTCCAGAATGCTCCGCCGCCATGAGTTGCTCCTTTACAGCTGGTCAAGTCGTCTCCCGGTTCCGCGGCTCCGGCACCGGGAGACGGACACCTAGTTTGTGATTCGGCCGGGCACTTGCTATCGGCACGCGAGCGCTGCCAGCAGCAGCGGGTGCTCGATGAGGTTGGTTCCGCTTTCCCGGCGGCGGCGCATGAGTGCGGCCAGCAGGAGCGGGTGTTCGATGCCGCTTTCTTCGGCTTCTCCGCGGCGGCGCATGAGCATGGCGAGCAGCAGCGGGTGCTCGATGAGGTTGGTTCCGCTTTCCCGGCGGCGGCGCATGAGCGCGGCCAGCAGGAGCGGGTGTTCGATGCCGCTCTCCTCGGCCTCCTCACGACGGGCCGTGAGTGCGGCGAGCAGCAACGATTCGAAGGCCTCCCGATCCTCGCCCTCGCGCTCTGGCGCCTCTGCACGTTCTGCGGTCGTGGTCATCTGATTCCCTTTCAGGCACGGTGAAATGCACACCGGGGTGTTGGAACAGGTACAAGCGCACTGTACCCACGAGCCATATACCTAACTCGAACAAATAGGACACTGTGCGACGTGAGATCCGTCTTTTGTCGGCCTCAGTCCACTCCTTTAGGTAAATACGCCTGATGGCGAGTTGATTCATGGGGCAGCCCATAGTTCCGGCCAAAGATTCACATATTTGGGTTTCGGTGCATGAAAACCAGTTCCGGCTCCTCGCTTGGCTCTTCCCTTGCCTGGCACGCGTACATGTGCGCACGCACCGAGTGGGCCCCGCTTGACTCTCCCCTCCCCGGCATGACTTTCAGTCACCCTTCGGGTGCTCGCAGCGACCCGAGTGGAGGGCCGACTCGGGCTGCGGGAGGGAGCGGCCCAGGTCGGCGAGGAAGCGGGCGAGCCCTGCCCGCTTGCGGAAGAGCTCGTCCAGCTGGGGCGTGGGCTCTCGGTCCAGCAGCTCGATGGGGATCGCCGTCCAGGCGCTGCGCAGCACCAGCGAGGCCACGTAGCCGAAGGAGACCTCGGCCGGATCGGCGATGCCGGCGACCGCGGCGGCGTAGGCGCTCTCGATCGTCTCGTGGACGGCGGGCAGATCCGCCGGGTCGAGTTCGCCCGTGTGGGCGCGGCCGACCAGCAGCTGACCGAGGTCGAAGCCGACAGCCGCCGGATACGGCCAGCTCCAGTCGATGGCCACGAACTCCGCCGACCCGTCGGCCGGGATGAGCATGTTCCCGGGGCTGGCATCCCCGTGGACGAGGGTGTGCGGGAGCCGGTCCAGCGTTTCGAGCATCGGGTCGATCCGCTCCGCCAGGGCCAGCAGGTCGGCGCGCAGCAGCGGGTCGGCGTGCGCGGCGACCAGCGGGTGCCGCCACGTCGCCGGGTCTCTGAGGGCGGGCAGGAACAAGCTGTCCACGGGGCCCGCCCGGTAGTGGCGGAAGGCCAGGTTGAGCGGCTCCCGCCGCCCGGCTGACCGGTCCGCGACGAGACACGCCGCCGAAAGCTCGCCGAGCAGCCGGGCGGCCCGCCGGTAGGTGTCCAGGTCCCACACGGCGGGCGCGAGCGGTACGTCCTCCAGCCACATGACGAGCCGGTCGTCCCCGAGGTCGTCCAGCCGGTAGAGCCGCGGCAGCCGCAGCCCGCCGGGCAGCGGCGGCGAGGCCAGATAGACGTCGGCGTCGGCCCGCCACGGGAACTGCGCGTCCAGGCCCGCCCGCACTTGCTCCGGAACCGCCGCGTACCCGGCCCAGTGCCGCGCCGAGTGGATCGACTTGACGAAGAACGACCACGTCGCGCCGCCGGTCGTGGTGCCGCGCACGCGATGGAGCGAGCCCGTTGACAGCGTCCCCGGGCTGAGGTCCAGCGGCTCGACGTGCCGGTCGGCGATCTCGGCCCGCGGGTCGCCCAGGCTCTCCCGGACGAGGTCCGTCACATCGGTGGTCACCGGCATGCTCATGAGCAGAGCATGCCGGTCGCGACGGCCTCTCGCATGAGCACGGCCTACTCAAATACGCTGTTCGCCGTGACACCACGCAGCTGGCCGTTCACCGGACGTACGGCGCAACTCGCGGAGATCAGGTCGGCGGCCGGTGGCATCGTGGTGGCCGGTCCTCCGGGGGCCGGCAAGAGCCGCCTGGTGGCGCAGGCCGTACGCGACGTGAACGCGGTCGCCTGGGCGCGGGCCACTGCGGCCGCCGCCGAGGTTCCGCTGGGCGCGTTCGCCGCGCTGCTTCCCGCCACGCCGCCCGCCGGCAACCTGCTGGGCTGGGCGGCCGCCGCCCTGCGGGCGCCGGTGCTGGCGGTGGACGACGCCCACCTGTTGGACCCGGCCTCGGCCGCGCTCGTCCATCACCTGGTGACGCGGGGCGGCACCCGCGTGATCGCGACACTCCGCAGCCAGGAGCCCGTACCGGACGCGGTGCTCGCGCTGTGGAAGGACGATCTGCTGCCGCGGCTCGAACTCGGGCCGTTCTCGCTGGAGGAGACCACGGCCGTCCTGGAGGCCGCGCTGGGCGGGCAGGTGGAGTCGGCGACCGTGGCCCGGCTGTGGCGCGCCAGTCAGGGCAACGCGCTCTACCTACGTGAGCTCGTACTATCCGGAGGGCTTTCTGACGACGGCGGCCTGTGGCGGTGGCGTGGGCCGCTGACGATCACGCCGTCGCTGCGCGACACGATCGCGGGCCGCATCGGCGAGCTGACCGCGCGGGAACGAGACGTGCTGGAGCTCCTGGCGTACGGCGAGCCCCTGGGTGCGGACCTGCTGGCCGCGCTCGGTTCGCTGGACGCCGTCCAGAGCCTGGAGGACCGGCAGCTCGTCGTGGTGCAGCCCGACGGGCGACGGTTGCCGGTCCGGCTCGCGCATCCCCTGCACGGCGAGGTCATCAGGGATGGCTGCGGGGTGCTGCGGGCCCGCGCGATGATGCGCCGGCTGGCCGAGACGGTCACCGGGGCGGGGCTGCGCCGGCGCGAGGACGTGCTGCGCGTGGCCGTGTGGCGGCTGGACGCCGGCATGACCGGCGATCCCGGGCTGCTGCTGGCCGGGTGCGAGCGCGCCAGAGTGGTCCGCGACCTGGAGCTGGCCGAACGGCTCGGGCGGGCGGCCGTGGCCGCCGGTGGCGGGGCGCCCGCGCTCTCGGCCCTGGGCACGGTGCTGTACTACGGCGACCGCTACGACGAGGCCGAGGAGGTTTTCGCCGCCGCCTGGGAGTGGGAGATGCACGAGCGCGCCCGGATGGATCTCGGCGCGCAGCGGGCACTGAACCTGGCCATGGGGCTCGGGGACGTCGCGAAGGCGGGAGCGGTCATAGAGGAGACCATCCGGCCCATCCACGACGTCGTGGAGCGGGAGGGCCTGAAGTCCATCCGGGCCGTGCTGGCGGTGCTCACCGGCGACCTCGACGCGGCCCAGGACGTGGTGACACGGGCGCGGCGCGTGGGAGCTCTCACCCCTCAGGGCGTGCGCGCCATGGGTGTGGTCGAGACCGGTGTCCTGGCGGCGCGGGGCCGCGCCGCGGAATGCCTGGCCCGTGCGGCGGAGCTGCGCGCCGAGATCGCCAGGGAACCGGACGCCATGGGCAGCCTCACCGCCTTCTTGATCGGGAGCGCGACGCAGTCCGCGCTGCTGCTCGGCGATCTGGATACCGCCGAGCGGCTCGCCGGCGAGGGCCACGGCCTGAACGGCGAGTTCGGCACCTGGGCCCGGGTGATGGTGGAGTTCAGCACGTTCCAGGCGCGGGTGCTGCGGCTGCGCGGGCGGCTCGCCGACGCCCTCGCGCGGGCCCGCGACGCGGCTGCGTGGCTGCCCAACCGCAGTATGCTCGCGGGGCCGTGCCTGGCCGAGCTCGCGCACGCGTACGCGCTGCTCGGCGACGTCGCGTCGGCCGAGCAGGTGCTGGCTCGGGCGGAGGCCACGGTCTTACCGGTCGGCCCGTCCATCGTCGTGCCGCTCCGCCTGGCCCGGGCGTGGACCCTGGCCGAGCGCGGCGACGTCGCCGGAGCCGTCGAGCTGTGCTTGGAGACCGCGGAGCGCGCGCTGCCCTGTGACGTGCCGTTCGCGCTGCACGACGTGGTCCGGCTCGGCCGTCCCGAGCTGGTCGCCGACCGGCTGGCCGCGGTCGAGATCAAGGGCCCGCTAGTGACGCTTTTCGCACAGCACGCCGCCGCCCGTGACGGGGCGGGGTTCGACGCGGTGTCGGCCGGATTCGAGCGATCGGGCCTGCTCGTGCACGCGGCCGAAGCGGCGGCCCACGCGGCAGCGCGCTACCGGGAGGCGGGGCTGCCGCGTGGCGCGCGGGCGGCCGAGACGCGAGCCTGGCGGCTCACCCAGCGCTGCCAGGGCGCCCGCACCCTGGCGCTGCTCGACCTCGACGTGCCCGGCCTGACCCCACGCCAACGCGAGATCGCCCTGCTGGCCGCCCAGGGCATGACCAATCGCGAGATCGCCGAGCGCCTCGTCGTCTCCGTCCGCACGGTCGCCAACACGCTGTACGCCATCTACGGCAAAACCGGCGTCAACGACCGCGCGGCCCTCGCGAGCCTCCTGGACCGGCCACCCCGCTGAGCGATCGGTGTGGTCAAGCAGCCGACGGTCCTCGGCCTGCGGCGAGGTCCCGGTGCGGGATCGATCCAGATACCGCCGATCGCGACCGGTCACCTACAGCGGCCGAACACCTGCGCGGTGACCATGGCGATGTCGGAGTTGAGCGCCTGCCTGTTGGTGGAGTCGGCCGTACCGTGCTGCGCCGAGACCGCCGCCTCCTTCATGCCCGGGTCGAGGATGGTCGCCCGGTGGCTCGGGCTCCGCATCCACCACCGCACGGCCTCCCTGGCCGTGGCGGCACGCCCCCAGCCCTGGTAGACGTTCTCCTTGACGTACCAGGAGCTGCCTCCCTTGCAGTAGCCCGCGGCGCGGGCCCTGTCGGTCTGGTTGGCCCCGTCTCTGCGCCCCCGGAAGAGGTGGTAGGTAGCCGAATCGGCGTCCTCATGCCACCACCTGTAGCGTTTGGCGTCTTCGACGTGTTTCTTCGCGGCCTTGAACAGAGGGCTGTTGTACGTGAGCCGGGCGATCCCGGCCTTCTTGCGCTCCTCGTTGACCAGACACTCGATCGCGGACCCCGCGATGCCCTCCGTCAACAGGACGTAGCTGTTGATCCGTTTTTCACTCCAGGTGGGGTTCTTCTTCTTCCACCACGCCTTGGTCCGCACCGGAGTGTCGGCGCCGAAGCAGGCGGTCGTGCCGCTCTGCGCGGTGGCGGGAGCTGCGACGGCCGTCATTCCGGCGGCGAGGACAGACGAGGCGAGCAGGGCGGTGGCAAGCCTTGGCCACATGATCGGCTTCCTTCTGTTGGATCATCCGTGCACCCAACTGTGCGGGGGATGGTCGGGGACGGCATGAGTAACCCCCTACTCAACTCCACTGCGGCCGAGCAGATCACGCACGCCAGCGACCTGCTCACCCCCCGGCTGCTCGCGTCAGCCGCTCCACGATCTATGAGTACGTCCCCGAGAATGATCTTGCGCGAGGTGCGACGTCCCTGGAGGTTTCTGGTCCGTGGATGACGCGGTGGATGGACGATGGCGTCCTCGCGGCCGGGAATGCGGCCGCGCCACAGCGTCCAGGACGCCGGCTGCGCCAACCCGAGGCCGGCAAATTGAGTAGGCCATACTCAGGCGAACCGCACGGCCCGTGATTGACACTCGGGTCGTGCGGACACTTATAGCCTCGCTGCTCATCGTCATGGCTGCGTTAGCCGGCGCCCCCGCCGCGCGGGCCGTTGCCGGCCCGATCGTCGCGAACTGCGAGTTCGAGACGCCCTCGTATACCAGGGTCATGGAGGGGGAGGGACCGCTTATCCGGATCGGATTCCAGAACAACAGCGGCCGGAGCGCCCGGGTCACGGCGAAGGTGCAGGCGAGCTTCCACTACTGGCACGAGACGGAGTTCTACAGCCAGCTCGTCTCGCCGGACTCGGGCCTGCTCTTCGTGGAGCGCAACCTGCCCCCGGCGTACGGCCGGGCGATGGACGAGGAACGAGGGCTTCGGGTGCAGCTCTTCTCCTCGCTGACCGGCGACACACCGATCGGGACGTGCTCGACGAAGCTGAAGGTGACGCAGGCGCCCGACCGCGACAAGGACGGGCTGCTGGACAAGTGGGAGAGCCACGGCATCGACTACGACGATGACGGCACTGTCGACCTGGCGCTGAACGCGGCGCCATACAACGCCGACCCTGATCGCAAAGACCTCTTCGTGGAGCTGGACTGGATGCGGTGCGCCATGCCGGGGTACTGCATGCGATCACGGGAGCTTTCGAATGCGGCGATCAGCCAGGTGGAGGCGGCGTTCGCCCGGCGCGGGATCACCTTGCACGTCCGCAGGAGCGAGGCGATCACCGAGGCACAGGACATCACGTTCGACACCAAACAGCCAGGGGCATGGGACGACTTCGACGACCTCAGGAACGGCAACGCGACCAACAAGTGCGACGGCGCCTTCGGCGACGTGCTCGACCGGATCGACCGCAACTGTGAGGCCATCCTGGGCGCCAAACGGCTGGTCTTCCGCTACGCGGTGTCCGCGCACGGGCTCAGCGGCAGGGGGACACAGTCGGGCAAGGCCGAGGCGGGCGACAGCACCCAGGAGATCGTGGACGTCCACACCCTGGCCGGCATGGCGCTGCCCGGCGGCAACGACTTCGTGATCACCCTCGGCCGCTGGGACAGCACGATGATCACCGATGACGGGGGCCAGGTCGAGGTGGAGGCCGGGACGTTCATGCACGAGCTCGGCCACACGCTCGGCCTGCAGCACGGGGGCGTCGACAGCATCAACTGCAAGCCGAACTACCTCAGCGTGATGAACTACACCCACCAGTTCGCCGGTGCGTACAATCCGGGAAGGCTGCTGGACTACCAGGCACAGGATTTGCGGTCTCTCGAGGAGAACGAGGGACTCGACGAGATCGGCGCCGCCGTTCCCGGCGTGGGCACCCGGAGGGTCGTCTACGGGCTGGCGGGCGTGCCGCGGACCACCGACGCGTCCCTCGCGGTCGACTGGAACGGCGACGGCGCGAACCAGGCGGGCGCGACGGGCGACGTCAACCACATCCACTTCGGGACGGACACGAGGTCCTGCCCCGCCTCACCCGGCCAGCGGCTGCGCGCGTGGAACGACTGGGAGCACGTGAACCTCGACTTCCGCAACAGCCTGATGTTCGAGGACGGCGCGCACAAGGGCGTGCTCGGCGCCGGCAGCGCGGAGATCACCGAGGAAGCGGCCGAGGCCCTCAACCCGCACATCGACCTGACGGCGGCCAAGAGCGTGGACAAGGCGCTGGCGACGCCCGGCGACAGCCTCACCTACGCGGTCACCGTGGGCAACAAGGGACCGGCGACGGCCGGCCGGGTGTGGATCGACGACACGATGCCGGACGGCACGCGCACCGGCCGCTCGGTCGCCGACCTGCCCGCCGGCGGCTCAGCGCGGCACACCTTCACCTACACCGTGCCCTGCACGACGGCCGACGGCACCGTACTGACCAATACGGCGACCGTCTCGGGCGTGAACGCCGCGGGATATGCCGAGAGTGGCACGCTGGCCGACAACACGGCCACCGCGGCCAGCACGGTCCGCCGCCCGGCGCTGACGCTGGAGGCCGCCGCGGCGGGCAGCGACCCTGCGACCTTCACACTCACCTACCGCAACACCGGCACCGGACCGGCGTCGGGAGCGGCGCTGACCGCCACGGTGCCCGCCGGCCTCTACTACAGCCCGGGCCAGGGCACGCCGCCCGAGACCGTCACCCGCAACCCGGACGGCACCACCACGCTGCGCTGGGACGTTGGCGCGGTCGCGGCGGTCGCGTCCCGCACGATCGCCTTCACCACCCGGCCGAGCCTGCTGCTGGCGGAGGGCACGACGGTGACCGTACCGGTGTCGCTGTCCTTCGGCGACGGCGGCGACTGCCCCTATGCCGCGGCGCAGGCCACGGCGCAAACGCGCATCACGCTCCCACCCGCAACCCGCGACCCCAGGCCGCTGGCCGTCTGGACGCTCTTCCCGGCGCTGCGGACCCAGGAGGCGCTGGACCGCGTGCAGGCCACCGACCAGCGCTACGACACCTCGCCCACCGACGGAACGCTGACGCGGGCGGAATTCGCCGAGGCGGTCGGGCTGCCAGTGCTGCAGCCCCGCGCCCTGCGCGCGGAACTGCTGGCGACCTATCTGAACATGGCCACCCGGCGGATCCACGCGAGCACCGCCATCCGCACGCCGCAGTCCGTAGCGCTCGGGCTGGAGACCGTGGGCGATGCCGTACGGCACGCCAGAGCCACGTTGACCCAGCCGGTTGGCGTCCGCCACATCACGGCCACAGTGCTGCTCACGGAGATCAACGCGGGACTGGCCGAGCGCTGGTGATCCTGCCCATCCTGCTGTACGGCAGGCTCATCCTCCGCAGCCACAGCGGTCTCAACCTCGTCTGGGATGCCTCTCAGGTCCCGCTCGTCCACGCGGTGGCGAACGCACTCCACCAATCCATCTCCGCCCGCCCACCTGTGATCCACTCCTGAGGTGGCCTACTCCATCACCGCCCATTGGGCAGTTTTATCCTGAAATAAGCTTGTCACTTCAAGAGTGATACTCCCGACGCGACAGCGGATCCCGCAGAATGGCGACCCATGAGCGACTACGCGACCACCTTCGACCTGATCGACGCCGACAAGGACGGGAGGATCTCCGCGGTCGAGCTCGTACGGCTGATGGAGGTGCTCGGCCGGCCGGTCACGCTGGAGACCGCGCAGGCAGGCGTGCGACAGCTCGACAAGGACGGCGACGGCCTGATCGACGTGGAGGAGTTCGCCGCCTTCCTCCAGAAGTGATAACAAACAAGCTCTTGCTACACAACTCTTGTCGCCTGGGTCACAATGGGTGTCAGGAGGGACGATGGTCATCAAGAGTGACAGCAGCGAAAGCCGTACCACCGCGGATATCGCGAAAGCGCTCAGGCCGGGGATCGGGCGGGTCTCCGACGAGGTGATCGAGGAGATCCAGACCCGGATCCCCGAATACGCGAGGCCGTCGGACGAGCTCTACATCAAGGTCATCAGGATCGCGGTCGAGCAGGCCGTCGAGGGTTTCCTCGACCGCGTCGAGGACCCGGACGCCCCGTGGGATCCCGAGCCGTTCCGCATGATCGGCAGGGGCGAGGCGGCCGAGGGCCGCAACCTGGAGCCGCTGCAGGCGGCGATGCGGCTCGGCGCCAGAGTGGGCTGGCGGCGGCTGACCGAGCTCGCCGGCCCGTGCGGGCTGTCCCCGCAGAACCTGTACGACCTGGGCGAGGCCATCTTCGTCCACCTCGACCAGCTCGCCGACGCGGCGGCCGAGGGCTTCGCCGAGGCCAGGGCGCACGCCGCCGGCGAGACCGAGCGCCGCCGCGCCCGGCTGCTCGACCTCCTGCTCAGCCGGCCGCCCGCCAGCGCCGAGGCCATCGCCGACCTGGCCAGGGCCGCCGGGTGGCGGCTGCCGAGAACGGTGGCCTGCGTGGCGCTCGACGACGGGCTCGGCCCCTGCCCCGCGCTCGTGTTCCCCTCCGACGTGCTCACCGCCATGGACCGGCCGGAGCCGTGCCTGCTGGCGCCCGACCCCAACGGCCCCGGCCAGGCCAGGATGCTCGACCAGGCCCTGCGCGGCCGCCGGGCCGCCATCGGCCCCGCCGTGCCCCTGACCGCCGCCGCGACGTCGTTGCGGTGGGCCAGGCAGGCGCTCGGCCTGTCGCGCCGCGGCGTCCTGCCCGGCGGGCTGGTGCGGTGCGCCGACCACATGGCCACGCTGGTGGTCTTCAAGGACGAGGAGCTCGTCAGCGCGCTGGCCGAGGTGCGGCTGGCGCCCCTGGCCCACCTGCGGCCCACCCAGCAGGACCGGCTGGCGGAGACGCTGCTCGCCTGGCTGCGGCATGGCAGGGGCGCCGGTGAGGTGGCCGCCCGGCTGCACGTGCACCCGCAGACCGTGCGCTACCGGCTGCGGCAGCTCGAAGAGCTCTACGGCGACCAGCTCACCGACCCCGACATCCGCTTCGAGCTGGAGATCGCCCTCAGGGCCCGGCAGGCGGTCAGGGCCTGACCAGCGGACGGCCCGTAGACGCGCACGCCCGACACAGGAGATTCGGCCCTCTTCAACGCGAAGCAAGGTCATCGGCCGCGGGCCACGACTACCATGGCCGCCATGGTGGGCGAGCGGAGGTGGCGGGCCCGGCTGTTATGGCTGTCCATGGTGCTCGCGCCGGTCGTGGTGTCGGTGGCCGCCAACCAGGTGCTCAACGACGGTGTGTGGAGCGCCCCTTGGGCCGCCGGCACCATCGTGGCGGCGGTGGCGGCCGGCGTCATCGTCGAACGGGCCGGGCGCGTGCTCGCCCCCGCCCCCGGGACCGTCACCGAGACGATGCGGGAGCTCGCCCAGCTGGTCCACGACCGGTGGAGCGACGAGGTGGTGACGCGTTCCCTGGGCGATCCGCCCATCCCGGTCTCCTGGCACATGACCCGCCGGACCAAACTCATGGATCACCCGCATCTGATCGCCGACCGCGAGCCGGCCGTGTCGGGCCGATCGGACGACGTCGAGGCGCTCGCCGTCGCCTTCCGCGCGCTGCGCCGGCGCCGCCTGGTCATCACCGGAGGCCCGGGCACGGGCAAGACGACCCTGGCCATCCAGTTGATGCTGGAACTGATCCGCACGCGTGCCGACGACGACCCGGTCCCGGTGCTCCTGCCCGTCGCCGACTGGGACATCGAGGCCCACCCTCGCTTCCAGGACTGGGTGGCCGAGCGCGTGCGCACCGACTACGCCGCCCTGCGCACGCCGGGCAAGCGGCAGGACGGCGCCGACGTCCTGGCGGCCCGTGGCGCGATCCTGGCGGTTCTCGACGGCCTCGACGAGCTGCCCGAGCCCGCCCGCGCCAAGGTGATCGAGAAACTGTCCGAAACGCTCATGGAACGCGATCAGGTGATCATCACATCGCGTACCACCGAATACGGGAACGCGGTCACCGCCGCGCGGCGCCCGCTCAAGGCCACCGCCGTCATCGCGCCCAAGGCGCTGCACCCCGACGTCGTGGCGGACTTCCTGAGCGCCCATCTGCCCGCGCTGTCCTCGTCCCCGGAGTGGACCAAGGTCCTGCGCGCCCTCAGGGAGGGCGCCGCGCCGGCGCTGGCCGAGGTCACCTCGACCGCCCTGGGACTGTGGCTGGTCCGGGCCGTCTACGTCGACCAGCCGGACGCCGACCCGGCTCCGTTGGTCACCGAGTACGCCGACGACGTGCAGGCCCTGCGCGCTCACCTGCTCGACAATCTGCTCAGCGCGCTGCTGAACGCACGCGCCACGATCAGGCCCACGACCTGGGACCCGGCCGGCCTCGCCGGATGGACGAAACGGCTGGCCCGCCTGCAGGCCGAATCCGGCGGGCATGACCTGGCCTGGTGGCGGCTGACCGACCAGGCGCTGCCCGCCTCCCGGGTACGGCGCGCGCTCGCCCGTACCTGGATCGGCTGGTTGAGCGGTCTGGCGTTCGCGCTCCCCGCCGCGTTGACCGCCACGCTGACCTATGGGCCGGTCTTCGGCTCCGCCTTCGGCATCTGCTTCGGCCTGTCCGCGGTGCAGGCCGCTCGTACCCCCGACTTCGCTCCGCTGCGCGTACGGCAACGGCTGCGGGACTTCACCCGCGGCCTGTTGTCCGACGCACGCATGATGATGTTCATCATGCCGGCCGGCGTCGGCCTGCCGTTCGTGGCCTATTCCCTCGTGGCGTACGGCTGGAAGATGGGCCTGGCCGCCCTGTTCTCGGCGCTCGGCCTCGGCTGGGTGAGCGTGCGGGTCCTGCAGCAGCGGGACACGAAGCCCGCCCGGGCGGACGAGAACCGGCTCCCGCCGTTCACCGCCGCCCTCACCCCGCAGTCCACCTGGCGGGTCAACCGGAGCCTCGTGGGCGTGCACCTGATGAACGCGCTGCTCCTCGGAGCGATCGTCGGCTTCGGCGTGGATTTCATGAACGAGGCGTCCATCGTGCCGCCCTCCTCGTCCGCGTCCGTGCACGCGGGGATGGGCATCGTCTTCGGCATCGCGTTCGGCCTGGTGAACAAACGCCAGCACATGTGGCTGATGTCCACCATCGCCCTGACCCACCTCGGGCCCTCGGGCCGGCTGCCGTTCCGCTTGATGCGCTTCCTGCATGATCTGCACCAGCTGGGCGTCCTGCGGACTGTCGGGCCCTTCTACCAGTTCCGCCACTCCGAACTGCAGGCTCATCTGGCCGCCGACCAGTCCGCTGACCCGGCACGGGGGTGACCGCTCGCCGGGTAGGCGGACATGGCGAGGGTGGCGATGGCGAGCAGGTCGGCGTGTGAGGCGCCGTCGCGCGACTGCGTGGACATGCCCTGGATCACCGAGGCGTAGAACGTCGCCAGCCCCGCCGTGTCCGTTTCCGCGGGCAGCCGCCCCGCCGCCACGTCGTCGTCGATGCGCCGCCGCAGCGCCGCCTTGGCCTGCTCCCTGAGCTCCCGCAGTGACTCCTCCACCTCCGCCGACTCGGGGCCGCAGTTCACCGCCGCCGTGATGACCAGGCATCCCGAGGGATGCTCGGCACTGGCGTACTCGGCGGCGGCCTCCCGCAGCACCCGCTCGATCGCGCGCCGCCCCGTGGGCTCCTCGGCCAGCGCGCGGGTGGTGAAGGCGCCGTACGTCTCCTGGTAGCGCTGTACCGCCTCCTCGAACAGCCGCCGCTTGTCGCCGAAGGCGGCGTACAGGCTCGGGGGCTTGATGCCCATCGCGGCGGTCAGCTCCGCGATGGAGGTCGCCTCGTAGCCGTGCCTCCAGAACGCCAGCAGCGCGCTCTCCAGCGCCGCCTCCCTGTCGAACGCCCGTTGCCTGGCCATGCCGCCATTCTATAGCGATCGCTATGTTACGGTATCTGTATCGATCGCTAAAGAGAGGATCGCAACGACATGCCCACGGCCACGTACGACGGCGGATCCGTCCACTACCTGACGGCGGGCAGCGGCCCCGGCCTGGTCATGGTGCACGGCACCGGCGGCGACGCCGTCTCCAACTACGCCCACCTCGTCCCCGGCCTCGCCGACGTGCGCACGGTCATCACGCCCGACTACGCCGGCAGCGGCCGCACCTTCGACCCGGGCGGCGACCTCACGCTCGACCTGCTCGCCGGGCAGGTGGCCGCCGCGTTCGAGGAGCCGTCCGACCTGGTCGGGTTCTCGCTGGGCGCCGCCGTGGCCGCCAAGGTCGCCGCCGAGCGGCCCGAGCTGGTCAGGCGGCTGGTGCTGATCGCAGGCTGGACGCACCTGGCGGACTCCCGGCTGGAGCTGGGCCTGCGCACGTGGGCGCGGCTGGCCGCCACCGACCCCGAAAGCTTCGCCGCCTACGGGCCGCTCGTGGCGTTCAGCCCGGGGTTCGTCCGGGAGATCGGCGCGCGCACGCTGCTGGAGGGCGAGGCGCCCCGGGGCACGCTGCGCCAGATCGAGCTGGACCTGCGCGTGGACCTCAGGGACCTGCTCCCGAAGATCACCGCTCCCACCCTGGTCATCGGGGCGGCCCAGGACTATCTGATCCCGGTCGAGCACGCCCGCGCGCTGCACGCCGCCATCCCCGGCAGCCGGTACGCCGAGCTCGACAGCGGCCACGTGGTCCTGCATGAGCGCCCGGCCGAGGTCACCGCCATGATCAGGGATTTCATCACCTGTTCCGATCACAGGTAGGAGGGCCCGGTGACCCGGTGCCGGAACGTCCACCACACCCATGCCTGCGCCGCCACGAGCAGCGGCATCATGGTGAGCACGACCGGCACCAGCACCACGCCCCCGCCGCCCGGGTCCAGCGGGAGCCGCAGCCCGGCCAGCACCCCGACCGTGACCAGCGCCGCCGAGGTCAGCGCGTACGTGCGCGCCTCCCCGGCCCCGCCGGACAGCACGGCCGCCCGCGCCCGCAGCTCGCCGTGGAGCCGCAGCGACGCGAACGTCATGCCGTGCGTGCCGAACAGCGCGGCCACCACGAGCGCCGGCAGCAGCGCGAACGGCCCGGTGCTGCCGAGCAGCACGTGCCCGAGCAGCAGGCCCCAGCTCAGCGCCAGCCCCCAGCTGCCGGCCACGATCGCGCCGTCCCAGAACGCCTGCCAGCGCACTCCCGGCACGCGCCCCCGCAGCCACAGGCCCGTGTCGCGGATCACCCACGCCAGCAGCAGCACCACGACCACCGTGTGGTTCCCGCTCAGCAGCTCGCCCTCCAGTTCGGGGAAGAGCCCCGCGAGCACACCTGCCGTGGCCACCAGCCACACCTCGTTGCCGAGGAAGAACGGCGCGATCGCGGCGATCACCTCGCGCCGTTCCGCGGCGGACCTGCCGAGGTACGGCAGCGCCATGCCGACCCCGATGTCGGCGCCGGCCAGCACCAGGTAGCCGAGCGCGAAGAAGGCCAGGATGAAGATCTCCATGACGGCTCCTCAGAAGGTAGGGGCGGGAACGGGCGCCTCGATCGGGCGGTCGCCGAGCAGCACGGCGTCGGGCCCGCGCCGGGCGTGCCGCGCCAGCAGCCAGTAGTTGACGGCGATCAGCACGGCGAACACCGTGAGGAAGGCGACCACGGAGAACCGCATCTGCCCCGCCGACACCGGGGACATCGCCTCCGACGTCCTCAGCAGCCCGTACACCGTCCATGGCTGGCGGCCGAACTCGCGGAAGGCCCAGCCGGCGAGCATGGCCAGGAACGGGACGGGGATCATCAGCGTCATCAGCCAGTGCCAGAGCGTGAACCCGCGTACGACCGGACGGAAGAGCATCAGCAGGCAGCTCAGCCCCGCGAAGAACATCATCAGCGCGAACAGCAACATCATCGTCGTGCCGCTCATCTGCACCCACTCCACCGGAGGCAGATAGTCGCCGGGCCCGTGCGCGGCCACCATCTCCGCCTGGGCCTCGGCGAGGCGTTCGGCGTCGCCCGACCAGGCCGCCAGCTTGGCCGGCTGCATCGTCTCGAATCCGAGCCCGCCGAACGTCGCGGTGACGAAGACGGCCGGCAGCGCCACACCCATCCCGATTCGCAGCGACTTGCGGAAGACGTCCTGCTCGGCGGTGCGCCTGCGCAGGTGGTACGCGCTCACCCCGGCCATGAAGAACCCGCCGACGACCATCCCGGCGCTGACGACGTGCCAGAACGCCACCTGCGCCGCCGGGTTTGCCACCATCGCCCCGAAGTCCGCCAGCCGCATCCTGCCGCCCTCCAGCACGTGGCCCACCGGGTTCTGCAGGAAACCGTTCGCCACCATGATCCAGAAGGCCGACGCGTACGCCGTCAGCGTCACGACCCAGATCAGCGCCAGGTGCGCCCACCGGTTCAGCTTGTTCCAGCCGAAGATCCACAACCCCAGGAACGTGGACTCGATGAAGAACGCCACCAGCGTCTCGATCGCCAGTGCCGAGCCGAACACGTCGCCCGCGTACTCCGTCAGCCCGCTCCACGACAGCCCGAGCTGGAACTCCATCACCAGGCCGGTGACGATGCCCATCGCGTAGTTGATGATGTAGAGCTGGCCCCAGAACCGCGTCATCCGCAGGTGCACAGGGCTGTTGCCGAAGGTGGCCCGCGTCTGGACGACCGCCAGCAGGGTCGCCAGGCCGAGCGTCAGCGCCACGAAGAGGAAGTGCGCGCCCGCGGTGATCGCGAACTGCAGGCGGGCGAGGTCAACGGTGTCCATGCCGGGAGCTTGCGCGTACGGCCTGGGCGGCGGCGTCATGCTCCGGCGGGCACCTGGTCTACACCCCGGGTCGCATGGGCCCGCCGGACGTACCCCTCGGGACGTACGTGCTTCCGTTGTTCCGGGGTGTGCGGGGTGTCCCCGCAGGTGTGTCCCCGCAGGTCAGGAGGTAAGCCAGCCCGGGGTGATCATGCCGGCTTCGTACGCGATGATGACGAGCTGAGCCCTGTCGCGTACGGACAGCTTGGTCATGATGCGGCTGACGTGCGTCTTCGCCGTGGCGGGGCTGAGCACGAGCCGGGCGGCGATCTCGTCGTTGGACAGCCCGGCCGCCACCAGCGCCATGACCTCGCGCTCGCGATCGGTGAGCGCGTTGAGCTCGGGGCCGGGTTCGGGGCGCTTGACCCGGCCGGCGAACTCGGCGATCAGCCGCCGCGTGATGGACGGCGCGATCAGCGCGTCGCCCCTGGCCACGACCCGGACGGCGTGGATCAGCTCGGCCGGCTCGGTGTCCTTGACGAGGAAGCCGCTCGCGCCGGCCCGCAGCGCGCCGTAGACGTAGTCGTCCAGGTCGAACGTGGTCAGGATGATCACCTTGACGCCTTCGAGCCGGGGGTCGCCGGCGATCCGGCGGGTGGCCTCCAGGCCGTCGAGCTCGGGCATGCGGATGTCCATGAGGACCACGTCGGGTTGGAGCTCGCGGGCGCCCTGGACGGCCGCCGTGCCGTTGGGCGCCTCGCCCACGACCTCGATGTCGTCCTCGTCGCTGAGTATCGACCGGAACCCGGCGCGCACCAGGGTCTGGTCGTCGGCGAGCAGCACGCGGACCATCACAGCCCCTTCGCCGGCAGCCGGGCGAGGACGCGGAAGCCGCCTTCGGCTCGTGGCCCCGCCTCCAGGGTGCCGCCCAGCATGGCCGCGCGCTCGCGCATGCCCGTCAGGCCGAAGCCGCTGCCCCCGTCGTAGGAGGCGCCCGGCCCGTCATCCTCCACGCAGATCTCGATATTTCCGGACCTGTTGCTGATCTTCAAATTTGCCTCGTTCGTGCCTGAATGGCGGGATACGTTCGTCAGAGCTTCCCTGACGATGCGGGCGGCGGCCAGGTCGACCTCGGTCGGGAGCGCGTCGAGCGGCCCGGACAGCTCGGTGCGTACCTTCAGCCCGGACGCCTCGACCAGCGCGTCCACCCGCGCCAGGCTGTCGGCCGGCGCGGTCGGCGCGTCCTCGTCGACCTGGCGCAGCACGCCCAGGGTGGTGCGCAGCTCGCGCAGCGTCTCCTTGCTGGTGTCCTTGATCGTCCGCAGCGCCGTCTCGGCGTCCTCGGGCCGCTTCCTCAGCCCGTGCAGCGCCGCCGCGGCCTGCACGTTGATCATGGAGATGTTGTGGCCGAGAACGTCGTGCAGCTCTCTGGCGATGCGCAGGCGTTCCTCTCCCGCCCGCCGCCTGGCCTCCTCGTCCTTGCTGCGCAGGGCGTCGAGCGCGTGCCGGCGCGCCTCCATGAGGTAGGCGCGCCGGTTGCGGGTGACGCCGCCGAACGCGATGGCCGCCACCACCCATCCGGTGATCATCAGGAACGCGCTGTCGTCCACGTGCCTGACCCCGCCGGTCTCGCCGAGCCCCATGCCGAGCAGCGCCGCCGCCCCGGCGACGATGGCCGCGGTGAGATGCCCCTTGTCCGCGGCGGTGTAGAGGGTGAACAGCGGCAGCGCGATGAGCGGCCCGTCGACCGTCGCCCACGGGTAGTAGGCGCCCGTCGCCGCGATCACGATGACCAGCGCCGCGACGGGACAACGCTCCCGCAGCAGCAGGCCGGCCGAGGCGATGACCGGCAGCACGACGTCAAAAGCGTTGGGCCCGACGGCGCCGTTCAGCGCCAGGGTGAGGACCACTCCTGCCAGCACCGCGGCGATCACGGCGAGCGACACGAGTGTGCTCTTCGACGGCCTCCGCATGGCTCCCATTCTGTACGTCCCCGTCAAAGCCGGGTAATCGCCGCCGTTCCTGTGGGTAGAGCCGGTGAATGAGCACTAAGGACGAGCTCCGGCAGGTCGAAGAGGATCTGGCCCGGTTGCGCGCCGAGAACCAGGACATCCGCGACCAGATCCGCGACATGGGCGCGACCGACCAGGTGGAGATCTCCGCCATGATCAGCCAGGCGGACGAGCAGGTCGAGCTGATCGCCGAGCTCGAACGCCGCCGCGACAACCTGCGCGGGCGGCTGGAGGAGGGCGAGGACTGACCGGGCGCCCTCTCCGGCGCCCGGCCGGTCATCGCAGCGCGGCCCCGACCTCGTGCAGATGGCGAAGCGCCTGCCCGTACGACGTGACGAGCCCGGTCTGCAGGTAGTCGACGCCGATCTCCGCGCAGTACGCCTGGACGATCGGCTGCGCCCTGCGCAGGTTGGGCGCCGGCATGTTCGGGAACAGATGGTGCTCGATCTGGTAGTTGAGCTGGCCGAGCGCCACGTCGGTGAACCAGCCGCCCTTGACGTTGCGCGAGGTCAGCACCTGCTTGCGCAGGAAGTCAAGTTTGTCCTCTTTGGTCAGCACGGGCATGCCCTTGTGGTTGGGCGCGAAAGAGAGGCCCAGATAGATGCCGAACAGCCCCTGGTGCACGATCAGGAACACCAGCGCCTTGCCGAGCGGCAGGACGGTGAAGACCAGGCCGAAATAGAGCACGAAGTGCACGACGATCAGGCTGAGCTCGGTCGTACGCCGTTTGGCGCCCGGCTTGAGCAGCGCCTTGACGCTGGCGACGTGCAGGTGCCAGGCCTCCAGCGTGAGCAGCGGGAAGAACCAGAAAGCCTGATATTTCGCGACGAAGCGGGGGATGCCGCGACTTTTGGCGACCTGGTCCTCCGACCAGACGATCACGGCGGGCGACACGTCCGGATCGTGGTCCTCGTGGTTGGGGTTGGCGTGGTGCCGGTTGTGCTTGCTGGTCCACCACCCCCAGCCGAGCCCGACGCCGAGGTTGCCGATCACCAGCCCGGCGACGTCGCTCGGCCGCCGCTTCCTGAAGACCTGCCGGTGCCCGAGGTCGTGGGCGAGGAAGCCGAGTTGCGCGAAGACCACGGCCATCGCGGCCGCGACGAGAAGCTGCAACCAGGAGTCGCCCACCCAGGCGAACAGTGCCCAGCAGCCGAGATAGATCACGGCTGCGATGCTCATCCTGACGGCGTAATAAAGGGGACGCCGGTCAAGGAGACCGGCGTCCATGATCCGATGGGCGAGTCGGGCGAAATCGCTGCCCCGAGTGTCGAGCGTGCCAGGACTGACCACAGGTCTCCTTACCTCGCGGTGCACGTTGCCTAAACCATCGCGCATCCGCCGCCAAACCGGAAGCGTGAAGTTGCCGTAGGCTGGCGAGGTGATCTACGCCACTGCTCCACTGACCCCCGCGATACGCGAAGCAGTGGCCCTGACCTGGGGCTTGACCGGTGAGGGTGAGCGGCTGCACGGTGGCGAGGAGTCCGCCGCCTACCGCCTCGACGGCCATGTGATCCGGGTCGGCCCCGCCGGACGCGACCCCGCCGAATCCGAGTGGTGCCACGCGATCGCCAGGCACGCCGCCGCCACGCTGCCGGAGGCGCTCGCCCCCGTTCCCACCCCTGACGGGACGACGGTCATCACGGTCGAGGGCCGCCCGATCTCCTGCTGGCCTCACGTCGACGGGGCCTGGCCCGACTCCGGGGTGCCCGCGCAGCGCGTGGCCGGCGCCCGCCTGCTGGCCCGGCTGCACCGGTCGCTGGCCGACTGCCGGCCCGGCCCGCGCCCGGTGCCCGCCTTGCAGGAGTCCGGCCTGTACGGCGACCCGCCCCCCGACGCCGCCGAGCTGGACGACCCGCTGCTCGACCGCTGGCTGGCCGGCTTCCACGCCCGGCATCCGCTGCGCCACCCCCTGCACGGCGACTTCTACGCCGGCAACACGCTCGCCAGAGACGGCACGATAGTGGCGGTGCTCGACTGGGACGAATGCTTCGTCGGGGCACCCGAGATCGACCTGGCGGCGGCCGCGCTCGAATGGGGCGACGACCTGGCGGGGCCGAGCAAGGAGTTCGTCGACGCCTACCACGAGGCGGGCGGCACGGCCTCCCGGCTCGACGAGGAGTCACTGGCCCAGCTCGTCCGCCACAAACTGCGCAGGGAATACGCCTACTTCCACAAGGCCGCCCGCTCCGGGGTCGAGCACGACCGGGACGACCTCGACTACCACCACGCCAGGGTCGAGCTGTTCCACCGCCTGCGCCCCTGACAGCGGCCGGCTCATGGGCCGAGCCGCTCACGCAGCAGCTCGACGGAGAGGTGCGGCACCGTGGCCTCGCCGAACTCCGGCAACCCCACGACCAGCTCGCCCTCGGCGAACGGCCTCCAGCCGGCCGTCCAGCGTGTCGATGCCCGGCGGCCTCCACATTCCGCGCACCGGCCCGGTCCGCGCACAGGCGGTCAGGAGAACACCTTGGCCTTGAGCGAGGGGAATCGCTGGACCAGGCGAAGGAAACCCTTGAACCCCATGCGCGCCACCCGGTTGTCGCCGATGAACTGCTCGGCCGAGCGCAACGAGTCGCGTACGGCGGCGAAGCCGTACTCGCGCATGCGCGTCTCGTAGCGGGCGATGGCCGCGACAGGGTCGCCACCGCCCGAGGGCCCGCTCGTGTGCCCGCCAGAGGTCACGCCCGTGCGCGCGCCCGAAAGTGAGCCCGAAAGTGAGCCCGAAAGTGGGCCCGTGAGTGCGCCCGTGCGCGCGCCCGTGAGTGCGCCCGTGAGCGCGCCCGCCAGTTCGCCGCAGAGCAGGCGGGCGTCGCGGAGGGCGGTGTTCGCGCCGATGCCGCGCATCGGGGTCATGCTGTGGATGGCGTCGCCGATGAGGGTGATGGTGGAGGCCGGCCACGGGTCGATCGGGATCGAGGTGCGGATCGGCAGCAGGGTGATGGTGCCGGGGTCGGTCATGTCGACGAGCCTGCGCAGGTCGGGGTGCCAGGAGCTGATCATGCCGGCTACGGTGCCCTGGAGTTGTGAGCCCGACATTTCCGTAATGTCCTTCGGGAAGCGGCCGGCGGACGCGCCGAACGCCCACAGGACGTAGCTGCTGGTGTTGTCCATCAGGGCGCTCTCCTGCTCGGTCACCCCGATCCCGCCGTACGTCACGGCCTCGCCCAGGTCGTGCGGAGCCGTGAACAGGCCCATGCCTCTGGGCGGGATGATGGTGTTCGGCCCGTCGGCCAGTCGCGGGGCCAGGAGTTTCCTGGTCGCGTCGGTGAGCGGGAACTTGCCCGCGACCGTGGTGATCCCGGTGTCCACCCGCTTGGCGTGCGGCAGGTACTGCTCACGGACCCGCGAGTTGCCGCCGTCCGCGGCGACCACGATGTCGGCGTCCTCGCTGGTGCCGTCGGCGAAGAAGAGCCGGATCCGCCCGTCGGGCAGCCTCTCGTACCGCTCGTACGTCTTACCGAACCGTACGACGTCGTCCAGGCCGGACAGCAGCACCTGCCTGAGCGTGATGCGGCTGACCGAGTGGTGGTCATCGGCGGGGTCGCCGGCCTTGGGCGTTTCGAGCAGTGCGAGCAGGTCCAGCCGTTCGGTGAGGAAGCCGAAGTCCTGGCCGCCCCGTCCGGTCGTGGCCAGGAAGGCCTCCCACAGGTGGGAGGGCAGGCAGTCGTGCAGCGCGCGAGCGCCGTGCGGGTCGATGTGCACGCGGTAGCCCTGCAGGCGGTCGGCGGGGGTGCGGTCCCGCTCGTGAACGGTCACGTCGAGACCGGCTTTGCGCAGCCCCTGGGCCAGGCAGAGCCCGCCGATCCCGCCACCGATGATCGCGATGTGAGGTGTCATGCGAGCAATAGTCATCCGTTTGGCTGATTCTGTCAACCAAACGGATGGATGATAATCTGGCGGCCATGAGACGAGCACCGGAGGAGAAACAGCGCGACCCCGAGCGCACGAAGGCCCGCATCCTGCAGGCGGCGCTGGAGGAGTTCGCCGCGAAGGGGTTCGCGGGCGCGCGGGTCAGCGAGATCGCCGCCAGGGCCGGCGTCAACAAGCAGCTGATCTCGTACTATTTCGGCGGCAAAGAGGGTCTCTACCAGGCGCTGAACGCACGATGGCACGTGGAGGAGAGCACCTTCGCGGACCCCTCGTCCGAGCTCGCCGAACTGGTCGCCGGCTACGTGCGGGCCAACTCCTCCCGCCGCGACTACGGCAGGCTGATGCTCTGGCAGGGGCTCACGGACGACGGCCCGCCCGATCCGGCGTTCGTGGCCGACGTCCGCCGCGACCTCGAGCACCTGCGCCGGCGCCAGCAGGACGGCGAGTTCCCCGCCGACCTCGACCCCGGCGCCGTCCTGGTGGCGCTGTTCTCCATGGCCGCGGCCGGCATCTCCTTCCCCCAGCTCATCCGCGCCGTCTGGGACGACGACCCGGCCTCGCCGGAGTTCGCCGAGCGTTACGCGCGCGAGATCCAGAAACTGGTCGGCCACCTGCGCACCGTTCCCGCTCCATGAGATCCCTGCGGCGTGCGCGGGCGGTCGATCGATGATCCCCTCACCGGCTCGGAGGGCACATCGCTCAGGCGCAGGGCGGGCTGGGCTGCCGGGGCCCGGCTCCGGACGGGGGCAGCGCACATCGCGGGCCGGTGTCCCTGCCGACGGCCGGCCTCGGTGGTTGAACCTGCCGAACTAGTCCGCCGACAACCGGTCGAAGATCGCGAGCGCCGCCGTGCGCACCTCTGCCGGGGTGAGCCCGTCCAGCGTCTTCCTGGCGTCGGTGATGTCGCGGGTCGTGGCGAGCGTGATGGCCACGGACGAGGCGGCGGCGCGGTCGATCGATCCCGTCGGGGCGGCGTCGGCCAGCTGCTGGGCGCTCGCGGCGAGGTCGAGGTTGTCTTTCAACGGATCTCCTCGGGTGAAGGCGGCTCGGGCCATTGCATCATTTGACATCGTGCAGCATCCACCATTCGGTGAATTCCCGGCACCGCCCGTCCGGTGCGAAGCGGATGATCCAGAGGTTGCTATACGTCTTATCGGGATATGTCGTGACTCCTTGGATGACGCTCATGTCGTCCGTCACGCACACCGGATGCCACTCGAACGTGGCATCGCCCGGCTTGTCCTGCTGCGCCAGCCATCCCGAGACGATCGCGTCGCGCCCCTGCCAGGGTGAGCTGTACGGCTCGGTGTAGTAGACGGCGTCCTCGGTGAACAGCGCGGAGATGTCGCCGGGATCGTTGGAGTTCCAGGCTCGTACGTACCCTTCGATCCACGCGCGCGGCGCGACCATGTGCTATCCCCTCAACGGATCGTGACCCACGGACATGAGCTCGCGCCGCGACTCGTCGTCCGTCCGGTCGCCCATCGTCTCGACGAGGTCGACGACCTGCCGCATCACGTCGAGATCGGCACTGGTCAGGTCGCCCTTGCGCTTGCCCAGGACGTGCAGCACACCCCGGCCCAGCTCATTGATGCCCAGGTCAGGGTCGGGCGGGAAGCCCTCCTCGTCGGAGGCGTCGGCGAGCAGATGCGCGCGCAGTTCCTCGGAGTTCATGTTGACCGTCCGGTGGAACTCTTCCCACAACATCTCGGTGTCGAAACCCTCGGTCATGGAGCCCCGCCTACCCGCGAGCCCGCGCGTTACGCCCCTGCTCAAGGCCCCTGTCGGGCGGTCGTCATGCGGCCCGGGGGAGTGCGGTCACGCCACCCCGTCGGCGAGCTCGGCGACGCGCCTCCGCCGGGTTTCCGGTCGCCGGCGGACAGTCCGGCGCCCCGCCGGTTCTCGGCGCTCAGGGGCGGGGGAGCAGGTCAGCGGAAGAACTCCGTCAGTACGGGCGCCAGCGCCGCCGGCTTGACGATGTGGGTCTGGCCGTCGAGCGTGCGGTGCTCGGCGCCGGGCAGCAGGTCGGCCAGCGATCTGGCGGCGTTGCGGATCCACGGCTTGCTCTTGCCGCCGTCCATGACGAGCGTGGGCGTCTTGACCGCGGCCCAGCTCGACTCGGGGTAGGGCTCGCCCTTCTCGTACGGCGCCACGAACGCCGCGTCGTACGGCAGCGTGTGCGCCACCGACGTGAGCGTGGACCAGGCCGGCATGAACCGCATCATCGCCACGACCACGCCCGGCAGCCCGACGCCCGCGCGCATGAAGAAGCGCACCGCCTCGGCGCGGCGGCCGGCGGCCACCAGCTCGTTCAGCGTGCGCTCGTAGTCGGCGGGGACGGCGGGGCGGGTGTCGTCGACGATGAACGGCGGCTCGTACAGCGCCAGCTTCTCGACCGGCACTCCCGCGTCGGTGGCGGCCAGCGCGAGGGCGGCCCCCGAGGAGGTGCCGTAGAGCCGCACCGGGCCGCCGGTCTCGGCGGCGAGCGCGGCGAGGGCGGCGAGGTCCTCGATCTCGCGCTCCGTCGTGTACGGCGGGGTGTCGCCGCTCTCGCCGCGCCCGCGCCTGTCATAGGTGTAGACCGTGAAGTCCCCGGCCAGGGCGGTGGCCAGGCCGGTGTTGATGCTCTGCGCGCGGAAGCTGAGGGCGCCGTCCACGAGGATGACGGCGGGGCCCTGGCCGGCGCGGGTGTAGGCGATGGGGGTGCCGTCGGCCGAACGTACTGTGCTCATGCGTCGAACGTAGAGCCGACAAAAAAATTTGTCAACAAGGCGGGTGTACTCAGGAGCGCCACCCCGCGCTCCGTACGGATGGGATGTGCCGCGAAGGAGGGGACGGCGCGTGCCGCGGTGGGAACGCGCGGTCTGCCAGCCACGCACCTGGCGCCCGCGGCACGCGCCGCGGACCTGCGCGCACGGGGCCCGCGCAGGGGTCAGGAGCGGGCGGGCCCCGTGCTGCCGCGCGGCGTCAGCACGGCCGCCTGGTCCTGGTAGGGGGGCACGCTCTCGCCGGAGATGAGGGCGAGCAGGCGCTGGGCGGCGTGCGCGCCGTAGGCGGGGATGTCGCGGGTGAGCGCGGTCAGCGGTGGCCGGACGACCTGCGCCAGCGGCGAGTCGTCCCAGGCCACGATGGACAGGTCGCGCGGCACCTCCACCCGCATCTCCTGCGCCACCGACAGGCCGGCCACGGCCATGATGTCGTTGTCGTAGACGATCGCCGTCGGCCGGTCGGGCGAGCTGAGCAGCCGCCTGGTGGCCCTGGCGCCCTCCTCGCCGGTGTAGTCGGTGTGCACGATGACGTGCTCGGCCACGCCCTCGCAGGCCTGCGCGAACGCCTGGTCGCGCACGGTCGTGTGGACGAGCTCGGGCAGCCCGGCGACCCGCGCGAGGCGGTGGTGGCCGAGCGCCCGCAGATAGCCGACGGTCTCGCGGACGGCCTCGCCGTCGTCGGACCAGACGGCCGACAGCGAGCCGGACTCCGAGGGATGGCCGATCACCACGACCGGCATGCCGAGCCGCTCGAGCTCGGTCACGCGGGTGTCGGCATAGTGCAGGTCGACGAGGAACGCGCCGTCGATGCGGCTCTCGCCCCACCAGTGCCGGTAGACCTCGCTCTCCTGCTGGTGGCTGGTGACGACCTGGAGCAGCAGCGCGTAGGAGCGGTCGGCGAGCACGGCCTCGATGCCGGAGATCAGCTCCATGAAGAACGGCTCGACGCCCAGGATGCGGGCGGGCCTGCAGAGCGCGAGGCCGACGCAGTTGGCCCTGGCGCCGTTGAGCGCCCGGGCCGCGCTGTTGGGCCGCCAGCCGATCTCGTCGGCGATGGCGACGATCCTGGCCCGCGTCGCCTCCGACACCCCGGGCTGCCCGTTGAGCGCGTAGGAGACCGCCACCTTGGACACTCCCGCCCGGCTGGCGATGTCGGCGATCGTCGGTCGCTTCACGGACGTCCTTTCCTGAACCGGGTAACCCTCTCTACTGTAGGCCACCGGCCAGGCGACACCGTGTCCTTCGAAACGGACGGCGTTAACCGCTTAAGCCAGGAGGGTCATCCTTTCAGCCCCGTGTGCGCCAGTCCTTCCACGAACTGCTTCTGCGCCACGACGAAGACCACGAGCACCGGCAGCGCCGTCATCGACGCCGCGGCGAGCTGCACGTTCCACATGGGCCCACCGTAGGCGTCCACGAACTGGGTGAGCGCCTGCGGCAGGGTGAACCGCTCCGGCGTGGTCAGGAACACGATCGGTTCGAGGTACAGGTTCCAGCTGTGCAGGAAGGTGAAGATGGCCACCGCGCCGACGGCGGGCCTGGCCAGCGGAAGCCCGATCCGCCAGAACGTGGCCAGCCGGCCCAGCCCGTCGACCGCCGCGGCCTCGTCGAGCTCTCTGGGCAGCGCGAGGAAGAACTGCCGCATGATGAACGTGGCCAGCACGCTCGGCGCGCCCAGGACCGGGATGAGGACGAGCGGCCAGTGCGTGTCGGTCAGCCCGGCCGAGTGGAAGAGCCGGAAGAGCGGCACGATCGTGACCTCGCTGGGGATCAGCAGGCCGACGAGGATCACCAGGAACAACCCGTTCGACCCGCGGAAGCGGATGCGCGCGAACGCCCACCCGGCCAGCGCCGAGACCGCCAGCGTGCCGGCGGTGACGAGGGCCGCGATGTAGAGGCTGTTCCAGTACTGCTGGGCGAAGGGCTGCAGCTCGAACACCTGGCGGTAGGCGTCCAGCATGGGCCGGCCAGGAAGGAGCGACGGCGGGAAGGCGAAGATCTCGTTCACCGGCTTGAGCGAGGAGGTGACCATCCACCAGGTCGGGAAGACGAACGGCACGCACAACACGCAGAGCACGCCGTACAGGACGGTTTTACTTCTCAAGGAACACCCACCTCCTGCGCATCCGCCACTGCAGCACGGTGAGGGCGAGCACGATCACGAAGAGCAGCACCGACAGCGTGGCGCCGTAGCCGAAGTGATGGAACTGGAAGGCCTGCTGGTAGAGGTAGTAGACGAGCACGGTCGTCGAGGTTCCCGGGCCGCCCTGCGTCAGCACCGCGATCTGCGCGAAGACCTGCAGCGACCCGGCGACCGTGATGATCGACGTGAGCAGCACGGTCGGGCTGATCATCGGCAGCGTGATCCTGGCGAACCTGGTCCACGCGCCCGCGCCGTCGATCCTGGCCGCCTCGTGCAGCTCCTTCGGCACACCCTGGAGCGCCGCGAGGAAGAGCACCATGTTGAGCCCGACGTTCTTGAACACCTGCACGGCGATCGCGGACACCATCGCGCCCGAGCCCGTACGCAGCCAGTTGGGCCCCTCGGCGCCGACCGCCTGGAGCAGCGCGTTGACGCCGCCGTCGCGCTGGAGCAGGAACCCCCACACGATCGTCCACGCGACCAGCGAGACGACCACGGGCGAGAAGAACAGCGTCCGGAACACGACCATGCCGCGCAGCCGCTGGTTGAGCAGCACCGCGAGCACCATGGCCAGCGTCAGGTTGGCCACCACGAGCCCGACGGAGAACAGGGCGGTCGCGGTCAGCACCTTGGGGACGTTGGGGTCGGCGAGCAACTGCCGGTAGTTGTCCGCGCCGACGAAGGAGAAGGTGTCGGCGAGCACGTTCCACTCGTGCAGGCTGTAGTAGACGACCAGGCCGAGCGGCAGGAAGACGAAGAGCAGGCTGCCGACGAGTTGCGGGGTCACGAACAGGTAGCCGACCAGGTGGTCGCGCCTGCTCGCGGTCCACCAGCCCGTACGGCTCCGCCGGGCCGCACGGGCGAGGCCGGGCGCGTCGGCCGCCATCACTTGGCCAGCATCGGCTGGATCGAGGAGCACACCCCGGTCAGCGTCCTGGCGACGTCGGCGCCCGGCTGCCAGAGCTGGTCGAGCCCGGCGCGCACGGTCTGGGCCAGCTCGGCCTGGCCCGCGTGGCTGGGCTTGACCCGGCCCTTCTCGATGCCGTCGATCACGACCTGCTGGAGCTGCTCGGGCTTGAGCAGGGGGTTGCTCTTGGCCAGGCTGTCGGCGGTGAGCAGCGGGGTGCGCGGCGGAGGGAAATACTGGCCGAGCTTGGCGGAGTTCTCCGGGTTCGACAGGAAGGCCAGGAAGTCGGCGGCCTTGGCGGCGTTCGGGCTCTTCTTGATCACGCCGATGCCGGCCTGGCCGATCACGCTGTAGGCGCCTTCGGGGCCGGTGGGCAGCGGGATCAGGTCCCACGTGAAGTCGCCGTCCTTGAGCAGCGACGCGCGGGAGATCTGGGTGATCGTCATTCCCGCCTCGCCGGCGAAGAAGTCGGCCGTCGTGCCGGGTGCGGGCAGCGCCTTGTCCTCGAAGATCGCCTTGTGCAGGAACGTCATCGCCTCGACCATCTCGGGTTTGGCGAAGCCGCAGGTCCTGCCGTCCTCGCTCCACGCCTCGGCGCCCCAGCCGCCCCACACGGTGGCCAGGTTGTCCCAGCCCTTGTAGTCGAAGTCCCGCACCACCAGGCCGGCCTTGCCGGTCTCCTCGTTGACCGCGGCGGCCATCTTGACGGCCTGCTCCCACGTCCAGCCCGCCTTGGGCGGCTTCTGCCCGGCCTTCTTGAGCAGGTCGAGGTTGACGAAGACGCCGAAGGGCGAGGTGGAGAACGGGTAGGCGTACAGTTGGCCGTCCCGCTGCCAGAGCCGCGTGGTCGAGGGGGCGAACTCTTCGGGCTTGACCAGGTTGTCCAGCGGCGCGAGCGCGCCGGAGCCGACGAAGTCGGGCGCGGAGTTCTCCAGCACCCAGGCCAGGTCGGGGGCGTTGCCGCCGGCGATCTGCGTGGTCAGGGTCGTGGTGTAGTTCTCGATCGGCAGCGTGTCGAACTTGATCGCCGTCACGTCCTTGTGCGTCTTGCGATATTCGTCGGCGATCGAGTTGAGCAGGTCGAGGTGTTCCTCGTTGCCGGTCCAGATCGTCATCCGCAGTGCGGCGGGCCCGCTGGAGGCGGCGTCCTCACCTGAGCCGCAGGCCGTCAGGACGAGCAGGCCCGCGAGGCCGGCGGCGGCCATTCTGATGCGCATCGGCGCTCCTCAAAAGGGGGGATCAGTAGCCGGAGACGTCCGGCCAGTGGAGTTCGACGCCCTGCTCCTCAAGGCGTTCCTGGAACGCGGAGAGCAGGCCGGGGTCGTTCCGCACGGCGTGCGGCGAGGTGGACCGGTCGAGACAGAACGCGGCCAGCGCGCCCGCGGCCTCCCCGATGTTCCATTCGACCGGGTGCAGGCGGTAGCAGCCGTTGGTGATGTGGGTGGTGGCGATGTTCTTGCCCGCCGGCAGCAGGTTGCCGACGCGGCGGGGGACCAGCGCGCCGAGCGGGATCTCGAACGGGCTGCTCGGCACGTCGAGGTAGTTGTCGCCGCCGGTCGAGGGGTGCAGGTCGATCCGGTACATCCCGATGCCGACCGAGTCGGGGTAGCGCACCGCGCCCTTGTCGCCGCGTACGGCCACGGACAGGTCCTGCTCGACGACCGTGTACTCGCCGAGGATCCGGCGCGACTCGCGGATGTACGCGGCCTGCGCCAGCCCGTCGGCCGAGCCGGTCACGTCGCCGCGCAGCCGCAGCCCCGGCCAGCCGGTGCCGCCGTCGGGACGCGGCGCCTCTGTCTGCATCCAGTAGAGCACCGACCTGGACAACTCCCTGGCCCGTTCGAGATGCTCGGCGGCGTCGGGCACGTCGATGACGCCGCCCTCCAGGTAGTCGATCATCGGCCAGTTGACCAGCGTGATGTCGCTGGCGTACGCGCCCGGCGCGAACAGGTCGCGGGCGGCGATCCTGCGGAAGGTCCACAGGTTGCCGTCGCCGGGGTTGCGCCGCTGGTCGGCGCGGACCTGGAGCGGGTCGTCGCCGGGGTTGGGGGTGAAGGAGCGCTCGGAGATCTCCAGCGTGCGGGGGTTGGGGCTGCGCCAGCCGAGGATCGGCCCGCCCCAGAACTCCGGCTCGTACGCCCGCCAGAAGTCGTAGCGCTCGGGCCGGTCGATCGTGTGGTCGCCGTCCACGTGGTCGATGGCGAAGCACACGGAGACGGCCTGCATGTTGAGCGGCTGCGCGACGGCCGGCGCGCTGGGCTCGCCGGTGGCGGCCTGCGACTCGAAGCCGGTGACGTACTCGGTGCCGGTGAGCGGCAGCAACTCGCCCATCTCGGTGGCGTCCAGGATGTAGGGGGCGGCGAGCCAGATCGGGTCGCCGCCGTCGCGGTGCGCCAGTTTCACGGCCACCACGCGGTCGCCCTCGACCTCGGCTTCCACCGGCCGGTAGGGCTGGAGCACGGTGAGCCGCCCGCCGCCGCGGTAGGGGGCCAGCATGGCCTCGATCACCGCCACCGCCACCCTCGGCTCGTGGCAGAGCGGGCTCACCCAGCCCCCGCCAGGGTTCAGCTCGCGCCAGGCGCGAGCGCCCTCGGTCAGCGGGTGATGGCGGCGGTAGTAGGCGCGGATGCCGTCGCGCAGCGCCCGGTAGCTCGCGGTCACGCCGAACTGCTCCACCCAGGAGTGCTCGTCGGGCGGGACGGCCTGGCTGGTCAGCTGCCCGCCGAGCCAGTCGTGCTCCTCGGTCAGCACCACCTTCCTGCCCGCCCGCAGGGCCGCGAGCGCCGCGGCCACCCCTCCGAGGCCGCCGCCGACGATCAGTACCTCGGTGCTCGACTCGCGCAAAACGCTTCCTTTCATGGACGGGCGGGCGCCAGGGTAGCGCCCTCGGCGTACTCGCACGGCAGCAGGCGCTGCACGGGCGAGCCGCCCTCGATCAGCTCGGTGAGGTCCTCCACCGCCTGGCGGCCCATCTCTCGCCTCGGGATGCGGAAGCCGGTGAAGTCGATGTCGGTGGGGGCGGGCCGCGTCGGGTCGCCCAGCGTGACGACCGACAGGTCATCGGGCACCGAGACGCCGCGCCGGCCCAGGAGGCCGGTCAGCGCGACCGCGTCCGCGTACTCCTCGGCCAGCACCGCCGTCACGCCGGCGGCGAGCACCTGCTCGGCCATGGCGGCGGGCTCTCCCGGCCGCAGGCGCAGCTCGGCGGGCACCGACTCGGCGTAGCCCTGGTAGCGGTCGGTGTACGATTCGGGGCCCTCGCCGGTGCCGAGGTAGGCGACGCGCTCATGGCCCATGGCGTGGATGCGTGCCACCAGGTCGCGGACGGCGGCCGGATAGTCGGCCCCCACGTACGGCACCTTGCCGCCGGCGTTCTCGCGGCGGCCGACGGAGACGAACGGGTAGCCCTCGCCCACCAGCCGCGTGAGGTCCTCCCTGTCGAGCTCGCGACCGAGCAGCACGCAGCCGTCGGCCAGCCGGAGCCGGTGGTCCTGGTGGTAGACGCGCTTGCGGCCGCCGACCGTGGGGGCGCTGGTGAACAGCAGCAGGTCGCAGCCGCGCAGCTCGGCGCACTCCTCGATGCCGACCAGGAAGGGGTGGAAGAAGTCGCCGGTCGCGCTGGGGAAGACGGGCTCGTAGGTGAAGACCCCGAGGATGCGGTTGCGCCCCGCGGCGAGCCTGCGGGCGGCGGGGTCGGCGACGTAGCCGGTCTCCCTGATCACGCGCAGCACGCGGTCGCGGGTCTCGGCCGGGATGCGGGACGCCGCGTCGGCGCGGTTGTTGAGCACCAGCGACACGGTCGTCTGGCTGACACCGGCCAGGCGGGCGATGTCGCGCTGGGTCAGACGGCGTGAAGGGTCGGGGGGAGACATCTGCGGATCCTAAGCTAATGCGCATTAGCGCGGGGCGATGCCTGGCATTGTTCGCCCCGCGCCGCGCGGGTGTCAAGGGTTACCGCAGTGCTAATCCGGATTACCGGCGGAGCGTCAGGAGATGCCTGTCACGGTGACCTCGCCCTACGCGAAGACCGGCGACGGTGACCGGGAGTTGACCAACTGACTCGCTAACACAGAGGAAACAAAAGGTTACGTAATTTCGCCTTATGTCAGATGACGGATTGCGTTTTGGCATCCTAGGGCCGCTGACCGTGCGGGCGAGGGAGCGGGTCGTCCTGCTGGCCGCGGAAAAGCCACGGCAGTTCCTCGCCACGCTTCTGCTCAATCCCAACCGGGTGGTGCCGCTGTACGCCCTGATTGAGATCCTCTGGCGGGGCCGCCCACCACGCTCTGCGATCGCCAACATCCGTACCTACGCCAGCTCTCTTCGCACAACGCTGGGCGACCCCGCAAGGATCGTCGGTGACTCGGTTGGCTACCAACTCCAGGTCAGCCCACACGAGCTGGATATGCTGACCTTCGTCGAGCTGACACGGCAGGCGGAGTCGTTTCTTGAGCGGCACCGCCCGAAGATCGCCCTGGAGCTACTCCGCCGGGCTGACGACCTGTGGCGCGGCAGTCCGCTGGAAGACCTGTCGCCGCACCCGCAGTGGGCCGCCCAGTTGGAGCATCTCGGCGAGCAGCGCCTGGCACTGAACGAGAACCTGGCCGAGCTCGAGCTCGCCGCCCAGATGTACGCTTCGGTGATCGCCCGGACCCGGAAGTGCCTGAGGGACCATCCGTTCCGCGAGCGAGCGTGGATGTTGCTCATTCTCGCGCTGTACGGCAGAGGCCGCCGCGAGGAAGCGTTGGCCGCGTACGTGGAGTGCCGTCAAGCGTTGCGCGAGGAACTCGGCGTCGAGCCATATGCTGAACTGCAGATGGTGCAGTCCGGCATCCTGAACGGCGTCCGAGTCCACGCCCTGGTGCTGGAGGTACTGCCGGAGGCCGGTGGCCCATCGTGCTCTGATCTGACACCGAGTTCCGAAGCGCTCCCGCCCGCCCATTCGCTGACGGCGCACGACCTGGCGAATGCGATGGCCGCAGCCGGGCTGGTGGAACGTGTCGAGGAGGACTGTGGCACTCAGCACATGCTGCGGCCGGGGTAACCCATCTTCCGGATCAGCGGCACCTCATCGATGCGGGTCAGTGCGGAGGCTGACGTCTCGGGCACTCCATCAGGTGACCGCTTCGTGCTGGGCCGTCGGGTCAGAAGATCGAACAGCCGGTCAGCGCGACAAAGGCCTCAAGCGCTGATGCCGCTGCTACTGAGCTGCCTTTCTGGTCCAGCCCTGGCCCCCATGCGGCCAGGGCGTAGCGGCCGGGCACGATGGCCATGATGCCGCCGCCGACCCCGCTCTTGCACGGCAGCCCGATCCGGTAGGCGAAGTCCCCGGCGGCGTCGTAGGTGCCGCAGGTCAGCATGATCGCGTTGATCCGCTTGGCGTCCCGCGCGGACAGGAGTCGCGAGCCGTCCTGCCGCATCCCGTCACGAGCCAGGAACAATGCGGCGCGGGCCAGTTCATCGCAGTTCAGCATGAGCGCGCATTGTCGGAAGTAGTGGTCCAGCACCTGGTCCACCGGGTTAGCCAGGTTGCCAAAGTCTGCGATCAGGTGGGCCATCGCGGCGTTGCGGAACCCGTAGGTGGCCTCGGAGGTCGCGGTGACGGTGTCCGCCTGTACCTCGGGGTTGCCCGTCTCGGCGCGCAGCAGGGTGCGTACCGCGTCGAAAGCGTCGCCCCGGTCCGTCAGCAACTGGTCCGTGATGACCAGCGCCCCGGCGTTGATGAACGGGTTGCGCGGAATTCCCCGCTCCATCTCCAGTTGAATCAGCGAATTGAACGGCATGCCCGCCGGTTCGCGATGGACTCGCTTCCAGATGTCGTCACTGTCCCGGCTCAGCACCAGTGCCAGGCCGAACACCTTGATGATGCTCTGCAACGAAAAGCGAATGGTCGCATCACCGGCCGAATGCACCTCGCCGTCCACCGTCGCCAATGCGAAGCCGAACTGGTTGGAATCTACCCTGGCAAGATCGGGGATATAATCCGCGACCTTGCCTCGGCCAATGAACGGCTTGACTGCGGTCCACACGTTCTGTACGACTTCCTTGTCGTTCGCAGCTACTTCCATATCATCAACAATCTCTAGTAGATTCGGAGCATGAACGAGGATAAGGGCTTTGATCCCGAGCTGGACCGGCTTGTGGCGGAATTTCGAAAAGATGCTCAGCCGCTGTCCGACGTCATCGGACAAATCAATGAAATACAAGGGGAAGCGGCGAGTGCGGGCGGAAAGGTCCTGGTCCGGGTCGCACCGTCCGGAGAAGTGCTGGGACTGCGGATCGACCCGCGGGCAATGCGGATGGGCTCCGAAGAACTGGCTGAGGCCATCATGGATGCCGCCCGGCAGGCGATGATGGATGCCGGGCGCAAGGCCATCCGTGTGGCCGGGCCATACCTCGATCTGGAGTAGCCGCGGCCGGGTGGGTCAGCAGTCATCTCCTAGGGATGAACGAGCGCGAACCGTGGACCAGGAGCTTTTGGTACATCGCCTCCGCGGTCAGGCCGGTTTCGGTACCGGGTAGCGGGTTGTCGTGGTTCAGCAGATCCCCGACCATTGAGTAGGCAGTCGATCCGGCCATCCTGGGGACGAAGCTTCCGGTGTTCAGCCGCCAACCGTTCGGCAGCGGGACGTCCTTTCCGAGGAGCCGTAGTCCCGGCACCTTCTGCATGCCCCAGGCGCTGGCGTCCGCGACGTGGTCGAAGGCCATATTGTTCAGGAAGTGGCGGCCGTACTCACGCACGTTGTAGTCCAGTGTCGTCACCTCGTTGCCGCCCAAGTCCCTCTCCAGCCCGGCGGCCTTGTTGATGACGAAGGGAATTGCCACTGTGCCTGCTGCGTAGGCGATGCTGTCCGCGATCGGGTAGACGAGGTAGGGCAGGATGTACTTGATGGAAAAGGTCTCGCCATATTTCTTGACCAACAGCGCCTTTCGGCGCATGATCGCCCTGAAGATCTTCCAGGTGACGAGCTGGTAGCCGACGGTGAACATCATGTCCGCGATCAGGATCCAGCAGAGCACCTTCAGTGCGTAGTTGGTCTGCTCGATGACCTCGGCGTAGGAGCGGCACGCCTGGGCGGCTCTTCGGTACTTCAGCGCCGTCGCGAACACCGCCAAGCCAAACTTGCCCTCCCAGAACTTGCGGAATTCGGTGTACCCCGGCCCGGAGTTCTCCTCCCATATCTCGGAGGCCCAGGTGTGAGCCTGCTGCTGATGAAAGTCGATCATGTCGGCGATCAAGTCGAGCAGGTCCGCAGCCTTGCGGATCTGCACCGGATCGCCCTCCAGTTCCCGCACTCCGAGTATCGTCTCGGGATTCAAAGCTGCCGCCAGACCGACGCCGCCCATCAGGCCGAGCGTCACCTTGGCTGCCGGCCCCATCGCCGCCATACGTCGTCTCCCTGTGGGTCAGTCGCGGCGAGCCATGGTGGTCGGCACGGCGATGGGGTTGTCTCTTGAGCTGAACTCGATGAGTTCCTGGACGGCTCCGACGTTGAGCATGTTAACCCAGTCCGCATCCTTGATATTGGTGCTCATTTGTACCACCATCACGGAAATCGCGGCGTAGGACTCCCGGATGGCCTCCACCGCGTCATCCAGGTCGCGATAAACCTCTTCGAAACCGAGATAGCCGTCCCTGCCCTTGCGGAAGGCGTCTGCGACTTCGTCTGTGGACGGGTTTCCAAAGTGCGCCTGGAGAGCATAAACCTCGTCCCTGTAGTGCGTTGTCACCCGGTCGAGATAGACGCCCGCCTGACAGATGTGACCGCTGTTTTCTTCGAGTAGCGAATGATTCGTTTCGAGGGCATGTGATGGATTTGGATCCGACAAGGTTTACTCCTCGACTGCCGCTTGAGCTACCGCTTCCCTGGCTCCATCCCCATACTGCGTGGATGCGGGAAAGGCCTTGCTGGCTATTCGGAGGGTCGCTCGGCCTTTCTCGCTGAGGTCGGGGTCAGTTCTTCACCGGCACGTCGGCGCTGTCCCAGACCTGCACGTTGCGCAGCTCGGGCATCCGGTCCTTGGTGAAGACCGGATCTTCCACGCCCGCCTTGCGCTGTGCCACATAGTCGGCCAGCAGCTTGAACGCGGTCTTGGAGAGAGGTGCCAGCGCGGCCAGGTTGATCAGCGCCAGCAGTGCCATCATCAGGTCGGCGACGGCCCACACCGTGGCGAAGGAGCCCACAGCGCCGACGAACACCGCGATGAGCACCAGCACGCGGAGCACCGGCAGGCCCTTGCGGCCGACCAGGAACTCCACGTTGGACTCGCCGTAGTAGTAGTTGCCCAGCACCGAGCTGAACGCCAGCATGAAGATCACCACGGCCAGGGCGACGCCCGCCCACGAGCCCAGGTTCGTCACCAGCGCGGACTGGGTGAGGTTGGCCCCTGTCTCGTCGTTGCCGGCCAGTGTGGGGTTGGCGAACAGGATGGTGAACGCGGTGATCGAGCAGACCAGGATGGTGTCGAAGAACACCCCGAGTGCCTGCACCAGCCCCTGGTTGACCGGGTGCCGCACGCTGGCCGCGGCGCCCGCGTTCGGTGCCGAGCCCAGCCCGGCCTCGTTGGAGAACAATCCCCGGCGCACGCCCTGCATGATGGCCGCGCCCAGACCGCCGGCCGCCATCTCCTCGAATCCGAAGGCGCTGCTCACGATCTGGCTGATCACCGTGGGGAGGTTGTGAATGTTGGTGATCACAACGACTGTGCCGAGCAGCAGGTACACGATGGCCATCACGGGGACCACCATGGTCGTCACCGACACCAGCCGGGTCACTCCACCGAAGACCACCAGCGCGGTGAGTGCGACCAGGGCGAGCCCGATGATGACGGACGGCGTGGCCGAGTCGGCGGGCATGCCGAACGCCGACACCATGGTGGCGGTGATCGTGTTGGCCTGCACCGAGTTGAAGGCCAGTGCGAAGGTCAGCGTGATGACCGCCGCGAAGATCATGCCCATCCACTTGGCGTTGAGGCCGAACTTCATGTAGTAAGCCGGACCGCCGCGGAAGGACTCCTTGTCGCGCACCTTGTACAGCTGCGCGAGGGTCGATTCAGCGAACGCCGACGCGGCGCCGATGACCGCCATCACCCACATCCAGAAGACCGCCCCCGGCCCGCCCAAGGTGATGGCGGTGGCCACTCCCGCCACATTGCCGGTGCCGACCCGGGCCGCCGCGGAGATGGTGAAGGCGCCGAAGGACGACACCGGTTTCCCGCCCTCCCGGTCCGGCGCCGACTTCCGCACCACCGCCCGAAACATCTCCGGGAACATGCGGAACTGCACACCCTTGGACTGGATGGTGAAGAAAAGTCCCAGGAGAACGACCACGGGAATGAGCAAATATGTCCACAAGCCGTCAGTGATATCGGCGAGCGCAGCATCCATGAAGATGTCTCTCGTGTGTGAGGGGTTGCCAGCAGCATTGAACTCGAAACCCGATTGAGGGGTGGATTCGGCATGCTAGCGACCGCCGATACAATAGTGATACATCGCGAAGTTTCAATTATTCTTGCATTGTTGAATGGCTCATCGATGGCCGTGTCCCCGCCGGGCGGAAAACGCGGCGGGGACACGGTCGGCGACGTGTAGAGGGGCGCGGTCGGCGGTCAGGAGGCGGTGCAGGTGTAGGAGCCCGCCGTGGCCGTGTCGCCGCCGGGGCGGCCGGCCTGGAAGCCGAAGCTGGTGGAGCCGCCGGCGGCCAGGCTGCCGTTGTAGCCGGCGTTCCGCGCCGTGACGGTCTGCCCGCTGACGCTCAGCGTGGCGTTCCACGAGCCGGTGACGGTGTGCCCGCCGGGCAGCGTGAAGGTGACGGTCCAACCGCTGATGGCGGAGGAGCCGCCGTTGGTGACGGCGACCTGCGTGACGTAGCCGCCGCCCCACTGGCTCTGCACCGTGCCGGTGGCCGTGCAGCCGCCGCCGGGGCCGCCGCCGGACGACGTGGTGAACGTGGTCGTGGGGGAGTTGCCGGACAGGTTGCCCGCGCCGTCGCGGGCGCGCACGTACACCTGGTATTCCGTCGCGGCGCTGAGCCCGGTCAGCGTGATCGAGTTGGTGGCGCTCCGGCCGAGCAGCGTGTCGGTGGCGCCCTGCTCGCGGTAGACGTCGTAGCCGGCCAGGCCGGAGCCGCCGGAGTCGGTGGCGGCCGTCCAGCGGAGGGTGGCGCCGCTCGCGGTCACGTTCGTGGCCGACGGGGTGCCGGGGGTGGTCGGCGCGGTGGTGTCGTCGCCGGTGCCGCCGCCGAAGAACGTCGCCTCGCGCGAGGTCTGCCCGATGCCGTCAGCGCCGTTGAAGATGCGCTCGCCCCAGGAGGTGAGGCTGGAGGCGTTGAAGTTGTTCACCATGTCGAGGTATTCGACGCCGCCGCCGTTGCCGCTCCACGACCAGCCGATGTAGCCGATGCCGCGCGACTGGGCCTCGGACATGATCGTGTCCTCGTCCGGGTTGCCGTCGGAGTGGTTGTGCCCGAACTCGCCGATCACCAGCGGCAGGCCGGCCGACTGGAAGGCGCCGAGGTAGGCGGTGATCTCGGCGGCGGTGTCGAAGACGCCGTACATGTGGATGGAGAAGACCGTGTTGTCCTGGGGGTCGGCGGCGGCCACGGCGGTGGCGTTGTCACGCATGGTGAACTGCCAGTCCTGGCCCCAGTTGGGCGCGTCCACCATGAGCAGGTGGTCGAAGCCGAGTCCGCGCATGCGGGAGATCGCGTCGGTGGTCGCGCTGGTCCAGGCGGAGACGTTGTTGTTGCCGTAGGGCTCGTTGCCGATGTTGATGATGATGAAGTCTTCGGTGCCGGTGAGCGCGCTCCTGACGCTGCTCCAGTAGTCGACGGCCTGGCTGAGCGTGTACGCGCCGCTCTGCTCGCCGTAGCCGGTCGTGTCGTGGTTTTCAAGCACGCATATTAACCGGTTCTGCCTGCAGAGGGAGACGACGTCGGCTACGTCGGCGGCGTCGTTGGGGGTCCATCTGCCGCCGCTCAGCACCACGCGGACCGTGTTGGCCCGCAGCGCCTTGATGCCGGCGAAGGAGCCGGTCTGGCTGGTGTACCAGGTGTGCGCGTGGCTGACGCCGCGCATGACGAACGGGTTCCCGTTGGCCTCCACGATCCTGGTGCCGCTGACCCGGAGCCCGGCCGCGGCGTGCGCGGGAGCGGGGGCGACGATCATCGAGACGAGGAGCGACAGGAACGCCGCGACCACGAGCCCGAGCCGGTTGGTCATGAGGGGTGCCTTTCCGCTGGGGTTAACCGGTTATGTAACCGGCATGGTCGGCGGATTCGGCCCGCGTGTACAGCGGCGGCCGGGAGGCGGCACGCAGTCCCGGCCGCGGGGGAAGGGCCCCTACATGGGAAGACGCCGCGCCCGGCCTGGCGCGCGCCGGCGGTCCTGAGCTGAAAGTTTCATCTGAGCGTGGGCAGCCCGGCGGCCAGCGCCATGAGGGCGCGGACGAGGCTGGGCCGCAGCTGGGGGCAGTGCGCGGCGAGCTCGGGATCCTGGGCGTAGAGCTCGGCCATCGTGGGGGGCGGGTTGGCGGCGGGATAGAGCATGCCGGCCAGCCCCGCGGCGGCGGAGACGAGCTCCGTGCCCTCGCGGTCCGTCAGCCCCGTGGCGCGGCCGACCTGCGCGCCCAGGCCGGCGGTCGTGCGCAGCGCCGTGACCTTGAACTCGCGGGCCGCGGCGACCGACACGTTGTGCTCCAGGCTGGTGCTCGCATTGCTGAGCAGGTCGCAGAAGAGCGGCTGATCGATGATCGTGTCGGCCAGCGCCGCCGCCACGTCGGCCGTGTCGCGGGCCGTGCGCAGCCGGTCGGTGACCGCGTCCGCCCACCGCTGCCACTCCTCGCAGGCGAGGACGAGGTAGATCTCCTCCCGGGTGCCGAAATAACGTACGACGTTGGACTTGGCCAGCCCGACCGCCTCCGCGACCGCCCCCAGGCTGACGTTGCGCACGCCGGACGCGGCGGCGAGCTCGCGCGCGGCGGCGAGGATCGCCTGGCGCCGCTGCTGCTTGTGCTCGGGCCGCCTGGCCCGCATGAAGGTCCGCGTCATCGTCGCCCAGCATACGCCTGATTAAAAGAACGCCGTTCTATTGTTAAGGAAACGTTGTTCTGTTAGCGTCGCCGGGACAACGGTTCCGACGGAAGGAAGCGCGTGACCGAGATACGGATGCGGGTGAACGGCGCCGCCGAGTCCCTCGACGTCGAGCCGTGGGTCAGCCTGCTCGACGCCCTGCGGGACCGGCTCGGCGTCACCGGCCCCAAGAAGGGCTGCGACCAGGGCGCCTGCGGCGCCTGCACGGTGCTCGCCGACGGCGTGCGCATCAACGCCTGCCTGGCCCTGGCCGTCCAGTACGACGGCAAGGAGATCACCACGATCGAGGGCCTGGCGACCGGCGGTGACCTGCACCCGATGCAGGCGGCGTTCATCCGGCACGACGGGCTCCAGTGCGGCTACTGCACACCCGGCCAGATCTGCTCGGCGGTCGCCATGCTGGCCGAGCACCGCGCGGGCATGCCCAGCGCCGTGACCGAGCGGCCGGGAGAGCTCAGCGAGGCCGAGATCAGGGAGCGCATGAGCGGCAACCTGTGCCGCTGCGGCGCCTACAACGGCATCGTCGACGCCATCAAGGACGTCGCGGGTCAGGAGGCACGGTGAAGCCGTTCGCGTACGTCAAGCCCGCCGACGTCACCGGCGCCGTCCGCGCGATCTCCGGCGAGCCCGGCGCGAAGTTCCTCGGCGGCGGCACCAACCTGGTCGACCTCATGCGCGAGGGCGTCGAGCAGCCGGACACCGTCGTCGACGTCACCGGCCTGCCCCTCGACACGGTCGGCGAGCTGCCCGGCGGCGGGCTGCGGATCGGCGCGCTGGTGCGCAACAGCACGCTCGCGGCCGACGAACGGGTGCGCGCCCGCTTCCCGGTGTTGTCGCAGGCGCTCCTCGCCGGGGCCTCGGCCCAGCTCCGCAACATGGCGACCGTCGGCGGCAACCTGCTCCAGCGCACCCGCTGCCCCTACTTCTACGACCACGCCGCCGCCTGCAACAAGCGCGAGCCGGGCGCCGGCTGCGACGCGCTCGGCGGGTTCAACCGGTCGCACGCCGTCCTCGGCGTCAGCGGCAGCTGCATCGCCGCGCACCCCTCCGACATGTGCGTGGCGCTGGCCGCGCTCGACGCCGTGATCGAGGTGGAGAGCGTACGCGGGACGCGGCGCATCCCCATGACGGACTTCCACCGGTTGCCCGGTGACACACCGGAGATCGAGACGGAGCTGGCCCCCGACGAGCTGGTCACGGCGGTGGAGCTGCCGCCCGCCCCGGTCGCGGCCCGCTCCCGTTACCGCAAGGTGCGCGACCGGGCGTCGTACGCGTTCGCGCTGGTCTCCGTGGCGGCGGCGCTGGAGGTGCGGGACGGCACGGTGACGTCGGCGCGGCTGGCGCTGGGCGGGCTCGCGGCCAAGCCGTGGCGGGCGCACGAGGCGGAGCGGATCCTGCTCGGCGGGCCGGCGAACGAGGAGTCCTTCACCCGCGCGGCCGAGGCGGAGCTCGCCGGGGCCGACGTCCGGCCGGGCAACGCGTTCAAGGTCCACCTCGCGCGCGCCACGATCGTGGCCACGCTGCGCGAGCTGAACACCGGAGAGGGCCCCGGAAAGGACAGGGCATGACCACCAAATTCGCCGAGACCGAGCAGCGGCAGGACACCGTCAAGCACGTCGGACGCCCGGTCGACCGGGTCGACGGCCGGGCCAAGACCACCGGCGAGGCCCGCTACGCGGCCGAGCACCGCTATCCGGGGATGGCCCATGCCGCGCTCGTCCACGCCACGATCGCCAGGGGCCGCATCGAGGCCGTCGACACCGAGGCCGCGCGGGCCGTGCCCGGCGTCATCGAGGTGCTCACCCACGAGAACGCCCCGCCCATGAAGCCGCCGCCGAAGACCAGCCTGATGAACCCCAGCTCGCTGACCTCCGGCACGTCGGTCGCCTACCTGGGCACGGACGAGGTGCACTGGAACGGCCAGCCGGTGGCGGTCGTGGTGGCCGAGACGCCCGAGACCGCCAGGCACGCGGCGTCCCTGGTGCGGGTGGCCTACCGCGAGCTGCCCGCCGTGGTGGACTTCGCGGCCGAGGAGCCGAACGCGCAGCCGCAGAAGGGCAACGTGCTCCAGCCGGCCGGCGGCGACAAGGGCGACGCGGTGGCCTCGCTCGCCGCCGCCCCGGTCTCGGTGGACCTGCGCTTCACCACGCCGCCGGAGCACCACAACGCGATGGAGCCGCACGCCACGATCGCCGTGTGGGACGGCGACCACCTGACCGTGCACGAGAGCACGCAGAACATCGCCTGGCTGCGCACCCACCTGGCGCAGAGATTCGGCATTCCCGAGCGGGCGATCAGGGTGCTTTCCCCCTACGTGGGCGGCGGGTTCGGCGGCAAGGGCTTCGTGTGGGCGGGCACGCTGCTCGCCGTGCTGGCCGCCCGCGCGACCGCCCGCCCCGTACGGCTGGCCCTCACCAGGGAGGGCGTCTACCGCACGGTGGGCGGCCGCACCCCCACCGTGCAGCGGGTCGCGCTGGGCGCCGACGCCGATGGTGACCTGACCGCGCTGATCCACACCAGCGTCGCCATGACCGGCCGGATCGGCGGCATGCCGGAAGGGGTGATCTCGTCCTCGCAGCACCTCTACGACGCCGCCACCATCCACCTGCGGCAGCACATCGTCCAGCTCGACCTGCTCGCCAACACGGCCATGCGCGCCCCCGGCGACTCCGTCGGCTCCTTCGCCCTGGAGTCGGCCATGGACGAGCTGGCCTGCGAGCTGGGCATCGACCCGATCGAGCTGCGCAGGCGCAACGAGCCCGCGCGCAACCCGATGGACGGCAAGCGGTTCACGCACCGGATGTTGCGCGAGGCGTACGAGCTGGGGGCGGAGCGGTTCGGGTGGCGCGAGCGCGATCCCCGGCCGGGCTCCATGCGGGACGGGCGCTGGCTGGTCGGCATGGGGGTCGCGACGGCGTACCACTCGTCGTTGACGATGCCGGCCAGCGTCACGGTGCGGCTCGCCGCGGACGGCACGGTCGTGGTGCGGTGCGCCCTCCAGGAGATCGGCGTCGGCGCGGCCACCGTGCAGGCCCAGATCGCCGCGGACGAGCTGGGCGTTCCGCTGGAGGCGGTACGCGTGGAGATCGGCGACTCCGAGCTGCCCCCAGGGCCGGGGGCGGGCGGGTCGGCGCAGACCGCCAGCGCCGCCGCCGGAGTGCTGGACGCCTGCCGCAAGCTCAAGGAGTCGGTGCTCGCCCTGGCGCGGCGGGCGCCCGACTCGCCGTTGCGCGGGCGCAGGCTGGCCGAGCTGGAGGCCCGCGACGGCGGTCTCCACCACGGCGGGCGCGGCGAGACGTACACGGCGATCCTGGCCCGCGCGGGGCGCGACCACCTGGAGGCGGGTGGGGGGACGGGCATGCTGAAGTTCCTGGCGAAGACCCTGAACGAGCGCAGGCGCTGGGTGAAGGGCGCGAGCGGCGCCCACTTCTGCGAGGTGCGCGTCGACCGGGACACCGGAGAGGTACGCGTGTCGCGCTGGCTGGGAGTGTTCGACGTCGGCCGGGTGATCAACGCGAAGACGGCGGCGGCGCAGCTGCGCGGCGGCATCGTGATGGGCATCGGCATGGCGCTGTCGGAGGCGACCCAGGTCGACCCGCGCACCGGCCGCATCATGAACCCGAGCCTGTCGGAGTACCTCGTGCCCGTGCACGCCGACATCCCCCGCGTCGACGTGCAGTGGCTGGACGTGCCCGACCCGACGACGCCCCTGGGGCTGCTCGGGATCGGGGAGGTGGGCATCACCGGGGTCGCCGCCGCGGTCGCGAACGCCGTCAGGCACGCCACCGGCAGGCGGGTCGTCGACCTGCCCATCACCCTCGACAAGCTGCTGTAGGCCGCTCCGTTAGGCTGCCGTGGGAAAGGAGGCGCCCATGTCCCGCCCACCCGTCCCGCCGTTCACCGAGGAGAGCGCCCGCCTCAAGGTGCAGGCCGCCGAGGACGCCTGGAACACCCGCGACCCCGAGAAGGTCGCGGGTGCCTACACCGAGGACTCGGTGTGGCGCAACCGCGACGAGTTCGTGACCGGCCGCGACCAGATCATCGAGTTCCTGCGCCGCAAGTGGGCGAGGGAGCTCGACTACGCCCTGCGCAAGGAGTTGTGGGCGGTGCTGGGCGACCGCATCGCGGTGCGCTTCCAGTACGAGTCGCGCGACGCCTCCGGGCAGTGGTGGCGCAGCTACGGCAACGAGCAGTGGGAGTTCGACGCGTCGGGCCTGATGCGGCGCAGGGAGGCGAGCATCAACGACGTGCGCATCACGGAGGCCGAGCGGCGCATCTTCGGCCCGCGCGGCGAGGCCGAGCGCGGCGTGGACGTCCTGCCGCTCCAGTGAGGCCGCGCCTGAGCGGGCGAGGGCCCGCTCAGGCGAGGTGACGCAGCCACAGGTAGGGCGTCGGCGATCACTTCGTCACCCTAAACCCGGTCGGCGGGCGGTACGCCGTCTCCCGGCACAGCCGGCCTGAGATGCGACGGCTCCTTCCCCTCTGGTTTGGGAGGCGGCGGCTCGGGCGGCGGGTCACGGAAGAGCTCGGGTATCGACCGGTAGAGGATCGCGGCGATCGGCACGGCGACGACCGCACCCGCGATGCCCGCCAGGATGCCGCCGACGGCCAGCACGATGATGATGGCCAGCGGGTGGAAGCGCAGCACCCTGCCGACGATCAGCGGCTGCAGCACGTGGTTCTCGAGCTGCTGCTCCACCACCAGGATGCCGACGAAGATCAGTGCGTAGACGGGGCCCCGGGCGCCGAGCGTGACCAGCGTCGCGACCGCCCCGGCGAAGAAGATGCCGACGATGGGGACGAAGCTCGCCAGGAAGATCAGCAGGGCGAGCGCCGGCCAGAGCGGGACCTGCATGACCGCCAGCACGATGCCGATGACGATGCCGTGCACCGCCGCCACGGCCACCGTGCCGTGCACGTAATGCGAGAGCGTGGCCCAGGCCGTCCGCCCCGCCCTGTCGACCCGCGGCGCCGCCGTACCGAACCCCTTGAGGAACCAGGCCCAGATCCGGTCGCCGTCCTTCAGCAGGAAGAACGTCACGAACAGCAGCAGCACGATGGAGGCCAGCACCTCCAGCACCACCATGGTGCCCTGGAGCACCGTGGTGGTGATCTGCTGCTGCTGCGCCCTGATCAGGGCCGCGACGTCCTCGACCCACTGGCTGAGCTGGTTGGGCTCCAGGCGCAGCGGGCCGCTGTAGAGCCAGCCCTCCACGGTCTTCGCCGTCTCCTGGACCTGCCTGACCAGGCCGGGGAACTCCTCGTTGCCGCGTACGCCGATGATCCAGCCCGTTCCTGCCAGCACCGCGAGCGCCACGAGCATCGTCACCCACGTGGCGTAGATCGGCCGCATGCCCGCCTCGCCCAGGCGCTTGGTCAGCGGGAAGAGCAGCGCGGTGAGCAGCAGGGCCACCGCCACGGGCAGCGCGATGAGGCGCATCGCCGCCACCACGCCGATCAGGTAGTTGGCCACCACGCCGATGAGGATCAGGCACGCGCTCCACGCGGCCATCCTGGCCAGCAGCGGCGGCACCAGCCCCCACAGGGGCTCCCGACCGGGCTTGAGGTTCTTCACACCATCATCTCTGCCCCGAATGGGCGGGACTCCACGGCGAACGGTGATCTGAACCGGGCGGTCAGCAGCCCTCGCGGGTCGGCGTGACGTCGCGCCGGACGTCGGCTGGCCGGACGTCGAGGGCACGACCTGCGCGACCTTCAAGCACAACCTGTGTTGATATGTGCTCAAAACTCACTGTCTGCCGAGATTCCGGCTACGTGCGCCAGTTGTGTTTGATCAGCAGGTTGCGGGCGTCGTCGGCGACCGCCGCATCGGCCACGACGTCGTAGCGGTCGGCGATGACGGCCTGCTGGGAGACGAACCCGGGGCCCTTGCTGACCAGGTAGGAGACCAGTCCGAAGACGCCGCCGAAGAGCGCGCCGTACGCGATGCCGCCGAGCACGAGCGCCCCCGTCGAGCCCGCCGAGTTGGTGAAGAGGGGCATGAGCAGGCCGATCATCAGGCCGAACCAGAGGCCGGTGGCAGCGCCCGCGGCCGCGGCGCGTCCGGCGGTGGCGCGGCCCATGACGGTTTCGACCAGGCGTAGATCGTGGCCGACGATCGCGGATCGTTCCACGGGGAAGCCGTTCGCGGCCAGGAAGCCGACGGCCTTCTTGGCCTGCTCGGCGGTGGTGTAGGTGCCGATCACCGGGCGGTCTTCCGCTGCCGGCAGGATGACCGTCGGTGCCGTCTTGAACATCGTGGTCCCCTTCCTTCGTGATGGGCGTGGCGAGGCCGCCACGCCCATGGGTCACTTCGAGAGCGCCCTGGCGGCGTCGCCTGTGGCGATCTCGACCTTGCGCGGCTGGGCCGTCTCCAGCACCGGCACGCGCACGGTGAGCACCCCGTCGTCGTAGGCGGCCTGGACGCCGTCGGCGTCGAGGTGTTCGGGCAGGTAGACCTGCCGGGTGAAGGTGCCGGTCGAACGCTCGTGGACGAACAGGCCCTGGTCCTCGGTGTAGGTCTCCTCGCGTCGTGCGCTCACCGACAGGACGCCGCGGTCGACCGTGACCTCGATCGAGTCGGGGTCGACGCCGGGAAGGTCGAAGCGGAGCAGCATCTCGTCCTGGCGGCGGACGGCGTCCATCGGCATCGACGCCAACGCGCCACCGAACGCGGGCTGCGTCAGCCGGTCCAGCTGCCGCTCCAGCTCGCGGAAGGCCGAGTCGATCGACGTGAGTCGCATCGTCTGCCACCTCCGTACGTGTGGCTCGATTCTTCTATGTGTGGCTTCATAAAACATATAACTACAGTTGCAGGTTTATGTCAAGCGGCACGAAAAGCGATGGGATTCTGTCAGCCCCGGATGGTAGGAACAGTGCGGCGCCGCCACCGCGGCCCAAGGGGGAAGGACCTGCAGGTGACCACCAACAGCTCGGAGTTCTCCGTCTCCGGTCCGCGCTACGACCGGCGCGGTCCCGTGCGCTGGCTCTGGTCCCATCTGCGCCGGCATCCACAACACCTGGCCGGGTTCCTCGGAGGCTCGCTCGTCATGGTGGTGCTCAACGCCGCCGTGCCCCAGTTCACGGGCGACGCCTTCGACGCCGTCCTGGGCGAGCGGGGCGAGCCGGCCTCCGCCCTGTGGTCGATCACGCTGGCGATGCTGGCGCTGGTGACGGCCCGCGGCCTGTCCGACCTGGTCGCCAGGATGGGGAGCGAGGTGCTGGCCAAACGGCTGGAACGCGACGCCCGCGACGAGCTCTACGTCGCCCTGCTCGGCAAGAGCCAGACCTTCCACAACCGGCAGCGGGTCGGCGACCTCATGGCCAGGGCGGCCAACGACATCCGGCAGTTGTCCATCATGATCAGTCCCGGCGTCGATCTGATCGTCGACTCCTGGCTGACCGGCCTCGTGCCGTTCTTCTTCATCGCCACCATCGACCCCCGGTTGCTGCTCGTGCCGGGCGTCTACGCGGGCGTCTTCGTGTTCGCGCTCCGCCACTACATGCGCAGGCTCAACCCGGTGTCGACCCGCATGCGCGACCAGTTCGGCGAGCTCAACGCCGGGCTCAACCAGGCCGTGCGCGGCATCGAGGTGATCAAGGTGACCGCGCAGGAGGGCCAGGAGCGGGGGCGCTTCCGCGCCAACGCGCGCCTCTACCGCGACTCCTTCGTACGCAACGGCCTCGTCCAGGCACGCTACCTGCCCACCCTTCTCTACGCCTTCGCCGTGGCCGGCGCCCTGTGGCACGGCCTCCAGCTCCAGGGCGCGGGGGCGATCACGGTCGGCGACCTCGTGGCCTACATGGGCCTGGTCGTCATGCTGGGCTTCCCGACGCAGATCTCGATCTTCACCTTCTCGCTGGTGCAGATCGGCATCGCCTCCTCCCGCCGGATCCTGAGCATCATCAGCGCCGAGGCCGAGCTGGAGCAGCGGGCCGACGGCCGCGCCGCGCCCATCGCGGGAGAAATCGTCTTCGAGGACGTCACGTTCGGCTACGACGAGGGCGACCCGGTGCTGCGCGGCGTGACGTTCAGCGTGCGGCCCGGCGAGACGGTGGCGATCGTCGGCGAGACCGGATCGGGCAAGAGCACGCTCACCAAGCTCGTGCCACGCATCTACGACGTCACCTCGGGCCGCATCCTGGTCGACGGCGTCGACATCCGCGACTGGGACCTCGACTCGCTGCGCTCCCAGATCTCCACCATCGAGCAGGACATCGTGCTCTTCTCCCGCTCCGTGGCCGAGAACATCGCCTTCAGCCTGGGCCAGCGGGCCGACCGCGAGGCCGTGGTGCGGGCGGCGGAAGACGCCCAGGCCGCCGAGTTCATCGCCGAGCTCGACGACGGCTACGACACCGTCATCGGCGAGCGCGGCGTCACGCTGTCCGGCGGCCAGCGCCAGCGCCTGGCCATCGCGCGGGCCCTGCTGACCGACCCGGCGATCCTCGTGCTCGACGACTCGACGAGCGCCATCGACTCCGCCACGGAAGACAAGATCCAGCAGGCGATCGGCCGCGTCCTCGACGGGCGCACGACGCTGCTGATCACCCACCGGCTCTCCCAGATCCGCTGGGCCGACAAGGTCCTGCTGCTCAGGCGGGGCGAGCTGGTCGACTGCGGCACCCACGACGAGCTCATCCGGCGCAGCCGCCTCTACCGCCGGATCTTCGCCCACTACGACGAGGTCGACGTGGCCCCGCAGGGCGACACACCGGAAGGGGCAGGAGACCCGGCGACCGGGCCGGACGGCCTGGATCCCGCGCCTGACGCCCCGGTCCTGGAGAGCGAGCAGGGGAGGGCCCGCTGATGGGCTTCATCATGGACGGCCTCGACGCCGAAGACTACGACCGCACCTACAACGACCGCGACCTGCTCCGCCGGATCCTGTCCTACTTCAGGCCCAGGATGGGCGCGATGTTCGTGGTGGCCGCGATGATCGTGCTGGGCTCGGTCAGCCAGGCGGCCATCCCGCTGCTGGCCAGCCTGGCCGTCGACGCGCTCGCCGACGGCACGATCGCCGAGGTGGGCTGGCAGCTGGTCGCCGGCACCCTGCTGGCCGGGGTGCTCGGGTGGGGGTTCAACTTCGTCCGGCAGTGGCAGAGCGCGCGGGTCACCGGCGACGTCGTCCTGCGGCTGCGCGAAGACGCGTTCGACGCCGTGCTGGAGCGCGACCTGTCGTTCTACGACGAGACGCCGTCCGGCCGGATCGTCAGCCGGGTGACGTCCGACACCGACGACTTCGCCACGGTCTCCACCCTGACGATGGACCTGATCAGCCAGGTGCTGATGGTCGGCTTCGTGACGGTCCTGCTGTTCCTGCGCAGCGTCGAGCTCGCCCTGCTGACGATGCTGGTCGTGCCGATCGTGGTGGGCCTCGCGCTGGTCTTCCGCCGCCTCGCGCGGGCCAGCACGCGTCACGCGCAACGCTCGCTGAGCCGGGTCAACGCCAACCTGCAGGAGACCATGGGCGGCATCGCGGTGGCGAAGAACTTCCGCCAGGAGCAGCAGGTCTACGACGAGTTCCGGCCCATCAACCGGCAGAGCTACCGCGTGACGCTGCGGCAGGGGTTCGTCTTCTCCGCCATCTTCCCCGTGCTCTTCCTGGTGGCCGGGCTCGCCACGGTCGTCCTCGTCCAGCTGGGCGGCACGGCGGTGCTCGGCGGCGGCCTGAGCGCCGGCGACTGGTATCTCTTCCTGCAGGGGGTCGCGCTCTTCTGGTTCCCGCTGACGTCCATCGCCGCGTTCTGGTCCCAGTTCCAGCAGGGGCTGTCCGCGTCCGAGCGGGTCTTCGCCCTGATCGACGCCGAGCCGAGAGTGGTGCAGACCGGCGCGCAGGATCCCGGCAGGATCGCCGGCCGCATCGAGTTCCGCGACCTCACGTTCGGCTACGACCCCGGCAACCCCGTGCTCCGCGACTTCAACCTGCTCATCGAGGCGGGCGAGACCGTCGCGCTGGTCGGTCACACCGGCGCGGGCAAGTCGACGCTGAGCAAGCTGATCACCCGCTTCTACGAGTTCCAGGAGGGCAGCCTGCTGATCGACGGCCACGACATCCGCGGCCTCGACCTGCCCGCCTACCGCCGGCAGATCGGCGCGGTCCCGCAGGCGCCGTTCCTGTTCAGCGGCACGGTAGCCGACAACATCCGCTATCCGCGGCCGGAGGCGAGCGATGCCGACGTGCTCGCGGCCGCGGCGGCGGTCGGCGGCGGCGACTGGGTCGACGCGCTCCCGCACGGCCTGCAGACCGACGTGGGCGAGCACGGCCGCGCCCTGTCCATGGGCCAGCGCCAGCTCGTCGCGCTGGCTCGCCTGCTCATCCAGGATCCCGCGATCGTGGTGCTCGACGAGGCCACGGCCAGCGTCGACCCGATGACCGAGGCCCAGATCCAGGAGGGCCTCGACGTCGTGCTGGCCGGCCGCACCTCGATCGTCATCGCCCACCGGCTCTCCACGATCGAACACGTCGACCGCATCATCGTGCTCGACCACGGCCAGATCGTCGAGGAGGGCGACCACTCCACGCTGCTGGCCCGCGGCGGCCGCTACTGCCAGGTCTACAACACCTACTTCCGCCACCAGTCGCCCAACTACCGAGCCGGCTCCGGCTTCGTCCCCGTCGGCTCACCGTGACCGTCCGTCCGGTGCCGCCCAACTCCGGACGGCGCCGCACCGGTCGGCCGCAAGGGCCGGAGGGCGTCCGGGGTGGTGCGGGTTTCAGAGCACGAGCCGCTCCGGGGTCCGGCTCTGCCACTCCACCACGAGTACGGTGGCGTCGTCCTGGAGCCTGCCGCGCTGGTGCTTCAGGATGGCCTGGATCAGCCGCCGCAACGTCTCGGGAACGGCCAGCCCGTCGGCCTCGTGGCGGATGAGGAAGTCGATGAACCGCTCCAGCCCGAACAACTCCCGGTCCGGGCTCTGCGCCTCGAGGACTCCGTCGGTGTAGAAGACCAGACGATCGCCGGGCTCCAGCTGATAGTCGAGCAGCCCGGTGCGCGGGTCCAGCCGGAAGCCCATCGGCGGGTCGGGTTCGGCGGCCAGCGTGGCCACCCACCGGCCGCCGCGGAGCACCAGTGGCGGGTGGTGGCCCCGGTTCACCCAGCTCAGCTCGCCGGTGCGCAGGTCGAGGTCGGCCAGGATCCCGGTGGCGAACCGCCCGGTGAACTGCTCCGCGATCGCCTCGTCGATCACCTCGCCGGCGGTGGCGAGGTCGGCCCCCTGGATCCGGGCGTTACGGCAGGCCCCCATGGCGATGGTGGCGGTCAGTCCGGCCGAGGTGTCGTGGCCCATGGCGTCGAAGATCGACACGTGCAGGATGTCGCCGTCGATGGCGTAGTCGTAGGCGTCGCCGCCCACCTCGTACGCCGGCTCCAGCGCGGCGCTGACCGCCACGCGCTCGTTGGCGAAGGTGCCCGGTGGCAGCAGGTTGAACAGCACCTCGGCAGACAGCGTCATCGGCTGGACGCGGACCAGCCGCGCGAAGGAGTCGCTGTGGGTGCGCTTGGTCGCCAGGATCAGCGAGAGGAGCGAGGCCAGGCGGATGACCCGCTGCTCGGCGAGCTCTCCGCAGTCGGGCAGGGTCGCCTGGAGCACGCCGAGGCGCTCGGTGCCGTTGAGTATCGGCACCCACACCCGCGGTTTCTCCTCGGGCTCGGGCGTGGTGTCCGGCCCTCGCCGGCTGCGTACGATCTCCACGTTCCGGAAGGCCCGTCCGGCGAGCGTGGTGTCGATCAGGACCGGGTCGAGCACTTCGCCGTTGTCGCCGCTCTGGCCTGGCAGGGGCACGAGACGCTGCTGCTGCAGATCGGTCACGTAGATCAGGGTCTGGGTGAGTCCGGCCTGTCGCGCATGCTCGGCCACCACACGGGGGACCTGCTCCAGCGCGATGAGGTGGGCCGCCTCCAGCAGACCACCCAGCATCAGCTCGCCGTCACTTCGCATGCGCAGGACTCTCCTCGCGACCCTCCTGTTACGTCTGCGTCTTACCCAGGGTTGCTCACCTCATGGGTGGTTTCTCCCAGAACGGAGCCGGGGCCCGCACCAGTCTGGTGCGGGCCCCGGCTCGGCGAGCTGGATGCCGTGTCAGGCGGGAACGATGTTCTCCGCCTGCGGGCCCTTCTGGCCCTGGACGACGTCGAAGGCCACCTTCTGGCCCTCGGTCAGCTCACGGTAGCCACCGTTGGAGACGATGTTGGAATAGTGGGCGAAGACGTCGGCGCCGCCGCCGTCCTGCGCGATGAAGCCGAAGCCCTTTTCGGAGTTGAACCACTTCACGGTTCCGGTCGCCATGTCTATCTCCTTTAGATAGGAGGCGGAGACGAGATCCGCACTTTACGGACCCCGCGTCGCTGGAATGAGCCCATCCGGAGATGACCGGAAACAAAAAACGCACCTGAAGATCAAGATCGCCAGGTGCGCACAAGTCTTATGGGTAACACATCTGCAACTGTTCCCACGCTATCACACATCGCCTGCCCATGTGCGTCATGAGTGCACGGCACGGATCTCCGTCACGACGAACTCGTCCACGATGTGCTGGTTCTGCACCAGGAACCCGACCACGCCCGCCACCGCCTCCGCGCCCAGCGCCGCTCTGGCCTGCCCGCTCAGCAGGTAGACCAGCGGCGTCGACGGCTGGTCGATCGCGAACTGGCGGTCATGGCGGTGCACGTCGTGCAGCGCCCTGATCGGGATGGGCCGCACCGAGGTGAACCACACCGCGACATCCCACAGCGGCAGCGCCGGGTCGGCCTCGCCCGCGGCGTGGTAGCAGGGGACGCAGCCGTTCCCGGCATGTTGCCCGTGCGGGCACGTCCACCGGGCGATGTCGGCCAGGCTCTGGTCGTGACCGCTCAGGATCGCCGCCTCGGTCACCCGGCGACGCGGGGATCGTTCGTCATGCGGGCGGGAGTGGTCGCTGCTGATGATCGGTTCCCTCCGCTCCCAGGTTGGCTTTCGAGCCTATCCGCAGGCGACGGTACCGCGCCGCGTCGGCGTCGGCCGGGAGGTCAGCTGCTCCACACCTCGGCGTCGGCCAGGAAGGCGGTCGCGGAGTCGGCCGCCACCGCCGCGCCGCCGATCGTCATGCTGCCGGTGTCGCACGGCATGAAGACGTTCGTGAGCAGGTGCGGCACGCCCCCCAGGTCGAACGCCGGCACGCGGACGGCCCGCCGCTCGCGCGGCGGGCCGGGGATCTCGACCGTCACGTCGTCCGCCGTGGCCCGGAGCCCCTTGTCCAGGTCGAGGTCGAGGTGGACGGGCGCCCGCGTGAACGCGGGCTCGGGCCACGGCAGGCCGCGCACCTCGGGGAAATGCCGGGTGAAGCCGGCGGCGAGCCACTCACCCAGCTCCCGGTCCTCCGCGACGACCCTGGTCGTGCCGCCGTGCCACATCACGAGGGCGTTGCCTGCGCCGCGTTCGGACCAGTCGACCCGCCACAGGGAGGCGAAGGCGACCCGCTCGCCGGCGACGAACAGGGTGAGACCGGGATTGGCGCCAATCAGTCGGACAGGCACCCGGTCACCCTAACCCGTCACCGGTAGGCCAGGCGGCGCAGCAGGATCTCCGCCGGGCCGCGGTGCCCGGCCCGGCGCATGAGGTCGGCGATGAGGATCGACAGCAGCCAGGTCGCCGTGGCCACTCCCGTGGCGCCGGCGAGGCCGAGGTCGTCCTGCAGGCCGAGCCCGTACGGGAAGAAGAGCGCGACGAACACGACGGACTGGAAGAGGTACAGGCTCATGGAGCGCTGACCGAGCGCCTGGAGGGCGGTGGCCAGGGCGTTCGGCCGCCTGATGACCGGGATCGCGGCCAGCCCCATGATCGCGGCCAGGCCGATGCCGCCGAAATAGCCGCTGAGCGGCTGGATGAGCGACGCGACCAGCGTCGTCGTGCCCGACGGCTCGGCCCACCAGCCGGCCTGCATGAGCCCCACGGGAACGGAGCCGAGCAGCGACACCGCCGTGGTGACCACCGAGACGCGGATCAGCAGCGAACGGTGCCGGACGGGCTCCTCCAGCAGTCGCCGCCGCGCGGCCCAGATCCCGACGAGCACCCCGGGGATCACCATGATGACGCCGATGACCAAGCCGAACGGCCAGGCCACGAACCGGCCCGCCAGCATCTCGACCGGGCCGAGCGCTCCGGGGGCGATGCTGCCGGCCTCGTACGTCGAGATTCCCTCCGACAGCGGATACCACATGGCGAGCCCGACCATCGCCGCCGACGGCACCAGGACGATGCCCGACACCCACAGGAGCGTCGCGTCCCTGGCCCGCAGCAGGCCGACGCAGAGCAGGGCGGCGATGCCGTACGGAGCGAGGATGTCGAGCGGGACGAGCACCAGGACGTGCACGAACCCGATCGCGAACAACCACCAGCCCCGGCGGCGCAGCAGCTTGCGCACGCTCACCCAGTCGTTGCCGCGCTCCAGCTGCCGGTTCAGCAACTGGACCAGCGAGTAGCCGAACAGGAACGCGAACATCGGCCGCGCGTGGTTGTTGATCAGTAACTGGTGCAGGAAGGCGAGGACGTCGTTGAGCAGCGACGGGCCGCGGTCGACGGTCTGCACGTAGAGCGGCGCGTGCGCGTACGCGATGGCCAGCAACATGATGCCGCGGGCGAGGTCCGGGGCGGGCGCCCGCGCGGCAGGGGCGACCGGCCCCTTCGGTGAGGTCGAGGACTGGAGTGACATGTTCACGGCTGGAACCCCCTTGGATACTGGCTTCGACGCTAATGAGCCAGGTCGGGGGCCGGAATGAGGGTGAGGGCACGGCCGGGGTGTACTTAGGTGCACTGTTCGGCCCGGCGGCGGGTCAGGACCCGCTGATGCCGAGGCTGATGAACCATTCCACGGGCACGCGCACCAGGCCGGGCGACCGTGGCACGACGGCGAGGTAGATCCCGGCCGTCCTGTGGCCGGCCTTGCGGGCGTAGTCGCGGCCGTGGCTCAGCGCGGCGGGCACGCGGTCGGTGAACCGCATCGTGGCGGTGGTGCCGGGGCGGGCGGCCATGGTGTCCTGCTGCTCGATGCCGTACCAGACGAGTGCGCCGCCGTTGGCGGTCCTGAGCGCGTAGACCTCGGGGGCCGGCTTGGAGCGGACCGTCATGGTCCACTCGTTGCCCAGTGCCCTGCGCTCGTCGAGCCTGGCGTCGGCGTTCTGCCGGGAGAGGGAGTTCGCGGTGAAGAGGCGCCGGGCGGGGCGGTCCTGGCCGAACGTGGACTGCAGGCGGGCGTGGGCCCGGGCGATCTCGCGAGGCGAGGCGATGAGGCCGTCGCCGTCGTCCGGTGCGACCGCGGTGGCCAGGCCGTTGTCGTCGCGGGCGACGGCGGGAGGCCGGGACTTGGCCGAGGTGATGGACATGAGGGTCATGCGCCAGCCGTCCTGCGTCTTCCTGAAGACCGCCTGCGACCAGGCGGTGCCGCCCTTGCGGCGGAACTCGGCCATGAACCACGGCGCGCCCGCGACCTTCCCCGGGATGGCGAAGCGCGGTTTGACGATGGCCGGCCTCGGTGCGGTCACGCTCTCGCCGATCATCTTGCGCGCCCGGCTCTGGGCCTTGCTCATGGTCGCGGCGAGCCCGGTCTCGGCCGCCGTCCAGTCCGTGCCGCCCTGCCGTTCGGCCTCAGCCTCCGCGAGGTCCCACTGGTCGAGGACGGTTCTGGCCTCCGCCACGGACACGACGCCGCGCGGCTGCTGCGGCTCCTGTGAGCGCGCCGCCGAGGTCGGGCGGCCGAACGAGGAGGCGGCCTGCCCGGCGGGGGCGGTGCAGGCGGTGGCGGGCAGGGCGAGCACGAGGAGCACGAGGGGCAACGAGCGGATGGTCATGCTGGTCTCCGGAAGGTCGGGTGCCCCGGAGTACGGGATCGCCGCCCGCGCGGATCGATGCCATAACGAACGGGTTGCCCACGCGAGGCCGCGCCGCCGAGGGCGGGTCCCGAGGCGTGCCGGTCTTCCTCATCCGCGGGCGGTACGCCAGCATTGACCCATGACCAAGCTCACTGGACAGCAGATCGCCGGCGAGGCGCTGGACGGGTGGGTTCTCCTGCTCGGCGGCCTGCACACCCGCATCAGGACGGGGAACTTCGCGACCGGGCTCTCCGTCGTCGACGCCATCGGCGCGGCGGCCGAGGAGATGGACCACCATCCCGATCTCGACCTGCGCTACACCCACGTCGACGTCCGGCTCACCAGCCATGACGAGCGAGGGGTCACCGAGCGCGACGTCCGGCTGGCTCGTACGATCTCCCGGATCGCCGCCGACACCGGCGTGGAGCTGGAGAGCGGGAGCGTCTCCCGTATGGAGCTCGCCCTCGACACCCCGTCCCACAAGGAGGTCCTGCCGTTCTGGGCCGCCGTGCTGGCCATGAAGGACCAGGCGGAGGCCGGGGTCGACGACGAGGTGCGCGACCCGTACGACGCGCTGCCCCCGGTCTGGTTCCAGAAGTCCGGCAGGGAGGAGCCCCGCCAGCGCTGGCACCTCGACGTGTGGGTGGATCCCGAGCAGGTGCAGCCGCGCATCGACGCCGCGCTCGCCGCCGGCGGCACGCTCGTGGACGACGAGGGGGCGCCGAGCTTCTGGGTGCTGGCCGACCCCGAGGGCAACAGGGTCTGCCTGTGCACCTGGCAGGAGCGCGGCTGACCGCGTTCCGCCGGATAGGGGAGAGGGCCGTGGGGTAGCAGTGACCTCATGACAGAACGTGTGCCCGACCCCGCCCACCGCCGCCCGGCTGGCCTGGACGATGTCACCGTCGAGGCGCTGGGCGGCTTCAGCGAGGCCCTGGAGATGATCCACCGGGCCAGAGGTCATCTGTACGCGATGCACCAGCTCACCGGCAGCGCCGACTTCGCGCTGGACCGGGTGGTGGAGCAGCTGCGCCAGGGCGGGCACGACGCGTGGGCCGGCCGGATCGAGCGCGAGCTGATCGGCCGTAACGTCCTCGACGGCCGGTGGACGTTCCAGCTCGTCGAGGAGTACGACGACGGCTACTACCGCGAGTTCCAGGACCTCGAACGGGAGATCCGCGAGGACCTGGCCGGGGGCCGCCGCCACCTGTACGAGGCGGAGCTGAAGCAGCGCCGCCGCACCCCTGGCCGGCCGGGCCACGAAACGGCGCCCTGATCCTCCGAGCGAGCCACCCCCGGTTGTCCACTCCAGCGTGATGATCCCGGCCGGTCCTCCGCCGTAGCGTCCTTGGCGTGGCCGCGGCGTGGGGCCGCGAGGCGCGCGGATGGCCCACCGCCGCGGCCATCTGCACCCCCGCCCCTGACACCTGGCTCTGTGGTAGTAAAGAGGCCTATTGCGAGGAATGTGACAGCAGGGGGACATGTGACCATGCTCAGCCGGCGGCGGCTCCTCCAGGCGGGCGCGGGTGCCGTGCCGGCGATCGCACTCGGGGCGGCTCCCGCGGGGGCCGAGTCGGCCGAGCCGCCGACCACCGGGGTCGTGCCGGCGTCGATGGCCGGGTTCGACAAGGCGCTGAAGGCGTACATCAAGGAGCGGGACATCTCCTGTGCGCAGCTCGCGGTCGCCAGGAAGGGCAAGATCCTGCTCGCCCGCGGTTACGGCTCCTACACCAGGCCGGACGGCTCGACGGCGAAGGTGCAGCCGACGTCCCTCTTCCGGATCGCGAGCCTCAGCAAGAGCCTGACCGCGGCCGCGATCGTCCGGCTGGCGCAGGACGGCAAGCTGAGCCTGGGCGACAAGGTCGCCGACCTGCTGGACCTGCCGACCGAGGCCGACCCCCGGCTGGCGAAGGTCACCCTCTGGCGGCTGCTCCAGCACACCGGCGGCTGGGACAGGGGCGTGACGACCGACCCGCTGTGGAACGACACCACGATCGCGGCGTCGCTGGACGTGCCGCTGCCGATCGACCACGCCGACATCACGAAGTACACCACCGCGAAGAAGCTCGACTTCGCCCCCGGCTCGAAGTACGCCTACAGCAACTACGGCTACATGCTGGCCGGCCGGGTCATCGCGCGGGTCTCGGGCCTGCCCTACGAGACGTACGTGCGGCAGAAGCTGCTCGCCCCCGTCGAGATCGAGCGGATGCGGCTCGGCCGCAGCCTCCGCTCCGAGGCGTTCTCCACAGAGGTGCCGTACGAGTCGAAGTACACCAGGAAGAGCGTCGTGGACCCGTCGGGCAAGACCGTGCCCTACCCCTACGGCGGTTTCAGCATGCCCAACCAGGACGCCAACGGCGGCTGGCTGGCCTCGGCCGTCGACCTGGTCAAGTGGGGTTTCGTCTTCGACGGCGCGGGGCCCGTGCTCAACTCGAAGTCGATCTCGCGCGTCTTCGCCAGGCCCGAGCTGGGCGAGAACCCGGGCGGCGACTGGTACGGCCTCGGCTGGCGCGTGCGCGAGAACAACGCCGGAGGGCTGAACACCTGGCACAACGGCAGCATGCCCGGCACGTTCAGCTTCTTCGCGCGCGTGCAGCACGGCGTCAGCTACTGCGCGATCTTCAACCGCAGGGAGGAGGAGGGCAGCCCGGACTTCGACGGGATCGACCCCATCCTCGGCAAGGCGATCGGCACCGTGAAGACCTGGCCCACCACGGATCTCACCCCGAAGTACTTCTGACGCGGCTCGGGCTGTCCGCGGGCTGCCCGGCATTCCTGAACGGCGCCTGGTACGCCCACTGCCAGGCCGTTTCGAGCGGCCCGCGCCGGAACCGGCGCAACCACAATGAGGACAGCACCATGATGAGCAGGCAGATCGCCGCCCACGCGACCGGCACCCACCAGGGCCGGTACGCGTCGAGCCGACTCGCCAGCCCGAGGCCCCAGCCGTAGCAGAGCACGCAGGCCAGCAGGTTCTGGAACACGTAGCCGGACAGCGCCGTCCGCCCGACGTTCGTGAGCCCTCGCCGTACCACGCCTGGGGCGCCGCGCAGGCCGAGCACGATGGTGGTGATCAGTCCGAGCAGGCCGAGCGAGACCAGGGGCGCCAGCAGGTAGCGGTCGGCCACGAACCAGGCGGGGCCGGCGAAGGAGGTGGCCAGGTTCAGCGGCACGCCCGCGCCGAGCCCGACCACGATCAGCCTCCTGCGCAGCCGGGCGCCGCGTTCCTCGAACAGCCCGGCACGGAGGAGGCGGGCGCCGAGGAGGAAGAGGACGACGCCCATGGGCACGATGAAGATCAGCTCGATGCGGAAGATCGCGGCGTACTGCAGGCGTGTGCCGACCTGGTCGAGCCAGCTTCCCTCGGTGTAGAGGGGGCTCGTGCCGCCGCCCGTGGCCGGGGCCTGCAGGGCTACCGTGGCCAGGACGGCCAGGGCGGCGTGCAGCGTCCCCATGCCGATCATCCAGCCGGTGATCGCGCGTTCGCTCCTGCCCACCAGGTACGCGACGATCACGGCGGTGACGGCGTAGCCCATCAGCACGTCGAACTCGAAGATCAGGATGTAGTGCAGGGTGCCCTCGGCCAGCAGGAGCGCCGAGCGCCACAGATACCGCCCCGGCCAGGCCAGGCCCTTGCGCACGGCGCTGCGGTACTGCAGTTCGAGGCCGATGCCGAAGAGCAGGGTCAGCAGCCCGAGGAACTTGCCGTTGGACAGGAAGCGCACGAAGGTCTCCACCGCGCTGCCGCCGCCGCTCAGCTGCAGCATGTCCAGGGGGCCGCCCGGAGCGGTGAAGATCCAGATGTTGGTGCCGAGCGTGCCCATGATCGCCACACCGCGCAGCACGTCCAGTGCGTCTATGCGTCCTTTCACACCTTCCAGCCTGCTGCCGCCACAGCCCGCCGCCATCGTCCCGCCTGACGAGAAGGGCCGTACATCGATGGATGTACGGCGTTACGTCTTCGGTCGGTGGCTCGCGGGCTGAGCCGCCGTCTGATGGGTAGGGGGCGCGTGATGTTCCGTCAATCCTGCTGAAGGAGGCGACAATGGACACATCAGGGGTCGCGAAGACGGTCCAGGACGTGATGCATCAGGGAGCGGAGTGCGTCGGCGAGCACGACAGCCTGCGCACCGCCGCGCGCATGATGCGCGACCTGTCGGTCGGGGCGCTGCCGATCTGCGGTGACGACGACCGGCTCAAGGGGATCATCACCGACCGCGACATCGTGGTCAAATGCTGCGCCGAGGGCAAGGACCTCGACTCCACCATGGCGGGCGAGCTGGCCCAGGGCCTGGTGTGGGTGGAGGCCGACCACAGCGTCGAGGAGGCGTTGCAGAAGATGGAGCAGCATCAGATCAAGCGGCTGCCCGTCATCCGCGATCGCCGGATCATCGGCATGATCACCGAGGCTGACCTGGCCAAGGAGCTGCCCGACAGCAAGCTGGCCGAGTTCGTGCACCGCATCTACGCGCCTTCCTGACCGGGAAGCACGATCGGGCACGGTGAAGCCCCGCGGAGCGTCCTGCTCCACGGGGCTTCGCCGTCGGGCCGGAAGTCCGGGTCAGGCGGCCAGCTTGACGTCCGAAGCCGTCCGCTCGCGGGCCGGGACGAGCCGCGCGCCCAGCGCCCTGGCCGCGATCACCATGGCGGCGGTGACCAGCACGATGTCCTTCAGGATGTACTGGGCCTCCAGGGTGGGCGGGCCACCGGGGAACATGTCGGTGAAGAACAGCACCAGCGGCGACATGAACCCCACCAGCGCCCCGGCCATCACGAGCAGACCGGCCTTCAGGAACCTCCCGGTGATCAGGGTCAGCCCGATGAAGCACTCGGTGGCGGCGACGACGGCGAGCGCGACGCCGCCCGACACCACGCCGAACGTCAGCTGTTCCAGCGTGCCCACCGCGAGCTCTTCCGCGGGGCTGACGCCCGGGAAGAACTTCAGGAACCCGAACCCCAGGAAGACCAGGCCGACGCTGATCCGCAGGGCGTCGATGCTGTGGCGGGCGAGCCACTCGGTCGTCGTGGCGAGCATCTTCGTGTATGTGGCGCTCATCTGCTTGCTTCTCTCTTCCGTCGTCTCCTGCTGACACGACCAAGCGTCGCCGGATCCGCCGTCCGAGGAATCCGCCGGCGAGCGGCGACCTGGCTACGCCGTCCCGCGTACGCCGGCGCCGGTCCGTCTTCGCCCCACGGGGTAGCCGGCGGCGGCGCCGTACCGGCACTGACGGTCGCGGCTCTGGCCGCTTCGATGGCGGTCACCGGTCCGTCCCTGGCTCCGGTGGCGGCGCAGGCGGCCACCACCTGCTGGGCCGTGCCCAGGGCCGCGGCACCCTCGTGCCCTCCAGGGGCTGACTGACCGGGTAGGCGGCGGGACATCCGCTCAGCGGCCGCGTCCCCAGCCGTTGCCGGGCTTCGCGTACGTGGCTCCCTTGGCCCTGCCGCCGTTCTTGGCCACCCCCGGCGGGAGGCGCCCCGAGCGCCACGCGCCGGTGGAGCGCGGCTGCGCGGCCCGGGGCGGGGTGCCGCGTGGCTGGGCGGTCCGGGACGGGGCGCCGGGTGGTCGTGCGGTTCGGGAGGGGTCGTCTTCGGAGGGCCTGCCGGTTGACGCACGGTAGGCGTGCAGCGCGTTGCTGGGCTGCGGCACCGGGTGGGTGACGGGTTCGGCGCGTGGCGTCTCGTGGCGAGGGCCGGCGACGTCGCCATCGGGCCAGGAGGTCGTGGCGAGCACCGCGAGTATCAGCGCGGTCACGGCGGCCGCCTGCCGCCACCGCCCGGGCGCGGCCGCCCGCGGGCGGGAGCGCAGGGCCGGGACGGGGAAGAGGGCGCCGTCGGCGGGGACGAGCGATGCGCGCTCGGCCCGGCTCGGAGCGGCCTCGTCGTGGGCCGGCTGCTCCGCCACCCGGAGCAGTTCCCGGTGGGCTTCGGCGGCCCCGATGCGGCGCTGGGGGTCCTTGTCCAGCAGGCCGGTGATGACCGCGGTGAGCGGCCCGGCCTGCCGCAGCGGGGCGGGGCTGCTGGTGAGCACCGCGCTCAGCGTGGCCAGCGCGCCGCTGTTGCCGAAGGGGGAGCGGCCCTCGACGGCCTCGTACAAGGTGGCGCCCAGCGACCACAGATCGGCCTGCGGGGTGGAGGGCCCGCCGCGCGCCCGCTCGGGGGCGATGTAGGCGGGCGTGCCGAGCACGATGCCCTCTCGCGTGAGGTGTGCCTGGTCGTCCAGCGTGGTGGCCAGCCCGAAGTCGGTCAGCACGGCGTGGCCGTCGTCGGACATCAACACGTTCGCGGGCTTGACGTCGCGGTGCACGATGCCCTTCGCGTGCGCGGCGCGCAGCGCGTCCAGCAGTTCCAGCCCGACGCGCGCCACGGTGGCGGCGGGCAGCGGTCCCCGTTCCCTGACCAGGTCGTCCAGGCTGCGGGATGGCACGTACTGCAGGACGATCCACGGCCGCTCGTCGGCCTCCACCACGTCGTACACGACGGCGATGTTCGGATGGCTCAGCCGGGCGGACAGGCGGGCCTCGCGCATGGTGCGCCCGAGCAGCACCTCCCGCTCGGGTCCTGGCTGGTGGGGCAGGCTGAGTTCCTTGACCGCGACCTGGCGGTCAAGGAGCTCGTCGTGGCCGCGCCAGACCGTGCCCATGCCACCCCGGCCCACCTCGGCCAGCAGCCGGTATCGCCCGGCCAGCAACCATCCTTCATAGGGCGAAACCGACATGTCGGCAGAACTACCCGATCAAGATCCGCGCGCCACGGTTTCGTCACACACCGTTGCGCATCCGTTACGATCTCGCGGACGAAGTGATGTGTGGCGGCCATCACAAGGGGCGTGTGGATTCGAGGACCTGGCGCAGCGTCGCGGCGAAGGCCTCCGGATCGCCTTTCATGCCGAACTCGCCGTCGAGGAACCCGGCGTGGTGGCTGGGGAAGACGACCGGGTCCGTGCCGAGGCGTGCGGCGACGGCCACGCCCGCACGGTGGGCCATCTCGCCCTCGGACTCCGCTCCGACGCCGACGACCACACGGGTCGAGGCGGCGCGCAGCGCCTCGAAGTCATGCTCGTAGTGCGTACAGGTCATGAGGTTCTGCGCGAACATCACGTCGTCCCGGGAACCGTCGTCCTCCGACGGCAGCCCGAGCTCCGCGGGGCTCTGCACGGGCCGGTCGGCGAAGTCTGCGGGGATCTCGCCGCGCAGGCCCGTGACCGCGATGAACTTCGCCATCGCCGCTCCGAACCCGTGCCGGTCGTAGGTGCGGCGGATGTCGGCCACGGCGGCCAGCGCCTGTTCCCTGTCCGGCAGGACCTGGGCGGCCGGGGGTTCGTGCGCGACGAGCGTGCGCACCTGTTCCGGGTGCCCGGCCACCAGCGCCAGCCCGTTGACGGCGCCGCCGCTGCTGGCGAAGATGTCCACCGGTCCGCCGCCGAGCGCGTCGATCAGCCGGTGCAGGTCGTCGGCGTGCTGGTCGGGCGTCGACTCGCCGCCGCCGGTGCGGGTGCTGCGGCCGCTCCCGCGCGGGTCGTAGGTGACCACCGTACGGTCGCGGAAACGGGCGGCCAGGCCGGTGAAGCCGCTGGCGTCCATCGGTGATCCGATCATCAGCAACATCGGCGCGCTGTTCGGCTCGCCCTCTCGTACGTCGTAGTGCAGGGTGCCGCCGGGCACCTCAAGGGTGTGGGCCATGGGTATGTCCTTTCTCCGACTTCGGTGATGAAGACCCGCGGCGGCGGCAGAACTCATCGGCCCCCGCGGGAACCGGTTCTGGGGAAACTACGCCCTCAGGCCGAACACCTCCCACGACTCGCCGGGAGCCAGCCCGGCCAGCTCGCGGCCGCACTCCTTGAGCACCTGGGGCCCCGAGGTGATGTGCGCGGTGCCGGCGTGGGCGTCCCTGAACAGCCGCTGCACCAGCCCGTCGCGCAGCGCCGAGGTGCCGCCCGACGCGTAGACGAACCGGGACACCTCGGCGATCGTCGAGGTGACGTGGTTGAGCGCCAGTCGCACCATCGTCTCCTGGCGTACGTCGAGCGTGCGGCCCGCGTCCAGGGTGAGTTCCGCGTCGTCCCACGTCTCGTGCACCAGGGCCCTGGCCGCGCGGAACGCCGCCTCCGTCCGGGCGAAGCCGGTGTGGAAGGCGTCACTGTCCGCGAGCTGGCCGGGCCGTCCCGCCCGCGCCCCCGCGTGCCGGACCAGCTCGTCGAGGAGCCGGCGGCCGACGCCGAGCGCCCAGCCGGAATGGCAGATCAGTGCCTGGTCGACCAGGCCGAGCCGGTAGAGCGCGCCGCCGCGCAGCGGCTCGTTCTGGGTGAAGACGTGCGACTGCGACTCCGGTACGAAGGCTCCGTCGATGGCGTAGTCGATGCTGCCCGTGGCACGCAGGCCCAGGACGTCCCAGTTGCCGAGCATCTTGACGTCGTCCATCGGCGTGATGAAGATCCGCACCTCGTCGGAGCCCTCGACGGCGCCCAGGCTGTGGGCGTACTGCGCGTGCAGCATGCCCGAGGCGAAACCCCACCGCCCGCTGAGCCGGAACCCACCGTCCTCGCGTACGGCGGTGCCCGGCCTGGTGCCCTGGCCCGCGACGAGCGGCATCCGCGGGCCGGCGAAGATGCGTTCGACGGCGTCGTCACCCAGGTAGGCCCCGGCCGTGCCGTTCTCGAGGGTGGTGGCCATGACCACCCAGCCCGTCGAGGGGTCGGCGTACGACAGCTCCTCGAAGACGGCGATCAGTTCCCGGGGGGACGATTCGGCGCCGCCGAGGGGCACGGGCACCCATACGCCGAAAAGTCCTGACTCGTGCAGGGCGTCCACGACGGAGGTGGTGAGCCTGCCGTGCGCCTCCGCCGCGTCCGCCTCGCGCTCGATCAGGGGGCGCAGGTCGCGGGCTCGCTCCAGCAGCTCGGTGCCGGCGGTGTGCAGTCGCCGCGTATCGCTCATCTCCAGGTGCTCCTGTCCGTGATCGATGGCACTCCTTCTCTGTCAGATCACGTCAGTCGCTCCTTGTCCAGCCGCCGGGGCGTGCGGGCCCCGGCACGCCGGGCCGCGGCGGGCGTACGACGCCGGGCTAACCTGGCACTATGGACGTTTCCGCTGGTGGCTACGGGCTGGGGCCCGAGTCCGGGCAGTTGCTGGTGCACACGACCCGCACCGGGCTGGGCGCCAAGGCCGGACATGACCTCACGATCGAGGTGACTCGCTGGCACGGCGAGGCCGCCGTCGATCCCGCCGATCCGGCCGGTTCCTCGGTGACCGTCGAGGTCGACGCGGATTCGCTCGTCGTCAGGCAAGGGACGGGCGGCGTCAAGCCGCTCACGGAGTCGGATCGCCGGGAGATCGGGAAGATCGTGGGCGAGAAGGTCCTGCACACCCGGCGCCACCCGACGATCACGTTCCGGTCGACCCGGGTCGAGGGGACCGCGGAGGAATTCCGCGTCGAGGGCGAGCTCACCCTCGTGGGTGTCACGCGGCCGGCCGAGGTGCGCGGCTCGCTGGCCGAGGGCCGGGTGCGCGGCTCGGCGGTCATCGTGCAGTCCCAGTGGGGCATCCGGCCCTATTCGGCGTTGTTCGGCGCGCTCAAGCTCAGCGACGAGGTCGAGGTGCGCTTCGACGTCGGTCTCGTGCCGAAGGAGGTCTGAGGCGGGCCGGGCTCAGACGCGGTCGAGCGGGCGATGGGGCTCGGCCGGGAGCTCCACCTTGATCGTGTCGCTGGGGCGCACGACGCCGCCCGTCCTGACGACGCTCATGACGCCGGTCTTGCGTACCAGGTTGCCCGCCTCGTCGCGGCCGACGACCTGCTTGAGCAGGCCGTCCTGGAAGTTGTCGATCTGCACGCAGGGGTTGCGCAGCCCGGTGACCTCCACGACGGCCTGCTCGCCGACGTGCAGCAGCGTGCCGGCCGGCAGGCCGAGCAGGTCGATGCCGCTGGTGGTGACGTTCTCGCCGAGCTCGCCCGGCCTGACCGTGTAGCCGGCCTGGTCCAGCTCCGCGAACAGCTCCTCGTGGATGAGGTGCACCTGGCGAAGGTTGGGCTGGGTGGGGTCCTGGGCCACCCGGGAGCGGTGCTTGACCGTCACGCCCGCGTGCACGTCGCCTTCCACCCCCAGGCCGGCGAGCAGGGTGATGCTCTCCCGGTTCGGCTTGGTGAAGGAGTATTCGCCGTTGCTGCTGACCGCCGTGACCGTCCCGTTCATCCGGTTCTGTCCCCCTGTGTGGCGTGGATAGCTGGGAAATCCAGTGTGCCAGATGCCGAAAAGGACGCACTTTGCGCCAAATTTCTCAGCTTTGCCACACGCGCCCCTGCGAGCCGGGATGATCAGGCCTGGCCGTGTGCCGCGCGAGCGGCCGGCTGATCGAGTGACGATTGGAGCAACGTGCGAAGACGATCTTCTCTGCTCGCCGCCGCGTTCACGGTGCTGGCGGCGCTGTTACCTCTTTCGACGGCCGGGGCGGCGGCCGCCGCGGACGGGGCCACGGGGGCCGCCGTCAAGGGCGGCATCACCTGGGCGCCCTGCGAGGAGGAGCCGGAAGCCGAGTGCGGCAAGCTCGCCGTGCCGATCGACTGGTCCAAGCCGAACGGCCCCAAGGTCGAGATCTCCCTCGCCCGCCGCAAGGCCCTCGACCCTGAGGCCCGCGTCGGATCCCTCGTGATCAACCCCGGTGGCCCCGGCGGATCCGGCGTGGAGGCCGTCTACGCCGCCCCCGGCTCCTACACCGAAGACCTGCGCAAGCACTTCGACATCGTCGGTTTCGACCCCCGGGGCGTGGGCCGCAGCCATCCGGTGACCTGCTCGGCGTCGGTGTACAACAAGTTCCCCTACGCCGTCATGAAGAGCCAGGCCGACTTCGACAAGTGGAAGGCGTTCGCCAAGGAGCTGCGCGAGGACTGCCGGCAGCGCACCGGCCCCCTCTACGACCACGTCGACTCGGTCAGCGTGGCCCGTGACGTCGAAGCCATCCGCGCCGCCCTCGGCGAGGGCAAGCTCAACTTCTACGGCATCTCGTACGGCACCCTGATCGGCCAGATGTACGCCGAGCTGTTCCCGGACAACATCCGGACCATGGCGCTCGACAGCAACATGGACCACAGCCTCGGCGTCGCGGCGTTCCTGACCACCGAGGCCGCCGCCGTGGAGGACGCGTTCGACCAGTTCGTCGGCTGGTGCGAGCAGGAGACCGCGTGCGCCCTGCACGGCAAGGACGTCCGTGAGGTGTGGGAGCGGCTGCTGAAGAAGGCGCGTGACGGCAAGCTCTACTACCCGGGCGTCAAGGACCGTCCGATGACCGAGATCCAGGTCCTGTGGCAGGGCGTGCTCGGCACGGAGGGCCCCGCCTGGCAGCTGCTCAGCCAGATGCTCAACGCCCTGGACGGCGGCCCGCTGCCGGACGAGGTGCCGCCGCTGCCCGGGCGGCAGCCGGTGTCGGGGGAGACCGTCGAGCTGAACACGACGATCCTGTGCGAGGACTACAAGCTGCCGGTGCGCAACTACCGGGAGTACGCCGCGCTGATGCGGCTCTCCTCCCGCGTCGCGCCCGACATGCGCCTCAACCCGATGCCGGTCGAGGACCTGCCCGTGTGCCTGGGCCACCCCACCAACAACCCGCAGCACCGGCTGCGGTACACGGGTGACGCCCCGATCCTGCTGGGCAACTCGATCCACGACCCCTCCACCCCGTGGATCTGGTCCGCCAACGTGGCCCGCCAGTTCGGCTCCAAGGCCACGCTCCTCACCTACGAGGGCTGGGGCCACCGCATCTACGGCAAGGACAGGTGCAGCACCGTGCCCTTCGACGAGTACCTGATCTCGTTGAAGATGCCGAAGAAGGGCGCCCGCTGCGAGGTCGGCGGCACCGACCCGACGCTCAGGATGTTGAAGAAGGAGGTGTGGCCGACGGACGGGCTCAAGTGGGGCAGCCCGGTCGCGTCCGCGGCAGCTCGGCGCTGAAGCGCCGGCCCGCGCCGAGCTGAACGGCGCGGGCCCTCCTGAGGGCGGCATCTCCGGATGCCGCCCTTTCTGTGTTCTGCCGCCACACCGACACCGGGCGGCGGCGTATCGTCGCGGTGTGGCGCGTTTCCTCTGCTTCGCCTGCCGTAACCCGATCACCCTGTCCGTGCGGAAGATCCCGCTTCCCCCGTACAAGGAGCAGCCGGTCGACGCGACCGTGTGGTACGAAAGGATCAAGCAGCCGCGGATGCCGCGCGGGACGTACGCGGCCAACCACCACCCCCACGAGCTCTCGGATGAGCCTCCCGGCCTGGTCATCCATCCCGATGACGCCGTCGGCATGCGGCTGCATCCGGACATCTCCCGGCTCACCGGCTGCTGCGGGATCAGCGCGATCGTCGGCCCCAACCTCGTCTGCGCGGCCTGCGGGGCCGAAGTCGCCGTCCACCAGGCCGACTGTCATACGGAGAACCAGGTGACGCTGCTGGCGGAGGCCGTCATCCTGTCGTACGCCCAGGACGACGACGATGGCTGCGGGTGAGGGGCGGCGCGTGGAGACCATCGAGACGCCGCGCCTCGTGCTGCGGCCGCTGCGCGTCGAGCACGCCGACGAGATGGCCGCCGTGCTGTCCGACCCCGCCCTGCACGCCTTCACCGGCGGCGTCCCGCTCACCGCGCAGGAGTTGCGCGCCCGCTACGAGCGGCTGGTGGCCGGGCCGCCGGGCTGGCGCAACTGGGTGGTGTGGTCGCGGGAGGACGAGCGCCTCACCGGCTACGTGCAGGCCACGGTCGAGGGCAGGACCGCCGAGATCGCCTGGGTGATCGGCACGCCGTGGCAGGGGCGCGGCCTGGCCTCGGAGGCGGCGAAGGCGTTGGTCGACCGGCTGGTGGGGCAGGGGACGGGCACGATCGTCGCGCACATCCATCCCGGCCACGCGGCCTCGGCCGCCGTCGCCGCGGCTGCGGGTCTGCGGTCGACCGGGCGGTGGCACGACGGCGAGATCCGCTGGGAACGCTGAGCGCGGGACGTCCCTAACGAAGGAGTCACGGGCGTAGATCACCGTGATATCAGAGGACGCTTGATCATGGACAAAGGTTTACGCGTTTGACCGATTGTAATAGTTTTTTTGGACGTTCGAAGATCATTCGGTAACGTCGTGTAAGCAGTCCGTACGCATCCGAGACGGACGCGTACTCGAACACGGACGCGTACACGAGAAAAGGCCGAGAGGAACTCGTGGAACAGCAACCACAGGACACCGGAAAAATCATGGATACATCGGGAGGAGTCAAAGCCGCCCTTCCACCCCGGACCGACTGGGTGGTGTTCGGGGTGGCCGCTGCGCTGACCCTTGCCTTCGTCATCTGGGGAGCGGTCGCCACCGACACGCTGGAGGGCGTGTCGACCTCCATGCTCGCCTGGACGATGCACAACCTGGGCTGGGCATTCGTGCTCGCGGCCTCGGGCTTCGTGGTGTTCGTGCTCTGGCTGGCGTTCAGCAAGTACGGCAAGATCACCCTGGGCCAGGAGGGCGAGGAGCCCGAGTTCAAGACCGTGTCCTGGGTCGCGATGATGTTCAGCGCCGGCATGGGCATCGGGTTGATGTTCTATGGGGTGGCCGAGCCGCTCACGCACTTCGCCGAGCCCCCTCCCGGCACGGTCGAGGCCACCGCGGCCCCGGCCACGCGCATGGAGACCTCGCTGGCCACCACGCTCTTCCACTGGACGCTGCATCCCTGGTCGATCTACGCCGTGGTCGGCCTGGCCATCGCCTACGGGTGCTATCGCCGCGGCCGGCGGCAGACGATCAGCGCGGTGTTCACCCCGCTGATCGGCGAGCGGCACGCCAACGGAGCCGTGGGCAAGGTCATCGACATCCTGGCCATCTTCGCCACCCTGTTCGGCTCGGCCGCCTCCCTCGGCCTCGGCGCGCTGCAGATCGGCAGCGGGGTCAAGGAGGTCGGCTGGATGGCGGAGGTCGGCGAAGGCCTGCTCATCGTAATCATCGCGGTGCTGACGGCGGCGTTCGTGTTGTCGGCGGTCTCCGGCGTGGAGAAGGGCATCCAGTGGCTGTCCAACACCAACATGGTGCTGGCGCTGGTGCTGGTCCTGTTCCTCTTCCTGGTCGGCCCGACCGTGCTGATCCTCAACCTCATCCCCACCTCACTCGGCTCGTTCGTCGGCGACCTGGCCCAGATGGCGGCCCGCACCGAGGCCAGCGGCGGTGAAGGGGTCGCCGCCTGGCTGTCGGGCTGGTCGGTGTTCTACTGGGCGTGGTGGATCTCCTGGACGCCCTTCGTCGGCCTGTTCATCGCCCGCATCAGCCGGGGCCGCACCATCCGGCAGTTCGTCGGCGGCGTGATCCTGGTGCCCAGCGTGGTCAGCCTGGTCTGGTTCGCGGTCTTCGGCGGCACGGCGATGAGCCTGGAGGCCGGAGGCGCGCGGCTGACCAGCGAGGCCACCGCGGAGGGTCAGCTGTTCGCGCTGCTCAACGAATATCCCCTCGCGGGCGTCACGACCCTGCTCGTGATGATCCTGGTCGGCATCTTCTTCGTCTCCGGGGCGGACGCCGCCTCGATCGTCATGAGCACGCTTTCGCAGCGCGGCACCATGGAGCCCAGCCGGGTCGTCGTGATCGTCTGGGGCGTGCTGACCGGCGCGGTCGCGGCCATCATGCTGCTGCTCGGCGGCGGTGGCGACGCGGCGCTCACCGGGCTGAAGAACCTGACCATCCTGGCCGCGGTGCCGTTCATGGTGGTGATGGCGGGCATGTGCGTGGCGCTCACGCGTGACCTGCGGCACGACCCGCTGATCCTGCGCGGGCAGCGCGGCGAGGAGGCCGTGGAGTCGGCCGTCATCACCGGCCACGAGCTCTACGACGGCGAGTTCGAACTCGCGGTCGTCGGCGCCAATGGCGACAACGCCGAGGATGACAAGGCCGGCGGCGACACGCCGGTCAAGAAGTAGGCCCACCGAAGAACGACGCCTCCCGGTGGCGACCGGGGGCGTCGTTTTTCATGGTGGTGCGCTGACCACCCCGTCAGCGCAGGGTGGCGGTGAAGGTGCGTCCGTGGGCGTGGCGGGTCGCCGCCCGGACCTGCGTGCCGCCCGGCACGCGGCGCACCGTCACACCCTCGTCGGCGGTGTCCAGGCGGAGAGACCGGCCACGCAGGACGACCGTGACGTGGTCGCGTTTCATCGTGGGGTCGGACAGGGCGACGACCGTGCGCTCGCCGCCGCGGACGACGACCGAGGCGGGGCCGTCGATGAGCAGGCGTTCCGCGTGGCGCGGGCCGCCGCCGAAGACGTTGGCGGCGACGATCCCGAGCTCCTCGTGCTTGACCGCCTGCACGTGCCGGTCGTTGGCCAGCACGGTCAGCGGGCCGTCCGCGTAGCCGCGCAGCCGGGCCTCCGTCGCGTTCGGGACCAGGGCGTAGGCGACGGCCGAGACCCCGCCGGCGGCCGGATGGGCGATGGAGGCGGTGAAGACGTTCTTGGTCACGCTCGTGTCGGGATTGTTCGCCCGCACGACCCTGCGGCTGCGGGTCACCGTCTCCAGGCCGGCGGCGACGGGCTGCCGGGTGAGGAAGGCGTATCCGACCGCGGTGCGGCGAGTGTCGTTGGCGTATCGCAACCAGCGCGGCGGCGAGGTGTCGCCCGCCCGCCAGGACCCGCCACGCCAGCCCTCGCCGGTCAGCACGACCGTGTCCCCGGGCGCGGCGATGCGGCTGTCCACGGTGGTCACCGCGGCGCGCCGGTCCTGGCCCGAGACGTCCGCGGCCAGCACCACGATCTCGTCGTCGAACATGAACCACGACTTGGTCGCGCGGGCGTTGCGGTAGACGACGAAGTCGTCGGGCAGGACGCCCTGTTGCTTGGCGGTGTAGGCGGCGTCGTCCGACTGCACCATGCCGGCCACGCCGTACGCGCCGAGCGTGGCGCCGCCGGAGAAGGCGTTGCCGGCCAGGGGGAAGTAGACGTAGGTGTTCTGCGACTCCGAGGAGGAGGTGAAGTTGAGCGGATGGTCCGGGTTCTCGTACCAGAACCGGCCGTACAGGTCGGGGACCGTGCGCCGCTCCTCCTCCGGCGCGGTGATCCCGGCCAGCCGGTACGGCGAGACGGCCGTGTAGTAGTCGACGCCGAAGACCTCGCGCTGGTCCTCGCCCGACAGGTAGAGGTAGTAGGCGCCGTCGCCCTGGAACCAGGGCATGAGGTTCTCGCCGTTCATGTACTCGTACTTGCTGATCCGGTCGGAGCTGCGCGCCAGCGCGAAGGCGTAACCGGGGCGGCGGTGCACGGTCCTGTCCATCGAGTTGAACGCCACCGAACGCTCGGGCGGGTTCAGGTCGGCGGCCGGGATGGCGGAGTCGGCGCGGATGGCCGCGTAGCGGGCGATGCTGACCGGGGAGACGAACGTGCCCGTGTCGGCCTCCGGCAGGAACTTGACGTATTTCTTCAGGGCCAGCGAGCCGTCGCCCTCGACGTGGTCGGCCAGGTCGGCGATGGCCTCCACGATCACCTGGACGTCGGAGTAGCCGGTGTTCGTCCGCGAGACCGCCCGCCCCTTGACGATCTCCATCATCCACCCCTCGAAGATCAGCGGGGCGAAGCCGTCGGAGACCCAGCGGTGGACCACGCCGGCCAGGTCGGAGCCGCCGCCGCTCGTCGCGCCTTCGAGCGTCCTGAGGGTCTGCACCACGCGGGTCAGCAGGGCACGCCCGTAGGAGCCGGTGTAGGCGACGGAGTGGTGCTGGATGAAGGAGCCGTCGTGGTAGTAGCCGTCGGTGACCCCGTGCTGCAGGTCGTAGGGGTCGATCGTGGCGAAGACGGTGGCCTGGTCGGAGATGGCCTTGGAGATGCGGGCGTCGTCGCCGGTGAGCGCGCCCTGCAGGATGCGGTTGCCGGTGATGTCGGCCAGGTTGGCCCCGGTGTGGAAGCGCGAGTCGAGGTCGACGTCGCCGTCCTTGCCGTTGCGCAGGTAGGCGTCCATCGAGGCGATGTACGTGGCCGTCAGGTCGGGGCGTGTTTCCCGCACCCGCTCGTCCAGCAGGACCAGCGTCCTGCTCACGTGGGTGGGGATGCCGATCTCCCAGCTGTGCCAGTTGCCGTAGTAGCCCTTCGACTGGTCGCCGAAGTAGCGCTCGTGCAGCCACTGGAGCCCGTCGACGACCCGGCGCTGGACGGCGGCGTCACCGTCGAGCTCGCCGCCGGGGCTGCGGGTCGCGAGCGCGATCTCGTACAGGTACTGGTAGGCCGTGCGCAGGTTGGCGTCGTTGGTGCCGAGCGCCAGGCCGGCGAACAGCTCGCCGTCGCCCGCCTCGTCCATCGCGGCCAGCCGCCGCCTGGCGGTGTCCAGCATCGCCGCCAGCTTGCCGGCGACCTCGGGGCGGGCGTTGACCTCCGCGGTCCCCGCGAAGGTCGCCACGGTGTTGGCGAGCAGCCGCGCGTGGTCGGTCGCCGACGCGGCGGCGGCGCGCAAGGGTGCGGCTGCCATCGCGAGCAGGCCGGCGGCCGGGAGGAGGGAGAGGATCTGACGACGGGACATGTGCGGCACTGCGGACTCCATGCCGTTGGGGGGTATGCCGGGCTCACCCTACATGATCTAGTTTTCCCAGCCCAGACCGCACGCGTGACGGGACGTCACCGTACGTTGCCCGATGGCTTGCGGCCGCTTTCGCCCATGACCACCGGTGGGCCGTCGGTGCGCTTCTTCGACGGGAGGTCGCCGGATTCCACGCAGTTTCGCCCCGCGGGCAGGGCCGGCGGCCGGTCGGGGAACAGGTCGGTGACCGGCTCGTGTGAGCTCGGTGCGCGCATCTCGATGGTCATCTCGACGTCGCCCGGCAACTGCCCGAGCCCCTGGGCGAGGGCGAAGTAGGACACGCCGTCCACGACCTTGTAGGCGTGCGCGGCGAATGACCACGCGTCCCAGGCGCCCTCCGCCGGTGGGTCGGGGTCACTGGACTTGCGTGGCGGCAGGCACACCGTGGCGTAGACAGTCCAGCCGCCGTCGCGTAGTTTCCGCATGCCCTTCGCGGCCCACTGCCGCGCCTCGCCGGCCGGATCCGCGGCCGGGCCGTCGGCCAGGACCACGGCCACCGTGCCCCGGGTGGCGGGCAGGTCGTCCGACTTCCGGAACGCGACCCTGCGGGCCGGCTCCTTGACGGCCTCACCGACGAACGGCTGCGACAACATGACGTCGAGCCGCGCCTGGTCGGCGCGCGTCGTGGCGCCGGAGGCGGCACACCCGCTCAGCAGCACGTAGATCGGCACCAGCAGGAGTCGCCGGCTCATCGGGGGGTCACCACACCCTGAACGTGGTCGTAGCCCAGGGCCGAGACGTCGCCGTTGCGGAAGTCGTCCTCGCTGACGCGGGTCATCTCCCCGCTCGGGTTGTAGAAGACCAGGTTGTCGCCCTCGTGCCCGACGAGCAGCACGTAGTGGGCCGGGTAGGAGTCGCCGATGAGGACCGGCACGGTGTGGCCGGCGTCCACCGCGCCGACGGCGTCGTTGAGCGCCGGGTTGACAGATCCGGCGTCGGTGTCGTCGACGATCCGCCAGTCGTAGCGCGTGCCGAAGGAGTCGGCGTGCTCGTTCATCTCGCCGCTCAGTCCCCAAGGGGAGGTGCCCAGGCTCTGCGGCCACACGGTGTTGGTGGAGTCGTGGATGCGGTTCTGCTCGTCGGTGAACCTCTGCCGGAGCTCGGCGGCCGACAGAGGGTTGCCCTTGTCGTCGGTGGTCAGGCTGAGCGCGTACAGCGGGTCGTTCATGGCGCGGGCCACCATGATCGAGGTGGAGCCGCAGGTCGTCTGGTCCTGCTGCTCCAGCTCGACGCCGTTGACGCGCACCGTTCCGCTGCTCGCCGGGTCGACCAGGCTGAGGTGCTCGCGCAACCAGCTCTCGCTCTTGCCGCGGATGGTCGAGGCGAAGGTGGAGATGTCATCGACCGAGTGGCCGGCTGCGAGGGCCTTCATCAGGTAGGCGCGTTCCGCCTCGGAGTCGGCGTCGTCGAGGAGGCGCTGCATGCGGGCGCGGTCGTCGTCCGACAGCGCCTCCATCTTCTCGGCGGCCCTGGCCAGCTGCGCCGTGCTCAGGATGCCGTTCTCCTCCTGCGCGGTGCCGTCGATGCCCGCGGCCGCCAGCAGCACCGCGTCGAAGGCGTCGATGTGCGGCGACCGGACCGCGCCCGCGCGTGCCTTGCCGTGCACGTCGCGGAGCCCGCGCTGCAGCGTGTCCACTGCGGTCTGCAGGTCTTCGAAGACGCTGATGGCGCCGGTGATGGCCCCGACGGCCCGGCGGATGTCATCGGCGATGCCGCCGTCGCCGTCGAACGGCCACACGGTGTTCCACATGTTGCGCACGATGTCCTGGGCGCTGTTGAGCTCGCCCACCGCGTCGAGCAGGTCCCGCCGGTGCTCGCCGAGCCTGCGTTTCAGCCGGCGGAGCTCCTCGGCGTATTCCGTCAGCAACGTGTCCGCCTTACGCATGGCGGGCGCTGCCTGCTGCAGCAGGTCGTCGGTCGCCTTGAGCGCGGCGAGCGCCTCGGTGGCGGCCTCGCCCTTCCAAACCGACGGCACCGAGACCCGCGTATGGTCGAGGTCGGTGGCGGCCGTGTCGATGGCGCCCGCCATTCTGCGGAAGGCCCTGCCGAGGTCGTCGATGCCGTCGGGATCGCCGGGCACGTCCCTGAGGACCGAGCTCAGCGTGTTGATGGTGCTGATGACCTCGCCGATCATGGTGACCGGGTTGGCGATCGTCGCGAGGACGCCGACGCCCTGCTTGAGCCGGTTGATCGCGGTCGAGACCTGCAGATAGTCGTCCGAGGTCATGGACGGTCACCGGAGGTGGGCGTCTGCCTGGACCGGAGGTAGTCCTCGACCGACTCGAACCCCTCGGCTGCCGCGCGCGTCGCCAGGCACCACTTCTCGAGCACCTCGCGATAGACGGTGAACTCCTTCTCCCAGACCTCGCGCACGCCGGCGACGGCGTCGGCCGGGTCGCCAAGCTCGAATTCGGGCTCGGGGGAGTCGACCTTCTCCTTCCAGTCACGGCGGGCGATCCGGAGGTCGTTCGCGGTGTCGCAGACGACTCCTGCTCTCCTCTTGATCCCGCTGTAGGCGTACAGGGCACCTGAAGAGTTCATGGTTCCTCCGGAGGTCAGCACCTGTGCGGATGGGAAGAGAACGCACGGATGAGGCATACGTGACCAGGGCTGACAAAGTTTACAGCTAATCTTTAATGTGCACTATGGCCAGGCGTCTCCATGTGAGACGCCTGGCCGGTGCGGCGCTCTCGTACGGCGAAAAAACCCGATGAGATCGCAAGGCCGCGAACAGTACGATGACACCCTCTCTGATGCCGATCCCGGGTAGGGCGTTGCCTGATGGCTGTGAGCATGCACGACGTGGCTCGCGCCGCCGGTGTGTCACAGCGCACGGTCTCCAACGTCGTCAACAACTACGAACACGTCCGCCCAGAGACCCGCCAGCGCGTCCTCGACGCCATGGCCCATGCTCGGCTACGTCCGCTTCGACGACGTCGAGGAGGCCCGCTACCGGGTTCGTCCGCAGTGCTCCGGCCTTCAGGCCGGGGGCGAAGCGGATTCGCCCCCGTAACGGGGCAGGGAAAGCCGGATCGCCGTCAAGGCGATCCGGCTTTCCCTGCACTCAGATACCGGCACTCAGACCAGGCGGTTCTGTTGCTCGATGTACTGCCGCAGGACACTGATCGGCGCGCCGCCGACGCTCCCGGCGAAGTAGGAGCCCGACCACAGCTGCGCAGTCGCCGGGAGGACGCCCCTTTCAGTGGGTTGACCAGGCGGGACAGTGCGACCTTCGGCGGGAGATTCACCAGCAGATGGACGTGGCTGCTCTCGCCGTTGAATTCGGCCAACTCGCACTCGAAGTCCGCGCACGCCTCCCGCATGATCTGCTCCATGCGCTCTACGTGGGCGCCAGTGAACACCTGATGCCGGAACTTGGAACGAAGACCAAATGAGCTTGCAGGACGAAAACACAGTTTCTGCCGTTTCTGATGTCTCCATGTTAGGCCATAAACCAATGGTAGGATCATGGTGTGCAGCTTCGGTACAACGTGCGCCTCTACCCGACCGCCGGTCAGCGCCAGGCGCTGGCCCGCGCGTTCGGGTGCGCGCGGACGGTGTACAACGACGCCCTGCGTGCGCGACAGGACGCCCATGCGGCCGGACTGCCGTACGTCTCCGACGGGAACCTGTCGAAGCGGGTCATCACGGCGGCGAAGCAGACACCGGAACGCTTCTGGCTGGGCGAGGTCTCCGCCGTGCTCCTCCAGCAGGCCCTGGCCGACCTGAACACCGCCTACCGCAACTTCTTCGCTTCGATCACCGGCAAACGCAAAGGGCCGAAGGTCGCCGCTCCCCGATTCCGGTCCAAGAGGGACAACCGGCAGGCGATCCGCTTCACCCGCAACGCCCGGTTCTCCATCACGGCGGGCGGACGGCTGCGCCTGCCGAAGGTCGGCGACGTGCCGGTGCGCTGGTCGCGTTCCTTGCCCGCCGAGCCCTCCAGCGTGACGGTGGTCAAGGACGCCGCCGGGCGGTACTTCGCGTCGTTCGTGGTCGAGGCCGGCGACGAGCCGCTGCCGGAGGCCGCCTCCGAGGTCGGTATCGACCTGGGCCTGACGCACTTTGCGGTGCTGTCGGACGGCCGGAAGATCGACAACCCGCGTTTCCTGCGCCGCGCCGAACGCCGGTTGAACAAGGCCCAGCAGGCCCTGTCCCGCAAGGCGAAAGGTTCGGCGAACAGGAAGAAGGCCGTCGCCCGGGTCGCCCGCGCACACGCGAGGGTGGCCGACGCGCGCCGGGACTTCGCGCACAAGCTGTCCACCGCGTTGATCCGCGAGAACCAAGCGGTGTACGTGGAGGACCTTGCCGTGAAGGGCCTGGCCCGCACGAAGCTCGCCAAGTCGGTGCACGACGCCGGATGGGGCCGGTTCACGGCGATGCTGGCCTACAAAGCCGCCCGCGCCGGGCGGACCCTCGTGAGGATCGACCGCTGGTTCCCCAGTTCGAAGTTGTGCTCGGCGTGTGGCGCGCCGGCCAAGTCCATGCCGCTGAACGTCCGGTCGTGGGAGTGCCCGTGCGGCGCGGTCCACGACCGGGATGTCAACGCGGCGATCAACATCCTGGCCGCCGGACGGGCGGACAGGCTAAACGCCTGTGGAGCGCGGGTAAGACCGGGGCCTGCCCCGGCACAGCGCGACGAAGCAGGAAGCCTCAGAGGTGCCGCATGATGCGGCACGGGCTGAACCGCGGCCTTCAGGCCGGGGAGCGCGTCAATCGACGCCGTCGCTGACCTCCGTCTCCCCCGACGTCGAACCGATGGCCGCCCACGCCGTCGCGATGCTCCACGAGCAGATCACCGGAAAGCCCGGCGGGCGCGCGTCGCACATCATGGTCGACTTCCACCTGAAGTGCGCGAGTCCAGTCAGTGAAGGGTCGGCGCGCCCCGGCGTCCCGTCTCGAACGCCTCGGTGATCCGGTACGCGACCCGCAGCGAGCCGTGATGAGGGCCGGTCACTGACCGCCGAGCCCGGTGGTGGCGGTCACGAAGAACGGCAACACGTAGACGAGCCCGCCCTGGCTCCTGAGGGGTCTTCGACAGGTGCTTCCTCGCAGAGGGTCCGGCCGGCCCTCACAACGGGGGATGGCCGGATGTTGACTCCGGTTGGCGGGAGTGTGGCACACTCTGCTACGTAGCAAAAAGTTTTGTTTTGTCAGTTTTTGTGTTTTCCGGAAGGTTGACAGATGCCGAGTTCCGCCGTGCCCCGACCGGAATACCCCCGCCCGCAGATGGTCCGGCAGGACTGGCTCACCCTCAACGGACCGTGGCAGTTCGAGATCGACGGCGGAGACTCCGGCCTTGAGCGTGGCCTGCGCGAACGTGAGCTCTCCGGGACGATCACCGTCCCCTTCGCGCCGGAGTCGGAGCTGTCCGGCCTCGGGCACACCGACTTCATGGAGGCGGTGTGGTACCGCCGCACCGTGACGATCCCGGCCGCGTGGGCGGGCCGGCGGACGCTGCTGCACTTCGGCGCCGTCGACCACGACGCCACCGTGTGGGTGAACGGCGTCGAGGTGGCCCGCCACCGCGGCGGGTTCTCCCCGTTCACGGCCGACCTGTCGGACGTGGCGCGCCCCGGCGAGGACGCCACGATCGTGGTACGCGCCCGCGACCCCCGCGAGGGACCCCAGGCGCGGGGCAAGCAGTCGACCCGGTACGCGAACTACGAGTGCCTCTACACCCGCACGACGGGAATCTGGCAGACCGTGTGGCTGGAGCCCGTCCCCGACGTGCACCTGCGCCGCCCGCGCATCACCCCTGACGTCGCGACCTCCTCCTTCACCGTCGTCACCCCGCTGTCCGGCAACCGCCCCGGCGGCTCGGTCCGCGTGACCGTCGCCGACAAGGACGGCGCCGTCGCCACCGCGACCGTCCGCGCCGACGTGGACCTCGCCCCCTCCCTGCGCCTGGAGATCCCGCAGGACCGGGTGCGCCTGTGGGAGCCCGGCGACGGCCACCTCTACGACGTGAAGGTCGAGCTGCTCGGCGAAGGCGGCGCCGTCACGGACACCGTCGACAGCTACGCAGGGCTGCGCTCCATCGCGATCGACGGCAAGCGCGTCCTCATCAACGGCCGTCCCGTGTTCCAGCGGCTCGTCCTCGACCAGGGCTACTACCCCGACGGCCTCATGACCGCGCCCAGCGACGCCGCGCTGCTGCGGGACATCGAGCTGGCGCTGGCCGCGGGCTTCAACGGGGCGCGCCTGCACCAGAAGGTGTTCGAGGAACGATTCCTCTACCACGCCGACCGGCTGGGCTACCTGGTGTGGGGGGAGTTCGGCGACTGGGGCGCCCACGACGGGCGCGAGCAGCGGCCGACCGCGTCCTTCATCACGCAGTGGCTGGAGGTCCTGGAACGGGACGTCTCACACCCGTCGATCATCGGCTGGTGCCCGCTCAACGAGACCCGGCAGGCGATCCACGACCACGTCTCCCAGCTCGACGACGTCACCCACGGCATGTTCCTGGTCACGAAGCTCGCCGACCCCACCCGCCCGGTCATCGACGCGTCCGGCTACAGCCACCGGGCGCCGGAGACCGACATCTACGACTCGCACAACTACGAGCAGGAGCCCGCCGCCTTCGCCGACCTGATGTCCGGCCTGAAGAGGGACGAGCCGTTCGTCAACGACGCCGACGGCCGGCCCATCTCCGTGGCGTACCGGGGGCAGCCGTACTTCGTCAGCGAGTATGGCGGGATCTGGTGGAATCCCGAGCTGGCCGGGACCGATCAGCGGGCGGACCGGCAGACGTCCTGGGGATACGGGCAGCGGGTGCGGACCGAGGACGAGTTCCACGCGCGGTTCGCCGGGCTGACCGAGGTGCTGCTGGATGATCCGGACATGTTCGGATACTGCTACACGCAGCTGACCGACGTGTTCCAGGAGGAGAACGGCATCTACCGGTTCGACCGGACGAACAAGCTGGACGTGGAGCGGGTGCGCGAGGTCCAGACCCGGACCGCCGCCTCCGAACGCTGACCTCAACACCGGCTCAACACGTCCTCAACGCGCGCGTACGGACACTGCCGTCATGCGCCGGCCCGCGCGCGCGGTCGCTAGAGGAACCGGGAGATCTCCCTCGCGGCGTTGAGCACGATCGGGGCGATCTCGTCGGCGTCCCGCTCTCCGATGGTCACCATGCCCACACTCGCGTGGGCCGGGCGTCCCGCGATGGAGATCGGGGCGGCGACACCCCAGGCACCCGGCTGCAGCTCGCCTTCGGTGACCGAGTAGCCGGTGGCGCGGGCCTGCGTGATCTCGGGGCGTTCACCGGGGCGGGGCGGGCGGCCCGCCAGGATCGCGATCCCCGAGGCGGCGCGGTTCGAGGGGTGCCTGGTGCCCGCGCGATAGGTGACGTGGATCTGCGAGGCGCGCGGCTCGGCCACGGTGAGCACGACCGCCTGGCTCTCGTCGATGTCGAGCACTGTGATGAACGCGGTGGCGTTGCAGGTGTCGGCCAGCACCTGCAACGCGGCGGAGGCCGCGCTGCGCAGCCGGTGCTGCACGGCGGCGTTGAGCTCGACGATGCCGAGGCCGAGGGTGAAGCGGTTGCCGACCCGGGCGGCCAGCCGGTGGTTGCCGAGCGCGACGAGGTGACGGGAGACCGCGTTGCGGTGGATCCCGGCCAGCTGCGCGAGCTCGGTGATCGTCAACCCGTCCGGATGGTCCTTCAGGATCTCCAGCAGCCGCAGGCCGGTGTCGATCGTCTTCGACACCGCCGTGCCGGGCTGGTCGGCGGTCATTCGGCGCCCAGCCTGGGTGCGGGGGTGTAGTGCAGCGGCAGGTGCTTGACGCCGCCGATGAAGTTCGACACCAGCCGCTCGGGAGGCCCGGCGAGCCGCACGTCCGGCAGCCGCCAGAGCAGCTCCCGGTAGAACGTGCGCAGCTGCAGCCGGGCGAACCGGGCGCCGAGGCACACGTGCGGCCCGTCCCCGAAAGAGACGTGGTCGTTGGGCCGGCGCGCTATGTCGAAACGCATCGGGTCGGGGAAGCGCCGTTCGTCGAAGTTGGCCGCTCCGTGGAAGACGACGACCTTGTCCCCTGCGGCGATGGGCTGCCCGGCCAGCACCACGTCGCGTACGGCGGTGCGGCGGAAGCTGAGCACCGGCGGATGCCAGCGCAACATCTCCTCGACGGCCGTGTCGAGCAGCTCCGGGTCGTCGAGCAGCCGGCGATGCCGGCCCGGATGGCCGAGCAGCGCGGCCAGCCCGCCGGGCAGGGCCGACCGCACGGTGTCGTTGCCCGCGATGACCAGGAGGAAGAAGAACATCGACAGCTCGGGATCGGTGAGACGCTGCCCGTCCACCTCGGCCGTGGCCAGCGCGGTCATGAGATCGTCCGCCGGCTCCCGGCGCTTGCGGGCGGCGAGCGCGTGGGCGTACTCGAACATGTCCTTGAGCATCGCCGGGGAACGGGGGTTGACCGGTTTGCCGTCCGGGCCGCGCTCGACGGTCGCGTGGTCGGGATCCTGGTAGCCGATCACGCGGTTGGTCCACTCCAGGATCAGGCCGCGGTCGGCGAGCGGGATGCCGAGGAGATCCGCGAGGTTGTGGATCGGGTAGTCATCGGTCACGTCCACCGGCAGGTCGCACTCGCCCCGCTCGGAGATCTCGTCGATGAGCACCCGGGCCCGCGTCGCGATGCCGGCGGCGAAACGTTCGACGCGCCTGGGGGTGAACACGCCGGAGACGATCCGCCGGAGCCGGCCGTGATCCGGCGGATCGAGGTTGAGCATCATCCGCCGGATGAACGACAGGTCGGCCGGGTCGGGGTCGCGGATCTGGGTGGCGCCGAGCCAGGAACTGAACTCGCTGGGCGACCGCAGGACGCGCACGACGTCCGCGTGGCGGGTCACCGCCCAGAACCCGGGCCCGGCCGGCCAGTCGCCGACCTCGTGCTCCTCCTGCCAGTGCACGGGGTGGTGGTCACGTAGCAGGCGGTACGTCTCGTGCGGGATGCCCTGTGCGTAGATACGCGGGTCGAACACGTTGACCGTCGTACTCACGGGCAACCCTCCAAGGGATCGGTCAGGCGGCCAGGAAACGTTCGATGGCCGACACGAGGGCCAGCGGCGTCTCGTCCATCGCGTAGTGGCCGGCGTCGGCGAAGGTCAGCAATTCGGCGTCGGTGTACCACTGCAGCCAGGTGCCCCGCATGACGTCGGCGGAGAGCGCGGGGTCGTGCTCGCCGGCGATGACGAGCACCGGCGTGGCGGAACCGGTCACCTCGGTGTGGAAGTCGGTCTTGGCCCAGGCGTCCAGGTACGCACGGTAGGCCGTCACCGTGGAGTTGCCCAGCGAGCCGGCCACCATCTGGTCGAGCCACACGCCGGGAAGCCGGTTGCCGGTGGTGAGGTCGATGATGGCGCGCCGGTTGCCGGGTTCCTCGGCGGACCCGGCGAACAGCGCCCAGCTCTGGTCGTCGAACGGCACGCCGGAGGCAGGCACCGGGGAGATGCCGACGAGCTTGCTCACCCGCCCGGGCGCGTCCAGCATCACGCGCTGCATCGCCGTCCCGCCCATCGAGTGACCGACCAGGGAGAACGTCTCCCAGCCCAGCTTGTCGGCGAGCGCGATCACGTCGCCGGAGATCTCGGCGAGGGAGTACTCGCCGGTGAGGTCGCGCGCCTCACCGTACCCCCGGTAGTCGGGGAAGGCGTAGCTGAACGCGTCGCCGTCCAGGTAGGGCTTGATGTTGCTGAAGGAGGTGCGGTCGCCGAACCAGCCGTGCAACACGATCACGTGGTGCTGCCCGGAGCCGGTGACGTCGTGGGGGAGGGCGACGGGGGCCATGGTGTTCTCCTTAGCGTTCGTGGCAACCGGATGGGTCGGCGGGCGGCATCTCGCTCGCGGGCTGGGCGCCGCCGTGGCACTGCAGGCTGAACCAGACGTACTTGCCGTTCTCGTGCTGGACCGCGCCCCACTGGTCGGCCTGCGCCTCCACCAGGAACAGGCCGCGCCCGCTCTCGGCGAAGAAGTCGGGAGCCCGGCGCGTGGGGAGGGTCGGGTCGTGGTCGCAGACCGCCAGCCAGATCGTGGTGGCTCCGGCCCGTACGTTGATCCTGATCCCCGAGGATCCGCACGGTGGCGGGGCGGCGTGCTGGACCGCGTTCGTGACCAGCTCGCTGGTCAGCTCGGCGATCGTCGCCTCGTTCGCGGGGGAGAGCGGCAACTTCCAGGAGGTGAGCATCCCCGCCACCCAGCGGCGGGCGATGGATGAGGCGATCGGCGAGCAGGGCAGATCGCACCAGCGGGAGAGCAGCCGGGTCGTGGAATCGGTGAGGACGTTCACGGCGCGCTCGCTCTCGCCGGCAGCAGATGGCAGGTCAGTGCGCCGCCGGTGCGGGCTCCCGATCCCACGCCGCCCTTCATGGGGCGCTTGGGGGTGCGTCCGGCCTCGGGTTTCAGGGGATCAATCGCGAACACGGCGTGGGCTTCTCCCGGATGCCCAAATAATGGGCGCGATGGTCAAAAAACGGGCGTGCAGCGAGGAAAGCATCGGCCGGAACAGGGTCGATGTCAATGCGATTGACAGAAAAAGTCGATCATTCGTCACGACGATTGCGAAGGCGCTGCCGTGATGTCCCGTTTGCGGCGAAATGCCGCATGTCCCTCGCCGGGGCCGGGCGCACGTCGGGCGCGGAACCGGCCATCGGTCCCGCGCCCGCCTCTGTGCCCCGGCGGCGGCTCACCGCCGCTGGGTGATCTCCTCTGCGGGTTCCTGTACGGGCTCCCGTTCGGGCTCCTCGGCCGTGCGACGGCCGGGCCGGACCCGTGCGCGGATGAAAGTTTCATGGGCCGGAATATTAACGAAGGAAGTGTCCGGCCATTTGGCGCGCATATCGGGCGTTCGCCGGCGGACTCTCCGGCTGGCACGTAGTTGACATTTGTACTTGTTTTTGGAGAACCTATTTGGGAGCGCTCCCATGATTGGTTCCGAACCTCCTCTTGAAAGGACACATCGGTGGATTCACTGCTCAAGAATCAGGGGCTCTTCCTGGCTCTGTACCGGATCGTGATAGGGCTGCTGTTCGCCTGCCACGGCGCGGCGACACTCTTCGGCGTGCTGGGCGGTCCGCAGGGCGCGGTGCCCGGCATCGGCCAGTGGCCCGGCTGGTGGGCGGCGGCCATCCAGCTGGTCGGCGGCGTGCTCGTCATGCTCGGCCTGGGCGCGCGTGCCGCCGCCGTCATCTGCTCAGGCAGCATGGCCTACGCCTACTTCTTCGTCCACCAGCCGCAGGCGCTCTTCCCCATCCAGAACGGCGGGGAGAAGGCCGCGCTCTTCTGCTGGGGTTTCCTGCTCGTCGCCGTCCTCGGCCCCGGACGCTGGGCGCTGTCCACGCTGCTGGCCCCCTCGCGCCCGCTCGCACACGAAAGGAAATGACAACCCGCGACAGATCCGTACGGGCCCATTGTCATTCCCGGCACGGGCGCTATTCCTGGCCGCCGGAATTCCTCGCGCACGCGAAAACCCGTCCGGGTGATTCAGATATTCACCACGACTCGGCCTCCGGTCAGATTTCTGTCCAAGGCCGGAGCTTTTCCGGATTGAGCACGGCCCAGATGCACTTGATCCGGTCGCCTGCGACGTCGAACGCCATCACCGCGACGGTGGCGCCGTCCTGCTGGGCCACCAGCCCGGGCCGGCCGTTGACCGTGCGCTCCAGGATGGCCACGTCGGGCGCCAGGCGGGCGATCTCGACGAAGCGCCGCGCGAGGCGCTCGCGGCCCTCGATCGGGCGGAGCACGGCGTTGACGACTCCGCCGCCGTCGGCGGTGCCCGTGACGTCGGGGTCGAGGAGGTTGACCAGGGCGTCGATGTCCTTGGCCTCCCACGCCCGCTTGAAGTCCCTGACGATGCCGGCCTGCCGGGCCGCGGGCGCCGCGGGCGGTTGCGCGGCGCGGATGCGGCGGCGGGCCGAGGTGGCCAGCTGGCGGCAGGCCGCCTCAGAACGCCCGACGATCCCGGCGACCTCGGCGAAGGAGTAGCGGAAGACGTCGTGCAGGATGAACGCCACCCGCTGGGCGGGAGTCATGGACTCGAGCACGACGAGGAAGGCCATGTTGACCGACTCGTCGAGGGTGACCCGATCGGCCGGGTCGGTCCCGGTGGCGCCCGGCCGGCCGGCGCTCCACTCCGACTGCTCGGGCAGCGGCTCCGGGATCCATTCGCCCACATAGCGCTCGCGCCGGGCCCGCGCCGAGCCGAGCAGGTCGAGGCAGATGCGGCTGGCGACCGTCGTCAGCCAGGCGCCGGGGGAGTCGATGGCGTCCTGCTGCTGCCGGGACATGGCGTACCAGCGGGCGTACGTCTCCTGCACGACGTCCTCCGCGTCGGCCAGGGAGCCGAGGAGCCGGTAGGCGAGATTGATCAGGTGACGCCGCTCGCTCATGATCGCGCTCAGGCCCGGATCGGGCCGGGCGTGTGCCGGCTCGGATGGGGTGGTCATGGTGCCGCGGCTCCCTCGGTTCGCATCTGTCCTTACCCGTTCGACGAGACACGGCACCGAACTGTGAGGACGACGCGCCACCTGCGTTCCGCGGCCCGCGGCATGGCCCGCCGAGCGACCGTGCCCCCGCCGAAGTCACCCGGCGGGGACACGTACGGTGGCGGCGTCGGGCCCGTCAGTGTGCCGGGGCCGTCGGGTTCTCAGGAGAAGGTGACGTCGCTGCAGATGTAGTACACCTGGTCCATGTGCGAGGCCTGCCAGATGGTGAAGACGACGTGGCGTCCGCTGCGGCCGGGCGCGCTGGCGTTGAAGGTGATGTTCTGGCTCGGGGCGTAGCGGCCGGTCTCGCGTACGAGTTCCAGGTTGCCCCAGGTGAGCGGCTGGGTGGCGGGGTTGAAGCCCTGGCGGGTGACGTAGACGCGGAAGTAGTCGGCGCCATGGCTGGCCTGGTCGTACAGGTGGAGCTGGAAGTCGGTGCCGATGGGGGTGGTCTTCCACTCGCCCACGGCGTCGAGCGAGTTGTAGCGGCCGCCCTCGGTCCGGCCCCCGCTGCAGAGCTGGCCGTCGGGGACGGCTGCCTGGTGGTGGCCGCCGACGTTGTTGCGGTAGAGGCCGTTCCAGTTCCACATGGCGTTCGGGTTGTCCTGCCAGGCCTGCCAGCACATGGGGTCTTCCTGCTGCATGGCCGGGTTGAGATGGTCGTCGCCCCAGCGCAGCCAGCAGCCGTAGTTCCGGGAGGCGGGGTTGATGATCGACCCGTGGGCCGAGGCGGACTGGGCCCACGGCAGGAGGCAGAGCAGGGCCGTGGCCATGATAGTGAGGACGCGAAGCGCCCGGCGGGCGGGTACGGCGGACTGGTGTGGTTGCATTGTGCGTTCTCCGTCTGTCCGGCGTTGGTGGTCCGGGATGATGGGAGCGCTCCCAACCGTCGCTGTTACCTGTCGACGTGGAGGCAACGGTTGACTGCTACCTTCACGGGCAGCCTTGCCGACTGTCAACACGGGTGTGCTCGTACGGGGCGCTCGCGTGTCCCCGTACGAGCCGTGAGCAGCGTGGATGCCTCGGCCGGCCATCTGGCGTGGATGAAATTTCATGAAAGACAGTGCGGGCGAACCCGCCGCCGGAGGTCGGCGAGCCTAGTCGTCCTCGGTGAACACCATTTCGCGGCGCCTGCGGATCGCCGGGAGGACGGCGACGACGAGCGCCGCCAGAGCCACGGCCAGCAGCACCGCGGAGATCGGCCGGGTCAGGAAGACCGTCGCGTCGCCGCGGGAGATGATCATCGCCCGCCGCAGGTTCTCCTCGAGCAGGGGCCCGAGGACGAAGCCGAGCAGCAGCGGCGCCGGCTCGCAGCCGCACTTGATCAGGATGTAGCCCAGGAGCCCGAAGAGCACGATCGCGTAGACGTCGAACGCGTTGAACCCCAGCGAGTACGTCCCGATCGAGGCGAACAGGATGATCATCGGGAACAGCACCTGGTACGGGATGCGCAACATGCGCACCCACATGCCGATCAGCGGCAGGTTCAGCAGCACGAGCAGCACGTTGCCGATCCACATCGACGCGATCAGGCCCCAGAACAGCGCGGGCTCGTCGGTGATGACGTTCGGGCCGGGTGTGATGCCGTGCACGATGAACGCGCCGACCATCAGCGCCATCACCGGATGGGCGGGCAGCCCGAGGGTGAGCAGCGGGATGAACGACGTCTGCGCGGCCGCGTTGTTGGCCGACTCTGGGCCGGCGACGCCCTCGATCGCGCCGTGCCCGAACTCCTGCCGCCGCTTCGAGATGCGCTTCTCGACGGCGTACGAGGTGAACGAGGCCAGCACGTGGCCACCGCCGGGCAGGACGCCGAGCGCGGCCCCGAGACCGGTGCCCCGCAGGATCGGGCCGACGATGCGGCGCCGGTCCTCGCGGGTGGGCCAGAGGTTCTTCACCTTGCTGACGATCGCCGTGCGGGTCTGCTCGTTCTCCAGGTTGCGCAGGATCTCGGCCACGCCGAACATGCCGACGGCGACCGACACGAAGTCGATGCCTCCGTACAGCTCGCGCTGGCCGAAGACGAACCGGGGCGTGCCGGTGTAGATGTCCTGGCCGACCGTGCCGAGCAGGACGCCGAGGAAGATCATCGCCAGTGCCTTGATCGCGTTGCCGCGCGCCAGCGCGATCGACACGATCAGGCCGAGCAACACCAGCGAGAAGTACTCGGCCGGGCCGAACTGCAGCGCGACGCGGGCCAGCGGCGGGGCCGCGACGGCGAGCGCGACGGTGGCGATCGTGCCCGCGATGAACGATCCGATCGCGGCGGTGGCCAGCGCCGGGCCGGCCCTGCCCTGCCGGGCCATCTCGTGCCCGTCCAGCGCGGTGACCGCCGCCGACGACTCGCCGGGCAGGTTGATGAGGATGGCGGTCGTCGAGCCGCCGTACTGCGCGCCGTAGTAGATGCCGGCCAGCATGATCAGCGCCGTCACCGGCTCGAAGTTGAACGTGATCGGCAGCAGCATCGCCACCGTCGCCGTCGGCCCGATGCCGGGCAGCACGCCGACCGCCGTTCCGAGCAGCACACCCACGAAGCAGTAGAGGACGTTCTGGATCAGGAGGGCCGTCGAGAAGCCCAGGGCGAGGTTGTCGAGAAGTTCCATGCCTCAATCCGGATGTCGCGTCAGAACCCCAGCCACGGGCCCCAGAGCGGGAGCCGCAGCTGAAGGCCGACGACGAAGATGAGCGTGCCGGCCACGGTCAGCCCCGCGGACACGGCCACGGCCGTGAGCAGCCGTACGCGCGAACTGGCCAGCGTGGTGAGCAGGGCGGTCACCGCCGACGCCGGCACGAACCCGAGCCCGCGTACGGTGAATCCGAAGAACACGAGCGCGAGCGTGATGACGGCGACCGCACGCCAGGGGATCCGCCCGAACACGATCGCCTCGCCGGCGACGAGGCCCTTGATGACGATGGCCAGGCCCAGCGCGGCCACGAGCATGCCGACCAGCAGCGGGAAGGCGCCGGGGCCCATCCGCAGGGGGGTGCCCAGCTCGTAGCCGAGCGACCCCACCACGAACGCGCCACCGAGCAGGATGAAGATTCCCCCGGCGAGGACGTCGGGGAAGGACCGGCGGCGCTCCACCTCAGGAGGCCTTGACGCCGGCGTCGGCGATGACCTTGCCCCAGGTGCCGAGCTGCTCTTCGAGCTTGGTCCTGTGCGCCTGCGGGGTCGCGCTCTCGGCCGGGACGGGCGCGGTGCCGAGCTTGGCCATCTGGTCGATGACCTTCTGGTCGGCCAGCGCGGCCTTCAGCGCCTCGGACAACTTCTGCACGACGTCCTGCGGCGTGCCCTTCGGGACGTAGAGCCCGTGCCACACGCTGACCTCCAGGCCGGGCAGCCCGGCCTCGGCCGTGGTGGGCAGGTCGGGCAGGCTCTTGACCCGCTCCGGCGTGGTGACGGCGTACGCCTTGACCTCGCCCGCGGTGATCTGGCCGCTGGTGTTGGTCGTCTGGTCGCACATGAAGTCGACCTGGCCGCCGACGAGGTCGGTCAGCGCCGGGCCGGTGCCCTCGTACGGGACCTCCTGGAGCTTGACCCCGGCGGCGGTCTGGAACAGCAGGCCGCACAGGTGGGACGCGGCGCCGATGCCGGCGTTGGCCAGCGTGACCTTGTCGGCGTTCGCCTTCACGTGGGCCACGAGGTCCTTGAGCGTGGCGGGCGCGAAGTCCTTGCGGGCGACCACCGTCATCGGCACCTCGGTGACGAGCCCGACCGTCTCGAAGCTCTCCAGCGGCTGGTAGCCCAGGTCCTTGTAGAGGGCGGGCGCCGTCGACATGCCGATGTGGTGCATGAGCACGGTGTAGCCGTCGGGTTCCGCCCGCGCGACCTCGCCGGCGCCGACCGTGCCGCCCGCGCCCTCGACGTTCTGCACGACGATCTTGCCGCCGAGCTTGGCGGCCATCGGCTCGGCGATCATGCGGGTGACGGTGTCCGTCGGGCCGCCCGCGCTGAACGGCACGACGATCGTGATGTTGTCGTCCGGGTAGCCGCCGCCGGCGTCGGCGGTGCCCCCACCTCCGTTGCCGGAACACGCGGCGATGAGCGAAACGACGCCGATCGTGGCGATCATCCGCGCGGTGGCCCGGTATCTGCTGGACGTTCTCATGTCGAGGCCTCCTCGTCAGCGCATTCGCATCCGTGGTGAGTGCGCGGCCTCAGTCTGGGCTGGCAGGGACGCGGATAGTGTCAGAGGAATCCCAAGGAATGCACAGGATGTTAGAGAAATCCCAAGAACGGGCTAACGCGGGCGTTTTACCGGGTCGTACAATCCACTATGCGGATCACCATCATCGAGGATGACGACCGCGTGGCGCGGGGTCTGGTGACCGTCCTGGCTCAGGCCGGGTTCGAGGTCCACCGCATCGCCACCGCCGCCGAAGCCGTGCGCGCCGACCCCACCGACGTGGTCCTCGTCGACCTGGGCCTGCCCGACGGCGACGGGCTCGACGTGATCCGCAAGCTGCGCGACCGCCCGGAAACCGCCGTCATCGCCGTGACGGCACGCTCGGAGGAGCACGAGCGCGTACGCGGCCTGCGCGCCGGCGCCGACGACTACATCGTCAAGCCGTTCGGCATCCCCGAGCTCCTCGCCAGGATTGACGCCGTCCTGCGCCGCACCCGGGTGGCCCGCGCCCTCAGCCATCCCGACGAGCCCCTCGTCCTCGGCCCGCTGCGGATCGGCGTCGGCACCCGCGAGGTCACCGTCGACGGCGCCCCCGCGACGCTGACCCGCAAGGAGTTCGAGCTGCTCCTGCTGCTGGCCAGGCGGGCCCCCAACGTGGTGAGCCGCGACGTCATCCTCGACCAGATCTGGGGCGCCACCTGGGAGTCCTCCAGCCGCACCCTCGACACCCACATCGCGGCGCTCCGGCACAAGCTCGGGCCGGCCGTGGCCATCCGCACGATCCACGGGGTCGGCTACCGGCTCCTGGCCGACCGGCCGGAGCCGACCGGCTGACGCGCCATGCACCGTCGCCTGCTCGTCGTCCTGGTGCCCCTCGCGGTGCTGCTCGTCGCGGCGCTCGGGGTGCCCCTCAGCGTCACCGTGGCCGAGCGGGAGATCCAGGAGACGTACGTCGACCGGCTCAACGACGTCGGACGGTTCTCGTCGCTGGCCGAGACCGCGCTCTCGACCGGGCGTACCGAGGCGCTCCAGCAGGAACTGGCTCGCTACCACGAGCTGTACGGCATCCCCGTCGCGGTGATCGACACCTCGGGCACGGTGCTGCTCGGACCCTCGGACGCCTACCAGGAGGCGGCCCGCAAGGAGCCGGCGCTGCCCCGCATCGTGACCGCGGCGCTGGCCGGGGCGAGACCCGAACCCTCAGGGGAATGGGCGCCGTGGGACGACTCCGCACTCGTGGTCGCCGAACCCGTGGGCCGGGACAGCGAGGTCGTCGGCGCCGTCGTGACGATCTCCGACCTGTCGAAGACGCGCTCCCGCATCCTCGCGCGCTGGGCCAGGCTCGCCGCGCTCGGACTGCTGCCGCTGATCGCGCTCGTGGCCGTCGCCTGGCCGGTGTCGGCGTGGGTGCTGCGGCCGGTGCGCGAACTGGACGCGGCCAGCTCGCGCATCTCCCAGGGCGACCTCACGATCCGCGCGGACGCCGAGGCCGGCCCCGCCGAGCTGCGGCGGCTGGCGGAGTCGTTCAACACCATGATGGACGCCGTCGAGAACGCCGTGCAGCGGCAGCGGGCCTTCGTGTCCGACGCCTCGCACCAGCTGCGCAACCCGCTGACCAGCCTCCGGCTCGCCGTCGAGAGCCTGGAACCGCACCTGGGCCCGGCTGACGGGGCCGGCGACGGGCGTCAGGTGTACGCCGTCGCCGTCGACGAGCTGAAAGCCATGCAGCGCATGCTGAACTCGCTGCAGGCCAGCGCGCGGATGGAGAGCATACGGACGGCGTCGCCGGTGGACCTCGACGCGGTGCTGGCGACCCGGGTGGACCGGTGGCGGGCGCTGACGGAGAACGCGGGGCAGACGCTGACGGTCGACGTGCCGCCGGGGCTGCGGCTGCTGGAGCCGTCCGGAGGGCTGGGCAGCATCCTGGACGAGCTGATCAGCAACGCGTTGCGGCTGTCGGACGCGCGGGCGGTGGAGGTGACCGCCCGGGCCGATCCCGGTGCGGCCGGCGGCCCGGGTGGCGGGCCCGGCGGCGGCTCCGGGGCCGGTGGGGTGGTCACGATCGCCGTCCGTGACGACGGACAGGGGATCGACGCGTCCGAGCGGGTCCAGGCGCTACGGCGGTTCTGGCGCTCGCCGCGGCACCAGAACGTGCCGGGGACCGGCCTCGGACTGGCGATCTGCGCCGACCTGGTGGGGGCCGCCGGTGGCGAGTTGCGGCTGGAGGACGGGTTGCCGTGCCCGGCCGGGTCGGGGCACGGATTCGCCGCGGTGGTCGTGTTGCCCGCCGTGCCTCGGGTGGCGTCGTCGCCGGACGCGCCGGCTCCTGCCCCCGCCTGGGACTCGCCTGCGACCTCCGCGTGAGCCTCGCCTGGGACCCCTGAATCCCCCCGCCGGAGACCTCTCGCCGGTGCTCGGGATCAGCGCTTGCGGTCGCGGAACCAGGCGGCCGCGCCCGGATGGAGCGGGATCGACGCGGTGGAGATCCCGGTCCGTACGTTGATCTGCCACGCCTCGGGTACGGCTTCCGGACCGGCCCCTGCGGCGTCGGGCCCGCCGGAGGTGATCGTGCCGGTGTGCGTGAAGATCGTGTCGGTGATGGCGTGGACCAGGTCGTCGGGCAGGTCGTTGCGCGCGAGAAGCACGTTCGGGACGGCGATCGTGCGGGTGGCGGGGACACCGGCGTAGGCGGTCGCGGGGATCATGGCCGGAGTGTAGGGACCAGGGAACGCCGTGAAGAGCGCGGGCGCCTGCTCGTCCAGGTGGATCAGCCGGATCGCGTGTTGCCGGGCCAGCTCCGTGATGGCGGGTGTCGGGACGCCGGTCAGGGAGAACATCGCGTCGATCTCGCCGTCGCGCAGCGCCGCCGCCGATGCGGCCTGGCTGAGGTAGTGGCCGTCGGCGTCCACCGGCCCGGACTCCAGGACCCGCAGGGAGGTGAACTCGGTGCCCGAGTCGTGGGCGCCGAGGGAGACCCGCTTGCCTTCGAGGTCGCGGAACTCCTCGATCGGCGAACCGGCCATGACCACGAGGTGCAGGTGGCTCTCGTAGAGCCGGCAGATCGCCGAGAGCCCCTCGGGAGCGCTGCCGTCGGCCATGATCAGCGCGTCCAGGCTCGTGAGCCCGAGCTGCACCTCGCCCGCCCGCAACATCCGGATGTTGTCGGTGGACGCCCCGCTCGGCACGGTGCGCACTGTGGCGCCCGGCACCTGCTCGGAGATGTGGCCGGCCAGCGCGCCGCCGATGCGCCGGTAGACCGCCCCCGCCGGCCCGGTGGCCAGTCGCAGGTCGACCTCGTCGGCCTCGGGCTGCCGGCCGCACCCGGCGAGCAGCCCTCCAGCGGCGAGGAGCACCGCCCGCCGGCTGGGCCGCGGCTCCGGTTTCAGCAGCACCATGCCCGCGATTATCCCCTCACCAGGGTGGGGAGATGAGAACCTGCCGGCACCTTGGCCACCTCGTCGGCGAGCAGTCTGTCGTTCAGCGATTCGAAGTGGTCCTCTGCGCACAGGCCGAAGACCTGGCCCGGGTGCGCGGTCACCGGTGCCACGTCACCTCAGGAACTCCCGCGCGCCCCGCAGCCGGGTCCGGAGCCGCCGCTGGGTCATGCCGCACTCCAGGCGCACGTCTACCGGGCCGGGCACGCCGGCGTCCGCTCTCCGGGCGGAGGGCAGCCGGTCGGCGTCGAGGCCGTCGCGCCGGGCGATGAGCCGCCCCAGCTCGTACCGGCTCACCGCGTCGGCCCCGGCGACGTGGTGGATGCCGTGGTGACCGGAGACGGCGAGTTCGAGGAGCGCCGCGGCGAGATCGGCGACGTGCACGGGGCATCGTACGTCGTCGGTGAACAGCGCTCCTCTCGCCCTGCCGGTGGCCAGGGCGTGCACCAGCGCCTCGTGCGGAGAACCGCCGTCACCGATGATCAGGGAGGTCCTGGCCGTCACCGCGCCCGGCGCGATCGTGTGCACGGCGGTCTCGGCGGCGGCCTTGGCGGCGCCGTAGGGGGTGATCGGGTCGGGGACGCACGTCTCGTCGTAACGGATGGCGGCGCCGGAGAAGACCGCGTCGCTGGACACCTGGACCAGGCGCGCACCTGCCGTGGCGGCGGCCAGGGCCACGTGCGCGGCTCCCGTCGCCGTGGTTGCCCAGTCCGTCTGCCGGTAGGCGGCGTTGATCACGACCTCTGGCCGGTGTGCCGAGATGAGCGCCCCGACGTCCTCTCTCCGGCGCACGTCGAGCGGTGACCACGCGACACCTTCCGTCTCTCCTGGCCGGGAGAGGTAGGTCGCGGCGACCTCGTGTCCGGCCGTCGAGCACTGCCGGGTGAGTTCGCCGCCGAGCAGGCCGCTGCCGCCGACGATGAGGAACCTCATAGCGGGCCACCGTAGACGATCCTCCTGTACCAAGATCGTTGCCGGCACCGGTGCGTGGGGCGGTCAGTGGTGTTCGGCGTAGTGGCGTGCGAGCAGGTCCTCGCCCCAGTCGTTGCGCAGGTCGCGCCACACGGAGTGGATGTGGTTGGCGTCGTCCTGGGTGTTGTCGTACTCCAGCAGGAACGTGGGCCCGGCGACGCAGTAGTAGTGGCCCTGCCCGCGCTGGTCGGATCCCATCCAGGCGAACGTCACCTGGTCGAGGCCGGCGTCGAGCACGTCGCGCCAGCAGGTCTCGCCGTGCCATCCTGGGGCGCGGTCGAAATAGCGGCGGATCAGGCGTTCGAGCAGATCCTTGGACGACGTGGACATGTCGGCGCGGGACAGCCCGCGAGGGATGCGGCCGGGATCGGCCACGGGGTCGTTGCGGGTGAGGACGTCGTCGGGGGCCACCTGGCTGGTGACCGCGATCGAGCGCTGATGTGGCGCGAGGTCGGCGAGCAGCGCCCGGCCCAGCTCCTCCTCTTCGGCGAGCAGCCGCAGACCCCGCTTCGGCCCGGACAGGACCATGGCCGGTTCGGCGCCGAGGAAGCTCGGCGTGACGGCGATCGCGTCGCCGGCGACCGTGATGTGCACTGCGAGGTGGTGGCCGTTGACCCGCCACGTCCACGGATCCGCTCCTCCCGGGTCGCCGAAGACCCGGAACCAGTAGCGGTCGCCGTCGATCTCGTCGACGCCGGTCGCCAGCCGGCGCCGGATGCGTTCGAGCTCGATGACGCCTCTCGCCGTGCGCGCGCCGGCCACGCCGCAGCCGGCGTCGAGCAGGGCGAGCGCCAGCTCCTGCTGCCCGGAGGTCATCTCGGCCAGCGGCAGCCCCGGACGGGGCCCCGGCAGGTAGGACCACTCGGTGCGCTTGGGCGAGCCGAACGCCGCCGTCGCCGCGGCCCGTCGCTCGGTGTCGAGCGAACCGATGAAGCGCAGCACCGCCTGGCGCATCGTTCGAACGTCATGGGCACTCATGGAAGCTTCCTTAACGGGAGGAGGGAGCCGTGAAGGTCAGATCTGACGCCACGAACCGCAACATCCTGCAATCTAAACGACAGCAAGCTGGTACGGATCGTCGATCGTCCGTTCACTCCGCCCGCGCGGCGTGGATCGCGCTGAACGCCAGGAGAGGGGCGGCGGTCCGCTCCGGATCCTCCAGAATGGGCGTGTGGCCAAGACCGGGCAGCATCTCGACTGCCGCTCCGGGGACGATGTGATAGCCGGCGGCGGATGAGGATCGCCACCTGCGGTCGTCCTCGCCGAAGATCACCAGCAGCGGCTTGCCGAGCGCCCTCAGCCGATCCGGCAGCGCCCGCTCCTCCAGGTAGGCGCGGGTGGCCTGCATCGTGGTGGTGAACGTGTGGTAGGTCATGCTGCGCACCTCGTCCAGGAACTCATCCGGGATCCGGTAGCCCGCGCGGCTGAAAGCGGGGCCCGCCAGCCGGCGGATCTGCTCGTTGGCCGGCGGCCACTCGGAGGGCCCGATCGCGGCGGTCTCCGGTGCGATGAAGGCGTCCAGGCTCGGGCCGGTGTTGATGAGCGCGAGCGCGGTCACCAGGCCGGGTCGCTGCTCGGAGAGGGCGGTGGCGACCGCGCCCCCGCTGGAATGGCCGGCGACCAGGGCGCGCTTGACGCCGAGCCGGTCCAGTGCCATGCCGACCCGGCGGCCCTGCTCCGGGAGCGCGTAGCTGCGGTCGGCGGGTTTGGCTGACCGGCCGTGCCCGAGCAGGTCGATCCGGATGACGCGATGAGCTCCGGTCAGCATCGGAACCAGCGCGTCCCACGAGCGGGTCGAGGAGGCGGACCCATGGATGAGCAGGAGCGCGGGTGCGTCGCGGGGGCCGTCCTGGCACACGTGGATGTCGCCGTCGTTCAGGGACAACGTCGTAGTCTCCGTGGCCTCGGTCATGCTCCTCGCCCCCGCGCCGCGCGTCACGCGCGAGCGCCCGGGTGAGGGCGCGTCCAGCCCTCCGAGGCGGTCACGCTGCGGCCCCGCGGGGGTGCGGGTTCGACGGCGCGGCCCTCGTACGGTGTCGAGAGCACGACGTGGGAGTTCATCTCGCCGTGCTCGCCGAGCCGTTCGAGCAGCCCTTCCAGGTGCGGCATCGAGGCGACCCGCACCTTGAGCATCGTGCACCAGCTGCCGCTCAGCTTGTGCACCTCGGTGACCTCGGGCAGGTCCTCGGCGGCCGTGGTCTTGAGCAGGCAGCGGCCGTGCGCGCAGCGCATCTGGACGAAGGCCGTCAGCGGCTGCCCGGCGCGGGACGGGTCGATGCGCGCCTGGTAGCCCGTGATCACTCCTGACTCCTCGAGCCGTCGTACGCGTTCCGCCACGGCGGGTGCGGAGAGGTTGACGCGCTGGGCGAGCTTGTTGAAGGAGAGCCGGCCGTCGCGCTGGAGTTCGCCGATGATGCGCCAGTCCGTCCGATCCATCTGTAAAGCCTCGCACGCCTGATTCCTTATGAACCAGTGGTCGATGGCATCGAACTCCGGTTTCTGCCCATTCAACGGCGGATTGGGCGTTCCTATCGTGAAGGCCATGATTGTTGAGGTTCGGGCGGGCGGCGTGACCCGCAGGCGGCGGCCGATGGCGGCACTGTGCTCGGGGACCGCCCTGATGAACGCGGCGATGGCGGTCGCGAGCGCGGCGGGCACGCTGGTCGCGGGGGATCGGCTCGGAGCGGGCTGGGCCGGCGTGCCGGTCACGGCGGGCATCATCGGAACCGGCGCGGGAGCGCTCGTGCTGACCCGGCTGACGGGCCGCGCGGGCCGGCGCGCGGCCCTGGTGACCGGCTACGTCGCGGCGGCGGCGGGAGCCTGCCTGGCGGTCGCCGGGGTCGCAGCGGGTGACATGATCGGCCTGACCGCCGGGATGGTGCTGCTCGGGCTGGGCAACGCCGGGGCGCAGTTGTCACGGTACGCCGCCGCGGAGCTGCATCCGGCGGCGCGGCGGGGGTTCGCCATCGGGGTCGTGGTGTGGTCGGCCGCCATCGGAGCGGTCGGTGGCCCGCTGCTGCTCGACGCGTCCGGTGACACGGCCGCCGGGATGGGGTTCACGTCGCTGGCGGGGCCCTTCCTGCTGGCGTCGCTCGCCTGCGCCGCGGCCGCGCTCGCCTCCGTCGCGGCGCCCTCCCTGCCGGGCCGCCGCGACGGCGCACGGCACTCGCGGGCGCCGGAGGCCATCGCGCCGCGGGTGTCCCTGCGGGCGCTCGCCCGTACGCCGGCCGCGCGGTCCGCGCTGGTCGTCATGGTGTCGGCGCAGGTCGTGATGGTCGCGGTGATGACGGCCGCGCCGCTGGAGATGCACCTGCACGGCGACGGGCTCGGGGCGGTCGGGGTCACGCTGTCCGCGCACACGCTGGGCATGTTCGCGCTGTCGCCGGTGACGGGCCGCTTGTTCGACCGTTTCGGAGCCCGGCCGGTGATGCTCGGCGGCCTGCTCCTGCTGGCCTTCTCGACAGGGATGGCAGCCTTCGCTCCGGTACGTACCGTGGGGCTGTTCCTGCTGGGCTACGCCTGGAACTTGTGTTTCGTCGGCGGCAGCGGCCGGCTCGCCCGGGACCTGCCCGATGCCGAACGGCTGCACGTCGAGGGCGCTGTCGACGCCGCCGTCTGGACCGTCGCGGCGGCTGCCGGCCTCCTGTCCACCATGATCATGTCGGCGGGCGGGTACGGTGCTCTCACCGTGACGGCCTGCGCCGTCGCCGTCCTGGCCACGTTCGCCCAGGTCCGGCCGCGAGGGAGGCGCTGAAGCCGGCCGCGTGCGGGCGGGGCGGGGGCCGGTTCTCATGGAGTTCTCAGGCGGGCTTTGTAGCACTTTCGCCTGAAATTTATGACTATGGGGCGATGGAGCGCGTGCCGCAGGAGGCCGGTGCGGCCGAGGCTCAGCAAGCTCGACGAGCCGTGGCCGGAAAGGCCCGGCGGATGGTCATCGGGGGCGGCGTCCTCGTCGTCGTGGCGTTGCTGGCGTACTGGGCGGGGAGCGGCAGGGGGAACGGCGACGAAGCCGCGCCCAGGCCGAGCCCGACGCCGACGCCCAGCGCGACGCTCGCGGTGCCGGACGTCTTCAAGAGGGTCGGGCCCTCCGTGGTGGTCATCCAGGCAGGGAAGTCGCTCGGCACCGGGGTGATCGCGGCCGACGACGGGACGATCCTGACCGCGCACCACGTCGTCAAGGGCACGAAGAACGTGAACCTGACGTTCGCCGACGGAACCAAGGCGAAGGCCGTGGTGGCGTCGTCGAACCCCGAACGCGACGTCGCCACCCTCAAGCCCGCGAAGCTGCCGGAGATCGTCGTCCCGGCGACGCTCGGCGGCGGCGTGGCCGTGGGCGCGCCCGTCGTGGCGATCGGCAACCCGCTGGGCCTGACGTACAGCGTCTCCACCGGCGTCGTGTCGGGCCTGAACCGCAGCGCCGCCCGGAACGCGGAGGAGGGCGACCTGAGCGGGCTCATCCAGTTCGACGCCTCCGTCAACCCGGGCAGCTCCGGCGGCCCGCTCCTCGACGCGCGTGGCCTGGTCGTCGGGATCGTCGTCTCGATCGCCGACCCGGGAGGCGACCAGGCGTTCGCCGGCATCGCGTTCGCGGTGCCGATCGGCGTGGCCCTGGGCGGCACCGAAGGCGACGGCCCGCCGGGCGACGGGCCCGAGATCTGATCGAAGCCTCACGAGAAGGAAACCCATGACCTCGACCAAGCCCCCCTCGTCGGCCCATCCGCTCGAACACGTGCTGTTCGAGGTCAAACGGACGATCGTCGGGCAGGACGTCCTGCTGGAGCGCATGGCCGTCGCGCTGGTCGCCGACGGTCACCTGCTCGTCGAGGGCGTGCCGGGCCTGGCCAAGACGCTCGCCGTGCGGTCGCTGGCCGCCGCGATCGCCGGGAGTTTCCAGCGCGTCCAGTTCACCCCCGACCTGGTGCCCGCCGACCTCGTGGGCACGCGGGTCTACCACCAGCACTCAGGGGAGTTCAAGACCGAGTTCGGCCCGGTGTTCGCGAACCTGCTGCTGGCCGACGAGATCAACCGCGCCCCCGCCAAGGTGCAGAGCGCCCTGCTGGAGGTGATGCAGGAACACCAGGTGACGATCGGCCGCGAGACCTTCCGGGTGCCCGAGCCGTTCCTCGTCATGGCGACGGAGAACCCGATCGAGTCGGAGGGCACGTACCCGCTGCCCGAAGCGCAGGTCGACCGTTTCATGATGAAGGTGGTCGTCGACTATCCGACGCAGGCAGAAGAGCAGGCCATCGTCGACCGGGCGCTGCGCCCGCCGGAGCCGCCGCAGGCGATGGTGACGGCCGACGACCTGGTCGCGATGCGGGCCCGCGCCCAGGAGGTGTACGTCGATCCGTCGATCGTCGACTACGCGGTCCGGCTGGTCTCCGTGACCCGTTCCCCCGCGACCGCCGGGCTCGGCGAGCTGGAACGGTACGTCACCTACGGGGCCAGCCCGCGGGCGTCCATCGCCCTCGTCACGGGCGCCCGGGCGCTGGCGTTCCTGCGCGGCCGCGACTACGTCCTGCCGCACGACCTGGCCGAGCTCGCGCTCGACGTGCTGCGCCACCGCCTCGTCCTGTCGTACGAGGCCCTCGCGGACGACGTCGACGCCGACACGATCATCACCAGGGTGCTCGGCGCGGTCCGGGCCCCCGACGTCGTCCTGCAGAACCGCTGAGCCATGGCCACCGCCCCCGACAGGCTCCTGCTCCGCCTGGAGTGGAAGGTCGTCCGCAGGCTCGACGGCCGGCTCCAGGGCGCCCACCGCACCACGTACCGCGGCTCCGGGATCGACTTCACCGGGTTGCGCGCCTACGCCGACGGCGACGACGCCCGGCACATCGACTGGAACGTGACCGCGCGGCTGGACGAGCCACACGTACGCGTGTTCACCGAGGACCGCGAGCTGACGGTGTGGCTCGTGCTCGACCGGTCGGCGTCGATGGCGGCGGGCCGGCCGGGACGCGGCAAGCACGACGTGCTCGCCGAGCTCGCGCTCGTCCTGACCCGGCTGTTCGGCCGGGGCGGCAACCGCGTCGGCGCCCTGCTGTTCGACACCGGGATGCTGCGCGTCGTGCCGCCGGGCACCTCGCGGCGGCACGCGCTGCGGATCGGCGCCGAGCTGGAACGCACCTCAGGGACGCGGGCCGGCAGCACCACCGACCTGGCCGAGATGCTCGACGCGGCCGGACGGCTCGCCCGCCGCCGAGCCCTCGTCGTCGTGCTGTCGGACTTCATCGGCGACGGAGACTGGGAACGCTCGCTCCAGCGCCTGACCCGGCGGCACGAGGTGGTCGCCCTGCGGATCGTGGACACCGCCGACGACGTGCTGCCCGAAGCCGGGCTGATCGTGGTCGAGGACGCCGAGACGGGCGAGCAGCTCGTCGTCGACTCCGCCGACCCGCTGCTGCGCGTACGGTTCCGCGAGGCCGTCGACGACCGCGACGCCCGGCTCGCGGCCGGCATGCGCCGGGCCGGGGTGCCCGTGCACCGCGTCGACACCGACCGTGACCTGGCCGAGGCGCTCGTCGAGGTCGTCGCCCGGACCCGGGACCGGCGGACATGACCGAGGCCGCCGGGCGGCGCACGATGTCGGGGAAGGAGACCTCATGACCCTGTCCTCCCCGCTGCTGCTGGCCGTCGGGCTGCTCGTGACGGCGGCGCTCGCCTGGGCGGCCGTCGTCTCGGCGCGCCGGCGGACGGCGGCGCTGGCCGCGGCCGGGGTCGCCGTGACGGGCGGCCGGCGGGCGTACCTCGGAGCCGGGCTGACGATCGCCGGCGTCGGCGTGCTCGCGATCGCCACCGCCGGACCGGCGGCCATGGTGCCGGTGCCGCGCACCGCGGGCACCGTCATCCTCGCCATCGACGTCTCCAACAGCATGGGCGCCGGCGACGTCGCGCCCAACCGGCTGGCGGCCGCGCAGCGGGCGGCCCGCGCGTTCGTGGCGGCACAGCCCGACAGCGTCGACATCGGCGTCGTCGCGTTCGAGCGGGGCGCGCTCACCACCGCGAGGCCCGACGCCGACCACTCCGTCGCGCTCAAGGCCATCGACCGTCTCAGACTCACGGGTGGCACCTCGCTGGGCGCGGCCATCACGGCGGGGCTGTCGGCGATCACCGGCAAGCAGGTGGCCGTCGGCCGCGACGGCGAAACGCCCGACATCGGCTACTGGCCGTCGGCGACGATCGTGCTGTTCTCCGACGGCCAGAACCAGGGCGGCGACGTCGAACGCGCCGCCGAGGTGGCCCAGCGGGCGGGCGTGCACGTCCACACCGTCGGGGTCGGGACCACGGCCGGGGCGACGGTGCAGGTCGACGGCTACCACCTGCAGACCTCGCTGGAGGAGGAACCCCTCACCGTGATCGCGCAGACCACCGGCGGCGCCTACCATCCAGCCTCCGACACCGCGCGGCTCGACGGGATCGCCGACACGATCGATCTCCGGCTCACCGTCTCCGACGAGCCGCTGCCTCTCGCCGGCGGGCTGATCGGGCTCGCCCTCGTGCTGCTCACCGCGGGAGCGGCGCTCACGGTGCTCCGGTCAGGACGGGTGATCTGAATGGTGTTCTCGTGGCCGTGGGCGCTGCTGTCCGTACTGATCATCCCGCTGATCTTCGCCATCCGGTGGTGGGCGCGGCGGCGCCGGCGGCGGGCCGCCGTGCGGGTCACCTCGATCGCGCTCGTACGCAGCGCACTGCCCGGCCGTACCCGCTGGACGCGGAAGATCCCGCCGGTGTTGTTCGTCGCCGGGCTCGTGCTGCTCGTGGTCGGCGCCGCGCGGCCGCAGGCGTCGGTGCCGGTGCCGCAGACGTCGGCGACGATCCTGCTGGCGCTCGACACCTCCGGCTCCATGTGCTCCACGGACGTCGACCCCAACCGCATCACCGCCGCGAAGAAGGCCGCCGCGGAGTTCATCGAGTCGCAGCGGGGCGGGCCGCGCATCGGCCTCGTCACCTTCGCCGGCAGCGCGGGCCTGCTCGTGCCGCCAACCGACGACACGGAGTCGCTGGTCGAGGCGCTGGACGGCCTCACCGTGGGCCGCGGCACCGCGATCGGGCAGGCCATGCTGACCTCGATCGACGCGATCGCGGAGGTCGACCCGTCGGTCGCGCCCACCGGAGCGAACCCGCCCGGCGGCGGGTCAGGGTACGCCGGCGCCGCGATCGTCGTGCTCACCGACGGCGCCAACACCCAGGGCGTCGACCCGCAGACCGCCGCGCAGGAAGCGGCGTTGCGCCGCGTCCGCGTCTTCCCCATCGGCTTCGGCAGCACCGACCCGGCCCCGATGGTCTGCGAGAACACGCAGTTCGACGGCCGCGGCTGGGGCAGCTGGGGCGGCTTCAGCGGACGCGGCGGGTTCGACAGGGGCCGCAACATCCGCATGATCGACGAGCCCGCGCTCAAGCGGATCGCCGAGACCACCGGCGGCACCTACCACCGCGCCGAGAACGCCGACCAGCTCCAAAGCGCCCTCGACGCCCTGCCCGGCACCTTCACCGTCGTCACCCAGCGGGTCGACACGGCCGCCGGCTTCGCCGCCGGCGGCGCCGTCCTCATCACCGCGGCCCTGTCCCTCTCCCTCTGGTGGAACCGCCCCCGGCGCTCGGTTGCAACTTAGGTTGCCTAGCAGTCTGGGACATCATTGTTGAGGTCGCCAAGGAGCAGGAGGAGCAGTGAGCGGGCGCGACACTTACACCATCACCGCGAGTAGGAGCGATGACTGGTGGGCTCTGACCGTCTCCGGACCCGGCCTCAAGCGCGGCTATCCCACACAGGTGAAGCGCTTGGAGCAAGCGGAGGAGATGGCGCGTGACCTGGTGGCCACCATGCTGGATGTGGACGTCTCCGAGATCGACGCCGACTTCGACCTGACCGTGGCCGACGATGAAGTCGCCACAGAGTTGGAAGCCACGCTCTTGACGCGTCTCGCGGCGAGGATCGTCAGAATGAAGGCCGCCGAAGCAACGCAAGCGACAGTGGCTGATCTGGCGCGGAGAGGTTACGTTCACCGCGACATCGGCTACCTGCTGGGCATGTCACATCAGGCCGTCGGGAAGCTGTTGAACGAGACGGAGAAGGAAGAGGTCACCTCCCCCGACGCGACCGACACACCTTCCCCGGCACCGTCCTGCGAGGAGATATCTGATCGGCTGCCCATGACACGCGACACGGAAGCGTTGCTGGCGTCTTATCTGCTCGGGGCAGCCGCAGACGACCCCATGGACCGCAACCTGGACAGACTGAGGGTGCTCGGTGAGCAACTGCGCCACGGCAGACGGCGGAGGCTTACAGACGCCTGATCGCAGAGCTTCTGGGGTGGCATGGCGATCGACAAGGCCGCTGATTGCGCCTGCGCCGGCTGACCAGGTCCGTCACTCGCGGCGGCCCCGCCCCTCTGGCGCCTGGCGGCCGAGGAGCTTCTCGATGCTGCGGCGCTCGCGCTTCGTGGGGCGGCCCGCCCCACGAGCGCGTACGGCCACCGTCACGGTCTCCTCGCGGGGAGGCGGCGGGGGGCTCTTGTCGACGTAGCACTCGGCTGCCACGGGGGCGCCGACGCGCTTGGTGATGATCCGGGAGACGACCACGATGCGTTCGCGGCCCTCGTGCCGCACCCGGATCTCGTCACCGACGCGGACGGCGTGCGCGGGCTTGACCCGCACCCCGTTGACCCGGACGTGACCACCCCGGCAGGCGTCGGACGCGATCGACCGCGTCCTGGTCAGCCGCACCGACCAGATCCAGCTGTCCACCCGGGCACTCACCTGCTCGCCTGCCACCCCGACACTCTACTGAGCCGGGCGGCACCGCAGCATGCTCAGGCGGGGCCGTAGCGGGCGGCGATGTCCTGGGAGCCGGGCCACCGGCTGTAGGTGGGCGACTGGGGCCAGCCGTCGGGCGAGTCCTGCCACTCCTCCTGCCGCCCGTACGGCAGCAGGTCGATCAGCGCGAACGTGTGGCTGAGCTGCTCGGTGCCCCTGCCGTTGGTGTGCCAGGTGCGGTAGACGGTGTCGCCGTCGCGCAGGAACACGTTGACGGCGAAGCCTCCGCCGGGCGGCGCGCCGACGTCGGCGCCGAACGGGCTGTTCGCGGTGGAGTACCAGGTCATCGTGTTCCCGACCCGCCGCTTGTAGGCGAGTGCCTCGTCGATGGGGCCCTGGGTGACGACGACGAACCGGGCGTCGTAGTCGTCCAGGAACTCCGTACGGGTGAACTGCGAGGTGAAACCCGTGCAGCCCGGGCACTGCCATTCCTCGCCCGGGAACCACATGTGGTTGTAGACGATCAGCTGCCGCTTGCCGTCGAAGACGTCCGCCAGCCGGACCGGTCCGTCCTCTCCTTCGAGGACGTAGTCGGGCATCTCCACCATGGGCAGGCGGCGGCGCTGGGCAGCGATGGCGTCGAGTTCCCTGGTCGCGGCCTTCTCCCGGGCACGCAGCGCGTCGAGCTCCCGCTGCCAGGTGCCGGCGTCGACGACGGGTGGGAGTGCTTTCTCACTCATGGTCCCTCACTGGTCATGTGCGTGGTTGTGCGTGTTCAGGAGATAGACCTGCCCCGGGCGCGGAACTCATCGCCGGCCGGGGCAATCAGACGTGCATCGCGTGCAAAACGTGCGTCGTGCACGTTCGTGCAGATCCGTTGACCATCCGTTCACGCGCAGGTCACAGTGGCGCGACACCCCGAGCACCGGAACAAGGAGTGCCTGTGACCACCCTCCACTACACGCGCGACATCCCGATCAGCGATGCCACCGACGTCCTCGTCGTGGGCGGCGGGCCCGCGGGTCTCGCGGCCGCGATCGCGGCCGCGCGGGCCGGGGCGTCCGTACGGATCGTCGAGCGGTTCGGCTTCCTCGGCGGCAACCTGACCGCCGGGCTGGTCGGCCCGTGCATGACGTCGTTCTCGCTGGACGGGAGCACGCAGCTGATCCGCGGCGTCTTCGACGAGTTCGTCCGCAGGATGGAGGCCACCGGTGGAGCGGTCCACCCTTCGCGCACCAGGGCGGGCAGCCAGTACTCAGGGTTCATGGTGTTCGGGCACGAAGCCGTGACGCCGTTCGACCCCGAGGTCGCCAAGCAGGTGGCGATGGAGATGTGCCTGGAGGCCGGGGTCGAGCTGCTGCTGCACAGCTTCGTCGCCGACACCGTGGTGGCGGACGGGCGGGTCACCGGCGTCGTCGTCGCGAACAAGAGCGGCCTGGCCGTGGTGCCCGCCACGGTCACCGTGGACTGCTCGGGCGACGGCGACGTGGCGGCACGCGGGGGCGCCGCCTACGCGTACGGCCGGCCGGGGGACGGCGAGGTGCAGCCGATGACGGTGTTCTTCCGGGTGTCGAACGTCGACGACGCCAAGGTCCAGGCCTACCAGGACGCGCACCCTGACGAGCTATTCCCCTTCCAGGGCGTCGTCGAGCGGGCCCGGCGGGAGGGCCGGTTCCCGATCCCGCGCCGTGGGGTCCAGATGTTCAAGACGCTGGAGCCGGGCGTCTGGCGGGTCAACACGACGCGGGTGCTCGGCATGAACGGCACCGACGTCGGCGACCTGACCCGCGCCGAGGTGCTCGGCCGGCGGCAGGTGAGGCAGCTGATGACGTTCTTCCACGAGAACCTGCCAGGCCTGGAGGAGGCCAAGCTGCTCGACACCGCCGCCACGGTCGGCGTGCGCGAGAGCAGACGTATCGTGGGCGAATACGTCCTGACCTTGGAGGATCTCGTCGACGGGAGGCATTTCGACGACGTCATCGCCGTGGCCGGCTACCCGGTCGACATCCACAGCCCGGTCAGCGGCGACGGGCCGTTCGAGGACGGCATCCCGCCGACCGCCAACATCTACGAGATCCCGTTCCGCAGCCTGCTCCCGGCGGAGCTCGACGGCGTGCTCGTGGCGGGCCGGTGCATCTCCGCGACCCACGAGGCGCTGGCAGCGGTGCGGGTGATGCCGCCGTCGTTCGCGATGGGCGAGGCCGCCGGGCTGGGCGCGGCGATGGCGGTCGCCGCCGGTGTCGCGCCGCGGCGGGTCGACGTGCCGGAGCTCCAGCAGCGGCTGCTCGACCAGGGCGCCTACCTCGGCCCGCGCGCCGAGCGGCTCCCGGCCGCGAGCGGCCGGTCGGGAGGCGAGCGATGATCCGCCGGGTGGTCTCCGCGAGCACGATCGGGACCGCGCTCGAATGGTACGACTTCATGTTGTACGGCACCGCCGCCGCGCTCGTGTTCGGCAAGGTGTTCTTCCCCGAAGGCGACCCGCTCGCGGCGACGCTGGCCTCGCTCGGCACGTTCGCGGTCGGTTTCTTCGCCCGCCCCATCGGCGGCCTGCTCTTCGGCCACCTCGGCGACCGTCACGGACGCCGGTTCGTGCTCGTCGTGACGTTGACGGTGATGGCCGTCTCCTCGACGGCGATCGGCCTGATCCCCGACTACGGTTCGATCGGCGTCGCCGCCCCGGTGCTGCTGGTCCTGCTGCGGGTCACGCAGGGGCTCGGCGCCGGCGCGGAGTACGCGGGCGGCGCGCTGATGGCCGCCGAGCACGCGCCCCCGGGCCGTCGCGGGCTGTTCGCCGCGATCCCGCCCACGGGCAACGCGCTCGGCGTCATCCTCGCCGCCCTGGTGTTCACCCCGTTCACGTGGCTGCCCGAGGACGCGTTCCTCAGCTGGGGCTGGCGTGTGCCGTTCCTCGTCAGCATCCTGATCCTGCCCGTCGGCCTCTACATCAGGTCACGGGTCGACGAGACGCCGGCGTTCACGGAGACCGTCGAGGCCGGCGACCGGAGCAGGGCGCCCCTCGTCGCGGTGTTGCGGGAGGCGCCGGGCTCGCTGGTGAAGAGCTTCCTGGTCAGCGTCGGGCCGAACGTCGCGACGTACATACCGAGCGTCTACGCGCTGTCGTACGTGACCGACAACGTCGGCCTGGCGGCGGCGGTCGCCACCGGCGGCCTGCTCGTTGCCAACACGATCAAGCTCGTCACCCTGCCGCTGTCCGGCGCGCTGTCCGACAGGTTGGGGCGCAAGCCGGTGTTCATCGCCGGGGCCACGCTGTGCGCGGTCGCCGCGTTCCCGTTCTTCTGGTTGCTCGACACCGGCAACACGATGCTGGTCTGGCTCGCCATGGTCGTCGTGCTGACGTTCGCGAACGACCTGATGCTGGGCTCGCAGGCGTCGATGTTGCCGGAGCAGTTCCCGACCAAGATGCGGTTCACCGGGGTGGCGGCAGCCAGGGAGCTGGCCGCCGCCGCGGCGGGTGGCACCCTGCCGTTCATCGCGGCCTTCCTGACCGCGCGCACGCAGGGCACGTGGGCGATCTCGGCGCTGATGGTCGTCATGTGCGCCATCGCGGTCGCCGGCGCGCTCGGGGTCAGGGACGGCCGCAGCGTACCCTTCAGCAGCGGAAGCGGCGTCAGGGATACCGCTCCAGCAGAACGTGGGCGGTGATCTCGTCGACGACGAGCTCGGTGACGTAACCGCCGGTGAGGGCCGCGTGCAGGGCGTCCACCTTGTGGTCGCCCGACACCGCGCAGATCCGGTGCTTGATCTGGCGGAAATGGTCGAGGTCCGGCCCGCTCGTCCTGGCGTTGAACCTGACGCCGTCGTGTGACCCGTCCGGCCGGTAGAACGAGGTGGCGATGTCGCCCACGGCGCCGTCCTCCGCGAGCGAGGCGAAGTCGTCCTCGTCGAGGAAATAGCCGCTCAGGTAGGGGCTGCTGGGCATCCCGTCGGTCACCGTGCCCAGGCTGAACAGCGCCGCGTCGGCGCTCTGCTGCAGCTCGACGACCCAGCGCACGCTCCGCTCGCGCAGCAGCAGCTCCCTGGTGTGCGCCGAGTCGAAGAACAGCGGCACGGGAAACTGCTGGACGTAGGCGCCGAACGCCGCCCCGAAGGCGGACAACATGGCGCCCGCGTAGTGCATGCCCGTCGTACGGGCGTTGCCGAGACCGTTCAGCTGCACGATCTGGCAGTTGGTGGTCTCCTTGGGCACCAGGCACCGGCTGATCGCGTTGACCATCGTGCCCCACGACACGCCGATGATCATGTCGGAGTCGAAGACGGAGGTGAGCAGCCGGGCCGTGTGGACGGCGCACCGTTCGAGCCGCTCCACCGTCGACGCGGTCGTGGGCACCGGCACCACGTGCGCCTGCACGTCGTAGCGGCCGGTGAGCTCCGCCTCGCTCCGCGTCGAGCGGGTGCGGGGCGGCATCACGCGGATCTCGACCAGGCCCACGTCGCGCGCGTAGGCGAGCAACCTGGACACGGTCGAGCGTGAGGCGCCGAGCTCCCTGGCGATCGTGTCCATCGTGACGCCGTGCAGGTAGTACTTCCGCGCCGCCCACAGCGCGTCCTCCACGCGGTGGTCGACCGAGGGGCGTTCACCTTCGACGGACATACGGCCTTCCTACAGCGGCGGGCCGCCGACCGGCAAGCGTCGCTCCAGGTGAGAGGGCTCACGCGGAGCAGCGCTGAACCATCGATACGTTCTGAGCGGTATCGTTGCCCCATGTCGAGGAGCACCGTGCCGGAGGGGCGCGAGCTGACCCGCCAGCGGGTGGTCGAGGCCGCGGCCGGCCTCCTGGCCCGCGAGGGACGCGAAGCGGTCACCACCCGCGCGGTCGCCGCGGCGGCCGGGGTGCAGCCCCCCGCGATCTACCGCCACTTCCACGACATGGACGGCCTGCTCGACGCGGTGGCCGAGCACGGCTACGCCGCGTTCGTCGAGGCCAAGCGCGCCGTCCCCGCCCCCGACGACCCGGTCGAGGACCTGCGGGCGGGCTGGGACCTCGCCGTCGAGTTCGGGCTCACCAACCCGGCGCTCTACGCCATGATGTACGGCGAGCCCCGGCGCGGCACCGACTCGCCCGCCCACAAGGCCGGCATGGAGTTGCTCCTCGGGCGCATCCGCCGCATCGCCGCCGCGGGCCGGCTCCGCGTCGACGAACCGCTTGCCGCCGCCCTCATCCACGCCACCGCCCGCGGGGCCGTGCTCACCTGGCTGTCACTCCCCGAGGACCGGCGCGACCCGGCCCTGCTGACCGCCATGCGCGAGTCCATGGTCACCGCCGTCACGACGGAGAAGCCGGCCGTACGCGACCCCGGCCCCGCCGGCGCGGCCAGGGCGTTGCGCGCCGCGCTGCCGCAGCAGAGCACGCTCAGCGAGGCGGAGCAGCACCTCCTCGGCGAGTGGCTCGACCGCCTGGCCGCCGACGGGTAGGCCTCTTCGCCGTTCAGGCGCCGGGCAGGTGCTTGCGCACGACGGAGCTCAGCGGGGTGGGTTCGTGGCCCAGCAGGCCGGCGAGGGCCGGGTCGACGGCGGCGAACTCGCCGGCGCGGGCGGCGACGAAGATGTCGATCAGGTGGCCCGCGTACTCGTCGGGCACGCCGTGCTCCGTCAGCTGCCGCTGGAACCGGTCGTCGGGAGTGACGGCCCTGGTGACGGCACGGCCCGTCACGTCGCCCGCGATGGCGGCGATGTCGTCGAAGGTGAGCGCCTGGGCCGCGGTGAGCGGGGGAGTGGGGCCGTCGAAGCGGCCCTCGTCGGCCAGGATGGCGGCGGCCGCGTCGGCGAGGTCTTCATGGGCGGTCCAGCTGACCGGCCCGTCCGCGGGGAGCACGATCTGGTCGGAGTGCATGGCCTGGCTGAGGAAGCGCACCACGGTGGAGGCGTAGAAGCCGTTGCGCAGCGAGGTGAACGGCACGCCGCACGCGCGCAGCGCCTCCTCGGTCGCGGCGTGGTCGCGGCAGGGCTGGAAGCGCGAGGAGGCGCCGGCGGCCATGTGGCTGGTGTAGAGGACGCGGCGGGCGCCCGCCGCGACGGCCGCGTCGATCGCGGCGCGGTGCCGGCGTACGGCCTCGTCGCCCATCGCGTCGATCGAGACGATCAGCACCTGGGTGGCGCCCTCGAAGGCGTGGGAGAGGCCGCCGGGTTCGGCGAAGTCGCCGTGCCGCACGCGGACTCCCCGGTCGGCGAAGGCCCGGGCCTTGCCGGGGTCGCGGACGCTGACGCCGACCTGGGCGGCGGGGACGCGGGTGAGCAGCCGCTCGACGATCTGGCGCCCGAGCAGTCCGGTGGCGCCGGTCACGATGATCATGTCGCACTCCAGTGATCTGTTCCGATGGAAACGCTGGAATCGTATCACTGATAATATCAATGGAATCAACAGTTGTTATCGCTGGTACCGGCGTGGGCCCGCGGACGGTTCAACGTGGTTCCGCCGACGGTGAGGAGGGCTGAGGAGCGGCGGGGGCGGTCAAGCTGCTCAGCAGGCGAAGCGCGTCGGCGGTGGGGGAGCCGGGCTCGACGTTGTAGACGCACAACGTCTGGTCGGGGTCGCCGGGAGGCTGGAGGGTCTCGTACGAGAAGCAGAGCTCCCCGACCTCCGGGTGGTGGTAGCGCTTGGTGCCGTACGTGCGGCGCAGGACGCGGTGGTCGTTCCACCAGGTGGTGAACTCGGGGCAGCGCAGGGTGAGCTCGCCCACGAGATCGGCCAGCCGCCGGTCGTTCGGGTAGCGGCCCGCCTCGAAGCGGAGCATGGCGACGGTCTCGGCGGCGATCTGCGCCCAGTCACCCACGCGGTCGCGGGCGACCGGGTCGAGCAGGTAGTAGCGGGCGAGGTTGCGCTGCGTGGCGGGCAGGGCCTCGAAGTCGGTCAGCACCTCGCGCGCCAGCCGGTTGGCGGCCAGGATGTCGGTACGCCGGCCGACCACGAACGCGGGCACGTGCTCCAGCGTCTGGAGCATGAGATGGAGCCCCGGCCGCACCCGCTGCGGAGCCGACGGCGCGCGGCGCGCGGACGCGGGCCGGGCCAGCAGGTCGACGAGGTGCTCGCGTTCGGCCGGGTCCAGCTGGAGGGCGCGCGCCAGAGCCTCGACGACCTCCGGGGACGGCGTGCCGGCGCGGCCCTGTTCGAGCCGGGTGTAATACTCGGTGCTCATCCCGGCGAGGCGGGCGACCTCGTCGCGGCGCAGCCCCGGCACCCGCCGGGCACGACCGTCCTCCGGCAACCCCGCCCGCTCCGGGCTGATCCGGGCGCGCCGGGAGCGCAGGAAATCGGCGAGTTCGCTCCTTCTGTCCATAGCACCATTGTCCTTTCGCCGCGTGGGGGAACGCCCGCGCCCGGGTGGCCCTGTCCGTACCTGCCTTGCCGGTACCTGCCCGCGCAGGGCCTGGTCAGAGCCGTTTCCGAGGGCTGTGAGGTGATGTGCTGGGTATGGGCCCGACGGGGTCCGGTTCAGCCTTTCCGAAGGGGTTCATCATGTCCACGGAGACTTACGCCAGACCGCTGACCGTACGAGCCGCCCAGGTCACCGAACCCGGCGGCGGGTTCAGCGTGGTCGAGCGCGAGCTGCCCGAGCCGCAGCCGGGCCACGTACGGCTGACGGTCGAGGCGTGCGGCGTCTGCCGATCCGACGCGGGGTTCGTCAACGCGGGCTTTCCCAACGTGACGTTCCCGCTGGTCACCGGACACGAGATCGCCGGACGCGTCGAAGCCCTCGGCGACGGTGTCGACAACTGGAACGTCGGCGACCGGGTGGCGGTCGGCTGGTTCGGCGGCAACTGCGGCACCTGCCCGGCCTGCCGCCGGGGCGACTTCATCCACTGCGTCCGCATGCAGGTCCCCGGCTGGACCTACCCCGGCGGTTACGCCGAGGGCGTGGTCGTACCCGTGTCCGCGCTGGCCCGCATCCCCGACGAGCTGAGCGCCGCGGAAGCCGCGCCCATGGGCTGCGCCGGCGTGACCACGTTCAACGCGCTGCGGCACAGCGCGGCAGGTCCAGGCGACCTCGTCGCCGTACTCGGCCTGGGCGGGCTCGGCCACCTCGGTGTGCAGTTCGCCGGCAAGCTCGGGTTCGAGACCGTGGCCGTCGCGCGGGGCGCCTCCAAAGCCGAGGCGGCCAAGAACTTCGGCGCCCACCACTACATCGACAGCACCGCCGGCGACGTGGCCGAGCAACTGCAGGCTTTGGGCGGGGCGAAGGTCGTACTCGCCACCGCGGCCAGCTCGGAGGCCATGAGCGACGCCATCGACGGGCTCGGCGACAACGGCGAACTCATCGTGCTCGGTGCCACCCCCGAACCCATCCAGGTCAGCCCGTTCCAGCTCATCTCATCCAGCAGAACCATCCACGGCCACCCGTCCGGCACGGCACGAGACGTCGAGGAAACCTTGCACTTCGCCGCCCTGACCGGCGTCCGCGCCATGATCGAAACCCGCCCTCTGGACGACGTCGCGGCCGCCTACGACCGCATGATGTCCGGCGACGCCCGCTACCGCATGGTCCTCACCACCGGCAAGTAACCACCGCCTGGAGTCCGGTGGGGAAGTGGCAAGCACACCGGCTCGCCGCTTCTCCACCGGTCGCCCACCTCCAGGGGGGTACGCCGCCACCAAGGCCGCGGTGGAGGCCATGCCCCTGATGCTTTGCGGGCGAGACACCGAGCGCAGGGGCGATCACCCACTGCTCGACTCCACACGTGCCAGGATGAGCGGGGCGCTGGCCGTCCACGGCGAGACAGGAATCGCCAAGTGCACGCTGCTCGACGACGCAGTCGAGTCGGCGGCGATCGACACACTGTCCGGAAGCCAGGGCGCGGCAGCCCGTGAACCTGAGACACGTGCATTGAGAGCGAGAGTACGAACAGCCCGATAGCTGTGTTGACCTGCTTGAACACCCCGCATGGCTTGTGCGGATTGCTTGATCGTCCCGCACATGTCCCGCGCTCGCACAGCGGGCAACCTACGGCATGGCGCGGGAAACTGATCGACAGCTCTCCGCCGCTGTTCTGGAAATTTTGGTGCGGCCGTTCCACTGCTCGTCACTCTCCGCAGCATGTGCGATAATAGCACCATGGCTGATGAGCAGGGATGGCTTGAGGTTGGCACACGCGTTGCTGAAGCTCGTAGAGGTCGCGGGTACAGCCAAGATGACCTTGCCGCCGAGCTAGGTGTGGACCGAACCGCGATCACGAAGATCGAGGCAGGCCGTAGGCAGGTGAATTCGCTTGAACTTGTCCGCTTGTCGGAAGTTCTCGAACGGCCTCTTCAGTGGTTCGTATCCCTTCCACCCGCAGCCGTCATCAGTCGGCGCGCGGCAGTTGCCGGCCAACGTGGCGATCAAAACAGTGATCTAGCCATCGAGGACATCGCTCGCGATCTAGCGGTCCTGGCCGGCGTTCGTGTGCTGACTCCGAGCGAAGCCAAAGGCTCTCTAAGTGCAATCGCGCCGGGAAGCAACGCAGACTGGTCTGTTGAACTAGCCGCATCTGAAGCAAGATCTCTTCTGGGTGTTGGTTCCTATGAACCCCTGCATGAACTAGCTGGTCTCGTTGAGCGCGTGGGATTGTTCCCTTACTCTCTGTCTTTGGGGGAGAAGTCAGCTGACGGCGCCTATGTCGAGGTGGAAGGACTAGGGGTAGCGCTGATCAATGGAGAAATTGATGCGGGTCGCAGGCGTTCCACTCTTGCTCATGAGCTGGGACATCACCTTTTTGGGGATGCGTACTCAGTAGATTGGGGCGTTGGAACTGACTCCATTGAATCGGCAATCGACTCCTTTGCCATCAATCTTCTCTTTCCCCGCACAGGCGTAGCCCAGCGGTGGGCTGAACTTCGGGACGGCTCCGAGCTACGTCAAGCAGCTATCATCATTAGTGCAGAGTATCGGGTAAGCTGGACCGCCGCCTTGCGGCAGCTGCGACAATTCGAGCTGATTTCAAAGGATGAATACAAGTCTCTCGATTCGCGTTCTCCCACTCGAGCGGACTATCTTGAATGCAATCTGCGCGTGATTGAAGAGCTGCAGCCGCCCTACGTCCCAACGGGAGTATCGGCAGCTGCTATTCGCGCTTATCGAAGCTACAGGCTGTCTGCGGAGCGTGTAACAGAGATGCTACGCGGTGAGATTCAGATAGATGACCTTCCGGTCCGTGACGAGATACCACTCGAGGCACTTCGAGGCGAACTGCGGTGAACCTTGGACGCCTGGTACTTGACAGTTCGCCACTGAACTATTTCGCTCGGTCCAATCAACTTGAAGTTCTAGCTAAGCTCGTCGCCGGCAGCGAATGCCTCATCACAAAGGCGGTTGAAGAAGAACTGCTTCGAGGAGGTGCTAAATATGCCCAACTTTACCAAGCGTCAGCTCAACCTTGGATAAGGGTAATGGACGAGAGCGCGTTGGATTATCTGAAGCTATTCTCCGAATATCATGGCCGCCTTGGTCGTGGTTCTCGTAACATTGGGGAAGCCGCGACGCTGGCTTACGCTGAATTCCACAATATCGTGGCGGTGATTGATGACCGGGTGGGGCGTCGTCATGGGATGGAGCGCAACGTTAAGGTGGTGGGCACCCTTGACCTGCTATGTGAGGGCGTTCGAGGGGGATGTGTAACCATGGGGGAAGCTGCTGAAGTAGTGGATCTGCTGCGCGACCATGAAGCATTTCTTCCCTGCGACGGCATCGGCTTCGTGGAATGGGCGCGTGCAGAGGGATTACTGGAGTAGAATCGTGCGTCCATTGCCGCTGAGATTCGGCCCTAGGCGGACTGTGAAGGCATTCTGCAGCGCAAGCTCAATTCAAGCGACTTGATCCTCTGCCCCAGCTGTCGCAGATAACCTTCTGCGTCTGATTGGCAGCTTTTTTGCTAGCGCAAGCACAGTCGCTGCGCAAACGCCGCCCGCCGGCCCGACCATCTTGAGCCGCGGTTCATCGCGCCCGCACTGCTCATCGACCACCGCCCCACCGTCGTCGAACTCCGCCATCGAGTCGGCGACTGGGAGGGAGACCTGATCACCGGCCGGCTGAACCAATCCGCGATCGCCACCCTCGTCGACCGCAGAAGCCGTTACCTACGCCCGGTCCCACTGCGACCCGCGACGACGCGCAGGCAGTGCGCGACGGCCTGAACGCTGTCCTCGCCAACCTGCCACCGGCCGTGCGGGTGACACCAAGGAAGCCCTATACGCCGACCTTGGCCTCCCAGCCCCCGGCGAGCGCTCTTGAAACGTCTCCTCCACATCGATCTCGCCCTACGCCATATCCTGCGCCAGGCGGCGCCCGGCTTGCGCGTCGCCGTAGCAGACGCCCTGCTCGACCTGGTCGACGATCCCGAGCCGCTCGGAGCCACGCGATACGGCGGAATTCCCGACGCGTTCGAGCTCCGCACCGATACCTTCCGCCTGGTTTACACGCGCGGCCCTGATCACGTCTCGGTCTGGGTGCTGGAGATCAACACCTGACAGGCAGCGGAAGGTCCTGAGGGTCGTGCGAGCCGGATTGCCGGTACGGGCGGAGCGCAGCGTCAGCCTTACCTGGTGAACAGTCAGCGCCGAGGTTACTGCCGATCGGCGACGTGCCTGTCGAAGAAGGACAGGGTGCGCTGCCAGGCGTCGTCCGCCGCCGGGCGCACGAGACCGTGACGGAGCGGGAACAGCGCGAGGCGCGCGATCGGGTGGTGGCCGTCGGTCATGAAAGAGTGACCGGCCTCAGGGTAGATCGTGACATCGTGGTCGATTTCGAGTGCCCGCAGGTGCTCCCGCAACCGTTCGCCGTGCGAGCGGAAGCCCCTGTCGCGGCCGCCGTAGGAGGCCACGACCGGGCAGACCGAGGCCAGTTCCTCCTTGCGGCGTGGCACCGCGCCGTAGTTCACCGCCGCCGCCCGCACACCGGGTGGCGCTCCGGCCGCGTAGGCCAGGGCGAAGCCCGCGCCCATGCAGAACCCGACCACGCCGAGCCTGCTGCCGTCGACCTCTTCGCGGCCCGCCAGCCATCGCCGGGTCGCGTCGATGTCGGCGGTGGGGCCGTCGAGCCTTCCCGTCGCGAGCTGGTGCATGACCCGGGCCAGGCACCTGACTCTGGAGCCGTGGCTGTAGAGGTCGGGCAGTACCGCGACGTACCCGTGTTCGCCGAACAGCCGTGCCACCTCCAGCATGTCCGGTTCGACGCCGTAGATCTCGTGCACGACCACGACTCCGGGCCATCCCTGCGTGGGTGCGGACCCTTCCGGCATCGCCACCGCCGCTGCCAATGAGCTGCCGTCCGGCAGCGGGATGCGCACGTTCTGCGTCATGGGGACTCCCGTGATCGGACGAGGGGACGTTCGCCGCTTACGTTCGTACCTTCTCGCTCCTGCGGGCCGTGAGCTGCTCGGCGTTGCGCAACAGGCGGTCCCGGGCCTGCTTCAACGCGGTGAACTTCGCCGGAAAGCGGTCGACCAGCTCCTCCTGGAACCGGGTCTCGGCCGCGGACCTGACGGCGACGTAGCCGGTGGTCCGCTTGCACCGGGCGTCGCTGACCGCAGCCGCGCGTTCCCTGGGGGAACTCGCGGCGGAGTCGAGCCGCCACGCCGGATCCTGTAAGGCCGCGAGCGGGTCGGGGTAGGTGAATCCATGCGTTCTCATGCACCTGCTCCACGCCCGGGTCACCGCCACGACGGCCGGGTCGCTCTCGGAACGCACGACCGAGCCGGCGTCCAGCGCCGACAGCCACGCGAAATCCGCTTCCGGGACCCCGTCCCACAGCCGATCGTCTGCCTCGCGCGAGCACGCATGGCCGGCTGCGGTGGTCGGCGACGGGCGCACGAGCGGGCCGGGCACGTGGTAGCCGTGGCGTTCGGCATCCCCGACGTCCGTGATGCCGTACCGGCGCATGTTCCGCTCCAGCCGCACGCCTGAAGCCGGTTTCGAGCGCCGATCCGCGGCACCCGTGCAGAGGCCCCGTGCGGCCTGTATCACCGCCGCGTCGGACGGGGTCAGCCGGTAGCCGTCGAAGGGCAGGGCGAAGCCCGGCGCTGGGGCGCTTCGCGAGAGAACCATCAACGCGAGCGCGCCCAGAACGACGCCGGGCCACCGCTTGACCGCCACTAGCAATTGAACCTGACCGAGCTGGCCCGGTTGTCGCCGATCCCTTCGCGGCTGAGATTCGGCCGCTCCTGCCCCTTGAGGATGAACGTCGTGGCCGCGCCCGAATAGCCGGGGTGCTGGTAGAGGGTGACCACACAGTTGGTGTAGTTCTTGACCGAGCTGGCCTCGTTGTCCATTCCGTCGCTGGTGGCCCTGCCCTCGCGGTCGAGCCAGACGTTGTTCCGGAAATCCTGGTCGGAGGCGTAGAAATTTCTCCAGTGATCGGTGTTCCCGGTGTTGTAGTTCGTGTTCTCATACAGGCAGAACGCCGTGTTCGCGCAGCTTCCGCCGGGACCGGCGCTGGCCGGCGCCGGGCCCGTCACGGCGAAGGTCACTGCCGCGGCGGCGGCTCCCAGAATCACCCTGCTCCAGTTCCGAAGTGACACATTTCCCCCAGGTTGGCATTCGTGCGTGCTTCACGATCGTCAATGTGGCGAAGCGCCGTCAGACTTCCGATCTCAGCCGCAGCCGAGCGTGATCCTTGTCAGGGTGCTCGCGAGCCCGATGTGGAATTTCTTCTTGCCCTTGGTGCCGCCATTGGTCGCCAGGCACTTCTTGAAGTTTCCGCCGATCGAGTTCTTGATGTGCAATTTCGCATACATCTTGTGGCTGCAATGGTTGTTGAAATAGACCGTGACGCTGCTCCGCCCGTCCCCCCACGAGTAATTGCTCTTCGCCTTCTTGGGAGCCTTGCACGCGAGACTGGTGCGGTACGGGGATTGCGCCCTGGCCTGGCTTGAGGCGTCGAGGGCGGCGGCCTGGGCGGTCCCACCGGACAGCGTGCCGACGACCGCAGCCGTCGCGACCATTGCCTTCACTGCCTTCTTCACTCTCGATTTCCTCTCGCAAGCGGGGTAGCGACGATGATCAGCCCTCATTCTCTGAGGAGGATCGAGAGAAGTCGTTGACTTTGGGTCCACAGGCATTGACGTTCGGTCGCTGGTCCGCCCGGCTGGGGTTCGCTGACGAGGATCGGCACGGGCCCGGTCGATTACGGTGAGGCTGTGGCTCCCCATCAGCATCGCCGTGAGCAGCTCAAAGAATTCCTGCGGGCCAAGCGGGAGGCGCTCTCGCCGGCCGCGGCCGGCTTGCCCGAGGGCGGGCGCCGCCGTACTCCCGGACTGCGCAGGGAAGAGGTGGCCGTGCTCGCCGGGGTCGGGGTGTCCTGGTACACCTGGCTGGAGCAGGGGCGTGACATCAAGGTCTCGGACGCCGTACTGGACGCGGTCGCTCGCGCGTTGCGGCTTGCGGAAGCCGAGCAGCGCCACCTTTACGTTCTGGCCGGGTTGAACCCGCCGGAGCCTGCCGGGCGGCCGGGCGCGCCGGCGAGCGGGCAACTGCGCGCGGTGCTGGACGCCTGGATGCCCAATCCGGCACACGTGCTCGACCGGCACTACAACCTGGTGGCGGCGAACGACGCGTCCAGGTGGATCTTCGGATTCGACGACGACGTCGAGAACTGCATGGTCGCGTTCTTCACGCACGCTACCTACCGCAGCCGGTTCGCCGAATGGCACGAGTTCGCGCCGGACATGGTGGCCGACTTCCGCGTCGCCGCGGCACGCTATCCGGACGATCCGGTGTTCGGGCGGATCGCCGGGGAGTTGTCGGCGGCGAGCCCGGAGTTCGCCGAGCTCTGGGCACGTGCGGATGTCGGCTCCAGATACCAGGGGATCAAGGCGATCAGCCACCCCGAGGCCGGTGACCTCACCTTCGAATACAGCCTGTTCCGGCTGCCGGATCGCGCGGACCTCAACGTGGTGCTGCACACCCCTCACCCGGACACCGACACCAAGGAGAGGGTGGAGCGCCTGTCGCTGTCAGCCAGGACCAGCTGACCCCGCCGCGTCATGATTGTGTAGGGAAGGCTCAGCCGCGTTCGACTTCGAGGACGAGCTTTCCTGTGGTGCCGCCGGACTCGATGCGCCGGTGCGCCTGCGCAGCCTGCTCCAGCGGCAGCGTCTCGGTCCGTACCCGCAGTTCCCCGTTCGCGGCCGCGGTCACCGCCCGGTGCAGCGCCCGGCCTGCCTCCTGGGGGAACGCGGCGGCGAAGGCGGCGAGGTTGAACCCGGCAACCGTCTTGTTGGCGAGCCACAGTTCGTTGGCCGAGATCCCGACGTCCTCGGCGCCGGACGCGTTGCCCAGCACCACCAGCCGGCCCATGGGCGCCAGCAGGTCCAGTCCGGTACGGCGTGCCGTACCGCCGATCATGTCGACCACGACGTCGAACCGGCCTGATTCGGCCACCTCGTCGCGCAGGACGACCTCGTCGTACCCGAACTCCTTGGCGGCCTGGACCTTGGCGGGGTCGCCGACGGTGCCCACTACGCGGCCCGCGCCGAGCAGTCGCGCGGCCTGGCCGAGTTGGCTGCCCACGCCGCCGGCTGCGGCGTGGATCAGTACGCTTTCGCCCGGTTCGAGGCGGGCGACCCGGTCGAGTACGAGAAACGCTGTGGTGCTGTTGGACGGGAGCGAGGCCGCGGTCCCCAGCCCCAGGTCGTGTCCGTCCAGGGGAACCACCAGGTCGGCGGAGGTGGTCACCACCTCGGCGTATCCGCCGCTGTCGACGATCGTCAGCGCGGCGACCGGCTGGCCTGCGCGCAGCCCTTCGACGCCGGGGCCGAGGGCTCGGATGTGGCCGGACACCTCGATGCCGGGGACGAACGGGAGCGGGACGTCCACCACGCCCCGCCGGTAGAGGATCTCGGCGAAGTTGGCGCCGGCGTAGGCCACGTCGATGGAGACCTGCCCAGGCCCGGGCTCGGGAACCTCGACCTCGTCGAGACGGAGGACGTCGGCGGCGCCGAATTCGGGAATCGTGATTGCCTTCATGCCGTCCATCGTGCGGTGGACGACTCCGAACCGGGCAGTGTCAGCTCATCCTGGGTGTGTCACCACCAGCATGGGTCAACGTCTGCGCTGCCCGGCGAGGGGATCCTCGTCTCGTGCCCATTCGGCCCACTCCGCCAGCGCGCCGTACAGCCGGATCGCCGCCTCGATGGCGATCCGGAGCGAGTGGGTCTGCGGACCGTCGCCGAAGTCGCCGCGGTCCTTGGCCTCAGCGTAGGCTTGGTATTTCTCCAGCTCGCCGCGGTAGTAGGCAGCTTCACGATCAAGGTGAGCGCGCAGGTCGGCGGGCTCCATCAGCCAGAAGAACGCCGAGCGCAGCAGAGGCTGGAGCCGCATGGTGTGGTCGACCTCGCCATCGGTCAGCCATTGCCTGACCGCGGCGAGACCGGCATCGGTGATCCGATAGGCCTTGCGGCGCCGCGGTCCCTCGCTCTCGACCTCGATGAGGCCCTCGCCCGCCATCCTGTTGAGCTCGGAGTAGATTTTCGGGTGCTGGGCCGGCCAGACTGAGCCGAGCATCTCCTGAAACCGTCGGGCCAGGTCATAGCCGCTGGCGGGCCCTTCGGCGAGCAGGCCGAGCAGGCCGTATCGCAACGACATCGGCGGCCCCCCCTTTCCGGAACCCATCTTGACATGTTCCCGGGGACATGTGCACGCTCTCATATGTACCTAAGGACATGTCCTAGTGGACTTATGGAGGCCGGCATGCCCCATGCAGTACTCGTCACCGGCGCGACCGGCGGAATCGGCCGGGCGATCGTCAAGGCGCTCTCCGGATACACGGTCTTGGCCGGAGTCCGGCACAAGAGCGACGCGCTGAACGGCGTCCGGCAGGTCGTCATGGACGTCGCCGATCCCGACAGCGTCGCCGCCGCGGCCAAGGAGATCACCAGGGAGGTAGGCGACCACGGCCTGTACGCTGTGGTCAACAACGCCGGCGTGATCGTCCAAGGCCCTCTTGAACTGGTTCCGCCCGGCGAACTGCGCCGCCAGTTCGAGGTCAACACCCTCGGCCCGGCCTACGTCACCCAGGCGTTCCTGCCGTTGCTGCGGCTCGGCCGTGGCAGGGTCATCAACATCAGCGCCTCGACCGCGCGGGTACCCGTACCGCTGCTGTCCGCGCTGTCCGGGAGCAAGGCCGCGCTCGCCGCGATGTCGGCCGCGCTCCGCCTGGAACTGGCCGCCTGGAACATCCCCGTCATCGTCGTCGAACCTGGCAGCACCGCCACCGAGATCTTCGCCAAGGCCGAAAAGAACGCCAGTGCGGTTCTCGCGCTGGCTGACCCGGAACGGGTGGCCCGCTATGCCCGCCACCTGGCCGCGGCTGCCAAAGCTCAGGCCGGCCTGCGTCCCGCGCCTCCGGAAGCGGCCGCCGCAACCGTGCTCGACGCGCTTCGGTCGGCCAAACCGCGACGCCACTACGTCGTCCCCGGCGATGCCCGCATCGCCGGCCTGCTCCAGCGACTTCCTGCCGGTCTGCGCGAATACCTGCTCGCCCGCACCCTCGGCCTGACCAAGATCGGCACGCAGGCATGAGGACGATCGTGCTGGTAGGGGCCACTTCCGGGCTCGGCAGGCTCGCCGCCCGCCGGCTCGCCGCTGCGGGTCACCGGATGGTGCTGATCGGCCGTAACCCCGATCGCGCCGCGAGCTTGGCCCGCGAACTGCCTGCCGCCACGGTCATCACCGCCGACGTCGCCACCGGCGCCGGAGTCGCGCGAGCGGCCGAGCAGGTGGCGGAAACGGTCGACCTGGTCGACACGCTGGTCAACAACGCCGGCGTGATGGTACCCGAGCGTCGCATCACCGCCGAGGGCATGGAACTGAATTTCGCGGTCCACCACCTGGCGCCCTACTCCCTGACCTCCCATCTCCTGCCCCTGCTGAGGAAGGGCCTCGGCCGGGTGATCAACGTCAACTCCGAAGGACACCGAGCACCCTTACGCGGGCCGGGCCCAGTCGAGCTGGACTTCGAGGACCTGCAGAGCAGCAAGGTCTACGATCCGTTCCTGGTCTACAGCCGCACCAAACTGGCCAATTTGCTGTTCACCTATGAGCTGCATCGCCGCCACCCCGAGCTGACCGTGGCCGCCCTGCACCCGGGAATGGTCCGCACCGATCTCGGCCGCGACTTCCCCCTCGCCCTCCGGCTGCTCGGCAGCGTGATGGCCGGGTCCACCGCGAGCGGCGCCGACCCCGTCGTACGGCTCGCCGCGGACGAGGAGATAAACGCGGGAACCTACTACAACCGGTTCACCCCGGTCACGTCCTCACCCGCATCACTCAACCGGGCGGTCTCCGAGCGTCTCTGGGCGGAAACCGCCCGGCTGCGCGGCCCTTTCGGCCAGAGCGGGTGAGGGGCGGACTCAGGTGCGGGACGCGTTCCACCCTCACCCGACTTCAGCCTGCCCGTGATGTACCACTATTGGTTCCGGATGACGTGCATCCACCAGCGCTACCGGCCGGAGCAGGTGCAGGCCGGTGGCGGCGTGTTGAAGCGTAAGTAAGGCAGGCTTTCTCCTTCCATGGTGACTCCTCGACCCCTGATGCTCGCGCTCGCGTGCACAACTCTGATCGCAACAGGATGTGCCGCGTCCACGTGGCGGGACGTACGCGTCGCGACCCTGTCGCCGGACGGTAGAACGTTGACCGTCGAGCTGATCTTCGGTGCGCCCGACGAGACGGGCCGGCCGTGCGAGCGGGTGACGGACACTGAGGTGGCTGAATCGCCTTCTCGTGTGGTCGTCGGGGTTGAAGTGGATGCTTCCTGCCGCCGTAGCTGGCCCTGGGAGCAGGGGTTGACCAATATGGTTGGACGGGCTCATTTCGTGCAGCTCCAGCTGGCGGAGCCGCTGGGCGAACGGACCGTCGTCAACACGAGCAATGAGCCCGTCATGGTCAGCCAGGAGCGGTGAGACGGGTCACCCCGGTCTCGGTGCTGGAGATCAACACCTGACCGCGGGCAGCGGGAACGCCCTGCGGGGCGTGCGAGGCGGATTGCCGGTACGGGCGGAGGGCAGGGGTGCGGGATGCGTGCTCCGTCCTCGCCCCACGTCAGCCGGCCCGTGATGTACCACCGTTGGTCCCGGATGACGTTCATCCACTGGCGCTACCGGCCGGAGCAGGTGCAGGCTCTCCTGCCGGCGCAGCTCGCGGTCGAGACGTTCGACGGGGCGGCCTGGGTGGGGCTCACGCCGTTCCTCATGCGCGACGTCCGGGTGCCGGGTATGCCTGCGCTGCCGTGGTTGTCCACGTTCCCGGAGACGAACGTACGGACGTATGCGCGCGACGCTCGGGGACGTACGGGCGTCTGGTTCTTCTCGCTGGACGCCGGGCGGCTGCCGGCCGCGCTCGGCGGGCGGGTCGGCTACTGGCTGCCCTACTGCTGGTCTGACATGTCCGTGGACGCGAAGAACGGGCACACGCGCTACCGGTGCCGCCGGCGCTGGCCCGGGCCGGGTGGCGCGCGGTGTGACGTGGAGGTGGAAATCGGTCTGCCGCTGGCGGAGCGCGAGCGTGACGAGCTCGCGTACTTCCTGACCGCCCGCTTCCGGCTGTTCAGCCTCGTGGGCGGACGGCTGGCGGCGGCGCCGGTGGAGCACCCGCCGTGGCCGCTGCACCACGCCTCCCTGCACGGCCTGGACCAGGACCTGGTGCGGGCCGGCGGGCTGCCCGCCCCCGAGGGACGGCCCGTTCTCCTCGCCTCCCCGGGGGTGCCGGTCAGGGTGGGGATGTGGAGCTGGTGACCGTGCGGGCCGGCGCGCGGAACGTGCGGCGGTAGGCGTCGGGCGGCACGCCGAGCGTGCGCTGGAAGTGGCGGCGCAGGGTCGTCGCCGTGCCCATGCCCGCGGCCGAGGCGATGGTTTCGACGCTGTCGTCCGTGGTCTCCAGCAGTTCCTGCGCGCGGCGGATGCGCTGCATCAGCAGCCACTGCAGCGGGGTGGTGCCGACCGTCGAGCGGAAGTGGCGGGTCAGGTGGCGTGCGCTCATGTTCGCCTGGCGGGCCAGGTCCTCCACGGTGAGGGGCTGGTCCAGCCGACGCATCACCCAGGGGAACAGCTCGGCCAGGGGATGGCCGTCCTGGTCGGGCACCGGCGTGGTGACGAACTGGGCCTGCCCGCCGGCCCGGTGGGGCGGCACGACGAGGCGGCGGGCGACCACGTTGGCGACCGCCGACCCGTGGTCACGGCGTACCAGGTGCAGGCACAGGTCCATCGCGGCGGCCTTGCCCGCGGAGGTCAGCACGTTGCCGTTGTCGACGTAGAGCACGTCCGGGTCGACCTCCACCAGAGGATGGCGCGCGGCCAGCTGCTCGGTGTGGGCCCAGTGCGTGGTCGCGCGCAGCCCGTCCAGCAGGCCGGCGGCGGCGAGCACGAACGCCCCCGTGCACAGGGAGACCACCCGCGCGCCCGCCTCGTGGGCCGCGCGCACCGCCCCGACCAGGTCGGCCGGCGGGTCCTCGCCGGCGTCCGCCAGGGCGGGAACGATCACGGTGGCGGAGCGGGCCAGCTCGTCGAGCCCGTGGTCCGGCTCCACCAGGAACCGGCCGGCCCGTACGGCGTGCGTGCCGCACACCCTGAGGTCGTACCAGGGGGGCGGCAGGGCGTCCGGGGCGGAGCCGAACACCTCGCAGGCCAGGGCCAGCTCGAAGTGGAGCATCCCGTCGGTGGCGGCGACCGCGACGGAGCGCGGGTCTGGACTCATGTCGGGAATTGTACGGGTCATGTCGTTCCGGACACTGGTCCCGATGGGCCGGTGAGGCGAGGATTCCGGAGGCGGATCACTTCGAGCACGTGGGAGCAGGCATGGGATCGGGTCGGAACGTGGCGGTGTACGGCGCCTACGGGCACACCGGGCGGTTCGTCGTCGCGGAGTTGCGCGAGCGCGGGTACGTACCGCTGCTCCTCGGCCGCGACCGGGACAAGCTGCTGGCGATGGGGCAGCCGTCCCTGACGCGGCAGGCGACGGTCGGCGACCCGGGCTCGCTCGACCGTGCGCTGGACGGCGCGGCCATCGTGATCAACTGCGCCGGGCCCTTCGCCTCGACCGCCGCCCCGCTGGTCGAGGCGGCGTTGCGGGCCGGCATCCCGTACGTCGACGTGGCGGCCGAGATCGAGGCGAACGCCGACACGTTCGCACATTTCGCGCAGCCCGCCCGGGACGCGGGCATCGTGGTGGTCCCGGCGATGGCCTTCTACGGCGGTCTCGGCGACCTGCTGGTCACCACCGCGATGGGCGACTGGACGGCGGCGGACGAGGTGCACGTCGCCTACGGCCTGAGCAGCTGGCACCCCACCGCGGGAACGCTCGCCGCCGGCGTGGTCTCGGGGGAAAGGCGGGGCGGCCGCCGGGTCCGCTACACCGGCGGGCGGCTGGAGTACCACGACGACACGCTGCCGACCCTGGAGTGGCGGTTCCCGGCTCCGCTCGGTCCCCAGAGCGTCATCGGGGAGTTCACCATGGCCGACGTCGTCACCGTCCCCAGCCATCTGGCCGTCCCGGAGGTGCGTACGTACATGACCGCCAGGGCGGCCGCGGACCTGTCCGCTCCAGACGCCTCGCCACCGGCCGCCGTCGACGAGCGCGGCCGGTCCGCGCAGACCTTCCTCGTCGACGTCGCCGTCCGTTCCGGCGGCGCGGAACGCCGCATCTCCGCCGCCGGACAGGACATCTACGCCATTACCGCGCCGCTCGCGGTGGAGGCCGCCGACCGCATCCTCACCGGCCGGACCAGGACCACCGGCGTCGCCTCCGCGGGGGCGGCCTTCGACGCCCCCGGCTTCCTGAGCGCCCTGTCCCCGCACCTCTCGCTGCAGGTCCCGCTCGACTCACCCGCCTGACCGGGCGCCGCATGCCGGGATCCGGACGGTGCCCGGTGGCCGATCCCGCTCGTGACGTGGCCGCATCTGTGATGCGTGTCAGCGGCATTCGTGGTCTCATGTCGTGAACATTGATCGATTGAAGGGACTTTCGTGCGCACACGCAAGCTGGCAACCCTGCTGGCCGGCGCCACCATCGCGGCCTCCGCGACGATGGTGGCGGGCGCCGCCCCGGCAGGCGCGGCCGGACCCTGCGGTAGCAGCTACGCCCGGGTCGGCGTCTACGCCATTCACCACAAAGTAGACGGGAGCCGTACGGGCACGCTGGAGGTGTACTACAGCTCCAGCACCGGCAAGAACTGCGCCCTGACCTACGGCTACGGCAAGTACGCCAATACCAAGAGCTGGAAGGGCGTCATCATCTCGCGAGGCGACGGCAGCGGGGAAGACGCGGACGCCGGCGAGTTCACGTACTACGCCGGCCCGGTGTACGTCTCCGCGCCCAACCAGTGCATTGACGTCGAGGGGATCGTGCCGGCCTGGAATTCGCGCAAGCTCAACAACGTGCACTGCGGCTGAACCCATCGCGACGGACGTGTCGGCTGACCTGCCACCTTCGCACGTGGCAGGTCACCGGGGAGTGCCCGGGGCGAGCGAGCCGAGTTCGGCTGCTCGCCGCAGGTCCTTGGGGCGGCCGATGGCGCGGCGCATCCGGATCAGATCGTCCAGGGAGGCGTAGCGGACGACCAGGCCGTCCGGGCCGGTCGCGGTGATCGCGCGGTCGAGGACGTCCCGGACGCGGAGGCCGCCCCAGGGGAGCGCCGGGGTGCAGCAGTCGCCGCCGGCTGTAGGCGAGGTGAACTGCACCTTGGGGCGGAGGAAGGACTCCGGCCGCGTCGGTACGGGGCCGCCGGCTTCGTCGGAGAGCCGGGCCCCGACGGAGGCGAAGGCGGCAGCCAGGGCCGGGGCGTGAGCCGGGGCGCCGTCCCAGAGCAGGTCCAGATCGCCGGTCAGCTCGGTGGATCCGTGCATGATGCCGGCGACCTGCCCGATCACCACGATGTGGACGCCGTGGTGGTGGAGGGCTTCGAGCAGCGGAAAGGGGTCGAACCCGAGGGCGCCGTCCGTGCCGATCGTGCCGACGTCGTCGTCGGCGTCCTGGTGGCCGAGGCCGGTGCCCGCCCGGCCCAGGGCCAGCTCGCGGGTGCGGTGGGCGGCGGTGCGGAGTCGTTCGAGCGGTTCGTCGATCATCTGGTTCATGCAACACCCGGCCGCGCTCACGGCGCACGTGGATTTCCGCCGGGCCGCTCCCTCACGACCACACGCCGGTTCGCGCGGTGTCGCGCGCCCAGTCGGTGAAGTCGCGCGGTTCCCGGCCGAGCACCTCCCGCACGCCGTCGGAAAGGTATTCGGAGCGGTGGTTGCGGATCACCGCGAACAGGTCACGCAGGGCCTCGGCCTCGGCCCGGGACGCGCCGTACCCGATCAGCTCGGCGACGTGCTCCTCGGGTTCGAGGGCGACGTACCGGATCTGCCGGCCGGTCGCGGCGGAGAGCTCGGCCGCGACCTCGGCCAGGGTGAGGGTACGCGGGCCGGACAGCGAGTACGTCTTGCCCGCGTGCTTCTCGTCCAGCAGCGCGGTCACCATCACGTCGGCGATGTCCTCGGTGTCGATCCACGCCTCGGCGCCGTCGCCGGCCGGCAACCGGAGCTCGCCGGCCATCACCTGGCCGTGCATGAAGTCCTCGCTGAAGTTCTGCATGAACCAGGCGGGCCGGACGATGGTCCAGGCGGCGCCGCTGTCCTTGACGGCGTTCTCCAGGTCGAGCTGGGCGTCGTAGACGGCGAAGTCGCGGCCGGGGCCGCCGACGCCGCGGCCGGACAACAACACCACCCGGCGCAGGCCGTCCGCCGCCGCCTGCCGGACGAACCGTCCGGCCTGCGCGAGCCCCGGCGGATCGACCGGCGGGGCCAGGTAGGCCGTGTCGGTCCCGGCCGCCGCCGGGGTCCAGGTGCTTTCGTCGTACCAGTCGAACCGCTGCTCGCTCGATCGGGAGGCGAGCCGGATCGGGACGCCGCGCGCCCGCAGCCGCCCGGCGACGTGGCGGCCGGTCTTGCCCGTGCCGCCCAGGATGAGGATCGGTGTCGTTGTCATGATTCGAGTTCACCGCGAAAGGATGAGACGCACCATGGCTGGGAAGCGCATTTCCATGTTCGAGCGTCTCAGCTACGGTGACCAGGGGCCGACGCCGGACACGTGGTCCACCTGGATCCGGCCGATGAGCGCCGTCGTGGACTCGCGGTTCGCGAAGGGGTAGCGGGTGCCGAGGTAGCGCTGGGCCTGCCGGTCCATGAAGGTCGCGAACCGATCCGGGATGCCGGGGCCTTCGAAGGTCACGGTGCCACGGACGACCAGGTGCTGCCGCAGGCCGTGCTCCGTATCCCGGTCATCCTCGATCAGCACCGTGACGCGCGGGTCGCGCCGCAGGTTGCGGACCTTCACACGGTGTTGCTCGACGCCGAACGCCAGGTGATCGCCGTCCTTGGAGATCCACATGAGGCTGACCTGGGGCGATCCGTCGGCATTTATGGTGACAAATGTGGCACACCGATCGGCTTCGAGAAGTCGATCGGCGGCCGGCGAGAGCTTCTGCGTCGTCATGAAGCGCACGATAGCCAGCCCGATGGGAACCAATAAGTATCTTAGGAACCGTGGGTGACTTTGACGGGCCGGGGGATGTGTTCCTGGCCGACTGCCCGGCCCGCCTGGCGGTGGAGGTGATCGCCGACAAGTGGTCGGTCGTCGTGCTGTACGCGCTCAGCCGCGGGCCGCGCCGGCACGGTGAGCTGGTCGAGCTGATCGGCGGCATCTCGAAGAAGATGCTGACCCAGACCCTGCGGCGGCTGCAGAACTACGGGCTGGTCGGCCGGCGGGCCTACGCCGAGGTGCCGCCACGGGTCGAGTACGAGCTGACCGACCTCGGCGAGACGTTGATCGACCCGATAGCGATCCTGACCCGATGGGCCGAGCACCACGGCGACGCGATCCTGGCCGCGCAGCCCGAGTGACGATGACGCGGGTCAGCGGTGGGCGCGGCGGGCCAGGGCCTGGCCGGCGGGCAGGTCGGAGACGAACGCCCTGAGGAAGGCGAAGACCTGCCCGAGCTCGCGGCCTTCGGCTGCGGCGTCGATCGACTGGTAGAGCCGCTCCTCGATCTCCGCGATCTGCCGTACGAGCTCGCGTCCTTCTTCGGTGAGCGACAGGTCGATGTGGCGGCGGTCGTGGGCCGCCACGTCACGTCTGACCAGGCCGAGGGCGACCAGGCGATCGACGAGCCTGCTCGGGCTGTTGCCGCTCTCGCAGACCAGGAGCTCGCCGAGGCCGTTGAGCGAAAGCGGGCCGTGCTCCTGCAGGACGCGGATCACCTCGGCCTGGGAGGGGGTGATGCCGAGCGGCCGCAGGGCCTGGCCGAGCATCCGGTTGCCCTCGCGCTGCGCGGCCAGGATCAGGTAGCGGAGCTCCTCAGCGGGCCGCATGGGTCAGCTCGCTGCCGCGGGTCGTTTCGGTCAGGAACGTCTCGACGGCTCGCGCGTAGGTTTCGGGATGCGTGAAGCGGAACATGTGCCCGGTCCGGTCCAGCACGATCTCGCGGGATCCGGCGATCCCGGTGCGCAGGGTCCGCGCCGCCTGCTCGCCGATCAGCTTGTCGTGCGACGGCGTGATGATCAGGGTGGGGACGCGTACCCTGTCAAGACGGCCGGTGTAGTCGGCGGTGAGCGCCGCGCTGACGCGGGCGCCGAATGACGTGGCCGGGGTGTTGTCCAGGAACAACCGGCGGCTGTCGGCCTCGCTCCAGGGGATCTGGCCCGCACGGTCGTGGGGTGAGGCCAGCCGGTGGGCGTGCGCGCGCAGCGCCAGCTGCCGGTAGGGGACGCCGCGCAGCCTGCCCATGACCCGCATGGCGCTCTTCCAGATCGGGGAGGAGACGGGGTTGGCCGCGAAGCCGCCCGACATCACCAGGGCGCGCAGGCCGGCCGGCCTGCGGACGGCCAGCGCCAGCGCGATGTTGGCCCCGAAGGAGTCGCCGACCAGCACGTAGTCGTCCAGGTCCGCGACGTGGGCCGCGGCGGCGTCGGCGTAGGCCTCCATGTCGGCCACGCCTTCGGGGAGCCTGAAGGTGCGCCGCGGGCGATGGGCCAGTGGGGTGAGCTGCGCCAGATCCCACGGGGCGCCGGAGAAGCAGGGGATGAAGACCAGGGTCGGTTCGTTTGCCATGCCGATAGATTACACGACATATATGTCGTGTCAACTAATGCGAACCGGAGCAGCGCCCCGCCCCCTCCCGGCACGGTGGTCACCGTCGAACAGCCGATCACGCTGGGCGAACGGCCCGCGGAGACGGTCGCGTTCATCGCCTCGCTGCGCGACCACCCGGATGATCGGCGACGGCGGGGCGCTGAGCTCGGCAGCCGGAAACCAGATTGATCGCATCCCCCGGCGATGCCACCATCCTCGGATGGAGGAAGACGAGCTGCAGTGGATCCACGAGAACGTCAGCCTGGCCATCGACCAGCTGGGGCCGCTGAGCGACGTGGACTTCGGCCTCAACCAGGAGTCGGTCGAGTGGGTCGAAGGCTTCATCGAGCGCCAGCGTTCCCGGCCCGGCTTCGACCCGGAACAGATCGACGGGCTGGTCGGCGTGCTCGGTTCGTTCCTCGGCGCCTGCGTCGCCGCCGCCACGGGCGGCCACTGGCGCAGGACGGACGATGACGCGTGGGGCGTGCTCCTTCCCGACGGCAGCACGGCCTTCCCCTTCACGAAGGTGCGTAAGCAGTTCCGTGACGGGGTGGAGGAAGGCGAATCGATCGCTGGCTTCTACCGGGTCGCGGTCGGCTTCGTCGCCACGGGAAAGTTGCGGGAGGCACGCGAGCGAAGGGCTGGCCCGGACGCGACGTGACCGCTCGGACCGGGCATCCCCCGCACAAAAGGGTACGAGTGGTCACCGGCCCGGTTCGGGGGCGAGGGGAGGGCCGGCGGCGAGGTCGGGTGTGTCGCGCCAGGTGGCGAGGAATTCCTCCGCCACGGCGCACGACCCCGCGTACGGGCCGCCGGGATGTTCCAGCGCTCTGCCGGTGAGCCGGCCGACCCGCTCTTCCACCAGGTCCCGCGCCGAGGCGGCGCCGGAAACCGAGCCGGCGCGTTCGGCGAGGTAGCCGATCGTAGCGCCGGCCCCGCAGACGAAGTCCGCCAGCGGCACCACGTCCCGCTCCGCAAGGGTGCGCAGCCCGGCCTCGGTGTAGGGCACATTCGCCGCCGGAGCGACCAGGCGGGCGCGTACCCCGGCCGCGCGTTCGGCCGTCAGGGTGCCGGTCCGCGCGCCGGGCACCAGCACGTCCGCGGCCACCTCGTACAGGGCCTCGGCGGGCCGCACCGGCAGGCCGAGCAGACGCACACAGGCGTCGCCGTGCTCGGCGCGCAGCTCTTCGAGGGCGGCCACGTCCAGCCCGGCGGGGTCGGTGACGCACCCGTGCAAAGTCGAGAGGGCGACGAGGCGCGCGCCCCGCCGCGCGGCCTCCCGTACGACGGCGCCACCCACCTTGCCGAACCCCTCCACCGCGAGCGTGCGCCCGGCCAGCCCGCCGAGCGCCGTCTCCGCGGCGACGACCACGCCCAAGCCCGTCACCATGGTGTCCACCAGCTCGCCGCCGACCTCCTGGTGCATCACCGAGCCGGTACGGTAACCGGGCAACGAGGCGAAGTCCTCCGTGCGCGTCCCCAGATCCGAGGCCGTGAGGAAGGCGCCCTTCTCGACCAGCGGGGTGATCTCCTGGCAGTAACGGGCCAGGGCGGCCGTCCGGTGCTGGGGCTCGGCCCGCAGCACCGCCTTGGCGCCGCCGATCCGCTCGCCGAGCACGGCCAGCTTGTACGTCATCGCCCGCGCCAGCAGCCCGGCCTCGCCCCGGGTGACGTCAGGGGCGAGCCGGGTGCCGCCCGCGGACGTCGGGCAGTCCAGGTCGAAGGCGATGCATCCGTCCACCGAGGCCAGTTCCACGATCCTCATGCGCACTCCTCACGTCGTCCGACCGGCGCCCGGGCAGGCGATGGCCGCGCCTGACGACCAATCTCGACGCGAATCGCATCCATGTCCACCGGGGCTCACTTCGTCACCGGAAGCCGTCAGGGCAGAGGAAAGTCCGGATTCTTGCGGGCGCGTTCGCGAGGAGCGCCGGCTGGTCCTCCCGCGAGCAGAAGTTGCTGCCGATCTGCCCGTCGAGGAACCGGGTGGCGTTCCGCTTGGCGATGAGGTCGATGCCGCCGACTGAGGGGGAGTCGAGTTCGGCCGCGACCCAGGGACCCGAGCACTGCTTGCGCGCGACCACGGCATCCCCGGGCAGGCTGCCGCCGTTGAGCGCGGCGACCTGCCGGAGGATCGAGGCGTCGGACGCGCAGGGAACGGCGGCGTCAGTGCGGCGCGTGCTCGCTCTCTTCGTCGGGGTGGAGGTCTTCCTCTTGGGCGGTTCGGTCGTGCTGGGGGCATCCTCGGGCGACTCGCTCGCCGTCGACGTCTCGGCTGAGGGTTCCGGCTCCGGGCTTTCCTCGTACGTGGACGCGGGGGAGTCGCTCGGGCTCCGCAGCGCCTCGGGCGTTCCCCGCTGGCTCGTCGCGAACACCGTTCCCGCGGCCGCGACCGCCGCGACGGCGACGGCGGCCGACCACAGGGGCACTATGAGGCGCCTTCCACGCGGGTGCGGTGGCGGCGGCAGGGGCTTGGTGCCCGACGTGAGCGCGGTGAGCTGGTCGAGCAGTTCGTACGCGGTGGGCCGGGCGGCACGATCCTTGGCGAGCGCGCCGCGTACGAGGTCACGGAGCGGCGCGGGCACCTCGGACAGATCCGGTTCGACGCTCATGACCCGGTAGGCGAGCACGTCGGGAGCTCCGGTGCCGAACGGCGGGCGGCCGGTCGCGGCGTAGACCATCAGCGCGCCCCAGGCGAAGACGTCGGCGGCGGTGTCCGCCTCGTCGCCCCGGTACTGCTCGGGGCTGATCCAGCCGGGCGTCCCGATCAGCGCGCCGGTGCCCGTGAGCCCGCTCTCGTCGAGGGCCCGGGCGATGCCGAAGTCCAGGACCTTCGCGCCGGAGGCGGAGAGGATGACGTTGCCGGGCTTGAGGTCGCGGTGCACGATGCCGGCCCGGTGGATGTCGGTGAGCGCCTCGGCGATGTCCAGGCCGAACGGGAGGAGTTCGTCCGGGCGCAGCCGGGCGTGCTCCTGGACGTAGGTGCTGAGCGTCGGGCCGGGGACGAACTCGGTGGCCAGCCAGGGAGGCATCGCCGCGGTGTCGGCGGCCAGCACGGAGACCGTGCAACGCCCGCGTACCCGGGACAGCAGGTCGACCTCGCGGACGAAACGCGCCAGGAACTGCGGATCGGCGGCTAATCCCGGATGGATGACCTTGACCGCGGCCCGGGCGCCGTCGGCCGCGATCCCGGCGTAGACGACCCCCATGCCACCGGCGCCCATCCGGCCCGCGATCCGGTAGGGGCCGATCGGCTCGTGATCGTCCATCGCCAGAGGGCCGAAGCCGCCGGGGTCGCTCATCGTGCTCCGCTCGCCGGACCAACGCAACAGCAGCGATCTTATTAAGCCCGGCCTCCTGTGGCGCTGATCACACCCGGTGTGTGGATTCGTCCACAGTTGATCGCCGCGGGTCTCCGTAATGTCCCTGTCACCGGATCACACCGACACGGGGAGGAACCCGAAATGCGTAAGACCTTTGCGATCGCCGCTCTGGCCGGTTCGATGGCCGTCACCGGCCTGGCCCTGACCCCGGCCGCCGCCCAGGCGACCACGCACACCGCGACGAACTGGGGGAAGGTCTTCTCCAGCGACGGCAAGGCGTACACGTTCGGCAAGACGTGGAAGTCCGGCGGCAAGGTGTTCACGAAGTGGTACGGCGTGGACAAGGCCGGCGGCAAGAAGGGCTGGGTCTGGTTCGAGGTCTACCAGGGCGGCCACTGGAAGAGGTTCACCAAGGCGTGGGACGGCAAGGTCGCCGGCGCCTGGCAGGGTCACGGGATCACGAAGGCCTACACGTTCACCTGCTGGGCCGGCAAGTTCGACAACTGCGGCAAGAAGTACCGCATCTACTGAGCACTCGCGTGGATCTGTGCGCCGCGCTCCCGGCAGGCGGCGCCATAGGAATCGCCTATGGCGCCTGCTGACATTTCGTCTTTGCCTCTCGTTCTTTTCCGGACGTAGCGTGAAACAGCTCGACGACGGGCTCACCGCGATTACTCCCGATAAACGCGATTTTCTTTCCGTCGAGCGGACTGACACGTGAACGAGAGGACCGTTGACATGACCGTGGTGGAGAACGGCTCGGATACGCGAGAACTCGCGGGAAAACGAGCCCTGGTCACGGGTGGCACTCGCGGGATCGGCGCGGCCGTCGTACGCCATCTCCTTGACGCGGGCGCCGAGGTGCTCACGACCGCCAGGTCGGCGACGGGCACCGTGCCGGAGGGCGCCGCCTTCGTGGCGGCCGACGTGCGGACCCGCGCCGGAGCGCAGGCGCTCGCCGAGGCCGCGCAGGAGGTGCTCGGCGGGGTGGACGTCGTGGTGCACAACGCGGGCGGGGCGCAGCCGTACGAGGGCAGCTCGGCCATCCCCGACGAGGAGTGGCAGGACGCGCTGGACCTGAACTACCTGGCGTCGGTACGGCTGGACGCGCTGCTGGTCCCGGGGATGCGGGAACGGCGTTTCGGCCGGATCGTGCACATCTCCTCGGCCGCGTTCCTCTCGCCGGAGGTGACACTGTTCCTGCACTACGCGGCGGCGAAGGCGGCGCTGGTGACCTACAGCCGGGGGCTGGCCCTGGAGCTGGCCCCGTCCGGGATCCGGGTCAACACCGTGTCTCCCGGCAGGGTCGCCACCCCCGGTGGCGAACAGACGCGGCAGCGGTGGGCGGAGGTGGCCGCGCGCATGGGCGCGGCGCCGGACCAGAACGACACTGACGGCCCCACCGTGCCGCTGGGGCGCGATGGCCGGCCCGACGACATCGCCCACGCGGTGCTGTTTCTCGTTTCCGACCGGGCGAGCTGGCTGACCGGGAGGAATCTCATCGTGGACGGCGGGGAATTCCCCATGGGTTGACGTCCATCGCATTTCTGGACGCCATTCAACAAAGCTTCATGAAAGGCCTTGGGGCATGGAATTGCAGGGTAAGAGCGCACTGGTCACGGGCGGCACTTCTGGCATCGGCCTGGCAACCGCTCGCTTGCTGGCCCGCGCGGGCGCCGACGTCGTCATCACCGGCCGCGATGTCCAGCGCGGAGAGAACGCCGAGCACGCCGCGCGGGAGGACGGCGCCGTCCGGTTCGTCCCGGCGGACATGGCCGACCTGGACGCGGTCGCCGCACTCGGCCGCCAGAACGGTCCGGTCGACATCCTCGTCAACAACGCCGCCGCCTTCCCTCCCTCGCTCACCGTCGAACAGAGCGTGGCGGAGTACGAGCGCATCTTCGACACCAACGTGCGCGGTGCCTACTTCCTGGTCGCCGCGCTCGTGCCGGCCATGCTGGAGAAGGGGGAGGGCAGCATCGTCAACGTCACCTCACTCGCGGCGACCAGGGCCTTCGTCGGCGCCTCGGTCTACAGCGCGTCCAAAGCCGCGCTGGCCGCGCTGACCCGTACGTGGGCGTTGGAGTTCGCCGGCGGCGGCGTACGCGTCAACAGCGTCTCTCCCGGCCCGACCCGTACCGAAGGGGTGCTGGCCGAATACGGCCCGGAGGGCAACGAGGGCCTGGCCAAGAGCATGGGGATCAGGACGGCCGGCCCACAGGAGATCGCCGAGGCGATCTACTTCCTGGCCTCTCCTCGCGCCGGCTACATCACCGGCACCACGCTCCACGTCGACGCCGGCGGAGCCGTCATCTAGCGGGCGCCGGCCCGTCAGGGCACCGGTGAGACGGAAGCGGACCTGTGCCAGGTCTCCTGCCGCAGCAGGTCGAGCAGAGCGAGCTCCGCGGGGCCCGCGCCGTGCCGGAGCCCGGCGATGACGGGTTGCGACACGACCGGGGACACCGGGCGCGTGAGGTGCTCGTAGTCGTGCGGCACCGCGGAGGCCGGGACGAGCGTCACCCCCAGCCCGTGGGCGGCCCAGCGCACGGCCGTGCCCGTCTGGGACACGCGGGCGACCGTGGCCGGGGTCAGCTCGTTGTCGCGCAGCACGTCCTGCGTCACGCAGTCGAGCGTGCTCTCGCGGTCGAACCGCACCCACGGCTCCCCTCCCAGCTCGCGCAGCTCGACCCGGTCGTCGGCGAGCAGCCGGTGCCCGGCTCCCAGCACCACGACGAACTCCTCGTCGCCGAGGTGGTGGGCGACGGCGTTGCCCTCGTCGCACGTGGCGGCCACCAGGACGAGGTCCAGCACGCCCCGGCGCCCCAGCCGCTCCATCTCGGCGGGGTTGGGCTCCTCGAAGACGGTGACCTCCAGCCGCGGGAAGCGGCGGCGCAACTCGCTCAACGCGCTCGGCAGCTGCCGCGTGCCCAGGCCCATCTGCGCGGCGACCAGCAGCTCGCCCACCAGCTCGTCGGCACCGGCCCGCGCCGTCGCCCGCGCCCGCCGCGACGCGTTCACCGCGACCTCCGCCTCCCGCAGGAAGGCGCGGCCGACCACGGTGGGCACCAGCCCGGTCGGCGTGCGGGTGAACAACTGCACGCCGAGCTCCCGCTCAAGGCCGCGGATCTGCTGGGACACCGACGGCTGGGCGACGCGCAGCAGCTCCGCCGCCGCCGTCACCGAGCCCTCCTCGGCGACGGCCAGGGCGTACTCGTACTGGCGAAGGCTCATCGGCTACCGTCCTCGGCCCACTCGTTGTAATCAAGTAATCGTCAGAGTGCAACAGGGGCGCGGCGAACTCGACTGATCGCTCCGCTGGCCGGCGCGAAGGGGTGTCACTTCTCGACCGTGCCGGTTTTCCCGGTGATGGACTCCTGATACATGTCCGCGTAGGTGCGCGAGTCCTTGATCAGATCGTCGCAGAAGGCGGCGATGTCGTTGCCGATGAGTTCCAGGACTCCCTTGCCGGACGCGACGCCCTCCTCAAAGAAGTCGACGATCCCCGGGAGCAGGGACCCGTCGGTCAGGCCAACTGGTCCGACCTTGAAGTAGTACCTCTGCATCTCCTTGTAGACGATCTGGTAGTCCGGTGGGAGCGCCTTGACCCGCGCCATGTGCGCCCGCCACTGCTTCTTGCCCTCGATGATGTCCTGGATGCCCACGTCAGCCTCCTAGCCGACCCAATTTCTTCGCGACGTTCCTGTTCAACTGCTCGCGCCAACGGTCGCGATAGCTCCGGCCCCCTGCTCCGCCGGCCAGCGCCGCGCAGAAGCCCTCGATGTCGTCACCCAGCACCTCGTGGATGCTCTGCCCCTCGGACGCCGTCTCTTCGAGCAACCCCAGGGCACCGTCGAGAATCGGCGTGAGGTTTCGACCTGTGAAGTCCGAGTAGAGGTAAAGATGGCCCTTGATCTTTTCCCACGCCGTCCGGTAGTCGGCCGGCAATTTGTCGGCCCGGACGTCGAACGCCTTCCATTCCCTGGTGAGATCGCTGCCTGTCATGGTCTCCCAGAAATTCATCTCCCGCCCTTCCTGAGCTTGTCGATCCGTGATGTGATGTACTCCCATTTCGCCCAGAACGTTGCGAGTTCTTCGCGCCCCGCGTCGTTGAGTGCATAGAACTTGCGCGGCGGGCCAAGCCCGGACGGTCGTTTCGTCACCTGGACGAGCCCGTTCTTCTCCAGTCGCAGCAGGATGGTGTAGACCGTCCCCTCGACGACGTCGGCGAAGCCGAGTTCGTTCAGCCGGCGCGTGATGGCGTATCCGTAGGTCTCCTCGCTGCCGATGATTTCGAGCACGCAGCCCTCGAGCGTGCCCTTCAGCATCTCCGTCAGATTGTCCATCGCGGGTCCTCTTCCGCACCCCTGGTACTAAGTGTTACAAAGTAGTGCTTCAACGGTAGCACAAGGGAGTCGCCGCAGTTCGAGCCGGTGCTTCGCCGACCACCGTGCCCGGTTCCGACCCGTTGTCGCGGCACGCTTCGTCCTGGCAGGCATCCACGCCGTTCCCTAGGAGATCTTGCGGCGGTAGGTGTTCATGGCGAAGACGTACGCGACGAGGAGGATGCCGAAGCACCAGGCCAGGGCGATCCAGACGTCGTTGCCGACGGGCTGCTCGGCGAACAGGGCGCGGATGGCGTTGACGATCGAGGTCACCGGCTGGTTCTCGGCGAAGACGCGCACCACGGTGGGCATGGTGTCGGTGGGTACGAACGCCGAGCTGAGGAACGGCAGGAAGATCAGCGGGTAGGAGAACGCGCTCGCGCCCTCCATGGTCTTGGCCGACAGGCCGGGGATGACGGCGATCCAGGTCAGCGCCAGGGTGAACAGGACCAGGATGCCCGCCACCGACAGCCACGCGAGCACCCCCGCCCCGGAGCGGAAGCCCATGAGCAGGGCGACGAGCATCACGACCACGAGGGAGACCAGGTTGGCGACCAGTGAGGTCAGCACGTGTGCCCACAACACCGACGACCGCGCGGTCGGCATGGACTGGAAGCGTTCGAAGATGCCGCCCTTCATGTCCATGAACAGCCGGTAGGCGGTGTAGGCGATGCCGGAGGCGACCGTGATGAGCAGGATGCCGGGCAGCATGTAGTTCACATACGAGTCCGACCCTGTTCTGATCGCGCCGCCGAACACGTAGACGAACATCAGCATCATGGCGATCGGCATGATCGCGGTCGTGATGATGGTGTCGGGGCTGCGGGTGATGTGGCGCAGGGAACGTCCCAGCAGGACGGAGGTGTCGCCGAAGAAATGTTTGCTCATCGTGGTTTCCTTAGGCCTTCGTGCCGACGAGGGTGAGGAAGACGTCCTCCAGGGTCGGCTGCTTCTCGACGTATTCGACCTTGGCGGGCGGGAGCAGCTGCTTGAGCTCGGCCAGGGTGCCGTTGACGATGATCCGGCCCTCGTGCAGGATCGCGATCCGGTCGGCGAGTTGTTCGGCCTCGTCCAGGTACTGCGTGGTGAGCAGCACCGTCGTGCCCTGGGCGGCGAGCTTCTTGACGGCCTGCCACACCTCGATTCGCGCCTGCGGGTCGAGCCCGGTCGTCGGCTCGTCGAGGAAGATGACCGGCGGGTCGCCGATGAGGCTCATCGCGATGTCCAGGCGGCGGCGCATGCCCCCGGAGTACGTCGACGCCTTCCGCCCGCCCGCCTCCGTCAGGGAGAACTGCTGGAGCAGGTCGTCGGCGATCTTGCCCGGGTTCCTCAGGTGCCGCAGCCGGGCGACCAGCACGAGGTTCTCCCGCCCGCTGAGGATCTCGTCCACGGCGGCGAACTGGCCGGTGAGGCTGATGGACTCGCGCACGTCCGCGGCCTGCTTGACGACGTCGAAGCCGTTCACGGTGGCTGTGCCGGCGTCGGGCTTGAGCAGCGTGGACAGGATCTTCACGGCCGTGGTCTTGCCGGCGCCGTTCGAGCCGAGCAGGGCGAAGATGCTGCCGCGCGCCACGGTGAAGTCCACGCCGCGCAGCACGGTGAGGTCCTTGTACGACTTCTCCAGGCCCTGCACCTGGATCGCTGGGGCTTGCTGTTTCGTCATCACTTGGTCCTGTCGTCTCTTCCGGGGTTCTCTCCGGCGGCCACGTCGGCTACTCGGTATCGCTAGCTACTGGTACAAAGTAACACCGACTACTGGTACCTAGCAACACCGACTACTTGGTGCTGGTCATGTGAGCGCGAGCGGCCTGACCGCTGTTCGTGAGCGAGTCCGCCATCGCTGAGGCGGCGGAGACCGGCTGCGCCGGCCCGCCGGAGAATTCGATCGCCGCCGACGAGGCGGAAGTGTCCGCGACCGCGGAACGAGTTGCCGATCTGTTCACGGCATCAACCATCACCGGAAGCGCTGACACCACACCGTTGCCGTGCTGACACGACCGCTGACGCGACATCTCCGCGTTCACCGACGATCCCGCCCTCGCCCGTGACCTGCTGGACGCGGCCACGCCCCTTCTGAACGGTCAGCGCGGCACCGAACACCGTACGCAAGCACCGGAAGCCGGATCGGCGGTCAGCTCCGGCGCCCGCTCGTCTGCCCGCCGCGCCTCTTCCCGGCGGCCCAGATCGCGCAGCACATCGGCCCGGGTGGCGTGCTGGAGCGGTACCCGCTCCAGCACGCCACCCGGCACCAGCCGCCCCCCGTCATCGCATCGGGCCGCACCACGGGCCCGATGCGGCCGGTGTGGTCAGCCGGCCGGGAGCGCGGCGTACAGGTCGATGCCGTTCCCGTCCGGGTCGGCCACCGTCGCGTACCGCATGCCCCAGAACGCGTCGAACGGCTCGGCGATCCCTCGGTATCCGGCCTCGGCCAGCTCGGCGTACTTGGCGTCCACCCCGGCCGGGGTCTCGAACTCGAAGCACAGCAGCGTGCGCGGCCCGCCGGTCGGCGCGCTCCAGCCGGGCAGGAACGGGGTGCGGAAGCCCTCGGTGTCCAGCATGACGTGCAGCCCGTTCGGCAGGTCGCAGCCGGCGTGCTCGGGAGAGTGCTCGTCGAGCTTGAACTCCAGGCCCAGGCGGGCGTAGAAGGCGATCGACGCGTCCATGTCGGACACCACGATGTCGATGGTGCTCAGGGTGGGATTCATGTGCGTTCCTTCGGTTCGGTCGCTGGCAGGTCCTCCAAGCGGTCGCGCTGCCGCGTGACGGCCTGGCTCTCACCTCACAGACGATCGACCAGGCTCTCGATACGACATGGGCGCCGGAGAATTCGCGTAACCGCCGCAGCGGCTCAAGGCGGGCGCGGACGGGCACCCCATGACCCGCGGGCGCCGACCACCACAAGCACGTCCGATGTGTCTCAGCGCGGGTCGTAGCCGAGCCTGTCGAAGGGCCACTGCGTGGACAACCAGGCTGTCACGGCTTCGTACAGGGGCACGTCCAGTTCGGCCCGGTCGGCCCGGACCCAGGAGGACACGTCAGCGTCGTGGTCGTCGCTGCGGGAGGGGTAGATGTAGACGCATCCGATCACCTCGTCGCCGGCCGCGTCCAGGACGGTGTAGGTGAATCCGCGACGCTGCGCGAAGTCGTCGGCGTGGCGTTTCAGGTCGGCGAGGTTCGCCTCCAGGGTCATGCCGTCCAGGGGAGGCCACTTTCCGTCCGGGAAGCCGGGGGTCGCGCGGATGTGCTCGATGCTGCTGGTCCAGGCGGCGTGGTCGGCGGCGTTGTGCTGGGGTCCCAGGGGTTCCAGGCGGAACTGCGGGGTGACCAGGTGGAGGGGAACGACGAAGTCGTCGGGGACGAAGGCACGGTCGTTCATGGGGCCGAGCCTAGAGCTCGTGTTCGTCAGGCGCCCCCGCTCCCCACAGCGCATCGACGTGCCCCGCCTTCCCGACGACGTCGTGGTGCTCATCGACGCCCTCGAGCCCGGCGAGAACCTGGTCCTCATGCGTGACGGCGCATCGGTCGCGACGATCGCCAGCACCATCGACGTGGTCCAAGGCGCCGTCGTCGATCGCGACACGCCGGACGAGAGCAACGATCAAGCACCGATCGACTACGCGGGCGTGACCGTGCAGATCGCACCGGCCGCGGAGCCGGCGGATCCAGACGACGAATGACCAGGTGCGGGCCTGCACGGACGCCCCCAACAGCCGCCCGCCCCGCGCGTCAGGTGCCGGCCTTGGACACGGCGAACGCGAGCAGGAACCCGGCCAGCGTGATGAGGCCGGTCAGCAGGTGTGAGGACTCGAACGCCTCGGGGATCATGGTGTCGGCGATCATGGTGAGGATCGCTCCGCCGGCCAGCGCGATGATGCCTGCCAGCACGGCCGCGGGCGCCTGTCCCAGGAGCGCGTACCCGGCCAGCGAGGACAGGCCGCTGACCCCGGCGATCCCGATCCACAGCCCGAACACGTACGTCCTGGATCGCCCGGCCCGGCGCATGCCGGCCGCGCTGGACAGGCCCTCGGGCACGTTGCTGATGAACACCGCCGCCACCGTCAACATGCTCACCGCGCCCCCGCCGAGCAGGCTCGCGCCGATGACCAGCGACTCCGGCACCCCGTCGAGCACCGCGCCCAGCGCGATCGCCGTCCCCGACCCCTCCTGCTGCGAAGGGTGCCGGTCACCGGAGCGCTTGCGATGCCTGGCTCCACGCCGCGCCAGCAGGACGTTGCAGACGGTGTAGAGGACCGCGCCGGACACGGCCCCCACCACCGCGGGTGCCAGCCCCGCGCGGCGGTGCGCCTCTTCGATCAGCTCGTACGACACCGCGGACATCAGCACCCCGGCGCCGAACGCCATCACCGACGCGATCAGCCGTTGCGGCATGCGGACCGTGTACCCGGCCAGCGCTCCCAGCACGAGCGCGAACCCGGCCAGCAGCCCCCACCCGCCCGCCTGCAACCACTCCGGCATGATCAGCGCTTGCCCTCCCGCCACCCCCTCCAAACGGGCGCCTCTCCTCGTTGCGCCGGCGCCACCGGTCCCCGCGTCGTCCTGCCACGGAAGACCTGACAGCGCGACAGCCGGTGCCTTCGACGCGGGGTGCGCCGCGATCTACAACTGGCTGGACCGGGGAGGCCTGCGCCGTCGGGGTCGACGGTGGCCACGTCATCCCGCTGCGCCGGGGTGACCGGGCCGCGTCCAGCCCGATCACCCCGGCCGCGCATGGAACCCTCTGCCTATGCTGACCGGCTCAACTCCCGGTCACGATCACGCTCTTGCCGCACCGGCGCCATCCGCTCGTGGAACCCGCCGTCCGGGGATCGGGTGATGATCCCGGTCTCCATGCCGTGCTCGGCCACGTCACGGTCCGACTTCTGGAGTGCGAGGCAGATCCACCGGGTGACGACGAAGGCGACGACGGGCCCGATGACCACGGCGTACCGGAACAAGATCGTCACGGCGTTGAGAGAGAGCTGGAACTGGTGGGCGAGCTGATCGTTGGCCGCGGCTGCCCACAGCAGGCCGTAGAACGTGATCGCGGCGGCGGCGATGGCCGTCTTCACGGGCGTGTCGCGCGACCGGTCGAGCAGGTTCCGCGCGGGTGTCTCACGGGCGATGCGGCGCGCGCTCTCAGGCCGACCCAGTGCGTCGCGGCGGCCGCGTCGCGCGAGGAGAAGGCGCTCGGCAAGCGGATACGTGGCCAGCGCGGTGAAGAAGACCCCGGGTACCACCACCGTGGGAACGAGGACTGCGAGGCTGAGCGTGTAGTCCCCGAGAGTGAGCTCCCACGCGGGCATGATCCGCAGGGCGCCGTCAAGGAACCCCATGTACCAGTCGGGCACCGAGCCCGCCGAGATCTGCGTCGGCTTGGCCGGACCGTACAGCCAGATCGGGGCGATCTGGAACCCGAACCCGAGGATGATCAGCATGCCGAACGTCGCGACCGCCATCAGCGGGCGGGCGCTTCGCCGCGCCGGCAGCGAGGCGACGAACCGCGAGTGGCCGTGCCGCCGCACCAGCAGTTCACGGGCGATCAGCAGAACGGCAATGACGGCCGAGAGCAGCAGGTGCCCGACGTACATGACCGGAATGACTGTGTCGCCGGGAAAGCCGGAGCCGAACAGCAGTGACGTCAGCCATGTGCCCACCACAGGGATGGACTGCACAACCGACATGATCAGCCACAGGCTCCCGCCTGACAGCATGTCGTCGGGCAGGACGTTGCCGGTCTCGCCCGCGAACATGCCCAGCGCCAGCAGCGCCACCCAGATCAGCCACTGCTGGATACGCGGGCGGCGGAACGCGCCTGTGAGGAACATGCGCAGCAACTGCAACACGACGGCCGCCACGAAGACGAGCGCCGACCAGTGGTGCATCTGGCGGACGAGCAGCCCGCCGCGCACCTCCAGGCTCAGGTGCATGGTCGAGTCGAACGCCCTGCTGACGAGGAGCCCGCGCAGCGGGCCGTAGGAACCGTCATAGGTCACCTGGGACATGCCGGGGTCGTAGAACAGCATGAGCATCGCCCCGGTCACCAGCAAAACGACGAACGACCAGACGGCGATTTCCGCGAACATGAACGACCAGTGGGAGAACTGGAACGAGCGGCGTATGGTCGGCAACGAACGCATCTTGGGCCCCCTAACTTGCCTACACACAAGACGCGATCGGGCCGGCAGATGTGACGTCGATAAGAGCCTTCGCGACCGTGAGTCCCGTCACTACGGAGGGCCAGAACAAGGGGCGGTCGCGCGTGACGGGTGCCAGCCACAGCCCGACGATTGCATCGATCACCCGGCCGTGGTGTCGTGCCGGTTCTTGCGGGTGTGGAGGCGCCTTCCGCGCGGCGTAGGCGTCCGGGAGCGGCACGCCGTTCAGGCATGCTTCGACGGTTCTGGGCGTTCGATGCGGGTGGGGTTGCCGCGTACGAGGTCGTCATGGATGCGCCAGCGGGCGGTGGTGGCGGCCCGCTCCGCCGCCTGGTCGCCGTGTTCGATGCGCTCCCGCAGCAGCCGCAGGGCGATGCGGCGGTTGAGGCTGAACTGCCGCTCGGTGTCGACCACGACGACGGTCCCCGTCGGCCGGTGGGTCGCCCGTACGGCCGTGCTGGCCTTGTTGCGGTGCTGGCCACCGGGGCCGCCGGTGCGGCAGGCGACGATGTCGACGTCCGCTTCGTCGAACGTCGTGCGCGGGGTGTCGACCTGGCACGGTCGGGCGATGACGTACCAGTTCTTCCGGCCGGTCCTGGGCCGGTAGGGGCTGGGGGCCTGCCAGCACAGGGTTCCGCTCCAAGAGGCGGCGAACGTCTCGGCGTCGTCACCCGCGATCCGGATGAGGGCCGATCGGTAGGTGCCGGGCCGGTCACCGGGGACGGTCTGCGCCCGATGGGTCTCCAGCTTCTGCCTGGCGGCGTCGGCTTCCAGGCGGTGCAGCAGCTGGGCCAGCGCCCAGGCGCACTCCTGCGGGCCGCGCCCGGCCGACAGGAGCAGGTGGACGCTCACGGCCGCCCCCGCTTGCGGCGCTGGTCCCGGCGGTCCCTCCGGGGCGTGGACGCGAGGTCGGGTGTCTTGTACGTGACCAAGGGGATCGTGGTGGCGATGGGCGTGGCCAGGTCATGCTCGACGAGGTCGGCGATGACCTGCTCGATGCGCTTGTAGGCCGTCGGCGCCTCCTCGAAGAGCAGCTGGCGGTCGCCGCACACCACCAGCGACCCCACAGGCGTACGGCGCAGCTCCTCGACCGTGTGCTTGGCCCGGCCCCGGCGCAGGGCGTCGGCCCGCGACATCTTGCGGCCCGCGCCGTGTGCCACGGAGTGGCCGGCGTCCGGCCCGGCGTGGCCGGCCACGAGGTAGGAAGGCGTGCCGCGCGTACCGGCGATGAGCACGTCGCGGCCGTCGCCCGGCGCCGCCCCCTTGCGGTGCAGGTAGCTCCCGTCGCGGATCTCGACCAGGTTGTGGCACTGGTCGACGATCGGCTCGGCGGGCTCGGTGCCCAGGGCGTGGGCGACCCGGGCGGCCAGCAGCCGCCGGTTGAGCGATCCCCAGCGGACGGCCTGGTCATGCTGTGCCAGGTAGGCGGCGGGATCGGGGGTGGGGCCCGCGCCGTGCACCTCGGTGTGCGCGCGCAGGATCCGCTCGCCGAGCCCTCGGGAACCGCTGTGGACGATGAGGACCAGGTCACCGGCGGCGAGCCCGAGCCGGCTCGCGTGGCCGGGCTCGAAGGCGGTCCCGATGCGCGCCAGCTCGACGAAGTGGTTGCCCCGGCCGACCGTCCCGAGGCCTTCGATGTGGCCTGCGGGGATATCGCCCTTCACCACGTCCCAGGCCGGGTCGTCGGCGTCCTGCTCGGGGTCGAGCGCGCGGTCGAGATCGGGGAACCGGGCGGCGAGCTTCTCGGGTACGGCGCGCCTGAGCTTGACGGGGAACACGGCGATGCCGCAACCGATGTCGGAGCCCACCAGGAACGGGTACAGGACGGTCGACGCCATGGCAGCGCCGATGGGGGCGCCCTTGCCGGGGTGCAGGTCCGGCATGGCGGCGACGTGGACCATGCCGTCGAGGGCGGCCACCTGGTGGCACTGCGCGACGGCATCGGACTCGATCCAGCTGGTGGGGGAGGCGAACACGGTGACGGTGGCCGGTCCGACGGCGGGGGGTTGCTGAGACAAAGACGCTCTCTTCACTGAACAGGGTGCGGGCAGGCGGCATCACGGCGCGAGCCGGCGCCGTGGCATCTCGGAGCAGGGGTGGTGTCCGTCAAAGCCTCATGAACACCACGTTCCCTGAGCCCGCCACGCGGAGCAAACGATTTTCGGCCGTACGGGCCTGCACGCCTGCACGCTCCCACTCGGCGGCGGCGCGAGGAGCAGCAGGCACAAGCGCGCGCTGCATGGTCGGGCGGATCACCGGGCGTTTCCTCGATCGGGACTGGTTCGCCTCGACTCGCGTCCTTTGCCCCATACCTCAAGAAGCCTGGGCCCCTTGAGCGGACACGAAAGACCTGGCTTCGATCGTCGTGCGCCCAGCAGGTGGGCGTCGACGTTCACAGATTCAGCACGCCGCGGCCTTCGCGTACCTCGAACACCAGTTGAGTCTCCGTCCGCTGCACCACCGGGTAGATGGTCACGTGTTCCAGGATGAGATCCCGGAGTTTCTCCGGGCTCTCAACGGCGACGTGCAGGAGGAAGTCGTCGACGCCGCCCACGTGGAGAACCGTCAGCGCCCCCGGCACCGCGACCAGCTTGTCGTACAGGTTGCGGACGTGCTCTCGGTTGTGGCTTCCCAGACGGACCTTGATGATCGCGTGGATCGGGTGGCCGAGCGCGCCGAGGTTGAGCCGGGCGTTGACGCTCGCGATGACACCCGACTGCCTCAGCGCGCGCACCCGGTACGCGCATGTGGACTCGGCGACCCCCACGCGGGCGGCGAGTGCGGCGTTGGTCATGCGGCCGTCCTCCACAAGCGCGGCGAGGATGGCCAGGTCGGTACCGTCGAGAGCTCCCGGAGCGGCTTGCGGTTTCTTCGACGACTGGTCGGGCATGAGGGCTCCTTTTGGTGAATCCTCATCGATCCTGGCGAACGGCACCGATTTCCGCAAAGTGCATTGAAATACTCTGTGGATTCGCTCATCGTTGCGGCATGATTTCGCCTCGGCTGCAGCTCGACTCCATCGCCGTCCACGCCGGCCGCGAGGACCTCGCCGAACTCGGCGTCCACGCGCTTCCCCTCGATCTGTCCTCGACCAATCCGCTGCCGGACATCGAGGCCGGGGGCCTCTCGTACGAGGCCATGGCCGGCGGGGGCACGCCGTACGCGGAGGGCGGAGCCGTCTACGGGCGGCTGTGGAACCCGACCGTGGCCCGATTCGAGTCGGCGCTGGCACGGATGGAGCACACCGAGGCTGCCGTGGCGTTCTCGTCGGGTATGGCGGCGACCACCGCGGCGATCCTCGCGACGACGCAGGAGACCGGCCACCGCCACATCGTGGCGGTCCGGCCACTTTACGGCGGGACCGATCACCTCTTGGCTTCCGGCGTACTCGGTGTCGAGGCGACGTACTGTACGGCGGAGGGCGTCGCCGCGGCCCTCCAGCCGGACACGGCGCTGATCATCCTGGAGACACCGGCCAACCCGACACTCGACCTGGTCGACATCCGCGCCGTCGCCGAGGCGGCCCACGGTGTTCCCGTTCTCGTGGACAACACGTTCGCGACCCCGATCCTGCAGAACCCCGCCGATTTCGGCGCCTCGATGGTGCTGCACAGCGCGACCAAGTATCTCGGGGGGCACGGCGACGTCATCGCCGGCGTCATCGCCTGCGACCAGAAGCAGGCAGCCGCGCTGCGCCGGGTCCGCGCCATCACGGGTGCCCTTCTCCACCCGCTTGGCGCCTACCTCCTGCACCGCGGGCTGGCCACGCTCCCGATACGGGTCCGGGCTCAGCAGGCGAACGCCCAGCGCGTCGCCGCTTGGCTGAGCACCCATCCGAGCGTCTCCCGTGTGCACTACCCCGGGATGGCGGGAGATCCGCAGGGACTTCTCCACCGGCAGATGAGGGGCACCGGGGCGATGATCTCGATCGACCTCCGCGGGGGTCTGGAGCAGGCCAGGCACCTCACATCGACGGTCCGCCTGTTCACCCACGCGGTGTCCCTTGGCGGTGTGGACTCGCTCATCCAGCATCCCGCGGCGCTGACGCACAGGCCCGTCGCCCCCGAGGCCCGCCCGCCCGCCGGCCTGGTCCGGCTTTCCATCGGGCTGGAGGACCACGAGGATCTCATGGCAGACCTCGACCAGGCCCTCGCCACGCGCCGTCCGGCTGCGGCGCATGCGGGCGCGTCACATCCGTACGCACCTTAGAACGTGACGGACGGCGCGTTCACTCCCCGTCCGTCACCGCGATCGGCTCAGCCGTCCTGCAGTGCCCGCCGCTCCGGTCGCGGGTCCGACACGGTGATCGTCGACAGGGACGGGGTGAGCTTGGCGCGGTAGCGGCGGATGCCGAGCCTGTGGTGCTCCAGCTCGGCGGCCATCAGGACGTCGGCGACGTTGACGCGGTCGGGTACCGTTTCGATGAGTGCCGCGACGAGGTGATCGTCGGCCAGAGGATGCTTGCGGACCCGGCGGAACTGCCACATGGGAGTCGGTTGCGCGGCACCGTATCCGCGGACGATCCACTCGTCGTGACCCGGTTCAGGATTGTTCGCCTCACGTTCTGCCTGGACGTTCAGCAGTCCCGTCTTGAGCTCCAGCGTGATCTTGGAGTTGCCGGTGGCGCCGGGGACGGTCCGCTCGCCCGGTTCGATCGCGCGGGCGATCGGAGACGGACCATCGCCGTCGGACGTGCGCAGCGACAGGCCGAGGGACGCCCGTACGAACTGCCCGCGGGTGTCCGGGGCCTCAGGGCGGAATGAGCAGACCAGTCTCCGCGCCTTGCCCTGGAAGTGGAAGAAGGCCTACGAATGTGGAAAGGCCATCTGGAAACACGCCGGCGACGCCATCAGCGCCTTCGAGAACTGGCTCGCTGTGAAGGACAAACTCAGGATCGCAGGACGATCGCGAGAAAACGCCCTTAAGGCTCTCGCAGCGGTATGCGGACGGAACAGCTTCGCCCCAGGGACCGAGGCCGTCATCAACGGCTGCCTCGGCGTGGTCGGACTGGCGGACCGTCACCGTGGACGTGCCCAACCCCGACCGTCGAGGCTTTCCAGGTCACCCCCTCCCAAGTGATTGATGGTGCCACCGTGGCCACCAGCCTGACCCGGCTCTACGAGCCAGCAAGGTGACGACGGGCCTCATCGCCTGCTTGCAAAAGCGGTGGTCGCGATCCTGGTTGCTTGCGTCGACCCGGGTGACGGAATGGCTCTCGAGAACGTCTTGAGGACATTGATCGTCACTCCTCGGGAAATCTCGAGCGTGAAGTCGGGCTGTGATGGTGGTCAGCGTCGGTTTCCCTCGGCGCTGACCCGGTGGTGGTGCGGTGTGGCGCCCGGTCATCCGGGGTTGTGTCGGGAGTTCTCCTTGGGCGAATCTTGCCGACCTGCTTATCCGGCCGGGCGCGCCGCCGCGCTTGGCGGACCAGCCCCGGCCCGGCGGTCTCGGTGAACTGTCGCGTCAGCTCGTCCTCAAGCAACTTCAGCATCTTCTACGGCCCGGGCGCCATGGCCAGCCGCTCGCGCTCGAACCGCGCGTCGGCCCGGCACCGGCGTACCCCCAGCAAGTTTCGCGGGCGTGTGTCCGCACCGACCGGAGGAGCGGTGCGTGTCACGTTTAGGGTGGTCCTTCGCAACGGGAGTCAGGAACGACGGGGGTTCGTAGTGCAGCGCGTCAGCCGACGGATCAGCACCATCGCCGGGGCGGGTGTTCTCACACTGCTCCTGGCCGGTTGTGGAGGCGCCGGCACCAGCGAGAGCGTCAGCGGCGAGAAGCCGAAGGCGGCGGACAAGCCGGCGTCCCCCGGTACACCGCTGACGCTCGACACCGCACCGCGACGAGTGAACTACACCGACCGCGACAAGAAGGTGTACAAGCTGACGCTCCACCCGACCCTGCTCAAGCGTGGCTCGGTGGACGACCTCGACGGGGTGCGGCTCGACGACGACATGCGCGGGATGGTGCCGCACTATCTCACCGTGTCGATCACCAACGCCGGGTCCGGTACGGTCGAGCCCGCCATGGCCGTCAGGAACTTCCGCCTGGCGCTCGCCGACGGCACCGCGGGCAACGCCGTCTCGTTCTTCAGCGGCAACCCGTTGGCCTCGCCCGGCACCGGCCCGCTGGAGACGTGCATCGGCACGAAGGCCCCGAAAACCCTGACGGCCGGCCAGGCGGCGACCGAGTGCCGGGTCGTGATGCTGCCCGAGGACGCCAAGCCCGCCACCGTCTCCTACAGCGACGAGTCCGTCACCAGGACGTGGAAGGTGGAGGGCGGCGAGATCGGCGGTGGCGTGCTGGCCGCGGGCAAGCCGGCCAAGGTGACGTGGAAGGACACGCGGGACAACGACGTGCCGCTGACCGTCACGCTGAAGAGCGTGCGCAAGGCCGGCGCCGGCGCGCTCGCCGACTACAAGCTGAACGCCAGGCAGAAGGCCGCCACCGTGTACTTCGTCACGCTCTCGTACCGCAACAACGGCACGTCCAAGCTGTACCCGGGCATGGACAGCGCGGTGTTCCTGCGTACCGAGAGCGGACAGACCCTGCGCAAGCTCACCCTCATCGCGATCGGCAGCAACGGCCCCAAGGGCTGCCCATCCTCCGCGCCCTACGGCATGGTGCAGCCCGGCAGGAGCGTCCAGCAGTGCGGCGTGTACCTCGTCGACCAGGGCGACAAGCCCGTCACCGTCACCTTCTCCTCCACCGCCGAGGGAGCCGAGCCCGTGACCTGGAAGGCCTCCTGAGGCACGGGTGCCACGCCGGCGCCCGTTCCTCGGGCTCCGGTCCGAGCGTCCTGCTGACAGATGTCATAAGACGCCGATGATCTCCGCCCCTACTCCGGCCGCGGCCCCCGCGGGAGTATTTGAGCCATGACGAACACGAAGAACTCCCCCAACTGGACTCTCGGCCTCTCCTGCGGCCTGGCCATCGGCATGGGGTTCGCCGCAGCCTTGACCGACATCCTCCTGGGCGTCTCGCTGTCCCTGTGCTTCGGCGTGGCACTGTCGTACGCGCTCGGATCCCGGCAGCCGGAGTCCCCCGCAGCCCCTCGTCCGTGAACCGGAGCGAGCCCATGGCTGCTCAGGTGACCCTGATGCGGGTCGCCGAGGACCCGGGAAAGGCGAGCGAGGCGTTCGGCGACGGTCAGGAACCCCCGAGCCGCCGGCCGGCGACGTGCCGGTCGAAGAAGGACAGGGTGCGCCGCCAGGCGTCGTCCGCCGCCGGCCGTACGAGACCGTGACGGAGCGGGAACAGCGCGAGGCTGGCGATCAGGTGGTGGCCGTCGGTCATGAACGAGTGACCGGCCTCCAGATAGATCGTGGCGTCGTGGTCGACGCCGAGCGCCCGCAGCCGCTCCCGCCGGTGCTCGCCGGGCAGCCGGATGGCCACCCATAAGATCTTCTTGTGCACGTCGATCCCGGCCACCGCCGGGTGGGCGACCTCCATTGCGCCTCCGTGCTCTGCCCCCGAGGATGGATGAGGTGCGTCGTCCGCGGAACCCGCGACAACATCGAGATGCTGTGACACGCGCTCGTAGCGGCAATCCGGGGTACCTACCGGGCAGGCTCCAGCGTCAGTCTTTAGAACGGCCTCGCAGGTCCAAGCGAGTACGACGTCAGCCGGGCGACGCACCCCAAGTTTCACTTATCCGAGGGCGCCACGAAGTGGCATGGGGTCTTTAGAAGTCAGGCAATCCAATGCCGCGTTCCTGCAGCTCAAGCGCATGATTCGACGGGATGGTGTCTCTGCTCCGGCGCGTATTCGGCATGATCTTGCGGAACCGTAATAAAGCAACGTACCGGTTGGGTCACGGACCAGCGCACGCCCGCACTCCGGCGGGTGACGTCCTGGGGTGATACCCCGGCTCGTATGGTGCGCAGCTACCGTTCGGGCATGGCGTTGGCGCTCGGCGGTTCTTGACCACTGCCGCGCAAGCCTGGCGTGGGCTCAGGAGATCGGTACGTCGGCGACGGGCTCGAACCCGGGAATCTGTACGGTGACGTGGGAAAGGTCGGCGGGTGGCTTGAACATCGCCCACAGCGTGTACTGCTCGCCCTTCTCCACCGTGTATTCGTCCAGCCCGGTGCGCAGCAGGTTGGGGCCGACAGTGACGCGGGCTTCTGCGTCACGCACGGCCCGGTATCGCTGGTCGCCGGAGGCCAGGGCGATTGCGCTGGTGCTGGACTCGGCGTAGACACCGCTGTAGTCATGGGAGGAAGTCCAGACGTTGAGCGAGGTATCGTCCTGGTTGCGTACTGTCCAGGTGAGCAGGACGTAGCCGCCTGCGTCACGCCGGAGTTCGTTGATGTCCACTTCGGCCTGCCGGGGCCAGTTGTTCTTCTCGATCGCCGGCGGGGCTCCTGCCGGTGCCGTCGCGATGACCGGCAGATCCTTGCTTGTGGTGGCGGGCTGCGGCGTGGCCGTTCGAGGGGCTCCGGAGGCGGAGGGGCCGGGATCGGCGGCGGGGCGGTCGAAGCCGACGGTGACGCGGCGGTTGAGGCGACGGCCTGCCGCGTTGTCGTTCTTGGCGATGGGACGATGGGAGCCGTAACCGCGCGCCTCGTACGCCAGGCCGTCACGGGTGACCAGATCGCGCAGTGCCGCTTCGACGCTGCGCGCGCGCTTGGCGGACAGCGGGTCGTTGATGGCGTCGCTACCGGTGTTGTCGGCATGGCCCTCGATGGTGACGGTGTCGTCGTCGGACCGGTCGATCTCGCTTGCGACCTCTTTGAGTACAGCCCGAGCGCGCGGGGTGAGTTCGGCCTTGTTCACCGCGAACAACACATCAGCTGATAGCCGCAGGGAGAGCCGTTCGCCGTCGTCGTCACGGGCTTTGGCCGTGTCGTCCACCTGGCTCACGAGGCGGAGCACCTGCGGCTCGGTCGCCCTCTCCGAGATGGGGTCGACGGGCTCGTCGTCGCCGTCCGTCACCTTCAACCGCTCGGGCGGCGCGTTCCCGATGGGGACGTCGAGGAACGGGGGAACCGGGCCGAACAGCACGTCCGCGCTCGTCACGCCGGCGGGCGGAGCGGGGAACACGGCCACGAGTTCTTTCGTGCCGTGCGCCTCGACCTTTGGCCAGCCGCGCGTACACAGGCACGAGTCGTCGCCGTACCCCAGGGGGTAGGCGCGGGTGCCGGTCACGTGGTCGAGGAGCGAGACGCCGCCGATGGAGTCGCTGTGCAACCGAGGGCTGTGCCACGGTACGGCCAGCGTCCCGCCGAACTCGTACGGCCGGTCGGTGTCATTGCGCACCCGCCAGCGCGCGACCACGCGCTGCGGGGAAACGCGGTCCAGCGCCGTCAGTTCAACCACGGCGCCCTGGCCCTGCGGCAGCGCACGCACTCCCAGCACGCCGCCCCCAGGGCGTTCTTCGGACGGGGTCGATGCGTGGCTACTTCTTCCCGGCGCGATCCCCGGCGGAGGCGGCGAGGCGGGCTCGCCGCCACGGCGTTCCCCGGCGGCGCACCCGCTGGCCGCTAAGGCGAGCACCACCGCTCCCGCCGCGCACCTCACCGCTGTGCTCATCTGGCTGCCTTTCAGACGAGGAGCGTGCAGATCCACAATGGGTAGGACGTGCGCTCCGGAAGATTGGTTCAACTCAGGTCGATACGGGAGACGAGATCTGCTGGCCCGCAGATCGTGCGGCATGCTGATGGATGGCCGTGATGGGTAGGGCGACGGTCACCAATCGATACCGGCAGGCATTGATCAGGTCAGAATCGTGCTCGCAGCGTTGCGCCGTGACCACCGCCTGGCCGACGTGGCCGGCAACAACGTATCGCCCAGCACCGTGCATTGCTGGGTGTGGGAGGTCCTCCACCTGTCGACCGCGCAGGCATCACACCTGGCCACTGGCTCCAGGACGGCATCCCGCGGCCCTGAGCTCGCCAACCGGTGAGAACGTGCCTGATCGAGCATGCCCGTGACGAGCCCGCGACCGTTGCACTTCGTCAGCCGGCTCCCCTGGATGGTCGCGCGGCAGCCGCGCGAGAGATCGTCCATCACCTACGCGGCTCCTGACGGAAAGACGTTCACGACCGAGTACGCCACACTCGCGTTCTGCAGCTAATTGGGGTCCTGGGGCATGATCGAGCGTGAAGGTGCAGGTCGGCGGCATGGGGCCTAGCGAAAATCGCGAGAACGCCTAGTAACACGACTTCCACGAAACAGCAGTCACACGCAGTGCTTCAGCTGTTACGGTCTGGTGGCATGTTCGTCAGGAGCTCCGCCCGCAGGAACAAGGACGGCACGGTGGT
>NZ_JBDPLS010000016.1:0-190650 GCF_039871515.1 Nonomuraea sp. B1E8 | reverse complement strand
TCACCCTCGACCCCTGGCGAATCGGCGCGATCACCCGGGCGGCCCTCGTCCTCCTCCGTCTCGAACACGGACGCCACACCTAACCGAAGATGTGATCACACAAGGTCGTGATCCGTTACGCGGAAAGACTCAATGTCGCGCTCCCATCGCTCCATCGATATGCCTCATGCAGCCACTTTGCATTGCTAGCCGACGTGTGAAGATCGTGACGAGGGCGAGTGGCATGTGACTGGGTGCAGCAACGCGGATTAAGTTGAGAGAACGCATTGCTCGCATATAACTCATCTGCTGGCCGCGTCCTCGAATTATCCACCAGTACTACAGAGACGATGATGCGTCGTATAGAGCGACGGACCAGACCGGGTTGCGTTACACGTTACTCTCCTCTCTCGTCTCGCAACCATGCCTCCATGATGAGCGCAGCCTCTCGGCCCTCGGCGGCTGACCGCGTCTTATCCTCTTCCCACACCACCGTGCGAAAGAAGCCCTCGTCGAGCCACTTGTTCAGGGGCTCGTCCAAGGATTCGTCGTTAGCTTCATCGACGGCCCTGCTAAAAGCGCTATACCGTAGGCGTAGCTCGCTATCAACCACGTGATAACGATCATCTTCCGCGAATAGACTGCGATGCATGCTCAAGGTTCGGTCGAGTTCTAGCGCTCCGCAATAGGCGGACGCTTCTTCTCGTATGGCTTCATCGAGATTAGCGGCTTGTGTTTGGGTTACGCCGGTGACCACAGCAACGGCGAGATTGTGGGTTTTGATCAGCGTCGCCAAACCGGGCACTGTGAAGGTCTTCCAGAGGGAAGGTCGCCCGGCTAGGAGGTGTGCCGAAAGATCGGCTGGACTGACGCCCCTCGGAGGGAACAGGCTTGCCACCGCTATGCCTAAGTCGCGGCGGAACTCGGGTACAACCCGCACTATCTGACCTAACACTGTGTGGTCGATCTCACCTGGCATTATCAGGTCCTCGTCGAAAATCAGTACGATATTCAAACGCTGCATAGTCTCTCTCTCGCGGGAGTAATTGGCCGACAAGGACACCTCTTCCGTAGCGGAGAACTCATTACGGAAATCATCGGGAGAAAGGTCGCGGGGAATCGGCAAACTGGCTGAAGCCATGTAATCTCCCAGAGCCTGGTCTGCGAGTTTTGGCTGCCCGAAAACTAGAGACGAAACTTCAATTAGGTTCTCTGATACGCTCACTATCTGGCCGAGTCCAGAGTATATCTGTGGGTGTCGGGCGGCGCTGTGAAGTGTGGAGCCTGCGGTGGTAGTAGTGAGCCATTGAGGATCGAACCTTACGATCACGCGGCGATCGCCGGCGCGGAAGAAAAGGTAGGGATCTTTGGATAGGTCGCCTGTAAAAGCTTTCGGGGGTAGCTCGGGTGGATTAGCGCACCGCATTGAGGTTTCAAAGGACACCAGCAGGCCACGCCGCAACCCACCTAGGGTGTGCTCGTCAAGCGCCACTGCTTCCGCATTCCAGGTCTCGAAAAGTGGTCTGACATCCGCTACAAAAAGTCCAGGAGCCATTCCCTGCCCATGAAATGGTTTTGAGGTGTCGAGTCCGACTCTTCTCGCAGCGTTGACGATTGGCGTTCCAGAGGCGAGCATTGCGATCCGAGGCAGGTTAACAAAGTCGACGCTAGAAAATCTCATGCGCCAGGTAAGCGCTGCTAACTGCAGTTCTTCAGTGGATCCAGGAGTTTCTTCTCGCATCTGTTCAACTTGCTCAGCACGCTCTCGGCGGCTGGCAGAAGTGCCTTCGCGATCGGCGATCATCAGTCGTTCCCAGTCCCGGTGAGACCAAACAGGCTCTTCCGCCCACCTCGCCAATATGGCGCCGACCGCGACTAACTGATCTAGGTCACGAGGTACTGCGGTGCCCGTTGCCCACCCGTTCACCGTTGACTTCGGAACACCTGATTCCTTTGCCAGCTTCTTCTGACTCACCCCCGGACTGCGAAGAACAGCCTGATCCCACAGACGAGCCAACTCCGTCACGACTTGAGAGGTCGACTTCTGCGGCCGAAAAGATGTCACAACGCCCCGCCTTCTCCGCCGCAGCTCACGCTCCGGATCCGGACCGGACCGGACCGGACCCTCCCTCACCAGCAGAGTAGCGCCAAAGATCCGGACCCATCCGCTATACCTTCACGAAACTGCCTCATCCTCGATTCCATGCAGCCATGACGGACACGAACAATGCCAAACCTCGCAGGCGCACGTCAGGACGGCGCGCCAGGACCATCCAGCGGTTCCGCCGCACTGCCGCCTTCGCCCTTACCCGTGGCGCCGCACATGCCGTCGGTAGCGGCCTCGTCGGCCTGCTGTTCTGGTGGATCATGCATCGCTAGTTTGTGATCGGGGAGGCTGAGGCGCGCTACTCCCCAGCAGCATGAAGAGAGTCTCTGACCTGCGCAGGCGGGGGTCAGGGCTCTCTTCACATATGTTTAGCTGTCTACGGTTCTAACTGATCGTTTGTGGACGTCCCTGCCCAGCGCTTGCCCCACGAGGCCGCTGTGCGCCGGTCAGGGCTCCTCGTCCTTGAGGGCGTCGGCAATTCTTCGCTTGGCGGTCTCGTCCTGGCCGACGATGCATTTGGCGTAGATCCTGAGCAGGACTTCGACGCTGTGGCCTGCCCACTCGGCTACCTGGGTAGCGGGAACACCTGCGTTGAGCCAGGTGGAGACGCAGGCGTGGCGGAGATCGTAGACGCGCTTGGCCAGTGGTGAGCGTGCCTCTCGGGGCGTCAGCGCGTTCTCGCGGGCTCTGCGCCAGGCTCGGCAGTAGGTGATGCTCGGTAGTTCTCCGCCTCGCACGCCGGTGAAGAGTCGGTCTTCAGGGCCGGTGTTGAACTCGGCGAGATGGGCGCGGAGGAGCCTGGTAAGGGCGGGCGGGCACGGGATCGTCCGCGTCTGGCCCTTGGCGCGGTGCTTGAGCGCGCGTTCCTCGCGCAGGCTGCCGTCGTCGGTCCATTCCCGGCCGGCGAACGGCGCGGCGTTGACAAGATGCAGTTCTCCCCAATCGTTGGCGGGTTCTTCCATCTCGCCGGTCTCCTCATTTCGGACGAGGTCGGGGAGGAACACGTTGTCCTCTCTGAGGTTGACGGCTTCCTCAGGGCGCAGAGCGGTGTAGTACATCACCGCGAAGAACGCCACCAGTCGCTGCCCGCTCGGCTGCTGTTTTCCGACCTCGGCGAGCAGGTGGCGCGCTTGTGCGTGGTTGATCACGCTGCGCTTGTCCACCTCGTACGTGACTTTGGGCGGCTTCCATTTCAGCGACTTGATCGGGTTGGTGGTGAGTAGCTCCAGCTCTATGGCGTAGTCCAGGGCGTTCTGCAGGATGGTCTTGTTCCTGCGGATCGTGCTTGTGGCGGCGGGCCCAGTTGGCGGGCCGGGTGGCGCGGCTGCTCGGCCACGACTTCGTCGTCGCGCCCGAGCGGATCGCCGCCATGGGGCTGCACCCCACCCCCCTGATGGACGGGCTGCGCAAGGCGGACGTGGTGCTGCTCCTGAGCGACCACCCGCGATACGTTCGCGACGACATCGCGGCAGCGCTGGCCTCGGCCCCGGTGGTCTTCGACATGTGGGGGCTCTGGCAGGAGCCGCTCGCCGATGCGGCCGACATCGCGTACATGAGGCTGGGCCGTGGCTGAACACGTACTCATCACCGGCGGCGCCGGGTTCATCGGCGCTCATCTGGCGCGCAGGCTGCTGGACGAGGGTGCCGAGGTCACCCTGGTCGACGACTTCTCCCGAGGGCAGCGCGACGCCACCCTCGCCGATCTTGAACGCCGTGCCCGGCTCGTCCGCCACGACCTGACCCGGCCGATCCCGGCCGAGGCGTTCCCGACACGTGTGAACACCGTCTACCACCTGGCCGCCGTCGTCGGCGTCCAGCGTACCCAAGACGCCCCCGGGCGGGTCCTGCGCACCAATGTGCTGGCCGCGACCCACCTGTTCGATTGGTGCGACCTGACCCGTCCCGACACCGTGTTCCTCAGCTCCACCAGCGAATTCGCGGACGGCGCCGCACACCTGGGGGCGGCCACCTTCCCGACATCCGAGGAAGTGCCGTTCGTGCTGACCGAGCCGCATGCGCCGCGGTCCAGCTACGCGCTGAGCAAGGCTGTCGCCGAGAGCATGCTGCTGTACCGCGCCGACCGGTTGCGCGTACGTATCGGGCGCTACTTCAATGTCTACGGACCGCGCATGGGCCACTCCCACGTCATCCCGCAGTTCGTCGGCCGCGTCCTGGACGGCGAGGACCCATTCCGGGTCTACGGGGGCGAGCAGGCCCGCGCCTTCTGCCATGTCGACGACGCGGTGGCGGCCACCGTCGCCCTGACCCGGCTGCCGGACCCCGGGCCGGTGATCGCCAACATCGGCGACGACACACAGGAGATCCGGATCGCGGAACTGGCCCGGCTGCTGTTGCAGGTCGCCGGGGTCTCTCCGCGTCTCGAGTTCCTCGCCGCCCCCGCCAACTCGCCGGCCCGCCGCCTGCCGGACCTGTCCAGGCTGCGCCGGCTACTGCCCGGGCGCACTCCCGTGCCCCTGGAGAGTGGCCTGCGACAAATGCTCGACTGGTACAAGGGGGAGCGTCGCGGCCCGTCGGCCGAAGGAGTCCTGCATGGCAGTCAGTGAGACGCGGCGCGAGATCGCCTTCGCCGACAACACGATCGGCCGGCCCGAGATCGACGCCGTGACGGACGTCCTCACCTCCGGTTGGCTCTCCGCTGACCGGCGGACCCGCGTCTTCGAGGAGGAGTTCGCGGCCGCTACCGGGGCGCAGGACGCGGTCTTCGTCAGCAGCGGCACCGCGGCGCTGCACCTGGCGGTGCTCGCGCTCGGCCTGCGGCCGGGGGACGAGGTCATCATGCCGTCGCTGACCTTCGTGGCGGGAGCGGCGTGCTGCGCCCTGCACGGAGTCGTACCGGTTCTGGCCGACATCCACGGCGCACGGGACCTCACGGTGGACCCCGCCGACATCGAGCGGCTGATCACCGAGCGCACCAGGGCCATCGTGGTCATGCACTACGGGGGATACCCGGCCTCCGTCGCACAGGTCAGGGCCCTCGCCGACCGGCACGGGCTCCACCTCGTCGAGGATGCCGCGCACAGTCCGGTCGTCTCCACGCCCGACGGCGTACTCGGCACGGTCGGCGACATCGGCTGCTTCAGCTTTTTCGCCACCAAGAATCTGACCACCGGCGAGGGCGGCATGATCCTCGCCCGGGACACCGAACTGCTGGCCCGCGTACGGTCGTTGCGCTCGCACTGCATCGACGGCTCCTCCCGAAGCCGTACGGCGAGCGGTTCCGCCGGATACGACGTCACCGGTGTCGGCCTCAACTACCGGCCCACCGAGATGGCCGCCGCCCTGGGCTCGGTACAGCTCGGCAGACTCGCCGGCGACCGGTCCCGCCGCAGCGACCTGGTCTCCCTGTACCACGGCGGTCTGGCCGGGATCAGCGGGCTGGACGTGCCATTCGCCGGGCACCAGGGCGCCTCGGCCCACCATCTGCTGCCCGTACTCCTGCCCGAGGGCAGCGACCGGGAACGGATCAGGCGGCGGCTGCGCGCGGGGGGAGTATCCACGTCCGTGCACTATCCGCCGACGCATCTGATGACGTACTACCAGGACGACCCGGACGGCCTGCGTACCGACGCCATCCCGCGCGAACGGCTCGTACGTACCGAGTCGGTCGCACGCAGGCTGCTGTCGCTGCCGCTGCACGCCCGTCTCGGCGACGACGACGTGGCGTACGTCGTGGACCAGTTGGCCGACGTTCTCGCGGGGGAGTGAGCCAGGGTGGAGATCACCACGACCGACCGCCGCCTTCACCGCGCCGGGCTTTCCTTCGTGGCGCTCGGTGTGGACCATCACCCCTCGGCCGCCGGCTGCCGGTGGTGGGTGGACTGGGACGAGGACGCCCTTCGGGCCGACTTCGGGCGCATGGCCGAAGTGGGTCTGAACTCGGTGCGGCTCTTCCTGTTCTGGCGCGACTTCATGCCCACGGAACACGCGGTGGACTCCGAGATGCTCAACCGTCTGGACACCGCCGTCCGCGCGGCCGGAGAGGCGGGTCTGTCCTGCGTTCTGTCGCTTCTCACCATATGGATGAACGGCCAGCGCCTCGACCTGCCCTGGCGGCGGGGGCGCAGTGTGTGGCGCGATCCGGACCTGCTCGCCGCCGAGGAGGCGTACGCGCGAGCCGTGGCCAAGACCGCGCACGCCCACGGCAATGTTCTCGCCTACGACCTCGGCGACGAGTTGTGGAACATCGACGAGGCCGAAGCGCTCTCCCTGACCAAGGAGGAGGTAGCCGGCTGGTACCGGCGGCTCGCCGACGCCCTTCGCGCGGAGGCGCCCGGCGCACTCGTCATGCAGGCCAACGACCCGTCGGCCGTGTTCGGCGGCGGCCCGTACGGCTGCGACAACCAGCGGGAGCTCGATCTGATTGCCCTGCACGGGTTCCCGCCGTGGGCCCCCGGCGGGATCGAGTCGACTCTGTCGTACAAGGCGACGAACCTGCCGTCGTTCCTGGCCGCCGTCGGCTCGGCCTACGGCCCGGTGCTCATCGACGAACTGGGCAGCTACGGCGTGCACACCGGCACCGCCGCGTCCTTCCTCTCGGCGGCCACCGCGTCGGTCCTCGCCAACGGCGCCGCCGGAGTCTTCGTCTGGTGCTGGCAGGACATCGCGTCGGCGGCGGAGCCGTACCGGGAACGCCCGGCCGAGCGATATGTCGGGCTGCACACCCTGGAGGGCACCCCGAAACCCACCATGGGCGCCTACCGGCAGGTCCTTCACCACGCCACCGTTCTCACGGCCGCGCGTGCGCCCGCCTCCGCCGCCCTCATGCTGCCGCACCGTCTGCGCGGCCAGGGCACGTCGTACCTGGACGGTGCGGGCAGCGCGGTCGCCGCCTTCCACTCCTATCTCCTGCTCAAGCGGGCCCACGTGCACGCCGACGTGGTCACCTCCGCAGGACTCGACCACCACCGGCACGACCTCGTCATGTGCCCGGCCGCGGACCGGCTCACCCTCGACGACCTCGACGCGCTGCGGGCCCACGCCGAGCGCGGCGCCACCGTCTACCTCTCCCTCGGCGACCATCTGCACGGGCTGCCCGGAGGCGACCTCGTCGGGGTCGAGATCGTCGACTTCCGGCTCGGGGACGACGGTAAGAGCGCGCTGTGCTGGGACGACGCGCGATGGCCGCTTCGATGGGATCCCGCGGCGATGAAACCCACCACTATGGTCGCCACCACCGGCCGGGTCCTCGCGAGTTACCCTGACGGGTCGCCCGCTCTCGTCGAGCAGGCCGTCGGCCGGGGCCGCGTGCTGTTCACCAACGCACCGCTGGAGTGCCAGTTCGGCGCACCCGGACTGCTGACGTCGAGCGGATGGCACCTCTTCTACGCACGCATCGCCGAGATCGCCCACGTGCGGCCCGCGGTGCGCTGCGAGGAGCCCGACCTGGAGATCGTGAGCGGCCGCGACGGCGGGCTCGTCGTCGTCAACCACGGTGAACACCCCATCTCGGCGCAGCTGTCGACCGCCGACACACGCTACGCCGTCTCGCTGGGAGCCAAGGAATGGACGGTCCTGGGCCGACGGCTCCCGGGCCACCCAAGGGAGTCCGCGTCATGAAGGCAGTCGTCTACCACGGGCCCGGGAAGGTCGCAGTCGAAGAGCTGCCACAACCCCGGCTCGCCGGGCCCCGGGACGCGATCGTCAAAGTGCACCGCACGGCTGTGTGCGGCACCGACCTGCACCCCTACCGGGGCGAGACACCCTCGTTCGAGTCCGGCACGGTGCTCGGGCACGAGTTCGCCGGCACGGTCGCCGAGGCGGGCCCACTAGTACCGTTCGCGCCCGGACAGCGGGTGTTCGCCTCCGACATAGTCGCCTGCGGCTCGTGTGCGTCCTGCGCGCACGGCATGCACTACCAATGCGTGTCGGTCGGCCTGTTCGGTTCCTCCACCCTGGTGGGTCCCGCGATCGCGGGCGGCCAGGCCGAATACGTCCGCGTCCCGTTCGCGGACGTTGTTCTGTGCGCCACGCCTGACGGTGTATCCGACGAGCAGGCACTGTTCGTCGGAGACGTCCTGAGCACGGCGTACGCGGCGGTGATGGGCGCGCGGGTGCGACCGGGCGACGTCGTGGCGGTGGTCGGGGCGGGACCGGTCGGCGTCCTCGCGGCGGCCTGCGCCCGGCTCGCCGGGGCCGCCGAAGTCGTCCTGGCCGACAGCGACGCCGGGCGGCGCGTAGGCTTCACCGGTCCCGGACGGATCGTCGCCCCCACGCAACTCGCCCATATGACGGCCGAGTTGACCGGAGGCTGGGGAGCGCATGCCGTGATCGAGGCCGTGGGGACACCGGCTGCCCTGTCCACCGCCGTCGGGGCCGCGGCCCCCCGGGCCACCATCGCCGCGGTCGGCGTGCACCATGCCGACGCCTCTTTCCCCGCGGGCACCGCCTTCGCCCGGGAGCTGACGGTGCGCTTCGTCGTAGGCGACCCCATCGACGTCCGCGAGCCGGTGCTCGCGCTGCTGCGCCACAAGCGCCTGGACCCGTCCGAGCTGATCAGTCACCGGCTGCCGCTGTCCGCGGCCGCCGACGCCTACGACCTGTTCGACCGCCGCGAAGCCTTCAAGGTCGTCCTCGCTCCGTCCGAAGTATGACCCTGGCGAGCTCCAACCTCGGATCACGTGGCAGCCGTCCGTGCGCTTTCCTCGGCTGACAGTTTCCGAATGTGCCGTAGGGCGACGACCGGCACGCTCACACCGATCAGGTTGCAGTAGGCCACCGAGGCGTAGAAGCTGTCCACCGTGCCGGTGGCGTGGGTCGCGGCGGTGCTGACCGCGACGATCAGGCCGAAGTAGATGGCGTTGAGCACGATCGCCCGGAGGCCGCCGCCGGTTTCCTCCATGACGGTCAGCGACATGAGTACCGGGCCCTGGACGGCGTAGGTGAGCGCCACGGCGCCCAGGTAGCTGCCGGCGGCCACGGCCACCCCGGCGTCACCGCTGATCAGCCGTGCCAGTTGCTCGTGCACCGACCACACCAGCAACGCGATCACCACGTAGGCAATGACGGTGACCTCGATGCCGCCGCGCATCGACGCACGTATGCGCGGCCAGTCGCCCGACCCGCGCTGCTGGTTGATGGTGATCGCGGTGGCCGTGCCGAGGACCATTCCCGGCAGCAGCACAAGGTTCTGCATGGTGGACACGACCGTGAAACCGGCCACGGCGTCCGGCCCGTAGTTCCCGAGGACGCCGATGACCGCGAGGTTGTACGCGGAGATCACGAAGAACGACATCGCGATGGGCACGCCGATGCGGCGCAGGTCGGTGAGGACTTCGCGCCGCCAGACCAGGGCGGCCGGCGGATGCCACAGTTCGGTGCGGCGCAGCAGGACCAACCCCATGGCCAGGCCGGCCACACCCGCCGTCGCCTCGGCTATCGGGACCGCCGCGATCCCGACGTCGGTGCCGAGCCCGAGACCGGCCACGAGGCCGATCCGTACGCCCGCAGTGAAGACGACCAGCAGGGTAGCGTGCCGCACATACCCGTAGCCGCGCAGGCTCGACGCGCAGAGTTCCGGCCCGATGGTCAGCAGCCCGGCGGCGCTGGTCCAGCGCAGGAAGGAGACGAACGCGTCCCGCTGCTCGGCGTCCACCTGGAAGAACCCGGCCAGCAGGGGAGCAGCGATCATGAGAACCAGAAACAGGGCAGCGCCGAGCCCGAGCCAGACCCTGGCCAGGCTGGCGGCGTTCGCCATAACGTCCCGCGGACGCCCGGCCCCCTTGCCGATCGCGGCGGCCACCTGGTTGGCGACCGCAAAGCCCACGCTCACGGCGAGGATGACGAGGCTGACCGGCTGATACAGGGAGCGAATATAGATGACGTCGCCCCCCATACGCCCCAGGATGGCCACGATGCCGAGCTGGACGGCGAAATTGAGGGACTCAGCCACGAGGAGCGGGACTGCGAGGCCCGAAATGGTGCGCCACACGCCCCTTCGCTCCTGCGTGGTCAGGGACGACATACGGGCCTCCGGGGAGCGCGACGGCTGGGTGTAAAGAGGACTCACGGGACGCTAGCAAGATTCACCGAGGAATCACCATGGGAAGCGCCTGATTGAGGCCGCTGCCGTGTCGAGCCGGCACAGGCTCAGGTATCCGAGGTGAGGGTCGTAGTCGGCCAGGACGATCTTCCGGTCCGACGTCTCCGGGAGGTGGGCGCAGTGCTCCGAGAGCGTGACCCACAGCCCGGTGCACGGCAGTCCGGCAGGGACGGGCAGAACGTCGGCGCTGACACCGGCCTTCGCCCAGTACGGGGCGAAGGCCGGTCGGCAGATCGCGGTGAACGCCCCGGCTTCCTCCACCTCAGCCCGCAGCAGGGTGACGATGTCGGAGGTCGACACCCCGGCGTGCTGACGGACCGTGGGGGCGCCGAGTGCGCCGTCGCGGTCGAGGACGAGCGCCACGGCCATGTCGCGGGTGGGACGGATGTCCTCGGGGATCGGCGGCCCCTGCCATACGGTCGCCTGGTCCATGACGAGGACGAGCGCACGTCCGTGGGAACCCCCGGGCAGGGTGGTCGCGGTGAGCCGGAGCGCGGTGAACGCGCCTGCGGCGCCTTGGTCGGAGATCGCGAACACCGTGTCGATGCCGTCGAGCGCATGCTCCAGGAACGGCATGGGAAAGCCGGGCTCCGCGTCAGGAGTGGAGCTGGCGAGCACCGCCGCGTCGAACCCTTCGGCAAGCGGCCCGAGCCGGCCGAGCATCGGCCCGGTCATGTCGTGGAAGGTGGTCCGGCGACCCGCGAGGTACGCGTCCTCCCACGGGAGCCCGAACAACTCCCACAGATGACCGAAATAGGTGCGGTCCAGATCGTTGAAGGCGCTCAGCCCGTCGAAGGCGCAGTGGTCGATGTGGGCAAGGCGCAGGTCCGCCCCGATGCCGTCCGGCTTCGGTCCGATGTACACCGCGTGGCCTTCCTTCCGGTTCAGTGCTCGAAGACCATGGCCGAGAAGGTGGCGCCCAGGCCGACCGCGGTCATCAGGTAGCGGTCGCCGGGCGTGAGCCTGCCGTCCGCGCGGGCCGAGCAGTAGTTGATGAAGGCGTCGGCGCCGAAGCAGTGCCCGACCTTGGAGAGGTTGTCCAGGTAGAGGCGGTCCAGGTTCTTCGCGGCGATGAGTTGCTCGGCCATGCTCCGGTCGTGATCCACCCGGATCTCGGAGAACCCGTAGTACAGACGGTATTGCTTGATTTCCTGGTCGCTGTGTCCGAACGCACGCAAGCGTCCGGCGACCGGTTCGCTGTGCCGGGGCAGATGGACCGCGACGGCTTCGAGGGATGTCACCGTTCGCCTCGCTGTGCCCGGCCGTCGCGGGACCCGGGAAACGCGTTTTCGACCACGGCTGCCACGTGCGGCCAGTTCATTCCGTCCCGTATCCGGGTCAGTCCGGCCGCACCGAGGTTCGTACGCAGGTCCTCGCTGTGCAGCAACCGCAGGACCGCGGCCGCGACATCGCCGGCTGTCAGATCGCACACCAGCCCGTCGACGTCGGCTCGCACCACGTCCTCCACCCCGGCGAATCGCCCGGACACCACCGGCTTGCCGCAGGACCATGCCTCCGCGAACACCAGCGGGAAGACATCTGCGCAGGAGGGCAGGCAGAGCAGGTCGCAGGCGGCCAGCGCGTCGTGTTTGCCGCTCTCGTCGAGCAGGCCGAGGTCGAGGATCCGCTCGTCCCGGTGGCGGGCGAAGACGCTTTGGTCCGCCCTCCCGCCCGACGGCCCACCGAACGCGAGAACCGTCTCCGGAAGTACTCGCCAGATCAATGGGGCTGCTTCGAGCAGGAGGTGATACCCCTTTGACGGAACCCTGCGCCCCAGGAACAGCACCAGCGGCCCGGTCACCGAATGCCGGTCCCGGAACGCCGCGCCGTCACCGGCCCCGATCAGATCCGGTGCCTGCGGGATGTGGCGGATACGCGAGGCGGGCACGCTGAAGTCGGCCAGGAGCGCCGCCTCCGACGGGGTCAGAGTGAACACGGCACGGGCCGCACCGCACAAGCGGCGCCCCAGCCGGTGATCCGGCCAGGTACCGGGGGCGGAGGCGGGTGTCAGCAAGAACTCCGCCCCGCTCTCGCGGGCCAGCTCGTACCCGAGGGCGGCGTATTCCGCCGACGCGAGGTCGTACACGTGCACCACATCGGGACGCCGCCAGTCCGGGCTCACGCCGAGCTGCTCTCGGGTCCGGAACCGGACCGGCAGATCGTCGGACGGTCCGGGCGGGCGCGCGGAATCGGTGAGAACCGCCACCTCGTGCCCGCGCCGGACGAGCGCGGCGGCGGTGCGCCACGCCATCCGCAGGCCACCGGTGGTCTCACTGTTCGCGTAGCCGCCGAAGACGGTGAGGACCCGGCTCATGCTTCGTCCTCCTTCACACCGACGGCGGCCCGAAGAGCGGAGATGTCGACCTTTCCCAGCGCGGAGCGGGGGAGAGCCCGCAGGAGATGAACGTGGTGGGGCACCTCGTGGGCGGCAAGCCGCTCGCGGCACAGTGCGATCACCTCGCCGGCCAGTCCGGCACCGCCCCGGGGCCCGGCCACGACGGCGGCGTGGACCGTCTGCTCGCCACGCTCCTCGACGCCGAAGACGTGCACGTCGGCCACGTCGGGGTGGTCGCGGACAAGGCGCGCGACCCGCTGCGGGTTGACCTTCTTGCCGCCCACGTTGATGAAGGTCTGCTTGCGGCCCAGCAGGAATACCTCGGACGTGTCCGAGATACGCACCAGGTCGCCGGTTTCGTAGAGACCGGGGCCGGGTCCCGGGCCCCCGTCGGAGTATCCGGTGAACATCGTCGAGGTTCGGACCGCGAGCCGATGACCGGATCCGCCGGATTCCTCCCCGGGGGGGTCCGGCAGCAACTCCCATTGCACGCCCGGCGCGAACACCCCCACCGATCTCGGCTGCCAGGTCTCTCTGCTGCCGTCCTGGCAGGCGACGAGCCCGGTCTCGGTGCTTCCGTAGACCTGGTACACCGGCACTCCGCACAGCCGCCGCACGGCATCTGCCGTCTCTTGCGGCAGTGGGCCGCCCGACGACAGCAGGAGCCGCAGCCCCGGCGCGTGCGCCTCGGTTCCCCAGGCGCGGACCAGCATCGAGTACAGCAGAGGCGTGCCGAGCACCACGGACGCACCGTCGGCCAGAGCTCGCACGAGCCGGCCGACCGAGAACTTCGGCATGGTCAGGACTTGAGCGCCGGCTCTCAGCCCGGCGAAGAGACCCCCGATGAGCCCGAACGAGTGCGCTACAGGGATGGGCAGCAGGATCCGGTCCGCCGGGCCGTACGCATGGATGCTCCGGTACAGCTCGCCTCCCCTGACCGCGGCCCGCATCGGCTGCCGCGCGAGCCGCGGCTCGGACGTCGAACCGGAGGTCAGCAGCAGGAGGTCGGGGCTCGCCGAGCCGGATCCAGCGGGCGGGGTCCGCGACGTCTCGGGGCCGGGTGCGAGCAGGTCGTCATAGGTCAGCTCCGTCGGACCCGTCGGCGCGGGCACCGCCGACGACTCCGGTCTGATCAGGGTCCCCGCACCGGCGGACCAGATCACCGACCGCTCGTCGCGCAAATGCGAATTGCCCGCCTCGACCACGACGACGTCGACCGCCGCCGCGAGGAGGCCGAGCAGTACGGCGATGCTGCTGCGGCTGCCGTCCAGTACGGCGATCACGGCCGGCCGCAGGCGCTCCGCGTGACGCGCCACCCGCATGACCTCGGCCCGCAGCTCGGCGCCCGACGTCGTCGCTGTCCCCTCCGCGGTCAGCTCACCGAACACAGGGCGCTCCGCGGCCCGTGCGTCCTCCCGGCCCAGCAGCGCGGCGACCTCCCGCATGGCCTGGTCCGTCACCGTTCACCCAGCTCCGGCGTCGTCGCCGGAACGTGTCCGGCGGCCGTCGCCCGCTCGACGTGGTCGGCCAGGCCCGCCAGCGACAGATGGTCGGACAGGACGGCGTCCACGGCCTCGTCGAGGTCGATCTCGTACGTGTCCAGCAGGTCGCCGACGAGCTGGACCAGGGAGATCGAGTCGAAGCCGAGCGTGACCAGGTCCACGTCGACATCGATCTCCCGCTCCGGGACCCGGAGGAAGCGGGTGGCGAGGCCGCGCAGTTCACGCTCGATCGCGAGCCGTGACGGGGCCGGTTCCTCCGTCGGCGCGCGGTAGGACGGAGCGGCGCCCGATGCCACCGTCACGGACGGCGACGGTACCGGGTCCGGGTCCTGCGCGAACGGGAGCCAGTACCGCTTCTTCTCGAAGGGATAGCGCGGCAGCGTCACCGGGAAGGGTCGCGGGCCTGGCCACAGGGGGCTCCAGCCGACGACCGAGCCCTGCGTCCACAGCCGCGCCAGGTGCGCCAGCTCCCGGTACTCGCGGGTCTGGGCGACGACCGGCTCGGCATTCCCGCCGTCGGCATGGTGCGGCACGGCTGTGCCGTGGCAGACCCGGGGCACGTCGTCGCCGCGCACGAAGGAACGCAGCCCGGCCAGCACCTCCTCGGTGCTCCTCGCCAGCACCGCCAGGCGCACCGGCATCTCCTTGCGGCGCAGCGCGGCCATGTACGTGAGCGCGCGTAGTCCGGGCGCGTCGGCGCGGGCCAGCAGCTCCGCGGTGCGCTCGGCGATGATGCGCAGTTGCGGGAGGGTCCGGGCCGAGAGCAGAAACACGTCCTCCTTGCCGTCGGCGTCCGCGGTCGCTCCGGAGCGGGGGCGTTCGTCCAGGTACTCCTCGACGATGACGTGGGCGCCGGCTCCGCCGGACCCGAACGAGCTGACACCCCCGCGCCGGGGTGTGCCCGGCTCGCTGATCCACTCGGTCAGCTCAGTGGGGAAGTAGAAACGACCCGATTCGGTGTCGATCATCGGGTTGACCTTGTCGAGATGGACGCAGGGGGCGATCTGACGGTGCCGGAGCTGAAGCAGGAGTTTGGTGAGGCCGGCGATTCCCGCGGCGCCTTCGAGGTGCCCGATGTTCGCCTTCACCGAGCCGACGGCGCATCGCAGGCGTCCTGCGGTGCCGTTCTCCGTGCCGTCGGCGCGAGGAGTGAGCGCGGCGTTGAGCCCTGCCGTTTCGAGGGGGTCACCCAGCTTGGTGCCCGTGCCGTGCGCTTCGATGTAGCCGATGGACTGCGGCGCCATCCCCGCCCGGCGTATCGCCTCGGTGATGAGATCGGCCTGTGCCGTGGGGTTCGGGACGGTGAAACCGGAGCGGCGGCCCGCGGAGTTGACGAAACTCGCCTTGATCACGCCCCATATCTCGTCGTTGTCGGCCTCGGCGTCCGCGAGTGGCTTCAGGAGAACGGCGCCCACTCCTTCGCCGGGCACGAAGCCGTTGGCCCCTGCGTCGAACGCCCGGCACCGCCCCTCGGGTGAGAGCATGCTCCTGGAGGCCAGTCCGGCCAGGTGAGCGGGATGCAGGATGAGGTTGGCCCCGCCCGCGATGGCCATCCGGCATTCACCGTTGCGGATGCTCTGACAGGCCAGGTGCACGGCGGTGAGCGAGGAGGAGCAGGCGGAGCCGACCGCGTAACTCGGCCCCTGGAAGTCGCAGTGGTACGAGACCATGTTGGCCAGTCGCCACGCTGTTGAATCGGCGCTGGTCAACTGCCCTGTGTTCCAGCCCGTGGCAGCGATCCGGCCGTACGTCTCGTACATGAGGCCGACGAACACCCCGGTCGATCTCTCGTGGGAGGCCGTCCCCAGGTAGCCGGTCTCCTCGAGCAGGCTCCAGACCACCTCGAGGAAGAGGCGTTCCTGCGGGTCCATGATCTCGGCATCGCTCGGCAGGACGTCGAAGAACGCGGCGTCGAACCCCGCGACATCGTCCAGGAAAGCACCCCACTTGCCATAGCTTTTCTGGTCACACCCGCGGCGCTCGTCATGGTGGGTGCGCCAGTCCCATCGTTCCTCAGGTATCTCGACCACGCGATCGGCGCCCGTGCGCAGCGTCTCCCACAGGCCGGCCATGTCGGTCGAGCCGGGGTAGTAGCCGCCGACACCGACCACGGCGATGTCCAAGGGGCTTTCGACATGTTCCGACTCTGGACCCGGCGTCATGCGTACCCCTCTGAACGATGCTGTCTGCGGAAGTACTTGACGGTTGGATCCGCCGAACCGCCGGAGTCCAGATACTTCGCGAACCGGTCGGCGTTCACCGCGTGTACGAAATTCCAGGTCACGGAGACGCTGGCGGATAGGGCGACGGCCGCGTGGTACCAGCCGGCGGGGATGAAGATGGCGTCGCCCGGCTGAAGTGTCACGTCCAGCGCGGGTTCGACGGAGTTCCACAGCGGGAACCGGGCGGTGTCCGGCCGGTCGAGGTCGACGACGCCCGCGCCGTCGCTCAGCGCCTTCCCCGCTGCCGGGGGGTAGAGCACGAAACGCTTCTCGCCGGTGATCTGGCAGAGGCAGGCGTCGCTGGCCCATGGGTCCACGTGCAGGCGAGTCCGCCCGCCGGCCGCGCAGATGAAGAGTCCCTTGGCCGGGAAGCTGTCCTTCGTCGGATCGGCGTTCTCCTTGATGGCCGGGAATACATAGTCGTCCGACGGCAGCCAGGAAGGTGCCGCCCAGTCGCCCTTCAGTTCTGCGAACGCGTCGTCCGCGCAGATCATCTGGAAGTTGCGCTGCCTCGCGTACCAACGCACCCGGCATGTTGTTCACCGGTCTGCGGCCGGCCGACGCCGACTGAGGTCTTGGCGAGTGCGGCGACCGGCAGCCACTGACGGCGCAGCCCGGGCATCGCCATCCCGACGCCGGCGACCCGCCACGCCGGCCCGTCCGGCGAGCCCGCACGACCAACTCCCGCCACACCGCGTCACGAACCTGCGTGCCGGTGGCCGCCGCTCTAGGGCGTGTTCTTGGACCGAGGGTTGATCTGACTTTCGATCGGGTTTGTTGTCGTGGCATGGGCAGGCGTTTTGAGCCGACCGATGAGGAATGGGATGTGATCGCGCCGCTGCTGCCGCCTGTGGTGGCGCGGCGCGAACGAGCCCTCCTGGATCGTGAACACCCGTAGGATCCGGTGTCGTGGGCGAAGAAGCGCAAAGCGAAGGCAAGCCCCACGCGGGGGGTCAGCGGTCATCCTGCTCGGCGCGCGCTGCAACTCGCCGCCCGTCAGCCCGCACCCGATTCTCGTTCCGGGCTGCTTGAGTCGCTGCTGGGGACCGCTGGGGATCAATGGTGGCCGGACTCTCAGAATGCGATCATCGAGCGCCTCGTCGACCTGCCCGCCCACTCGCCTCTGCGGTTGGAGAACGCCGTCGTCGACCTGGTCGGCGAGGAGTTGTGGACACGTACTCAGACCGAGACCATGGGTTTCCACTGGGACCAGTACCTGGCCACTCTGGCCGATCTCGTCCGCGACAAGATCCAGGTCGGCGCGCGCACCGGCGGGCAGGTGGATGACCTTTGGCGGATGCTGCACGGGCTGGCCGCGATGACCCCGCCGTCCAGCGGGCAGATGCTGCGCCGCGACCCCGACCTCGCCGTTCGAGAAGCCATCAAGGACACCACGGCGGCCTTGGCCAAGGCCGGCATCGCTCCCGGGTGGCCGGGTGACGTTCTCCGGGCCGCTCCGGCCGGGGAGCCACTGCTGTTGGCTGACGCGTACGGCTCGCGGTACGCGCTCCTGGCCCCCTTCACCTGGGGTGAGCAAGACCCGCACTGGTACTACTGGGACATCGACCGCTGCACCGGAGACCGGGTCGTGCATGCCGGCGTCTTCGCCTCACCGCAGGAAGCGTTGACTGAGTGGCGAGCCGCAGTCGGGACGCACGCGGCACCCGCCTTCGCCCGACCGGCTCCGTGCGACCAGGCCACTGCCCGCAACCTGCTGGATCCGCTGTGCCGTTCCGACCTCGTGGGTGCCCTGCTGCTCGGCAGTGAGTCGCGACAACTCATCGCCGAGCATTTCCGCCTGCGCCAGCGCGCCCGCGCGCTCTGTGAGTCGTTCACCGTCGCTCCCGAGCCCAAGCCTCGGCAGGACCTTCACCGCCTGGCTACGCGATCGAGATGGCCGCAGCCCCGAACGGTAAGTGTCGGCGGTGAGCACGATGCTGGCGTGCCCGAGCATGGCCTGTACCACCTTCAGGTCGGTGTGCGCGGCCAGCGCCAGGGTGGCGGCACCATGGCGCATGTCGTGCAGCCGGACTGGCGGTTGTCCCGAGGCAAGTCTGCGCGCCCAGGGGTACCACCCGGCAGCTGGCGGCGCTCTTCGGTGGCCCGGCCACGACCCGGCCGTCGGCGTGCACCCGCTGCTGCGTCACCGTCCGCTCCGCGGCCTGCAGGTCTACGTCCGTCCAGCGCAGTCCGGCCGGCTCACCGCGGCGCAGACCACGCAGCGCGGCCAGCCACCACGCGGCGTACAGGCGGTTCTGCGCGACGCTGGTCAGAAACGGCCGCACCGCCGGAGCCAAGCCCGGCAAGCGGAGAGATCATGCGCATCCTTGTCGATGGGCGGCTCGACCTGACTCGGCAAGACCACCCTGATCCACGAGCCCGGCCATCGTCACCAATGCCTTGACCCTGCAATCGGCGGCAACTGTCTCCGACATCGGAGAAGCCAGCTTGACGGCTGGGTTCGAGGTCGAGCGCGATCCTTCGGCCCTCAGCCAGGGAACGGGCCAAAGCTGGGCCGGACCTCGGTCACCGGGAGCTTCCTCGATCGGGACTGGTTCTCCTCGACCAGCGCTGGAACGAGAATGCCCGCCCCTTCACCTGGACCAAGAACGCCGACCAGATCATCGATGCCATCGGCCGCTACTGCGCTCAAATTTCCGTGAGTGGCGGAAACTCGGGATACATCCCGGATGCATCACTCCCTATGTTCCGGCATGGGGTGCGCCGGCGGCGCTGCGGCTCAGGCGTTGTAGCCGCCGTGGGCGTCCAGCACGGCGCCCGTGACGTACGACGCGGCGGGGCTCGCCAGGAAGGCGATCGCCGCGGCGATCTCGTCGGGGTGTCCCATGCGTTGCAGGGACAGCGAGCTGAGCAGGGCCTTGATGGTTTCGGGGTCCGGGTGTTCCATGCCGTCCGTCATCATTCCGGCTTCTACGACGTTGGCCGTGATGTTCCGGGGGCCGAGGTCGCGGGCGACGCCCATGGTGTACCGCTCGACTCCTGCCTTGGTTGCGGCGTAGTCGGCCACGCCCGGGACGCCGGCTCGGCTGCCGAGTCCGGAGCTCACCGTGATGATGCGGCCGCCCTCGCGCAGTACTTGGGAGGCGGCCCGGATGATGGCGATCACGCCGAGGTAGTTGGTGGCGTGCATGCGATCCAGCGCGGCGGTGTCGGCATTCGGGTCGTCCACCGTAGCGTTGACTGAGATCGCCGCGTTGTTGACGAGGATGTCCAGGCCGCCGAAGTGCGCGACCACGTCGTCGATCAGCGCCGGCGCCTGGCTCATGTCCGCCTGGTCGGACTTGAACGCGGCGACCTTCGCTCCCTTGTTGCGTACCTCGTCGGCGACGGCCTGCGCCTGCTTGTCGGAGCTGACGTAGGTGAACGCGACGTCGGAGCCCTGCTCGGCGAGCAGCCGTACGGTCGCGGCTCCCAGCCCGCGGGACCCGCCGGTGACCAAGGCGACCCTGCCTGTCAGCGGCTTGTTCATTCTTCTCACCTCACTGGTTGACCATCTTCGGATTGTCGTAACAGTAATGGTTACGACAGCTTGTCGCAACCATAGTTGTTACGACAGTTGCCGTAACATCGAGAGTTGCGATCGAGAGGAACGAGTTCATGAGCGCCAACAGCAGGTTGACCATCGCCGCCCACGCGCTGGCCTGGATCGGCCTCTACCAGCGCCAGGGCCATGAAATCGCCACCTCCGAGCAGATCGCGACCAGCGCGAGCACCAATCCCGTGGTGATCCGGCGGCTGCTCGGCGACCTGCGCAGGGCGGGGCTCGTGGAGTCCCGGCGTGGGGTGGGTGCGGGCTGGTCGCTGGCGCGCGACCTGGAGTCGATGACGCTGCTCGACGTGTACGAAGCGGTGGAACCCGGCCCGCTGTTCGCGCTGCACCGCGCCGCCCCGAACGCGGGATGCGTGGTGGGTTACGGCATCCAGCCGGCGATGCAGCGCATCTACGACGGCATCGAGGAGACCCTCCGCCGCGAACTGGCACGCGTCACGCTGCAGGATGTACTTCAGGACGTTCTCGCAGCACCTCGCTAAGTGGTCCGACCCGTAAGGCCTTCGGGGGTCAGTGACCGGAGGTGTATCCGGTCCTTGCGGTACGGCGGGCGGCGGTCATCAGGCGGGCGCCGATCCTGGCGGTCAGCTCGTCGTCGCTCACCTGCCCCGGCGACCAGGCGGAGAGTAATCCAGCGAGGCCAGCTCGGTCACGGCCACCGCCTCGCGCTCGGTCCATGGCAGGAACGCGGCCAGCGCCCTGACGACCACCGCTGCGCCCAGTGCTGCTGGCGGGCTCCCCTGTCAGGTACGCCGCGCCCGCAGACGTGAGTTCCGGATCCGGGCACTTCGCCACCATGTCGGCGAGCACCTTCCGGCGTTCGCCCAGCTCGGCGGCCAGCTTTTTGGGCGCGCTCGCGTCCGGCCGCTTCACGGAGACCTTCGCTCCGCCCCGCCGGGGGTGGAGAGCGCGCAACCAGGTGGGCGGCAACGTCAGCCGGTCCTCGTCCTCAACGCTGCCGGCGGCTGCAGGCGAAGCCACCGGGGAAGCCGCCTGCGGCGAGGAGGCTCCCTGCGACGAGGGGGCCGTTTCGTCCTCCGTGTAGCCCCTGCGCAACTTCTCCGCCACCGGCTTGTCCGCGGCCGCCGTGGCGACGGCGGCCGAGCCGAACGACTTGACCTGCGTCTGACCGGCCGCGCCCAGCCGTCCATACCGGACGTGCAGCTCCGCGCCGTCCTGGCGCACTTCCCAGAGCTTGGCCGAACCTCCGCCGACGAACGTCAGCGTGCGCTCCATACTCATGCCGATACCGCCACCCTGCATCCCGTCAGCCTCTTGATCGACAGCGGCGAGTATGGCGTGAACGACCGACAAAGTAGAGGGGAAGGCCAGCCGGGGAGGTTGGGGAAGGTCCTCGGCAGCGGTGGTCTTGAGCAGGCAGCGGCCGAGTGCGCGACGCATCTGGATGAAGGCCGTCAGCGGTTGTCCCACGCGGGCCAGCCGGCATCGCCGGAACGAGTACGGGCACCTTGCCGATCCAGGGAACGCTCCGCTGGAGCGGGTCGACTTCGTGCGTCCGGACTAGCGGCGCGAGCGCACCTGGCACTGGCGGCGGACCGCGCGTCGGCGTGGCGCCGGTGGTGTCAGGAACGGCTCGCGACACCAGAGCCGCCCAGGTGCCGGGCGAAGAACCGGATCGAGCTGTCGATCTCGAAGGACGGGACGCGAAAGTGGCTGCCGGGGTTGGCGTGCAGGGTCTTCTCGGCGGAGCCGAGCGCGTCGAAGAGCTTCATGACTGTGTCCCGCGGATTGCCTTCATCGTCCCACTGCAGCACGAACTCGACAGGGATCGTGATCCGCGCCGCGGTGTCGATGAGCCAGTCGCTTCCGACGAGGCCGAGGACGGCGGCTTTGATCCGAGGCTCGGCCGCGACGAGGCGGATGCCCATCTCACCGGCCTGGGACAGGCCGTAGTACCCGATGGGCCAGCTGTCGCCGACGGAGTCCAATGTCTGGAGCGCGTCCAGGGTGGTCTGCCAGTCGGGTATGAGCTGCGCTGCCACGGTCTCGTTGAGGGCAGGCCACGCCGGGCCGAAAGGCTCGCCCGCGGCCTCCCGTTCCTGGATGAGCGCGACGAGCCGCCGGATCTCCGGGTGCTCCGGCCTGTCGCCGGTACCTGGAGCGTCGATCGAGGCGACCGCGAAGCCGCAGGAGGTGACGTACGGGAAGGCCCTGGAAACGACCTCCCATCCCTTCTTGTGCTGGCCGCCGCCGTGCCCGATCAGGACCAGCGGATGGGGACCGGAGCCCTCGGCGGGCGTCCACAGCACTCCGGGGATATCTCCGATGGTGAAGAGCTGTTCGCGGATGCCGTCAGCGACGGTTTCTGAGGCGATGCGCATGGCAGGATTACATCGGCATTCCCGCTGACGCGGCGAGCCAATTAACCGGGCGGCCAGGCCGGCGACGGTGGGACGAGATCGAAATCCGGGTCGCCAACGCCCGTTCCGAGGCCGCGAACACCACGAGCAGGCACATCAAGCGCACCGGACGCGCACTACCAGGCCCGTATCCTGCTACGCAGCCACCGGCAGACACGCCGGCGGCGCACACGCTTGAATCAGCAGGCCACCACGGCAAACTGCGGATAGCCACTTCGGTACGTCCGCCGACGCAGAATTCTGGACTCCCTCGAGTAGTTGGGGCTGGAAGCGCACGTCAGCGTTTCCGGTCTCCAGCGTCATCACGGCGCCGATCGGGAACGAGCGAGAGACCGAGGCCAGCAGACTTACGATGTGATCGTCGTCCCAGACCCACCCACGCTGGAAATGCGGCCCTGGTCGTGGGCGAACACGATTTGCAGGCTGGGAAGGAAGCATATGCGGCCAGGCATTTCAGGCGGCGGGAGATTCGCCGAGAACTACCGGCTCTTCGTAGGGGAGGGTCTGGCCGAGTCCTGCTGTCTCACCTGGGTCGAACTCGCCGATCCGGACGAGGTCGCGCGGCGGTTCGGCGCGACCCTGGACGACGTCCGTGAGTGCACCATTGCCAAGGCGAGAGGCGAGCTGCCGTCATACCCTGGCCACAACGCGCCGCACGTGATCGTATGCGGACGCGCGGGTGACCGCGTCGTCGTGATGGAGCCTCTGGGCTGGCATGGCAAGGTGAAGATCGAGCAGATTTCAGCCGATGGGGTCGAGGTCCTCAACCTGTTCGCCAACCTGAACACGCGGCTCAGCCTCCGGCGGGCGGTCGACGGTCGGGTCCTGACCGTGGTCGACAGCGGCGGCCTTCGATTCGCCGGAGGTGAGGATCCTCACGGTCTCGACGACCGCCTGGGGGACCTGCCGCTGTTCCCGCCGCATCCTTATGACGAACGGCAGGGGGCCTTCCTGGAACTCGCGTTCACGTTGGCGGGGCACCGGTTGGACGTCGACTGGTTCGAAACCGCGGTTCACCGGCGCTACTTCGTCCGGAATTGACCCTCTAGTCCGTAACGTCGGTCAGTCGATTGCCTGCTCGGCGATCGCCGCGATCGTGTGCTCCACCCTGTCGGGCCCGAACGTGGTCCCCTGCTCAATGGCAGGTGCGGGCGATACCCGCTCCATCGTTGCTACAAGGATCAAGGAGAAGTCTCGCGCCGCCGGGGCCCTGCTCCGACCGCATGCTGCGAGTGCGATCTCGGAGCCGTTCTCGCATGTGCCCGCCTCAGCGCCGAGACTGAGAAATCTCCCACCTCGGATAAGAAATCGTCGATGATGTGCCGCCGACCTGCATCATTACGCCGAATCATGCCCTAGAACCGCGATTAGCTGCAGAACCAAGACACAGTCATGAGCCGTTATGACGACGCGCTCACCGCGTTCAAGACGGCCCCCGTCAACACCGAACGGGCGGGCCGCAGGGACCACGAGGCCCACGTTCGTAACAACCGGGCGGGGTCTATTACCGCCAAGGAAGATGCGAGGAAGCCCTGCACGAGCTACGGCTCGCCCTGGGGATGGCGGAGGAGCACGGCGACACCGGTGACCTCGGTCTGCTCCACGACACCCTGGCCGACGCCGTGTTTTCGAGCGGGATAGGGTTACCGGCCGATGCCCAGCGCTCCGGCTACTGACTGCACCGCTTCTATGACGGCGGTCCCTGCGGTTCCCCCCAGGGCGGCGATCCCGCCGATCCTCTCCAAAATCGTTTCGGCTCGCCGAGGGTCGTCCGTAGCTCCTCTCAGCTCCTGCGCCGCCTCCTCCAGGAATTCGGCGCGCTCGGGTGCCAGCTGTGACTTCAGCCCGGCTATAGCGCTCATGAGCTCGTCCAGCGCCGGCACCGAGGTGTCCCCGGCGGTGAAACTTCCGCCAGAGACCGAGTTGTCGTGGCCGAAAACCCCGGCTGCCCTGTCGTGAAAGGTGTAGCTGTCGCCTTGCATACGGGTCCTCCATTGGACAGAGAGGAAGTTGATTGTCTTGGGTGTGTCCCGCTCCCGCTTGGCCGCCTCCAATGCGTTGATCACGTTCTCGAGGCTGCGTACGATGCCCTTGCTCTCCCGCCCGAGGTCGACGGCGAGGGCCGCCAGGTCGCCGATGTCGAACCCGGTCGCCTCGGCCGCGATGCCGAGCAGCGTGGGTTGGTCATAGGTGTCTCTCGCTCGCTTCGAGAGCAGCTTCAACTGAGGTGCGAGGTAGTCGCGCAGTTGCTTGGGGTCGAACTCGACCTGCTGAGAGCGCCACGTCCGGAGCACTAACCGCAGAGTCTCCAGTTCTTGGTAAGACCGCCACAGCGCGTGGCGCAGCCTTCGGACCTCGCTCGTGTAGTAGTTGCCGCGGCGCAGGACGAACATGGACATGGGCCGGTTGTTCCAGCTCACCGGAGCCGTCAAGATCTTCAATTTGCCGTGGCCGGTTTCATACTCGTTGATGAGGACGAGCGGGCGCCCGGCGACCATCCATCGCCGGTCCGGCAGGTGACCCGCATGAGTGGTCAGCGCCAGGAGCTTGGCGGTCAGTGCCCGGCCGGACTCGGCAAGAGGACGGTCCAACTGGCCGATGCGAATCGGCAGGCTGAGCACCCTGGTGGCGAGCGCGTTGGCCGTGCGTGGGCCGACGCCCTCCCGCCACTTGACGACCATGCCGAGATCAACCCGCCAGGCAATGCCGGCCCCCAGCAGGCGCCGGTGTGTCGGCTTGATCCAGACAGCCGAACGATCAAACCAGCCAGGCGTGAACCGGACCAGCCGCGACGCGTCGATGTAGGTCTGCTCTCCTCTCCATCCGAGGGCCGCCGTCCCGAACCCGGGCAGGCTCCTGACCACGCCTAGGCCCCGGACGAACTCCTGTCCGACATCTGGATCGGGCCAAGTGGGACGAAGAATTCGGCCTGTTTCTGAGCCGATGAGTGACCGCAGATCCGCCACGGGCAGTTGTACGTTCACGAACTGGCTGCGTGTGGCCAGGTTCCGTACTCGTGCCATAAGGGCGACAGTACTGAGCCATCGAGCGCGAAGAAAGGCACAACGGTCTCCGCGCCGAACGTGTGGAGACCGCCGGGCGTGCGCACGATGACATGCGCGGTGGGAATCGAACCCATGACCATCGACACCACTGCAGCTTGTATCTCAAGCGAGTGCCAACAGCCCGGCCCAGCCGACCCGCTTATCCCTACCCCACCGAGCCCGCAGCTCGACGAGGCGCTTACAACGTAACACGACGTCCTCGCCATAGCACGGGCAACGACTGTCTGGACGGCATACTGATCCCCGGCGGTTTCGGTTACGCCGCGCGCGTGCCCGTCCTGGAATGGCTCAGCCAGGACGCGCAGGTGCGGCACGTGTCGTGGAACCTCACACGTGTGAGATTTCTGGAGTACGTGGCCAACAGGTGGCGGCTTGCCGTGATCCCGGAACTGGATCCGCACGCGCTGCACGGCGTCGACCCTGCCGCGCTGCAGGATGTGGCGGCAGCGTTGGAAGGAGTGGCCGGCGCTCGTCGGCTGGCGCAAGCGGCAGCCGCCATGGCTGCCAGGCGACTGGTTCGACGAACCCCGACCGGGGCACGCTGGTGTAGGCATCGATCCAGTACACCCGCCTTCCGCCCCGGCGCCGCTTCTCCGCCTGGCTGCCTGCGCAGCGGCACTCTGTGTCGGGCCGCGTCCCGCCGCGACCTCAACTGCGCGTGCGGTTCAGCATGACCAGCCCGGCGATGAATGACCCGAGCAGGACCGGTGAAAGGACCGCGAGGGCGCCCCACACAACGAGGCCGAGATAGCCGAGCGCGGACGAATTGTGCGTCGGGTCGGCGTCGGCGGCCGCGAACAGCCCCAGGCCGAGGACGACACCGGCCACTGTGAGCGCGATCGGCGTCCAAAGGAGCACGCGGGCCCACACACGGTGCGTCCGACTGTAGACACGCCGGGCCGCCGGCACGTTCCGCCGCGGGGGATACCAGACGGATTCGCTCATGCCCCATTTGTACCAGCCGTGTAGGTCTCGCGCCGCCGGGGCCGACCGTGGCGGCGCGGGGATCGTTAGTGGGTCGTCGTGGGTACAGGTAGACGTTCGGCGTGCATCCGTACTCGCCCGGTTCCCCCAAGGTGCGGTCGAAGTCGGTGAACCGGAAGGAAGCGGCGCCGTCGGGCCGCATCGCGACGACGCAGTCGCGCTGCGGCGACCGCGACGAGCTCAGCGCCCTCGCCGGGCCTGCACCACGTCGACAGAGGGTGTATTTGCTTTGGTGGATGATCCCAAGCTGGACAGGTGTGGGCCCAGACGTAACGACTTGCCGCTGGCCATTCGTTCTGAGCTGCACAGTGCTCCAGGCCGGTCGGTGAGGGCACCGTCTCCTTCCTGCGGATCCGTTCGCCGCCGCGGTATCTTCCGGCGGCCTGGTGCTACGGTTGGCTCTCAAATACGCACATAAGGGGACACATGTTCGGCATTGTCCGTCCGTGTCGGCACGTCATGTGCAAGGGGCTCTACGCGGACTGGATGGGTCACCTGTGCGGGCTCTGCCTGGCGCTCCGCGACGAGCACGGACACCTGTCGCGCCTGGTGACCAACTACGACGGCCTGCTCGTATCCGTCCTCACCGAGGCCCAGTCGCCCACGTCCGCGTCGCGCCGGCGGGCGGGCCCGTGTGCGCTACGCGGTTTCAAGGGCGCCGACGTAGTGGAGTCCGAGGGGGTACGGCTGGCGGCCTCGGTGTCGCTGCTCCTGGCGGCCGGAAAGGTGAGCGACCACGTGGCGGACGGGGACGGCGTGTACGCCCGCGGCCCGGTGGCCGCCGGCGCCACTCGCCTGGCGGGCCGCTGGTCCTCGGCCGGCACGGCCATGGCCGGCACGCTGGGGTTCGACCCCACTCCGCTGACGGCAGCGGCCGACCGCCAGGCCCTCCTGGAACGCACCCCAGCCCAGGCGCCCCCGGGGAGCAGCGCGGCGCCCGGGTTACGGGAGTTGACGGGGCCCACCGAGGACGCCGTCGCCGCCGCGTTCGCGCACACCGCGGTGCTCACGGGGAAGCCGCACAATCGGGAGGCCCTGGAGGCGGCCGGTCGCGGATTCGGGAAGCTGGCACACCTGATCGACGCGGTGGAGGACTTGGCCGACGACCGGGCGTCCGGGGCGTACAACCCGCTGGCCGCCACCGGCACCGGCCTGGACGAGGCGCGCCGCCACTGCGACGCCGCGCACGCCGAGCTGCGCGCCGCCGTGGACGAGCTGGACCTGCCCCGCCCCGGCCTGACGCGCGCCCTGCTGGTGCGGGAGACCGGCAGCGCCGTCTCCCGAGCCTTCGCCACCGCCGGAACCCACGGCACCGGCCACCCGCCCGGACACGCGCCCGGCGATCCCGGCGCGCCGCCGGGAGGACGTTCGCCGAAGCAGGATCCCGGTGGGCTGCTGTCGCTGGCGTGTGCCGCGCTGACCTGCTGCACGTGCGGCCTGTACCGGCCCGCCTGGGACGAGGACCGCGAGGGCTCCTTCTGTGAGCGCTTCGACTGCTCCGGCTACGACTGCTGCGGCAACTGCTGTTCCTGCTGCCCGGGCGAGGACGGCTGTTGCTGTGACGGCTGCGGCTGCGACTGACCGCCGTGGGAGTCACGTCAGCAGGGTCTGGGCGATAAGCCCGGTGGCCGATGCCGAAGCGCCCGGTCAGGATCGCGACCCCCGGAGCGTGCCGTCAGACCTCAGCACCGGCGGTCAGCCGCGCTCGGTGCGTGCTCGGGTGCACCGATCCCGCACACATCATGATCCATTCACCGTCTCCGGCTGCTGCGGGAAGAGCAGTGGCCCCGCCTCGCCGCGAGCAGGCGGCGACTGCGGGGCCGGACGCGTAATCCGACTGTCGGCCTCGCAGCGAGATGAGTCTGCCTGCCCGTGCTCTGGTGTTCTTCGCTGGGCAGCAGAGCGGCGGTCTTCTCGGCCGCGGCCCTGGCGGCCTGGGGGTAGACGGAGGTGTAGGTGTCGGCGGTGAAGGCGCTGGAGGTGTGGCCGAGTGTTTCCTGCACCACCTTCATCTCCACCCCGGCTGCCAGGTAGGCGAGCCACTGGAATGGGTCGGAGACGTGTTGCGGGTGGAGTCGGCTGACGTCCGGCTGAGTGAAGACGAACCCGGTGTCGGCCCACGCCTCTCCCGTGGCCAGTCGTTGTTGAAGTCGTCGTTGCCGGTGGGTGCGCAGCATCGTGGCGGTGTCGGCGTCCAGGGCGATGGTCCGTACGGAAGCGTCGGTTTTCGGGGTTTTCATTGCTGCGGCGATTGCCATGCCGGCCGCCCGTTGTCGTCGCCGGTAGTGGCTTTGCCCGGGTTCACCCCATCACGGCGTTATCGGAGCAGTCCCAGCCCTGTCCATCGACGGCAGCAGTCCGGCGGCCGCTGACCCCGCGGACCAGCGCGACGATCTCACCTCAGCGGCGCGGCCGCCCGCGGTGTCTCTTGCCGTTTGATCTCCATCATCCGGCGTGCCGCGACGAAGTAGCCAAATGCGGCGCCTCGGTTCACAGGCCGGTTTTCAGCTACGCTGTGCTGCATTGCCCTTGTTCGCCGCATGGAGGCTGAGGGCCATCGTGACAAGACCGACGATCGCCGATGTCAACGTCACGTCCCAGTTGTCGTCGTACGTCCCGTACGCCCACGGGGCAGTGAGCATCAAGGTGCCCCACACGGTATTCACCCATTCCGCCCACACCATGGCCGGTCTCGCGAGAGCTACGACGGCGGTGCCGACAATGAGGATCCCAAAGGTGAGCAGCGTGCCGGTGGCTCCTCGCTCGCCGTCGAACCAGAGTGGGGAGAGAATCCCGTAGAGACCGGCGGCCAGAATCGCCCAGTCCTGCCAGCGTGACCATGCTTTCATATCAACCTCCGCGCAGACGGGAAACTTCTGATCAGTTGATTGTAGAAAGAATTGATCCGTCCGGCTGTTCCGCTCTGGGACGGAGCCATCATCCCACGTCTGGGTGTTCGGGTTTGTGGCAACGCGACGGCGCGCGGGGGTCATGCCCGTTGAGGGCGGGCGTGACGATCGTGTGAATTCATGGACCGATGGCTATCCTCGGACCCAGGTTCTCCCCCTCATCGACATCGGCGCGTGGGTGCTGACCGGCGGTCTTTGGCTGTACTGCCATGCGATACACCGACGAGGCGTTCTCCGGTGACGCCGGGCCGGCGGCGCACACGGCCGACCGCGTGCATCGAGACGGTCGTCGGGAAGATCATCGTCAAGTCGGTGCATCGGGAGTCGGCCCCGGCACATGCGCGACCAGCTCACTGCTCGGATCGAGCGGGTCAACAAGGGAACGGACCGGATCACGCGGAACCCAGCCTGCTACCGCCGGCCGCGACATCCGCGGCGACGGTGAGCGAATCTGTGAGCGGTCGACCCAGCAGGCCCACCAGGTCGGGGCTGCTGTTGCTGAGGAAGCCGTGGCGGACATTGGTGGCGATTGAGGCGAGCATCGGCGGCTGGAATGGCAGCAGGTTGGCATCGCTGAGTAGGCGGGTGCGGTACGCATCCAGCCCGATCGTGTGGTGGGCGACGCCGAGACGCTCAGCGATGTCGCCGGCGGTGATCGGGTAGCCAACCAGGTCGTAGACCCTGCCGACATGAGCGATCGGCTCGCTTGCGACAACGGCCGCGGCAGCTGCCAGGTCGGCCCGCGCTACCGCGGAAAGCGCGCCGGTACCGAATGGTGATTCCAGGCCGTCGGGAGTCCGGGCGAGCAAGGCACCGAAGAGCTCGGCGTACAGCCCGTTGCGGAGGATGGTCCACGCGAGCCCGCTGGTCTTGATCATCTGCTCGGTGGCCCGGTGGGCGAGTGCGAACCCGAGGTGATCCCCGGCGCCGGTCAGGCTGGTGTAGATCACGTGGGCCACGTCGTCGCGGCCTGCCGCGTCGAGAAGAGTCCGGTGACGCGCGATGACCTGGTCGTCCTCGGCATACCCGGCCGAGACGAGGACCAGGGTCGAAACGCCGGTGAGGTCGAGGGTTGCGGGGTCGTCAAAGTCAAGGTGGCGCTGTGCGTCGGTGGGAGTGCGGCTCCCTCCCTGGGCAGGTACTTCTCGCTCGTCCAGCTCAGCGAGTGTGAGGGAGGCGAGCTGTCCGCTGGCGCCGGTCACCATGATCATTTGCGGTTGGTCTCCTGCCGTGGTTCTCTTCAGTAACTACGGTGAGATCCTGAACCCGCGCCCGGCGGCTCGCAAGGAGGCAGTTTCGTGTCACCCACGCACACTGATGTAACCGCTGGAGCCGCCGAGCTCGAACCATGCGGACAGCCGGATCACCCGGACTGCGGCATCCGAGACGTTCTTGACCGGGTGGGCGACAAGTGGTCGGTTCTCGTGATCGTCGAACTCGCCAATGGGCCGCGGCGCTTCCGCCAACTCCAGCGCGCCATCGACGGGATTTCCCAGCGCATGCTGACCCTCACGGTGCGCCGCCTGGAACGAGACGGCCTCGTCCTCCGGACCGTGTACCCGACCGTACCCGCCCAGGTCGACTACCGCCTCACCGAAACCGGCGCGAGCCTCACCCACCTCGTCAAAGCACTCGCCGACTGGTCACTGGGACACCGCGCAGCCATCGCACAAGCCCGTCAGGCCTACGACGTCGACTACCCCGACAACGAGATCCGGTGACGCGCAGCACGTGGTCAACTGAGGGGCCCGGATCGTCCGGTCCACGACACCACGCTCGGAGATTGGGTGAACACCTATCGGCGAACCCGGGGCGACGACGTGGCGCCGGCGCATGATGCGGGCGAGAAGAAGAGCGAGCGCGAACTCGCGATGAAGCGGGAGAATCGCAAGCTCCACGAAGAAACAAGTTCTTGGGGAAAAGCCGCGGCCTTCTTGGCCCGTGAACAACGGTCGTCCAGTTCGGCGCTCCGATGTCGGGTGGGCGGCGCCCGGAAATGGTGTTCCCCGGGCGCCGCGTCAGGGTCAGCCCCAACCGGCGGTGCGCATCGCAAACACCTCCCATCGGTTCAGCGGCGTGCGCCCCGCTTGTGCCTCTTGGCGATGAATAACGCGAGTCTCGCGAGAGCGAAGGTCCTGATCCTGTCGAAGACGCGGGTGGAGTTTCCGTAGCGGAATTATTCACCCAGCCGCGCAGGGAATAAACTGCGCCGCGATTTGTGGAGATGGTGGTGTGCCTGGGTTCGATGGAGCCGGTTCACGGTTACCAGGGGGCGCGGTTCTGACCAGCCGGAGTGTGCTCGACGCCGCCGCACCAGATGCGACGGATATTCCGGGTAGCGCGAATGTCGGCAAGCGGGTCGCCGTCGATAAGGACCAGGTCGGCGCGCAGCCCTGGCTCGACAGCACCGCGATCGGTCAGGCCGAATGCCCCGGCCGCGAGCCGGGTGGCCGCGCGTAGTGCCTCGGCGGGGCTCAGACCGGCGTCGACCAGCAGTTCGAGCTCGTGGTGCAAGCTGGCGCCGGCTTCGGGCTGGAACGGCACGCCGGCCGTGTCGTTCGTGTCGGTGCCTGCCACGACCGGCACCCCGGCCTGGTGAAGCAGACCCACGCTGCGGCGGGCACCCGCGAGTCCCTCCGGCCGTCCGATCGTTGCCGCGATGCCTTCCATCATGGTCATTGTCGGAACCACGGTGCAGCCGGCGTCCGCGATCCGGGCCACGACCGGCAGGTCCAGTGGTGGGCCGAGCGGGACGTGGGTGATGATGTCCGCGCCGGCATCGAGGGCCATGATGACGGCGGCCTGGGACACGGCGTGCACCACGACCGGCTTGCCGTGGGCGTGTGCCGCGCGCGCCAGGGCTGTCACGGTTTCCTGGTCCGGGCCGCCTTCGCCCGGATCGGCCACGATTTTGATGTAGTCGCTGCCTTCGGCCAGCCGCGCGGCGACGAACGGCTCCGCCTGCTCCGGGCCGGTGACGATGGCGTCGGCCAGCATCGTCGGGATGCGCGAGTGCAGGCCGCCCGGGCCGATGGCGGGGATGCCCGCGCTTCGCACGTCGCTCCCGCCCCGCACGCCGCGCAGCCTGGCCAATCGCTGCGCCGGCCAGGTCGCCATGTCCAGCCCTGTGGTGACCCCGTACGAGCAGAGTTTGTCCCGCGTGTTCTCGCCGCTGAGGTGGATGTGCGCATCGATCAGGCCGGGCAGCATCACACCACCGTCAGCGTCGATGACCTCGGCACCGTCAGTGTCGGTGCCGATCACGCCGTCGGCGATGACGACCGTACGTGGCGCGGACAGCCGATGTCCGTCAAAGACCCGCACGCCGGTGACTGCAACTCGATCACTCATAACCCTTCCTTACCTTGCTTCATGGAGCTGAGCCGGTCAGCTCCGGGTGTGGCTGCCATGGGCATCGTCCGCGCCGGTCGCGCTGATGCCCGGCCCGCTGTCCGGCCGGGTGCGCATCGACCACCACAGTGCGGTCAGCGCCAGGAGCCCGGTGGTGAACGCGGCGTAGCCGATGCCGGTACGGCCGGCCAGGCTGTAGCCGATGGCACCGACGAGTCCGCCTGCGCTGATGCCGAGATAGATGGCGCTCTGGTGAAGGCCGAGCACGATGGGCGCCACATCAGGCGCCGCCGCGGCGACGCGCAACTGCTGCGGGACGTTGACCATCCAATGCAGCATCGCCCAGGCGCCGACGCCCAGCAGCACGAGTGGCATGGTGACCGCCACCAACGGGACCGCCAGGACCGCGACAGTGAGCCCGGGTGCGGCCGCCGCGATTGTGCGACCTGGACCGTACCGATCCGCCAACCGTCCGGCGAGGAGGTTGCCGGCCACCGCTCCTGCCCCGAAGACGAGTAACGTCGAAAACTGGCGGTCCGGGTCGCCTCCGGTGGCCGGCAGCAGCACCACGTCGATGAAGTTGTACACCGTCCAGCTTGCGGTCAGGCACAGCCATGTCGCCAGCAGAGTGGCGAGAACCCGCCGATCTCGCAGCGGCGCCACCCGGTTTCTGAGGGCGACCGCCGGCGACCCGTCGAGCGCCGGCAGTGACAGAGTTCCGGCCATCGGCAGTGCGGCGAGGAGTGCGAGCAGGCCGAGCGCCAATCGCCAGCTCGTCGCGCTACCCAGCCACGCACCGGCCGGAAGACCCAGGACGATTGCCGTCGTCAGGCCACCCACCACAACGGCCACGGCGCGTCCTTGTCGATCTCCTGTGACCAGGCGACGGGTGACTGCGAGTGCGTTGGCGGTGTAGACGCCGGCGCCTACACCGGCGATCACGCGCGCGGCGGCCGCACCGGGAAAGTCCATCGCGACCGCGGTCAGGGCGTTGCCGACGCCGAACACGGCCAGCGCGACGAGCAGCACCTGTCGTGGCGGCCGGTGCCCGACCAGAGTGGTGAGCAACGGGCCGCCCAGTGCGTAGGCGAGCGCGTACACCACGATGAGCTGCCCGACCACGGCTCGGCCGGCGTGCAGGTCGGCGCTCATGTGGCCGAGCATGGGCGCGATGACGAACGTTGAGACCCCGACCGCGAAGTTGCCTGAAGCGAGCGTGAACAGCTTCGCGTTCATGGGGCTCCTCTCGGCGACGTGGACGGGTCCGTCACGATGTAGTTGAAGATCTCAACCATGACGGGAATGTTACCCGTGCTAGTTGAAATCATCAACCACTATCCTTGGCTCATGGGTGATTCAGGATGGCTGGACGACGCCGAGCAGCGGGACTGGCGCTCCTTCGTCGAAGGGTCGGCGCTGCTGCAGGAACTGCGCGACCGTCGGCTTCGCCGCCACCACAACCTCTCGCTGGCGGACTTCGAGATCCTGGTGCGGCTGTCCGAGGCGCCTGATGGCCGCCTTCGCATGGCCGAACTCGCCGAGTTGTCGTACTACTCCCGAAGCCGGTTGTCGCACACCGTCGCCCGGCTGGAGGCACGCCGGCTCGTCCAGCGAGGCAACGACGACGAGGACAAGCGGGGTGTGGTCGCGTCGCTGACAGAGACGGGGCGGGCGGTGCTCGTCAAGGCCGCCATGGACAACGTGCAAACCGTGCGCGAGCACTTCATCGACCTGCTGAGCCCGTCCGAACGGGAGGCGATCGGCCGGGCCTTCCGGGCGGTGGCGGCCAAGGTCCGTCAGTCAGCCGACCCCGCTGATCGGCCCTGATCGGGTGGTACGGCAAGTCCCAGGTCAAAGCGGTCCTGGTGAGGGCTTGTCGGGTTCTCGGACGATCGATCCATGACAACGGACACCAACCGCGATGTGCCCATGCCAGCAGATACACCGGCACCGGGCGCGGAACAGCTCATGGCGGCGGATACGACGACGGTGGCGCTGGTCACCGGAGCGAACAAAGGGCTGGGCAGGGAGACGGTACGCCGCCTGTCGCGGCGGGGCTGGCGGGTGTTCCTGGCCGCCCGTGATCGCGAACGCGGTACGCGGGCGGCGGACGCGCTCGGCGTCGAGTTCGTCCAGCTCGACGTGACCTCGGACGACTCCGTTGCCGCGGCGGCCGAGGTGGTGGCCGGAAGGGCCGGCCGTCTTGACGTACTGGTCAACAACGCCGGAGTCGGCGGCCCACGGCTGGATCCCGCCGACATGGGCGCGGACTCGCTGCGGGTCCTGTACGAAGCCAACGTGTTCGGCCCGGTACGGGTCACGCACGCGTTCCTGCCTCTCCTGCGCAAGTCGGACCATCCCCGTGTCGTCATGGTCTCCAGCGCGCTTGCATCCCTGACCTACGCCTGCGACCCCGCACGTCCCGAGTCCGGCTTCCTGAGCCTGGACTACGCCTCATCCAAGACCGCACTCAACATGATCGTCTCCCAGTACGCCCGTGCACTGCCCGGTTTCAAGGTCAACGCCGCCGATCCGGGAAACCCTGCGACCGACATGAACCAGCACACCGGCATGCACACCGTCGCGGAGGCCGCCGAGTCGGTCATCCGGTTGGCCACGCTGGACCGCGAAGGGCCGACGGGCGGCTTCTTCGACCGCAACGGACCCGTCCCCTGGTAGGAGCCCTCATGACCAAGATCCTGACGATCGGCCTGCACCCAAGCGCGGTCGACTTCTCCGATCACCCCGGCCTGGACGAGGCGACGCTGGCTGCCCGTATCGAACAGGGTGAGGCAGCGCTGCATGCGGCAGGGCTGGACACCGTGGCGTGCCTCATCGGCACCGATCCGGACGCGGCCGAGAAGACCGTACGCGAGCGACTGTCCACCGAAGGTCCCTTCGGCCTGGCCATGATCGGGGCGGGAGTACGCGTGCTGCCGGAGCACACCGTGCTCTTCGAGCGGCTGATCAACGTACTGGTGGCGGCGCACCCTGATATCCGGTTCTGCTTCAACACCTCCCCGGAGACTACGATCGACGCGATCCGCCGCTGGACGTAGCCTGTCCGCGCTCGACGCCACGATCGAACTCGCCAGCCTTCCTGTCGAGGGCTGGCTCGTCGAGGCGGAGGTCATCGCTGCCCACAGATGTTGTCCCGCGAAACCCTGATCGGCGAAGACGTGCCGGATCGGGGTGGCCAGATGCGCCGATAGCAAGCGGTTGTTCCGCCGTCGCGGTCCTGTAGCTCGCGGACATCACCGCGGCTGTCCAACGGCTCCTGGGCGTCTCGATGCTTATTCGGCGTGCCGTGCCAAAGTGGCGGTGGGCTCCCTGACGACCATGACCGCCTCGGGGCTCGCGGCCGGGCTCGCATACGGCCTCACCACCGGCGACGTGGCCACCCACCTGCCACGCGTGCTCGGCGCCGCCCTGTCCCTGGTGCCCGCGGTGTGGACCGTCGGCGCGGTCGGCATCCTCGCCCTCGGCCTGATCCCTCGCTGGGCGGTGGCCGCCGTGTGGGTGGTGTTCATGTTCCAGCAGCTCTTCGGCGAGCAGATCGGCCCCGCCCTGGGCATCGACTACTGGATCGCCAACGCCGTCGTGCCCATGCACCACATCCCCAAGGTCCTCACCGGCGCCGAGTTCGACGCGACCCCGCTACTCGTGCTCACCGCCCTGGCCGTGGCGCTCGCCGGCGCCGGCTTAACGGCCCTCAAGCGCCGCGACCTCACCTGAGGCGACGCATGCCAGAGTGGGGACGGGCCCTGGGGCCGCGCGAATCACAGCCGTTGGAGGCCGGTGACCCGGAGCAGGTCGAGCGCGGCGGCCTCGGGCGTTCCCGGCTTGGCTGAGTAGACGAGCACGGTCTGGTCGGTGTCCGGGAGGAGCAGCGTGTCGCAGTCGAGGATGATCGTGCCGATCTCGGGATGGCTGATGCTCTTGGCCGCGCTGTACCACTGCGCGGAACGTCCCTCTTGCCACAGTTCGTCGAATCGCGCGCTGCGGCGGCGCAACTCGCTGATGAGGTGGGCCAGATCGGGGTCCTCCGGGTAGCGGGCCTGGGCGGCGCGTAGTGTGCCGACCGAGGCGCGGGCGGCGGCGTCGTCCTCGTCCGGACCATCGGTGACCTGGCAGCGGCTGCTGCCCAGGAACCGCTGCCAGATGAGGTTGCGCTGCGGCCGGGGCCAGGCGGACATGTCGCCGTGCAAGGCCGCGGACAGAGGGTTCCACGCGAGCACGTCTCCCTTCGCCGACAGCACGAGTACGGGCAGGGCGGCCATCCGGTCGAGGAGTCGCAGCACGCTCGGCCGCACCACCATCGCGACCAGCCCATCGTGCGGTGGTTCGTGGCCAGCGAGCCGGAAGACAAGGTCGCGGTCGTCGTCGCCGAGCCGCAGGGCCTGTGTCAGCGCGGCGACGACCTGCGCCGACGGCCGTGGGCCGCGTCCTTGTTCCAGGCGGACCACGTATTCGACGCTCAGCCCGGCGAGCATGGCCACTTCCTCCCGGCGCAGCCCCGGTACCTGACGGCGCGGGCCGGATGGCAGGCCGACGTGCTCTGGGCGCACCCGGGCGCGTGCCCGGCGCAGCACTTCAGCGAGTTCGGCGCGGTTCACCTCTTCATGATGGCGCATCGGCCCCGGGCGGGGGTGGTATCACCGGTCCCATGCCCCGCCGGTCCTGGCGTGACTGGAGCCTGCCCGGCCAGCATCGACCACATGACAGACGCGAGAGCGGTGGCGCTGGTCACCGGAGCGAGCAAGGGTTGGGCCGCGAGAGCGCGCGCCGCCTGGCCGCGCAGGGCCCGGCGCGGCGCATCCGCCTGCCGCACTCGGATCGCCGCCCTGCGCATGATCGCGATGAGACCGCCTCCTGCGCGGCCGACCACAGAACACATCATGGCCCCGGCCACGCCGTACTCACCGCCTTCGGCCTTGGTGCCGGGAGCGGAAACCCGTTCCGACCGGGATTCGGGCGGCCGACGCCCATCCCATGAGGAGGACGACCATGCCCTTCACCATCACCGACGTACCGCACCTGCCCGCGGGATTCTCCGAGGTCTTCACCAGTCACAGGGTCCGGACCGGCGACCTCACCCTGCATGCCGTGGCCGGCGGCGGCGGGGAGCCTGTGCTGCTGCTTCCCGGCTGGCCTCAGTTCTGGTACTGCTGGCGCCTGGTCATGCCGCGACTCGCGGAGCATTACACCGTCGTGGCCGCCGACGTGCGCGGCATGGGTGGCAGCGACAAACCCGCCACCGGATACGACCCGGCCACGTTGGCTGACGACATGGCCGCCCTCATGACCGGCCTGGGACACGACCGCTTTGCCGTCGTCGGCTACGACCTCGGCATGGTCGTCGGCTACGGCCTGGCCGCCGGCCACCGTCACCGCGTCACCCGCTTGGCCGTGGCCGAGGCGGTCCTGCCGGGCCTGCCCGACGCCCCGCCACTGCCCATGGCGGCGGCACGCGGCGACCTCCTCTGGCACTTCGCCTTCAACCAGCTTCCGGCCGAGATCAACGAACGCATGGTAGCCGGCCGGGAGGAGATCTATTTCGACTACCAATTCGCATCCAAGGCCGCCACTTCTGACGCCATCCCGCCTCACGCCGTGCAGGCCTACGTCGACGCGCTGCGTGACCCGGCCGCGCTACACGCCAGTTTCGAGTACTACCGCGCAGACGCCTCGGCGCAGGTGCGGCGGTGGCGCCGGCTAGGGCCGCTGACCATCCCCGTGCTGGCCATCGGCGGGGAGCTGAGCGGTACCTACGTGGAGCAGGTGATGCGGCTCGTGGCCACGGACGTCACCGGGCTTGTCGTCCCCGGTGCGGGGCACTTCCTCCCCGAAGAGGCCCCGGACGCCATGGCGAAGGTGCTGCTCGACTTTCTGGGATGAGGCACGGACGAACTTCCGGCGACGAAGCGGGGGAGGAGCGGCACCGCATCCGGCTGAAAGCCGCCGGGCACGTACCTGTGTCCACGCCCACCATGGCTTCATAGGATCCCAAGGCGACGGCTGGCGTGGACCAAGAGCGGACTCTGCGCGAATCAGTGTGGACGCCACGCTAACGACGGCAGGGCGCGGGCCCCTCCATCATGGCTTGGGACATACAGAGATGAGGTGGCACGTGCCCGATGTCAGGACATTCGTACGAGGACGGTGGCGGCGTCTCATGGCCATCGTCATGGCGGTGCTTGTGGTGACCACGAGCACCGCATCCGCCGCCAAGATCCAGAACATCGTGCCGAACAGCAACTACAACAGTATCTGCGTGAAGGGCGACAAGTACGGCAGCGGGAACGTGTGCCAGACCGACAACACCTACTGGACGATCTTCCGGGAGAACACGCTCGAGTCGATTGACAAGGAGCGCGTGAAAACGGTGCTGCAGGAGCAATTCGGTCCCACCGATCTGGAGGTCCACTTCCCGAGCGACCCGGTATGGACCGGCGACAACGAAACGGACCTCATTTTCGCCGAAGGCGACGTGCCGGGGGACAACGAGGGCATCACCTGGTGCGACGACCCCATGCAAATGTACGCGTGCGACCAGCACATGGTACGCATCCAGTCGGGCCACTACACCTACGGGCTCATCTGTCATGAGGCGGGACATGCCGTCGGGCTGCTGCACGGGCAGAACGCCTGGCCGCAGGTGGGCAACCAGCACCATCAGCTCGGCTGCATGAAGAAGACCCCGCCGTACGACGCCGTGCTCGGCAGCGTCAACAAGGACAATATCAACGGCGTCTACTGAGGAGCCGGTCGTGAAACGTGGGAGAGTATGGGCGGCCGCCACGGCGGGCGCGGTTCTTGCCGGCATCCTCGTCGTGTCGGCCCTCGCGGCTGACGGAGAGCGGGCCGAGTACGATGGCGGACGCGCGGGCGGGGTCGTCCTGGCGCACGGGTCGGACCGGCTGCCGAACCACACCGCCTCGGACTGGGTGACGTACGCCGACCACGCGGTCGTCGTCACCGTCAAGGCGGAGCGTGAGCTGGCCGCGGACCAGGAGGAGCTCGAGGCCGGACAGGGCTACCTGCCCCGCGAGGTCACCCTCGAGGTCAAGGACACGCTGTGGTCCCGCGACGGCGCCGCGAAGCCGGCCCCGGTGCCGGAGTTCGCCTGGTCGGCCGCCGGCTGGACGTTCGGCGAGAAGGGAAGGCGCCCGCTGGCGGTGGAAGGCCGGCCCCGCCTTGAGCTCGGCCACACGTACATCATGGCCATCGTCTGGGTGCCCGCGTTCACCGATGGCGGGGAGGCCGTCCCCGGCCGGTGGCGTGGGCTCGGGGAGAGTTCGGTGCTGCCGTACGACGGCGGAGTGATCGGTGACGGTGAGTTGGAGGGCCGGATCCAGTCCGCTGCGGTGACCATGGACCAGCGGGCGTCCGAAGGGCCGGACGGCCCGTCCCTCGAACAGGCCATGACGGGCAAGGGCGCGGCCGACCTCGCCGCCGCTCTGGACGCGGCGCGGCCCGGCGAGCGGCAGGACTTCGGCCCCCGCTGACGCTGCCGACGGCCGCACAGCCAGCCGATCGTGCCGTTCTCGCAGCCGGCCCGATGGTCGATCTGAAGGTGGTGCAGGTGCCGACGCTGTAGGTGTTGCGGTGCAGCCTATTCGCCGGTGTCCGCGCGTTCAGGTCTCAGTAGGGACGACCTGAACTGGCGCGGCGATTGACCGTAGGCCGTGCGGAAGGCGCGGCTGAAGTCGGCGGCGCGGCGAAATCCCCAGCGGGTGGCGATTCTGTGGATAGGGATGTTGATCAGAGCGGTGTCGGCGAGGTCGCGACGGGCGCGTTCCAGTCGTTGGTCGCGTATCCAGGCTGAAACGGTGTGGCCGTGCTGTTGAAAGAGGCGGTGCAAGTAGCTGACGGAGATGTGGTGTGCGGCGGCGATGGAGCGTGGGCTGAGGTCGGGGTCGTAGAGATGGCGTTGGATGGTGGTGCGTATGCGTTGGGTGAGGGCTTGTGGCTGGGAGCCCGGTCTTGGGGTGGGGCTGGATTCGAGGAGGCTGGAGAAGCATGCGGTCACGAGATCTACCAGCACCATTCCGAGTCGTTGTCCATCGGCTGGGGTGAGTGTCAGTTTCTCGTTGGCCAGGTCTTGGATGAATCGTTTGAGTAGTGCGCTTACTCCGTTCTCGCTGGGCATGCCTTGTCCGAGCAGGGGCGTCATCGCGTCGCCTTGCAGGGGGAGCACTGGTTTGGGGATGGTGACCAGGGCCAGTTCGAGGGCGTTTCGTCCGTCGGGTTGCAGGTTCACTTCTTCGAGGTGGGTGAGGTCGTGGGCGTACAGGTCGCCTGCGTTGACTGTGTCGTGTCTTCCGGCCCATGTGGCGTTGACGGTGCCGTGCTTGGGCAGGATGAGTTGGACGATGTCCTCGTCGTGGGCCCGCGGGGGGTGAGCCTCTCGCTGGAGGCGTACCGAGCGAAATTTCATGACCTTCAGAACAGCCACACCGAGATCGACCACACGCCCACCGGTTGAGATATCGCATTCGCCGCTGGCGATGATCTCAGGCGATAAATCCGTACTAGAGTCCCGATCTCTCCAACTCGTTGTCCGCAAGCGATCTGTCACTTTCCCACTCACTCGTATCTCCGCTCGCATCGTCAGTCTGTGGCGCGCCGAGCCTGGTCGCGTCGTGGGCTCCACGACGACCGCGCGTCCCCGCCGCGGCACTCTTGCTCCGGGCCTCCCGTTCGACGGCTGAGATGCAGCCGACGACGCCCGCGTCCAGCGGGGCCAGGCTCGTGGCTCCCCAGCGCAGGACGTCTCTTCGAGCGGGCGGGTTGCACATGGTGGAATCCCTCCGTCGGCCGCGGGATAAATTCCGGTCTGAAGTTAATCTCCGGGCAATGGCGCCGTCAAGACATCTGACGCCAGTAGGTCAAGCCTGGGCGACGCATCGACGCTTGAGGGTAGGCCTATTATCTTTCGAGCACAACTTATGGGCAGGGAACTACTACAGAGATCGACTTGGATGTTCCCTCGAGGTCGAGGTCGAGGTCGGCCTGGTGGGGCCGGCGAGTGCCCCGACGGCGGATGGCCGGAGACGGTCGCGAGCACCTCCCGGCCGATGCCCTCGGCGGCCACCGCGGCGGCGCGAAAGCCCGCGCCTGGGCGCGCACCACGGCGTAGGCCGGCAGGCCCCGGCGCAGGAAACCCGGCTCGGCCCGCTCCCGGCGGATCCTCTGAGCGGCTCACGGCCGCGTCGTCGCGCTGGAGCGAACGCCGCGAAGGCGTGCTGTCGACGGTCATTTCGCTCTCCTTGCAACAAAGTTCAGGTTTAACTTTCGCTAAAAGTTAAACCCATGGCCAGCCTCTGGTAGGGTCTGAACACGGTTGGCTCGCCTGTTGACGGGCTTGGTGTTCGAGCCGTTTAATTCCATTGCGCAGAGAATGTGCGTAGGGGAGTGATGGGCCATGCGGAGCCCGACTGCGGCTTCTCGTGCCGCGGCGACTTTCGACGTGCGCAGGCACAACGTGGCCGCGCTGCTGCGGGCGCTCCTCAAAGAGGGGCCCGCTCCACGCATCGATCTCGCCGAACGGCTCCGCCTGAGCTCGGGAGCGACCACCCGCATCACGGCTGAGCTGACGCGGGCGGGGTTGCTGGAGGAGCTGCCCGCACTCGTGTCGGGCGACGCCGGCCGCCCGCGCGTGCCGCTCGACCTCGCCTCCTCGCGTTTCCACGCCGTGGGCATCCATGTGGGCCTGCGCCGCACCACCATCGGACTGGTGGACCTGCGCGGCCGGCTCGTCGGCAGCTCCGTGCGGGTCGAGCACGACGGCGAGCTCGACCCCGCTGTGGTGGTCACCGAGGCCGCCGATCGTGTGGCCGAGCTCGCCCGGGAGACCAGCGCGAAGATCATCGGCACCGGCTTCACCACCGTCGGCCGGGTCGACGGGGCCTCCGGCCGCATAAGAGACCAGGACGTGCTCGGCTGGACCGACGTCGACGTCCCGGCGCTGGCAGCCGGCCGCTTTCCCGGGTTCCTCGTCGTCGAGTCGACCCAGCGCGCCCTGTGCAAGGCGGAGATGTGGTTCGGGGCCCATCGGACCATTCAGGACTTCGTGCACTTGTTCATCGGCAACGTGATCGGCGCTGGTATCGTCATCGGCCGCGAGCTGCACCACGGTCAGGGTGAGGGTGCCGGGCAGATCGCCCATCTCCCGCTCTCCCGGCCCGCTCAGATGCCGTGCGACTGCGGCCGCGGCGCCTGTCTCATGTCGGTCGCCGGCGATCGTGCCGTTGTCGGCCGGGCCGTACGCGAAGGGCTGCTCGGTGAGGGGCAGACGATCCACGATTTGGCCGAGCTCGCCCGCGGCGGTGACGCCTTGGCCGACTACCTGCTGCGCGAGCGTGCCCGTGCGATCGGCGAGGCCGTCGTGATGGTGATGGACCTGCTCGCCCCCGACGCGGTCATCGTCTTCGGCACGCCATTGCTGGTGCCCGGCCACATCGACGAGATCCGCGGAGAGGCGCGGCGGTGGATGCGGCGGGAGTTCGACGCCGAAAACGTGATCACACCGAGCGCCCTCGACGACAACGCGCCCGTGATCTCCTCCGCCACCTGCGTGCTCGAGCGCTTCTACGCCGACCCCTTCGCGCTCATAGGCTGAGCCTTCATGGCCACTTCCGATGGCACGGTCCTGGAGCGAACGAGGTCGCCGAGGCCTGCGCGCGAGACGATTCATCGGCCTTGGCCCGCCTGTTCGCCAGGGAGGAGCTGACGTCCCGTGCCACCTGATCGGGTGAGCGGTAGCGATCTGAGGCTGTTCTGGGAAGGCGCTTTCGGACTGCCGCCGAACGTGTGTGCCGTCGACCAAGCGTGCTCATCGGCCGCCGAACCTCGAAGATCCCTGCGCGGTGTTGTGCTTCAGCCGCCGTGGCGCCGGTAACTGCCGGGCGGTGACCCGTACTGACGTTTGAAGGCATGGGTGAAGGTGTACTGCGAGCTGTAGCCGACCTGCTGGGCGATCGTGTCGACGGGGGCGTCGGAGGTGCGCAGGAGCCGGGCGGCGGTGGTCATCCGCCACCATGTCAGGTAGGTGAGCGGTGGCTGGCCGACCAGATGGGTGAATCGCCGGGCGAAGGCGGCGCGCGACAGGCGTGCCTGCGCTCCCAGCTCCTCGACGGTCCATTGCCGGCTGGGGTCTCCGTGGATGGCGCGGAGGGCGGCGGCGACGGCGGGGTCATGCAGGGCCGCGGCCCAGCCGGTGGCGGAGTGGCCGGAGACGCTCTGTTCTTCGAACCACGCGCGCAGGATGTAGAGCAGGAGAAGATCCAGCAGGGTGAGCAGGATGGTGTCGGAGCCAGGGCGAGCGTCGTTGTCCAGTTCCACGCCGAGGAGCTCGACCGCAGCGCGGAGTTCCCTGTGGCGCCCTACTTGCGTCGGCAGGTGGATGACCTCGGGCAGATCGTTCAGGAGCGGGTGCGGCCCGGATCCGTCCAGGAGGTAAGCGCCGCAGAGCATGACCACCGTCGGCGGCCGGTCGGCTGAGGTCTCTTCGTCGCGGCCGTCATGGGCTCCGGTGAGCGTTGTGGGCGGCTCGCTCACCGGGGTGGACGGTTCGTCGGCCAGGCCGTGTGCGGATCCACGCGGCAGGAAGGCCACATCGCCCGGCCCGAGGGCGATCGGCTCACCCTGCGACGGGAGCAGCCAGCACGTTCCCTGGAGAACGATGTGGAACCCGGCGGACGGCACCGGCGGGAACCGCTCGGCGAAGGGAGCAGATTTGCTCACCCGGCCCGAGTGGGGTCGACCGGTGCGCGCCGCACTCACCACATCAGACAGGACATCCACGCGGCCAGTGTAACGAACATCGACTTGGAAAGACGATGGCGCAAACTTGAGAGCGCATCACGCATTCAATCGTCTTTGTCAGCCGCCTACTGTGCTGCTGGGCTGAGCGACCGCGCAGCTCCCATCGTGAGGAGACGACATGAAGATCGCTGTTTACGGCGCGAGTGGATACCAGGGAAAGCTCGTGCTCACCGAACTGGCGCGACGCGACATCGAGATGGCCCTGGCCGGACGTGATCTCGCGCGCTTGGAGGCGGCCGCCTCGGCGGTCGGCCTCTCCGACGCTGAACGACGCGTGGCCGGCACCAGCGACCATGCGGCGCTTGTGAGCGCGTTCAGCGGCTGCGACGGCGTCATCAACTGTGCCGGGCCATTCACCTCCTCGGGTGAGGCCGTGGTCCGCGCCGCGATCGCCGCCGGCTGTCACTACGTCGACACCTCAGGCGAGCAGCTCTACGTCAAGAAGATCTTCGACAGCTGCACCACGGAGGCGGAGAACGCCGGGGTCACCGTCGTACCCGCCGCCAACGACGGCTGCGTCCCGGTGGACCTCATGGCTCACATCCTGGCCGAACGCCTGGAGACGGTCGAAGAGATCATTACCACCCACGTGGTCGTCGGGGGCGGCGGCATGTCGCGCGGCTCGCTGCGTTCGGTGGTCGAAACGATCGACGCCATCAAGGCGGGAGGCCTGGTATATGACGACGGCGACTGGCGCTTCGGCATGCCCGCCCGCCACACCACGATCCGGCTGCCCGGACAGTCGGAGGAGACCCCGGTGATGGCCTTCCCCGTGTCGGAGGTGGTCACCATTCCCCGTCACATCCGCGTCCGGCATGTCCAGGGCCTGACCGAGGCGGCGTTGGGCGACCAGCTGAACACCCCGCTCACATCGGAAATCATCGACAACCTGCCGGAAGGACCCGATGAGGACAGCCGCCGCACCCAGCACTTCACCTACGTGATCGACGCCACCAGCGCCGACGGCCGCCGCGCCCGCGGCATCGTCCAAGGCCCAGACACCTACGGCACGACCGCGGTGATCGCCGTCGAAAGCGCCCGCCGTTCCATCGCCGACCCCGCGAAGCCGGGGGTACTCGCACCCGCCCAGGCCTTCCACCCGGCCGCCTTCCTCGACTTCCTCATCCCGCACGGAGTCCAGTGGATCATCGAGGACGCGCCGGCAACCTGACCATGAGCCTTCTCGGCCACGGTGTGTGATCGTCTTAGCTGCGTGCCCTGGCGCGCAGCGCGGCGAACACCGATTCGTCATCGGAGCAGGTCGTCAGCACCGCCGTCTCCAAAGCGGCCGATGCCTGCGGGCACGTACGCAGCGGAGGGTTGTCCCCGGACTCCAGGCACCACAGCGAAGATCCCTCCCGCGTACGGCTGCTGACAGAGTTCCGACTCTGACAGGCCCACTCGGGCGCTGGTCACGTACAACGTGTCGAGATCGGCACCGCCGAAGGCGCAGCTGGTCACTTTGCGCGCGGGGATCTCGACGGTCATGACGAGTCCTCCCTCCGGCGCGAACCGCTGAACGGCCCAGCCCTCCCACAGGGCAACCCACAGGTATCCCTCGGCGTCGACGGTCAGCCCGTCAGGACGGCCGCGGTCGATGTCGATGAGGCGGCGCCGGTTGGCGAGCGCCCCGGTTTCTGGGTCGTGGTCGAAGGCGTCGACGCCGCCGGTGGGGGAGTCCGCGTAGTAGAAGGTGCGTCCGTCGGGGCTCCAGCCGAGGCCGTTGGACACCGAGACGCCGGTCACCACGGTATGGAGTGTGCCGTCAGGGTCGAGGCGGTAGAGCGCGCCCGCGCCGCCGGTGCCGGGGAGCAGGGTTCCGGCCCAGAAACGTCCCCAAGGGTCGGCCTTGCCGTCGTTGAACCGGCCGCCGGGCGGATCGGTGTCCACCTCGTGCAGGACCGTGCGTCCCGAGCCGTCAGCGGCGCAGCTGATGATCCCTGTGGCCGTGGCCAGCAGCAGGCTGCCGTCGCGACGGGAGGCCACGGCGCCGACGGCCTCGCTCGCCTCGAAGCTCACGTCCTCGCCGGTCGCGGGGGAGAAGCGGTGTACCCGGCCGGCCGGGATGTCCACCCACCACAGCCCTTGCCGTCCGGTGTCCCAAACAGGGCTCTCCGCCACCGTCGCCCGCGCGTCGAGTACCAGGTCGACCGCGGTCATGGCCGGGGTGCCGCGACGCTTTGATGGGCGAGGAAGGGCAGCAGGCCGGGCAGCCCTCCCTCGTAGCCGATGCCGCTGTCGCCGCGGCCGCCGAAGGGGATCTCCGGGGTGGCGGGGGTGGCCACGTTGACGCCCGCGATTCCCACATCGAACCGGGCGAGCAGTTCCGCGCCGGCGGTGGCGTCGCCGGTGCAGACGTACCCGGCCAGGCCGTGTCCGGTTGCCGCGGCGTCGGTGATCGGCTCCTTCAGATCGGTGAAGGAGCGGACCAGGGCGACGGGTCCGAAGACCTCCTCCCGCCACTCGGGCCTGTCCGTGGGCGGGTCGACGACCAGCGTCGGCGCGACGTGCCAGCCGCCGCTCTCGGGCCGCGGGCCGCGGTGCACCGAGGCGCCTGCCGAGGCGAGGGCGGCGGTCAAGTCGTCCAGGCGTTCGGCTATCTCGCGGGTGCGTACGGGGCCGAGGGTCGTGTGCTCGTCCAAAGGGTCGCCGGGAACCAGGGTCGAGACTTGTTCGGTGAGGCGGCTCACGAAATCCGCGCGCACGTCCTCGTGCACCCAGACGTTGTTCGCGGCGATGCATGAGGCTCCGTTGTTGCGGAACTTCGCCACCATCAGCGTGTCCACGGCCTCGTCGAGGTTGGCGTCGGCCAATACGACGAACGGGGCGCGCCCGCCGAGCTCCATCACCACGGGCTTGAGAGCGGCTCCGGCCGCCTGCGCGACGGTGCGGCCGACGGTGGTGGAGCCGGTGAAGTGCAGCAGGCGAACACGGTGATCGTCCAGCCAGGCGCCGACGATTTCCGGCCCGTCCCCGGCCACCGTGTTCAGCAGGCCTTCGGGGAGCATGGGCTCGCAGGTCTCAGCGACGGCGAGGCTCGACAGCAGGGAAAGCTCGGAGGGTTTGAAGACCACGGCGCAACCGGCGGCCAGAGCGGGTGCGATCTTGCGGGCGGGAATGGAGGCGGGGAAGTTCCACGGTGTCAGGACGGCGGCCACGCCGACCGGTCCGGTGCGGACGAGGTGCCGCAGGCCGGGGCGTACCGAAAGCACCTGGTCAGTGAGGGTATGCGTGAGGTCGGCGTACCAGTCGAAGTAGTCGGCGGCCAGGGCGAGCTCGGCGGTCGCCTCACGCAGGCACTTGCCGGTCTCGCGGGCGATGGTCTCGGCCAGGTCGTGGGAGGCGCGCAGCCGTCCGGCGATCGCGCGCAGCGCCGTACCCCGTTGCGGGGCCGGCGTGGTGCGCCACTCCTCCAGTGCGGCGGCGGCGAGGTCCACGGCGCGTGTGGCGTCGCGGCCGGTGCCCGCGGCGACGTGCCGGATCGGCCGCCCGGTCGCGGGCTCGACCACCTCGTAACGGGGCCCGTCACCGGCATAGGGGCGGCCGCTCAGCCGTACCCCGGAGATGTCGTCTTGCATGATCGGTCCTTCCTGCGTCATTCGGCCTTGCCGCGTAGCACGGCCAGGTAGCGGCGCGCGCTGTCCGCCAGCCGGTTCCAGTTCTTGTCTCTGACGGCGTCCGCGTCGATCAGCCCGGCACCGACCCCCACTGTCGCGCAGCCGGCCAGCAGGCACTGTCTGCCGAGCTCGGCGGTGACCCCGCCGGTGGCCAGCAGCGGCACGTCTGGAAGCGGCTGGCGCAGTTGTTCGACGTACGCGGCCCCGGCGGGTGCGATGGGGAAGATCTTGACGAGGTCCGCGCCGGCGGCGTGTGCCCGGACGACCTCGGTCGGCGTGAACGCTCCGGGGATCGAGGCCAGCCCAGCCGCCTTCGTCGCCGCGACCAGCTCCTCGTCCAAATGAGGCGAGAGCAGGAACGACGCTCCCGCGTCCGCGGCAGCTCTGACGTGGCCGATCGTTCGTACGCTGCCCGCCCCGGCCAGCGCGCCGCCGCCGAGGCGTCGCGACAGTCCGGCGATCGAGGCGAGCGCGCCGGGGCTGTCCATGGTCGTTTCGAAGGCCGTCACGCCGGCGGTGTGGAGGGCGTCGGTGGCCGCGAGGACGTCGTCCGTGCCCAGGCCGCGGTAGATGACCAGAAGTTCGGGGAATTCCATGCCTCTCACCAGTTCGTGAAGGATCCGTCGCCCCGGAACAGGCGCGGCGGCTCGTTCCAGACAGACGTATGCGCAGCCGTCAGCGCGTCGAGGTCGACGTGCAGGCCGAGGCCCGGCCCCTCCAGCGGCAGCAGACTCCCGTCGCGCCACTCGGGTGCCGTGGGGAACACTTCGGGCAGCAGGTCGCGGGGAATGTAGGGCTGCTCCTGGACGCCGAACGCGGTGCACGCCAGGTTGAAGTGGAGCGCCGCGGCGGTGGCCACCGGGCCGAGGGGGTTGTGCACGGCCACGCGGATGTAGTGCGTCTCGCACCAGCCGGCGATCTTCGTGGCCTCGGTGAGCCCGCCCGCGATGCACAGGTCGATCCGGGCGTAGTCGACCAGTTCCTCCTCGATGAGCGGCCGGAACTCCCACTTCGACGCCAGCTGCTCGCCGGCCGCCAGCGGCACGGCCGTGCGTTCGCGCAGCCTGCGGTAGGCGCCGCGGTTCTCGCACCGCAACGGGTCCTCGACGAACAGCGGGCGCAGTGGTTCCAGCTCACGACAGAGCAGCACCGCCTCGGGCGGGTCGAGACGGGTGTGCACGTCGAGAATCAGGTCGATGTCCTCGCCTACTGCCTCCCTGGCCGCGGCGAAGAACTCGACGCCCATGCGTACCGCCGCCCGGGGCTCGAAGGTTCCTCCGGACGCGGGCAGTGCCAGTCGCAGCGCCCGCCATCCAGCCTCGCGCAGTTCCGCGCAGGCCCGCGCGGCCTCGGCGGGATCGTTTCCTTCGGGTCGTACGTGCGTGTAGCACGGGACGCGGTCGCGGACCTGGCCGCCGAGCAGGACGTGCACGGGTACGCCGAGCGCCTTGCCTTTGATGTCCCACAGCGCGATGTCGACGGCGGCGATGGCCGAGGCCAGCACCCGGTCGGCGGGGAAGAATCCGCCGCGCGACATCACCTGCCACAACTGCTCCGTGCGCAGCGGGTCCTGGCCGACGAGCAGCGGCCTGAGGTGGTCGAGGGCTCCGCACACGGCCGCCCCGCGGCCGGCGAGCCCCGATTCGCCGATGCCGAGCACGCCTTCGTCGGTGTCGACGAGCACGAACAGGTAGGTGCGCCGCCCACCCCGCGCGGGCACCGCGCGAACCCCGGTGATCTTCAAGCCGTCTCCTCGCTGAAATGGCAGGCCGACCAGCGGCCCGGTGCGAGTTCGCGCGGGACCGGCCGCTTCGTGCGGCAGATGTCCCGTCCCGCCCGGATGGCGCATCGCGTGTGGAAGGGACAGCCGGAGGGGGGCGAGAGCGGGCTGGGCACCTCCCCGGACAGCGGCACGTGGCTCCGATGGCGTTCGAGCGCGGGATCGGGCTCGGGCACCGCCGACAACAAAGCGGCCGTGTACGGATGCAGCGGCTTGGCACAGACCTCGTCGGCTGGGCCTTCCTCCATGATTTGCCCGAGGTACATCACCGCGATGCGGTCGCTCATGTGCCTGACCACGGCGATGTCGTGGGCCACCAGCAGGTAGGCGATGCCGAGCCGGTCCTTCAGATCGAGCAGCAGGTTGACGATCTGTGCCTGGAGCGAGACGTCGAGGGCGGAGACGGGCTCGTCCAGCACCAGCACCGACGGGCCCACGGCCAGGGCCCTGGCCAGGGCGATGCGCTGGCGCTGGCCGCCGGAGAAGTCACGCGGCAGGCGGGCCGCCATGGCCGCGTCGAGCCCCACCAGCTCCAGCAGCTGGGCCACCTTGCGCTCGATCTGGCCCGGCTCCGCCAACCTGTGGATGCGCAGCGGCTCGGCCACCAGGCGGCCGACGGTGTGCCGAGGGTTGAGCGAGGCGTAAGGGTCCTGCAGGACGAGCTGGACCTGCCGGCGCAGCTCCGTCAGCATGCGGCCGTCGGTGGCCGTCAGGTCGTGGTCCCGCACGAGCACGGACCCCGAATCGGGCTTCTCCAGGCCCAGGAGGATGCGGGTGAGCGTGGACTTGCCGCAGCCCGACTCGCCGACCAGCCCGAGCGTCTCGCCTGCGGCCAGACTCAGGCTCACGCCGCGTACGGCCCTGACCTTGCCGTTGGCGCGCCGGCCGAGCCCGCGCCCCCGCACCGGGTAGCTCTTGTGCACGTCGCGCAGAACCAGAACGTCACGGGCGGCCTCGGACGGCAGGGACGATCGCGCGGGGGTGGGCTCGCCACGTTGGGCCGCGTGGGCGGGGACGATGAGTTCGGCGCGTCCGGCCGGACGTTCGGCGGCCGCCAGGCGCAGCCCGTCGTCCGTGACCCAGCAGGCAGCGCGGTGGCCTGGATCACGCTCCGTCAACGGCGGAGCCGCTGCGTGGCAGCGGTCCTCGGCGAATGCACAGCGCGGCGCGAAGGCACAGCCGCTCAGGGAACGGCGCAGGTCCGGCGGCCGCCCCGGGATGGACTCCAGCCGATCGGTGCGATGGGTGAGCCGGGGCACCGACCTGAGCAGGCTCCACGCGTACGGATGCCGCGGCGCGTCGTGCAGAGCGGTCGCGGGGGCCTCCTCGACGATCTGGCCCGCGTACATGACCAAGACCCGGTCGCACAGCCGGGCCACCAGGCCGAGGTTGTGGGTGATGATGGCGACGGCGGTGCCCAGTTCCTTGTTCAACCGCGCGAACACCTCCAGGATCTGTGCTTGCACGGTGACGTCCAGTGCGGTGGTGGGCTCGTCGGCGATGATGAGCGACGGGTCACCCGCCAGGGCGATGGCGATCATGACGCGCTGGCGCATGCCGCCGGAGAACTGGTGCGGATAGTCGGCCAGCCGTCGCACGGGGTCGGGCACCCCGACGAGGTCCAAGAGCTCGGCGACCCTGGCCCGGGCGCGGCGGCGGTCGTAGCCGTGTGCCCGTACAGCCTCCGCGACCTGTTCGCCGATGGTCATGACCGGGTTGAGTGAGGACAGGGGGTCCTGGAAGACCATGCCGATTTCGCCGCCACGCAGCCGGGCGAGCTCGGCTGCGGACATGTCGAGGATCTCGCGTCCCCGGTGGCGGATGGAGCCGGAGGCGATCCGGCCCGGGTCGCGTACGAGCCGCAGCACGCTCCTCGCCGTCACCGATTTGCCGGAGCCCGACTCGCCGACGATGGCGAGGGACTCGCCAGGATGGACGTCGAAGCTCACCCCGCGCACGGCCTGCACGCGGCCGCGCCGGCTTGGGAAGTCGACCCGCAGGTCGCGCACCTGGAGCAGGGGGTCTTGGTTGTCGTTCACGGATTCTCCAGGGGGTCATCCGCGGCGCAGGGCCGCGTTGAGTGCGTCGCCGAGCAGGTTGAGTCCGATGACCAGCCCGGTGAGCACGGCGATGGGAGCCAGCACGCCCCAGTGCTGCTCCGCCAGGTAGGGAAGGCCCTTCTCGATCATTCCGCCGAGCGATGGGGCGGGCGGCTGGATGCCGAAGCCCAGCAGGCTGAGCGCCCCCTCCAAGAACACGGCGCCCGCGGCGGACATCACGAAGTTCACCACGAGCGCGTCGATCGCGTTCGGCAGGATGTGCCTCACCAGGATCGCGATGCGGGAGGCGCCCACGACCCGGGCGCCGGTGACGTAGTCCCGCTCGCGCTCGGTGAGCACCGCCGTCCGGGTCAGCCGGGCGGTGACGGGGATGCCGCTGATCACGATGACGATCAGCACGGTGGAGAAACCAGGTCCGAGGAACGCCGCCAGCGCCGCTCCCAGAATCACCGTCGGGAAGGCCAGCTTGACGTCGAGCACTCGCTGGACGAGCACGTCCGCGACTTTGTGCGTGGTCGAGAGCAACCCGACGGCCATGCCGATCGCCTTGCCGAGCGGCACCGCCAGGACGATGATGATCACATCTTGCCGGATGCCGTGAAGCAGCCGCGAGAACACGTCCCTGCCCAGGTCGTCGGTGCCGAACCAGTGTCCGCCGGACGGCCCTTGGAGCACCGCGCCCGTCTGCTGGAAATCCGGTGCGTACGGACTGAGCCACGGCGCGAGCACGCCGGCCGCGACCAGCACCAGGACGATCGCCGCGCCCGCCGCGCCTCCTGGGGCGCGCAGCACCCGAGGCGTTCTCATGACGCCTCACCCTCCAGCCGGACGCGCGGGTCGAGGGCCGCGTGGATCAGGTCGCTGACCAGTTGCACGGCGATGAAGACGACGACGAAGTAGACCACCAGGTCCTGGATGATCAGATAGTCATGGTTGGCGACTGCGTTCGCCAGCACCTGGCCGAGCCCGGGCCAGGCGAACACCGCCTCGATGACCACCGCGCCGCCGAGCAAGTGGCCGACGCGCACGCCCATCACCGTGACGACCGGCGGCAGGGCGTTGGGCAGCGCATGCCGCCACAGCACCCGCCGGGAGGAGACGCCCTTGGCGTACGCGGTGTCGAGGTACTCTTCTTCCAGTTGCCTGCGCAGCTCAGTCTCCAAGAACCGGCCGACCACCACCCCCGAGTGCAGGCCCAGAGCGATGGCAGGCATGGCCAGGTACTGGATGCCGATCTCCGGGTCGGCGAGCAGCGGCTCGCGGCCGCCCGCTGGCAGTAATCGCACAGTGATCCCGAAGAGCAGGATCAGCAGGATGCCCAGGACGTACTCGGGCACGCCGAAGATGAGCGCGCTGGCGCCGCGGAGCAGTGCCTGCGGCACCCGCCGTCGTACGGTGGCCGCGGCGATGCCGAATATCGCCCCGGTGATCGCCGTGACGACCAGGCTGGCGAGAGCCAGCTCCACGGTGGCGCCCGCCGCCGCGCCGAGGGTCTCGACGATCGGCGCGCCGGAGATGTAGGAGGTGCCGAGGTCGCCGGTGACGAGGCCGTAGGCCCAGTCCGTGTACTGCCACAGCAGAGGCTGGTCCAGGCCCATGCGCTCTTCCAGGGCGGCAACGGCGGCAGGATCGGCCTGTTCGCCGAGGATGACCGAGGCGGGGCTGCCGGGCAGCAGGCCCACCAACAGGAACACGACGATCGAGGTCAGGATGACGGTGAGCGCCGCGGTCGGGAGCCGGCGGGCGAGGTAGGGCAACACGTGTCAGACCACCGTGGATTCGCCCAGGAACACGTCGTCCCAGACAGAGTAGTCCCAATGGGAGACACCGCGGGTGACGGCGGTGGGTGTGGCGTGCACGAGGTCACAGCAGAAGGCCGCGTCCAGGACGAACTCAGTGACGGCGTCATAAGCGGCGCGCTGTTCGTCCTTTCCTGCAGCGCGCAAAGTGGCCGCGGCGAGCTTCTCGTACTGCGCAGATGCGAAGTTGAACAGGTTCTGCGTGGTCCGGTACGGCATGGCGCTGTAGAGGAGGTTGGCGGGGGAGAGGTTGGTGTAGCCGTGCTGGCCCATGAACATGCCTTCGAAGGTACGGCTCTCGATGCGCTCCTGCTGCTGGGTGGCGTTGAGCACGCGCAGTCGCGGTTGCAGCCCGGCCTCGCGCAGGTTGAACTCGACGACCTCGGCAACCTTGCTCACAGCCTGCGCCGATTCCAGCACCAGTTCGGTGCCCTCGGCTCCGGCCTCCTTGAGCATGCTTCGGGCGCGGGAAAGGTCGCGGGCGTAGTAGTCGGCGAGCCGCTGATTGTAGGCCGGGCTGGTGGCCGACCAGGCGGTGGCGTTCGGGGTGGCCTTACCGCGGTAGATCTCGTCGCTGATCCTGCCGCGGTCCAGCGCGTAGTGGATCGCCTGCCGTACCCGCTTGTCCTTCAGCGGTCCCGCGTTGACGTTGCAGCCGAGATAGACACCGGAGCTGTAGGTGTCGTAAGGGGTGACGGTGAATTTCCGGTCGGACTCCACCTGCTTGAGCTCCATGGGGCCGACCCCCGTGGCCAGGTGCACCTGTCCGGAGCGCAGTGCGGACATGCGGGCCTCGGGTTTGGTGATCACCCGTACCAGGACACCGTCGAGAGCCGGGCGGCCGGATTCCCAGTACTCCGCGTTGCGGTCGAGTCGCAGGCTGGTGCCCTGCCGGTACTCGCCGAAGGTGAAGGGGCCGGTGCCGATCACCTTGGCGCCGGTCATGAGCTCCGTGGCCGACTCCCGATCCAGGACGATCATCAAGGACAGCGCGTCGAAGAGGTTGTTCACCGGCTCGTCGAAAGCCAGCCGGACAGTTCTGGCGTCCACCGCCTTGACCTCAGCGAGCCGCTTGAGCAGCCAGGCGAAGGCGAACGGCGGCTGCATGTCGCGCTGGAACTCCATGGAGAAGCGCACATCATCGGCACTGAAGGGGCGGCCGGAGTGCCAACTGACGCCGTCGCGCAGGCTCAGGGTGATGACGCGGTCCCCGTCGCTCGTCTCCCACGCGGTGGCCAGCTCAGGGAGGATCTCGTGAGTTTTCCTGTCGAGGCGGATCAAGCTGTTGAAGACCTGCCTGCGCCACGTGGCGTTCTGGGCGGACTGGTTGACCACGGTCTTGGGGATGATGTCGGTGCCCTGCGCGATGACGAGCCGGCCGCCGCGCGAGCCCCCTCTGGCGCTCTTGCTCCTGGCTTCGAGCTCGACGGCGGACGTACAGCCGCTGACTCCCGCGCTTAGCAGCGCCATGCCGGCGACGCCCCAGCGTAGGAGGTCTCGCCGCGGCAGGTGGTCGGGATGGTTGCTCATGGTGGAATCCCTCCGTCGCGCGTCGGCGGGCAAGGCCGTTCGGCTGTGCCTTCCGGCTGCTCAACTAGTTAATTCCTGCTAGAAGTTAATATGTGGGCAACGGTGGCGTCAAGGCGTTCAGTGCAAGCAGGGCCGCGATGAATGAGCGTTGACGCTCCATGTCTTTGACTATTATCTTCAGACAGAAAATTATAGCCTGTCCAGTGGAGAGCCCATATGAGTCTGCGCATCAACGACCTCCGCCTGCGCCGTTTCCGCGCGACCCAGAGATCGACGTGGATGTTCCTCGAGGTCGAGACCGAGGGTGGTCTGGTGGGAACGGGGGAGTGCTCCGACAGCGGGTGGCCGGAACAGGTGCCGGAGACCGTCGCGCAACTGGCGTCGCGAGTGCTGGGGACCGATGCGGTGGCCGGTGGGCAGGACCTCTGCGACCGCCTGCGCCGCGAGTGCACGCTCTACGGCGACCGACGTACGCGATTCCTGCGGCGCACCGTCATCGGTGGCCTTGACATGGCCCTGGCCGACATCGCCGCTCAGGCGCAAGGGGTGCCGCTGTGGCAATGGCTCGGGGGTGAGCAGCGGGAAAGCGTTCCGGTTTACGCCAACATCAACCGCAGTGGTGGCAGGCGCCGGCCCCGGGACTTCGCCATCAAGGCCGCCGCCGCGGTCGCTGACGGCCATGGCAAGATCAAGGTGGCTCCCTTCGATGGGCCCCCGTTGCCGGGCTGGTCCATCGTGGACACCGGGCTTGCCATCGCACAGGCCGTACGGGAAGCCGTCGGCGAGGCCGCCGAGCTGATGATCGACGTGCATCACAAGCTCTCGAAGGAGGAGCTCGCCGCGGCCGTCCCACGCCTGGACGACCTCGGCGTCGCTTGGCTGGAGGACGCCGTGGACGTCACCGACCCCGACGCCGTGCGCTGGCTGGCCGCCCGTGCCAAGGCTCCCATCGCAGGCGGGGAGACCATCCACACCGCGGAGCAGCTGGCCGCAGCGCTTTCCACGGGCCACCTGAGGGTCCTGTTGCTCGATCCCAAGTACACCTCTGGCCTGACTCCGCTGATGCGCCTGGCCGAGCAGGTCACAGGAGTGGACGTGACCTACCACAATCCCTGCGGCCCGATCAGCACCGCCGTGTGCGCCCATCTGTCGACCATCCACCCCGACTTCACGCTGGTGGAGCTCATGTACGGCGAGGACGTGGACCGCACTGCTGTGGTCACACCGCCGGAGACCGTGATGGGGGCGAGCCTGCCCCTGGCCATGGCTCCCGGCCTCGGCGTCGGACTCACCCCCGGGCTTGCGTTCCTCCCGGAATCGGCGTGAGCGCCGGCCCATGGACGGTCCGGGGCGTCAGCCCTGTGCTGCCCACCCCTTTCGGCGCGGATGGCTCAATCGATCGCCGCTCTTTCGACCGGGTGAGCAGGCACACCTGGGAGCTGGGCGTCGGCTCGGTCATGTTCCCGGGCTTCGCCTCCGAGTATTTCGCGCTGAGCGACGCGGAGCGGTTGCGACTTCTGGCCGACCTGGGCGGGACCGTACCTCCGGGACGGGTCCTGATCGCCTCCGTGGTCGAGCACGCCACGCGTCATGCCATCAGGCAGGTCCGGCGGTGCGCCGACCTCGGCGCAGGCGCGATCAACGTGCTGCCGCCCCACTTCGGCTCCCCCGCGCGCCAGATGGTTCTCGACCATCTGGCCGCGGTCCTGCAGGCGGCCGGGCCGTTGCCGGTGATCGTACAGTTCGCTCCGCGCGACACCGGCACCCGGCTCGCCCCAGAGGACCTCACCGAGCTGTGCGCCCGCCATCCCAACCTGGCCGCGGTGAAGGTCGAATGCCGCTCTCCGGGGGCATACATCCGCGCGCTCACCAGGCACGGCGTCCCGTGCCTGGTGGGCAACGCCGGCATCGACCTCACCGAGGCGCTGGAGGCAGGCGCGGTAGGAGTGCAACCTGGCGGGGGCTTCGTCGAGCTCTACGTTCGCATCCTGCGCCTGTGGGACGCGGGGGAGCGCGACGCCGCCCGCACTCTGCACGCAAGACTTGCCCCGTGGCTGGAGACGTGGTGGCCGCAGCCGGGCCGGTCACTCGCGATGGGCAAGGCCATCGCCTGGCGCCGCGGCCTCATCGACGGCCCGAATTGCCGGGCACCCGGCCCGGAGAAGCCGGACCTGGCCGAGGTGGATCGGTTCATCGGCGAATTCGCCCTCGGGCGGCGGCGCCCCGAATGACCGCCGCCGCCCATCGCGTCACACCGGAACGCGTTCAGCCTCGCGCCACGTGAACGCCGGCTGCCAGCTGAGCATTCTGCCCGCCTTGCTGATATCCCACACCGAGGCGCAGCCGGGCAGTGATCGCCGGATGACCGTGTCCGGGTGGTAGCGGCGCAGGAGCTCTTCTGTCGGTACCTCGCTGAGGGTGTCGGCAGCGGCCACCGCGAACACCTCCCATCCGATGCCCTCCGCTGTCACGGCGGCGGCGAAGGCCCGAGCCAGATCGTGTACCTCGACGTAGGCCCACAGTCCGCGGCGCAGGAAACCCGGCTCGGCCCGTTCGCGGCGGGCGCGGTCCCGCAGCAGATCGGGGGTGCCGATGGCGGGAAAGCGCAGCGTCGCGACGGACAGGCCGGTGCTCCGGTGGAACATCGCGCAGGCTGCCTCGTCGGCCTGCTTGGACAGGGCGTAGCCGTCCTGCGGGCGTACCGGGTGATCCTCGTCGAGCGGCGCGTACAGCGGGGACAGCTCGCGCGGGCCTGAGGAGATGCCGAGCACCGCGCCACTGGAGGCCGTCACCACGCGGGGCACGCCTTCTGTGGCGGCGGCGTCGAGGACGGCGTAGGTCGCCGCGGTGTTGGTGGTGTAGATCGTGTGCCCGGGACCGGCGCGTGGGTTGGGCATGGCGGCGAGGTGGACGACGGCGCGGGCGCCCCGGAAAACCGGCCGCAGCACGTCGGGGTCACGGATCGCCATGGTGTGCACGTGGAAGCCGGGCGTCGCGGTCCCGAGATCCTCGCGGTCGATGCCTACCACAGGAACATCCGCCGCCAGCAGGTGCTCGACGACCGCTCTGCCGAGCCGGCCGGCTGAGCCGGTGACCACGACGGCGTTCTTCTGCTCGATCACGGCTGGTCCTCACACGGGATGGACGGATTCGGGGCGGTGGGCAAGCTTCTTGAAGGCGTCGAGCCGCTCGCCGTCGAGCACCCAGGTGCCGTTGGGGGACTCCACACCCGAGTTGAAATACGACAGTGCGACCACGCCCTGCTGAAGCGCGTACTCGTAGGCGTGGACCAGCCAGGCGGCGGACTTGCCCGGTTCCTTGAAAGCGGTGCGGACGCCGTACTCGGCCACGTACATCGGTTTGCCCCATCTGCGGCAGGTGGCGATGGGCTCGCCCCAGATCTTTTCCGGGGTCTTCCACGGGCGGTATTCGGGCTCCGTGGTGTCGTAGGTCCACCAGGGGTTGTAGTCGTCGACGCCGATGAGATCGGCTTCGGGGATGTGCCATGCCTCGACGTCGTCGCCGCCCTGCCAGATCCATCCGTTGAGAATGGGTGTCACGGCGATGTTCTTGAACTGGTGCAGGATCGGTGCGGCGTGCTTGTACATCGCGCGGTAGGCCTCCGGCGTCTGCTCGCCGCGCGGCTCGTGGTGCAGGCAGAACCACACCGGGCCCGGCACGCTGCCCAGTGCCCTGGCCACGTCCTTCAGCCAGGCGTCGTGCTTGCCGTCGGCCACCTCCTGCCAGGGGCCCGGCAGCTTGGTGGAGATGACAGGAATGCGGTGGTTCTTGATGTCGTCCATCGCGACGCGCCGCATGTCCCGCCACTGCTCCCCGTTGACGTACTTGAAGTAGCTCCGGTGGCAGCCGAGCGTGGTGCCGAGGCTCTTCTCGAAGTCGGGCACGGTCTGCTGCGGCCCCATGGAGGACCCGTACACCAGCTTCCCCGTGCCAGGGTCGCCGGGAAAACGCCCCTTCCTCCATCGTGGCGTGGCAGCAGCGGCCGGGGCGGACAGCAGGTGGACACCCGCGGCGCCCACCACGGCCGCGCCGCCGAGCAGGATCGAACGCCGCGAGGGCGTGCTGTCATTGGTCATGCGCTCCTCCTAGAACGAACCCGAGATATAAACTTCTAACAGAAGTTAATCGTGAAGGCCAGACCTGATAAGGTTGTACTCCGAGAGATCCGCCCGCTTCCCCAGTCGACCTTCGTTCTTAAACTGCCAAGTGAAGAAAATTGAGGCCGATGAGAGGGGTGATGCCCGTGCGGAGTCCGAATGCGGCATCCCGAGCCGTGGCGACGTTCGACGTGCGCAGGCACAACGTGGCCGCGCTGCTGCTGACCCTGCTCAAAGAGGGCCCGGCCCCGCGCGTCGATCTCGCTGAACGGCTGTCACTGAGCTCGGGGACGACCACCCGCATCACGGCGGAGTTGACCCGGGCGGGGCTGCTCCAGGAGTTGCCCTCCCTCGCCTCGGGAGACGCCGGTCGGCCGCGTGTGCCGCTCGATCTGGCGTCCGCGCGCTTCCACGCCGTGGGAATCCACGTTGGCCTGCGGCGCACCACCGTTGGCCTGGTTGACCTGCGCGGCCGGCCAGTGGGCGACAAGGTACGCATCGCGCACAGAGGCGAACTCGACCCCGCAGTCGTGGTCGGTGAGGCCGCCAAGTGTGTGGCCGACCTCGTCCAGGCGGCCTCAGCGCAGATCGTCGGCACCGGCTTCACCACGGTGGGCAGGGTCGACGCGGCCTCAGGACGCATCCATGCTCACGACATGCTCGGCTGGACCGACGTCGACATCCCGGCGCTGGCGGCGGGCCGCTTCCCCGGTCTGCTCGTCGTCGAGTCGACCCAGCGCGCTCTGTGCCGGGCGGAGATGTGGTTCGGTGTCGATCCCAGCGTGCGGGACTTCGTACACCTGTTCATCGGCAACGTGATCGGCGCAGGCATCGTCATCGACCGCGAACTCCACCACGGCCATAACGAGGGCGCGGGGAACATCGCCCATCTCCAGCTCTCCCGCCCCGCACAATCGCCGTGCGAGTGCGGCCGCGGCGGCTGCCTGATGTCGGTCGCCGGCGATCGCGCGCTCGTCGGCCGAGCCCTGCGCGAGGGGGTGCTCACCGAAGAGCGGTCCGTTCATGACCTCGCCGAGCGTGCCCGGAGCGGTGACGCGTTGGCGGACTACCTGCTGCGCGACCGTGCACGCGCGATCGGGGAGGCCGTCGCGATCGTCCACGACTTGCTGGCCCCCGACCAGATCATCGTCTTCGGCACGCCGCTGCTGGTTCCCGACCACATCACCGAGATCCGCAGGGAGGCGCGGCGGTGGATGAGGCGCGACTTCGACGCTGACCAGCTGATCAAGCCGAGCGCTCTCGGCGACGACGACGCACCCGTGGTCGCCGCCGCCACCTGCATACTGGAGCGCTTCTACGCCGACCCCTTCGCACTCATCGGCTGAGCACAACCGTCGACGCTCCCGGCGGCAGGTTCCTGGCCGGCAGATGCACGGCGGCCGTGGCGATGTTGACGCCTCTGCCTGCCCTCGTGCAGGGGCTTGCCGACCGCGGTGACACGATCGAACCGGCTCGCGCGGGATTTCGGTCGCCCGGCTCTGCCACAGCACGATGGCGGTACGCAGCCGGTTCTCCCGCCGGCGCGGATCCCTGATCAGGGCCCGGTCCCACCTGTCTATGACCGGGCCGTGATCAGGGAGGCGCGCTGATGGTCAGGCGCAGGCGTAGCCGGACGGCAGGGCGGTGTCGCCGTTGGGCCTGCTCGCCTGGAAGCCGAAGCTGGCGGTGCCGGCTCCCGGCGCGAGCGTGCCGTTGTGGCTGACACTTCTGACCGTGACGCTCTGGCCGCTGGTGGTGACGGTGGCGTTCCACGAGCCGGTCAGGGTGTGCCCGGCCGGCAGGGTGAAGGTGACGGTCCAGCTGGTGATCGTCGAGGTGCTGGTATTGGTGATGGCCAGCGGCTGGATCACATACCCGTTCCCCCACTGGGACTGCACGGTCGGGGTGGCCGAGCAGGCACCGGTCGTGCCTTCCTGAGTGGTGATCTGGACGGTGTCGGAGACCGGCGAGACGTTGCCGGCGGCATCGCGCGCCCGGACCTGGTAACGGTAGGTGGTGTTCGCGGTCAGGCCCGTGTCGGTGAACGAGGTCGTGGCCGAGGTGCCGACCTGGGTGAACGTTCCGCCCGTCGCGCCGGGAGCGCGCAGGATGTCATAGCCGGTCACCCCGGTGTCGTCCGTCGAGGCCGTCCAGGTCAGGCTGGTGCCGGTTGTGGTGGTGCCCGAGGCGGCGAGCCCGGCCGGGGCGGTCGGCGGCGTGGTGTCGGTCGAACTGGTGGTCAGGCCGAAGAACTCGATGGCGTAGCGGGCCATACCGCTCTGCGGAAGAGCATGCCCGGCGCCCTGGATGCTGTACGCCTCCACCTGCACGGTGCCGGACGGTTCGGCGTACCGGCTGCGGTTCCAGTTCGCCTGCGGGGTGTCGGTGCTGGTCGGGGTCTGGCTCAGCCCGAACACGTCGGTCCACTGCTCGATCGACTCGCGCAGCAGCGAGTAGGGCACGAGGGTGTCGCTGGTGCCGTGCCAGAGCTGCATGCGCGGGCGAGGGCCGGAATATCCCGGGTAGGCCTGGCGGACCGCGTCGCCCCACTGCTGGGGTGTCCGGTCCATGCTCCCGCCGGTGCACCTGCTGCTTCCCGGCGGGTAGTCGGAGGCGCCGGCGAAGCAGTTGAAGGGCACGCCCATGAAGGAGGCCCCGGCCTTGAACACGTCCGGATGGACGGCGAGCATGTGCTGGGTCATCATGCCGCCGGACGAGCTTCCGGTGGCGTAGACCCGGTCCGGGTCTCCCTGGTAGGTCCGCTCGACATAGTCGATCATCGAGAGGATCGAGACCGGATCGCTGCCGCCGCCGCGCCGCTTGGCCGCGTCCGACCAGGTGTCGAAGCAGTTGCCGAACCCTGCCGACTGGGTGGCGGTCGGGTAGATGACGATGAAGCCGTAGCGATCCGCCAGCGAGGCGAACTCACTGCCCTGGTAGAAGCCGGGACCGGAGCCGCCGCAGCCATGCATCGCAACCACGATCGCCGGCGAGTCCGGGTGCGAGTCCGGCACGTAGACGTGCATCCGCATGTTGCCCGGGTTGTTGCCGAAGCTGGTCACCTCCACCAGGGTGGCGGCGACGGCCGGCGATCCGAGTGCCACGGTCATGACGGCAAAGAGCGCCGCGGCGCAGGCACCAGCCAGCACCGTGGTCAATCGTCTCATCCGCGCTCCTCCTCTCCGAGGTCCGCGGCGCGCCACGGATCGGTCGGCCGCGTATTGACGTCGATCGCTGGAAAATAAAAGGGCCGCGATCCACCGTCAATGCACGCTTGGTGCGCGTGCCCGACCGTTCACCTGGCAGAGAGCCGTTTCCCCTGGTTATCAAGTAACTTGTTATCAAGGTCCTTGATACCGATGCGAGAAACTTACATCGGGGCCCGTTCTGACGGCGCGCGATATCGTCTCCTGGTGACCGATCCGGGTGTCCCCGCGGCCGCTGCGCCGGACGCACCGCCGCCTCATGTGAGTTACCTGGTGTTCCGGCTGGAACGCCGCATCCGCGCCTGCCTGGATGAAGCGCTCGCCCGGCACGGCATGACGACCACCGGATACATGGCGCTCAGCGAGCTGCGCCTGCGCGACGCCCCGTCCTCGGCCGACCTGGCCCGCATCGCCTTCGTCACCCCGCAGGCGATGAACCTGGTCATCCGCGATCTCGAACAACGCGGCCTGATCCGCCGCGACCCGCATCCCCGTGGCGGCCGCGCTCTGCGCACCCGCCTTACCCCGAAAGGCCTGAGCACCCTCCGGCGATGCGACCGCTCCCTCGACAACATCGAAGCCGTCATGCTCGCCGAGATCGACGACCTGGACCGCACGACACTCGCGGAAACGCTCACGCTGTGCGCCCGAGCCCTCCACCCGGACACGCGGGCCCTGACCCCGGTCCTTCGCTCGCAGAAGCCACCACCGTCGCCCTGGCCATAAGGAGGTCCGTGGCCGGCACGTGGCCCGGTCCCCGCCCCGCGCGGGGACCGCGCACACCCGTGTGAAAGGGTCTTGGGCCCGATTCGCGAGGACGATAGAGTCCGGCCCTGAAGCAGAGTCGTGCCGGGGTTGAGGAGGTAGATGTCCATCACGCCCTTGCCCCTGCCGCAGCCTCCTGCGAAGGCGCCGGAGTTCGGACGAGACGCGCTGATCGTGTGCGAGAGCCTGGTGCGGATCTACCAGTCCGGGTCGGTCGAGGTGCAGGCACTGCAAGGGCTGGACCTGGTCGTGGACAGCGGGGAGATGGTGGCCGTCGTCGGAGCGTCCGGGTCGGGGAAGTCGACGTTGTTGTCCATCCTGGCCGGGGTCGACGCTCCCACCGCCGGGCGCGTGCGGGTCGATCGGTGGAATCTGCTGGACATGTCGCGGGCCGATCGGGTCCGGTATCGGCGGCACACCGTGGGGCTCGTACGCCAGCAGACGGCCGCCAACCTCATCCCGTACCTGACCGCGCGGCAGATGGTCGACCTGCCGATGACGGCGGCCCGCACTCCCGGCCGGGTACGCCGCAGGCGCGCCGCCGAGTTGCTGGACCTGCTCGGCGTCGCCGAGTGCGCCGAGCGGCGGCCCGCGCAACTGTCCGGCGGGCAGCAGATGCGGGTGGCCATCGCAGTGGCCCTGGCCAACGAGCCCAGAGTGCTGCTGGCCGACGAGCCGACCGGGGAACTGGACAGCGCCACGTCGGCCGCGGTGTTCGGGCTGTTACGGGAGATCAACCGGCGGCTGGGCGTCACCGTCGTCATCGTGACCCACGATCCCGCGGTCAGCGGCCAGGTGGAGCGGACGGTGGCGATTCGCGACGGGCGCACGAGCAGCGAGGTGGTGCGGCGTACCGCCACCGGAGATGACGGCGCCCAGCGGGTGATCGCGGAGGAGTACGCGGTGATGGACCGGGCGGGGCGGGTTCAGGTGCCGCGCGACTACCGTGAGGCGCTGGCGTTGACGCGACGGGTCCGGCTGGTGCTGGAGGCCGATCACGTCGCGATCCGTCCCGACGGCGGCGAGCCCGGATGAACGGCGGGCCCCTGGTCAGCGTGCGTGGCGTGCATCGCCGGTTCGGCAGCGGGGAGACCGCCGTGCACGCGTTGCGGGACGTGTCGTTCGAGCTCGCGGCCGGCACCATGACCGCCCTCGTCGGGCGGTCCGGCTCCGGCAAGACCACGCTGCTCAACATCATCGGCGGCCTGGACCGCCCGGACTCCGGTACGGTCCTCGTCGACGGAACGGACGTCACCACCCTCGACGAGGACGGCCTGTCCCTGCTACGGCGGGAGAAGGTCTCGTACGTCTTCCAGACCTTCGGCCTGATCCCGGTGTTGTCGGCCGCGGAGAACGTGGGCGCCCCGCTGCGGCTGGCCCGCGTACCGCCGGTGGAGCGTGAACGGCGGGTCGCGCTGCTGCTGGAACTGGTCGGACTGGCCGCGCATGCCGAGCAGCGACCCGGTGAGCTGTCCGGCGGGCAGCAGCAGCGGGTGGCGATCGCCCGGGCGCTGGCCGCCTCGCCCCGGCTGCTGATCGCGGACGAGCCGACCGGGCAGCTGGACGCCGAGACCGGTCTGTCGGTGATGGCACTGCTGCGCGGGGTGGTGGAGTCCGAGGGGGTGACGGCGCTGGTCTCCACGCATGATCCGACCATGCTCGCGCTGGCGGATCGGGTGATCCGCATCAACGACGGGCATCTCGACGAGCACCCTGATGGGCAGCCGGACGGGCGCTCCGACGGCCGGGGCGATTCGTGATCAGTAAGGGTCGTCCGTGCTGAGGCTGGTCGCCCGGCGAGCCCGTGCGCAATGGCCCTTGCTGGCCGCCCTCCTGGCCGTCGCCGTGGTCGGCCCCACGCTGCTCGGCACCTGCGCCCTCCTGCTCACCCGTACCGCCGAGCAGGCGCTGGAGACCGCCGCCTCTCGCGCCACCTCCGACCAGATCGACGTCACCGCCTACACCGTCACCATTCGCGGCGAGCACGCGAGATCCGTCGCCGACGACACCCGCGCCGCGCTGACCGCGGCCCTCGCTCCGTTCGCGACGACGACGGCCGCGCGCGCGTCGTCCGTGATGCGGTCGCTCCCCGGCGCCGGTGTTCCGGCTGTGGCGTACCTGTCGGGGGTGGAGGACCTGCCGGCCCGCACCCGGCTGGCCGGCGGACGCCTGCCTCGGGCGGGTGCCGCGCCGGCGGAGTCCGTGGTCCTGGAGAGCACCGCGCGGCAGCTCGGCCTGACCGTCGGCAGCCGGGTCCGCCTCGGCAGAGAGCTGGCCGACGATCCCGACCAGGGGATCGAGGTGAGCGTGGTCGGAATCGTACGCCCGCTGCCGGGCACCGGCTGGGAGCGTGACCCCCTCGCCGCCACCGGCTACGACCCGGCCTACCGCGACGGCCGCTCCGCACAGCCGGTGCACGCGTACGGGCCGTTCATCGTCGACCTCGCCGACCTGCTCGGCGGCGGCTCCACCCTCGACCGGCTGGAGATCACCGCCCACCCCGACCTGTCCGCCCCCGACCGCCGCGACCTCGACACCGTCACCCAGGCCGTGCTCGGCGCCGACCGCCGGCTGGGCCAGACGCTCGGCGACCGGGTACGCATCCAGCGCGTCGCCTCGCAACTGCCCTCGACGCTGCTGGCCGCCCACGATCAGCAGCGGGTCACCACGGCCGCCGTGCTCGCCGTCGCCGCCATCGGCCTCGTCCTGACCGCGACCGCCCTCGCCCTCGCCGGCCGGCTCAGCGCCGGTGTGCGCGGCGACGAGACCGCCCTGCTGTCCGCGCTGGGCGTCGGCCGCGGTCAACTCGCCGGCGCCGCGCTCGTCGAGGCCGGCGCGCTCGCGGTGCTCGCCACCGCGGTCGCGATCCCGGCCTCGTCCGCCCTCCACGCCGGGCTGACCCGGCTGCCGCCCATGGCCGGGGCCGGGCTCGCCACGCCTTTCGGCGTGAACGCCGCACAGGTGCTGTCCGTCGCCGGCGGCGCGCTGGCGCTGGCGGCGGTGCTCGTCGTGCCCTCGCTGCGGGCCTCCTCCGCGGGTGTGCGCGGGCGGCGGGAACTGCTCGCCCGATCCGGCGCCGACCTGCTGCTCGTGGCGCTCGCCGCCGTCGGCTGGTGGCAGTTGCGCGATCAGCCGACCGGTTCAGGGTCTCCCATCGACACCGTACGGGTGCTCGCTCCCGCGCTGCTGCTCATCGCCGGATCGGCAGTGACGTTGCGCCTGGTGTGGCCCGCGTTGCGCGTTGTGGAACGGCTGGCCGTCCGGGCGCGGGGGTTGATGGTGCCGCTGGCCGCGTTCGAGGCCGCCCGCAGGCCACAGGCGGTCGCGGCGGGGCTGCTGATCGGGCTGGGCTGCGCGGCGGCCACGTACGGGATCGGGTTCGACGCCACGTGGCAGCGCTCCCAGCAGGACCAGGCCGATCTGTCCGTCGGCACCGATCTCGCGCTCACCCTCACCGCCCCGCCCGCCGCCGGGCAGGGCCGGGTGGTCGGCGCGGCCAGCGGGGGAGAGGTGAGCCCGGCCACCGATCGCGGCGTCGCGGTCGGGCAGTGGCTCGGCGGCGCCGGTGACCCGCCGCGGCTGATCGCCGTGGACACCACGCGTGCCGAGGCGCTGCTGCGCGGGCGGCTGGACGACGGTCGCACCTGGAACGCCGTGGGCGCCCTTCTCGCGCCGCCGACGCGCGCCGCCGGTGTTCCCGTCCCGGCCGGAGCAGTGCTCTCCCTGGCCGGGAACGCGACCGGTCCGACGCCGCTGACCGTGACGCCCCGGCTGCTGCTGCAGGATGCGACAGGGCTGCGTACTCCGTGCACCGGAGCGCCCGTCCCGCTCGACGGCAAAGCACATCCGCTGCCGGACTGCGCGACGGCCGAAGGGCTCCGGCTGGTCGCGGTGTCCCTGCCGTTCGCGATCGCGACGGGGAACGTGGGCACCGGCCATTCCGATGCCCTGGCGGAACCTCCGGCGGGCGACAGCCACGTCGCCGTGACGCTCACCGTGGCGGGAGCGGGCTCCGGGGCATCGCCCTGGACCGCAACCTCGGCCGGGCCGGCCCCCGGGCAGCTCGGCAATCCGGCCGTCGCCCTGACCGGCACCTCCGCGGGCACCGAGCTGAGGATGACCACGACCGTCGCGCTGAAGGGCCCGCCAGACGCCGCCAGGACCCTGGTCGCCACCGCCTTCCCCGCCCCGGGACCGGTGCCCGTCGCCGTCTCCGCCCGCTTCGCCGACGAGGTGGGCGTCCGGCGCGGCTCCCCGCTCGACCTCACCGTCGGCCTCACCCCCGTGCAGGTCAGCGTGGCCGAGGTGCTGCCGGCCGTGCCGTCCGCTCCGGGCGCCGCGGCCATCCTGGCCGACTTCGACGCCCTGTCCCGTGCCCTCGCCGTCGGCGGCGACTTCGACGTGCCCGTGGACGCGTGGTGGGTCGGCCATCCCGCCAGAGGCGATGCGGCCGATCTCCGCCTCGGCAGCGTCACCACGCGCGCGTCCGAGACCGCCCGGCTCACCGGCGGCCCGCTGCGGGCCGGGTTGCCGGCCGTGCTCCGGCTGCTCGTACCGGCCGCGGTGCTGCTGATGATCGCCGGGATCGTCCTGCACGTGACGTTCGACCTGCGGGCCCGCGCGGTCGAGACGGCGCGCCTGCGGGGACTCGGGATGACCCGGCGCGAGATCCGTACCGTGCTGCTCGGCCAGCACGCCGGCATCCTGCTGCCGCTGCTCGCGGCGGGCGCGGTCGTCGGCGCGCTGGCCACCCGCGTCGTCGCGCCGCTGCTCGTCCGCTCCGACACCGGCGCCGCTCCCGTTCCCGAGGTTCTGCCCGTCTGGCCGTGGGCCGCCGAGGCCGCCCTGCTCACCGGGCTGCTGGCCGGGTGCGCGCTGGCGGTGAGCGCGGTGGTCGTCGTCCAGGCCCGGCTCGCCGACGCCGCGTATCTGCGGGTGGCGTCGTGATGATCCCGGCACCGCACTGGCCCAGCGTCGCCGGCCGCGCCCGCGCGGACGCCGGGCCGCTGCTCCTGGCCGCCGTCGTGGTGGCGGCCGTCACGTTGCTCGCGGGCGCGATACCGCCGCTCCTGTCCGCGACCGCCGACACCGCCGTACGCGACGCGGTACGCAGGAACGGCGGCGACCTCCAGGTCCACGGCCGCATGGAGGTCGACGACGGGCCGAACGGCAGCCGCGTCCGGCACCCTCGCCTCGCCGAGGGCGTCGACGACTTCCGCGCCAGGGCGACGGACGAACTAGGCCCCGGCCTGCGCGCCGCCCTGCGTCCACCCGTCGCCACCGTCACCAGCCCCACTCTCAAGATCACCGATGGCAGCGTGCTGCGCACCTTCCAGCTCGCCTATGTGGCCCGCGACGGCGGGCCCGACGTGACCTGGATCGCGGGCGGCCCGCCCCGGCCCACCGCCTCCGTGACGGCGACGGTTCCCTACGGCGCGCCGCCGTGGCCGGTGCAGGTGGGCCTGTCGGAGGCGGACGCCGCCGCTCTCCAGCTCCGTCCCGGCGCCCGCATCCCGCTGGCAGACGACCAGGGGAATGTCAAGAAGGTCCAGGTCAGCGGCATCTTCCGGCCTCGGGACAGCGCCGATCCCGCCTGGCGGCTCCTCCCCTCGCTGCTGGGCCCCGTCGCCGGCGCGGACGGCACTGGAATCACCCGGTTCGCCGGGCTGCTGTCACGCGACTCGCTGCCCGACGCCCGGCTCGCCTTCGCCCAGGACGAGTTGCGGCGCACCGTCTGGTTCACGCCCGACCCGACCCGGCTCACCTGGGACGCGGTCCCGTCGGTCGCCGCGAAGGTGGTCGCGCTCAAGGCGGCCTCCGGCTCCTCCGGCGCCCGGGACGGCTCGCTGAAGTGGGAGACCCGGCTCGACGGAGTGTTGCGGAACGTGAGCTCCCAGGTCGACGCCGCGTCCGCGCAAGCGTCGCTCCTGCTCATCACCCTGCTCGCCCTCGCCGTGCTGGTCCTGCTGCTCGCCGCCGACCTGCTGGTACACCGCCGTGCCCCCGCCCTGACCGCCGCCCGGCAGCGAGGGATGTCACTACCGGTGATCGGTGCCGAGCTGCTGCTCGAATCCGCCGTGATGGCGCTGCTGGCCGCGGCGGCCGGGCTCGGCCTGGCCCGGGCCGTCGCGCCGGGGGTCTCCTGGGAATGGACGGCTCCCGTGGTGGTCACCGCCGTCGCCGCCGGACCGGCGTTCGGCACGGTCACCGCCGCCCGCGCCACCCGGGATCGCCGCGTCCCGGCCAACCGGACTGCGCGGCGGTGGGTGCGTAACACCGCACGACTGCGGCGGGCCGCTCTCGAGACCGGGGTGCTGGCGGCCGCGTCCGGCGCCCTCGTCGCTCTGTACCAGCGTGGCATCGGTGGCGGGGTGCTGCCCGCGAGCGCGCCCGCCCTCTGCGCGCTCGCAGGCGCGCTCATGCTGGCGCGGGTGCTGCCCCTCGCGATGCGCTTCGTGCTCAAGCGGCTTCTGCGCTCGCGCCGGCCGCTGGCGGTGTTCGGGGCCGCGAGGGCGGCGGCGACCTCGGCCCGGGTGCTACCGCTGCTGGTGCTCGTGACCTCCGTGGCCTTGGCCTCGTACGCGCTCACCTTCGGTTCCGCTGCCGGCCATGGGACTGCGGATGGGCCGCTGGCCTCGGGGCTGCTGCGGTTGGCGTGGGTCTCGGCTGTAACCCTGCCGGTTCTGGGCCTGCTGGGACTCGCTCTCGGCACGGCAGCCGGCGCGCCGGAGCGATGGCAGACCCTGACCCGGCTGCGCACCCTCGGGCTGCGGCCCCGGGAGGCTCGCTGGGTCGCCGCGGGAGAACTGCTGCCGCCGGTGGTGGTCGCCGCTGCGGGCGGACCGCTGCTCGGGGTGCTGCTCGCCCGCCTGACGTTCGGCTCGCTCGCCCTGCACCTGCTCACCGGCGCCGATCCGGCCCTGGCATTGCCGTGGTGGGGGCTCGGCCTGGTGGCGGTCGTGTTCCTGGCGGCGGTCGCCGTCGTGGTGCCCGTCGAATCGGCGCTACGCCGCCGACGACGGCTGAGCGAGGTGCTCCGCGCGGGCGACAGCTGACAGCCAGGTCAAACGCCAGGGAGCATTTTCGGCGCCGCGCGGGCCGCGTACCTCCGCCAGTTGTTGACTTTTTACGGTCTGGTCCGTTATCTCGATATAAGCGGATACCAGCCCAGAAGAAGTGGTTCCGCTCATGACCGTAACCTCCCAGGAGTGCAACCCATGCGTGTCCTCTCCGCCCTGCTGTCCACTCTCTTAGCCGCCTCACCAGCCCAAGGAACCGTGACCGACTTCGGCGTCCAGTCGACCGCGCTCACCGTCTTCGAGGGGCACTTCGGCACCGGCCAGGACGGGCGGCCGGCCGTTTTCAGCGTCCAAATGGGTACCCCAGGGGTCGTCGCCGAAGTCGATCCGGTGACCCGCGAACTGAGGGACACCGTGGAGTTGCCCGGCTCGTCCGGAGGGTGGGGCATCACCCAGGCCGCCGACGGGACCGTCTATGCCGGGACCTACCCCAACGGCCACCTGTACTCCTTCAAGCCGGGCCAGGAGCAGGCCACCGACCTGGGGCAGGTCGTGCCGGGGGAGTTGTACGCCTACGGGCTGCAGGCCGGCAAGGACGGCAAGGTCTACGGGGGGACCTATCCGGGGGCCAAGGCGTTCTCGTACACCCCGGGTGAAGGGTTCCGCGACCTCGGAGTGATGGTCGAGGGCCAGCAGTACACGCCGGACGTCGCGGTCGACACCGACCGGCAACTGCTGTGGGCGGCCGTCGGCTCGGCGGGCCATCTGATCCGGCTGGACCTGGCCACCGGGGAGAAGCGGGACATCTGGCCCGAGGCGCTGCGCGGTGACCCGAGCTATCCGTACGACCTGAACCTGGTGGCGGGCAAGCTGTTCGTCAAGCGCAGCAAGGGGCAGGCGCTCGTGCTCGATCCCGACTCGGGGGCGGTGCTGGCCGACGGGTTCGCGATGAACTCGCGCGGCACGACCAAGGTCGCCGAGGGCGGCTACGTCTACTTCACCTCGGGCACCGAGCTGTGGCGCTACGACCTGGCCGCCGACCGGCCGGAAGCGGTGCCGGGAGTGGCCTCGGGCGGTGCCGGGGTGGGCTGGGGCTTCGTCGACGGCACGCTTTATGCGGCGATCGGCAACTACAACGGCGACGCGTTCTCCTACGACCCGCGTACCGGCGCGTCCCAGCGCTTCAAGCTGCCGTTCCCGTACCAGCCCATCGACATCAACAATGTCACTGCCGGGCCGGACGGCCGGATCTACACGAACCTCTACATCAACGGCAACGTCGCGGTCCTCGACCCGGCCACGGGCAAGGTGAGCCAGCTCGGCCGGGCCGCGCAGACCGACGGGTGGTTCTGGAAGGACGGCAAGCTCTACCTGGGCACCTATCCCAACGGCGCGATCATGCACTACGACCCGGCCCGGCCGTTCGTCACGGGCACGAACCCGCGTGAGCTGTTCCGCCTGATCGGCGACGGCCAGAACCGGCCCGTGGCGTTCGCCGCCGCCGGGAGCAAGGTCTACATCGGCAGCACCCCCGACTACGGCCTCTGGGGCGGCGCGCTCACCGTCTACGACGAGGCTTCAGGCGAGCACACGGTACGGCGCGCCCCCGTCGCCGACCAGGGCGTCACCTCGCTGGCCGTACTCGGGAACACCCTGTGGGGCGGCACGTCGGTCCATGGCGGCGGCGGCACCACGCCCAAGGCGACGGACGCCAAGGTGTTCACCTATGACCTGGCCTCGGGCGAGAAACGATCGGAGCACACGCCGGTGCCCGGCGCGAAGTCGATCACCGCGCTGGTCAGGGGCTCCGACGGGCTGCTCTGGGGCCTCGCCGACGGCACGGTGTTCATCATGGACCCGGCCACGGCCCGCGTGGTCGAGCAGGTCGAGCTCCCCGCCGGATACACCGGCGTCTCGGACGAGCTGCACGTCAACCCCGACGAGCACGTCTACGCCTCCCTCGATGGAAAGGTGTTCCGCATCGACCCGCTGTCGAAGACGTTCACGACCGCCGTCGAGTCCGGCCTCTACCGGGGCGCGCAGGACGGCTCGGGCAACATCTGGTTCCGGAGCGGCACCAAGGACGCCCTCGGCTCCGTTCAGGGCGGCGCCCGCCTGCTCCGCTACACCCCTCCGGCGGACGCCTGCAAGGGCTCCGACCTGACCCCGATGGTCACCATCCAGGGCCGCGACACCGGGGTGGCCAACCGCTACCGCCCCGACGGCTGCACGATCGAGGATCTCATCGAGGACGAGAAGTACACCGGGCCCCAGCTCATCGCCCACGTCGCCAAGAAGTCCGCCGAACTGGTGGCCGCCCGCCTCATCACCAAGGAGGAAGCCGGCCGCATCGTCAGCGCCGCGGCCGAGCCCTGTACCGAGGCGCCCCGCTGCGTCCCGTCTCGGGCCCGATCACCGATCCCGAGCGAATCATCGACCTGAACATACGCCGACGGGACCGGCCCGGGGGCGTACTCCACGCATACTCACATGCTGCTTGACGTGCATGGATGAAATCTTCGGCAGGCGCTGGCGGGCTCGCTACACCCCCGGCTGGATCGCCCGCGACCTTGGTGAACCGGCGTAAGACGTTACCGACCGTTGATCAGGTGGCGAACTGCTCGGCGACGGCACGGCCGGTCCCCTTGTTCGCCCCGGTGACCCCCGCGATCCCCTGGGGTGTGGTCTGCTCGCTCATGATCGGCTCCTTGTCATGGGCGGTGCGTTCTTCTCGGCTGTCCGTGCTCGCGGAGCATGCGCAGGACTGTGGCGGGTGAGGAGTGCTGGTCTCGCGTCCAACGCTAAGGCCGGGTGTGCCCGGGCGCGCCGGTACTCCAGATCGAGATCCTCAACGTCGAATATTAGGGGTGATGTTCTAGAATCTGACAACGTTATGCCAGAGGGGGCGTTTCATGGGGAGACCGGCCAAGTTCGGACAAGATCAGATCCTGGACGTGGCCCTGGCCATCGCGGCGGAGGACGGCCCCGGAAAGGTGACGATGGCTGCCATCGCCGCACGGCTCGGCGGTCCGACCGGCTCGCTCTATCACCGTTTCGGCTCGCGGGACCTGCTGCTGGCCACCTTGTGGCTGCGCACCACCCAGAGGTTCCAGGACGGGTTCGTCGCAGCGTTGACGGGCGGAGACGCCGAGGGTGCCGCGCTGCACACACCACGCTGGTGTCGCGCACAACCTGCTGAGGCGGCGCTGCTCCTCCTCTACCGTCGCCAGGATCTGGCCGCGCGATGGCCCGCCGAACTCGGCCAGGAACTGGACCAGTGCAATGCCAGGCTGCCTGCCGCCCTGGACGCCTTTGCCGCGGCACATCCCGGAATCGACCGTGATCGCCTGGTCTTCGCGGTGATCGACGTTCCCTACGGCGCGGTCCGCCGCCACCTGCTGGAGCGGCGATCACCGCCGCCCTTGGTCGATGAGCTGATCGTGTCCGTCTGTCGTGCCGTACTCACATCGCCGTAAGGCCCGCGTCTTCAGGCCCTCTGCCGCCCACGGGGGCGAGTGCTTGATGCCAGCGCGCGGTGTCGGTGTACTGGTGCAACCAGGAGATCTGACCGTCAGTGACCTGCCACATGTGGACGAACTCGGCCTCATACGCACGTCCGGTGGTGCGTGCGCTACCCCGGTAGTGCCCGGTGACGACGACGATCCCGTCGGTGGTCTGGTGCCAGGTCTCGTCGTACGGGGCGGTGTCGTAGTCGGCGAAGACCGCGCCCCATACCTGGGCCAGAGCCGTCTGTGGCCCGTGAAACGTGCCCCCGGCCCCGCACGGCATGCCCGGCGCGGTGTGAGCCTGGAAGTCTCGATGCAGCAACCCCACGATCGCGGCGCCGTCGGCTACCTGGGCGGCGGCATAGAACCGCTTGACGACATCAGATGCCGTGGCCATGTCATCCTCCTTAGTCGAAATATTCTAGAACATGGCAATTAATATATCTCCGCGCAGCCCAGGGAAGGCGCGAGGCCCTATCACGACGGCAGCATCGCCGCTCGGCGGCCCGACCGGCTCGCCCTGTCGCCGTTGCGGCTCGTGGGACCTGCCGCCGGCAGATGAGCGTCGGCTTTTCCATGGAGCGTCGTGCCGATGATGCCCTCAGGCTGGGCTCCGCCGGGCGGTGGCTGCGCGTCGTGCACTGCACCGGCAGGTTGCGGATCTCGATGCCGCCGATCTGGAACGACTCCAGGACGCCCAGGTGGATGGTGACCTGCTGGCCGCCACCGATGCCCTGCCGTTCACCGCGGCCTCGATCGTGGGCAGGGGATCCAGTTGCAGGAAGGGCACGCGGGTCCTCTGTGCGCTGTGGATCTGCCAGGGCGTGCCGGTGATGTGGGCGTACAGGGCGGCGAAGGCGGTGTCGCGCAATAGCATCGGTGATGCGAGATCCATCACCGACTCACCCGAAGAAGACGCGCTCCCTTACGTGGACAACGATCACTTTGTCATCCAGAATCGCCGCCGCCCAGCGACTGGCCGAGCGAATGACCTGAGTGGCCATCAGCAATGGTTTTCGACTGGCCACGAACGACGGTGCCGACTGCCTGGCTGGTTGGCCTCGGCCAGCGATTTGCGTGCGCGATCGGGAACGGGTATGGCTGCTGCGTCTTCGCCTTCTTCGACCAGGAGCATTGAGAACGCGATGTCAGCCTATTACCACGTCTGCTTCACCGTTCCTGATCTACAGGCAGCGATGAGGGATCTGTCCAGCGCCGCCGCGGTCACCTGGCGCGAACCCCGCGACGGACGCATCGGAGACTGGGACTACCGCATCGTCTTCTCCACCGACGGTCCTGCCTTCATCGAACTCATCCAGGCCGTGCCCGGCGGCCCATGGGGCGACACCAGCAGACCTCGCTTCCACCACCTCGGCTTCTGGACATCCGACGTAGTCGCCGGATCGGAGAGACTCGCTACCGCCGGCTTCCCTGAATCCTTCTCCGGCTGCCCCTACGGCCGTCAGTTCGCCTACCATCGCCTTGACTCCATCGGGGCGGACATCGAACTCGTCGATCAGGGGCAGCAAGCCGCGTTTCTGCAGACCTGGCACCCAGGGGGACTCCCCATGCCTCCCATCGAGGAGGCATAGGAAGAGCGATGTCTCCTGACCTGCCCCTCTTGGGCCCGATGAGGCATACGCCGATGGCGCAGCCCGGGAAACGATCACCTCCGACAAGCCGCTGCGGGCGCGCGACGTGGTGCGGGCGCTGGGTCAGCAGGATGTCCGCGGCCAGGTGGAGGGGCCCCACCGGAGGCGCGTCAAACGGATGGTGAGCGCAGCTCAACGGCTATTGTTGCGGTTCCAGGGCCGCCCGTGGCGGCACACCTTCCTTCCAGTGAACCCGGACTGCGCCGGCGCCAGGTGAGCGACCCGCTCGACGCGGCCCGTTCGTCGGGCCGTTTCACATCTTCGCCGGCTGCTGACTGCCTGTGAGGCGAAGCAGGGCGGCCTCGAGGAAGGGCGCGAGCAGGGGGTTGTCATCGCCTGCTCGGGTGGCGAGGGCGACCTGGCCCGGCTTCACTCCCTCCAAGGGGATGCTGGTGAGGCCGGGGTGGAGGGTCTCCGCGCGTAGGCCGGCCGAGACGATGGCCACGGCCTGCCCGGCCGCGACGATTTCGAACTTCTCTTCAGGCGCCTCGACGAGCGGGCCGTCCGGCGCGAGACTGCCGTCCGGTCGCGGGTCGATCCGCCAGTAGGCGTTCCAGGTCGTGTCGGGCAGGCGGGGCAGGGCTTCGTCACCGATGTCGTCGAGGGTCACCTGCTCCTTGCCGGCCAAGTGGTGATCGCGGGCGACGAGAAGGACCCGCGGCTCGTCGTAGAGAATCGTCACGCGGAGCCCGTCGTCACGGACCGGCAGCCGGCACACCACCGCGTCCACCCGGCGCTCGAGCAGCGCGGCGCGCGGTTCGTTCCAGGCCAGCCGCACCACGCGTACGTCGGCGTCGGGACGCCGATGACGCAGTTCGTGCACAGCGGGCATGACAGGCACGTTCAGGGTGTGCCCGACCAGGATCCTGCTGGGGTGGGCCGCGGCGCGAGTGGCGGCCACCGCCTGCGCCGATGATCGCAGCAACGCCTTGGCACGGGGCAGGAACACCTCGCCCGCTTCGGTCAACCGGGTGCCGCGCGGGGTGCGGTCCAGCAGGGGGGCGCCGAGCTGCCGCTCCAGGCCGCGGATCTGGCGGCTCAGGGAGGGCTGGGTGATGTGCAGGGCTTCGGCGGCCCGGCCGAAGTGCCGGTGCTCGGCGACGACCGTGAAATAGCGCACTAATCGTAGGTCCAGGTCCGGCGCTGATTCGGCCATGTCTGCAGCATAGCCCCGTGGTTGACGTCGGGTGATGCCTCGAACGAATGAGGATGCCGCGCAGGCTTTGGACTTCGCGCGCCGGCCTTCCGACGATGGAGACAGCCCGAATTCGTGCGGGGTTTCGTCACTGCGCGGCTGCATTCATCGGTTTCGCTGTCGTCCGCGAGCTTATTGGCGCTCAATCCCGCCTTTACCCACAGAAAGAATCGAGAGCCACATGTCTGAAGCGACTCGCCGCGCTGTGCTGGCAACGGCGGCCGGATTGTCAGCCGTCCCGCTCCTGGCGGGTACGGCAAGGGCCGCGTCGACGGCCCCCGACGAGGACGAGATCCTGCAGCAGATGGCCGACGCGTTCGGCCAGCAACTCCGCTCGCCGATCATGCATTCGCCCGGGGAGCAGGGGCTCGACTACGAGGACGTCACTTTCCAGGCGGTTGACGGCGTGCCCATCGAAGGCTGGTTCATCCCTGCTCGGGGTTCCGACAAGCTGATCATCGCCAATCATCCGATGGGGTTCAGCCGGGCCGGGCTGCCCGGCCATCTGGAACCGTGGAAGTCGATCTGGAGTTCCAGCGGCAACGACATCGAGGTGGACCTCGTACCCGACTACAAGATCCTGCACGACGCCGGGTACAACGTGCTCGCCTACGACCTGCGCAACTACGGCCTCAGCGGAGCCGCCAACGGCGGCATCGCCTCCAGCGGGATCTTCGAGTCGCGTGACGTCCTCGGCTCGCTGCGGTACGCACGCGAACGCCGGGACACGCGAGGCATGCGGATCGGCCTGTTCAGCCGCTGCCTGGGTTGCAGTTCCACGTTTCACGCGATGACCAGGGACCCGCGGGCGTTCGACGGCGTGCGCTGCCTGGTGGGGCCGCAGCCGGTCACCATGGAGGTCATCATGGCGCGGCGGCTGGTCATGGCGGGCGTGCCCGCCGACCGCATCGGCGAGCTGGAAAGGCTGGTGGTGTTGCGCACCGGCATCCCGTTCGCGGCGCGGCAGCCACAGCAGTGGGCCAAGGGGGTCCGGGTCCCGACGTTCCTCTACCAGGTGCACGACGACACGCTGACCCACCCGAGCGACGTACAGACGATGTTCGACAACATTCCGGTCGCCGACAAGAAACTCCAGTGGATCCGCGGTACCAACCGCCGCTTTGACGGCTACCTGGAGTTCCAGAAGCGCCCGCAACCGATGCTGCAGTGGTTCCAGTCCCACATGGAGTCCTGAGAGCGCGCGTTGAGGTACGGCATCCTGTCAGCCGAGCGGGATGATGACGTCGGCCAGCTCGCCGGGCATGGAGAGGAATGGCGAGTGGGAGGCGTCGAGGGCGACGACGGAGGTGGGGTTGTCGGGGAACGCCGTGTCGGCCTCGGAGATGAACGTCGCCTGCACGCCTGGCCGGATGGCCATGTCCCGCGTGCAGACGATGTACGTGCGCGGCACCGATCCCCAGCCGTCGTGGGTCAGGGTGGTGGTACCCAGCATGATGCCGATCGGGCCGTCGGGCGTCAGCAGGCCGGTGGCGGCGTTGGCGAGGACCGGGTCCACGTCACCGTAGAACGCCTCGTGAAGCCGCTGCCGGTAGTCTGCGTCGTCCGTGGCGAAGTCGAGCCGCAGCGCGCCTGTCCGGGCCGGGTCGCCCTGCAGCAACGGCGCGACCCGGTCATCGGCGGCTTCCGGAATCTGCGTGTACGCCGCCGCGGGCACGCCTGATGCGGGCATGTACGCGGTGAGGTACACCGCGTGCGCCACCAGTTCGGGTGTCTGCTGGGCCGTTCGCGTCAGTACCGGGCCGGCCGCGCTGTGGGCGACCACCGTCACCGGCTCGCCACCGCCGATCCGCCTGATCTGCGCGGTCAGTAAGGCGGCCGCGTCGTCGAGGCTCACGTCCGCCACCGGCGAGACCTCGGTGCTGACCGCCTCGCGGTCGTACGGCTGTTCGGTGAACCATCGAGGACGGCGGGCATACAGGCCGTGCCCCGCCATGTCCACCGCGACGGCAGGCCGCCCGGCGGCCACCACATGGGGGATGACTTCGCTCCAGCACCAGGAGCCGTGCCAGAAACCGTGAACCAACACCAGCGTGGACATGGATGCTCCCTGGGATGATGCCTGTGTCAAGGCTCGTGGGGGATCGGGTGAACGACGGCCTCGATGACCGCGTCGGCGATGGCGATCTCCGCGAGATCGTCGGCGCCGGGCGGAGCGGCCTCATGATCCATACTGCATCGATCGTGCGGGCCTCGGGTCGGCGTCAGCGGGAAAAGAAGCTCGGCCGCGAAGCTCGCGCCGGGATCGGGGCACGGCCCTGACTGGCGCCAACAACCACTCGTGAACTGCGGAGATCGTCAACGGGCTGACGTGGTGTATGGGTTCGCTAGCGCGGTGGGCGGCGGGCAGGGGTTGTCAGTCGTGGCGGGGGATGCCGGAGACCTCGTGGTCGGCGTGGAAGAGAGCCTCGCCGATCAGGGCCCGAACGTGTGCGTCGCGGGCCCGGTACAGCACGCGGCGGCCCTCTCGCCGGGTCTGTACGAGCCCGGCCAGCCGGAGTTTGGCCAGGTGCTGGGAGACCGAGGGTCTGGCCACGCCGATGGCGCCGGCCAGTGAGCCGACGTCGAACTCGTCGACCGACAGCAGCCACATCAGCCGCAGCCGGGTGGCGTCGCTGAGCATGCGGAAGGCCTCCACCGCGGCTTCCACCTGCGCGCCGGTGGGTTGTTCCTGCGCAGGGCTTGCACCTGATCCGTTGTCGCGTGCGTACATGACTACATATAATCCGGCGAAACGGGTCGAGGGCAAGCGAGGCACGCAAATGGCGCATCACGATTCCCCCCAGCACGGGCATGAGCAGAACCACGGACACGGGCATGGGCATGGCGGGGAGTGGGGTGGCGGGCTCAGGCGGCTGCTGGCCAGGGCCCGGCATGTTGTCACCCCGCACAGTCACGACAGCGCGGACAAGACCGACACGGCGTTGGAGTCCAGCAGCCGGGGGATGCGGGTGCTGGCGATCTCGTTCGCCGTCCTGGTGGTCACCGCGGTCGTGCAGTCGGCGATCGTGGCGGTGTCGGGGTCGGTGGCGCTGCTCGGCGACACGCTGCACAACTTCGCTGATGCGTTGACGGCGGTGCCGCTGGCGATCGCCTTCTCGCTCGGGCGGCGGGCGGCTACGCGCCGGTTCACCTACGGGTACGGCCGGGCGGAGGATCTGGCCGGGGTGGTGATCGTGGCGCTGATCGCCGCTTCGGCTGCGCTGGCCGGTTATGAGGCGGTCAAGCGGTTGATCCAGCCGGAGGATATGCAGGCGCTCGGCTTGGTGGCCGCGGCCGGGGTGGTCGGTTTCCTGGGCAATGAGTGGGTGGCCCGCTATCGGATCAGGGTCGGACGGGAGATCGGTTCGGCCGCGCTGGTGGCTGATGGCCTTCATGCCCGCACCGACGGTTTCACCTCGCTGGCGGTGTTGCTCGGCGCGGGTGGCGCCGCGCTTGGCTTCCCGCTGGCCGACCCGATCGTGGGCCTGCTGATCACCGTGGCGATCTGTTTCGTGCTGCGCGACGCGGCTCGTGAGATCTATCACCGGCTGATGGACGCGGTCGATCCGAAGCTGGTCGTCCAGGCGGAGCAGATCTTGGCCGGGGTCGCGGGTGTCGAACGCGTCGGTTCGGTACGGCTGCGCTGGGTCGGTCACGTGCTGCGGGCCGAGGTGGACATCGTGGTCCGGGATGATGTGTCGCTGTTGCAGGCGCACGCGGTGGCGGTGGAGGCCGAGCATCGGCTGATCCACGACCTGCCACGGTTGCGGGCGGCGACCGTGCACGCCGATCCCGACGGTCCGGCCGCCGACGAGCATCACGCCGTTTTGCTCGCCCACCGCTAGCCTCTCTGCTGGCGTTCTGACCCCGCTTCAGCCGGATGCGTCAGAACCGTAACGGCAGGGCCGCGGTCGCACCCGGCGAGCAACTGCGGTCAACTCTCACAAGCAGAACCACGTAGGCGAACTCCTGCGCGACGAAGTAGCCGGTAGCCAACGTGAGCGGGAGGATGGCCAGCAGGCCGAGCGCCACGCTCATCGCCCCCAACTCCGGCATTGCCGTCGGTCACGGGCCAGGCATCGCTGCCCGCGCGGAAGCTGTACGTGATCGGCCTGCTCGGGTCCGTTCACACGGACGCCACCACCATCCCCTCCGTGTTTTGCTGAACCTCTTCATCGCGGTCGTGGTCAACGCCATGCACGAGAACGAGCCATCCCCGGCCGAAGCGCAGACTCAGGCAGAACTGCAGGAGGTCAAGCAGGAACTGGGCCCCGTACCGCCGTGTGGATACGGCGATCACGGGGCCGGTCGCTGATGTGTCGGGTCAGGCCCGCAGCGGGATGCGCACGTCGCCGCGACCGCCGACGCCTCCGTACGCCCGGTGCTCACTCTGGGACGAGCGCCATCGGGAGCACGCGGGCCGCCGGGCCGCTCTTTCCGGTTACGAGGCCGCCTGACGCCCGACGGCCGCCGGCCGGTAGGCGTCGTTGACGTCCACGGGGGCCGCGCCGCCCGCGGTGCCGCCGCCGGGGATGTAGACGGTGCCGCCCACCGCGACGGCGGCGGTCCCGTGCCGGGGCACCGGCATCGGCGCCAGGCGCACCCAGCGGTCGCGCGCCGTGTCGTACGCCTCGGCCTCGGCGAAGACCGTGTTCGGGTTCGTCCCGTCGTGCCGTCCCTCGCCGCCGAACGTGTAGATCTTGCCGCCCACGGCCGCGGCGGCGATCCCGCCCCGGGCCGTCGGCATCGGCGCCCGCTCCGACCAGCGGCGCTTGCGCAGGTCGAGCGCGTACACGGTGTCGCGCACGTTGACCTGCCCCCGGTCGCGTCCGCCGAGCACGTAGAAGGTCGCGCCGACGATGGCGCCGCCGACGTGGTCGCGCGCCTGGGGCAGGCTCGGGAGGGTCTCCCACCGGCCGGTCACGACGTCGTACGACGATACGAGGTCCACCGTGTCCTGCAGGCCGCCGGGGCCGGGCGTCAGCGTGCGCATGCCGCCCGCGAGATAGATCTTCGTCCCGCGTACGCCCATCGCGGCGCTCCCTCGCTCCATGCCGGCGGGCATCGGCGGCAACGGCGTCCACCGGTCGGTACGCGGGTCGTACACGAAGCTGTCACGCAGGGCCTGCCACGACGCGCCGCCGGACAGCCCGCCGAGCACGTAGATCCGGCCATCGACCGTCGCCACGTTGGGATGGTTCATCGCGACGGGCAGCGGGGCCGCCTCCGACCAGGTGTCGCGCCGGGTGTCGTAGACCTCTGTCCGCCCGGTGGTGACGACACCGCCGGCCGGGTCAGGGACGATGCCGCCGATGACGTAGACCCGGTGGCCGATCGCGGCGACGCTGTGCTCCTGGCGGGGCCCGCCGCCGATCGCCGCCCGCGGCTGCCACCCCTTCCCATAGGTCGGTTCGGCCGCCGCGGGCGTCGCGCCGGGTGTCGTGGGCGTCGGGTGGCTGGGGTGCGCGTGCGCGGGCAGGCTGGGGCCCGCCGCCAGGACCGCGCCGAGGAGTAGGGCGATACCGCGTCTCATGATTCTCCTTGCCTTCGTAAGTACGGGGTCTTCGGTGGTCCAGGGAGTAGAGGGGGGCGGCCGTCATCAGGGCACGGGCACGAGCTTGCCGGTGACCGCCCCACCGGCGATGACCTCGTGCGCCTTGGCGGCCTCCTGGGGTGGGTGGCGGGTTCCCGTCCACTGGCCCGTGGAGGCGGGGTCCCGTTCACGCTCGCCTGAAGCCCGCCCGCCGGCCAGGGCTGAGTTCACCCAGGGGTTGTCATCCCCTGGCTGCGACCGGCCGCCAGGGGTGACGATGGAGAGGTGAACCTCCGCGAACTCGCCGCGTTCCTGAAGACTCGCCGCGCCCGCGTCCGGCCGGCCGACGTCGGCCTGCCCGCCGGCCCTCGGCGCCGGGTGCCCGGGCTGCGCCGGGAGGAGGTCGCGCAGCTCGCGAGCTTGTCGGCGGACTACTACACCGAGCTGGAGCGCGGGCGCGGCGCCCAGCCGTCGGCCCAGACGCTGGCCGCGCTCGCCCGCGCGCTGCGGCTGGAGGGCGACGAGCGCGATCACCTGTTCCATCTCGCTGGCCGGCCTGTCCCGGCTGCGCACGGCCCGACCGCGCACGTCCAGCCTGCCATGCTGGCCATGCTGGACCGGCTGGCCACGACGCCCGCGATGATCATCACTGACCTGCACGAGACCCTGGTGCAGAACGCCCTGGCCGCCGCGCTGATCGGCCGGCACCCGATGAGGCGCGGCCCGGAGGCCAGCTATGTCTACCGCTGGTTCACCGACCCCGCCGCCCGCGCGCTCTACCCGCCGGACGAGCACCCGCACCATTCCCGGGTCTTCGTGTCCGACCTGCGGGCGGTCGCTGCCCGGCGCGGCCGCGACGCCCACGTGGTGCGGATGGTGGCCGCGCTGCGGCGGCGCAGCGCCGAGTTCGCCGCCCTGTGGGACGCCCACGACGTGGCGCTGCGCCGGGCGGACCACAAACGCCTGGTCCACCCGGCGCTGGGGATCATCGAGGTGGACTGCCACAGCCTGTTCAGCGAGGACGGCCGCCAGCGCCTGCTGTGGTTCACCGCGCCGCCCGGCAGCCAGGGTGCGGCCCAGCTGGAGTTGCTGTCCGTCATAGGCACCCAGGACATGAGCCTCGACGCGACGGAAGCGAGCCTCAGCGGTCCTGATGTGGGCGTGGACACGCCGACCGGATAATCGGCGGCCGCGGCGCACGTGGCGGCCGGAATACCCGTTCGGTTGGATCCTGCTGACGGTGTCCGCCGGGGTTCACGGGGTCGCGGTCGCGTGCCCCGTCGGTCGCACCGCGTCCGCCGAGGTTCCCGATCTGGCACCGCCGCCGCCCCTGGACCGCGCCTTGTTCGCCCCCCACGAGCAGCGCTTCGCGCCGTATCTTGTCACTCTCGCACCCATGGTCAACGACATGGACGACAGCGGCTTCTTCGCCGGTGGCTGGTGGCGCACGCCGGCGGCGGCGTTCAACGCCCGCGTGCAGGAGCACGTCTTCACGCTGGCCTGGTTCTACGCCAACGCCCGCCGGTGGAATCCGTACGCCGGGGACAAGAATCTGCTGGCCGCGCTCGACGCGGCGGCCCTCAGCGGCGGGAACGCCGCCGTGGTACGGCCGCGCGGCAGTCGCCGCCGGAAGCCTCGCCCGCGTGCGGCGATGGCGCGTGGCCGTCACGGGTTGTCAGGCGCGGGTCCACTTCTGGTTGGCGCCGCCGTGGCAGCTCCAGATCTGCAGCCTGGTGCCGTTGGCGGTGCCGGCGCCGCTGACGTCGAGGCACTTGTTCGCCCCGACGGCGGTGATGCTGCCGTCGTCGTTGAGCCGCCACTGCTGGTTGTTCTGGCCGTTGCAGTCCCAGATGATCACCGCGGTGCCGTCCGCCGTCCCGGCCCCGTTCACGTCCAGGCACTTGCCGCCGTAGACGCGCAGCTCACCCGCACCGGTGGAGGTCCACTGCTGGTTGGGCTGCCCGTTGCAGTCCCAGATCTGCGCCGGAGCGCCGTTGGCCTGCGAGGCGCCGTCGACGTCCAGGCACCGGCCCGACCCTGCACCCCGCAGCGCGCTCGTGTCCGGCGGATTCGGATCGCCGCCTCCCAGCTGCGTGAAGAAATCCCAGACCACTGGTCTGGTCCAGGAATTCTCGCCGGGTTCGAAGTCGCCAGGCCTCCCATCCACGGGGCCGGGGGTGTGGCCCGCGTCGAACGCCGCCCACGCGACCGGATACCCCGTCCGGCATCCCGAGTAATAGGTGACGATGTGCGTCAGGCTGCCCTGTGCGGGCTCCGGCGGGTTCTGGGGCGTGCAACCGTTGTTCCTGACGAACCTGTCACGTAGCGACCGGCCCGCGGAGATGTTGAGCACCGGATCCCTGAGGCCGTGCAGTCCGATGTACGCGACGGGCTCCGTCCCGCCACTGCACCCGCTGAGCTGCGCGCCGGCGTAAACCGCCACCGCGCGGAAGACCGTCGCCCGGGCGCATGCGAGCGCGTAGCTCATGCCGCCGCCGTAGCTGAAGCCCAGGGCGAAGCGTTGTGAGGTGTCCACACAGAGGTCGGCCTCGATCTTCCGGATCATGTCGTCGACGAAGGTGACGTCCTCACCGCCCGAGTTGGCCCAGCCGTTGTTCAGGCCCTGGGGCGCGACGAAGATCGCGGTGTTGTTCGACAACGCTCTGAGCCCGTAGTAGGACCACGGATAGCCACTGGTTCCGCCCGAGTCGACATCGTTGGCGGTGCCGCCGTTCCAGTGGAATCCAAAGATCAACCGGTAGGGGGTTGTGTTGGTGTAGTTGTCTGGAATCCTCAGGATGAAGTTGCGATTCTTACCGCTCGTGGTAATCGGATGAGTGCCGCTGGTCAGTGTCGGGGTTCTGCCGCATCCCGCGGTGGGTGCGAGGGCGCTCTGTTTCGCGGCCGACGGGGTCGCGCTGTCGCCCAGCGCCGTCTGCCCCGTGGCCGGAACGACGAGCAGTGCCGCCGACGCGATAGCTGTGAAGAGGAACCTGAGCCTCGACATCGCGCACACTCCTTTGCTGTTCTCGTGGTGACACACGTGAATGGGAAGCCACTGCCGCCACCCTGAGGGCGTCGGCGGCCGGAGTTTCTGCTCTCTTGTTCGGGGACACCGAACCGACCCGGCGCGCCATTTTCCGCCGATCGGGAACCGCCGCGCGTTCGGCGATGGGCCGGGTTTCGTGATGTTAGCGTTAACCAAATGCCGCCGTAATCGGTTCTCCTGTTCTTCCGGGCGGCTGATGGGGATGGCGTAGAGGAGCAAATATGGCCGTGACGAGACCTGTCAAGGGCCGGCACGCTCGACGTTGCGGGCTCTCGCCCGAGAGGTCCCGTTCGCTCCTCCGCCTGACCAGGACAAGCGGCCACGTCCACCGCTGATCTGTCGCGATGAAACTTTCAGATCGTTCCGAGTGTCCGGGGGCGGATGAGCCGGCCGGCGGGCTGGAGCTCGCCTCGCCCGGTCGCTTCGGCTCGCCTGGCCATGTCCCGTCGGATGCGCGAAGGCCGAACCGGTAGGAGACGGGCGGATCAGTGGGAGGAGAAGAAGAGGCGCTGCTGGATCTCCCTGCGGTAGTCGTCGAGGGTGTTGTCGATGTGCGTGGCCGCGGACTGGGCAGCCGCTTCCGGGTCGCCGGCGCGGATGGCCTGGTAGATGGCGTCGTGCTCCTCGACGGCCTTGGCGGCGTGCCCGCCCACCGAGCCGCGCAGGCCGATGAGGCTCGACTGCGCCTGCAGCCTACGGGCCTCCCGCACGGCGACCTGGAGGAACATGTTGTGCGAGGCCGTGGCGATGGCGGTGTGGAAGGCGTCGTCGCCCTCGTTGAACAGTTCCTCGCGTCCGGTCTCGAAGCCGTGGCGGCACAGGCCGGCCCCTTCTTCGATGGCCCTCAGCTCGGCAGGGGTGGCGCGGCGGGCGGCCAGCCGGCTGGTCTCCATCTCCTGCGCCCGGCGGAACTCGAACAGCATGTAGACGTGGTCGAGGTCGGTCGGGAGGAAGAAGGAGCCCCAGCGCCCGGTGCCCAACATCCCCTCGTCGTCGGCCACGTACAGGCCGCGGCCCTTCTGGGCGCGTACCCGGCCGAGCGCGGAGAGTATCTTCACCGCCTCGCGCACCACGGTGCGGCTGGTGCCCAGTTGCCGGGCCAGCTCGTTCTCGGTCGGCATGCGGTCGCCCGGACGCAGACCGAGCTCGACGATCAATTCCAGCACCTGCTCAGCGGCTACCTCGTAACCCGGCCGGTATCCGCTCTCGCGAGGGGTGTCGGTCACCGTACTTCCTCCTTGCCATTCCCTGCAAAAGTATGACTGATGAGCCGATCCTTTCCGCCACACGTGCCGACCGATGAGTACGACACATATGAACGGTTCATTCGAGGGTTGCCGGCGTGGACGTGCGCATTCACAGGTGTTGCTGCTGGTGAAGGCGTAGATCAGCTCACCATGGCCATGCTCTCGGTACGTGAACCGCGAAATAGGAAGGCTTAAGGGCTTGACGGGTGCCCCTGCTCCGAAGGTAATTAGGAGCGAGGCCGGCGGTCTCCGTCCGCTCCACCCCGCGAAGGCGTCACCTGTCCGAGGGTTGACCTGGCCATACGCCTACCCCCCGAAGGAACAACCGTGCCCTTACCCCCACCCGTCACGATGCTGAGACCGATCCTGATCGGCATCGTCACCGCCGCGCTGGCCGCGGCGTCCGCCCTCGTCGCCCCCGCCACCCCGGCGCTCGCGGCCACCACGACCCTGTACGCGTCGCCCGCCGGCACCGGCACCGCCTGCAGCTCCACCCAGCCGTGCTCGCTGGCCGCGGCGCAGACGGCGGTGCGTTCGCTGAACGCCGGGATGTCCGGTGACATCGTCGTGGAGCTGGCGGGCGGGATGTATCGGCTGTCCGCGCCGCTCCGGCTGACCGCCGCCGACTCCGGGAACAACGGCTACCACGTCAGATGGCAGGCCGCGGCGGGGGCCGTCCCGGTCGTCAGCGGAGCCAGGGCGGTCACCGGCTGGACCGTGGCGGACTCGGGAAAGAACATCTGGCGCGCCAACGTCGGCGCCGGGATCGAGACCCGGCAGCTGTACGTCGACGGCGCGCTCGCCACCCGGGCGCGCACCGCCGTCAACCGGTCCGACTTCACCGCGAGCAGCACCGGGATGAGGTTCACCAGCGGCGCGCTGAGCTATCTGAACAACCTCGCCAACCAGGGCCGGGTCGAGATGGAGAGCGTCGGCTCGTTCACCGACCGGTACGCGCCGGTGCGGAGCATCAGCGGGAACCTCATCACGATGCGGCAGCCCGCCTGGAACAACAACAACTTCGGGTACGACACCTTCACGAGCCCGCACCGGGCGGGGCCGCTCTATCTGGTCAACGCCTACGAGTTCCTCGACTCGCCGGGGGAGTGGTACCTCGACCCGGCGACCGGCGCCCTGTCCTACATACCGCTCGCCGGGCAGAACATGGGCAACGTCAGCGTGGAGCTGCCGGTGCTCCAGTCGCTGGTGCACGTCGGGGGCACCTACGACGCGCCCGCGCACCACATCACGTTCAGCGGGATCACCTTCACCGGTACGAGCTGGCTCGGCCCCAGCGGCGACCAGGGCTACGTGGACCAGCAGACCGGTGCCTACATCGCCGGCGACTGGAGCTGGCCCGCCTTCACCTCCTGCCACCAGGGCTGCCGCCAGTTCGAGGCGACCCGGCCTAACTGGTACCAGATGCCGGCCGCCGTGCAGGTCTCCGCGGCGAACACCGTGACCTTCACCGACTCGCGCTTCGTCAACCTGGGACAGACGGCCATCGGCATCGGCAACGACGCCAACGCGCACGCCAGCGGGGTCGGCCTGGGCGCCGCCGACATCACGGTCACCCGGTCGGAGATCGCCCGTAGCTCGGCCGGCGGCATCGTGGTGGGCGGCGTGCGCGCCGACGCGCACCACCCGAGTGACCAGCGGATGGTCAACCGGAACATCACCGTCAGCGACAACCGCATCCACGACCTCGGCCTGGACCACCGGGGCGTCGTCTCGGTCCTGACCACGTACGTCACCGGCACCGACGTGTCCCACAACGAGGTCTACAACATGCCGTACACCGGCATGTCGATCGGGTACGGCTGGGGCGCCAACGAGCCGGGCGGCAGCACCCACTACGCCGACCGCGGCCTGTACGACTTCCAGCCGCGCTACACCACGCCCACCACCGCCTCCGGCAACCGGCTCGTCGGCAACTACGTGCACGACGTCATGCAGCAGATGACCGACGGCGGCTGCATCTACACGCTGTCGTGGAACCCGGGCGCGGTGATCAGCGACAACCACTGCCTGCGCACCAACGGCTGGTTCGGCATCTACTTCGACGAGGGCTCCAGGCACTACACCGTCAGGAACAACGTGCTGTCGAACACCGGCACCTGGGCCACCGCCAACTACTGGTACGGCGAGAACATGGGCGACTTCACCGTCACCGGCAACTGGTCGACCAACGGCAGCACCAACGTCACCAACGGCGACCGCGGCAACGTGGTGAACAACAACGTCACCGTCACCAACGGCGCCTGGCCGGCCGGCGCCCAGGCCGTGATCGCCGCCGCCGGGCCCGGCGGCCAGACTCCGGGGAACACGAGTGCGTTGCGGGGTGCAGGGTCGGGCCGGTGCCTGGACGTCGACGGCGCCTCGCAGGCCAACGGCGCTCCGGCGCAGATCTGGGACTGCAACGGGCAGCCCAACCAGCAGTGGACCTCCACCGGTGAGGGTGAGCTGCGCGTCTACGGCGGCAAGTGCCTGGACGTGAACGGGGCCGGGACGGCGGACGGCACCGCGGTGATCATCTGGGACTGCAACGGCCAGAACAACCAGCAGTGGCGGCTCAACGACGACGGCAGCATCACCGCCGTCGGGGCGAACAAGTGCCTCGACGTCAGCGGCGCCGGCACCGCCAACGGCACCAGGCTGCAGACCTGGAGCTGCCACGGCGGCGCCAACCAGAAGTGGACCCGCGCCTGACACCGTCCGCCCGACGAGCCTCGTCTCCCGACGTGGCCGGAGGCGGCACTCCTCCGGCCACGGAGCAGAATCCCGGGCGCCCTGCCCTGACCGGTCTTCCTGCTGCAGGAGGGAACACTCATGTCCCGACGTCCGTGGCTCACCTTGCTGACCACGATGGCGCTCATCATTCCCGGAGCACTCGCGCTCGACGCCTCCCCCGCGAACGCCCTCGACATCCCGGCGTCCGACTACCAGCAGGTGTCCCTCGCGTCGGGTGGCGCGGAACTGGGTGAGGCGATGTCGCTGGCCGTGATGCCGAACCGGTCGGTGGTGCACACGGCCCGCGACGGCACGGTACGCGTCACCGATGCCGGCGGCACCACGAAGGTGGCCGGCAGGCTCAACGTCTACACCCACGACGAGGAGGGCCTCCAGGGAGTGGCGGTCGACCCCGGCTTCGCGTCGAACCGGCACCTCTGGCTCTACTACTCCCCGCGGCTGAGCACGCCGAGCGGCGATGCGCCGAGCACCGGCACGCAGGCCCAGTTCGACCAGTGGAAGGGCGAGCTGTACCTGTCCCGCTTCACCCTCAAGGCGGACGACACTCTCGACATGACCAGCGAGAAGGTGGTCCTCCGGGTCCAGAACGACCGCGGCCAGTGTTGTCACGTGGGCGGGGACATCGACTTCGACGCCGCCGGCAACCTGTATCTGACCACCGGCGACGACACCAACCCGTTCGAGTCGAGCGGCTACTCCCCGCTGGACGAGCGGACCAACCGCAACCCGCAGTTCGACGCCCAGCGCTCGTCCGCCAACACCAACGACCTGCGTGGCAAGCTCCTGCGCATCAAACCGCAGCCCGACGGCAGCTACACGATCCCCGGCGGCAACATGTTCCCGCCGGGGACGGCGAGGACCCGGCCCGAGATCTACGCGATGGGCTTCCGCAACCCGTTCCGGATGAGCGTGGACCAGGCGACCGGCATCGTCTACCTCGGCGACTACGGGCCGGACGCGGGTGTGACCAGCTCCAACCGCGGGCCGAGCGGGCAGGTGGAGTTCGATCGCATCACCGGCCCCGGCAACTACGGATGGCCGTACTGCACGGGCACGAACACCACCAGCGAGACCTACAACGAATGGAACTTCGCCACCAACAGCACCGGTCCCAAGTACGACTGCGCGGGCGGCCCGTCCAACAACTCCTTCCGTAACACCGGCCTGGCCACGCTGCCCCCGGCGAAGCCGGCGTGGATCCGGTACGCGGGGGACACCGGAAGCCCGCCGGAGTTCGGCTCCGGGTCGGAGTCGCCGATGGGCGGCCCCGTCTATCGCTACGACCCCGGCCTGAACTCGGCCGTCAAGTTCCCCCAGTCGCTCGACGGGCGGTACTTCGCCGGCGAGTACGGCCGGCGCTGGATCAAGGCGATCGAGGTCAGGCAGGACGGCGGGTACGGGGAGATCTCGGCGTTCCCCTGGTCGGGGACGCAGGTGATGGACATGGCCTTCGGCCCTGACGGAGCCCTGTACGTCCTCGACTACGGCACCGGGAACAACAACCAGGCGCTCTATCGCATCGAGTACATCGGGGACGCCGACCGCAACCCGATCGCCAAGGCGTCCGCCGACAAGACGTCGGGACCGGCTCCGCTGACGGTGAACTTCTCCTCGGCGGGCAGTTCGGATCCGGAGGGCGGCGCGCTGACGTACGCGTGGAACTTCGGCGACGGCACCACCTCCACGGCGGCGAACCCGAGCAAGACCTACACCGCGAACGGCACCTACACGGCGACGCTCACGGTCCGGGATCCGCAGGGCCTCACCGGCACGGCGAGCGTGATCGTGACCGTCGGCAACACCGCGCCGACGGTCAGCCTCACCACCCCTGCCGACGGGCAGCTGTTCTCCTTCGGTGACACCGTGCCCTTCCAGGTCACCGTCAGCGACCCGGAGGACGGCACGATCGACTGCGGCGAGGTCACCGTCGCCTACCTTCTCGGCCACGACAGCCACCGCCACCAGATCACCTCCAGGACCGGCTGCTCGGGCTCCATCGCGGTGCCGGTCGACGGTGAGCACGACGCCGCGGCCAACATCTACGGCGTCTTCGAGGCCTCCTACACCGACAGGGGCGGTCTGACCTCCACCAGCGCCCGTACGCTCCAGCCGCGGCACCGGCAGGCGGAGCACTTCGGCGCCCAGCAGGGCATCCAGACGGCCGACCACGCCACCGCGGAAGGCGGCAAGACGGTCGGCTTCACCGATGACGGCGACTGGATCTCCTTCGAGCCGTACGACCTGGGGAACGCGACGAGGATCACGGCCCGGGTGTCCTCGGCCGGCGCGGGCGGCAGGATCGAGGTGCGGGCGGGCTCGGCGACGGGCACGCTGCTGGGAACGGCGGACGTGGCGAGCACCGGCGGCTGGGACACCTTCACCGACGTCTCGGCGAACCTCACTGGCGCGCCGGCCGGCACGACGACGTTGTATCTGGTCTTCCGCGGTCCGACCGGACAGGGTTACCTGTTCGACGTGGACGCCTTCACCTTCGACACCGGCACCCCACCCTCGGGGAGCACGAGCGCGTTCAAGGGCGTGGGGTCGGATCGGTGCCTGGACGTCAACGGCGCCTCGCAGGCCAACGGGGCGCAGGCGCAGCTCTGGGACTGCAACGGGCAGGCCAACCAGCAGTGGACCTCCACCGGTGCGGCTGAGCTGCGCGTCTACGGCGGCAAGTGCCTGGACGTGAACGCGGCGGGCACGGCCGACGGCACCGCGGTGATCATCTGGGACTGCAACGGCCAGAACAACCAGAAGTGGCGCCTCAACGACGACGGCAGCATCACCGCCGTCGGTGCGAACAAGTGCCTCGACGTCAACGGCACCGCCAACGGCACCAAGGCGCGCATCTGGACCTGCACCGGAGGAACCAACCAGCGCTGGACCCGCCTCTGAAAGGGACAACCATGCTGCGACATCCGACCCCCGCCGCGCCCGGGCGCACCGCGGGGAGCGCCCGAAAGACCTCTGTGCTGCGACGGCTGTCAGTGGCGGTGGTGGCGATCGTCGCCACCGCGACGATGGTCCCCGCCATCCCCGCCCAGGCCGCCGCCTTCAAGGTGCTGGTGTTCTCCAAGACGGCCGGGTTCCGGCACGACTCGATCCCCACCGGGATCCAGGCCATCCGCGACCTGGGGGCCGCCAACGACTTCGCCGTCGACGCGACCGAGGACTCGGGCGCCTTCAGCGCGGCCAACCTGGCCCAGTACCAGGCGGTGGTGTTCCTCAACACGACCGGTGACGTGCTGAACGACAACCAGCAGGCCGCCTTCCAGACGTACGTGGACGGTGGGGGTGGCTACGTCGGGGTGCATTCGGCCGCGGACACCGAGTACGACTGGCCGTACTACGGGCAGGTGATGGGGGCCTGGTTCGCCAACCACCCGGCGATCCAGCAGGCCACCGTACGAAGCGAGGACCGGGCGCACGCCGCGACCGCTCACCTCGGGGCGACCTGGTCACGCACCGACGAGTGGTACAACTACCGCTCCAACCCGCGCCCGAACGCCCGGGTGCTGCAGAGCCTGGACGAGGGCAGCTACAGCGGCGGCAGCATGGGCGATCACCCGATCACCTGGTGCCGCCCGCAGTCCTCAGGCCGCGCGTTCTACACCGGTCTGGGGCACACCCGCGAGTCGTATGCCGATCCGGACTTCCGCATGCTGCTGCTCGGCGGCATCCGGTACGCGGCCAAGGCCGTCAACGCCGACTGCCGTCCGGAGACCGGGTACACGACGTTGTACAACGGCTCGACGACGGGCTGGTCGCAGGCGGGGCCGGGGTCGTTCGCCAACAGTGACGCCACGCTGACCTCCCAGGGCGGCATGGGGATGTTGTGGTACTCCTCCAAGGAGTTCCGCTCCTACTCCCTCAAGCTCGACTGGAAGACGACCGGCGACTCCAACTCCGGCGTGATCGTCGGGTTCCCGGCCACCAGTGACCCCAACGCGGCGCTCGACACCGGATACGAGGTGCAGATCGACGCGACCGACACCGCGGACAAGACGACCGGGGCGATCTACGGGGTCAAGGCCGCCGACCTCGCCGCCCGCGACGCGGCGCTGAACCCGCCGGGGGAGTGGAACACCTATGAGCTGCTGGTGGAGGGTGAGCGGCTGCAGGTGTTCCTGAACGGCAGCAGGATCAACGATTTCACCAACACAGATCCGGTCCGCTCGCTCCAGCAGGGCCACATCGGCATCCAGAACCACGGGTCCGGCGACGTGGTGGCCTTCCGCAACATCCGCATCAAGGAACTGGCCGGCACACCGGGCGGCACGAGCGCGCTGCGGGGTGTGGGGTCGGGCCGGTGCCTGGACGTCAGCGGCGCCTCGCAGGCCAACGGTGCTCCGGCGCAGCTCTGGGACTGCCATGGGCAGGCCAATCAGCAGTGGACCTCCACCGGTGCGGGTGAACTACGGGTCTACGGCGGCAAGTGCCTGGACGTGAACGGGGCCGGGACGGCGGACGGCACCGCGGTGATCATCTGGGACTGCAACGGCCAGAACAACCAGAAGTGGCGGCTCAACGACGACGGCAGCATCACCGCCGTCGGGGCGAACAAGTGCCTCGACGTCAACGGCACCGCCAACGGCACCAGGGCGCGCATCTGGACCTGCACCGGAGGCGCCAACCAGCGCTGGACCCGCGCCTGAGGCTCCCGGTCACACCTCGCGCGGCCCTCCGGTCGGGGCCGCGCGAGCGGCCGCCGCCATCCCCTGCCACCACCGGTCGCGGTGCCGGTGCGCGGTCAGCGGCCTGTCCGGGCCAGGGCGGCCAGGAGCCCCTTGACCTCGGTCGCCTCGTACGAGTCACGGTCGAAGGGAGCGATGATCAGCGGTCCGTCGTCGGGGAGATCCGGCAGCCGGCCGTGACTGCCCCGCACCGGCGCCGGGTCGAGCGGCACCACCCGCATCGTGTACCGGAAGCCCAGTTTCTTCCTGGCGAGCGCCGCCGCCGCGCGCAGCTTGACGAACGGATCGCGCGGGTCCATGAACAACTCGGCGGGGTCGTAGCCGGGTTTGCGGTGGATGTCCACGAGCCTCGCGAAATCCGGGGCGCGGTCGTCGGAGAGCCAGTAGTAATAGGTGAACCAGGCGTCGGGCTCCGCCACCGCCACGAGCTCGCCGGCGCGTTCGTGGTCGAGCCCGTACCTCGCCTTCCCCGCCTGGTCGAGCACCTCGTCCACGCCGGCCAGTTCGGCGATGACGGCGCGGGTGCGGTCGAGGTCGCCGGGGTCGCGCACGTACACGTGGGCCACCTGGTGGTCGGCGACGGCGAAGGCCCGGGACGTCCACGGGTCGAGGTACTCCATCCCGGCCTGGACGTAGACCTCCAGGAGACCCGCGGTGCGCAGCGCCCGGTTGACGTCCACCGGGCGGGACACCGGGGTGATGCCGTATTCGGAGAGCACGACCACCTCGGCGTCCTCGGCCAGGAGCGGAGCCAGCGCGGCGTCGACGGCGCGGGCGGCCGCGATCGCCTCGGGACCGGCGGGACCGTACCGCTGGAGGTCGTAGTCGAGGTGCGGCACGTAGACCAGCAGCAGATCCGGCCGTTCGCGGGCCAGGATGCGGCGGGCCGCGGCGATGATCCATTCGGAGGAGGCGATCCCCGCGTTGGGTCCCCAGTAGGTGAACAGGGGGAACGGCCCCAGCGCGGCCTCGAGGTCGTCGTGGAGTGACGGCGGGCGGGTGTAGCAGTCGGGCGACTTGCGGCCGTCGGCGTGGTAGACGGGACGCGGGGTGACGAGCAGGTCGGTCGGCGCGCCCATCGCGTACCACCAGCAGACGTTGGCGGTGCGCAGGCCGGTCGCGGCGGTCCACAGCTGGTCGCCCTGGATGAGCGTGTTGTGCTGGCGCCACAGCAGCACCTCGCCGAGATCCCGGAAGTACCACCCGTTTCCCACGATGCCGTGGTCGCGGGGCATCGAACCGGTCAGCAGGGTGGCCTGCATCGAGCAGGTGACGGCGGGCAGCACGGGCCGCAGCGCGGCCGCCGAGCCCACCTTCGCCACGTTCGGCATGTGCGCGAGCAGGCGCGGGGTGAGCCCGACCACATTGATCACGATCAGCGGTGCCATCGCGTCTCCTTCAGCCCGAGGGCGGCCAGCTGCGCCCGCATCCAGTGGAGCTCGGCGGCGATGCCGTGCGCGATGTCGGCCGGCGCGCCGGGAAGCACGTTCCACGTGTAGGTCTCCACCTCGACGTGCCTGGTCAGCGGACGCTCCCTGCCGAGGAGCGCCTTCAGCAGGTCCCGCAGGTAGGGGGCGCTGGTGGTGAGTGGAGGGGGCGGCGCGTCGTGCAGCGGGACGTGGAAGTGCACACGCCAGCTCTCGTCCGCGGGCAGGCCACCGGCCAGGGCCTCGCCCAGGTCGTCGGCGTATCCGGTGGCGGAGCGCGTCTGGTGGAGGAAACGGGCCTCGTCGAACGCGGCCAGCGCCCGCTGCGCCCCCGGCGGCGCCACCAAGGCGCACGACGCCTGGAGCTTCACGATGGGCAGCCCGGTGCGGGCGCCAGCGTCAGGGTCCTCGAAACCCACGGCCATGTGGCAGGCGTCCAGACAGAGACCGAGGTGGTCGTGGTCCACGTCGCTCAGCAAGGCGCTCGCCTGGGGCGTCACCTCGACGATGCAGCCGGGCTCCGGCTCGAAGCCCAGCCGGATCACCTTGCCGGTACGGCCGGCCAGCGCGCGCAGGCCCGCGGCGACCGCGTCGAGATTGGCCATCACCGCCGCCGCCTTCTCTCTCGTCCACCCGGTCCGCCAGGCGAGAGGAAGGGTCGAGATCGTGCCCTCGGTGACGTCGTCCGGCAGCAGCGAGGCGAGGATCCCGGCGAGCCCGAGCGTGTAGCGCAGCCGCTCCGCGTCGGCCCAGTCAGGAGTGTAGACGCGGTACTTCACGATCTCGTCGTGGAAGCCGCGGTAGGGGAACCCGTTGAGGGTCACGACCTCCAGCCCGAGCGCGGTCAGCCGCGCGCGCAGCGCCGCGAGTTCCTCGGGCCGGGCGGTGAGGTCCGCGGCGGCGTGCTGGGACAGCCACAGCCCGAGCCCGAGCCGTTCGACGCCGAGCAGGCGCCTGACCCGCGCCGCGACGCCGGACAGCTGAGCGTGAATGCCGGGGAGATCCTCGGCGGCGTGGACGTTGGTGCAGTAGGACAGGTGCACCGTCGAGCCGTCCGCATGGCGCAGCCGCATGGTCAGCCCCGCTTGATCGTGTTGCCGGCGTAGTCGGGGCAGGCTTCCGAGCCGGCCCTGAGGTCGAGCCGGCCGCTCTGCCCGTAGAAGGTGACCGGATTGCGCCACAGCACCCGATCCACGTCGTCCTCGCCGAAGCCGGCTGCGAGCATGGCGTCGGCCACCTCGCGCGTCTTGAGCGGATCGCTCCGCCCCCAGTCGGCGGCCGAGTTCACCAGCATCCTGTCCGTGCCGTACTGCTTGAGCAGGGTCACCATCCGGTCCGGGTCCATCTTGGTGTCCGGGTAGATGGAGAACCCCATCCAGCAGCCCGAGTCCGCGACCATGCCGACGGTCATCTCGTTGAGGTGGTCGATGAGCACCCGCGCGGGGGGTATCCCGGCCGCCCGCACCACGTCGAGCGTCCGGCGGGTGCCCCCGGCCTTGTCCCGATGCGGAGTGTGCACGAGCACCGGAAGGTCGTTCTCCTGCGCCAGGGCGAGCTGTGCCTCGAACGCCCGTTCCTCCTCCGCCGTCATCGAGTCGTAGCCGACCTCGCCGACCGCGACGACGGAGTCCTTCAGCAGGTATCGCGGCAACTCGGCCAGCACCGCCGCGCACCGCGGATCGTTCGCCTCCTTCGGGTTGAGCGCGAGCGCGCAGTGGTGGTGGATGCCGTACTGCGCGGCGCGATAGGGCTCCCAGCCGAGCAGCGCGTCGAAGTAGTCGAGGAAGGTGCCCACATTGGTACGGGGCTGCCCCAGCCAGAAGGCGGGTTCGACGACGGCCCGGACCCCCGCGGCGTGCATGCGCTGGTAGTCGTCGGTGGTCCGGGAGGTCATGTGGACGTGGGGGTCGAAGATGCGCATTCAGATCCTCTCCAGGACGTCGCGCGGGACGGGCCGGCCGGCCGCCCGCAACTCCGCCGCGTAGTCCGACAACATCCGGGCCAGCTCGGCGTCGAAACGGCGGTCCAGCCCGGCCACCGCCACCAGGGGGATCGACATGAAGACGCACTTGAGCACCCCTTGACGGAAGGAGTGGTCGCCCAGCCACGCCGAGCCGTACGGGCCGAGGGCCGCGGCGACCAGCCGCGCGTCATTGCTGCGAAGCGCGTCCTCCACCAGCGCGACCGCCGTGCCTTCCAGGTCGAGCTCGTGCAGGACGGTCAGGATCGCCAGCCGTTCACCGCTGTCGCCGGCCTCGTACAGGCTCCGGATCTCCGCGTGGTGGCCGTGCAGCGCGCCGAGCAGTGTGCGCCGGCCGCCCGGGCCGCCCCGCCGTTCTGCCTGCGGGAAGAGCCGGTGGATCGCCTGCGGGTCAGCCTCGACCTGCCGGACGGCCTGTGCCAGCCACTCCTGTTCGGGCTCCTTCATGTGCCCTCCTCAAGAAGTCGATCGATCGGCGGGCGACCTGCGGGGCCGCATGGCTGTGCCGGGCCAGTTCCACGGCCACCAGACCCGGGTAGCCGTGCAGAGCGGCGAGCACCGGCACGAAGCCGATCTCACCCTCGCCGAATTCCAGGTGCTCGTGGACTCCCCGGCGCATGTCCTCGATCTGCACGTGCACGGTGTACGGCAGCGCCCGCCGGACACAGGTGTCCAGGTCCTCCCGCTCCACGCAGTGACAGTGCCCGATGTCGAGGGTGAGACCGAACCGGGTGTGGGCGCCGAGCATCGCGCGCAGCCGCTCGAAGCCGTCCAGGTCGGCGACGAGCATCCCGGGTTCGGGTTCGAACCCCAGCGTGACGCCCACCTGATCGGCCTCGTCGAGCAGCCGTGCGCACTGGCGGGCCAGCCGCGTGTACGCCTCCGCCTCCGGCATGCCGTCCGGCCGTACGCCGCTCCACAGATGCACCACGGGAGCGCCCAGGTCGGCGGCGACGCGCATCGCCGTGATGAGGAACTCCGCTCTGCGCTCGGCGCCGTCGCTGATGAGGGTCGGATGGTGTTTGCGCAAGGGATCGAGGGTGTAGCGCCCGCCCGTCTCGACGACGGCGTCGAGGCCGAGGCGATCGAGGATCCCGGCGATCCTGGACACCTCCGCGGCCAGCCCGGGGGAGTGGGGGTCGAGATGACCGTGGTCGAGCGTGATGGCCGCACCCGTGTACCCCAGATCGGCCAGGACCGCGAGCGCCTCGGGAAGCCGGTGGCCGGCGAAGCCGTTGGTGCAGTAGGCCCACCTCACGATGTCGCCAGCCGGGACGAGAGCCACCTTCCCACGGGGAGCGAACACAGCAGCGCGCCCGCCATCGCGAACCGGCCGCCACCGGCGACCGCCGCCGCCTGGAGCGGGATCAGGCCGAGGATGCTCAGGCGGACGGCCTGCCGTACGTTCTCGGGGTCGGGAAGGGTCCGTAACCCGGCCTGGACCGGAAGGGTGGAGGCGAGATAGCCGGCGATGAGGACGCCCGCTCCGGTCCGGGCGGTGGCTCCGTTGCGCGCGCAGGAGGCGGCCGCGAGCCCGGCCGCCACGGTGCTGGCCACGAGCGCGCGCTCGGCGGTCCCGCGGGTCGCCCCCGTCACCTCGGCGCGGCCGAGGACGCTGATCCCGTAGGTGTGCGCGCCTATCGCCAGCGCCGCCGGCACGGCGGACCTCGTCTGCTCGCCCGCGCCCAGAAGCACGTCGAGCACGCGGCAGGCCGCCATCGCCGCCGGTCCCGCCACCGTCCGTTTGAGACGCAGGTCGTAGGCCCACACCGCGCCGGCCAGCAGGCCGGCGACGGTGAGAGCGCGACGGCCGCCGGCGAGGGCGGCGGTGGACAGGCCCGCGCAGGTCAGGGCGGCTGCGAGCCCGAGCGCGGCGCCCGGCCTGACCCGGCCTGACGGGATCGGGCGCTCAGGACGCTCGACGGCGTCCGCCTCACGGTCCGCCCAGTCGTTGAGCGCCATTCCCGACCAGTACATGAGCACCGACGCCAGGGCCAGACCGGGTGCCGGACGCCGCCCCGCGGCGGCGGCCCCCGCCATGGTGTCCCCGGGCACCGACAGCGCGGCAGGTGCGCGGACCAGCTCCAGCAGCGCCCTCATGACAGCTCCTCGGCGAAGGCGCGCAGCCTGGCGTACTGGGCGGCCAGGGAGTGCTCGTCCGTCCCCAGCGGGCTCTTGAAGAAGTATCCGAGCTCGGGCAGGACGCCGTGCCGCCCCTTCTCGTGCGCGCGGGCGACCAGCCGGGCCAGGTCGAGGACGAGCGGAGCGGCCAGCGCCGAATCGCAGCCCTGCCAGGTGAACTGCAGCGTCATCCGGACGCCGAGAAAGCCCTCGAAGCTCACGTGGTCCCAGGCGGTCTTCCACTCGCCGAGATCCGGGACGTAGTCGATGTGGGTCTCACCCTCCACGGGTCCTCCCAGGACCTGCGCGACGACCTGGTCCTTGGAGAGCCGCTTGCTGGACCTGGCGGCCGGATCGGCGAGTGTCGCCCCGTCGCCCCCGCCGAGCAGGTTGAGCCCGGACCAGGAGCGGACGCGCAGTGCCCGGTCAGCGAACATGGGCGCCAGGGCGCTCTTGACCAGGGTCTCGCCGGTCTTGCCGTCGCGTCCCGCGTACGGCACGCGCCGCTGGGCGGCGAGTTCCGCCAGGGCGGGCAGGGCCGGCCCGGTGGAGGGGGTGAACTCCACATAGCCGCACCCCGCGTGGAACGCCGCATAGGCATACAGCGAGCTCGGCGGCAGGACGTCGTCCCCTACGGCGAGCCGCTCCTCGAGGTCGGCCAGCCTTTCGAACTCCGGGCGTGAATCCACCGGGGGCTCGGTCGAGGACACGTTGACGACGACCACCCGGGCCAGCCCGTGCCGGGAGCGGAAGCCGGCGATGTCGTCGATCAGCCGGGTCGCGGCCTGGCCGCCGTCACCGGGGACGTGGCCCGGCCGGATCTCCGCGTCGGCGGTGTCCAGATCGCACGCGAGCAACCCCGGGAAGTCCGGTGGTATGACCTCGGCTCTGGCCAGCTGTTCGGCGCGCTTGCGTAAGGAGGCCTCGGCGACATCATGGCCGCCGAAGATCAGGTCGGTCAGCGGAACCAGCCGTCCGGGGAAGCCGGCGGACTCGCTCACACATCCACGGGGGGACGCCGCTCCCGCCTTGATGGCCGCGGCGCCCACGATGGCAGTGGTCGCCACGGATCCTCGTGCCCCGATAAGCCACACACCGAGCTTGTCCATTGAAGCTCCATCGTGTCGGGACCACCCCGCATGCGAAGGCATCCGGTAGGTAAGTCTCCGCGATGGTAAAAGCTATTTTTGTCGATGGTCAAGCATAAGTAGGCTTATCGCTGTCTTATCATCCACCGCCTGCGGCCATCGCCGCCGGTCCGCCGCGTCGGGCGTACTCGACACCCGCTCTTTTATGGGGACGCCACCCGTCGCGGCCCCATAATTATGCCGCGCTGGCGGCCGACTTTTGCTTGACCATCGACATAAGCCCGCTTAGCATCCGGCAACATGACGGATATGGGCCTGAAACCTGCCGATGGCCCCCGAGCAGGGACGGCGCCTCCTCCTCGCTGCCTGCCGAGCACGCCCGGGGGTCACCGGGGACGGGGAGGCTGACCGGATGCTGACCATGCGCGGCATCGGCAAGAGCTTCCTGGGCGTGCGGGTGTTGTCCGGGGTGGACCTCGATGTGACGGCCGGCGAGGTCCACGCCGTCGTCGGCGAGAACGGCGCGGGCAAATCCACCCTGATGAAGATCATCTGCGGGGTTCACGCGCCGGACGAGGGCATGATCGAGATCGACGGCCGGCCCGCCTCCTTCGGCCATCCGCTCCAGGCGCTGCGCTCCGGCATCGCGATCATCCACCAGGAGTTCAACCTGCTGCCCGAGCGCACCGTCGCCGAGAACGTGTTCCTCGGGCGCGAGCCCGTCAGACGCGGCCTGGTCGACCGCGCCGCCATGGAGGAGGCGACCGCGCGGCTCCTCGACGAGCTGGGCGAGGATCCCTTCGGCCCCCGCGACGCCGTCAAGCGCCTGTCGGTGGCCCAGCAGCAGATCGTCGAGATCGTCAAGGCGTTGTCGGTGAACGCGCGGCTCGTCGTCATGGACGAGCCCAGCGCGGCGCTCGCCGAGCACGAGGTCGAGTTGCTCTACCGGCTGATCGGGCGGTTGAGGAAACGCGGCGTCGCCGTCGTGTACATCTCCCACCGATTACGCGAGGTGTTCGATCTCGCCGACCGGGTCACCGTGCTCAAGGACGGCTCGCGCGTCACCACGCTCCCGATCGGCGAGGTGACCCCCGACGAGTTGATCCGCCTGATGGTGGGCCGTGACCTCGGCACCTACTTCCCGCCCCGCTCGGCGGGCGCCGGCGAGGTACGGCTCAGCCTGCGCGCAGCCGGCAACCACAAGCTCCACGACATAGACCTGGAACTGCGTGCCGGGGAGATCGTCGGCGTCGCGGGCCTGCAGGGATCCGGCAGATCGGAGCTCGCCAAAGCGATCTTCGGCGCGGAGCCGTTCACCACGGGGGAGATGATCCCGTCGCGCCCGCGCTCGGTCCGGGACGGCGTGGCCATGGGCATCGGGCTCGTGACCGAGGACCGCAAGGCCGAAGGGCTCGCGCTGCGCCAGTCCGTGCGCGACAACGTCCTGCTCGTCGCCCGCGCGGTGGGTCACGGAAACCGCGGCGGCATCCGCGACCTGCTCGAACGGGTACGCCTCTCGCCCGCGCGTCAGGAACAGGAGGTCCGCTACCTGTCCGGTGGCAACCAGCAGAAGGTCGTGCTCGTCAAATGGATGACGATGGCGCCGCGGGTGCTGCTGTTCGACGAGCCGACCCGGGGAGTCGACGTCGGGGCCAAGGCCGCGATCCACGACCAGATGCGCGAACTGGCGAACGACGGCATGGCCATCATGATGATCTCTTCCGAACTGCCCGAGCTCATCGGCATGAGCGATCGCGTGGTCGTCCTGCGCGACGGCCGCATCGCGGGCGCGCTGCCGGCCGGGGCCTCCGAGGAGGCCATCATGCGCCTGGCCGCGGGAGAGGTGGCATGAATGCGCCTGCTCACGCGCGCCCGCCGCAGCCGGACGAACGGCGGCCTGGCGGCGCACCTGCGCGAACCCACGCAGGTGGTGTTCCTCGCGCTGCTCGGCCTGGTCGCGGTCGGCTGGGCCCTCGTCGCGCTCGACGGCGGTCAGTTCCTCACCATGGAAAGCGTCGTCGGGATCCAGCAGCGTTCCGCGGCACTCGGCATCGTGGCGATCGGGCAGACGCTGGCGATCCTGGCCGGGTCGCTCGACCTGTCCGTGGCGTACCTGATCAGCCTGACCTCGCTGGTCGCCGCGGAGATCATGGCGGGCCAGGACGGCAACATCGGACCGGCGGTCGCCGCGGTACTGGTCATCAGCTCGCTGGTGGGGCTGGTCAACGGGCTGGTCATCACCAGGCTCCAGGTCCACGCCTTCATCGCCACACTCGGCGTCGCTCTGATCATCAAGGGCGTCGTCGACCACCTGTACGACGGCCCGGCGGGCAGGGTGCCCGAGTCGTTCCAGCTCCTCGGGTACTCCCGCGTCGGGCCGATACCCGTCTCCGCCATGCTCTGGGCAGGCGTGGCCGTCGTGGCATGGTTCCTGCTGAGCAGGACCCGGCTGGGATACCGGATCTACGCGGTGGGCGGCAACGAGGAGGTCGCCCGGCTATCCGGGATCCGTACGGCCCGCGTCATCGTGATCACTCACGTGCTCTGCTCGGTCTGCGCCGGCATCGCGGGTCTGCTGCTGGCCGCCAGACTCGGGGCGGGTGCGCCCACGGTGGGCACCGATGGCGGCTATGACCTGGAGTCCATCGCCGCGGTCGTGCTCGGCGGGACCGCGCTGGCCGGAGGCAAGGGCGGGGTCGCGGGAACCGTGGGCGGGGTCCTGCTGCTGGCCGTCCTGGACACCGTCTTCAACCAGCTCGAGGTCAACTCCTTCGTCAAGGACGTGGTCCGCGGCGTGGTCATCGTCATCGCGGTGGCCGTCTACGCCCGGCGCGGAACGAGGCGGTCGGCATGAAGCGGGCCTTACCCATCCTCGCGGTCCTCGTGGTGCTGCTGGCCGCAATCGCGGTCGCCAATCCCTCCTTCCTGGAGCCCGCCGGGTTCCTGGCGTTCCTCAAGCGGGCCGCGCCGCTGGTGATCCTCGCCGCGGGACAGTATTTCGTCATCGTCTCCGGTGAGTTCGACCTGTCGGTCGGCTCGCTGGTGACGGCCGAGGTGGTGATCGCCGCGCGGCTCATCGACGGCGACGAGTCCGCCACCTGGCCGGTCCTCGCCCTGCTGATCGTCGTCGGGCTGCTCGTCGGGCTGGTCAACGGCGTGGGCACCACCAAGCTGCGGGTGCCGTCGTTCATCGTGACGCTCGGCATGCTGCTCATCCTCAGCGGTGCGGTCTTCCTCTGGACCGGTGGCGCGCCACGTGGCGCGCTGTCGGAGGGCTTCCGGGTGTTCGGCCGCGGCGCCCTCGGGCCGCTGCCCTGGTCGGTGCTGATCCTGCTGGCCGTGGGCGGCGCGGCGATCTGGCTCATGCGCGCCGATTTCGGCAGGACCCTCATGGCCACCGGTGACAACGAGCGTGCCGCGGCACTGTCCGGGGTCCGGGTCGACCGGGTCAAGATCCTCGCCTTCATGCTCTCCGGTCTGTCCGCGGCCGTCGCGGCGATCCTGCTCGGCGGCTTCGCTGGGGTCTCGGCGCAGGTGGGCCAGGGACTGGAGTTCTCCGCCATCACCGCGGTCGTCCTCGGCGGCGTGGTGCTCGGCGGCGGCCGCGGCTCCGCGCCGGCCGCCATGGCCGGGGCCGTCACGCTGGAGGCGCTGTTCACCCTGCTCAACCTGTACGGAATCTCGGGGGCGCTCGAGTTCACCGTCCAGGGCGTCATCATCATCGCCGCGGTCGCGGCGGGAGCCATCCGACTTCCCCGGAAGTCCACCCTCCGAAGAGGAGACGCACATGCCGCGCCTTGAGGCCGCGATCGCCGTGTCAGCCGCGCTCGTTCTCGCCGGCTGTACCACCGACAAGCCGACGGCCACCACCCGACCCGCGCCGCCCGCAACGAGCGCTCAGGGTTCCGGCACAGGAGCGCAGTCGAAGTTCTTCGTGCAGGCGGACTTCGACGCCCAGCTGGCCATGCGTTCCCAGACGCCTCAGGGCCCCGCGGCCAAGCCCTGGGAGCAGGCCATCGACCCGAAGATGATCGACACGGCACAGTACAAGAAGGACGGGCCGTACCACCTGTGCTTCTCCAACGCGGCGGTCAACAACCCCTGGCGCCAGGTCGGGTGGAAGACGATGCAGGCCGAGGTGGGCCTGCACGAGGAGATCGGGGAGTTCACCGCGCTGGATGCCGAGGGCAAGGACGACAAGCAGATCTCCGACATCGCCGAGCTGCAGGCCAAGGGCTGCGACGCGCTGATCGTCTCGCCGAACACCACGGCGACGCTCACCCCCGCCGTGACGGCCGCCTGCGCGAAGGTGCCCGTCATCGTGTTCGACCGGGGCGTGGAGACGGACTGCCCGGTGACGTTCATCAAGCCCATCGGCGGCTACGCCTTCGGCGCCGACGCGGCCGAGTTCCTGGCCGAGAAGGTGCCGGCCGGCGGGAAGGTGCTGGCGCTGCGCATCCTGCCCGGCGTCGACGTCCTGGAGACCCGCTGGTCGGCGGCGAAGGTGGTCTTCGACAAGAGCCGCCTCCAGGTGGTGGGGGTGGAGTTCACCGACGGTGACGCCGCCAGGACCAAGAGCATCGTCAGCGACTACATCCAGCGGCACGGCAAGATCGACGGCGTCTGGATGGACGCCGGTGCCACGGCGGTGGCCGCGATCGAGGCGTTCGAGGACGCCGGCCTGCCGGTGCCGCCGATCAACGGCGAGGACCAGCAGGACTTCCTGCAGAAGTGGAAGGACGCCGACCTCACCGCCGTCGCGCCCACGTACCCGACCTACCAGTGGCGCACCCCGATCATCGCCGCTCTGAAGATCCTCAAGGGCGAGGAGGTGCCCGAGATGTGGAACCTGCCGCAGCCGAAGGTGACCAGCGAGAACCTGTCGGCCTACCTCAAGCCCCATATGCCGCCGCTGCACTACGCGCTGTGCGGTTGTGAGGACCTGCCCGGCTTCCCCGAGGTCTGGGGCGGGAAGAAGAGCTGACCGGCTCCTTTCCGCGAACCGACGACGAAGTGGTACGCCATGTGCTCCATCGGAGTGAACACCTGGGTCTGGGTCTCCCCGCTGACCGACGACGACCTGGCGCGGCTCGCGCCCCGCATCGCCCGGTGGGGTTTCGACGTCATCGAGCTGCCCGTCGAGCGACCCGGCGACTGGAACCCGGACAAGGCCGCGGCGGTGCTGGCCGAGCACGGGCTGGCCGCGTCCGTGGTGCTGGTCATGCCGCCGGGGCGCGAGCTCGTGGCCGCCTCCCCGGAGACCGTCCGCGACACCCAGGCCTATCTGCGGCACTGCGTCGACGTGGCGGTGACCGTCGGCTCCCCGGTGATCGGGGGGCCGGCGTACGCGTCGGTCGGCCGTACGTGGCGGCTCTCGCCGGACGAACGCCGGAGGGTCTACGCGGAGTTGCGCGAGCATCTGCGGCCCGTCCTGGACCATGCGGCCGAGCGCGGGGTGAAACTCGCGGTCGAGCCGCTCAACCGGTACGAGACCAGCCTCCTCAACACCGTCGAGCAGGCGCTCGACGCGTTGCCCGAGGACTGCCACCTGGCACTCGACGTCTACCACATGAACATCGAGGAGAAGGATCCCGCCCAGGCGGTGCGGGTCGCGGCGGATCGCATCGCGCACGTGCAGGTGTGCGGCACCGATCGCGGCACGCCGGGGGCCGACCGTTTCGACTGGCCGGGCTTCGCCCAGGCCCTGCGCGACGCCGGCTATCAAGGGCCGCTCGTCATCGAGTCGTTCACCGCGCACAACCAGACCATCGCCACCGCGGCCTCCATCTGGCGGCCCCTCGCGGAGAGCCAGGACGCGCTGGCCGTGGACGGCCTCGCCTACCTACGCGCCCTCTGACACCGATTGAAAGTTTCATACTTATCTCGCCGAGAAGAGGGCGTTGAGACGGCTTCGGCATCATCGTCACCGCCTTTCACCTGTTGATTCCCGCGATCGCCGCTGAAACGCCTACTCGGCAGGTGGAAAAGATGGGGTTCAATGCCCTAAATAAGCATGCTTAAGGGTACGTTTGCGAGCCGAGACGACGCATGTCCTCCTTCGTCGCCCTCCGACTCGGACCGTTGCCAGCACCCCCTCAGGAGATCCTTCATGCGAAGATCACGCCTGTTCACCGCCCTGGTCGCAGCCTTATCGGGGCTCGTGATGTCCTTGTCCCCGCACGTGGCGCACGCGGCCGCACCGCAGTTCAGGGTGCTGCTGTTCACCGAGACGGCGAGCGGCGCCTTCCGGCATGACTCCATCCCCGCGGGCGTCGCGATGTTCCAGCAGCTGGCGATCGACCACGACTTCCAGCTCGACCACAGCGAGGACTCCGCCGTCTTCACGACCGCGACGCTGAACACCTACGACGCGGTGATCATGTTCCAGACCAGCGGCATGGTGTGGGACAACGACGCCCAGCGTCAGGCCTTCCAGGCCTACGTGCGCAGTGGCCACGGCGTCGTCGCGATCCACAACGCCACCGACATGAACATCGAGTCGCAGTTCCCCTGGTGGGACCAGGTCGTCCTGGCCGGCGCCCACATGACCGCTCATTCGGCGATCCTGCAGGGCACCGCCAAGGTGGCCGACAAGGCCCACCCCTCCACGAAGGGGCTGCCGGACCGGTGGGTGCGCCCGGAAGAGTGGTACAACTTCGACAAGAACATGCGGGGCTCGGTGCACGTCCTGGTGACCGCGGACGAGACCACCTATGACGCGGGGCCGAACAAGATGGGCGCCGACCACCCGATCTCCTGGTGCCACAACCCGGAGGGCGGCCGGGTGTGGGCCACCGCGATGGGCCACCAGGCCTCCTCCTATGCGGAGCCCCTGTTCAGACAGCACCTGCTGGGTGGGGTGCAGTGGGCGGCGGGCGCGGCGCCGGGTGACTGCGGCGCCACGGTCGCGACCCGGTTCCAGAAGGTGACCCTCGACGGCGCCCCGGACCAGCCGATGGAGCTGGACGTGGCCGCCGACGGCAGGGTGTTCTACATCTCGCGCTCCGGCAAGGTGAACATGATCCCCGCCAACGGCGGAGGCACGCGCGTCATCGGCACCCTGTCGGTGTACGACGGCGGCGAGGACGGCGGCATCGGGCTGGCGCTGGATCCGGACTTCGCCACCAACGGCTGGATCTACGTCAACTACTCCCCGTCCAACGGCGGTGAGGTGAACCGGGTGTCGAGGTTCACCTTCAACGGGACCAGCCTCGACCTGGCGAGCGAGAAGAAGATCATCGAGATTCCGGCGTACCGCAACGTCGACGAGCCCGGCCACACCGGCGGCTACCTCGCGTTCGGTCCAGGCGGGAACCTGTACATCGGTCCGGGCGACGACACCAATCCGAACGGGTCCAGCGGCTACGCCCCGATCGACGAGCGGCCGGGCCGGGAACACTACGACGCCCAGCGGTCCTCGGCCAACACCAACGACCTGCGCGGCAAGATCCTGCGCATCCATCCCGAACCCGACGGCACCTACACGATCCCGGCCGGCAACCTGTTCGCGCCCGGCACCGCCAAGACCCGGCCGGAGATCTACGCGATGGGCTTCCGCAACCCGTTCCGCTTCTCGGTCGACCAGGTGACGGGCTGGATCTCGGTGGGCGACTACGGCCCGGACGCCGGCGCCGCGAACCCCAGCCGCGGTCCTGAGGGCACCGTCGAGTGGAACCTGATCAAGCAGCCGGGCTTCTACGGCTGGCCGTACTGCGTCGGCAACAACCTCCCGTTCAACGACTACAACTTCGCCACCAACACCTCAGGCGCGAAGTTCAACTGCTCGGCACCGGTCAACGACTCGCCCAACAACACCGGTCTGAGCAATCTGCCCGCGGCCAAGCCCGCGACCGTGTGGTACAACTACCACGCCTCGGCCGAGTTCCCCGAGATCAACTGCTGTGGCGGCGCCGGCCCGATGGGCGGCCCGTTCTACCACTACGACCCGGCCAGCGGCTCCGACCGGAAGTTCCCCGCGTATTTCGACGGCACGCCGTTCTTCTACGAATGGAGCCGCAACTTCGTCAAGGAGTTCCGCCTGGACTCCTCGGGTGACCTTCTGAAGATCAATCCGTTCGTGGCACAGCTCGCCCCGCGTGCGCCGATCGACATGAAGTTCGGTCCGGACGGCGCCCTGTACATGGCCGACTGGGGCAACGGCTTCGGCCACGCGAACACCGACGACAGCATCTACCGCGTCGACTACGTGGCGGGAAACCGCGCGCCCCTGGCCAAGGCGAGCGCCAGCCCCGACTCGGGCACGGCGCCGCTGACGGTGACGTTCTCCTCGGCCGGCTCGTCCGACCCCGACGGCGACGTGATCACCTACGCGTGGGAGTTCGGCGACGGCGCGACCTCCGCCGGCGCCAACCCCTCCCACACCTACGACACCAACGGCACCTACACGGCCAAGCTGACCGTACGGGACTCCGGCGGGAAGACCGGCAGCGTCACGTTACCCATCGTCGTCGGCAACACCCGCCCTGAGGTGGCCTTCTCGGCCCCACCCGACGGCGGTTTCATCGACTTCGGCGACGAGGTGGACTACGCGGTGAACGTCACCGACGCCGAGGACGGCGCCGCCGACTGCACCAAGGTCAACGTGATCACAGCACTCGGCCATGACCAGCACGCCCACGACACCGGCCAGTACACCGGTTGCTCCGGGACGGTCACGACCACCGCCTCCGGCCATGACGAGGCCTCCGACGTCTACTACGTCCTGTCCGCCGACTACACCGACAGCGGCGGCCTGAAGGGCTCCGCCGGCATCACCCTGCAGCCGAAACACAAGCAGGCCGAGCACTTCACCGGCTCGTCCGGAATCCGCGTCATCGACGAGCCCGGAGCCGAGGGCGGCAGACGCATCGGCGACATCTCCAACAATGACTGGATCTCCTTCAGCCCGGTCAACCTGTCCGGGATCGACACGGTGTCCTTCCGAGTCTCGGCACCGTCCAACACCGGGGCGTCCATCGAACTGCACGCCGACTCGCCGACCGGGCCCCTCCTCGCCTCCAGCCCTGTACCGGCGACCGGGGGATGGAACACCTACGTGTCGCTGCCCGCGGTGCAGGTCACCGACCCCGGCGGGACCCGCGACGTCCACGTCGTGTTCAAGGCGCCGTCAGCGAACTCGTTCGACGTGGACTCCATCACCTTCAACGGCACGGGCGTCGGGCAGGGTGACGGTTCGCCTCCCGGCAGCACGAGTGCGTTGCGGGGTGTGGGGTCGGGCCGGTGCCTGGACGTCGACGGCGCCTCGCAGGCCAACGGTGCTCCGGCGCAGATCTGGGACTGCCACGGGCAGGCCAACCAGCAGTGGACCTCCACCGGTGCGGGTGAGCTGCGCGTCTACGGCGGCAAGTGCCTGGACGTGAACGGGGCCGGGACGGCGGACGGCACCGCGGTGATCATCTGGGACTGCAACGGCCAGAACAACCAGCAGTGGCGGCTCAACGCCGACGGCAGCATCACCGCCGTCGGGGCGAACAAGTGCCTCGACGTCAACGGCACCGCCAACGGCACCAGGGCGCGCATCTGGACCTGCACCGGAGGCGCCAACCAGCGCTGGACCCGCGCCTGATCGCATGTGACGTCCGACCCCTGGAGCCGGCCCGCCGTGCTGTGGCCGGCTCCAGCGTCCTTGCGCGATCAAGCGGCCTGTGACACCGCTGACCAGGGGTCGCCGTCCAGCGGGGTGAGCTCGAACACCGGGTGGCGGCCGGCCTCGGCGATGAAGTCCTCCACCGGAGAGTCCCTGGTGGCCTGGAAATACGGTCGGGCGGGGGCCGAGAAGCCCACATAGCGCTTCAGAACGGGTCCGGCCTCCATGGGCGCGAGTTCCCGGATGGTGTAGGCGCGTGCGGTGAACCGGCGGCGCAGGATCACCTTTCCGGCGGCGCGAGCGTTGAGCACCCAGGAAACCGCCCCATAGGGGGCGACCAACCAGCGCCTGCCCTCGTGTTCGACGAGTGCCACCGGCTGGGTGCGCAGGCGGCCGCTCTTGCGGCCCCGGGTGGTCAGGAGATGGCCACGGGGGATCAGGCCCGCGCGGATGAGCACGCCGACGATCGTGTTGCCCGCCCGGACGATCCGGCCCGCAGGGTACGGTCTGGTCGGCCCGGCGGCCCTGCCGGAGTGGCTGGCGGCCATGTCATGCGCCTTTCATCGGTCGTGTCATGGGGGCGGCCAGGGTGCCGCCGGGCAGCCGGACCTCGTCGGGACGTCTGGTCAGCGCCCGCACGGTGGCGCCTGCCGCCGTCAGTTCGTGAACGACCCGGCCGCCTATCCGGCCGGTGGCCCCGGTTACAAGTTTCACGTTCTGTTCCTTCCTCAGATGTTCAGCAGAGCGATGCTGTAGGCGACGATCCAGGAGGCCCAGCCGAGCCAGCCGAGCAGGCCGGTCACCGCGATGCGGTTGGTGCCGTCGGCGTTGTAAGGGGCGGCCGTGGAGGAGACGAACAGCAGGGCCGCGCTGATCCAGCCCAGCCACGCGTGCCAGGCGGGGATGAACGCGAGGCTCACGCCGGCGGCGGTGAAGCCGAGCACCGCGATGGCCAGGAAGACCTGGTTGAACCCGAACAGCACGGTGCCGAACGTCCACAGCCCGGCCACCGAGCCGCGATGATGCCGGGCGGCCGCGGCCGCCCCGAACCGCAGCGATTCGACCACCATGAAGGTGGCGTTCTGCATGAGGACGCCCGCGAAGCCGACCAGGGCCCAGGCGTTGCCGCCGGTCTGGTCGCCTCGCCAAAGCGCCGCGAGCAGGCCGGCGGCGAACAGGGTGGTGAACAGCCAGGCGGCCGGGGCGAAGACCGAGGGCGCGTTGATCCGCTTGCCGATGCCGGCCAGCGCGTCGGTGACCGCGTCCAGGGATTGGCCGGAGGTGGGCTGCGGGAGTCCGACGCGGACGTAGAAGACGTTGATGACGATCGCGAGCAGGACGAATCCGATGCCTGCGACACCCGCCAGACTGGTGGTGGTCACGCTGACCGCCAGTTGGATTTACGATGCATATATTGAATATAAGCTACGGAAAGACCGGGTGCAATCATGGAGGACGAGACAGGGCGGCGTCGCTACAACTCGCTGCGCCGCGTGGCGCAGGCGAAGCAGACGCGAGCGGAGATCGCCGACGCCGCGCGCCGGTTGTTCCTGTCGCAGGGATGGGCGGCGACTACCGTGCGCGACGTCGCCCGGGAGGCCGGGGTCGCCGTCCCGACCGTGTACGCGGCGTACCAGAACAAGGCGGGGCTGGTCTGGGCGCTGGCCGACGCCGCGGACCTGTCCGCGGACGTGCCCCAGATGATCGACGAGCTGGAGGCCACCACCGACCCCCGGCGGCACCTGGCCGCGATGGCCGCCTACGACCGGCGTCTTTTCGAGCGCGCGGGCGATCTCATCGTTCTGATACGTGACGCGGGCCGTACCGAGCCCGATTTCGCGGACTTCTATCTGCGGGGCCGGCGACAGGTCGGCGAGTACCGCACCCAGGTCTTCTCCTCCTGGCCGGACGGCACGCTCCGCCCCGGACTGGACGTCCCCACCGCCATCGACATCTACGCCGCCCTGTGCAACATCGACGTCTACACCACCCTCCGCATCGAACGCTCGTGGTCGCCCGACCGGATCGAGTGCTGGTGGGGTGAGGCGCTGGCCCGCGAACTGCTGAGCCGTTCGACCGGCACCCCGTGAGATCAGATGCCCAGCAGGGCGATGCTGTAGGAGAGAATCCAGGCCCCCCACCCGAACGCGGCGATCAAGCCGGCCAGCGCGAAGCGGCTGGCGCCGCCGACGGTGTACGGAGTCAGCGAGGAGAAGACGATCATCAGCCCGGCGGTCAGACAACCCAGCCAGGTGTGCCAGCCGGGGATGACCCCGAGGCTCGCGCCGGCGACGGTGAAGCCCAGTATCGCCATGGCCAGGAAGACCTGGTTGAAGCAGATCAGCGCATCGGTCAGCCTCCACAGGCCCATCACCGAGCCGCGGTCATGGACGGCGGCCGAGGTCATCCCGAACCTGAGCGCCTCCGCCGCGGTGAAGACGACGTTCTGCATCAGGACGCCCGCGAAGCCGGCCAGGGCCCATGCATCCGTCCCCATGTCGCCGCGCCACAACGTCGACAGCAGTCCGGTGGCGAAGGTCGTGGTGGACACCCAGGCGACGGGCACGACCACGGAGAGCCTCTTGAGCCGGCCGCCGATCGCGGCGAGCGAGTCGGTGATCGCCTCCATGGACTGACCCGCTGCCGGCGCCGGGAGGCCGACACGGATGTAGGCGAAGTTGAGGACGATCAGCATCAGAACGAACCCGACACCGCTCATGGCCGCCAAGGTAGTGATGGCCATCGCCACCTCCCATTGATTTGACGTTACCTCTATTGAATATCACACAGGTGAGGTCGATGGGCGACCGTAACGGAACGGCCTTGACTCACTGGCGCCCAGCCCACTCCGCGACCCCGCTCCGGGGTGCCCCTCGAGTGGTGCCGCCGGCGGCGTCGGTGGATGGTTTCGCGCAGGTGGTTGCGGATGGAGTGCAGCGGTCGTCGTGCGTCCGCGTCGAGCCGAAAAGCACGGTCCGCCGGACGCGCTTGGTCTGAGGTGGTTGTGATCGACGGCCAACCGCGCCGTCGCCGATCCCGGTGGAACCTCCCGATGGCCACCAACGATCATCGAGAGGTGCACCGAGCACACCGTGTCGGCGGAGTTCGAACGGCGTCTGGTCGACGAACTCGACATGGACACGCAGTGGCTCATGCACCACCGCCAGTTCGTCCTTCCCCGCCCGCCCGATCTCCCCGCTGAACACCTGGCTGCAGGGCGAGTCCTACTTCAGCACCACCGCCACCGCCGCCGGCGCGATCGGCTCCTGCACCACCACCTGGTCGCTCACCTTCACCAACGGCACCTACACCCCGGCCGGGATCAGCTACGACATGAGCGAGATCCGCTGCGACAACGCCACTGCCGGCAACGCTGCCGTCGGATGCGTGGTGCCGTGGTACGCCTCAGAACTCGTCTACAGCCAGAGCTCCTACCCCTCGCTGGCCTCTCACGTGTCCCGCGCCCAGGCCTCGGGACTGCCCGGTGCCACCTTCGACGCGCCGCTGACCCGTACCACCAACGAGACGATCATCAACACCAACCGCAGCCTCGCCTGCGGTGACGCGCCGTCCATCAGCGGGTTGAGCTGCGACGAATACCCCATCGCCCGCTCCTACGAAGGACTCAGTTCCGGCGGCACCAGAAGGACCTTCGACAACTGCAACTTCAACCTCCCCGGGCAGACCGGCCCGACCGGCGTCTCCGTGTGCATGATCACCGCCACCGAGAACAACGCGCAAGGCGGCCTCAACACCCAGTTCTTCCGTCGCGAGCGCGTCCTGGACGGCGACCCCTTCCGCGTCACCGTCGGTGCATGACCCCTCCTGGTGGGCCATGACCAGCTGAGCACGTAGGGACTCACCTCCTGCCGCGTCGCCGCCCCGTACAGGAGCCGGTGCGGCAGGGTGAGCCCCGCACAGGGCGGGCAGGGACAAGGATGTCCGGTTCGGGTCGGCGCCCTGCGCCGGCCTCGTCAAGGGAAGGCACAGGCCATGATGGACGCCTCGGCCGACGTCCGTGTGAGTGACCACGCATTCGGCTTGCTGGACGGCGGTGACATCCCGATCGAGACGGCCGACTACTCCAACGGCCTCATCGTGCTCATGTCCGCCGGAGCGCTCCTCTACACCGGGATCGACACCGGCATCGTCCACGTCGGCCTCACCCTGGCCGCCCGGCCACCCGGCGACCTCGCCCCCGACGACAACCGGGGAGCCTCCTGGGAGGACATCGTCGAGGCGAGCGTGCACGCTCCCCGTGGCCGGTTGCGCCTTGAGTCCCTGGACGCCGGTCCGGTGACCGACGTGCCCCTGCTCAGCGGGGACGGGCCCGGCTGGTACCGGGTGCGCGCCTTCGTCCGCGGCCGCGACACCCGCTTCGACGCCGTCGACGACGCTCCCGTTGAGGAACATCACCTGCAGCTGTGGCCGGCGCCACCGGCACCGGCCGTGCTCATCCGGACCACCGACCGGTGCGGCGCCGGGCTGCGTTCGGCGCCGGCCACCGCACCTGCCGGGCCTCCGCTCCGGCAGCAGGCGGAACAGCAGACCAGGAACCGGCTGGACCAGGCGATCCGCAGGGCGACAGGCCGGCCGCCCGCGTGACCCTTCTTCTCACTGGGGGCGAGGGAACGCGAGCCGCCGGCAACCGCGCCGCCTTGACCATGCGATCGTGGGTCATGCCAGAACAGACCTGTCCACCCTGGCACAAGAGGGCCTCAAGAAGCACCGGTCACCGCGGGCAGGGCGTAGAGGTTCCCGTTGGAGCTGCCGACATAGACGAAGCCGTCAGCCACGACAGGGACGGTCGTGGCGGCGCCCCCCGTCCGAAACCTCGATCGCACCGTGCCGGTGGCCGGGTCGAGGGCATAGAGCGTTCCCTCGCGGTCGGAGACGTGGACGGTTCCGGCCGCCGCCACCGGGCCGGCGTCGCGGCCACCGGGCAGCGGGAGACGCCAGCGCATCGTGCCCGTGGCGGTGTCGAGCGCGTACAACGTATGGTCGCGGCCGGCGGTGAACACGAGCCCGTCCGCCACGGCGGCACTCCACGTGAACAGGGGCTGGTCGCCCTTGGCCGGGAATTCCCACAGGCGGGCGCCGGTGGCGGCGTCCAGCGCGTGGGTGGTGCCCCCGTCGTCGCCCACGTACACGGTCGTGCCGGCCACCATGGGTCGGGAGGAGATGGCGCCGTTGATCCGGGTCCTCCACCGGACCTCGCCCGAGACGGCGTCCAGGGCGTTGACGTCGCCGTTGCTGCTCGTGGTGTAGACGGTTCGGCCGGCCCGGAGCAGGAGGATGCGGTCGTGTTCCGCGCCGAGCCGGTGGCGCCGCTTCTCGGTTCCGGTGGCGGGGTCCAGGGCGTACATCACGCCGTGGTCGCTGCCGGTGAGGACGATGTCGCCGGCCAGGACGGGCTCGGGGTTGAGCATGTCGCCCGCCGGCTCGAAGCTCCACAGCCGCCTCCCGGAGGCGGCGTCGAGCGCGACGAGTTCGGCCTTCAGGGACCAGGCGGGGTGCCTGGTCCACAGGTAGAGGCGGCCCGCCGCGACCACCAGGTCGCCGACTACGATGATCTTCCGGCTCCACCTCGGGCGGCCGGTGGAGGCGTCCAGCGCCACCACCCTGCCGGTGCTGCCGGCCGCGTACACGGTGCCGTGCGCCACCACGTGGTCGTCGACCACGGGACCGCCCGTCCGATAGCGCCACCGCACCGCGCCCGTGGCGGCGTCCAGCGCGGACACCGTGCCGTCGCGGCTGGTGGCGTAGACGACGCCGCCGGTCACCACCGGCGCGCTACGCACGGCCGCGTCGGTCGGGAAACTCCACCCGCGTTCGCGCACGGCGGCCGGAGCCCGGGCACCCGGCTCGTACCGGGCGAGCAGCCGGTCGCGCAGCAGCGGCGACAAGAGCCGCACCGCCTGCCGCGACGACGAGGTCAGCCGGACGATGACGGGGCCCACGTTGATGATCGTCGCACCGTAGGAGCCGTTCGTCTCGTGCACGGTGGAGGACAGGAAGCCCGGCGCCTCGGTGGTGGGGTCGAAGTCGCCGGTCTCCTTGATGGCGGCGGTCTCGGCGGCGTACAGCCTGCGCGCGCTCGCATGCGACGACGACACCCATTCCACGGACACCGTGACGACGGCGCCGTCGTCACGCGGCGGTATCCAGTCGCATCTCGCCGCGCCGTCCGTCGCGGGGGCCGCGCGGTAGCCGTCCGCGAAGACCGCCAGGTCCCGGCCGGTCAGCAGGCCGCAGGCGTCCGGCCAGGCGGTCTTCGTGCGGGCGGTCCCATAGATCAGCCTGTACGCGGTGAGCCGCTCGTCCCCGGGGACATGGCTGAGCACGAAGGCCAGGTCCTGGCTCGCCCCGGCGAGGGAAACGAGGTGGGCGGGCAGGTCGACGGGCAGCCCGGCGAGCCGTCCGGTGCCGGGGTCCACGGAGATCAGGTAGGCGGGCAGCGGCCAGGTGGAGTCCATCAGGGTACGGCCCTGGTCGTTCGCCACGGTGAAGGAGCCGGCGTACAGGGGCGGGTTCCAGCGGTCCGGATCCGTGACCCTGGCGGCTTGCGAGCCGGTGGGCAGCAGGCGGCCGTCCGGCCCGAAGAAGAAGTCGTCCTCACCTGCCCTGGCGCGCGCGTACCCTTCGGCGTTGGCCGTGAGCCCGATCGGCGGGCCCCCGTCCTTGGGGGAGGCCGTCGACGGCAACAGGCGCGTCCACACCTGCCGCAGGGTAAGCGGATCCATCGAGGCCAGCCGCAGTTCGTTGCCCTGGCAGTAGCTGAGCAGGCGCACCGATCGGGCCGTCGCGGCGCCGGTCAGCCGGCAGCTTCGCGGGTAGGTCATTCTGGCCGTGGTCGCTCCGGTCCGCGCATCGAGGGCCTGGATGTCGAGGGGTTCGTCCGGCCGCTCGAACACCACGATGCCGCGCTCGGTCGCCATGATCCGCGGGCCGTGGTAGAAGCCGGTGTCGCCGAGCCGGGGCTGACGGCGGTCGGTGGTGATCGTGCGTCTCCACAGCGGCGCGCCCGTCCCCAGGTCGTGGCCGTACAGGGTCTGCTGGGCGCCGTTCGGTTCTCCTCTGGCGACGGCGAGCGTGCCGCCCGCGATCCAGACGCCGGTGACGGGCGAGGGCCGGGCCGGGTCGGCGGGGATGGTGCGCTGGAGCGCGCCCGTGCGCGGGTCGTGCACGCGTACGGTGCCCTGGCGCGTCGCCACGGCGACCGCCCGGTCGGACACGGCGTGGCCCGGCGCCCCCAGGAACTCGACGCCGTTCTCGGCGTCCGCGGGCACCGACCACAGCGCACGCCACTCGACGGGTACGCGGGCAAGCGTGGTGTCCACGGCCGCGGCCGGGCAGGCCGCCAGGATGACCACGAGCAGCGTCGCGGCTGACCAGTACCGGCGCGGGGTCAGCACTTCCCGGCCTTGGCGAGCTTCCGTTCGATCGCGCACGCGCCGCTCCTGGAGATCGGCTGCCAGCCGCCGAGCGGGGAGGTCGTGTAGTAGGCGCGGTAGGAGCCGGCGGTGCCGGTCACCCGGAACGGGGTCCCGTCCGGCCCCTGCACCGTCACCTGCTCGGTCCGATCTCCTGCGAGCACGGTGATGAGCAGGTCGAAGGCGTAGTAGGCGGCCGTGCCCGTGACCGTCAGGGCAAGCGTGACCCGTTCATCCCGTTTGAGGTCGATCTGCTTCTTCTTGAAGTACGAGATGTCCGGATCTTCGGGAGAGGTGAAGCGGGGTGCGGGTGCGTCGAGGTCGGCGGAGAGTTCGACGGTGGCGGCCTCTCCGGCGGGGCTGTAGACGAACAGCGCGCCGTCCGAGACGGGCTTGCGGTCGAGGACACGCGGCCGGATGTCGACGATGCGCAGGCTGCTGCGGTTGCCGACGAGGACGACGGTGAGGTCGGCGGTCTCCAGCGGGGCCCGGTCGTGGCGCGCCATGACCGCGTCGCGTTGCGAGCCGGACGCGCTGCCCAGCAGGACCGCCCGGTCCGCCGGGTCGGTCACCGCTTTCCGCAGGGCGGTGTCCTGCGCGGCGTGGTCGACGGCCACGTGGCCGACCGTGATCGGGGGCTCGCCGCTGATGCCGTCGACGGCGTCGGGGCCGCTCGTGTTGTACCAGGTGGAGAACACGACCCCGACGGCCGCGACGATCACGGCACTGACGATTCCCGCCAGCCACGTCCGCATGGCCTTCCACCCTCCGGCCTCCTCGGCCGGGGTGGCGGATGCGGCACGCCTCTTCTGGCGCGCTTTGGCCATGGGGCGCCCCTTCGTCGGCGGTGTGCGGCAGCTGATTTATAGCTGATGGGGTGGCCGCGTGGCCGCGCCGTTGACGAATTCGGTCTGGGTTCGCCCCATGGCCCACGGCGCGGCCCGCCCATCCCGCCGACCGGCCGCCGGTCAAGTCTCCCGGGTCAGGAACCGGTGGAGGCTCCGGCAGGCCCGGGTCAGCGAGGCCGAACCGCGCCTCTTCGCATGGGCCGCCACCTCGGGGATCTCGCCCCGCGCGCCGGCCCACGTGGCGATGTCGGTGGCCAGGACGACCGCGTCGGTGTGCTGGCGCCGGGCCCGCTCGCCTTCTCCGGGGAGGTGGACGGCCAGAAGGTGACGCAGGATCGTCCATACCTCGGCGTGCGCGCCCTGCCTGGCGGCCAGCTCCAATGAGGGCAGCGCAGGGCCGGTCTCGTAGCGGGTGCGGCGGCCCAGCAGACCCAGCAGGCGGCCCGTCTCGGCGGCCGGGAGCGCACCCTTGGCCGCCAGCTGGAGCAGCGGGGGCACCGCGTCGTCTCCCTCCATGGTGAGGAAGTACGCCAGGACCAGGGCCGTCGCCGGGCCGGACGCGCCACCGGCCAGGGCCAGGTTGCGGAGGTCGTCGATCGCGATGTCGGGCGGGTGGAAACGGTCGATCAGACCGATCGCCAGGTGGGCCGCCGCGAGCTCCCGGTGGTGGGGCGTCATGCCGGGCCAGAAGGGACGGCTCACGCGCCGGAACGGGCGCATCACGGGCGTGGCCAGCAGGTCGTCGAGATGGGGGAGACCGGTGGACTCCACGGGCCGCCAGCTCACGTCGGCGATGCCGCGCTGGTCGAGGACCTGGTCGTCGTAGGGCACGACGTGGGAGCCGAGGTCAAGGGACCAGGTCAGCTCGACCTCCGGGGGTGGAGGCGCGCCGCGCTCGAACCGGCGGGCCACTGCCGCAGCGGCCGCCGAGCCGCTGCCTCTCGCGCGTTCTGCCAGGTCGGGGGCGGGATCCGGCGGGAGGCGCAGCAGGGCCTGCGCCACGTCCAGCGGGAGCGGTTCGCGGCCGGATTCAGCGCACACGGCCAGGCGGTCGAGCAAGGTCTCGGGGTCGAGGTGGCCGTCGGCGCGGGTAGGGGTGGCCAGCAGCACCGGGGGCAGAGCTCCGGCCTTCGCCGCGCGCAGGAGTTCGTCGAGGCGCGACAGGAGGAAGGCGTGGGGGCGGGCACACTCCCGCAGGTGGGGGAGACGGTTCCAGGAAGCGGGCCCCGGTCGTGCCGTCGGGTCGTAGAGATCGGCCTGGACGTCGACCGTCCGCAGGATCTCCTCCTGTACGTAGCCGGGCATCTCGTGGAGCGGCACGAGCTCGCGCAGGCCGGGGAACAGGCGGAAGGCCGTGGCCGCGACGTTCACCATGCTGTCGTACAGGGCCTGGCCGAGATCGCCGGACAGGCCGGGCAAGGCCTGCGCCGCGTCGTCCCGCTGCTCCTCGGAGATCGTCTCGCGGGACGACGGGCGCCACGTCGGCGGACGGGACGCGGGCGGCCCCGGATCTTCGCCGGGGTTGACGAGTTCCCTGGCCAGCGCGGTGCACCAGTCACGAGGGGAGTGCCAGGCCGGCGCGTCGTAGAGCACCGGCCGCAGGTGCTCGCCGAACCGCCGGGCCAGCGTTTCCTTCAGGGAGCCCGGGTTCGTGTGCGCCTCCCGCGCGACCGCCGCCAGCCATGCCTCGACCTCGATCCAGCCGATCTCCTCCAGCGGGCCGCTCTCCGGACCGGAGGTGGGGAACGGGCCCGGGATGGTGGCCTCGGGCCGGTGACCGGGGGTGAAGTCGCTGGCCCAGCCTTCGACGAAGCGTTCGAAGAGCGGCCGGGCCGAGGCCGGGGGCAGGTGTTCGGCCGCCTCCAGGATCGGGGCGGGGTCGGTGAGGTGGCCGGCGTGCCTGAGGGTGAGGGCGATCGCGCGGTCGCGCACCTCGTGGGAGGCGTGCGCGTACGCGTTGGCCAGCGCGGCGACGTGGCCGGTCACCCGTTCCGGATGGTGGCCGAGGTCGTGGTCGAGCCAGGTCAGGCCCTTCACGGCGAGCTTGGCCTCGCGGCGGAAGGTCAACGCCTCGATGGCCTCGGCGACGTCCGCCGGGTCGAGCAGGGCCCGGCGCACCTGCCGCAAGGCCAGCTCGGCCACCGGGCCAGGCGCGGCGGGCAGCAGACGCAGGTAGTCGCGCGACCGTCCGGCCGACTCCTCCGGCGTGGGCGCCACGAGCGTGTGCAGCCGGACGAAGAAGCGCAGGTCGCGCGCGTCGCCGCCGAGCAGGAACCGGCGCACGCAGCCGGTGATGATCTGCTCGCGCGGCAGCGTGCGGGCGGCCAGGGCCAGCCAGCGGGACGGCTTCGGGGTGAGCGTCTCGCCGGCCAGCGCCCGGCCCGCACCGGCCGCCTCGAAGATCTTCGCAAGCAGGTGGGGCGTCAGCGGGTCCCCGGCCACGCCCGCCGCCGACAACCAGGCCGCCACCAGCGGCTCGTGGTCGGGTGGGGTGACCTCGCCGTCGCGCAGCAACTCCAAGGCCAGCGGCACGATCCGGTCGTCGGGACGGCGGATGCGGCGCGCGAGGCGTACCGCCAGGTCGGCGCGCCAGGCCACCGGGCGACCGGAGATCGCCCTCACCAGCCGGTGCGGGCTCGGTGCGTCGGCCCAGCGGGCGTTGAGGTCGCGCTTCATCAGCCAGGTGGCCGCCCCGGCCGGGCCGGGAAGGGTCGCCGCGCCCACCATCATCAGCGCCTCGAACGGGCTGGTGACCTGGTCGGAGCCCGGCAGCGGGCTCTCGCGGAGCTCGGCGAGCAGGCCCGGCAACGCGGAGGCGACGGTGGCCCGCTCGGCGCCGGTGAGCTCCGGCAACCGCGACGCCAGACCCTCGGCGTCGTGGCGGAGCACGAGATCCCTGATCTCGGTACGGATGTCGTCAGAGGTCATGACGCGGCCCCGGTGAGCTGGGCGTGCAGGCGCCTGCACTCGTGGACGAAGCGGGTCGTCCGGCGGCTGCGCGCGAACTGGCCGATGACCGGGATCTCGCCGCGCGCGCCGGTCCAGCGTGCCACGTCGGCGGCGAAGGCGACGAGTTCGGCGTGGGTCACGGTGACGCGCCGCCCCTCGCCCGGCAACATCCCGGGCAGCAGAGCACGCACGATGCGCCACACCTCGTGGTGGCCGCCGGCGTCGGCCAGCTCGGTCAGGGCCGCGATGGCGGGGCGGGTCTCCCGCCAGGTGCGGCGCAGCACCAGCGCGAGCTGGCGGCCCATCGCCTCGGCGGGCAGCTCGCCCCTCGCGGCGATGTTCAGGATCAGCGGGATCGAGCCGGGCACGCCGCCGGCCAGGAGGAAGGCGAGGATCACCGCCGTGGACTCGCCCGTCGGGCCCTGGGCGATCTCCAGGCCGGTGATCTCCGCCGGGGTCGCCCCCGCGCCCCAGCGGCCGCGCAGCAGGAAGGGCAGGACGTTGACGGCCACGACCTCGCGGTGCGAGGGCAGCACGGCCGGCCAGGCCATGAACGTGCCGCGCGACTCGTCGACCGTCCAGTCGAACGGCTGGCGCAGCAGCACCTCGTCGATCAGCCGATGGCCGGTCGGGGCCGTGGTCCGCAGCACGGGCTGCAGCCTGACCTCGGTGAAGTGTTCGGGTTCGCCGTCGCCGAAGTCCACCATGGACGCGCCGACCATGTGGCGCCACACGTGGCCGCACTCGGGGTCGGCCAGGCCGTCACCGGCGAGCCAGCGGGCGGCCGAGCGCGCCGCCTCCGAGTCGACCTTGGCGGCCCGGTCGGCCGCGGCCGGGTGGCTGCCCCGGGGCAACCGCAGCAGCGCCTGCGCCAGGTCGGCCGGGGGCGGCTCCACGCCGGCGGCGGCGCAGGTCTCCAGCCGGTCGACCAGCACGTCGGGGTCGAGGTGGCCGCTCGTCCAGGTCGGCGTGGCCAGCAGCACCGGCGGCAGGGTGCCGTCGCGGAGGGCTTCGGCGAGCTCGGCGTAGCGGTGCAGCAGGAAGTCGTGAGGCGGGGAGACGCCATTGGGGTGGGGCAGCCGGTTGCGCCGCCGCCACTCGTCGTGCTCGGGCAACTCCCTGGGCATGTAGGAACGCAGCCTGGGCGGGACGAAGCCGACGGTCACCTGCACGAGCGGCTCGCCCGGGTTCGGCGGGGGCACCTGCTCCCCTGCCCGCATCGCCGCGATCCGGTCGGGGTCCACGCCGAGCTCGGCCATGCGCTCGTAGACGTCGTGCAGGATGAAGGACGGCATGGCCTCCTCGGAGTCGTCGTACACGACGCCGGGCCTCGCCCGCACGGGATGGAGGCGATCAGGCAGGCCGTCGTCGTAGCCCTCCTCGTCGTCGGCGCCGGCATGCCATGGCTGCTCGTCGTCGGCAGGGGAGTCGTTCAGGTGGATCCGGCCGTTGGCGAAGGGGACCTGCCGGCCGCCCTCGTGTGCCACCGCCCCCTCCGGGCCGTCGTCGCTGGTCCAGGTGATGAAGAAGGCGCGCAGCGGGGTGTCGTCGTCGAGGTAGCGGCCAGGCCGGTAGGCGCCGCCCACCATGATCCGCCGGGGTGACGGCTCGGGGTCGGGCTTCTCGCCACGGGTCAGGACGCGTACGCCCGCGGAATGGCTCGCGGTGTCCCAGAACTTCTCCGGCCCGATCGGTGGCAGCTCCGGCACGCTGCCGGGAGTGACGAGCTCGGCCGACAGCGCCGACTGCCAGTCGCTGGGGTGGAGACGCACGTCCAGGGACTGCCAGTAGCCGTGGTCCTGCTCGACGTGGGGCTTGAGCTCGTGGCGGAGTTTCGCCCGGTCACCGGCGATCCCGGCGACGAAGGCCGCAAGCCAGCGCTCCTGCCCGATCCAGTGCTCGTGGTGGCCGGGGGAGAGTGATGGCTCGGGGAAGCGCCGCGCCTGCGGCGGCTCGGGCAGCGGCGGGAACTCCTTCTGCTCCGGCACTTCCTCGACCGGGATCTCCCCGCCGAACCGCTCGGCCAGCTTCGCGCCGAGGTCGGCCGGGAGGTAGCGGACGCCGTCGAGGATCGTCTCGGCGTGACCGGTGAACAAACCGGCGTATTTCAGGGTCAGCTCGACCGCGCGCTGACGCACGTCGAAGGATTTGTGCGCGTACGCCGTGGTCAGCGCGGTCACGAAATCGGCGGCCGCCTCCGGCGTGGCCCGGAGCGCCTGCTCGAGCCAGCGCAGGCCCGTGGCGGCGAGCTTGGCCTCGTCACGGAAGGTGAGCGCGTCGACCGCCTCGACCAGGTCGGCGCGGTCGAGCGGCATCGCCCCGCGCACCTGGGCGGCGGCCAGCTCGGCGACCGTGCCCGGAGCCGACGGCAACAACCGCAGGTAGTCACGCAGGCGGGGGGCGCACTCCGCGGGCGTGGGGTCGAGGAGGGTGTGCAGCCGGACGAAGAAGCGCAGGTCCTGCGCCTCGCCGCCGCGCAGGAAACGGCTCACGCAGCCGTCGAGCGCCTGCTCCCTGGGCAGCTCGCGGGCGGCGGCGGCCAGCCAGCGGGTCGGCCGGGGCTCCAGCCGCTCGTCACGGAGGGCGCGACCCGCGCCGTCAGCGGCGAAGACACGAGCCAGCAGGACCGGGGTCAGCGGGTCATCGGCCACGGTCGGCGCGGTCAGCCAGGCGGCGACCAGCGGGTCATGGTCGGGCGGTACGGCGCCGGACTCGCGCAGCAGCGACACGGCCAGCGGCGCGATGCGGTCGGCGGGGCGGCGCACCCGCTGAGCCAGCCGGACCGCGACATCACGACGCCACTCCAGGGGCCGGGTGGCCGCCACCCGGCACACCTGGGCGACGTTGGGGTCTCCGGCCCAGCGGCGGTTGACGTCGCGGCCGGTCATCCACGTCACGGCGGCCGCCGGGCCGGTGATGACGCCGACACCGGTCAGCAGCAGCGCGTCGGCCAGTCTGTCGAGCAGGTCGCCGACCGCCCAGGAGTCCATCTCCTCGAGGTCGCCGGGATGCTGGGCGCGCACCTGCTCGGTGCGGGCGCGGCGCAGCTCCTTGATGAGGCCGGGCAACTGCCCGCTCAGCTCGGCGCGCTCGTCTTCTGTGAGCGTGACCAGCCGGTCGGCCAGGCGGGTGACCTGGTTGCGCGTGACCAGGTCGCTGATCTCCGTCCAGAGGGTCATCGGGAGACCTCCACCGCGGCCCCGGCGACGATCCGGGCGGCCAGCACGTGTTTGCACGGCCCACGGGAGCCGCGATGGTCCCACCACCACTCGCAGGTGCAGGAACCGTCGGCCAGCGAGACCCTGCGCGTGCCGCCCGAGGTGCGGACGGTGGCCGACGCGCCTTCGAGGTGTACGGCGCCCGCGCCGACGAGCTTGCGCGCCTTGGCCAGCCGCGGGTTGAGCAGGTTCACGGTGTCCTTGTCATAGGGGAGCTCGCGGTGGAAGTGGGCGGCCTCCGACAGGTCGTAGCCGACCCGGCCGGCGACGCCGAGCTGCGTCAGCGCGGCCCGCACCCGGTCGGCGGGGATGCCCGCGCGGTCGGCCAGCAGGCCGATCTCGACTTCGGGCTCGAAGTTGAGCAGCATGCCGACGACGTCGGCGTCGTTCTCGGCCTCGTCGGTGGCCAGGTCGTCGAGCACCGCGCCCTCGCCGGAGAAGCCGCGCCAGCGCTCGGGCGAGAGCGTGAGCGTGTAGCGCATGCCCGGCAGCTCCAGCTCCCAGGCGCTCGAGGCGGCGTCGGACGGGCCGTAGACCCGCAGGGACTTCGCGAAGCGCAGCAGCGGCAGGAGGGTGCCGAGCCGGTTGGGGCCGGCGAGCCGGACCGAGCCTGGGACCTGGCGGTCGGAGACCTTCAGCTCACGCCCCGCCTGCGCCACCCACACCGTGCCCCTTCTGGGCAGCCCGCGCAGGAACCGCACCGCCGCCATGCCGGCCAGCTCACCGCGCTGGTCCATGCCCGAGGCGATGACCTGGACCTCGGCGAACCCGCGTAACCAGCGCTCGGGCAGCGGCACCTTCTTCTCCACCACCGCGCCGTCCGACGTGGTCACGACCAGCTCGTCGAGACCCACCCCCAGGTGCAGCGGGTCACGCGCGCCGATGCGTGCCAGCGCCTCCCGCAGCGGAGCGTTGACGTCGACGTTGGTGGTGCCGCGGTCGAACACCTCGCCGTCGAGCGAGCCGCTCAGCAGGTCGAGCCGGGAATAGACGCCGCCACAGGCCGAGAACGACTCGAAGCGTAAGCGGTCTCCGTTGCACGTCACCACCGGGTCGCGCACCCAGCCGGGCCGCGCCTGCGGCTGGTGGTAGCGGGCCAGCGCCACATCGGCGACGCCGAGCAGGGCGGCCGCGGCCGGGGCCGCCTGGGTCACCACGCCGCTGAAGAACCGGGGGGCCACGGCGGGGCCGGACAGGGCCCGGCCGCCGGAGGTCGCGAGTCCGAGACGACCGTCGACAAGGGAGGAGGGCGCGGCGTAGGTGTACGCCTGCGTCGATGAAGTCATGGCCGGGACAGTAGATCGTCCTACCGACATTTAGCGTCGGTCATGGAGCTGACCGAGGCATGCCGGGCTCGCGCTGGCATCGTAGGAAGCACGAGTGGCTTGCAGAAAGCCCGGCTCTGTCATGGTCGGGTATCACATGCGGCCAGTACGCGTCGTCGTCCAGGGCGCTCGGCTCAGGACTCGGGAGTGATGCGCAGGGCGTGCGGGGACAGGCTCGCCTGCAGCCGGAGGCCGCCGATGATCGTGGCCCGCTCGCTGGCGGCGTTCTTCTCGGCCCAGCTCCGCGCGCGCTTGCGCAACTTCGGCTGCGGAACGAGGGCCGCGTCGGCCATCGTGGCGAAGACCGTGGTGCAGGCGTCTTCGTAGGTGCCGAGATGGCAGGTGGCCTTCACCACCCTGATCTTGTCGGCGGCGTCGTACTCGATGTCCACGTACCTGCGCCCGTCGTCGCCCGGCGGCTGGCACCGCATGTGCTGCTTGGCCCTGCTCCACGTGTCCGGGTTGCCGGGTTTCCTGGCGCACGTCCAGGAGTTGGCCTTCTTCATCCAGTCCTCGACGATCAGGGACAGGGTCACGCCGGGCAGGTACTGGTCGCCGACATCGGGGAAGTCGTCGGTGAAGGCCGGTGCGGCGGTGCTGCCCCGTACTTCGGTGGTGAGCATGCCCACGGCGCCTCCCAGCACACCGCCCAGGACGAGCGCCGCGATCACGACCCCGGCCAGCGGCAGGAGCAGAGCCTTCCGCCGGGGCGGCGAAGGCGCGGGGGACGGGGCGTGCTGGAAGGGGAAGGGAGGCGGGGGCTGGACCGGGCGCCAGCCCGTGCCGTCCCACCAGAACCTGCCGTCAGGGGAACGCCGGCCCGTGGTCATGTGGGAATCCTGATGTCGAGTCGGACGTGGGCCTTCTCCGACGTCCGCAACACGTACGTGTAGTCGAGGATCGTGGCCTGGGTGTCCTTGCCGGCCTCTGTCTGTGAGGTCAGCCAGTTACGGATCTCGGCCGTGGCCGCCGGGTCGTCCCGGTAGGGGAGGACGGCGAACCAGGTCAGGTAGGCCAGACCCGCCTTGGTGAGCGGATCTTCGTCGGCGTGGAAGACCCTGGGGGAGAGGCGGTAGACACCCCCGTCCGAGGATTCCACCCACACCTCGAAGTGGATCGAGCCCACCACCATCTCGCACATCCAGGAGCCACGAGACTTGTCCTCGCAGGTGTGCCCGCGGCTCCGCAACGCGTCGAGCAGCGCGGACGTCTCGAGCCCTGGGATGCAGTCACGCGAGCCGCAGGACTGCGTCACCTGGCCGGCGCGCAGGTCCCGGGCGTACAGGTACGCGCCGGCGCCGGACGCGAGGAAGGCGGCCAGACCGGCGACGAGGATCAGGATCCAGCGGGAGCGCGTGCCCACCTCACCCACCGTTCCGCACGAATGCGGTCCACCGGCCGCGGAACGCCGACGCGGACAACCCGAGCACGTCCCTGGCCATCCCGTCGAAGATCGGCAGCTCGAAGAAGGAGGCGCCGGTGCTGGGGCGCTCGATCACCCGCGCGTACAGCTCCACCGCCGCCTCCCGGCCCTTGAGCCGTTCGGCCAGGCTGAACACCGACGAGCCGAGATCGTAGTTGAAGTGGATGTCCTGGCCGTAGAAGTCCTTGTTCGAGGGCGGCGCGCCGCGGAACTTCCCGGCCCGGACCCCGGCCGCCACACCCGCCCGGACCTGCGCGGCCCTCGCCTGGTTGCCGATGGTCTCCGTGTACCGGGCGAAGCCTTCGATGGCCCAGGTCGGCGGGCCGAGCCCGCCGATGTCGGTCATCGTGGCCCGCGCGGTGACCGCGTGCGCCAGCTCGTGGCGGATGGTGCTCGCCGGGTCGGCGTCCTGGTGGTTGCGCAGGTTCACCACGATGCGGGAGGCCGCGTACTCGCCCTGGTAGAGCCGGCCGTTCTTGCCGACGCCCCGTTCGCGGATCTGGAAGCCCAGGATGTCGGGGTTGAAGGTGCCGGCGGAGCCCAGGCCGAACCACCGCCGGTAGTTCGCGGCGTCGCGCGTGAAGAACAGGACGTGTCCCGGGTACGTGAGCCGGTCGCCCCACAAACGTTCGAGCATGCGCAGTTCCCGTTCGGCGGCGGCCGCGTACCGGCCCAGGTCGCCGGCGCTGCGGTCGCCCGCCAGCCACACCTTCTCGCCCACCTGGACGACCTTCAGCGGGTCGGTGTGCCACGGCGCCTCGGCCGGCGGTGCGCTGCCACTCGGGTTATCCCTGGTCACGCGGGTGATGTCGGTGACCACGTCGTCCTTCATCCGGTAGACGAACGACTCGGCGGGCGCGATGTCCCCCGGCCCGGCGTCCGCGGTCAGCTTCAGCACCCGGATGACCGGCTTGAACTGGCTCTCCCCGCCGGACATGCGCTGCTCGATCGTCGGTCCGGTGAGGTGGCGGACGTCGTCGAGCTCGAACTGGCGCAGATTCGCGAAGACCAGCTTCTCGTACCGCATCAGCTTGTCGTTGGACGTGTCCAGACCGGCCAGGTACGCATCTTCGTCACGGTCCTTCAACGCTTTGGCCCGGCGCTCCAGGAACGGTCGCAGACGCTGCATGCCCGAACTGCCGGAGTCGTAGTCCTCGCTCTCGATGAGCGGCCCGCGCTGTCCGCCGCACCCGGCGACCAGCAGCCCTCCGGCCAGCAGCACGGCACGTCTCGACCACGCCGCGTTCGTCTCCGGCATCCTTCCCCCACGGTTCACGGCCGGCCTTCGTCCGCGACCCGCCCCTCACGAAAGGCAGCGACCGCGGAGCGGTGTGACGAAGTGAAAGACGGGCACACGCGCGGACAGGCGGCCCCCTCGACGACTGTGCGGGAAGTGACTCTAGTGAGGCACCCGCATGACGGTCATTGACCGTCAGCGCATGAACATTGGCACCCGGCGCAAGCCGCGGCCGGAGGTCCGGCCGCCCGCGTGCTCACGCGCCGCCGTCCCTCTCACGCGGCGCGGCCGGGTGAGAGAAAGCGCCCGCCGGATGATGCCGCGTAATGAGAGATCTCCGGTATTCGCCAGGGGGGATGCCGTACGCCCTCTTGAAGGCGCGGTTGAAGGCGGCGGCGTCCCGGAAGCCCCAGCGCCCTGCGATCTCCGCGACGCGGCGCAGGTCGTGGCGGGGATCGGCCAGGTCCGCGCGACAGCGCTCCAGCCGCTGGCGGCGGATGTACTCGCTGACGGTCTGCCGCTCCTCCTGGAAGACGTGGTGCAGGTGGCGTACGGAGATGTTGTGGGCGGCGGCGATCGCCGGCGGAGTCAGCGCCGGCTCTCCGAGGTGCCGCCGGATGAACATCTTGATCTCCCGCACGAGCGCCTGGCGGCGAGTCGCCTCCGGGACCATGCGCGTCGCGTCGGCCAGCCCCGCCAGGAAGACGGTGGCGAGCTCGCTCGCCACCTTCCCCAGCGAGGCGTCCTCGGCGGAGCCCAATGCCCCGCCCTCCCGGATCAGGCCGCGAAGGAACTGGGCGAGCAGCGCTCCGGACCCGCGGGCCGACGACACCGGCCGGCCCACGTGCCGGCGTAACCGCTGCTCGGGCACGGGCAGCGCCCGGCGCGGCAACTGCAGCGAGATGATGCCGGACAGGCCGCCGTCAGGGCAGAGCACCCCGCTGTCGTACGGCCGGGAGGTGTCCAACAGCACCAGGTCGCCGACCGTCAGATCGGCCGTGGAGCCTCCTTGCTCCAGCCACTTCGTCCCGGTGCACACGAGCGCCACCCACCACTGCTCCGGGTCGGACTGGCGGATCATCCTGGAGGTGCGGAGCGTGCGCAGGTCGGGGTACCTCGGCGCCGACACGGTGATCTCGCCCAACTGCAGCAGTCTCAGCGCGGCAGGGAAGTCGGCTTCGTGCTCGCTGCTGATCCGCGTGGGCATCAGGTGTTGCCCGACGAGAGCGCACCATCCCTCGAAACGTTCGACAGGAGGCAAATGCGAGCTGCGCCACTCGAACACATGGCTCCTCGAGATTTCCGCGATGCCGCAGGCCGTCGTGGTCGACATGGCCGGCGGGAGAGCACCCGACCGGCAGCCGATGCACGCGCTCATCCGCCGTGTGATCGTACACGAACGTGCAATCAGGCGGCCTTTGTCCGACCGCCGCGGAACGCACCCGGGCCCGGACAGAGCGCCGGCCCAGGATGATCGGGGTCCAGCCAGCCTCGATATCCGCTTCCTTATCGGTCGTCGAGCCAGATCAATATTGGACACGAGAAAACACGTTCTGGTTCGCTGTGCGGGCATCGACGTCCATCGACGCCATGATCGCGTCCAGGTCTTCCGGCCCTGAAAGCAGGTGTTCGCCCATGTCCTTCGGGCAGTCCAGCCCGTCTCGCCGTGCGTTGCTGGCCGCCGCGGCCCTCCTGCCGCTGGCAGGAGGTGCGGCCGAAGCATCGGCCGCCGCCGCCAAGAGCGCGCAGGACTACTACGACCGCGCGGCCAGGCTGGCCGGCGACGACCCCGTCCTGCGGGCCCTCGTCAAAGCGCTCGCGCCGGGCCTTGCGATGCCGCCCGTGAAGCCCCTCAAGCCGCTGAGGATCTTCGACGACGTCGCGGTGGTGGGCACCAGCTTCGTCCAGGCCACGGCACTGCTCACCTCCCGGGGCGTCATTCTCATCGACGCGATGGGATCGCCGGACGACGCCAAGGACATCATCATTCCGGGACTGCGTTCCGTAGGAGTGGATCCATCGCACATCAAGTACGTTGTGGCCGCCCACGGCCACAACGATCATTTCGGTGGTGCCCAGTTCCTCGCCGACCGGTACGGCGCCCGAGTCATGATGAGCCGGGCCGACTGGGACCTCATCGCCGCCGACCGCCCGGCCCATGCGCCCAAGCGCGACCTGGAGATCTCCGACGGTCAGAGGCTGACCCTCGGCGACACCACGATCGTGTTCCACCACACGCCCGGGCACACGCCGGGCACCGTCTCGCCCGTCTTCCCGGTGCGCTGGAAGGGAAGGCGGCACACCGCGATGTTGTGGGGCGGGACCAACCCGCCCGCCACGATCACGGCCAAGCGCACCTACCTCTCCTCCGTGCGCAGCTTCACCTCCACGACGAGGCGGGCAGGAGTGGACGTCGAGCTGAACAACCACGGGGGCGCCGACCACGGCCTGGTGCGCATCGAGGAGTTGCGCGCCGGGTCCTCGTCCGGGGGGAACCCGTTCGTCATCGGTCGTGCCAGGACGCAGCGCTTCATGGAGGTCATGGAGACCATGCTGCGTGGCCGCATCGTCCAGGACCGGGAGGCGGGCACCGGCGCGCCCTCGGCCGGCGGGGCCGTCCCGCCCGGGCGATCGCCGCGCGCCTGCTGCTGACGGGCGGCCCGGCCCTGGCTTCAGTCGTCGAGGGCCTGGTAGAGCGTGGTCCAGAAGTCGTGCATGAGCCGCATCGGATCCGGGACCGATGCCCCCACCTGGGTGAGCAGGATGCCGGTGAGCTGGTTGGCCGGGTCGGCGTAGCTGGAGGTGCCGCTTCCGCCGTCCCAGCCGTACTGGCCGATGGGCGCGTAGTCGCCGCGGTAGGTGCGCACCGCCATCCCGAGGCCCCAGCCGCCGTGCTGGCCCTGGCCGTGCGAGACGTGGACGTTGTCGACGGCCATGGCGTGGCGGGCGGCCTGCTGCTCGGGCGTGAGGCGGTTGGTGGTCATCAGCTCCACGGCGGGCCGGGACAGGATCCGCTCGCTTCCGTGCATGCCGCCGTTCAGCAACATCCGGAAATAGGCGTGGTAGTCGTCGACGGTGGAGACCAGCCCGCCGCCGCCCGACGGGAACGCCGGAGGCCGGCTCCAGCGCCCGCCCCTGGCCTCGTCCCACACGGTGAACTCGCCGGTCCGGGGGTCGGGGGCGTACAGGGGCGGCAGCCGGTCGATCTTGTCGGCGGGCACGTGGAAGCCGGTGTCGGCCATGCCCAGCGGTTCGAAGACGCGTTCGTTCAGGAAGGTCTCGAACGACTGTCCGGTGACCCTGGCCACCAGCACGCCGAGCAGGTCGTTGCCGATGTGGTACTGCCAGCGCTCGCCGGGCTGGTGCATCAGCGGAAGCTCGCCCAGGCGGCGCATCCACTCGTCCGGCTCGGGCATCGGCTCCGGCAGGTTGGGCGTGAGTCCCTGCGCGAAGACCGCGTTCATGATCGGCGTGCCGAGCGACGTCATGTCCATGCCGAGCCCGAACGTGGACGTCAGCACGTCCCGTACGGTGATCGGCCGTCGCGCCGGCACGGTGTCGTCGAGCGGGCCGTCGAGCCGCTTCAACACCTGCCGGTCGGCGAGCTCGGGCAGCCACTCCTGCACCGGGTCGTCAAGCCGCAGCCTGCACTCGTCGACCAGGATCATCGCCGCCGCGACTGAGACCGGCTTGGACGTGGACGCCATCCGGAAGATCGTGTCGCGGCGCATCGGCACGCCGCCGTCATGGCGCATCGTGCCGAGCGCTTCGACATGCGTCTCGTCACCCCGGCCGACGAGGGCGACGAGTCCGGGGATCCCCCCGGACTCGACATGCCCTGCCAGCACGTCGTGCAGCCTGCGCAGTCCCGTGCTGGTGAAGCCGTTGCCGCCATTTTCCATGATCAGTATCCCTGTCTGCGTACGATCCCCGTCCCCGCGTGGTGCTCATGGGCTCGCGTGAGCGACGCGCGGGGGCCGGAGTGAGTCCGGCGTGGCCCAGTTCGCAGCCCGCAGGCCGTGATCCCTGGACCGTTCATGGCGTCCACCATCGCCGGCCGTGCTGACAGCGGGCCGTCACGGCCCTGATGCGGCCCTGACACGACAGCCCACGCGCGGCGGCGAGCACGGGCCGGCCGGGACCTCAGCCGGACTCGTCGTCTCCGCGGCCTGCCGCCGCCCGGTGCCGGCGCCGCAGCAAGGTCACGGCCGCGATGATCAGCGCCAGGGCCGCGAGCAGCAGCCACGAGAAACGTCCCAGGAGCTCCTCCAGGCGAGCGGCCGACGCTCCGGCGAACGCGCCCAGGCCGACGTACACCGCCGACCACAACAAGGAACCCGCGAGCGAGGCCGGGAGGAACCGGCCGTAGGGCACGTGCGCGGCCCCGGCGGCTGCGGGGGTGAGCGTGCGTACGATCGGAACCAGCCGGGTGACGAACACCGCGGCCGCGCCGTGGCGGTGCAGCGCGGCGGTCGCGCGATCCCAGTGGCGCACGCCGAGCCGTCGCACCACCCAGGTGCCGCGCATGCGACCGGCGTACCGGTGCCCGAGCCAGTAGCCGACGTGGTCGCCGGCGGTGACCCCCAGCGCCACGATCAGCAGCATGGCGGCGAACCGTACGGGGGTGGTCGCGGCGACGCCCAGCAGCAGCACGCCCGTCTCGCCGGGGACGACCGAGCCGACGCCCAACCCCGACTCGGCGAACGCCATGGCTCCGGCCACCAACCCGAGCAGGGGGAAGGGAAGATCGCTCACTGCCTGAACGCCTTCAGCGATCCAATCCACCCAGTGCCCCCGTACCCTGACCGCTGCTTTTCCCCGCATGACCCTACTGTCTGTGTGCTATGCGGCGTCCTGATGAAGGGCGGCGCGCGTCGATCAGGCCATCGAGGCGGACGCTACGCGCGACTCGGCGATCGCATGTGCTCAGGCCAGGGCGGCCTGGATCAGGGCCGTGCACGCGCTGGCGACGAGCACGGCCAGGACGATCCTTCTGAAGCGCTGCGGGTCCGTCCGCGCGAAGATCCGGTCTCCCAGCCACCAGCCCACGGCCATGCCGGGGAGACCGGCGGCCGTCAGGAGCAGGCTGTCCGCGGTCACCCGGCCGACGGCGATGAACCCCAGGACGGCCAGCGCGTCTCCCGCGAAGAACGTCGCCTGGAGCGTCGCGCGGAACTCGCGGGGTTCCAGCTTCATCGCCTGGAACGCCGCGACCACGGGAGGGCCGTTCATGCCGGTCGAGGTCAGCAGGGCCCCGCTGACGAAGCCCGCGGCCGCCGCGGGACCGGCGCCGCGGCGGAGGGTCACCCCGCGGCCGAGGAGGAGGGCGAACGCCAGGACGACGCAGGCGATGAGCACCGACAGTGAGCGTGCGCTCAGCGCCGTGATCGCGAGCAGGCCGAGCGGCATGCCCACGAGCCCCGCCCCGGTCACCAGGACCGCGGTCCGTCCCTCGACGTGACGCCTCTGGTGGACGGCGATGGCGAGCGCGAGCAGGCCTCCCAGGGCCGTCACCACCGTGACGGCGGTCTGGGGTCCGACCAGGAGGGTCAGGAGCGGTACGGCGACGAGGGCGAAGCCGAAGCCGCTCAGCGCCTGGGCGAAGGCCGCCAGTGCTGCGATCACCACAACTCCGGCGACGAGTGTTGTCATCACTCCGTTTCCTTCGGTTCGTTCCACCGGCTCCGGTCGTGTCCACGAGCCTCGCGTTCCGGCGGGCGAGGGCCCGTGCGCACGGCTCCTGTCAAGGGTGGCCGGTGGCCAGCGCGTTCGTCTCGTCGAGTGCCGCGCCGAAGCCGGCCAGGAGGGCGCCGTGCTCCATCGTGAGGACGAGCTGGTCGGCTCCGTTCTCGAGCGCGAACGCCTTCTCGGAGGTGGACCAGGCGGGCAGCACCCAGGGCTTGCCGGCGGCGCGGGCCGCGTCCGCCACGGTCCTGAGGTCGGCGAAGTCGTCCTCGGAGCGGGTGTAGGCGCCTCGCCCGCGGCGCATGGACAGATCGCTGGGGCCGACGAAGACCCCGTCGACCGTGGGGAGCGCGAGGATGTCGCGGATCTCCTCGATGGCGCCGGCGTCCTCGATCATCGGGTACACGCGGGTCTCGCGGTCCTGCCGCGCGATCCAGTCGTCGTCGTGGCCGCCGTACCGCGCGGTCCTGCCGCCGGCGAAGCTCCTGTCACCCAGCGGGGGGAGCTTCCCGAACGCGCAGACGGCGGCCGCGTGCGCGGCGTTCTCGATGTGGGGCACGACGACGGCGGTGGCGCCGAAGTCGAGAGCCTGCTGGATCGGCCCTCTCTCCGGCCCCAGCACCTTCGCCAGCACTTCGAGGTTCAGCCCTCGGAGGAACGGGATGAAACGGTCCAGGTCGGCGAGGTCGAATGTGCCGTGTTCGATGTCGAGGACCACGGCGCCGTAGCCCAGGCCGGCGACGATCTCGGCCGCGGCGAAACCGGGACCGGACAGCCATGCGGCGTACCTTCGGTCCTGCTCGTACGTCATGGAGTCTCCTTCGGAAGATTTAGTATACGCTGTGTATACACATGGACGAGGGGGTGGCATGGATCAGTCACTCGGCAACGGCCGCGCGATGACCGCCGGCGAGCGTGCCTACCAGTGGACGCGGGAGGCGATCCTCAGCGGGCGGATCCCCGAGGGGGCGTTCCTCGAGGAGAAGCTCGTCTGTGACGAGGCCGGAGTGTCACGGACCCCCGTACGCGAGGCGTTCCACCGTCTGGCCGCGGAGAAGTTCATCGACCTGCTGCCCCGGCGAGGCGCCCAGGTGCGGCGCGTGACGGCCGGAGAGCTCTTCGAGACCTACGAGATGCGGCTGCTGCTCGAGCTCCACGGCTTCAAGATCCTCTGCGACAAGAGCATCGACATCCCGGCCGGGCTGTCCGAGCATCTCGACCGGATGGAGGACCCCGAACGGGTGGCACGGGTCCGCGCCGGCGACCGGGACGCCATCGCCGAGCACGCGAAGATGGACTTCTTCTTCCACTACTCCTTCGTGCGGGCGACCGGCAACAGCATCCTGATCGACCTCTACACGAGCCTGCAGCCGCGGCACCAGCGGATCGCGGTCAGCGCCGTGTCCCTGCGCCCCAAGCGCCTGGAAGTCATCGCCCCGGAGCACCGCACCCTGCTGAAAGCGCTGACCGATCACGACTACGACGCCGCCGAGCGGACCCTGCGCCATCACCTGCGCCCCGACGAGACGGTCGTCTCCCACCTGAGGTGACCGGCGCGGCCTCCGGAGCGTCGTCCCCGTCACCTCGCCATCTCCCGCCAGAGCCTGCGGCGCTCGGCCTGCTCGACGGGGTCGGGCACCGGCGCCGCCGCGATCAGCCTCTTGGTGTACTCCGTGCGCGGATCGCGCAGCACGTCACGGGCGGGGCCGCTCTCCACCAGCCGCCCGTGCTGCAGGACGGCGACGTCGTGGGAGAGCAGCTCGACGACGCCGAGGTCGTGGCTGATGAACAGGCAGGAGAAGCCGAGCCTGTCCTGCAGGTCCTGGAACAGCCGCAGGACGGTGGCCTGAACCGAGACGTCGAGCGCCGACGTCGGCTCGTCGGCGATGAGCAACTCCGGATCGAGCGCCAGCGCGCGGGCGATGCCGACGCGCTGCCGCTGGCCGCCGGACAGCTCGTGAGGGAACCTGTCGGCCCAGCTCGTGGGCAGTTCGACCTGGTCGAGAAGGTTCAGCACCCGCTTGCGGACGGCCTGGCGATCCGCGTAGCGGTTCACGATCATGGGGGCTGCGATCGAGTCTCCGATCGACAACCGCGGGTTCAGCGACGACCCCGGATCCTGGAAGACCATCGAGTATTTCCTGCGCAGGCCGCGCAGTTGCCTGGGCCTGAGGCTCGTCACGTCCTGTCCGCAGATCTCGATGGAGCCGGCCGACGCCCGCACCAGGCCGACCATCGCCCGGCCGATCGTGGACTTGCCCGAACCGGACTCGCCCACGAGGCCGAGGACCCTGCCCTTCTCGATGGCGAAGCTGACTCCGTGGACGGCCTTGAAACCCTTGCGACCCAGCCGTCCCGGGTACTCGACCTCCAGATCGGCGACCCGGAGAGTCATGTCCCCGCCGGCCGTGGCCGCGTCCGGGTGCCCTCCGGGCTCCTGCCGCGGCACCGCGGAGAGCAACTTCCTGGTGTACTCGTGCCGCGGGTCGGAGAAGAGCCGGGCGACCGGCGCCTCCTCGACGACCTCCCCCTGCCTCATGACCACCACCCGATCGGCGAGATCGGCGACCACCCCCATGTCGTGGGTGATGATGACGACCGCCGAGCCGAGGTCCTCCCGCAGGCGGCGGAGCAGCTCGAGGATCTCCGCCTGGACCGTGACGTCGAGAGCCGTGGTCGGCTCGTCGGCGATGATCACCTCCGGCGAGCCGGAGATGGCCATGGCGATCATGGCGCGCTGGCGCTGGCCACCGGAGAGCTGGTGCGGGTAGCTGTGGATCCGGTGCTCCGGCTCCGGGATCCCGACCTTCTTCAGCAACTCCAGCGTCCGCGCGCGGGCCTCCGCAGCCGGCACGGGCTCGTGGCACTGGATCGCCTCGATGATCTGCTCTCCGATGGTGTAGACGGGGTTGAGCGCCGTCATCGGCTCCTGGAAGATCATCGAGATCCTCCTGCCCCGGATGGCGCGCAGAGCCTCTTCGCCGAGGTCGAGCATCTCGGTGTCGCCGAAACGGATGCTGCCCCGGCGGCGCGAGTTCGGCGCCAGCAGCCCGAGTACGGACATCGAGCTCACGGACTTGCCGGAGCCGGACTCCCCGACCAGCGCCACCACCTCGCCCTTGGCAACCGAGAAGCTGACGTCCCTCACCGCCGGAGTCCACTCGCCGGCGATCCGGAAGTCCACGGAGAGCCGCTTGACCTCAAGGATCGGGTCGGAAGGAATCGTGCCGGTTGTCATGGCCTCTCCTCAGGTGCTCGTTCGGGGGAAGGACGGTGAGCTACTTCGCCGACGCGGTGTTCTTGTCGTACTCCCGGATGTACGCCGAGCAGAAGCCGATCACGCGCTCGATCCAGATCTCGCCGGTCTTCGCGCTGCCCAGGCTCACGTCGCCGGTGCATCCCGTCGAGCTGACCTCGGAGAAGTCCCAGAAGACCGTGCCGCGGACGTCGTAGCCGGGGACCGCCGCCTCCGTGTAGCTCGTCGGGGTCCAGCCGCTGGAGGACTCCAGGCCCCCGGCCACGGCGAGGTCGCCCTGCACCTGGTCGGGGAACATCGCGAGCATCGCGGAGTGCTCGGGCTCCGCCCCGTGGCCGTACGCCTTGGCAGGGTCGTCGTACACGTCGCGCATGAGCGCGTAACCCAGCTGCCACGGATAGAGGTGCCCGATCAGGACCCCGAAGTCGCGCCGGGCGTCGAGGCCTGCGCCCGTGACCGGCCCGACGTTCCCGCCGTTGTTGTCGACGATGATGATGCGCCTGAAGCCGGACTTGACCAGCGCCTCGATGATCTCGTAGGTGACGTTGCGCAGCGTGGCCTGGCTCAGCGAGAGGTTGCCGTGGTAGCCGCGGAACGTGCCGGAGTGTCCGTAGTTGAGGGCCGGCGCGACATAGCAGCCGTTCTCCTTCGCCAGCTTGTCCGCGACCCACTCGGCCACGATGGAGTCCTCATGGATCGGCAGGTGCGGCCCGTGCTGTTCGACGGCTCCGACGGGCAGAAGGATGATGGGATCCTGCTCCGCCAACTCCTTGACCTGGGTCCAGGAGAGCTCGCCGAGCCTGTGCGTGGCGGGAAGGGCCATGGTGATGGGGTTCCTTTCTGAAATGCCGTCGTCGCCGTGGAAAAACGGTGGTCAGGTGCGGTGACGCGGGTCGAGGAGGTCGCGCATGCCGTCCCCGAACACGTTGAGCGCGAGGACGACGAGAATGATGAGCACGGACGGGTAGATCAGGAGCGTCGGCTGGACCTCGAGGAAGTCGCGTCCCGCGCCGACCATCGTGCCGAGGGACGGAAGCGGCGGCTGCGCCCCGAGGCCGAGGAAGCTCAGGCCGGCCTCCATCTGGATGGCGAAGCTCACCGAGAGGCTGAGCTGGACGATGATCGGCGCGGCCACGTTCGGCAGGATCGTCTTGGCGAGGATGTCGGCCGGTTTCGTCCCCATGATCTCCGAGGCCTCGACGTACTCCATGGTCCTGATCGAGAGCACCTGGCTGTAGACGATCCGGGTGAACCTCGGGATGTAGAGCACGCCGATGACGAGGACGACGTTGACCAGCGCCGGCCCCAGAATCGCCACCACCGCGATCGCCAGCACGATCGGGGGGAAGCTGAGCAGCACGTCGATGCCGCGCATGATGATCGTCGACACCCACCGGCCCACGTAACCGGCCACCAGGCCCAGCGCGACCCCGATGACCCCCGCCACCAGCACCGCCGACAGGGCCACGCCGAGGGAGGTACGCAGCCCGATCAGCAGGCGGGACAGGACGTCGCGGCCGAAGTCGTCGATGCCCAGCGGCCCGCCGGAGGTCAGCGGCTTGCCGACGATGTCGCGGTAGTCGTGGGGGGCGATGACCGGCGCGAACAGAGCGACGACGGCGACCAGCAGGAGGAACGCGCCGGCGATGGAGGTTCTGCGGTTCGACGCCATCCGCCTGAGGAACGGTTTCCTGCCGGCGCCTTCGGTCAACGGTGCGCCAGGCAGGGCCTGCGCCAGTGACTCCGGAGCAGTTGCCACGATCAGTTGTCCTCCGCTCGAGGATCGAGGGCCCTGACCACCAGGTCTCCGACGAGGTTGACCAGGATGACGATGGTCGCCGCGGCGAGGACCACGGCCTGGATGACGGGGTAGTCGCGCTGCCCCACGGCGTTCATGAGCAGGGAGCTCATCCCCGGCCACCCGAAGATGGTCTCGACCAGGACCGTGCTTCCGATGAGCGTCGTCAGCTCGACGGTCGTCATGGAGACCACGGGAAGCATGGCGGTCCGCAGCGCGTGACGTTTGATGACGCGCTTCTCGACGAGCCCTTTGGCCCGTGCCGTGCGGACGTAGTCCGCGTTGAGCGTCTCGAGCATCGCCGCTCTGGTCATGCGGGTGACCACGGCGCAGGAGGCCGCCGCCAGCGTGACCACGGGAAGGACGAGGATCTGCAGGTGCGCGAGGGGATCCTCCAGCGGCGAGGCGAAGCGGCGAGGCGGCAGGATCGGGATGAGGACCGCGAACACCAGCAGGAGCAGCGTTCCGACGACGAAGACCGGGAGGGAGATCCCGAAGATCGATCCTGCGACCAGCGCGTGGTCCGCCGGCTTGTCGGCCCGGGTCGCGGCGATGCGGCCGAGCACGATGCCGGCCACCAGGGAGACGGCCAGGGCGAGCAGGACCAGTTCGAGGGAGTTGCCGATCCGGGAGGGGAGGTCCTGCATCACCGCACGGCCGCTGATGAGGGAGGTGCCGAGGTCTCCCTGGAGGAGCCGCGCCCAGAATCCGAGGAACTGTCCCAGGAAGGGCTCGTCGAGGTGCATCGCGGCCCGGGTCAGCGCCACCTGCTCCTCCGTGGCGGCGTCCCCCAGGGCGGCCCTGGCGGGATCGCCGGGGATGAGCCGGGCCAGGAAGAACACGATGCTTCCGACGAAGAGCAACTGGACGATCGCCTGGGTGAATCGTCTGACAAGGAAACGCCTCACGCTGTCTTCTCCATCCAGGTCCGGCGGAGAGCCGTGGCGGTCCACGCGCCCTTCGGCGGATGCTCGTAGCCCCTGACGTAGTGGTAGTGAGCCTCGCCCTGCTCGCGGCGGACGGTGTAGGTCATCGGGACCAGCTCCAGTGCCCGTTTCTCGGCCTCGAGGTAGATCTCGTTCCGCAGGGCCTGGTCGGTCGTCCTTCTTCCCTGGTCGAGCAGGTCGTCGATCCTGTCGTCCTGGAAGTCGAGGTTCTTCGCGAAGGTGCCGGTGCCGCCGATGAAGTCGCGCAGCGACGCGGGATCGCCGAACTTCGGCGCCGTCCCCCACGAGTGGACCGGGAACGACTTGGCGGAGACGCTGGCCCGGAAGGTCAGCCACTCCTGCTGGGTGAGGTTCACGTTCATCCCGGCCGCGCGCAGACCCGGCAACATCGCCTGTGCCGGCCGGGCGATGACCGAGTACGAGCTGGTGGTGACCACCGGCAGCGTCAGCCCTTCCTGACCCGCCTGCTTGAGCAGGTATTTCGCCTGCTCGGGGTCGTACGGCATGGAGCCGTCGAGTTGGCGTGCGTAGGGGGCGAAGATCTCGGGCATGAGGGCCCCGTCCATGGGCCGCCCGTTCCCGAGCAGCGCGGTGTCGAGGACCGACGGCCGGTTGATCGACATGGCGACCGCCCTGCGGACGCGCACGTCGTCGAACGGCCGCCGGCTGGTGACGAACCCGACGAAGCCGAAGCCGAACGCCTTGTCGGACGCGAACCGCAACCGCGGATTGCCGGTGATGACCCCGACATGGGTGGCCGGGACGTAGTCGATCATGTCGACGGTGGCGGTGCGGAGCGCCGTCACGCGCGCGTAGTCGTCGCTCATCGGCTGGAACACGATGCCGTTGAGGTACGGCAGTTCGGGCTCGAAGTAGTCGTCGAACCGGACGTAGGTGGTGCTGACGCCGGGGATGCGCTCGACGAACCGGAACGGCCCGGTGCCCATCACCTGGGTCTTGGTGTTCGCGCCCGACTCGATCCACTTCCTGGACACGATGTTGGAGGTCGGCGCCGCGAGGGCGAACGGGAAGGCCACGTCGGGCTGCTTGAAGCTGAAGACCACGGTGGTGGCGTCGACGGCCTCGACGGAGGCGACCTGTTCGAGGAGCGGCCCCGACGTCGCCGCGGTGTCCTTGTCCATCATGCGGCGGAACGAGAAGACCACGTCCTCGGTCGTCAGGGCGGACCCGTCGTGGAATCTCACGCCCGGACGGAGCTTGACCTTGTACGTCCGCTCGTCGGTCCAGCCGAACTCGGTCGCGAGATCGGCGACGATCTCGCCGGCGCCGTCGTACTGGACCAGGCCGTTGTAGGAGAGTTGCCGCAGATAGTCGGACGCGCTGCCCGTGGAGACGTGCGGATCCAGGTTGGCCGGATCGGTGGACAGGCCGAAGTGAAGGGCTCCGCCGCGGTTCGGGCCACCGGGGTCGGGCCGGACGGCCTCCATGGACTCCGGCAGGGTCACCGGGTTGCCACAGGCCGCCAGAGTCGTGGTCCCCAACGCGGCGGCACCTCCCGCGAGGAAGCTTCGCCTGCTCATCATCGCCATGACATCTCTCCAGGTCGCCGGGCCTGACATTGAGCCGTCTTGGTAGGAATCCAGCACGTATGGCGCATGTATACACGGCGTTCACACGAAGGGTCAACGGCTATCCGAAAACCCGTCCGCACGTCGGCCCGGAACCCGCGGCGGTTCCGGGCCGGAGGGCCGCGCCGCTCACCCGCCGTCCGCGTCCTCGGTGATGCGGAAGGCGGGATAGCGAGGGGCGATCTGGCGGAAGCGCTCCAGCGGCGCCGCCGGCGCGAGACCCAGATGCGGCCGCGCGCCGGGCGCGATGGCGAGGTAACGGCGCAGGATCTCGGCGCGGTGCTCGGGCGGGACTTCGACCAGCTTGACCGGGATCTCGCGCCCTCGGCGGCAGAGTACGGCCCGGCCGCCCGCGGCGTGGACGTTGCGCAGCCAGTTCGCCTCCGGCCCGAGCATGGACACGAGGAACTCGGCGCCCTGGTGCTCGGCGATCGCGACGGGGACCTGGGTGAGGTTGCCGCTGCGGCGTCCGGCCACCTTGAGCACGGCGCCCTGGCGGGGCGCCGACCATCCGAAACGGTACGCCAGCACGTCGATCCGGTTGACGAGCCGCATGAACGTGTTGGGCCGTCCGCCCCGGTACGTCCAGCGCTTGAGCGCCGCGAGCCTGCGAAGGACGGCCCTCGGCTTCGTCCTCGCCGTCATGCCGCCTTTCTCCACAGCAGGACGACCGCTGCGAGACCGGGGAGCAACGGGAGGAACTGCAACCAGCCCAGCAGCGGCGCGAGACCGACCTGACCGTTGATGTCCTGGGTGGTCACGCCCGCTACCGCGACGCAGAGCGCGATCGCGAACATGCCGGACGCCGGCCAGCGGGCCCAGCCCCTGCCGCCGCGGGCCGCCCAGGCGGTGCCCAGCCAGCCGAGGAGTCCCAGCGCTCCTACGACGGACAGCATCACCGTGTACGCGGTGACGGCGGCGTCGACCTCTTCCGGCCCGTAGGCCGGGTAACCCGCGTGGATGTGGCCGGCCAGGCCGGCCCGGTCGATGAACACGAAGAGGGTGGCGAGCACGGTGAGGGCGGCGCCGCCGTACATCAGGGGGAGAGCCGCCTGCCTGGCCGGTTTCGTTGCCGACGCTGTCATGGTTCGAGTCCTTCCGGATTCTTACATCGTATGTTTGCCGTCCACCACTATACTTACGACGTAAGAATCCGTGCCGTGAGAAGGGCCACCATGTCCCCGAAGCGCACCCGCGGCCAGAACGCCGGGCTGACCCGCCAGGCCATCCTTCAGGCGGCTCTGGCGCTGGCCGACCGCGAAGGGCTGAAGGCGCTGTCGATGCGCCGCATCGGCCAGGAGCTCGGGGTCGAGGCCATGTCCCTCTACCAGCACGTCGCAAGCAAGGACGCCCTGCTGGACGGCCTGGTCGAGCAGCTCTTCACGCAGGCCGCGCCGCCGCTGGCCAGGGCCGCCTCATGGCAGGAGGGCCTGCGCGACTACGGCCACACGTTGCTGCGCGTCCTGCTCGCGCACCCGAACGTCGTCCCCCTGGTGGTCGGCCGGCCCGCGATCACCCCGCAGAACCTGCACCTCATGGAGGACGCGCTCCACATACTGCGGGCCGCCGGACTGCCGCTGGAACGGGCCCTGGACATGTTGTACGCCGTGACCGGTTTCGTCGTCGGCCACGTCGCCATCCTGACCGCCGGCGGGAGTGACCGGCACGCGCCGGGCAACCGGCTGCGGGCGATACCCGATCCGGATCTGCGGGAGACCCCGCTCCTCGCCGAGGCCACCCGGGCCCGGCGTTCCTCCGGGCCGGACCCCCGCTTCGGGTTCGCGCTCGAAGCCATGCTGCGCGGCTTCGAGACGGGGTGACCCGTCCGCCGGGCATATATGATCGACCTTTTGGTTTGGTATTTGCCCGATTGTCGGAAGGCCTCCATGTCCCACCCCCTCAGCCGGCGGTCCGCCCTGCTGGGCGCCGCGGGCGTGGCCGGCCTCACGCTCTGGGAGGAGCCGGCCGAGGCGGCCGGCGGCGCCGCGTTCGACGCCGCGCGCGAGCGGTGGGTGAGCCTGCTGGCCGGCAGGTCGTACGACCCCGCCCATGCCGACAAGACGCGAGCGGTCGAGGGCTCGGCCCACGCGGTGCTGCGCAAGCTGAAACCCGCCCCCGGCCGCCCCAGCCTCTGGCCCGACCTGCCGCTGGACGACCCCAGGACGGGCAACTTCAACCGCGCCTACAACCGCATGCGCACCCTGGCGCTGGGCTGGGCCACGCCGGGCACCGCCATGCACCGGGACAGGCAGGTCGCCGAGACCGCGGTCAGGGCGCTGGACTTCCTGTACGAGCACGCCTACCACGAGAAGCTCGACCCGCAGGGCAGCAACTGGTTCTGGTGGGAGATCGGCGTTCCCCGCTCGCTCACCGACACCTGCGCCCTGCTGTACGACGGCCTGCCCAAGGACCGTCTCAAGCGCTGGCTGCGCCCGTTGCGCCGCTGGTGCCCCGACCCGGAGCACCGCGTCAGCCATCCCGGCGTGGCCGAGACCGGCGCCAACCGGGCGAGCAAGGCCATGGCGGTGGCGATGCGGGGATTACTCACCCACGACGCACGGCTCGTCAAGCGGGCCAAGCACGCGGTCTCCGACCTGCTGCGGACCACCAGGGGCCCGGGCGACGGCTTCTATCGTGACGGGTCGTTCATCCAGCACGACGTGTACCCCTACACCGGCAGCTACGGCGTGGACTACCTGGAGAGCGTGGCCAAGCTGATCGCCATGCTCGCGCACTCGCCCTGGGAGATCTCCGACACCGGGAAGGTCTACGACATCGTGGATCGCTCGTTCGTGCCGTTCGTCTTCGACGGGCTGATGATGGACTGCGTACGCGGCCGGGCCATCTCGCGCCAGGGCCACCGCGACTACCACGCGGGGCAGAAGACCGTGGAGGCCGTCCTCACCCTGCTGGACGCGGCGCCCGAGAGCCATGCCCGGCGCTGGCGACCGATGGTGAAGGGCTGGCTCACCCGCAACCAGGCCATCCCCTACGACACGCTCGCGCCGCTGGCGAGCATCGCGAAGGCCAGGGCCCTGCTGGACGACCGGTCGGTGCCGGTCGGCCCGCGTACGACGGGCACGTACGTCTTCGCCGACATGGACCGGGTTGTGCACCGCCGTCCCACCTGGGCCTTCGCGATCGCGATGAGCTCTGAGCGCATCGGCGCGGCCGAGGCCATGAACAGGGAGAACCTGCACGGCTGGTACACCGGCGACGGCATGACCTACCTCTACACCGGCGACCTCACGCACTGGAACGACGAGCTGTGGCCCACGATCGACCCGTACCGGCTGCCGGGCACGACGGTGGACACCCGCAGGCGTGCCGATCTCCGGCACGGCAGGCGCCGTCTGCCGCCCACCCCGTGGGCCGGCGGCGTGGCGCTCGACGGGTTCGGCGTGGCGGCCATGAAGCTGGTCGCCGGCGGCTCCTCGTTGCGGGCCAAGAAGGCGTGGTTCCTGCTCGACGACGCGGTGATCGCGCTCGGCGCCGGGATCACCGCCTCTGACGACCGCCGCATCGAGACCGTCGTGGACAACCGCAACACCCATGACCGGCATCCGCGGTTGTGCCGGGGCGACGGCTGGGTCCACCTGTGCGGGGTGGCCGGCTACGTGCTGCTCGACGGCGCCGACGCGAAGGTGATCCGCGAGAAGCGCACCGGCCGCTGGCGCGACATCGACAAGGGCGCCACCACGGGAGGTGACAAGACCCGCGTCACCAGGCACTACACGACGATCCTCGTCGACCACGGCGTCGATCCGCGCAAGGCGCGCTACGCCTATGCCGTGCTGCCCGGCGCCTCCGTCGCGCAGACCGCGGCCTACGGCCGGCAGGTAGAGATCCTCGCCAACTCAGGAGGGGTGCAGGCCGTCTCCCGCGACGGCCTGCTCGCCGCCGTGTTCTGGCGCGCGGGGACCGTGGAGACCGCGGATGGGCCGCTCGCCGCCGACGGCCCGTGCACGCTGCTGATCCGCCGCGACGAAGAGAACGTACGGCTCGCGGTCTCCGACCCGTCCAGGACCGCCGACGAGGTGAAGATCACGCTGCCCTGGCCGGTGAAGTCGGTCAGGACCGGTGATCGCGGCGTGCGTAAGGCCAAGAAGTCGGTCAAGGTGGAGCTCGACGGCCGCCGCGGGCAGGCCCGCACCGCGGTGGTACGCGTCTGACCCCCGGAGGTGACCGGCCCTGGCGACCGTGCGGCCGGTCACCTCGCAGGGCGGGTCACCGGGGCCGGTCACGTTCGCGCCTGTCCAGCTTCCCGTGGCGGCGGTCCTGCTCGGGCTGGCCGTCCTGCCCGCGCGGCTTGCCGGCGTGGGGGCGAGTCATCGCGGCCCGGGCCGGCGAGGCGGTGCCGGCGCGGTCAGGGCCGTTCGAGCGTGAGCAGCGGCTCGGGGAACTCGGGCGACGGTGCGCCGGGGTCCGCGGCGACGGCCTCCTCCAGGCGGCGGAAGCCGGCCTCCAGCTCGTCGGGAGTGAGCTGAGCGAAGAACGACAGGGTACGCAGGCGCAGCCGTTCGAGCATGTCGCCGCGGGTGCCCGCGGACGGCTCGGTCACCGTGCCGAAGCCGGCGACGCGCCAGCCGTCCGACGTGAACATCGCGATGACCTCGTGCAGCGGCTGGAACAGGGAGGCGTCCGCCTCGTAGCCGCGGGGGAAGTGCTCCAGCCACCACGGCCTGGGATGGTGGTCGCGGAAATTCGCGCGCAGCAGCAGCCGGCCGCCGGGCCTGAGCACCCTGGCCAGCTCCCGGACCGCCCCCGGCTTGTCCTGGACGTGGTGCCAGGACAGGAACATGAGCGCGTAGTCGGCGCTGCCGGACGGCACCGGCATGTCCTCGGCGGAGCCCGCCAGATAACGCACATCGGGGTGCGGGGCGTGCGCCTGCGCCGTCTCGCGCATGCGGACCGACGGCTCGATCCCGGTGACCGGCCCGAACGCTGTCGCCAGTGCGGGGGTGAACCTGCCGGTCCCCGAGCCGACGTCCAGCCCCGCCATTGGACGCCGCTCGGGCAGCACCGCTGTGAAGGCGCTGATCCAGGTCCGCAGCTGCTGCTCGTTGAGCGCGCGGCCGCGCGCGTAGTCCTGGTACTGCTCCGTGTCGTAGTCGATCCGCCTCATCGCAGCTCCCGCGCGCCGGTCGGACTTCCCTGAACCGTCAGCCCGATATATCGCGTTGATACATCGTCACGATAGGCAGGGCCGCGTCATGCCGCAAGACGGCATGGCGGCCGGGCGTACCCGAAGTATCGGCAAACGCGGTGGCGGCCCCGGCCGCCACCGCCGCTCATCGTGTCACGTGTGGTCCTTGCTCTTGTTCCAGTCGCACTTCGGGTAGCTGGAGCCGTGGACGGATCGGAAGTTGGCCACGGACATCCACCCGTACGTCCTGGTCCCCTTGACCCGCCCGTAGACCCAGAGATTTCCGAAGCGGTTCTTCGTCCAGCAGTGGAAGTAGAGCACCTGACCCTTGTGCATCCGCCTGACGTTGCAGGTGCGTGTGACCGGCTTTCTCTTGAGGTTGTACGACCCCTTCATGACGCCCCAGCCGTCGTCCAGGTTCGGGCCGCTGGCCGAGACCGTTATGCACGGTATCGATGTCGCGGCCTGGGCGGCCGGGGCGCTCACCGACGCCAGGCCCGCGATCGCGCCGACGGTCGCGAGCACTGCCGTGGATGTGCTCAGGTAACGCATACGGTTCCCTTCTCCGCTGACACGTCCCCTCGTGGAAGGGGGGACATCCAGGAGAAGTGTGGGACTCCTCGTGTTGAGGATCTGTTGAGGATGTGTTGCATTCTGGGACGCGGGCGGGCGACCGCGCCGGTCTTCCCCCATGGGGGATCGTCTGCCGCTAGCGGCACGCGATCGGCGGGCTAGGGGCATGGGTGAGCCTTGACGTCGTGCCCTCTCCGCCCGCTGCGCACACGCGACCGGCGGGCGGAGGGAGCAAGGCAATCCCTACATCGAAGGAATGGCTCATGACGTCTGTCCTTGGAAAGCTCAGCGACCGGCTGCTGGCGATGGTCGTCCCGCAGGAGAGCGCCGCGGCCGTGGAGTGCTACTACATCTACAAGTGCATATACCCCATCAAGCTCCGCGCCCGCTGCTGTGACGGAAGCTGCGGCAAGTACGAGATCATCAGCGAAAACGGCTGCTGACGGCTGACCTCGAGCGTGCCTGCCCGTCCCGCCACGATCGCCCGGTCGAGCTGGGGCCGTCCGAACGTGACGGGCAGGCATACCCGCGACATACCTGGAACATACCGCCTTCGATCAGGATTCCGGTCGGAGGTGGGGGATGTTCACATTGCTGGGACGACTGGCGGTAACGGATGGCGGCGGCCGGGCGATCACGGTCCGGGCCGCCAAACAGCAGGCGGTGCTCGCCGTACTCATCCTGCGTGCGGGCGAGGTGGTCACCATCGACCGGCTGATGGCCGAGCTCTGGCAGGACGAGCCGCCCGCCACGGCGAAGGCGAGCGTGCAGACGTACGTGTACCGCCTGCGGCGCACGCTGTCCCCGCTCGCCGCCGACGGTGTGGATCTGGCCACCGTCGGAAACGGCTACACCTTGGTCGTCCCGGACCGGGCGGTCGACGTCAGGGTGTTCGAGGCGGCCGTCGCCGAAGGATCGGACGCCCTGACGGAAGGCGAGGCGGGAGCCGCGGTCAAGCTGCTGCGGGAGGCTCTGGCGCTCTGGCGCGGCCCCGTGGTGCCGGAGATCGACGTCGAGCTCGTCCGCTGCGAGCGCCGCCGCCTGGAGGAGCTCCATCTGACCGCGCGCGAGTTGTGCGCGGAGGCCGAACTGCGGCTCGGCCGCCACAACCGCGTCATCCCGGAGCTGGAACGGCTCGTCGAGGCCCATCCTTTCCGCGAGGCCTCGTGGGCGATGTTGCTGCGGGCACTGGCCGGCCGTGGCCGCCGTGCCGAGGCGCTGGCCGCCTACCGCCGGCTCCGCGACATCCTCGGCTCCGAGCTCGGCATCGAGCCGGCCGACGCGCTGCGCCGCCAGCACCAGGAGATCCTGCGAGGTGACGGCGTCCTCGTCATGGAGTAGGCCCGGCCACCGGTCACGAGCCCACCGTGGTGGGGATGATGTGATCGCTGTCGGCCACCGTCCCGTCCGCGTCGAGCAGGAAGACGGTCGGGTAGCCGGCGACCTTGAACGCCGACTGCACCGGGCCCTGGGGCTCCTCGATGACGACGCTCGCCACCTGCGCGAGGTGTTCGACGTACGGGGCCGCGTCCTCGTCGGAGCCGGCGGCGACCACGGCGAGCACCGCGCCCGGCGTCTGCCGGGCCGCTTCGACGAAGGGGGGCAGCAGGTCCTTGCACGGCTTGCAGCCCGGCGAGAAGAAGCCCACCATGGCGGGGCCGCCGAGCAGTTCCCCCGAGATCGGCTCGCCGTTCGTGGTCGTGGCGGCGAAGTCCGGGATCCTGTCACCCCGCGCGAGCCCTCCCGTCGCCATCGGCTCAGGGAAGTCCTGCCGGCCGCTCTGCTGACGGAGCCGGCGGATCACGCCCACGGTCAGCAGCAGATTCACCATGCACAGCAGACCGACCAGCACGACCGCGGCGACCAGATAAGGCATCACACACTCCCCGACGTTTCCATGAACAGCCCAGCGATGTCGTCGAAGGCGATCAGCACGATCGCCCCCGCCAGCCCGGCCGGCACCGCCACCGCCAGTCCGGCGGCGACCGGCGACCCGCCGGAGTAGATCAGGCCCGTGCCGCCCAGCGCCACCACGAGCAGCAGCAGGGCGTTACGGACCAGGTGCACCCGCCCGAGAGGGGTCGCGGACAAGCCGAAGCAGCGGCACGGCGCGCGTACGCCCTTCCGGATCGACAGGATGATCACCAGCGTGAATCCGGCGAGCAGGATCGCGCTCAGGGCCAGCCCCGCCTGGGGGATCGGCATGAGGACCGCCGCCACCGCCTCGCCGGCCGCCACCGCACCGGCGGCCGGCAGGCGGAACCCCTCCGGCAGCATCGTCAAGGACGCCGCGAACGACCGCACGGCCGCACCGCTGCGCAGCTTGGTGAACGCGGAGACCGCGAAGACGACCCCGAGCAGGACTTGGCATGCGACGAGCAAGAGATCCACGACAGGACATGGTGTCCGGTTCGTCTAGCGCGTCTCTAGCGCGCCGCTGGCGTCGGGCCCTGCGGCGTGGCCCCGCCGTCTCGATCGGCAGGCCGAGGTGTGCGGCTGTGCTCACGAGAGGAACGCCTGACGCCCGGTCTTTATACTCCACGGATATACCTCCGGTGTATAGTCGCCGCCATGACAGTCCCCTTGGCGCTGCTGGGCCTCCTGGACCGCGAGCCCAGCTACGGCTACGACCTGAAGCGCGACTACGACACCTACTTCGGCAGGGGGAAGCCGCTCCCCTTCGGGCAGGTCTACTCGACGCTCGCCCGCCTGGCCAGGGACGGCAAGGTCACGGCCGGCCAGAGCGAGCGCGGCGACGGCCCCGACCGCAAGCGTTACGCCATCACCCCGGAAGGCAGGCACGAGGTGGAGGCGTGGCTGGCCGAGCCGGTGGCGGCGGAGCCGTACCTGCAGACGGTGTTGTTCACGAAGGTCGTGCTGGCGCTGATGCTGGGCCACGACGCGCAGCGCTTCCTGGACCTCCAGCGCGCCACGCACATGCGGCGCATGCGCGAGTTGTCGGAGGTCAAACGCGGCGGCGCCCTCGTGGACGCCCTGCTGGCCGATCACGGCATGTTCCACCTGGAGGCCGACCTGCGCTGGATCGACGTGACAGCGGCCCGGCTGGGCGCGCTGGCGGAAACGGTCCGGCCCGCATGACCGTTGACGCCCTTCCCGTGCCGGGCCCGCTGCTGGAGGCCCGTTCCATCGACCGTTCGTACGGCCGGACGCCGGCGCTGCGCGAGGCGAGCCTGTTCGTGGCGGCGGGAGAGATCCTGGCGATCATGGGCCCGAGCGGTTCCGGCAAGTCCACGCTGCTGCACTGCCTGGCCGGGATCTTCAGCCCCGACAAGGGCGAGGTCTGGTTCGACGGGCGGCGGCTGGACACCCTGAACGACGCCACGCGGTCCGAGTTGCGCCGCACCGCGTTCGGCTTCGTCTTCCAGTTCGGCCGGCTGGTGCCGGAGCTCACGGTGGCCGACAACGTCGCCCTGCCGCTGCTGCTCGGCAAGGTCGGGCGCAAGCAGGCCTACCAGCGGGCGGACGGCTGGCTGCGGCGGCTGGAGCTGGACGAGCTGGGCGGCCGGCGTACGGGCGAGCTGTCCGGAGGGCAGGCGCAGCGCGTGGCGATCGCCAGGGCGCTGGTGACGCGGCCCAAGGTGATCTTCGCGGACGAGCCCACCGGCGCGCTCGACTCGCTCACCGGAGAAAGGGTCATGGAGCTGCTCGTCGGCCTGGCCCGCCAGGAGGGCACGACCGTGATCGTGGTGACCCACGACGCCCGCGTCGCCGCCTGCGCCGACCGGGAGGTCGTGGTGCGCGACGGCAGGATCACCGACCCCTACGCCGGCGAGGCCGTGCGATGACCCTGTGGCTGGGCCTGCGGCTGTCGTTGCGCGGCGGCCGGGAGGCGGCCGTCCGGCTGGCGCTCGTCACCGCCGCCGTCGCGGTGGGGGTGACGGTGCTGCTGTCCACGGTGGCGCTGTTCAACGCCTTCCAGGTGACCGCGGGCCGGCCCTGCTGGGAGTGCACGGCCGGCTCCGCGCCGGGCGGCTGGGCACTGGGCGCCACCCCGGGCGCCGTGTTGTGGAACCACCGCCAGGACTCCTACGCGGGCCGCCCGATCAAGCGTCTCGACGTCGCCGTGCTCGACGCGGGAACACCCGCGCCGAGGCTTCCCGGCATCCCGGCGCTGCCCGGAGCGGGGCGGCATTACGTCTCGCCCGCGCTCGCCGCGTTGATGGAGGCCGTGCCACGGGAGCGACTCGCCGACCGCTTCCCCGGCACCCGTACAGGGCTGATCGGGCGGGCGGCGCTGTCCGGCCCCGACGACCTGGTCATCGTCGTGGGCCGGACCCCCGACGAGCTGGCGGCCATGGCCGGCACCGTGGCCGTCGACGCCGTCGCCACCACCCCGGCCTCCGACGACACCACGGCGCTGTACGAGCACGGCTTCGGCATCGCCGCCGTCGGCCTGATCGTTCCGCTGCTCGTCCTCATCGGCACGGCCACGCGCCTGGCCGCCGCCCGCCGCGAGGCGCGCTTCGCGGCGATCAGGCTGGCGGGCGCCACCGCGCGCCAGATCAACACGATCGCCTCGGTCGACGCGGCGCTCGGCGCGCTCCTGGGCGCGCTCGCCGGCATCGCGGTCTTCCAGGCGGTACGGCCCGCCCTGACCGGCGTCGCCATCACCGGCTCCCGCTTCTTCCCCGACGTGGTCGCGCCCACCGGGCTCCAGTACGCCGCCGTGGTCGCGGGCGTGCCGCTCGCCGCAGCCGGCGCCGCCCTGTGGTCGCTGCGCCGGGTGCGGATCACGCCGCTCGGCGTGGCAGGAAAGGCACGGGCCTCCGCTCCGGGATGGTGGCGGATCGTCCCGCTCGTGGCGGGACTGGGACTGTTCGCGGGCCCGGTGTTCGCGGACGGCAGGGAACCGGACGCGGTGCTCGTCGACGTCGGCCTGGCGCTGATCATGGTCGGTCTCGTGGTGGCCGGTCCCTGGCTGACGATGCTGGCCGCGCGGCTGGTCGCCAGGGTCACGCCCGGCGCGGCGACGCTGCTGGCCGCCCAGCGGCTGGCGGCCGACCCCAAGGGGGCCTTCAGGTCGGTGAACGGCATCGTGCTGGCGGTCTTCATCGGCACGGCCGTCGCCGGCATCGTCCCCGCCGTCGTCTCGGGCCAGCAGGCCGCGGGCGGCGGCACGCTGAACACCGTCATGCGGGCGTCGTTCGGGTACGCCGAGGCCGCCCCGGGCCTGCCCCTGCCGCCTGACACGGCGTCCGAGCTGCTCACAAAGATCCGCGCCCGTCCCGGCGTCACCGTCCTGCCGATCCACCGCAGGGCCGACACGCCGCCCTGGCCCGGCGGTCCCCCGCCGTGCGACCCGGGCCCCGGCTGCCGGCCCGACTTCCTGCTCGCTCACGTGGTCGACTGCGACGCCCTGGCCCGATTCCCCGCGCTCGGCCGGTGCGTCCCGGGCATCCGCGCGGTGGCGGCCGACTTCAACCGGCTGCTGACCGGCGACAACATGCTCTCCGTCGACCGCAACCTGCCGCTCGTGGACCAGGCCAACACGGTCGCGCCCGCCGCCTTGACGGGCCTGCCCCTGGCGGCGGTGCTGATCAGCGCCGACGACCCGGCCGTCCTCGAAGAGATCCGTACGCTGCTCACCCCGTACGTCGCCCGCGCCGGCAGCGCCGAGACGCCGCTGACGTTCGCCGAGGTCGCGCAGGCCCGCGCGGTGCTCCTTGACCAGGCCGAACGCGTGGCGCTGGCCATCGTCGCGCTGACCCTGCTGGTGGCGGGCTGCGGCCTGCTGGTGGCGGTCACCGGCGGCGTGGTGGAGCGCAGGCAGCCGTTCACGCTGCTGCGGTTGTGCGGCACGCCCACGCGGACGCTGTCGAGGGTGGTGCTGCTGGAGACGGCCGCCCCCATGGTGCTGGCCGCCCTGGTGGCGGCGGCCGCGGGCTTCGGCGTGGCCGAGCCGTTGATCGACCAGCTGGCCATCAAGAGCGCGCCGCCGGCGTTGCCGGGGCCCGCCTACTTCCTGACCCTCGGCGGCGGGCTGCTGGCCGCCCTGCTGGTGATCACCGCCGGCCTGCCGCTGCTCAAGCGCGTGACCGCCCCCGACAATGCCCGCTTCGAATAGGGCCCGCTCCGAACAGGGCCCGCTCCGAACAGGGCCCGCTCCGAACAGGGCCCGCTCCGAACAGGGCCCGCTCCGAACAGACCGCTTGGAACAGGACTGCCGATGACCATGACCCTCCTCCGGCGGACGGCCGCAGCGCTCGTAGCGGCACTGGCCGGCGCCCTCCTCGTCGCGGCGCCGGGGAGCGGCGTCGCCCCGGCGCGAGCCGCCGAAGGCCGCTACGCCGCCGACATCAGGCGCACCGAGTACGGCATCCCGCACATCTCCGCGAAGGACCACGGCGGCCTCGGCTACGGCTACGGCTACGCGTTCGCGCAGGACAACCTGTGCGTCATGGCCTCGTGGGCGCTCACCCTGCGCGGCGAGCGGTCGCGCCACTTCGGCGCCGAGGCGATGTCGGACGACGTCACCGACCCGATCTCCAACCTGGCCAGCGACGTGTACTACAAGAGCGTCGAGGCGTCGGGCGCGCTGCGCCGGGTGCTCGCCCGCCCCGCGCCCCACGGCCCCAGCGCCGCACTGCGCGCGCTCGTGGACGGCTACGTCGCCGGGTTCAACCGCTATCTGAGCGACACGGGCGTGGCCGGGCTGCCCGACCCGGCCTGCCGGGGCAAGGCGTGGGTCGGCCCCATCACCGCCGCGGACGTCTGGATGAACCTGCTCGACCTCGGCCGCCTGGGCGGCAGCTCCCAGTTCAAGGAGGCCATCGCCGCCTCCGGGCAGGCGGAGGGGAAACGTCCCTCGAAGAGGGTGACCGCCCCCGGCAGCAACGCCTTCGCCCTCGGGCGCGAGGCCACCCGCGGCGGCCACGGCATGTTGCTGGCCGACCCCCACTTCCCGTGGAACGGCAGCCGCCGCTTCTACCAGGTCCACCTGACCATCCCGGGCGTGCTCGACGTGGCGGGCGGCAGCCTCTACGGCACCCCCATGGTCCAGATCGGCCACAACGCGAGCATGGCCTGGACGCACACCGTCTCCCACGCCCAGCGCTTCACCCTCTACCAGCTTGAGCTGGCGCCGGGGCAGCGCACCACGTACCTGGTGGACGGCAGGCCGGAGCCGATGGGCCGGCAGGAGGTCACGGTCACCGTCCGGGACGCCCAGGGCGCGGTCAAGCCCGTCACCACCACCCTGTACACCTCCCGGTACGGGCCGGTGCTGGCGAACGGCTGGACGGAGGAGACGGCGGTCGCCCTGGCCGACGCCAACGCCGTCAACCTGCGGTTCGCCGACGAGTGGCTGGCCATGAGCGCCGCCCCCGACGTGACCGCCCTGCGGCGCGCGCAGGAGACGTACCAGGGCATGCCCTTCGTCTACACGCTCGCCACGGACGTCGGCGGCCAGGCGTACTTCGCCGACGCCTCGGTCGTCCCGCACGTCACCGACGAGCAGGCGGAGCGCTGCCGCGCGCAGGACGACCCCGAGCCGCTCATCCTGGACGGCTCCACGTCGGACTGCCTGTGGGGCGAGGACGCGGACGCGATCGAGCCGGGCATCTTCGGCCCGGCCGCCCAGCCCCGGCTGGTCCGCGCCGACTACGTGGCGAACGCCAACGCCAGCCCCTGGCTGACCAATCCCGAGGCCCCGCTCACGGACTATCCGCACATCTACGGCAACGTCCGTACGATGCGGGACCTGCGGACCCGGGTCGGCCTCGACATGATCGCGCAGCGGCTGTCGGGCGACGACGGGCTCGGCGCGCCCGGCTTCACCCTGGAGACCCTCCAGAAGGCCGCCACCGGCAAGCGCAACCTGAGCGCCGAACTGCTCCGCCGCGATCTGCGCACGTTGTGCCGGGCCGAGCCCGTGATGACGGCGAGCGACGGCGAGAAGGTCGACGTCCGCCGGGCCTGCGCCACCCTGGCGGCCTGGGACGGGCGGGCCCGCCCCGGCAGCCGGGGCGCGATCCTGTGGCGGGAGTTCTTCATGGGCCTCAACGGCCCGCAGAGGCGGCCCGACGGGTCGATCGCCCCGCCGAGGAGCTGGTGGAAGGTGCCGTTCGACGCCGAGCACCCGCTCACCACGCCGCGCGGGCTCGACATCACCGTCCCGGTGGTGCGGACCGCGCTGGCCGACGCGGTGCGGTTCTTCACGGTCAACGACGTCCCGCTGACGCTCACGCCGGGGCAGGCCCAGCGGTACGGCGCCGTCGCGGTGCCGGGGTGCACCGAGGGGGAGGGCTGCTTCGACCGGATCCGCACCGGCGGCACGCTCGGCAAGGACGGCCGTTACCCGGAGGTCAACGCCGGCTCCAGCTTCATGATGGCCGTGGAACTGACCCCGGAGGGGCCGCGCACCCGCACCGTGCTGACGTACTCGTTGTCGGCCAACACGGCCTCGCCGCACCACGCCGACCAGACCGAGCTGTTCGCGCGCGGCCAGTGGGTGACCGAACGGTTCACCGAGGCCGAGATCCAGGCGAGCCCGCAGCTGGTGACGACGTCGCTGCGCTAGCGGGCGCGGGCGTCGCGGCGTTCACTCCGCTCGTCCGCCGTCGGCCAGGGCCTTGACGTTGACGCCCCTGGCGTGCGCGGCCTTGAGAGCGGCGAGCACGCGCACCGGCCGTGCGGGCCACAGAAGGGGCAGGGCGATGGCCGCGGCCGAACGGCCGTGATCGGATCGGCGATCTGCTCCGTGAAGGGGGACTGACCCGATACCGTGTGTTCTTGCATGACGAGCATTGATGCGCGCCGTGCATCTTTGTAGGGTCCTTCTGAGTGACCTCGACCGTGAACAAGGACGTGCTGATGGCCGAAGACAACTTGACCGAGGAGTCTCCGAGCGTGAACCCCACGGAGATGCGGCGGATCCTGCCCGCGGACCTCGTGGAGCGAGGGCGTTGCCCGTTCGATCCGCCCCCGGGGCTGCGAGGCGAGAGCGCGGTCCGGCCGCTGGACCTGCTGAACGGCGCACGGGCGTGGCTGGTGACGGGGTTCGACGAGGCCCGTACGGTGCTGTCGGACGCGCGTTTCAGCGCCGACAAGGTGCGCCACCGGGACGCGACGTCGCTGCAGCCGCACGAGGTGTCCGAGATGGAGGCGCAGCCGCGCGAGCCGGAGGTGGCGGAGCGGCAGGACGGGCTCTTCGTCTTCATGGACCCGCCGGAGCACACCCGGTTGCGACGGCTGCTGACGGGCCAGTTCACGGTGCGGCGGATGCGGGAGCTGGAGTCGCGGGTGAGGGAGATCGCGGTCGAGCACATCGAGGCGATGAAGGCGGCGGGCACGCGGGCCGATCTGGTGCCGGCGTTCGCGCTGCCGCTGCCGTCGCTGGTCATCTGCGAGTTGCTGGGCGTGGACTACGCCGACCGCGAGCTGTTCCAGAAGCGTACGTCGATCGGGCTGAACGCGAACGCGACCCCGGAGGAGCAGGCCGTCGCGCGCGCCGAGCTCTACGCGTTCATGCAGCGGCTGGTGGCGGGCAAACGCGCGAACCCCGCCGATGACCTGCTGTCCGGGCTCGTCCACGACGCCGACCCGCCCCTGACGGACGCGCAGCTGGTCGATGTCGCGCTCATTCTGCTCAACGCGGGCCACGAGACCACGGCGAACATGCTGGGTCTGGGCATGTTCGCGCTGCTGGAGCATCCCGCCCAGCTCGCGGCGCTGCGTGCCGATCCCGGCCTGATCGACAACACGGTGGAGGAACTGCTGCGGTTCCTGTCGATCATCCAGCTCGGGGTCAGCCGGGTCACCACGGCGCCGGTGACGCTGGGCGGCGTGGACCTCCCGGCCGGCGCTACCGTCGTGATCGCCACGCCCGAGGTCAACCGCGACCCGCGGCACTGGTCCGATCCCGACGCGCTCGACGTGCACCGCTCGCGTGCCCCGCACCTGGCCTTCGGCCATGGGATCCACCAGTGCCTGGGCCAGCAGCTGGCCCGGGTCGAGATGCGCACAGGGCTGGGCGAGCTCATTTCCCGCCTGCCGGATCTGCGCCTCGCGGTCCCGGCCGGCCAGGTGCCGGTCCGCAACGAGATGCTCATCTTCGGCGTGCACGCGCTGCCGGTCACCTGGTCCTGAGAACCGGCCCGGGGCGCCGCCCCGGGCCCCTCACCCCCCGCCGCTGCTGAGCTTCTCCGCGACCGCGCGGGCCGTCTCCAGCGCGCCCGCGGTCAGCCTGCCCTCGGGGTCCTGGATGACGTCGCGGTCGTACTCGACCTCCACCACCGCGTTGCTCACCCGGACCCCCACGATCGCCTTCGTGGGCCCCCTGTCGCTGCCCTCCAGCGTGTACGCGGTGACGTAGGAATCGTCCCCGACCGCCGGCTCGGCCTTGGTGTAGCCCCGGGGGATGAGCGACGCCTCGTGCCGGCGGGCGACGAACTGCTCGTGCGCCTGCGTCACCCCGTCGGGGAACACCTTGGTGTACACCTTCAGCCTGAAGGTCATGTTGGTGGGAAGCCCGGCCCCGTACGAGGGCAGGGTCGTCCACTCGCACTCCTCCTTGTAGATCTTCTGCTGCTTGGGGAAGATCACCAGCTTGGTCAGCAGTTCCTCGCCGAGGAGCTCGCACGGGTCGACGTCGCCGGAGAACTTCGCCTCACCGGTCGGGGGCGGCTCGCTCGTCGAGGGCCGCGTGCTCGGCGGCTGCGTGCTGGGCGGCGCGGACGGGGGTTTCGTCCGCGCGGAGACGGGTTCACCCGGCGGCGCGGGCGGCGGCTCCTGCCTCGTCAGCAGGAAGGCGACCGTGAACACCATCAGCACGAGCACCGCCATGGCCCCGCTGAGGAGGCCGGGCGTGATCCGGACGCCGCCGGGCCGGGGGGAGCGGGGCGGGGTGGGTACCTCGTTCATGTCGTTCCGTGGCGCGGGGCTCCGGTCGTCCGCGGAGCCCGGGGGAACGCCACTCCTCCTCTCGGGGACTTCTGGGTGGACGCCGCGCGCATCAGCCGGTCTCCGCCGACGGGACATCCCTGAGCGCGTCCACGATCGCGCGGGCCACCTTGACCGCTCGGTCCTGGTGCTCGGGTTTCAGCTCGGCACTGTCGGCGGCAGTCGAGTCGATCTCGACGACGAGGTTGCTGACGCGTACCCACACGATGCTGTGGGCCTGCGGGAACGTGGTCGACCACCAGTTCTGGGCGAAGGCCCCGTCTCCGAGGCCCTCGAGATCGCGCACGGCCTGGTAGGTGCTGCCCTGTGCGGTGCCCTCCTTGGAGTCCTGCGCCCGCTTCGTGCTGGTGAGGATCTTCCGCGCCGTCGCCACCTGCGGCGAGTGCGTGACGTGGATGTTGACGGCGTCCTTGAACATGCCGACCGCCCAGTCGCACTTGGTGGTGTCGAGGCCGACCGTACGCCTGCGTACCCCCGGCATGATCTTCTCGGCCTCCTGGTCGCTCACCAGCCGGCAGGCGTCGGGCGCCGCGGCGAAGCGGCCGTCACCCTTCGGCGCGGGCGCGGGCGTGGTCGCCGGGGTGGAAACCGGCGGACGCGGGGTGGAGACCGGCGGGTGCGAGGAGGACGGGGCCTGGGCGATCGGCGTGTTGCTCGGGGGCCCGGCGGTGGCGGACGCGTTGACCAGGACCACCGCCGTGATGGCGACGGCGGTGGCGGCGGCCAGGCCACCCAGTACGACGGGAAGCCTGCTCTTCCTGGAGGCGACCGGCACCGTGGCCGCCGTCATCACCGAGCGGCGCGCCGGCAGGGGAGCGGCGATCGGCTGGAGTGCCGCTCTGACCTGCCACGGGTGGGGGCGCGCGGCCGGGTTCTTGTCCAGCATCGCCGCCAGCAGCCCGCCGAACGGCCCCGCGTTGACCGGTGGCGGCGGGGGCTGGGTGAGCACCGCCGCGACGATCGCCATGGGGGAGTCGCGGTGGAAAGGGCTGCGCCCCTCCACCGCCGTGTACAGGGTGGCGGCCAGCGACCAGAGATCGGAGGCCGGCCCCGCGGGCTCGCCGCGCAGGCGTTCCGGCGCGACGTACCCCGGTGAGCCGGCCGCCCCCGGCCGCTCGGCCGCCGCGGTCGCGCTCGGGGTGTCGTCGATGTGCGCGGCGATGCCGAAGTCGGTGAGGACGGCCTCGCCGGAGTCGGTCAGCATCACGTTGCCCGGCTTCACGTCCCGGTGCAGGATCCCGCGCTGGTGCGCCGCCTCCAGCGCGTCGAGCACCCGCAGCCCGATGGACGCGACCTGGCCGGGCGGCAGCGTGCCGCTCTCCCGCAGCAGGTCGGCCAGCGACCGGCCGGGGAGCAGGTCCATGACGATCCACGGTTGTCCCTGCTCGGCGAGGACGTCGTGCACGGTGATGATCGCCGGATGGTTCAGTGACGCCGCCGCGCGGGCCTCGCGCAGCGTGTCCGTGAGCGCTCTGTCCCTCCTGGCCGGGTCGGCGGGCAGGCGCACCTCCTTGACCGCGACCTCGCGGCCCAGCACCGTGTCGCGGGCCCGCCACACCGTGCCCGCGCCGCCCGCGCCCAGGGGAGCGAGCAGCTGGTATCGCCCGGCGATCACGTGCATGGGTCAGGCCTTGGCGTCGAGGTTCTGGACGAGGTGCTTGATCGCCTTCTCGGTCTTCTCACGCAGCCCCGGTTCCTTCTCGACGTCGCGGGAGAAGTAGACCTCACCCACGATGTTGCTGGTCCTGAACACCGAGTAGACCTTGGACTTCTTGGTGGTGAACGTGGTCTCGCTCTTCTCCCAGCCGATGGCCCCGTCGCCCGCGCCGGGGATCTCGAAGACCTCGCCCTGCTCGCCGCCGCTGCCGCCGCGTCCGGCCTCCGACTCGGCCTTGGCCCTGGCGCCCTGCACGTGTTCCTCGGCCAGCTTGGTCTCGTAACCGTCGCCCTGCTGCGGATAGAGGAAGAGCGTGAGGTTGAGCGAGAGGTTCTTGTCGTCGCGCGGCATGCTCCACGTGCATTTGACGGTGGGCTCCCGGCTGCTGGTCATGTACTTGCCCACGACCTCGGTGGCCTGGTCTCTGGTGAGCAGCTGGCAGGGCCGGGGGATCGCGGTGAACTTGCCGGGCGTGCGCGCGACGGGCGTGCCCGTGGCGGTCGGCGCGGGCGTGCCCGTGGGCGCCGCCGTCGTCGGGCCTGTCCCTGTGGTCGGCCCTGTGGTCGGCCCTGTGGTGGGTGCTGTGGGCGGTGTCGTGGGGGCTTCGGTGCTCGCCAGGGTGGTCGGGGAGGCGGGCGGGGTGGTGGCCAGGATGAGCGCGACCGCCGTCACGAAGACGGCGAACACGGCCGCGGCGGACCCGTACACCGGAAGTTTGGGCAGCACCCAGGACGCCTGGTGCGAGCCCGCGGGCATGGTGGCGGCGGTGCCGCCGGTGAGGGGCTGCAGGGCCGCCCTCAGCGCCACCGTGTCCGGGCGCCGTGCGGGCTCCTTCTCCAGCAGTCGCATGAGCACGGGCCCCAGCGCGCCCGCCCGCTGGGGTGGCCTGGGCGGCTCGGTCATCACCGCGCCGTGCGTGGCCATGGCGGTCGGACGCGCGAACGGCGGCACGCCCTCGACGGCGGTGTAGATCGTCGCCCCGAGCGACCAGAGGTCGGCGGCGGGCCCGGCGGCCCGGCCGGGCTCCTCGGTGAGCGCCTCGGGAGCGGTGTACCCCGGTGTCCCCATCGGCGCGCCGCCCTGCTGCCCGCCGGCCCTGGTGGCGATGCCGAAGTCGGACAGCAGGATGCGGCCGTCGTCGGCGAGCAGCACGTTGCCCGGCTTGACGTCGCGGTGCAGCAGCCCGCGCGTGTGCGCGGCGGCCAGCGCGGACAGCACGAACAGCCCGATCGAGGCGGCCCACTGCGGTGACAGCGGCCCGCCCGACTTCACGACCTCGTCGAGGGAGCGGCCCCTGACGAGCTCCATGACGATCCACGGCTCGGCCCCCTCCACGACCACATCGTGGATCGCGACCACGGCGGGATGCCTGACCTGGACCGCGACGCGCGCCTCGTGCAGGGTGCGCTCGCGAAGCCGGGCGTGGTCGTCCGGGGACAGGTTCGCGGGCAGGTGCACCTGCTTGATCGCCACCTCGCGCCCGATCACCGTGTCGTGGGCGCGCCATACGACGCCCATCCCGCCCCTGCCGATCTGCGCGATCAACTGGTAGCGCCCGCCCACGAGTCGTGGCTGGTTCACCGCATCATCACCCCTGGCGTCCTAGCGCCGCCGCGACCCATCGGGCGGCGTCACGCGCGCCCTTGCGCATGGCCTCGTTGTCGCCGATCTTTTTCACGTCGACGTATCTGATCTGCATCACGACGTTGCTCATACGGAAGATCACGTCGTGCCGTTCCACCTGGCCCTTGTTGCTGATGAGCTCGTAACTGAACGCCTCGTCACCGATGCCGTTGACTTCCGTGTACGCCTTGCTCTCCTGGATGACGGCGTTCTTCATGCCGATGTCAGGCCACTTCCACTTGATCTTCGAGCCGGACTCGGCGCCGTTGAGCATGTTGACGAACTTCTCCGATGCCTCGTCCACGCTGCGTCCCCAGGCGCTCTCCAGCACGACCGGCTCCGCCGGGGCGACGGCGACGCCGTTGCCGTGCGCCGTCCACGCGCAACCTTCGCCCTCGCTCGTGCCCTTGGGGGAGGCCTTCGGGACCAGCGAGCGCACCTGGGTGGGGGTCAGAAGGGCGCACACGTCCACGGGCCCGCCGAACCTCGCTGCCGTCGCCGTGGCGGAGGGTGTCGCCGCAGGCGTCTGAACGGGGGCGGAGGTGGCGGCAAGCGTGCCGGTGGTCGCGGTGGGCTGCTCGGTGGGCCGCGGGGTGGCCGGTGCCGATCGCGGCAGGAGCGCGACGGTGGCCGCCACGGCCGCCACGGCCGCGACCAGGCCTGCGCCGATGAGGACCGGCCCGCGCCTGCCGCTCTTGCGCGGCACGGTCAGCGGCCCGGACGGGGGCCCGGACGGGAACCCGGACAGGGGCGCGGTCATGGGCCCTGACGGTGGGGCGGCGCCCTGCCCGCCTTCCGCCACCTGCCGCAGCAGGTGGGCTGTCAGCCGCGCGTCGGGGCGCTGGTGCGGCTCGCGCGCCAGCAGGTGCATGAGCACCGGGCCCAGCCGTCCGGCGCGCTCGGGCGGCCGGGGCGGCCGGGTCAGCGCGTCGCGCAGCACCGCCATGGGCGAGGTGCCGGTGTAGGGGGCCTGGCCCTCGATCGCGGAGTAGAGGGTGGCGCCGAGGGACCACAGGTCGGAGGCCGGGCCGCCGCGCTCGCCGCGCAGCCGCTCCGGGGCGATGTAGCCGGGGGAGCCGACGAGCAGGCCCGACTCGGTGATCGTGGCCTGGTCCTCCAGCCGGGCGATGCCGAAGTCGGTGAGCACCACCCGTCCGTCGTCGGTCAGGAACACGTTGGCCGGTTTGACGTCGCGGTGCTGGATGCCGTGGGCGTGCGCGGCCGACAGCGCGTCCAGCACCCGCAGCCCGAGCGCCGCCACGCGTTCCGGCGTCCACGGGCCCTCCGCGGCCACGGCGTCCTTCAGATCGCGGCCCTTGAGCATCTCCATGACGATCGTGGGCAGGCCGTTGTGGGTGAGCACGTCGTGAACCGTGATGATGTTCGGATGCCGTAGCTGGGCGGCGGCCATCGCCTCACGTGTCGCGCGCTGCAGCGCCTCCTCGCGTTCGGCCGCGGTGAGCGACTCCGGCAGCAGCAGGGCCTTGACCGCGACGTGGCGGTCGAGGAGCTCGTCGTGGGCGAGCCATACCGTGCCCATGCCGCCCTGGCCGAGTGTCTGCAACACTCGATAGCGGCCCGCGATTTTTCCTTCCCCGTTACCCGGCACGCGGCCAACAGTATTGAGGGCAGGTTTCAATTCGCTATATTTCACGCCGCAATCAATCGCACGAGTCCGAGCACCAGGAGCGATGATGACCACAGCACCACCTGTGCCACCTGCGTCTTACTGGCCGGACCAGGGCAGCGGGCAGCCGTCGACCTCGAAGCCACCAGGGTGGGCGATGGGCATCATGGCCGCCGCCGCGACGGTCGCGGTGCTCGGCGGGGCTCTCATCGCCGTGCGGAACGTGGGCACGCAGCCTCCGGTCGCGATGCCCCCCGACCCCGGAGGCAAGGTCGGCGCTCCGGCCACCCAGCCCACCACGGACCCCACCCTCGGCCCCACCGCGAGCCCGCCCACCGCATCCCCGCAGGACACGGCGCAGGCCTCGCCCTCCTCCACCGTGACCTCCACCTTCCCGCCGCTGCAGGACGTGCCCGAGGTGTGCGACCTGCTCCCCGCGAGCCTGACCTCGCGGCTGGCGCCCAAGAGCGAGTCCGAGCCGGGTGTGGCCAAGGACGGTTACGGCGCGAAGCGGAAGGACTGCGCGTGGAACCAGAAGGGCTACAACATGAAGGGCGGGTACAACGAGTCCCGCTCGTTCACCGTCAAGGTCAACGTCTTCCCGGACAACGACTCCGCCCTGGACGACGCCGACTTCTCGTGGCGCTCGATGCGTGACGACTCGGGCCAGACCAAGGGCGCCCCGTACAACACGAAATATGGGGAGATCAAGGAAATCAACGATCTCGGCGACGGGGCGTACGCGATCTACAACGAGCACACCGACAGACGGAGGGCGATGGCCTGGATTCTCGTCGTCAGAGGCAACGCCACCATCGACATCCGTTTCCACGGCTCCGACAACAAGGGCCGCGAGATCCTCCCGAACAAGGACAGTCGGCCCGTCCCCGAGGAAGAACTCCTGCGGGGAGCGGAGGAGATCGCCAGGGAGGCCCTCAAGAACCTCACGGGCTGAGGCGCCCGGCGTGGTCGCCCGGGGTGGCTCGCCTGCCGCACGCCCGGCGGTGCATGAGCGCGGCCCCTTCCCGGGTCAGGGCCGATCCGCCACCAGGGTGTGCCGTCCGGATGCGCGAGACACCCTGCGCGGCGAGGCGCCGACCCTTTACGCGTCCGGCCGCGTGGCGTAGGCGCGCGGGTCACCGTGTCCAGCGACGACTACCCGGAGATCGACTCCGACGCTCCCGAGGGCCGGGTCGACCTGCGCGTGGGCCGCGGAGGCACCACGATCGAGCTCACCACCTGGACCCGGCGGACGTGAAGCGACGCGGGCGGTCCCGATGGCGCGCGGCCCGTCGAGGCCGGCCGGGCACCGCCTGCGGATCAGAGAGGCCGAACCGTCCTCGCCCGAGCATTGCGGTGTTCTGCCGTGTTTGAATGATCGGATGACCGCATCAGGCAAGTGGGCGCGCTCGCTGGTGTCGGCCGGGGCCGCCGTGCTGCTGGCCGCCTGCTCCTCCGGTGACGAGCCGCACACCCTCACCTTCGATGTCACGGGCGAAGGAAGTTTTGCCATCACCTATGTCATCAACGGCCGCTCCACGACCGTGCCCCAGGTGAGGCCGCCCTGGCGGAAGGAGATCATCCTCGCTAAACAGGGCGAGGACACCTGGAGCCTTTCCATCCGGCGCCTGAGCGCCGGCTCGGTGACCGCCGTTGCCTATGTCGACGGCCAGCCCATCACCAGCAGCGCGGGCTCGGGAACAAGCGGCGGCGGCACCACCGACCTCAGCGGCTCCGTGGGCTGAACAGCCCTCCCGATACGGTGATCGCGCCGACGACGACGGCGTGCGCGCCCGGGTCGACCGCCCGGGCGGCCCGGTCAGGGGCTAGACGAGCGCGCGGAGGGTGGCGGGCAGGCCGTCGGCGGTCAGCCGTTCCAGGTGGTCGGTGACCAGGTCGCGGAAGACCGGGTCGTCCGGCAGGTCGGTGCCGAAGATCTCCTCGATCGCCAGCAGCTGGTCCACGGTGGCCGAGGCGGAAGCCGTCTCGTCGCCGCGCAGCCGGTCGGCCAGCGGGTCGGAGAGCTCGCGGGCCGTGGTGACGTACCGCATCCACCCGGCCACGGCCAGCGCGATCCAGCGGGGCTCGTGCCCGCCCGCCAGCCGCTCGCGGGCCGGGTCGAGCAGGCGCTGCGGCAGCTTCTGCGAGCCGTCCACCGCGATCTGCGCGACGCGGTGCCGCAGGCCGGGGTTGGCGAACCTGGCCATCAACGACTGCTTGTACCGCGTGAGGTCGAAGCCCGCCAGCCCGTCCAGGGTGGGCGACAGGTCGTCGTCCATCAACCGGCGCAGGTATCCGGCGAACGCGGGGTCGCTCACGGCCTCGGACACGTGCTCGGCGCCCGACAGGTAGGCGATGGCCGAATGGCTGCCGTTGAGCAGGCGCAGCTTCATGCGCTCGTACGGCCGGACGTCTCCCACCAGCAGCGCGCCCGCCCGCTCCCACGCGGGCCGGTCACCGGCGAACCGGTCCTCGATCACCCACTGCGTGAACGGCTCGGTGACGACCGCGCCCAGGTCGGTCACGCCGAGCCTGGCGGCCATGTCGTCCAGGTCGGCCTGCGCGGTCGCGGGAACGATCCGGTCCACCATGGAGGCGGGGAAGGTCACATTCTCCGCGACCCAGGCGAGCAGCGGGGGCTCGCACAGGTCCGCCACGAGCGCGGCGAGGGTGGCGCCGTTGCCGGGCAGGTTGTCGCAGGAGATGACGGTGAGCGGGCCCGCGTCCGCGGCGGCTCGGGCGCGCAGCCCGGCGACGAGCCCGCCGATCGCGCCCCGCGGGTCACGCCGGTACGCCCGCTCCGTGATCGTCAGCGTGACCACCGCCGTCTCCGGGGCGCTCAGCCGGGCCGCCAGGTCGTCACCGGGGGCGAGCACTTCGCGTACGGAGCCGACCACGCGCGCCTCGTCGCCGGCGCGCACGCCGTACAGGCAGTCCTGGGGGCGGAGCCGGTCGGCCACGTCGGTGCTGCGCTGGCTGGCTCCGCAGACTCCCCAGCGGTCGTCGCCGGTCGCGGCCATGGCCCGCTCGGTGTAAACGGCCTGGTGGGCCCGGTGGAAGGCGCCGATGCCCAGGTGCACGACGCCGGTCGCACGCGGTTCCGCGAGCGGGCGCGCGGCCGGCGCGACCCTGGACAGGGTGGCGCGGCTGAGCCTCACCAAGGGTGCACGCCCCCGTCCGTGACGTTCCCCGGGAGGCCCCCGGGTCGGTGAAGAGCTCCGGTCGTGATGCTCCCCGGCAGGTCCCTGGGTCGGCGATGGGCTCCGGTCGTGATGTTCACCGGTACGCCTCCAGGTCGGCGTAGAGGGTGCAGGCCGGGTGGGTGCGCAGGACGGAGGCGGGGCAGCTCTCGCCGATCGGCCCGTCGAGCGCGGCGGAGAGCGCGGCCCTCTTGTTCGCGCCGGGCACGGTGGCGATCAGCGTGCGCCCGGCCATCAGCGTGGGAACGGTCAGCGTGATCGCCCGGTCGGGCACGTCCGCGAGCGTGGCGAAGCACCCGTCGCTGACCTGCTGCCGCCGGCAGTCCTCGTCGAGCTCGACCACCTTGACCGCGAGGGGGTCGGCGAAGTCGGCCACCGGCGGGTCGTTGAACGCCAGGTGGCCGTTGTCGCCGATGCCCAGGCAGACCAGGTCGATCGGGGCGCTGCCGAGGAGCGCGGCGTAGCGGGCGCTCTCCGCCTCCGGGTCGTCGCCGGGCTCGATCACGTGGACCGCGCCCGGCCGTACGGACTCCCAGAGCTCGTGGCGGAGGAAGCGGCCGAACCGCTGGGGCGCGTCCGCGGGCAGGCCGATGTACTCGTCCATGTGGAAGACGGCGACCCTGGACCAGTCGATCCCCTCGGCCGCGCGCAGCCCGGCCAGCATCTCCCGCTGCGAGGGGGCGGCCGCGAAGATCACCCTGGCCTCGTCGCGGTCGGCGAGCGCCGTGCGCAACGCCGCGGCCGCGGCCCGCCCGGCGGCGGCGCCGGACCGCGCCCGGTCGCTGAAGATCCGGACGTCGAGCTGTCCGGCGACCCGTTCGATCACGGGGTCCGTGTGCGTGGCCGTCACGGCCGGCCTCCCTGGGAGCGGAGCTCGATGATCTGCATGAGGTTCCTGGCGATGTGGTACGGGTCCTTGACCGGCAGGGCGACGACCTCGTCGAGGGGAGCCCCGGCCCGGTCCCTGATCTGGATCCACTCCGCGCCGTCCGCTCCGCCGGGAAACGTGCGGAGCGTGTAGTCCCAGATCCGGTCGAACCAGCCGGCCGCCTCCCGGTCGCCGTAGCGTTCGGCCGCCAGCCGGGTGGTGTAGGCGGCTTCCGTGTGGACCCACCACAGCTTGGTCGACCAGGTCCGCCTGACCAGGTCTTCGTACGGCCCCCCGGCGGGCCGTCCCGAGACGCCGACGTAGCGGAACAGCCCGCCGTGCTCGTCGTCCCACCCGGCGGCGCACAGCGCGGAGACGCTGGCGAGCAGGTCGCCGTGGTCGCCGGTCTCGCCGAGCGACTCGCCCGCCTCCAGCGCCATCCAGATCCCCTCCAGCGCGTGGCCGGGCGTGCGGTGCCTGGCCAGGACCGTGTCGCGCATGCCGGGGTCGGCCACGAACGTCTCGGTGAACAGGCCGCCGTCCTCCCGGTGCAGGAGCATGGCGCGGCGCGCGGCGCGCAACTCGTCCGCGTAGGGGTTGGTCCGGTCCGCGGACGCGGCCTGGTGCGCGCGTGCCTGGTCGAGCCTGGCGTTGAGGACGATCATGCGGGCGCCGAACCCCGAGCAGCCGGGCGGCAGCGGGTACGGCGGGGTCGGGGGATCGCCGGCCTCCACGTCGTCCGCGATCCGCTGGACGATCACGTCGATCGTGGGGAGGTGGGCGGGCGAGCCGGTGGAGCGGGTGAGCTCGGACAGCCCCATGGCGACGAAGGCGTCGGCGAAGATGCTGCGCTCCGCGGGCAGCGGCAGGCCCTGCTCGTCGAGCGCCGTCCCGCCCCGCTCGCCGAGGACGTAGGCGCACCGGCCGTCGGGGCCGACGGCGTGGTCGAGCAGGAAGGACGCGCCGCGTTCCGCGTGCCGGATGAGCGTGCCGGCGTCGGCGCCCAGCCCGTCCGGCGAGAGCAGGCCGCGGTCGGCGAGCCGGGCGGCGCGGGCGAGCAGCCAGACGAATCGCCCCTGGGACCAGGTGAACTTGTTCGTGGACAGCAGGCGCCGGCCGCGATTGTCGAAGCAGGTGAAGAACCCGCCGTGCTCGGTGTCGATGCCGTTCCCGAGCCAGAACGGGAGGATGACGTCTTCGAGTTGCCTGCGGGCGACCTGCTCGGGCTGCTCCGAACCCATGCCGTCCTTTCCTGAGGAACAATGAAAGCGATTGCATTGATTCTTGCTCCGCTAGAGTACTGCGGTCAAGCCGGGGCGAGCCGATGCCGAGGAGCGCGGGTTGAGCAAGCCGACGATCTACTCCATCGCCCAGCGGTGCGGCGTCTCCGCGGCGACCGTGTCGCGGGTCTTCAACCGCCCAGAGCTGGTCAGCCCGCGGGTCAGGGAGCAGGTGACGGCCGTCGCCCGGGAGCTCGGCTACCTGCCCAACCCCGCCGCGCGCGGGCTGGTCACGGGCCGGGCCGAGACGATCGGGCTGATCGTCTCCGACATCACCAACCCGTTCTTCCCGCTGCTGGTGCGCTCGATCCAGCGTACGGCGGAGCGGATGGGGAGCTCGGTCATGCTGGTCGACGCGGAGGAGAGCGCGGCGGCGGAGGTGAGACACGTCGCCCGGCTGCGCGGCAGGGTGGACGGGGTGATCGTGGCCTCGCCGCGCTCGTCGTCGGCGGCGTTGCGCGAGGCCGCGAAAGGGCTTCCCTGTGTCCTGCTCAACCGCCCGCTGCGCGACCTGTCCTCGGTGATCTGCGACAACACCAGCGCGCTCTTCGACGCGGGCGAGCACCTCCACAAGCACGGTCACCGCTCGTTCGCGCTGCTCGCCGGGCCGAGCGCGTCGTGGGCCGCGGCCCGCCGCTCGCAGGCGATCCGCGGGTGGGCGCGGGGCCGCGGGGTCGAGCTGACGGAGCTCGGGCCGTTCCGCGCGACGTTCAAGGGAGGCAGGCAGGCGGGCGCCGCACTGCTGGAGACGGGCGCCACCGCCGCGTTCGCCTTCGACGACCTCACCGCGTGCGGAGTGCTCGCCGAGCTGGCCGGGCGGGGCGTCGCCGTGCCCGGCGACCGCAGCGTCGTCGGCTGTGACGACGTGCTGCTCGCCAGGACCGTGACGCCGAGCCTGACCACGGTGACCGCGCCGATGGACGATCTCGGCGCCACCGCGGTCCAGGTGCTGACCAGGCAGATCGAGGCGCCGGGCGGCGCGCCGGAGCACCACAGGCTGCCCGGCGTGTTCGTCGCGCGCGACTCCACGGGGCCGCGGTCCACCTCTTGACCGGGGTTCGGTCGTAGTCTTGAATGCCTGCAATCGCTTTCATCGGTCATGAGGAGCTTGCAGGGTGCGAAACGGACGGCCAAACGGACGGCACGCGTCGCTCATGCGGACGTACGCCGAGCAGGTCGCAGGCCTGATCGGCAGGATCGAAACCGAGGAGGCCGGCGCCGTCGAGGCAGCGGCGGAACTCATCGCCGACCACATCACCGGGGCGGACCGGCTGATCTACGTCTACGGCCCCGGCGGGCACTCGAACCTCGCCGCGCAGGAGGTGTTCTTCCGCGCGGGCGGCCTGGTCAACGTCAGCGCGATCCTCGACGAGGGCACGCTGCTGTCCGGTGGCGCGCTGCGCTCGATGGCCATCGAACGCACCCCCGGTTACGGCCGCGTCGTCATCGAGGACAACCGGCTCGGCGCGGGCGACCTGCTCATCCTCGTCAACGCCTACGGCATCAACGCCGCGCTCATCGACGCCGCGCTGACCGCCCGCGAACGCGGCGTCACCGTCCTCGGCGTCTCCTCCAGGGAGCACGCCGACCGGACCGCGCCCGGCCATCCGGCCAGGCATCCCACCAGGCAGAACCTGCACGACCTCGTCGATCTGCACATCGACACGAAGGTGCCGGTCGGCGACGCCGTACTCGAGATCGAGGGCGTGCCCGAGCGGGTCGGCGCCATCTCGACGTTCGCCAACGCGTACACGCTCAACTGCGTCATGGCCGCCGCGATCGCCGAGCTGGCCGAGCGCGGCACCGTTCCGGAGATCTGGCGCAGCGGGAACGCGCCGGGCGGCGACGAGCGCAACGCGCTCTTCCTCGACCGCTTCCGGGGGCGGGTCCGATGGTTGTGACAGGGGAGGGCCTGCTCGCCGGGGCCGCGGTCGCCGACATCACGCCGCGGCCCGGCGGTTCGCTCGCCGGCTACGCCGCCAGGACCTCCGCGTCCACCGCGGTGCACGATCCGCTGCTGGCCACCGCCGTGGCGGTCTCCGACGGCACGACCATGTCCGTCGTGATCTGCGCCGACCTCGTCGCCCTCGACCCGGACACCACCCGCCACATCGCCGGCGACCTGCGCGAGCGCACGGGCATCCCGGAGGAGCGGGTGGCCGTCGCGGTGACGCACACGCACGCCGGGCCCGCGGTGACCAGGGGCGGCATCGGCGGCGTCGCCGACCCTTCGTACGTCCGGCACGCCTGCTCGCGGATCGTCGCCGCCGCCGAGGCCGCGCTCGACGCCATGGCCCCCGCCGTGCTCCGCCGCGGCAGCGGCACGCTCGACGGCGTCGCGAGCAACCGGCGCGGCGGGACCCTCACCGACCCCGTGGTCCCCGTCGTACGGCTGGAGCGCGAGGGCGGCGAGCCCATCGCCACCGTCTTCTCCTACGCCTGCCACCCGGTGACGCTCGGCCCCGACAACCTCCAGGTCACCGCCGACTGGCCCGGGTACGCGCGGCGCCACGTGGAGTCCAGGGCCGGCGGCGTGGCCGTGTTCCTCCAAGGCTGCTGCGGCCAGCTGAACACCGGGCACACCGCGCTCGACAGCCTGCGCCGCGCCGAGCCGCAGCCGGGCAGGACCTTCGAGGCCGCGGAACGCATCGGGACCCTGGTGGGCGAGGCCGCGCTCGGCGCCGCGACAGCACCGGCCGCTGGGCCGGTGTCGGTGGCTGCCGCGCGGGTCGAGCTGCCGCTCGGCGAGCCCCTCCCGCCTGACCGGCTGCGGGAGCTCGCGGACGAGCCCGGCGGCATCTGGGCGGCGTGGGCGCGTGCCCAGCTGGCCGGCACCGGGCCGGCGGCGGTCGAGGTCCAGGTCGCCGTGCACCGGTGGGGCGGCGTGCCGCTGGTGTTCCTGCCGGGCGAGCCGTTCGTCGAGTTCGCCGTGGAGCTGCGCGCCGCGCTCGGCGATCCCGGGCTGCTCGTCGCCGGCTACACGGGCGGGGTCCCCGGCTACCTGCCCTACCCGGAGGCGCACTACGAAGCGGGCGGCTACGAGATCTGCGAGGCCCACCGGGCCTACGGGCTGCGCGCCGCGTTCACCCCCGAAGCCGGCCGCCTGGTCATGGCCGCCGCCACGGCCCTGGCCGGGGAGGCGCGGTGAACGTCGAAGGCCGGCTCGCGGACGGGCGTCCCGTACGCGTCGAACTGGACGGACCGCGGATCGCCGCGGTCACCGAGTTCCGTGACGCGCCCGACGTGCTCATCCTCCCGGGCCTGGTGGACCTCCAGGTCAACGGGTACGGCGGGCGTGACTTCAACGCCGACGACCTGTCGGCCGGCGACGTGGCCGAGCTGGTCCGCGCGTTGTGGAGGCACGGCACCACGACGTTGTGCCCCACGATCATCACCGCGCCCGAAGACAAGATCATCAGAAACCTGCGCGTGATCGCGGCGGCCCGCGAGGCCGATCCGCTGGTCCGGCACGCCATACCCGCCCTGCACGTCGAGGGGCCCTGCCTGGCGGCCGAGGACGGGCCGCGGGGCGCCCACGACGCCGCGCACCTGCGCGATCCCGACCTCGCCGAGTTCGGGCGCTGGCAGGAGGCGAGCGGCGGGCTGGTGCGGATCGTCACGCTGGCCCCCGAGCGGGCGGGCGCCGTCCCCTACATCGCCGAGCTCTCCCGGCGGAACGTCATCGTGTCCATCGGGCACACGGCGGCGGAGCCCGCCGACATCCAGGCCGCCGTGCGGGCGGGCGCGCGGCTCTCCACCCACCTCGGCAACGGCGCCCACGCGGTGATCCGCCGGCACCCCAACTACATCTGGGCGCAGCTCGCCGAGGACCGGCTCGCCGCGACGTTCATCGCGGACGGGCACCACCTGCCGGCCGACACGTTCACCGCGATGGTGCGGGCCAAGGGGACCGCCCGCGCGCTGCTGGTCAGCGACTCCGTCGCGCTGGCCGGTTGCGCTCCTGGCGACTACACGACCCCGGTCGGCGGCCGGATCACCGTACGCGAGGACGGCCGGGTGACGCTGCCGGGAAGCGAACTGCTGGCCGGTTCGGGAAGCTCGCTGATCGAGTGCGTCGCCTGGGCGGTCACGCGTACGGAGGTCGACCTCGGCACCGCGACGGGCCTGGCCGCGGCGAACCCGGCCCGCCTGCTCGGAACGGGCGGCGGCCGGGTCGAACCCGGCGCGCCCGCCGACCTGATCGTCACCACGTCCGACCTATCCGACCTGTCCGTCCTGCGCACCTTCGTGAACGGAGTGCCCGTCCACGGCGCCTGAACCGCACCCCCTCCCCACCCCCCGACCTGGGAGATCTCATGGGCTTTCTCGACTGGCTAGTGATCTGCGGCTACTTCGTGGTGATGATCGCGATCGGTGTCTGGGCGAAATCCCGCATCCGTGACGCCAAGGACTTCTTCACCGCCGGAGGCAGAATGCCCTGGTGGTTGTCCGGCATCTCCCACCACATGTCGGGCTACAGCTCCGCGGTGTTCGTCGGCTACGCGGCCATCGCCTACACCGCCGGATTCACCCTGTACGTCTGGTGGGCGATCGGCATCACGTTCGCGATGCTGGTCGGATCGGTGCTGTTCGCGCCGCGCTGGCCCCGGCTGCGGCAGCGGCTCGGGATCATCTCACCGCTGGAATACCTCGCGACCCGCTACAACGTGCCGGCGCAGCAGGTGCTCGCGTGGAGCGGCACCGCGCTGAAGGTCTTCGACGTGGGAGCCAAGTGGGCGGCGACCGCGCTGCTGCTCCAGGTGTTCGCGGGCGTGCCGATCGCCTGGGGCGTGCTGCTCACCGGCGGAGTCACGCTGATCTACTCGACGATCGGCGGGTTGTGGGCCGACGCGCTCACCGACCTGGGCCAGTTCGTCATCCAGCTCGTCGCGGGGATCACGATGTTCGTCGCGGTGCTCGCCCAGCTCGGCGGCGTGTCCGCGATCTGGACGCTGTGGGACAGGCTTCCCGAAGGGCACGGCCAGCCGTTCAACGGCACGTACACCATGGGCTTCGTCCTGGTCTACCTGCTGATCAACACGCTCTCCTACAACGGCGGGACCTGGAACCTCGCCCAGCGCTTCATCGCCGCGCCGACCGGCGAGTCGGCCAGGCGCGCCGCGCTGTTCTCGGCGGGCCTCTACCTCTTCTGGCCCCTCGTGCTGTTCTTCCCGATGTGGGCCGCACCGGTCCTGCTGCCCGGCCTGGCCGAGCCCGACCAGTCGTACGCGCTGCTGACCCAGCAGCTGCTGCCCGGCGGACTCATCGGTCTCGTGCTCGCCGGGATGTTCGCGCACACGATGGCGATGACGTCCTCCGACGCCAACGCCATCTCCTCGGTCGTGATCAGGGACATCATCCCCGCGGTCTGGAAGCGGGCGAACCGGCTGTCGTCCGCGTCCGAGCTGCTGGCCGGCCGGGTCTCCACGTTCCTGTTCATCGCGCTGTCGATGGGCATCGCGCTCGGCGCGGACAGCTTCGGCGGCGTGCTGGGCCTGCTGATCCTCTGGTTCGGCGCGCTGGTCGGCCCGATCGCCATCCCGATGTTGCTCGGCATGTTGCCGATGTTCCGCCGCAGCGGCCCCGCGGCCGCGATCGGCTCGTGGGCGACCGGGCTCGTGGTCTTCGCGCTGCTGAAGTACGTCTTCCCTGGTCAGAGCCAGACCGTGGAAGTAGCCGCCCCGGTCCTGTCGGCGCTGGTGGTGTTCGTACTGGTCGGCCTGGTCGCTCCCGCGCGCGACGCCGAGGCCGACGAACTGGTCGACTCGCTGAACGCCGAGCAGCCCGAGACCGCCCCGAACCGGTGAACGGCCGTACGGGGTGGACGCCGCGACGTCCACCCCGTACGCCGGTCACCCGCCGGTGCGGTTAGGCGGCGACCTCGGTCAGCGTCGGGCTGTACACCTCGCCCTGTTCTGCCACGCGGGGTGCGTGACCGCGCAAAGCCGGGGTAGGGGCAGGCGCATGACACTCATGGATCGGGTACGCGCGTACATGCGCAGCCCCAAAGGCAGGCAGAACGTCGAGAAGGCCAAGCGGATGGCCCGTGACCCGCACACGCAGCAGCAGGTACGGCGCTTCCTCGACCGGTTCAGGACCCGGCGGCACTGACCCCGGCCCGGTCCAGGGCGGGGATGCGCGGCGTGCCCAGCGCCCAGGGACGGGCGGCGGGGTCATCCGCGGCGGGCCGAGCGGCGGAAGGCGAGCAGGGACAGCGGGACGAAGACCGCGACCACCGCCAGCGACCAGATCACGGCGGCGGCGATGGGATGCTCCAGCGGCAGCCGGTCCTGGGCGGCCATCCCGAGCGGGTTGCCGAACAGGCTTCTCGCCGCGGTGACGACGGCGCTCACGGGGTTCCACGCCGCCACGGTCTGCAGCCAGTCCGGCATCGAGGAGATCGGGACGAACCCGTTCGAGACGAAGCCCAGCGGCAACACCCACAGCAGCCCGGCGGTCCCGGCCACCTCGGGGCTGCGCACCGACAGGCCGATGGCGATGCCCACCCACGTCATCGCGTACGCGAACAGCAGCAGCACCCCCAGCCCGGCCGCCGTGGACAGCGGGCCCGCGTGCGCCCGCCAGCCCACCAGCAGGCCCACCACCGCGAGCACGCCGGTCACGAGAACCGCCCGCACCAGCTCGGCGTTGGCGCGTCCGATGAGCACCGCCACGTGGGCCATCGGCAGGGCGCGGAACCGGTCGATGACCCCTCTGCTCATGTCCACGGCCAGGCTCGTGCCGGTGCCGACGCCCATGAACGCCAGGGTGTGGGCGAAGACCGCCACGACGACGTACTCGGTGAACGGCCCGCCGCCGGGCAGCGGGATCGCGCCGCCGAAGACGTAGCTGAACAGCAGCACGAAGATGATCGGCTGGGCCAGCTGGTAGGCCAGCTCGTCGGGCACGCGGCCCATGCGCAGCAGCCCGCGCCTGGTCATCACGGCGCAGTCGCGCAGCGCCAGGGCGAGGTTCGAGGGCGCGGCGCCCGGGTCAGTCACGGCCATGCTCGTCCGCCTTCCTGGTCAGGGCGAAGAAGACGTCGTCCAGGGTGGGCCGGCGGACGGTGAGGTCGGCGACCTCGACGCCGCAGGCGTCCAGCTCCCTGACCACGTCCGCCACCCGGCCGGCGCCGCCGGGCAGCACCGCCGTCACGCTCAGGGTGTCCTCGTCGGCCTGCGGCTCGGGCAGGCCGGCCGCGGCCAGCGCGGCCAGCGCGGGGGTCAGATCGCCGGCGTAGCGCACCGCCACGTCCAGGTGATCGCCGCCGACCTGGTCCTTGAGCTCGGACGGCTTGCCCGTCGCGATCTCCCGCCCGTGGTCGATGACCACGATCAGGTCGGCGAACTGGTCGGCCTCCTCCAGGTACTGGGTGGTGACCAGCGCGGTCGTGCCCTCCTTGACAAGGTCGCCGAGCGCCCGCCACACCTCCGCCCTGCCGCGGGGGTCGAGGCCGGTCGTGGGCTCGTCGAGGAACAACACGCGGGGGTGGGCCATCAGCGCCACCCCCAGGTCGAGGCGGCGGCGCATGCCGCCCGAATAGGTACGTACCGGGCGGTCGGCGGCGCGGGTGAGGTCGAAGCGTTCGATCAGCTCCTCGCGCCTGGCCCGGGCCGCCGCCGGGCTCATGCGGGCCAGCAGGCCGAAGATGTCGAGGTTCTCGCGGGCCGTCAGGTACTCGTCGACGGCCGCGTACTGTCCCGCCAGGCCGATGACCCTGCGGACGGCCTGCGCCTCGCGGACGACGTCGAAGCCGCACACGCGGGCGTGCCCGCCGTCCGGGCGCAGCAGCGTCGCCAGGATGCGCACCAGCGTGGACTTGCCCGCCCCGTTGGGACCCAGCAGGCCGAGCACCTGCCCTTCCGGGGCGTGCAGATCGAGACCGTCGAGGGCGCGGACCGAGCCGTACTGCTTCACCAGCCCTTCCGCCTGGATGCCGCCGTTCATGGCGCGCTCCGCGCGGGGGCCGGGCATCTGAAAGCGTTCATGCGCGCCAGCATGGCGCGGACCGCTCGAGCCCGGGTGGTGCGCGCCCGCTCGCGGACCGGCGCGCGGCTCGACCGAGCGTCCAGGCGATCTCCAAGCGGCGCTGCCACGGTGGGCCGCCGGAACTGGACCCCGGACCCGGCCCCCGGGTCCGGGCATCGAGCCCGGACCGCGGGACCCAACCGCGGAACCGGACCCCAGGGCCGGTCAGGAGCACCTCGTGAACACGATCGAGTCTGGATGGTGACGCCGTGAGCACGTCAGTCAAACCGTTGCGGATCGAAGGGGCCTTCCTCGTCGAGCCGGAGATCTTCCCCGACGAGCGCGGGCACTTCGCCGAGCTGTTCCAGCAGCGCGCCATCGAAGGGCCGACCGGCGGCCGGATGCCGGTGGCCCAGGTCAACTGCTCCGTCTCCCGGCGCGGGACGATCAGGGGCGTGCACTCCTGCGCGACACCGCCCGGCCAGGCCAGATACGTCACCTGCGTGAGCGGGGCCATCCTGGACGTCATCGTGGACATCCGCCCCGGGTCCCCCACGTTCGGGGAGCACGTGGCGGTGCCGCTGGACGAATACTCCCGGCACGCGGTCCACCTCGCCGAAGGGCTGGGGCACGCGTTCGCGCCGATCAGCGAGCAGGCCACCGTGGTCTACCTGTGCTCCACCGCCTACAACCCGGCGCTGGAGATCCGCGTCAACCCGCTGGACCCGGAGCTCGCGCTGCCGTGGGCGGCCTCGCCGCGGATCCTGTCGGACCAGGACGCCAAGGCGCCGACGTTGCGCGAGGCCGAGGCCGCCGGGCTGCTCCAGGCCTACGCGGGCAGCGCGCCGGCCGGCGTGTGACCGTACGCGCGGGGGCCGCCGGGTTGTCGATGCCCGGCGGCCCCCGCCTCGTGTCCGCTGCCGTGGCAGGCGGCTACCAGGGCACCTGCTTCCCGTCGCGCAGGAACGCTCCGGTGGGGCCGTCGTCCGGGAGGGTGGCCGCCCACACGATGTCCTGCGCGGCCTGTTCCGGCAGCCGTTCGGCCTGCGGACGCATCCGCGTACGCACCTGACCGGGGTTGACCGCGTTGACCAGCACGCCCGTGCCCCTCGTCTCGGCGGCCACGAGCACGGTCAGCGCGTTGAGCGCGGTCTTCGACACCGCGTAGCCCGGCGTGCGCGTCGAGAGCCCGTTGCTGAACGCCCCCGTGCCGCTGGAGATCATCACCACCCGGCCCCAGCCCCGCTCCACCATGCCGGGCAGGAACGCCTGGCACATCCGCCAGGCGCCGAGGACGTTCACCTCGAACTGCCGCCTGACCAGCTCCACCGGCACCGCCAGCGGCGGGTGCCCCCAGTCGAGCTGGATGCCGGCGTTGTTCACCACGATGTCCACGGGCCCCACCAGAGCCCGCACCCGCTCCGGCGCCTCCTCGTCGGTCACGTCGAGCGTGGCCGCCCGCGCGCCGGGGCCGAGCGCCGCCGCGGTGCGCCCGGCCTCCTCCGCGTCCCTGGCCGCCACCACCACCCGGTGCCCGAGCGCGTGCAACCGCTCGCTCACCGCCCGGCCGATGCCGCGATTGGCGCCCGTGACCAGAGCAGTACGTGATTTCGCCGTCATGCGATCTCCATTAGGCCGTCTTATCGCGCGATTCTTGTCATGGCCGCTGGAGGATCGCTGGAGAGCGCCTATAAGTTTTCTCCATCGCGGAGCGGCGTTTTGACGGTTTTCTCCGCATGGAGATCGTGCTTATATCAGAACACCAGCGTCACTCCATGGGCGACTTCGACCATGGCGGGCGTTCGACTGGGGGGTTGATCGGAGGAGGCCGGGCTGAGGGAAACGAACGAGTGGTAAGCGCAACAGGGCGGACGCAGCACTGCCGCGCTCGGGGTATCGCTCTTTGTGACACTCTGCCCTGAGCGGCTGCGGTGGCGCGTCTCCCCGGTCAGAACGTGGGAAGGCGATGGATTTCCTGGTGCTGGGCCCGCTTGCGGTGCATGGTCGTCAAGGTGTGGAGCTGACTCCGACGCCGCCGAAAGTCAGAGAAGTGTTGGCGCTGCTTCTGCTGCGCAACCAATCTCTCGTATTAACGTCGGAGTTGGTCGACGAACTTTGGCCGGACAGCCCGCCGGTGAGCGCGTTGTCGACTCTGCAAACGTACATCTACAAGCTGCGGAACATCTTGTCCGAAGGTTACGGAGAGAGGTCCACCGTATTACGGACGAGGCCACACGGTTACATGCTGGCCGTGCCTCCGGAAAGTGTTGACTCCTACCATTTCGACAGGCTGACGGCAGAGGGTCATGCGGCACTCGCGGACGGCGATCCGGGCAGGGCGGCCGATCTGCTCAGCCAGGCGCTCGCGCTGTGGCGAGGACCAGCTCTGGCCGACGTCACCGGCGGCAGCCTGCTGTCGGCGTACGGGACCGCTCTGGAAGAGGGCCGGCTGCGCGCCCTGGAGTTGCGGATCGACGTCGACCTGCGGCTCGGGCGGCACCGCAAGGCCGTCAGCGAGCTGAAGACCCTGGTCAACGACCATCCGCTGCAGGAGGTCTTCCACATCCAGCTCATGTTGGCCCTGCACCGGTCGGGCCGCCGTCCCGAGGCGCTCGACGTCTACCAGAGGCTGCGCACGCTCCTGGTGGAGGAGCTCGGCGTGGAGCCGTCGAGCCGCGCGCAGGCCATGCACCAGGCGGTGCTCTCCTCCGCCAGCTCCCTGGAGGTGCCCGCTTCCGAGGAGCCGGTCACGATCAGCTCTCCCGACCGGGCCGAGGAGGAGCCCGCACCGCCCCCCGCGCAGCTCCCGCCCGACGTCCTCGACTTCACCACCCGGGTGGACAGCCTGCAGGCGATCCTCGACGGGCTCGCCTCGCCGCGCAACGAGCTCGCCCCCGTCGTCTCCCTCAGCGGCATGACCGGCGTGGGCAAGACGGTGCTGGCCGTGCACGCCGCGCACCTGCTGCGCCAGACCTTCCCCGACGGCCAGCTCTTCGCCCGGTTGCGCGGCAGCACCGGCGACCCGGCCGACCCCGCCGACGTCCTGGCCGGCTTCCTCAGCGCCGCCGGCATGACCGACGACCGCATCCCGGCCGGGCTGGAGGAACGCGTCGCCGCGTTCCGCACCTGGGTCGCCCCGAGGAAAGTGCTCATCGTGCTCGACGACGCGGCCACGGCCGCGCAGATCCAGCCGCTGCTGCCGGGCTGCCCGCCCAGCGGCACCATCATCACGGGCCGTGCCGGGCTCAACGGGCTGGTCGGCGCGGTGCACGTGCGGCTGGACCTGCTCACCGCGGCCGACTGCGTCGAGCTCCTGCAGAACATCATCGGCAGGACGCTCGCGGACGGCGAGCGCCAGGCCGCCGAGGTGATCGCCCAGCTCTGCGGCCGCCTGCCGCTGGCGATCAGGGCGGCGGGCGCGCGCCTGTCGTCCACCGGCTGGCCGCTCAAGAAGCTGGCCGAACGCCTGATCGGCGCCGGCAGGCTGCTGGACGAGCTGGCCTTCGCCGACCTCAACGTACGCGACCGCCTGCTGGAGAGCTACCGGCAGCTCGGCGAGGAGGAACGGCGTTTCCTGCGCCTGCTCAGCCTCCTGCCGGGGCCGGTGTTCACCGCGAACGGCGTGGCCAAGCTGCTGGAGTGGGACTCCGACACCGTGGACAAGCTGCTGCTGCAGCTCGTGGAGAACCACTTCCTGCGGGTGCTCATGCACAACGCCGACGACATCGTCTACACCCTCCACGAACTGGTCCGGTTCTTCGCCTACGAGCAGATCGAGCAGGAGCTCGGCCACTACGACGGCTCAAGCGGCGACACCGACCTGCTCTGACGCCCCTCAAGCCGGGCTCGACCCGCTGGACGAGCGCGACTCCATCGCTCCTCCAGCGGGGCCGGGCAGCCTGCGCTTGTCCATGGCCTCGTCAGGCAGGAATATCCATGAAGGCTCTCGTCCTTGCGGGTGGGCGGGGAACCAGGCTGCGGCCCCTCACCCACACTGTCCCCAAACAACTGGTGCCGGTGGCCAACAAGCCGGTGCTCTTGTACGGCCTGGAAGCCATCAGAGACGTCGGCATCACCGAGGTCGGCGTGGTCGTGGGCGACCACGGCCCGGCCATCCGCGACGCGCTCGGCAACGGCGGCACGCTGGGGCTCGACATCACCTACCTGCACCAGCACGCCCCCCTGGGCCTGGCGCACTGCGTCATGTTGTCCCAGGACTTCCTCGGCAACGCCGACTTCCTGCTCTACCTCGGAGACAACGTCATCATCGACGGGCTCGGCCCGCTGCTCGACGCGTTCTGGCACTCCCGGCCGGACGCCATGGTGATGACCGGCAAGGTCGCCAACCCCTCCGAGTACGGAGTGGCGCAGGTCGGCCCCGACGGCGTCGTCACGGGGCTGGAGGAGAAACCCGCCGACCCGCGCAGCGACCTGGCGCTCGTCGGCGCGTACGTCTTCACCCCGTCCATCCACCAGGCCGTGCACAGCGTCAAGCCGAGCTGGCGGAACGAACGCGAGATCACCCACGCCATCGAGTGGCTGATGCGCAACGGCTGGCGGGTGGAGGCGCACCTGCACGGCGGCTACTGGAAGGACACCGGCCGGGTCGAGGACCTGCTGGAGTGCAACCGGGCGGTGCTGGACACCGCCGAGCGGTCGATCAGGGGGCAGGTGGACGCGTCCTGCGAGATCCGCGGGCCGGTCGTCATCGAGGAGGGCGCGGAGGTCAGCGGCTCCCGCATCACGGGGCCCGCGGTGATCGGGTTCTCGGCGGTGGTGCGCGACAGCCGGATCGGGCCGTACACCAGCATCGGCGCCGACTGCGACATCGTCGGCGCCACCATCGAGAACTCGGTCGTGTGCGAGGGCAGCACCGTGCGCGGCAGCCTGCGCGACTCCCTCATCGGCCGGCAGGCCAGGGTGAGCGGTGACTTCGGCCGGCCCACGTGCCTGGTGCTCGGCGACCACAGCGAGGCCAGGTTGTACGGGAGCGCGTCATGACCGTCACCCTCGAAGCCACGTGGCTGATCTGCCCCGGCTGCTCCGACCTGGTCTTCCGCCCCAAGTACGAGCGCGCGCTGCGGGTCTGCCCCGGGTGCGGGCACCATGCCAGGCTCACCGCCCGCGAGCGGCTCGACTGCCTGCTCGACCCCGGCTCGGAGAAGCCGATCGAGACCGCCCTGCCGGCCGACGACCCCCTGGGCTTCGCCGACACCCGGCCCTACGCCGAGCGGCTGGCCGCCGCGCGGGCCTCCACCGGGCTGCGCGAGGCCGCCCTGTGCGCCACCGGCACCATCGAGTCCCACCCGGTCGTGGTGGCCTGCCTCGACTTCGCGTTCGTCGGCGGCTCGCTCGGCTCCGGGGTCGGCGAGCTCGTGACGGTCGCGGCCGAGAAGGCGCTGGCCGAACGCGTGCCGTTGCTGATCGTGACGGCCTCGGGCGGGGCGCGGATGCAGGAGGGCGCGCTGTCGCTCATGCAGATGGCCAAGTGCAGCCAGGCGCTGGCCCGGCTGGACGAGGCGGGGATCCTCACCGTCGCCCTCGTCACCGACCCGACGTACGGCGGCGTGGCGGCCTCGTTCGCGACGCTGCCCGACGTGCTGGTCGCCGAGCCGGGGGCGCATCTGGGGTTCGCCGGGCCGCGCGTCATCGAGCAGACCATCCGGCAGCGGTTGCCGGAGGGCTTCCAGACGGCGGAGTTCCTGCTGGCGCGCGGGCTGATCGACGCGGTGGTGCCCAGGCCGGCGCTGCGCCGCGCCCTGGCCCGCCTCCTGACGGCCGCCCGCCCGGACGCCACGGGCGGCCCCGCGGACGACCCCGCGGGCGGCCTGCCGGGCGGCCCTGCGGCTGCGCCGGCCGGCGCACCGGGGCGGCCCGAGGCGGACGGGCTCGTCCGCGATCCGTCGGCCCTGCCGCGCCGCACCCCATGGGACGTGGTGCGGCTGGCCAGGGAGCCGGCCCGCCCGACCACCCTCGACTACGCCGGGTTGCTGCTGGAGGACTTCACCGAGCTGCGCGGCGACCGTACGGGCAGCGACTGCCCGGCCGTCGTGGGCGGCATCGGACGCCTGCGCGGCAGGGGCGTGATGCTCATCGGCCACCAGAAGGGGCACGACACCCAGGAGCGCGTGAAGCGCAACTTCGGCATGCCGAGCCCCGCCGGATACCGCAAGGCGGCCCGGCTCATGCGGCTGGCCGCCAAGCTCGGCCTGCCGGTGCTCACGCTCGTGGACACCCCCGGCGCCTACCCCGGCATCGAGGCCGAGGAGCAGGGCCAGGCGTGGGCCATCTCCGAGAACCAGCGCCTGATGTCCGCGCTGCCCGTGCCCGTGGTCACCGTCATCACGGGTGAGGGAGGCAGCGGCGGCGCGCTGGCGCTGGCCGTGGCCGACCGCGTGCTCGCCCTGTCCAACGCCGTCTACTCCGTGATCAGCCCGGAAGGGTGCGCCGCGATCCTCTGGAAGACCGCCGAGGCGGCCCCGCAGGCCGCCGCGGCGCTCGGCCTGGACGCCCGCGAGCTGCTCCGGCAGCGCGTCGTCGACGCGGTCATCCCCGAGCCGGACGAGGGGGCGCACGTCGCCGCCTCCCGCACGGCCGAGCGGATCCAGGAGGCCGTACGGCAGGCGTTCGAGGAGCTGACCCCGCTGCCGGTCGCCGAGCTGGTCGAGGCGCGGCGGCGGCGCTTCCGCAGTTTTGGCGCCCCTTCGTCCGAGGAGACGTGATGTCCGACCACGGAGAGCTGATCGAGACGGTCCAGCGGCACGCCGCGGGGTTCATCGACGCCATCGGCGGGCCGATCCGCCGCCTGAAGGTGACGGTGGGCGAGGTGAGCCTGGAAGCCGAGTGGGCCGTTCCCGCCGGCCAGGACCTGCCCGCGGAGCAGCACCTTTCCACGGCGAACGGCACGGCCGTCAACGGGCGGGCGCCGGACGGCGCCGCGCGGGCCGCCGTCACCGTCACGGCGGCCGCGCACGCCTCCCAAGGCGCCGCCGCCCCGGCAGGGCAGGTCATCCCGTCGCCCATGGTCGGCACCTTCTACCGCTGCGCCGAGCCCGGAGCCGAGCCCTTCGTCAAGGAGGGCGACCTGGTCACCGCGGGCCAGCAGGTCGCGATCCTGGAGGCGATGAAGATGATGAACCCCATCCACGCGACCACCGCCGGCCGGATCACCCGGGTCCTCGCCGAGGACGCCGCCGCCGTCGAGTACGGTCAGGCGCTCTTCGCCCTGGAGGAGAGCTGATGTTCGGCACGGTTCTGATCGCCAACCGCGGGGAGATCGCCCTGCGGGTGGCCCGCACCTGCAAGGAGATGGGCATCCGCACCGTCGCCGTCTACTCGTCGGCGGACGAGGACTCCCCGGTCGTGCGCCTGGCCGACGAGGCCGTGCGGATCGGCCCGCCCCCGGCCAAACGGAGCTACCTGTACGCCCCCGCCGTCCTCCAGGCCGCCCTCCAGACCGGCGCGGAGGCCATCCACCCCGGCTACGGCTTCGTCTCGGAGGACGCCGACTTCGCCGAGATGTGCCGGGCGGAGGGGCTGACGTTCATCGGGTCGCCGCCGGAGGTGCTGGCCATGCTGGGCGACAAGGCCGAGGCGCTGCGCGTGTTGTCGGCCGCGGGACTGCCGGTCCTGCCGGGCTCGCACCGTCCCCTGTCGAGCGTGGGGGAGGCCGTCGAGGCGGCGGCCGGCATCGGCTTCCCGATCATCGTCAAGGCACTGTCGGGCGGGGGCGGCCGGGGCATGGCCATCGCGATGCGCCCGTCCGAGTTGCCCGAGGCGTACGCGCAGGCCCGCAACGCCGCCCGGGCCGTCTTCGGCGACGAGCGGGTCTACCTGGAGCGCTACGTCGAGTCGGCCCGTCACGTCGAGGTGCAGGTGCTGGCCGGGGCGAACGGGCAGGTCCTGCACCTGGGCGCGCGCGACTGCTCGGTGCAGCGGCGGCGGCAGAAGCTCATCGAGGAGACCCCGGTGCCCGGCCTGCCCGAGGACGTGGCGGCCGGGCTGTGCGAGCGGACCGTCGAGGCGGCCCGCGCCGTCGGATACGTCGGGGCGGGGACGTTCGAGTTCCTGCTCGACGACGCGGGCGAGTTCCACTGCATCGAGGTCAACTGCCGGATCCAGGTCGAGCACCCGGTGACGGAGCTGGTCACGGGCGTCGACCTGGTCCGCGAGCAGCTCCACGTGGCCGCGACGGGCGCGCCCGGCATCACGCAGGACGACGTACGGCTCAGCGGCGCGGCCATCGAGTGCCGCATCAACGCCGAGGACCCGGCGCGGGGCTTCCTGCCCACGCCGGGCACGGTCGACTCGCTCGTGCTGCCGGGCGGGCCGTTCACCCGCGTGGACGACCACGTACGGCCGGGCATGCGCGTCTCGCCCTTCTACGACCCGCTGCTGGCCAAGGTCAGCGTGTGGGCGCCGGACCGCGACCAGGCCATCGCCCGCATGGAGCGTGCGCTGTCGGAGTGCGCCGTCACCGGCGCCGGCATCAGCACCACGACCGGGTTCCTCGCGGGGCTGCTCGCCCACCCGCTCTTCCGCGACGGCAAGCACACCACGGCGCTCGCCGAGACCGTCGACGCCGTCTGACCCCGCACGCCACGGGCTCGCCGGGACCGCGAGCCCGTCCGACCCCGCGCACCACCGCGTTCGCCGGGACCGCGAGCCCGTCCGACCCCGCACACCACCGCGTTCGCCGGGACCGCGAGCCCGTCCGACCCCGCACACCACTGCGTTCGCCGGGACCGTCGAACCGGTCCGACCTCCCACCCCGGAGAACGCCACCGGCCCGGCTCGCGCGACATACCGCGCGAGCCGGGCCGGTCGGGTGAGGGCGAGGCTCCGGGGACGGTCCGGTCAGAGCCGGGCCGGGTGAGGCGCGTTCAGGTGAGTGCGACGCCCACGCTGTTGGCCGTCAGGGCGGCCACGGCCAGCGTGGTCCGCAGGAGGTGGAAGGCCCGCCAGCGCGGCCGCGGATCGGCCCAGTCGGCCGGGACGGCGTCCGGGTCCATCTGCTTCAGCACCCGGTTGATCGGCACGTTGCACAGGTGCGAGACGCCCGCGACCCCCAGCATCAGCACGAACGTGACGCCGAACAGCGCCCGGGCGACGGGCGGCCCCGGCAGCAGCGCCAGGGTCAGGTCGCCGGCCGCCGTGCCCAGCACCAGGATCGGCATGACGGGGTCCCAGTGACGCCCGAGCAGGCCCGTCGTGTAGAGGTAGCGGTCGGCGGGCATCGCCATCAGCGCCGGCACGACGCTCAGCGCCACGGCGAACAGCACCCCCGCCACCATCCCGCTGCCCACCAGCACCGCCACGGCCAGAGGGAAGATCGACATCGGTCATCACACTCCTTCGCCCACCAGTACGTCCAGCTCCTCCATCGCCGCCTTCCACCCGGCGAGCGTCCCGCCGGCGACGCCGTTGTCGGCGGCGGGCAGCGGCGCCAGCACCGTGCTGCGGCCCGACCGCACGGCCGCGTGCCGGCGCGCCGGCATCGACAGGCTCCGCCCGGGACCGGCCTCCACCAGCGTGTAGTCGCCGCCGGCCAGCAGCCCGTCGAGCGCCGCCCAGAACAGCACGGGCCGGGCGAGCTGCCCGGCCCAGAAGCCGGGGGAGAGCGCCTGGGCCCGGGTCACGGGCAGGCCCGTCGCGGTGGACCTGATCGGCACCCGCGGCGGCGCCAGCGGCACCCCGGCGAACCCCTCGGTGAACCGCTCCGCCGCGCCCTGGACCGCCGGGCAGTGGAACGCCTGGCGCGACGGCACCCGCCGCGTCGTCACACCCCCTTCCGCCAGCTCGCCCGCCAGCTCCGACAACCACGGCTCCGGCCCGGCCACGACGGTGTGACGGGGCCCGTTGATCGCGGCCACGGCCACGCCCGCCGTTCGGTACCGCGGGCCGATCCGGGCCTCCAGATCGTCGGCGGCCACGCCGGCGCCGAGCATGCCGCCGGCGCCGGTCGCCGCCATCGCCCGGCTGCGCGCCGCCATCAGCCGCGCCGCGCCGGCCAGGTCGAACACCCCGGCCAGGCAGGCCGCCGCCAGCTCCCCGACGCTGTGGCCGAGCAGCGCGGCCGGTCTCACCCCGCGGGCCAGCAGCGCCGTGCCGAGGGCGTACCCGATGGCGAACAGCAGCGGCTGGGCGCGCGAGGCGTCGTCGAGGGGGACCTGGGGGTCGTCGCCGAGCCAGTCGGCGCGCAACCGGCCCCCCTCCTCTCCCATGAGAGCGAAGAACTCGTCCATGGCGGCGGTGAACTCCGGTTCGGCGCCGTACAGTTCCACCGCCATGCCGGGGTGCTGCGCCCCCTGGCCGGGGAACAGCAGCACCACCGGGCGGCTCGGCTCGGGCATGTGCGCCTCTCAGTAGTCGAGGGTGACGTCATAATCGGTGAACCATCTGGTCAGCCAGAGCGCCATCTCCAGGCTGCCCCGGTCGTAGGGCCGGCTGACGTGGCCGGCCGGGCGCCGGACCGCCTGCTTGACGCGGTCCGGGTCGAGCAGCCCGGCCACCGGGCGCTCGCCGCCGGCGGTCAGCTCGCCGAGCTCGTCGCGCAGAGCCTGCTCGTACGCGGGATCCTGCGTGGCCGGGTACGGCGTCTTCACCCGGTCCCGTACGACCTCCGGCAGCAGGTCGCCGACGGCCGCCCGCAGCAGGCTCTTCTCCCTGCCGTCGAACGTCCGCATCTCCCACGGGACGTTGAAGACGTACTCGACCAGGCGGTGGTCCAGGAAGGGCACCCGCACCTCCAGGGCGTTGGCCATGCTCATACGGTCCTTGCGGTCCAGCAGCGTCTGCAGGAACCGGGTGAGGTTGAGGTAGGTCACCTCGCGCATGCGCCGTTCCAGCCGGTCCTCGCCCGGCAGCACGGGCACCTCGGCCAGCGCCTCGTGATAGCGGGCCAGCCGGTGCTGCTGGATGTCGAGCTTCTCCTTCAGCTCGTCGGCCAGCAGCGACAACCCGCCGAAATACCGCGCCGAGCCGGGCGTGAGCCAGGGGAAGGTGTCGGCGTGCACGGCCGCCGGGTTGGAGAACCAGCGGTAGCCGCCGAACAGCTCGTCGGCGCCCTCGCCCGACAGCGCGACGGTGGAGCGCTCGCGCACCGCGCGGCAGAGCAGGTACAACGACGGCCACATGTCGCCCCAGAACGCGGGCGGCTGGTCGTTGGCCCGCAGCACCGCCGCGCGCACCGGCTCGGCCACCAGCTCGTCGCTGTTCAGCCGCACCTCGCTGTGCTCGGCTCCGACGTGCGCCGCCAGCGCGCGGGCGAACGGGGCGTCGGGCGCGCCGCGCACCGCGTCCGCCTGGAACGTGTCCTCGGCGCCGGAGAAGGCGACCGAGAACGACCGCACGGGCCCTCTCCCCGCCGCCGCCAGCCGGTCGGCGGCCAGCGCCGTCAGCGCGGACGAGTCGAGGCCGCCCGACAGCAGTGTGCAGACGGGCACGTCGGCCTGGAGCTGCCGGCCGACGATGTCCTCCAGCAGCCCGCGCACCGTGGCGACCGTGGTGTCCAGGTCGTCGGTGTGCTCGCGGGCCTCGATCGACCAGTAGCGGTGCTTGGTCAGGCCGCTCCTGCGCAGGCGGACCAGGTGGCCGGGGCGGACTTCGTACATGCCGGACAGGACCGCCCGCTCGGGCGTCTTGACCATGTCGAAGACCTCGCGCAGGCCGTCGAGCCCGACGCGCCGCGGCACCTCGGGGTGGGCGAGCACGGCCTTGGGCTCCGAGCCGAACAGCAGCCCGGAGCGGGTCGGATGGTAGTAGAGGGGTTTGACGCCCAGCCGGTCGCGCAGCAGCACGAGCTCCTGCGTGCGAACGTCCCACACGGCCAGGGCGAACATGCCGTTCAGCCGCTGCGCGAAGCCGGCGCCCCACCGCAGGTAGGCCTGGAGCACCACCTCGGTGTCGCTGCTCGTGCGGAACCGGTGGCCGTACGAAGCCAGCTCGGCGCGCAGCTCCCGGTAGTTGTAGATCTCCCCGCAGAACGTCACCGCCGCCAGGGTCCTGCCGTCCTCTTCGGCCGACATGGGCTGGTGGCCGCCGGCCAGGTCGATGACCGACAGGCGGCGGTGCCCGAGCAGGGCGTGGCGGTCCTGCCACAGGCCCTCGTCGTCGGGGCCTCTGCGGCTCATCGTGGTCGTCATCGCCCTGGCCGTCGCCGTGTGGCGGGTCAGGTCACGCGAGAAGTCCACCCAGCCGGCGATTCCGCACATGCGTGCTCCTCAGGACGTGCCCGCCAGGGCCTGGTTGACCGTCTTGAGCAGGTCCGCGGGTGTCTTGGCGCCGCCGACCTCCTCCTCCGAGATCTCGAGCGCGTACTCCCGCTCGATGGCGCTGACCGTGTTGAACAGGGCCAGCGAGTCGTAGCCGAGGGCTTCGAAGGTCGTGTCGAGGATGTCGCCGTCCAGCTGGACCGTCTCGTCCTCGCCGGCGCTCTCGCGGAGCAGCCGCACCAGCGTGTCGATAGTGATCTCCCGCATCTTCGCCCCTTGTCTCACGGAGAGCTGTCTGTGGCGAGCACTGTCGTACGGCGCGCTCGACGGACGTTGGACGGCGGCTCGACGGGCCGCGCGGCCCGCGCTCCAGCCGGGCTCCAGCGAGACCACAGATGGCGCGGTCACGGTCGGCACCATGAGGTTGCCCATAGGTGAATGGCTGCGCGCCTACGCCCGCGCCTGGGCGGAGCATCCGCCCCTGATCTTCTACCAGCCCCACATCTGGGACGACCGCCCCGACCCGGACGATGACCGGACCGACACGGTGAACCGGTGATTCTCGCCGCGAAGGAGACGCCATGACGACAGAAGCACCACCCCCGAGCTTCCCGTTCACCGCCGCCGACCCGCTGGAGCCGCCCGCTGAGTACGTGCGGATGCGCGCGGACGGCGCCCCCACCCGCATCACCCTCCCGTCCGGCGACCCGGCTTGGCTGGCGACGCGGTACGAGGACGTGCGCGTCGTGCTCGCCGACCCGCGCTTCAGCCGGGAGGCGATCACCGCGCCCGGCGCGCCCAAGGTGTTCCCGATCGCCAGGGGCGCCAAGTCCATCATCGTGATGGACCCGCCGGAGCACAGCAGGCTGCGCCGCCTGGTGTCGTACGCGTTCTCCGTGCGGCGCATGGAGCAGCTGCGCCCGCGCGTGGAGGACATCGCCCAGGGGCTGGTGACGGCGATGGAGAAGGCGGGCCCGCCCGCCGACCTCGTGGCCGGCGTCACCCAGCCGCTGCCGATCATGGTCATCTGCGAGATGCTCGGCGTGCCGTACGAGGAGGTGGACCAGTTCAGGACGTGGACCGACCTCATGCTCAGCTTCGACGCCGGCCGTCGCGACGAGGTCATCGAGGCCCGCGACCGGCTCAACGGCTACCTGGCCGAGCTCATCGCCGCCAAGCGCGGCCGGCCGACCGACGACCTGCTCATGGTGCTGATCAACGCCAGGGACGAGGGCGACCGGCTGTCGGAGGAGGAGCTGGTGGCGTTCGCGTTCACGCTGCTCGGCGCCGGCTACCACGCCACCACCGCCGCGATGACGCACGTGATGCTGCGGCTGCTGCGCCATCCGGAGCAGATGCGGGCGCTGCGCGACAAGCCCGAGCTGCTGCCGGAGGCGGGCGAGGAGCTCCTGCGGTTGTCGCAGGCCGGCGGCGGGGTGGGCGCGCTGCGCATCGCCACCCAGGACGTCGAGCTGGGCGGCGTCCTCATCAGGGCGGGTGACGCGGTGCTGCCGTCCACGACGGCCGCCAACCGCGATCCGGGGGTCTTCGCCGAGCCCGACGCCTACGACCCGGCGCGGGAGCACAACCACCACATCACCTTCGGCCACGGCATCCACTACTGCCTGGGCGCGCAGCTCAGCAGGATCGAGCTGCGGATCGTGCTGGAGACGGTGCTGGGCCGCTTCCCCGGTCTGCGGCTGGCGGTGCCGGAGGAGGAGCTGAAGTGGCGTACGGGCACGTCGTTCGCCCGGCCGGAGCGGCTGCCGGTCACCTGGTAGGAAAGCCCGGCGGGAGACCCGGCGGGAAACGGCGGGGGGCGGCGC